>NZ_CP114777.1:0-1200000 GCF_027359355.1 Prochlorococcus marinus str. MIT 1214 | reverse complement strand
CATTCTAGGATTTGCTAATAATATTCGAACTATTGATGGAGGAACTCATATTGAAGGACTAAAAACAGTATTAACTAGAACTTTAAATTCTTTTGCAAAGAAAAGAGGCAAAAGAAAAGATGGAGATTCGAACTTGGCTGGAGAAAATATTCGAGAGGGATTAACAGCTGTTCTTTCTGTAAAAGTTCCTGACCCAGAATTTGAAGGTCAAACAAAAACTAAATTAGGTAATACTGAAGTACGTGGAATTGTCGATAGCTTGGTTGGTGAGTCTCTTAGTCAATATTTAGAATTTAATCCGGGTGTAATTGACTTGATCTTAGAGAAAGCAATTCAAGCTTTTAATGCTGCTGAGGCAGCAAGAAGAGCTAGAGAACTTGTTCGTAGAAAAAGTGTATTAGAAAGTTCTACATTGCCAGGTAAATTGGCTGATTGCAGTTCTAGAGATCCCTCAGAATCAGAAATTTATATTG
This sequence comes from Prochlorococcus marinus str. MIT 1214, assembly GCF_027359355.1. Classification (NCBI taxonomy): domain Bacteria; kingdom Bacillati; phylum Cyanobacteriota; class Cyanophyceae; order Synechococcales; family Prochlorococcaceae; genus Prochlorococcus; species Prochlorococcus marinus. Next base: position 1,199,527 of record NZ_CP114777.1, on the reverse strand, counting down.
TTGAGGGTGATTCTGCAGGCGGTTCAGCTAAGCAAGGAAGAGATAGAAAATTTCAAGCAATTTTACCTTTGAGAGGAAAAATCTTAAATATTGAAAAAACTGATGATGCTAAGATATACAAAAATACAGAGATTCAATCTTTAATCACTGCTCTAGGTTTAGGGATAAAAGGAGAAGATTTTGAAGTTAAGAATCTCAGATATCATAGAGTAGTAATAATGACTGATGCTGATGTTGATGGAGCCCATATTAGAACTCTGCTTTTGACTTTCTTTTACAGATATCAAAAGGCTCTTGTCGAAGGTGGATATATTTATATTGCTTGTCCTCCTTTATACAAGGTAGAAAGAGGAAAGAATCATACTTATTGTTATAACGAATCAGATTTGCAAAAAACTCTATCTAACTTTGGAGAAAAGGCTAATTATACAATTCAAAGATTTAAAGGATTAGGTGAAATGATGCCCAAACAACTATGGGAAACTACTATGGACCCTTCAACAAGAATGATGAAAAGGGTTGAGATAGAAGATGCTTTGGAAGCAGATCGGATATTTACAATTTTAATGGGAGATAAAGTTGCACCAAGAAGAGAATTTATTGAAACTCATAGTGTTGAGCTGGATTTAGCTACTTTAGATATTTGATGAATTTAATTAGCACTTTTATAGTTTGGACATGGCTTTTAGGCATTGCATTGATAGTTCCAACCACATTGCCAGCTGGAGGTGCGCAACAATCAAATATTCAGCATAGAGAGAATAATATTAATTCGCCTATAATTGCATTAAAAGAACTTAACTTGCTTTCTTCAGCATCTAATCATTCATCTGTTTTAGCTAGAGTAAAAGCAGGAACTCCTATAAATGTTATTAAAGTGTGGGAGAGCAATGATAAGGGGATTTGGTTACTAGTTAATGTTCTTAGACAGGATCACTATCAGTTCTTTTATAAAAAAGGGTGGGTAAATCTTAGTAATGTTTGATCAATTGCAAGATATTTTTTTAATTTCTTGTGGGGCAATATTAGGCGCTAATATTAGATTTATAATTTATGAAAAATTAAATAAAATAGATCTAATTAATGATTTTCGTATATTACTAATTAATACTTTAGCTTCTTTTTTTCTTGGTATTTTCCTTTCTGTGCTACCGCGGATTAGCTATTATGATTTTTCTTATCAATTACTATTATTTTTTTCAATTGGTTTATTAGGAAGCTTAAGTACTTTCTCTACATTTGTTTATGATTTATATAAAATTTTGATAAAGTTTAAATTTGTGAGTGCATTTAGACTATTTTTTATTTCTGTTTCTTTAGGAACAATTGCTTTAGCGCTTGGCTTTTTTTTAGGTCATAAATAATGGATAATATGATGAAAAACAATAGTTTTTTTTTCATTTCAATAGGAGCGATACCTGCGGCTATCTTGAGATGGCAAATTGATGAAATTTTTATCGTAAATATTATTGGTTGTTTTTTATTAGGCTTAATAAACGGTTCGCTTATTTCTAGAAAATATCAATTGCTTTTTGGAGTAGGATTTTGCGGATCACTTACTACATTCAGTGGATGGTCTTTATATTTATTTGACTTAATAAGGCAAGGTTTGTATAAACTTTTTATTTTACATTCAATATCCATTGTAATAATTGGATGCTGTGCTGTTGGTTTAGGTGATTTATTAGCTAGGAAGATAAATTCTTAATCAAGTAAGTTTTCAATTGCTTTTGTAATTTCTATGCTTTCTGGTTCTACTGAACTTTTAAACCTTGCTATTGCTTCTCCATTTCTATTAATCAGAAACTTTTCAAAATTCCACTCAACGTCTCCGGCTGGACTGACTTTATTCAAGGTTGTAAATGGTTCAGTTGTCTTACCTTTGGCATGAACTTTTTGGAAAAGTTGGAAGTTTGCTCCATAAGAGATTGAGCAGAATTTTTTGATTTCTTCTAATTGTCCAGGTTCTTGGTTGCCAAAGTCATTACATGGAAAACCTAAAACTTTAAAACCTTTTGATTCGTACTTGTTTTGAAGATTCTGAAGGCCTTTATATTGCTTGGTAAACCCGCACTTGCTAGCGACATTAACAATCAATAAAACATTCCCTTTGAAATGATCAAAAGTTATTTTTTCATTTTCGAAAGAGAAGACCTCAACTTTGCTGATATTTACGGACATGGATATCGAAGTTAAAAATAATGGAAGTTACCCATAAAATAATAGAGGCTTGCTGCTCTAAATATGAATGAACAATTAGGGGCATCAGCTGAGACTAATTCTTTGGCGAACGGTAGCTATGTCGCTGAAGCAGTTGCAATGCAATTAGAGGCAATGCTTTCTGCCGGCAATTACGATGGTGTGAAATCACTTATAAGTCCTGTTCAGCCTGTGGACATAGCTCAGGCTATTGGGACATTGCCAATGATTCTGCAAGCATTGGCTTTTAGACTATTAAATAAAAACGAAGCTATTGAGGTTTATGAATATTTAGATCCTTCAGTTCAACAAAACCTTTTAGATCGCTTGAGATCTAATGAAGTATTGGATTTGGTTGAGGAGATGTCACCTGATGATCGTGTTCGTCTTTTTGATGAGTTGCCTGCAAAAGTTGTAAGGCGTTTACTCGCAGAACTTAGTCCTGAAGAAAGACGAGTAACTGCGCAACTTTTGGGTTATGAATCTGAAACGGCTGGCAGATTAATGACCACTGAATTTATAGATCTCAAAGAATTTCTGAGTGTCTCACAAGCGTTGAAACTAGTAAGACAAAGAGCTACTTTTTCAGAAACAATTTACAGCCTATATGTAACTGATAAAGAGAGACATTTAACTGGAATTTTATCTTTAAGGGACCTTGTGGTTGCTGACCCTGAGTCACTGATTGGGGAAGTTATGACAAGAGAGGTTGTGAATGTCAGAACTGATACTGATCAAGAAGAGGTTGCAAGAGCAATTCAAAGATATGACTTTTTAGCTTTACCTGTTGTCGATCTCGAAAAAAGACTAGTTGGTATTGTCACCGTTGATGATGTCATCGATGTTATTGAGCAAGAGGCAACTAGAGATATATATGCGGCTGGTGCTGTTCAGGCTGGGGATGAAGATGATTATTTCCAGAGCAATTTATTTGTTGTAGCTAGGCGACGTATCGTCTGGCTTGCCGTTTTGGTTTTAGCTAATGGATTGACAACGCAGGTTATTGCTATGAATGATGAGGTGTTAAAGCAAGTAGTTTTATTGGCTGCTTTCATTCCTCTATTAATTGGGGCGGGAGGCAATGTTGGTGCTCAAAGCTCAACTGTTGTAATTCGAGGTTTGAGTACGCAACGAATTCAACGACTTGGTTTTGTTAAGGCTATCGGAAAAGAAGCTGTAGCAGGAGCTTTGCTAGGAGTTTTAATGTCTCTATTTGTTGTCCCTTTTGCTTGGTGGCAAGGGCAAGGGCCCTTGGTCGCAACAGCTGTAGGAATAAGTTTGATTGCTATTACAACTCTTGCTGCCACTGCAGGTGCATCTTTGCCTCTCCTTTTTGATCGTATGGGCTTAGATCCCGCGTTAATGTCTGCTCCATTTATCACTACTGCTACAGATGTAGCAGGGGTTTTGATTTACTTGAAAACTGCCTCTTGGCTTTTAGGAAGGTTGGCGTAGAAGCCGAATGAGTGTTTTTACTCAAAGTAGGGTAAGCCGAGCCCTTCTTAATTGATCTTTACAATTCTTAGTAGTAAGCTTTACAAAACTCAACAAATCTTATGACACCGGCAGCTGAGGCGATCCAGGCTAAAAATCTATCTGCTTCTCCTGCAAAGTCTTTAGCGGATATTGACTTAGTTCGTTCCTACTTAAGGGATATTGGAAGAGTACCTTTACTATCGCACGAGCAGGAAATAACTTTAGGCAGACAGGTTCAAGATCTAATGGTTCTTGAAAATCTGGAGTTAGAACTTGAGAGTGATTTAGGTGAAAAGCCATCAATCAATTTATTTGCTGAGAAAGCTGGAATTTCTAATATTCAATTAAAAAAGAAGCTTAAAAGTGGTAGAAGAGCTAAAGAGAGGATGGTTGCAGCAAATCTTAGATTGGTAGTGAGTGTTGCTAAGAAATATACAAAGCGGAATATGGAACTTTTAGATTTGATTCAAGAGGGAACTATTGGATTGGTAAGGGGGGTAGAAAAATTCGATCCGACTCGTGGGTACAAGTTTTCAACTTATGCATACTGGTGGATACGTCAAGGGATTACACGTGCAATTGCTGAGAAAAGCAGATCGATAAGACTTCCGATACATATAACTGAAATGCTAAATAAGCTCAAAAAAGGTCAACGAGAGTTAAGCCAAGAACTTTCTAGAACTCCAACCATTAAGGAACTTTCTGAATATGTTGAACTACCTGAAAATGACGTTAAAGATTTGATGAGTAGAGCTGGACAGCCAGTTAGCTTAGAAACCAAAATAGGTGATGGTGAAGATACTATTTTATTGGATTTATTGTCTAACGAAATTGATATGCCCTCTGAGCAAATTGAAAGTGATTGTATGAAAGGTGATTTGGAAACGCTACTTGAACAATTACCTGAATTACAAAACCGTGTTTTAAGAATGAGATACGGCATGGATGGCGATGATCCTATGAGTCTTACTGGTATTGGTAGGGTTTTGGGTATTAGTAGGGATAGAGTAAGAAATTTAGAAAGAGATGGTTTGAGAGGTTTACGAAAAGCTGGTGAATCAGTTGAAGCTTATATGGCTTCTTGAATTATCCTTTTAAGAATAGGATTAACTTTTTCAGGCATTTCATCGTGGGGACAATGTCCTGCCTCAGGAATAATATCCAAACTTTTTATACATTCAAAAGTTTCAAACCAATTTTGAGCTTCTTTTAAAGGTTCCCAAGGATCTTTCTCACCCCAGATTAAATGAACTGGATTATTCAATTTTTCAAGTAACTCTGGCGCGAGATAATCATCAAATAAATTAATAAATCCTCTAAAAGCTTCTGATGCACCTTTACCTTGGGTTGGTTGAAAAAGCATTGCTATTAACTCTTCGTCAATATTACTTCCACTTGGATAAGCTATTTTTAAAATTTTTTCAATAAAAGAAGGATTTGCTGCATTTTTGAAAATGTTGGAACTTAAAATTCGTTGTCTTACCAAAGTTTTAATTACTGGTCTAAGGAATCGCATTAATAATGATTGCTCAGCTAGGCGCTTATCATCCATTGTTCTCTGAGCGCAATCAATCAAAACTACACTTCTACATTTTTTAGATAATTTTTTTGATGTATTTAATGCAATAACACCCCCAATCGAATTTCCTATTAATAAGACAGGTTTTTTGACTATCTCATTACAGAAGTCATAAACTTGCTGACTCCAATTATCAAAACAATAATTGAAATTTTCAGAGGTTTTCTTTTCATATAAAAGCTGTGAATTGGGTTGACTACTCTCTCCAAATCCTATTAAGTCTAATGCATAGCATGGAGCAATTGAGCTAATATGTTTTTGATTGAATCTCCAATGATCTTTACATGCTCCAAAGCCATGAATTAAGACAATTGCGATTTCAGACTTATTAGCTGTTTCATATACTTGCCATGCAATTCGATAATTTTTCCAATTCCAGTATTGCCTCATCAATTTAGAGAAGAATATAAATTATTTTTACTTAAAGGCATATCTTTAGTAAAGTGGATAACTTTTTTATTCATACTTTTCGATGCATTAATTATTCAAAAAGTATTAATTTGAGTGGATAGAATTTTCAAAATAATGATAGTATTAACAAATATTTGTTAAAATTTTGATTTATTTTAATGGGTATTATTGATTCTCCTCAAGATATCCAAAATTCACTTCTGAAATGGTTTAGGGCAAATGGTAGATATTGGATACCCTGGAAATTAAAGAAAGATGGTTCTATACCTCAATCAGGCGAAAGTATATCTCCTTATGAAATTTGGATTGCAGAGGTCATGCTTCAGCAGACTCAGTTGGGGGTCGTTATTCCTTATTGGGAAAAATGGATGCAGATTTTTCCAACTTTGACCTATTTGGTAGAGGCTGATTTAGAGAATATTCTAAAGATATGGCAAGGTCTTGGGTATTATTCACGCGCGAATCGGATACATCAATCCTCTAAAATATTAATTGAGTTTGTTGGCAAATATAAAGATCAAGATCCATATTCTTGGCCAAATGGACTAGATCAGTGGATGTCTCTTCCTGGGATCGGTAGAAGTACTGCAGGGAGTATCATCTCATCTGCCTTTGACCTGCCTACACCAATATTAGATGGAAATGTAAAAAGAATTTTTTCTAGGTTGCTTGCTAATAAAATAAAATCTATTAAAGATGAAAAACAATTATGGGAACTGAGCTCTTTCTTGATTTCCAAGACAAATCCTAGAGATTTTAACCAGGCTTTAATGGACTTAGGGGCAAATATATGTACTCCTAAAAAACCAAGTTGTTCCTCTTGTCCACTACAAAAATTTTGTGTTGCTTATACACAGTACGATCCTGATGATTTTCCTAAAAAAGAAATGATTAAAATAAAGCCTCTTGAAGAAATTGGCATTGGGCTTGTTTTTAATAAAAACGGTGAATTGCTTATAGATCAGCGCTTGGAAAGCTCAAGTATGGGTGGAATGTGGGAATTTCCAGGAGGCAAAAAAAACTCCAACGAATCTATTGAAAAAACAATTGAGCGAGAATTAAAAGAGGAGCTTGGAATCGTGGTCAAAGTTGGAGAAAAGCTTGTATCTTTTGAACACGCTTATACCCACAAGAAGCTTTATTTTACTGTTCATATTTGCAAATGGATTTCAGGCGAGCCTAAACCTTTAACTAGTCAAAAATTACTTTGGGTCTCACCAAAAAAACTTTTTGATTTCCCTTTCCCTGCTGCTAACACTAAAATTATTTCTGAATTATATAAACATCTTTGTATTGGAAATAAAAATCTGTAAATCAATAATAATAACTTTATTTATCATTTATTAGACATGCATGCTGGAAGTGTAATTGCGATTGGAGAAGCTTTGATAGATCGACTTGGCCCTCCAGGGGGAGACCCATCTTGTGATTTGCCAGTAACTGATTGTTTTGGTGGCGCGCCAGCTAATGTTGCTTGTGCCTTAAGTCGTTTAGGAGCAAATGTTTCTTTTATTGGTTCTTTAGGGAATGATGCTTTTGGAAAAAATTTTACGAATCTCTTAATTCAGAGAGGAATTAATACCTCTGGATTACAGCAAGATACTCTTCGTCCTACAAGAGTTGTATTGGTTCGTAGAGATAATGATGGAGAAAGATTTTTTGAAGGTTTTGAGGGAGATAAAGGCTTGGGATTTGCCGATCAAGCCATATCGCTGGAACAAATTATTCGAGACTGGCCTTTGGTTGTAGAAAATGCGCAATGGTTAGTTTTGGGAACAATTCCTTTGGCTTCAGTAATATCATCTAAAGCTTTTTTGTGGTGTATCGAAAATGCTTTGCATGAAGGAATAAAGATTGCAATGGACCTGAATTGGCGGCCAACTTTTTGGAGAAAAAAGGTTTCAACAGTCTTAGAACCTTCTTTGAAAGAAAAAAATCAAATATTTTCAATTTTAAAAAACGTTTCATTAATAAAACTCGCAAAAGAAGAGGCCCAATGGTTTTTTAACACCTTTGATCCAACAGCAATTTCTGCATCCCTTCCTCAAAGACCATCAGTTGTAGTTACTGATGGATCAAATCCCATTTTATGGCGATTAAATAATCACATTGGCAAATCATTTGCTATTTCTCCCTCCTCTGTCGTGGATACGACTGGAGCTGGCGATGCATTCACAGCAGGATTAATTTTTAAACTGAGATCTTTTGAGCTTGATCAAATAAGTCAACAAATTGCTGAAGATATTATTCAATTTGGAATTGCTTGTGGTTCACATGTTTGCAAAGGAGTAGGAGCTATAGAGGCACAACCTTATCTGAAAGATATTGATAATTTATTGTCTTAATCTAAAGGAGGAATTAGCTGAAAAAAGCGGGATTGATTGTCTGAGGAATATTCTAATTTTCCTCTCCAGGCATCAGGCATTGGGAGAGATAACCTCTCAGGCCATTCAACGACCATCAATGCACTCATGGCTTTGGATTCTTCTTCCTCTTGTAAAAAAAATTCGTTTGCTGCATTTTTTTCTTCAATTCTATAAAGATCAAGATGTATCAATGGCGGGTATCCCAAAGGATAATGTTGGGATAAAGGGAAAGTGGGCGAAGTAATGGGCTCTTGAATTTTTAGACTTTTTGCAATTCCTTTAACTAATGTTGTTTTTCCTGCTCCAAGAGGTCCATTTAAAAGGAGAATTCTTAGATCAGGGAATTTTTTTGTTAATGTTGAACCTAATGACATCGTTGATTCAGGTTTGTCTAGAGTCCAGCAAAAATTATTAGTTTGCTGAGCCAATGAATTAAAAACCTTGAATTGTTTTTCAGTATCTTTTTTCACAATCTTCTATCGAGAGTTCAATTTATGTTCGCAGCAACCAAGTCAAATCTCAACAGTATTGAGAAGAATACTGATTATGTAGTTAATGATATAACCGAAGCTGAATTCGGGAGAAAAGAACTTTTGATCGCTGAAACAGAAATGCCCGGTTTAATGGCACTGAGAAAAAAATATGGATCCCAAAAACCATTAAATGGTGCTTTCATCGCAGGTAGTCTCCATATGACTATCCAAACAGGAGTTCTAATTGAGACTCTCGTTGAACTTGGCGCAAAAGTTAGATGGGCATCATGTAATATTTTTTCCACACAAGATCATGCTGCTGCAGCCATCGCAAGTTCAGGTGTCCCAGTATTTGCTAAAAAGGGTGAAACTTTAGATGAATACTGGGAATATACACACAAAATTTTTGAATGGAGCGATGGTGAATCTGCAAATATGATTCTTGATGATGGTGGTGATGCTACTGGATTGATTATTTTGGGGAGCAAAGCGGAAGAAGATATTTCTGTTCTTAATGACCCTTCAAATGAAGAGGAAATTGCATTATTTGCTTCTATTAAGAAAAAACTTTCTCAAGATCCAAATTTTTATTCAAAAGCGAAATCTTTTATAAAAGGAGTGACTGAGGAAACTACGACAGGTGTGGCTCGTCTTTACCAAATGGAAAAAAGTGGAGAACTTGTATTTCCAGCTATTAACGTAAATGATTCTGTGACTAAAAGTAAGTTTGACAATCTTTATGGTTGTCGTGAATCCTTGGTGGATGGAATTAAAAGAGCTACAGATGTAATGGTGGCTGGTAAGGTTGCCCTGGTTATGGGGTATGGAGATGTGGGGAAAGGTTCGGCTCAGTCTTTAAGGGGGTTAGGTGCGACAGTCATGATCTCTGAGATAGATCCAATATGTGCACTTCAAGCCGCAATGGAGGGTTTTAGAGTTGTGAGACTAGATGAAGTGGTTGAAGAGGTAGATATTTTTGTTACAGCAACTGGAAATTTCCAAGTTATTCGTCATGAGCATTTGATCAGGATGAAGAACGAATCGATAGTTTGTAATATCGGCCATTTTGATAATGAAATAGAGGTTTCTTCTTTAAAGGCCTATGAATGGGAAAATATTAAGCCTCAAGTTGATCACATAACATTGCCAAGCGGTAACAAAATAATTCTTTTAGCAGAAGGAAGATTAGTCAATCTTGGATGTGCGACTGGTCATCCAAGTTTTGTTATGAGTAATTCTTTTACCAATCAAGTATTAGCTCAAATTGAATTATTCAAATATGGCGTTAAATATTTGAATAAAGTTTATGTTTTGCCAAAACATTTAGATGAAATGGTGGCTATTCTTCATTTAGATAAAATAGGAGCAAAGTTAACTAAGTTAACTGAAGAACAAGCTGAATATATTAATGTTCCAATTGAAGGTCCTTATAAGGCTGATCAATATCGTTATTAATTTATTTAGATAATTCAAAATAAATGGAAATATCTGAATTTATATCTTCTTTACCAGTATTAATAGGCAATGCAGTTGAGACTAACCAATGGATTGGTTATGGGGCGATCTTGCTGGCAATGTTTTTGGAAAATCTAATTCCGCCAATTCCCTCGGAGTTGATTATGCCCCTTGGTGGCTTTTATGTTTCTCAAGGTCAATTAGATTTTTTACCAGTTGTTTTAGCAGGTTTAATAGGAACTGTTGTCGGGGCTTTGCCTTGGTATGGAATAGGAAGATTAGTTAATGAAGAAAGACTTGAGCAATGGCTTGAGAAGAATGGACGTTGGATTGGAATTAATCCTAAGGAACTTGCTCGAAGTCGTAAATGGTTCAACACTTACGGGGTGTCTTTAGTCTTTTGGGGGAGATTAGTACCGGGAATTCGCACTTTGATTTCAGTGCCAGCAGGTGTAGAGTTGATGCCCATTACTCCCTTTCTGATTTGGACAACTGCTGGAAGCCTGATTTGGACCTTGTTTTTGACAATTACCGGGTTTTATTTGGGCGATAATTATGCAAAAATTGAAATATGGATGAATCCTTTCTCTAGTATCTTTAAGACAATACTTATTTTAATTTTTTCTGGTGCTTTAATAATTTTAATTTATAAAACTCTTCGTAAACTAATTATCAATTAAAAGAGATATTATTAAAATGGTATTTCGTCATTACTTGGCTGTTGATTGAAATTGTTGTTTTGAAAATTACTATTTTCTGAATCTCGTTTGGACCCTAATAATTCAAGTCGATCAACTCTAACAACTGGCTTATTCCTATCCTCTCCAGTATTACGATCCTTCCAACTATCCATTTTGAAGCTACCAGTTATACCTATCAAAGAGCCTTTTTTTACATAATCAGCTGCAACTTGGGCTTGTTTGCCCCAAATTTCTAAATTGAACCAATCTGGCTCGTCGTTCCGATTCCTTCTATTTACAGCCATTGTTAGATTTGCTACTACAGTTCCAGATTCAAAATATCTAACTTCAGGATCTCTGCCTGCTCTGCCAACAAGAGTGACTGAATTTATTGCCATCATTAACTCCTCTGTTTAATGGTTACTAACTAATATATTTATCTTAGTTCAACTCTCTTTATGATGTCTCAAATGATTGAAATCCGTGTTTTTTAACCGTTTCAAATTTTCCCGAGATATCGGGATTGATTTAGGTACAGCAAATACCTTGATTTATGTTTCTGGTAAGGGAATTGTATTGCAAGAACCTTCAGTTGTAGCAATGGATTTAGAAGAGGGAGTTCCTCTCGCCGTAGGCGATGATGCGAAGTTAATGTTAGGTCGAACACCAGGAAATATTCGTGCCGTTAGGCCGCTTAGGGATGGTGTAATCGCGGATTTTGATGCGGCTGAGCAAATGCTTAAGACTTTTATTCAAAAATGTAATGAGGGCCGTGGAATTATTGCACCTCGACTAGTTGTTGGTATTCCTAGTGGCGTGACTGGTGTCGAAAGACGAGCAGTTCGTGAAGCTGGCCTTGCGGGAGCAAGAGAGGTGCATTTGATTGACGAACCTGTAGCTGCTGCAATTGGAGCTTCTTTGCCGGTTACAGAGCCTATCGGAACCATGATCGTTGATATTGGCGGGGGGACTACTGAAGTAGCTGTTTTAAGCCTTGGCGGTACAGTTTTAAGCGAATCTGTAAGGGTTGCGGGAGATGAAATTAATGATTCCATTGCGACTTATTTGAAAAAAGTACATAACTTAGTAGTTGGGGAAAGAACGGCTGAGGAGATAAAAATTAAAATTGGATCAGCATTTCCCTCTAATGAATTTGATTTGCAATCAATAGATGTAAGAGGATTGCATTTGCTTTCAGGTTTGCCTCGTTCAATTAATTTGAAAGCTGGCGATTTACGTGAAGCAATGTCAGAGCCACTGAATAAGATAGTTGATGCTGTAAAAAGAACTCTAGAGAGAACTCCACCCGAACTAGCTGCAGATATTGTTGATAGGGGGATAATGCTCGCAGGTGGGGGGGCATTAGTTAGAGGAATTAGTGATCTGTTGAGTCATGAAACAGGAATTTTTACACACGTAGCTGAAGATCCATTACTCTGCGTCGTAAATGGATGTGGTTTGGTTTTAGATGATTTTAAATCAATGCGCAGAGTTCTAGATACACCTGATTTTGCTAGAAATGTAATTAGAGATTGAAAAATGATTAAAGCCCGAGGGAAAATAGGGTTTTATTTGCTTTTGAAAAGTAAGTTTTGGATAATATTTTTCTTGGGAGCATTATTATTTGGGATACGTTGGACAAAAGGAGCAGGATATTTAGATTTTTACTCTATTTTGTTAAAACCCATACTCCCTGGCCCCGCTCAACGAGAATGGATTAAGGAAGGAGAAAATATTGAAAGAAATATTAGATTAAAATTACTTGAGGACGATAATACTCGTTTGAGAAGAGCTCTATCTTTGAAAGAGTTTAATGCTGGTCAAAGAATTTCAGCTGCTGTCATATCTCGTTCTTCAAGAAATTGGTGGCAACAGTTAGAAATTAATAAGGGAGCAAAAGATGGCGTTTTGCAAGGACAGACAGTAATTGGACCAGGTGGCTTAATTGGCCTAGTTGACAGCACAACTCCGCTTACTGCAAGAGTTAGATTATTGACTGACCCTGGTCATCAGGTTGGAGCTTGGATTGATCGAATTAAGCGGCATGGGATTTTGACTGGGATGGGTACAAATAGACCAAAACTAATTTTTTTAAATAAAAATAGTTTGGCTAAAGTTGGAGATGCAGTTACTACGTCACCAGCAAGTACTTTATTACCTCCAAATTTAACAATTGGAATTGTTCAGTTTGTTAATGAAAAAGCTTTACCTGCTCCATACGCAATCGTTCAATTAACTGCATCACCTGAGGCCATAGATTGGGTTCAAATCTTGAAAAATAATGGCCAAAAATAATAAGAAAATATTACTATTTTTTACTATAATCTGTTTGCAAGCTTGTATAGTTATATCGCCTGGTTGGCTTAAAATAAATGGAATAACTCCATGCTGGCCTGTTGTTTTACTGTTGCCGTTTTCAATTAAGAATCCTCCTTGGAAGTCTGTTTTAGCATCAATTCTATTAGGAATTTTTATCGATTCTTTTACAATTAGTGATGTTTCTTATATTCCATCTTTATGTATTTTATCTTTAGTTTGGAGTAAATATGGATTGCATAATAAAAAAATCGAATTATTTTTAAATATTGGTTTAATGTCTATCTTTGGAACTGCTTTTATAGGCTTTTCTATTTGGGTTCAAAAAATCATCTTATATAGCGTTTTAAGAAATAACTGGTTTCATTCTTGGTCGATTTATGTATTAATTTCTGAGGTTATAATTACTGGATTAGTTTCTCCATTTTTCTCCTCATGGCTTCTTCTTACTTATAAACAAAACTAATGAAAAATTTTTTTAAGTTTGAGAAATAGAATCAATATTTATTTTATTAGTAGGTACTTTGTCTTTTAAATTAGTCAAAGAGCTTTGAATAACTGACTTGAAGATGATATCTTCATATAATAAGAGGCCTTTTCGACATAAAATTTCGATGGTCCTGTCACCAAGGCAACAGCTAATCTCATGACCTGCATTTTGGTTGTAGATGATGAACCAGCAGTACTAAAAGTCTTGGTTACAAGGCTTAATCTTGCTGGATACCAAGTTTTATCTGCTCAGGACGGAGAACAAGCACTCGAGGTTTTTCATAAAGAAGCACCAGATTTAGTGGTATTGGATGTCATGCTCCCTAAGATGGATGGGTTTGCAGTGTGTCGAAGAATAAGAGCCGAGTCTTGTGTACCAATAATATTCTTAACTGCTCTTGAAGCGATTTCTGAAAGAGTTGCAGGTTTGGATTTAGGCGCTGATGATTATCTGGCTAAACCATTCAGTCCAAAGGAATTAGAAGCAAGGATTGCGACGATTTTGAGAAGAGTTGGACCTGCTCCTACTGTGGATGAGCCCAGAGAGGTCCCATCAGGTCAAGGAGTAATGAAGCTTGGTGATCTTGTCGTAGATACTAATAGAAGGCAAGTCAGTAGAGGAGGAGAAAGAATAGGCCTTACATACACAGAATTTAGTTTGCTGGAATTATTATTTCGTGAGCCTGGCCGAGTTGTTCCTAGAGCAGAAATTTTGGAACAGCTTTGGGGTTATCCTCCTAGAAGAGCAGCTGATTTAAGGGTTGTGGATGTCTACGTAGCTCGTTTACGAGGAAAGCTGGAACCAGATCCAAGGAATCCGGAGTTGATTTTAACTGTAAGAGGTATTGGATACGCCTCTCAGAGAATGGGAGAATTTCCTACTGCTATTGCCAGTTAAAGATTAATAGAACAAAATTGATAGGTTTTTCATTTGATCTCGTTTATTCCTGTCGTATGTATGAAATGCTTTGTCTGAATTAAGAGATACTCGCCTCGCGAAGGCAAAAGCACTAAAAAGCCTTGGACAAGGTCCATATGCTTTGAATTTTCGACCTACTGATTCTGCCAATGTTTTGCAGAACAAATATGCAGACTTACCGAATGGTCAAGAAAAAAAAGACGAAGTATCCATCGCAGGGCGAGTAACTTCTAGAAGAGTGATGGGCAAACTTGCTTTTTTTACTCTTGCCGATGAAACTGGCACAGTTCAACTTTTTTTGGAAAAGGCGACCTTAAATCAAAATGAAAATAGCGAGAACTCAAAGAATAATTTTGAGAACATTACCTCTCTCGTTGACACTGGAGATTGGATAGGAGTCAGTGGAATATTAAGGAGAACTGATAGAGGTGAACTTTCTATAAGGGTTTTTGAATGGTCAATGCTCTCAAAATCTTTACATCCCTTACCAGATAAATGGCATGGACTTGCCGATGTCGAAAAGCGCTATAGACAAAGATATTTAGATTTAATTGTCAATCCTCAGTCAAGAAAAACTTTTCGAACTAGGGCTTTATTAGTTAGTTCAATTCGACGATGGTTAGATGAAAAAGACTTTCTTGAAATCGAGACTCCAGTTTTACAATCAGAAGCTGGAGGAGCGGATGCAAGGCCTTTCATAACTCATCACAACACTCTCGATTTGCCTTTGTATTTGAGGATTGCAACAGAATTGCATCTTAAAAGACTTGTGGTGGGTGGATTTCAAAGGGTCTATGAACTTGGAAGAATTTTTAGAAATGAAGGGATTAGCACTAGGCATAATCCTGAATTTACTTCTGTTGAAATTTATGAGGCCTTTGCTGATTATTTCGACATGATGGATTTAACAGAACAATTACTTTCTTCAGTTTGCGAAAAGATTTGTGGATCAACCAAAATTAATTATCAAGAGCAAGAAATAGATTTGCAACCTCCTTGGAGAAGGGCCACGATGCATGAATTAGTTAAGGAATTCACCGGAATTGATTTTGAATTGTTTGGAGATAATTCTGATGATGCTAGAGCTGAAATGCGTCGAGAGGGGCTTCAAGTGCCCGATAAGGCTGATAGTGTTGGAAGACTATTAAATGAAGCGTTTGAACAAGCAGTAGAGCCCAAATTGGTTCAACCTACATTTGTGATGGATTATCCAATTGAGATTTCTCCATTGGCTAGAAAACACAGAACTAAGAAAGGTTTAGTTGAAAGATTTGAACTTTTTATTGTTGGTAGAGAAACTGCTAATGCTTTTAGTGAATTAATTGACCCTATTGATCAAAGAGAACGTTTACTTTTACAGCAAGCGAAAAAAGAAGCAGGTGATCTTGAGGCTCAAAGTTTGGATGAGGATTTTATCAATGCTCTTGAAGTCGGAATGCCTCCAACAGGAGGCCTAGGAATAGGTATTGATAGGTTTGTAATGCTTTTAACAGATAGTCCTTCAATAAGAGATGTCATAGCTTTTCCACTTTTACGACCAGAATCAAATTTAAAACAAACTGGAAAGTGACCCATCAGAGTGGATAATAGGCGAGTAAGTATTTTGTTCAGATGAGTGGCGAGAGAGTTGGTTTCCGTTTCAAGCATGCAGATGCTGTTGTGAAAAGGAACCCCCAGGGGCGTTCAAGACGCGGTTGGGTTATGGAACCTGTTGAGCAAACGACAAGCAGGGGCACAAAAATGCCTGCTTATCGCATTAGATGGAGAGATAGCGAGCGTCCTGAAATCGTTTTACAGCATATGCTCATTGCTGATCCTGATCCAACACCGCCACCTGAAAATGTCAGTTTGGATGTCACATGAGAAAGGATAATTAAAGTTTGATTTTTTATAAAAATTCTAGTAAAAAGTAATAAATTTTTTCTTTTTAAAAACGTTTTAGAGCATTAGCTACATCTCTTTTGGAGTCATTAATCTTCTCTTGATCTCTTTTGTCATGAAGTTTTCTTCCTTTACCGACTCCTATTTTTAACTTGATCCATGAGCCTTTGAGGTAAAGACTTAAAGGTATAATTGCTAAACCTTTTCTCTCTAAATTTATTTTTAATTTCTCGATTTCTTTTCGATGCGCAAGAAGTTTTTTGATTCTCAGAGGTTCGTGATTGAAAAATTTACCGGCATGATTATGCGGTGATATATGAACATTATGAAGTTGGATCTGATCTTTTTTAATTAGGCAAAATCCATCTTTTAAGTTTACTTTCCCAGCTCTAATTGATTTAACTTCAGTTCCAAGAAGCTCCAAGCCAGTTTCAAGAGTTTCTAGGATTTCATATTCATATCTTGCTTGTCGATTTTCTGCTAAGCGACGATTTCCATCAACTGAGGAATTTTTTTTGGATTTTTTCTTTCCTTTTTTGCTCATTCTTCTATTTACCTCCATTTTTGATGAGATGCCACTACCCTTTGGTCATGGCAATTGTGTCTTCAATTAGTAATCATTCTTCTCTTCCTAATGATAAAGGAGAGGAAAGATTTGTTGGTCCTAGTCTTTTAAAGGAGGAGCTTAAATTATCTCAACAAGATTCACTCAGGCCTAAATCTTTTAATGATTTTGTAGGTCAATCTGAATTAAAGAAAGTTCTTGAGATTTCAGTTAAAGCATCATTAAAAAGAGGCGAAGCACTTGATCATTTAATGCTTTATGGGCCGCCAGGATTGGGAAAAACTACTATGGCTCTTGTTATTGCTGAGGAATTGGGGGTTAAAGCGAGAGTTACAAGCGCTCCTGCTCTTGAACGACCAAGAGATATTGTTGGATTATTGATCAACATGCAGCCACGTGAATTGATTTTTGTTGATGAGATTCACAGACTAAATCGCATATCACAGGAACTTTTGTATCCAGCGATGGAAGATAGAAGGTTGGATTTGACTGTAGGTAAGGGTACTTCTTCGAGAATGCGATCAATCGAAATCCCCCCTTTTACCTTAGTAGGTGCTACGACAAAACCAGCAGCATTAAGCTCACCTATGCGAGATCGTTTTGGCATCACTCAGCGACTAGATTTTTACAATTATTTGGATCTTGAAAATATAATTAAAAGATCTGCGAAACTGATTAATTTATTAATTTCAGAGGAAGCATCACACCAATTAGCTAAAAGAAGTAGAGGTACTCCCCGGATTGCAAATAGGCTCATACGAAGAGTTAGAGATTATGCAGAAGTGCATTCTTCTTCAAAAATAATTGATGTTGAAGTTGTTAACGATGCACTTGATCTACATCGTGTGGATCAAAGAGGGTTAGATGCAACAGATAGAAGTTATTTAGACTTGTTAGTTAATCAATATCAAGGGGGCCCAGTAGGACTTGATACTTTGGCTGCTGCACTTGGAGAGGATTCAACCACTATTGAAACTGTAGTTGAGCCTTATCTAATGCAAATTGGTTTTTTACAGAGGACTTCTAGGGGAAGGGTTGTTACTGCAGCAGCTAAAAACCATTATTTGCTAACTTCCGCAAATAATATAGTTACATGATTTTTGGAAGAGTTGTAAAAGTTCTACTTTTACTTTCTATTATTTTTGTTTTTGTGCCATTTTCGACCCAAGCCAAGGTGCTTCCTAAAGTTTTATTCGAGAAAGCTCTTCAAGAAAGTAAAGAAGGAGATTTCATTCGAGCTGAAAAAGATTGGAGTTCTTACTTAAATGAGAACCCAAATGATGCGGCTGCGTTAAGTAATAGAGGTAATATTCGTCTCGCACTTGGTGATCCTATAGGAGCCATAAAAGATCAAACTAAAGCTATTGAAATTTCACCTGAAGATTTAGACCCTTATCTGAATAGAGGAATTGCTGAAGAAGCTTTGCAGCGTTGGGAGGATGCTAGTAAAGATTATAAATATGTTTTAAAGACAAATCCTAAAGATGTTTCAGCTTTATATAACTTGGGTAATGTTATGGGCTCCATGGATAATTGGAATGAAGCGAAAAAATTGTTTAGTCAAGCTGCTTCATCAAATAACTATATAGCTATGGCTAGCTCGAGTGAGGCGCTTGCGATTTATCAATTGGGTGATCTTGAACTCGCTGAAAAGAAAATCAGAATATTAATCCGTAAATATCCTTTATTTGCAGATGCGAGAGCAGTATTAAGTGCTCTTCTATGGAAGAGAGGTTTATCAGGTGAAGCTGAAAGTAATTGGGCTGCGGTTGCTGGATTAGATATTCGATATCGTGAGAAGGATTGGTTGTTGGATATTCGCCGTTGGCCTCCAAGACCTACAAATGATTTGGTTGCATTTCTTGCGATGGATGATAGATGAAAGATTTAGAAAAACCAATTGACGTTTTAACCAAGGACATACTGCCTGAGTTGATTCAATTACGACGTCATCTCCATGCTCACCCAGAGCTAAGCGGTCAGGAATATCAAACAGCTGCTCTTGTTGCCGGGGAACTTAGAAAATCAGGTTGGGAAGTTATAGAAGCAGTTGGAAAAACGGGAGTGGTGGCTGAAATGGGTAACAAAAACGGACCTGTTGTTGGCTTACGAGTTGATATGGATGCTTTGCCAATCGAGGAGAGAACAGGCTTAGATTATTCTTCTTCAATTCAAGGCCTGATGCATGCTTGTGGTCATGATCTACATACTTGTATCGGTTTGGGGGTGGCTAAAGTATTAGCAAAAAACAAATTTACAAATTCTCGAATCCGAATAATTTTTCAACCTGCTGAGGAGATTGCTCAAGGTGCAAATTGGATGAGAGCTGAGAACGTTCTTGAGGGAGTCAAAGCTCTCTTTGGTGTACATGTTTATCCAGATTTGTCAGTTGGTAAGATTGGAATAAGAAGTGGTACTTTTACGGCCGCCGCTGCTGAATTGGAAATAAATATTATTGGTAATGGAGGGCATGGCGCTAGACCCCATGAAGGCGTAGATGCAATTTGGATTTCTGCGAAAGTTATTAGTGGACTTCAAGAGGCTATTAGTAGACGATTAGATGCTCTTAAACCGGTAGTTATTAGTTTTGGGAAAATTTCAGGAGGAAATGCCTTTAATGTAATTGCTGAGAGGGTGAAGCTTCTAGGCACAGTGAGATGTCTTGATAGCAACCTTTATGAAAAATTACCTGTGTGGATTGAGAAAATAGTGAAAAATATAGCCTCTAACTACGGAGCTAAGGTTAATATAAATTTCAAGTCGATTGCGCCTCCAGTTTATAACGATCCCGAGTTGACGAGTTTGTTATCTACCTGTGCGAAGAATTTTATGGATGAAAAAAATATTGTCTATTTAGAAAATCCATCATTAGGTGCTGAAGATTTTGCTTTCTTCTTGCAAGATGTACCAGGGACGATGTTTCGATTAGGAGTCGCTGGAGATCAAGGTTGTGCTCCATTGCACAGTGGTCATTTCTCTTTGGATGAAAGAAGCCTGGAATTAGGAATTAACATTTTGTCTCACGCTTTAGTCATGGCATCGAAAACTCCTCAAGACATCTAGCTGCTTAATTTTATGAAAAGATTGGGTAATCCATTAATCTCACTTTCAGCACCTTTGCTTATTTTATTAGCAATTACAGGCTTTTTACATAGAGAGGGCAGAGATAAAATCCAAGCCATACCTGCTTTAGTTGTTGGAAGTGGATTGGTTGTGACTGGAGCGGTTAGAAGATTTAGGCGACGAAGAATGTTGTTTCTAGAGATAAAAAAAGATATGAATGATCAAAATTTGTAATTTCAAAAATTTTTTCCATAAAAACTTTAGTGTTTAGTTACTGATTTCGAGCTAATTTGTATTTATCACTAGGGGTGCCATACAGCTTTGCTTTATGGCTGAGATCACACCCTCTGAACTTGATCTGGTTTGAACCAGTGTAAGGAAAGTGACATCTTGTGATCTTTATGTATATTGCTCCTTTTTTATTCAATAGCTTTTTAGTTCATGCGGAATTCATGGGTGGCTTCCAGGAACAGTAAAACAAATGTTTCTCAGATGCATTTTGCTCGCAAAGGCGAAATTACTGAAGAAATGAGTTTTGTGGCAAAGCGTGAGAATCTTCCTGAGTCTCTAGTTATGGAAGAGGTTGCGCGAGGTCGAATGGTTATTCCAGCCAATATTAACCATACGAACTTAGAGCCGATGGCAATAGGTATTGCCTCAAAATGTAAAGTCAATGCAAATATTGGCGCTTCGCCTAATGCAAGCGATATTAGTGAAGAATTAAAGAAGCTTGAACTGGCAGTAAAATATGGCGCAGATACTCTTATGGATCTCTCTACTGGAGGGGTTAATTTAGATGAGGTGCGAACTGCAATTATTAATGCCTCACCTATCCCGATTGGTACAGTTCCTGTTTATCAAGCTTTAGAAAGTGTTCACGGTTCTATTTCAAGGCTAACTGAGGATGATTTTTTACACATCATAGAAAAGCATTGTCAGCAAGGAGTTGATTATCAAACTATTCATGCAGGCTTATTGATTGAGCATTTACCCAAGGTTAAAGGTCGTATAACTGGAATAGTTAGTCGTGGCGGAGGAATTCTTGCTCAATGGATGCTCTATCACTACAAGCAAAATCCTTTGTTTACTCGTTTTGATGATATTTGCGAAATATTTAAACGCTATGACTGCACTTTTTCTTTGGGTGATTCACTCAGGCCGGGATGTCTGCATGATGCATCAGATGAAGCTCAACTTGCTGAGTTAAAAACTCTGGGAGAATTGACAAGACGTGCTTGGAAACATGATGTTCAAGTCATGGTTGAAGGGCCTGGTCATGTACCTATGGATCAAATTGAATTTAATGTTAGGAAGCAAATGGAGGAGTGTTCAGAAGCTCCTTTCTATGTTTTAGGACCATTGGTAACAGATATATCTCCTGGTTATGACCACATTTCAAGTGCAATTGGAGCCGCTATGGCAGGTTGGTATGGTACCGCGATGCTTTGTTATGTGACACCTAAGGAACATCTTGGGTTGCCAAATCCTGAGGATGTCAGAGAAGGTTTGATTGCTTATAAAATTGCTGCTCATGCTGCAGATGTTGCAAGGCATAGAGCAGGAGCTCGTGATCGTGATGATGAATTAAGCAAGGCTCGGAAAGAATTTGACTGGAATAAACAGTTTGAATTGTCCTTGGATCCAGAGAAAGCTAAGCAATATCATGACGAAACTTTACCTGAAGAAATTTTCAAAAAAGCAGAGTTCTGTTCTATGTGTGGTCCTAATCATTGTCCAATGAATACAAAAATCACAGATGAAGATCTTGATAAATTAAACGATCAAATAAAATTAAAAGGTGCATCTGAATTAACTCCAGTAAAGTTAAACAAAGAAAATTAGTTCTTTGTTTAACTGTTTTTTTGGATTAACTATTCGTGATTAAATAATGTGTTTATTTTTTGAGAAGATTCCTTGATTTTTCTAGTACGTTTTCAACTGTAAATCCAAATTTTTCCATACATAATCCACCTGGAGCAGATGCTCCAAAGCTATTCATAGTCACGCTGTCACCATCAAGACCAATATATTTATGCCATCCGAAGCTCTCTGCCGCTTCAACTACTATGCGTTTTCTGATATTTGAAGGCAAAATTTCTTCTTTATAACTCTCGCTTTGTTCTTCAAAAAGTTCAACGCATGGCATAGAAACCACACGCACTTTTCTACCTTCTTGAGTTAGCTTTTTCGCTGCTTGAACACATAAATCAAGCTCAGTTCCGGTTCCAATAAGTATTAGCTCTGGTGTGCCATCGCACTCTTCCAGTACGTATCCACCTAAAGCAACTTTGTCTACGGATGAATTTTGTTGATTGGCCATACCCTGTCTACTTAGACATAAGGAACTTGGTCTCTTACGATTTTTAATTGCAACTTTATAAGCACCACTGGTTTCATTGCCATCACCTGGACGGAAAACCATCATATTTGGCATTGCTCTCAATGATGGAATGGTTTCAATGGGTTGATGTGTTGGGCCATCTTCACCAACACCTATGGAATCATGGGTTAAAACATAAATAACACCAAGCTCACTAAGAGCGGAGAGACGCATCGATCCTCTCATATAGTCTGCGAAGACTAAGAAGGTTCCACCATAAGGAATTAAACCACTATCGTGATAAGCAATACCATTCAATATGGCTGCCATAGCATGTTCTCTGACACCGAAATGTAAATAACGTTTTTCAGGACTGTCATATTGAAAAGAACCAGTTTCACCTTTTATATCTGTGTAATTTGAATGAGTTAAATCGGCAGAACCTCCTATTAGTTCAGGAATGTTTGGGCCAAGAGCACCTAGACATATTTGAGAATGTTTTCTAGTAGCGACCCCTTTATCATCGGGTGTATAGGTAGGTAAATCTCTATCCCAGCCTTCGGGGAGTTCGCCTCTCAACATGCGCTCAAATTGAGAAGCTTCTGTAGGATACTTGTTTTTGTATGTGGCTAGAGTTTGATTCCACTCTTCTTCTAGTTGTCCTCCTTTTTGAATGGCTTGACGATATTGATCGTAAGCATCTTGGGGAACCTCGAAAGGTTTATATGACCAACCTAATTGTTTTCTAGTGAGTTCTGCCTCTTCTTCGCCCAACGGAGCACCATGAATACCAGCAGTATCACTTTTATTAGGTGAACCGTAACCGATAGTTGTTGTTACTTTGATAATGGATGGCTTATCTGTGACGGATTTTGCCTTTTCGATTGCTTGAGATATGCCTTCAACATCTGTATTTCCCTCCGGAATTTCTTGGACATGCCATCCATATGCTTCATATCTTTTTAAGACATCCTCAGTAAATGAGACATCTGTTCTTCCATCAATAGTTATGTGATTATCGTCATAGAGAGCTATTAATTTTCCGAGTTTTAAATGCCCAGCTAGGGAACAGGCTTCTGAAGAAATACCCTCTTGATTACATCCATCCCCCATGATCACATAGGTGTAATGGTCTACAACTGTTGAATCAGGCTTGTTGAATTTTGCAGCAAGGTGAGCTTCCGCAATGGCTAATCCAACTGCATTTGAAATTCCTGCTCCCAAAGGTCCTGCGGTTACTTCAACTCCAGGTGTTTCGAAGGTTTCTGGATGTCCTGGAGTTTTAGCCCCCCACTGCCTAAATTCTTTTATATCTTCAATGGTGACAGAGTCATAGCCAGTCAAATGCAGAAGAGCATACAAAAGCATGCAGCCATGTCCTGCTGAGAGAACAAATCTGTCTCGATTAAACCATTTTGGATTTTTGGGATTGTGTCGTAAGTGTTTGTCCCACAATGCATAACCCATAGGTGCGCAACCCATAGGCAAACCTGGGTGACCACTTTTGGATTTATTAATTGCATCAACAGCGAGCATCCTGATGCTATTGATGCAAAGTGTGTCTAGGGAAGTAGTCAAGGCAACCATTTTGGATTAGTGAGTGGGGGATAAGAAATTTAAGTGGAAAGCGAAAATGAAATTGATTTAGATCATTTGTCGAAAAGCCAGACAGACATTGTGACCGCCAAACCCGAATGAGTTAGATAATACGACACCTAATTTCTTTTCTCTTGCTTTGTTGGGGACATAATCAAGATCACAATTTGGGTCTGGATTGGAATAATTAATTGTTGGCGGAATTATTTCATGTTTTATTGCCAGAGCACAAGCAACAGCCTCGATTCCACCGGAACCTCCTAGTAAATGCCCAGTCATAGATTTGGTTGAGCTTGTAGGGACCTTATATGCATAATGTCCTAAAGCAGTTTTTATAGCAGATGTTTCATTGCTGTCATTAGCTGGAGTGCTAGTTCCGTGAGCATTAATGTAATCGACTTCTTCTGGATTAATTTGTCCATCAATTAATGCAAGTTTCATAGCTTCTGCACCTCCCACTCCACCTGGAGTTGGAGAGGTAATGTGATGCGCATCACAAGTAGTTCCATAACCAATGATCTCTGCATGGATTGTTGCGTCTCTTTTTAGTGCATGATCAAGAGTTTCTAAAATGAGTACTCCTGCCCCCTCTCCAATTACAAATCCATCTCGTTGAGAATCAAAAGGTCTACTTGCTGTAGATGGATCATCATTTCTGAAAGATAATGCCTTTGCACTAGCAAATCCTGCTACCCCTAAGGGAGTGATACTGGCTTCTGCTCCACCACAAACCATTGCGTCTGCTTTGCCTAATTGGAGCAGTCTGAATGCATCACCGATAGCATTTGATCCAGCGGCGCAAGCAGTTGAAACTGCTGAACTTGGACCTTTAGCGCCAAGTGCAATAGCCGCGAGCCCTGTAGCCATGTTGGGAATCATCATGGGAACAGTAAACGGACTAACTCGACTAGCTCCCTTGTTATCTAAAACATGAGCTTGGGTTTCCATAGTCAGCAATCCGCCAACTCCAGAACCAATAATTACACCAATTCTTCCAGAATTTGAGTCGTCAATTATTAGCCCTGAATGATTCAAGGCTTCTTTTGCTGCAATGACTCCAAATTTTGAAAAACGATCCCATCTTTTGGATTCTTTTGGCTCTAATTTGCCAGTCGGATCAAAACTTTTCACCTCTGCTGCAAATCTGCATGCATGTGATGAGGCATCGAAGAGTGTTATTTGATCTACCCCATTTTGTCCGGATTGCAGCCCTTGGAGGTAACTTTCGAGGTCGTTGCCAATAGGAGTAATGGCGCCAAGACCTGTAATAACAACTCGATGGAGTTTCTCCATCATTTGAACCTCAAGACTGTTTTTCTTCGATGTATTTGACTGCATCCCCGACAGTGGCTATGCCTTCAGCAGCCTCGTCAGGGATCTCTATGTCAAATGCCTCTTCAAGAGCCATAACTAATTCGACAGTGTCGAGAGAGTCAGCTCCGAGATCGTTTTGGAAATTTGAATCCGGTTTTACCTCACCGGCTTCAACGCTTAGTTGTTCTGCGACAATAGAACGAACTTTTTCAAGGATTGCTTCCTGGGACATAACCTTCTTAGACCTGACTTCCAATACTACGGGTTAGAGTGTCGAGTTAACAAAAGTGACGGCATTGCAACTATTTTTTTTTATGTAGCGAAACGTAGGTATAGTTTTATACATCAAGGAAATATGGGTTGGTAATTTGTCACACGCCGTCAAAATCTATGACACCTGTATTGGCTGCACCCAATGCGTAAGGGCTTGTCCACTAGATGTTCTTGAAATGGTCCCATGGGATGGATGCAAAGCTTCTCAGATAGCTTCATCTCCAAGAACTGAAGATTGTGTTGGATGTAAGCGGTGTGAAACTGCTTGCCCAACTGATTTCCTAAGTATCAGGGTGTATTTAGGTGATGAAACAACTAGAAGTATGGGTTTGGCTTACTAAGAAAATAGTATTTTTCTGAAATAAGGTTTATTTTATATAAATAATTTGTGACGTTAATTTAAATATATGTGTGGCATATTTGCTGTTATTGGTTCAAGAGAAGTTTCTTCTTTACTTGTTGATGGATTAAGAAAACTGGAATATCGCGGCTATGACTCTGCTGGGATAGCAACAATTGACAATTTAAATAACGATCAAAAGGCACAATTAAATGTCACGAAATCAGAAGGAAAACTAATTAATCTCTCAAATTTAATTAGAAAAAAGCCTGCCAAAGGACATGTAGGTATTGCTCATACCAGATGGGCTACTCATGGTAAACCTAATGAAAGAAATGCCCATCCTCATCTTGATTCTTCAGGGCAAATTGCAGTTGTGCAAAATGGGATTATCGAAAACTATAGAGAGCTTTCTAAAAGGTTGGAACTTAAAGGAATTCAATTGACTTCGGAAACTGACACTGAGGTAATTCCACATTTAATTGGTCTAGAGATAAAACAGTCTTTGGAAAATGGACTTTCCCAAAATGAGCAAACATTATTAAAAGCGGTTCAAAAGGTTTTGACTTTACTAGAGGGGACTTATTCCATAGCAGTGATTTGGTCTAAGGCACCCAATGCTCTAGTAGTGGCTAGGGGACAAGCACCATTAGTTCTTGGTTTTGGTGAAGGTGAGTTTTTTTGTGCAAGTGATACCCCTGCATTAGTGGGATTTACACGCACATTTTTACCTTTACGAGATCATGAGATCGCACTTTTAACTCCATTAGGGATTGAACTTTATGATGATGAGGGCATTAGGCAACACAGAGCACCATCGCTTTTAAAAGGTACGGAACTTTTTGTGGATAAAAGAAATTTCCGTCATTTTATGCTTAAAGAAATTTATGAGCAGCCAGAGACAGCACAATTATGGGTAGATAGATTTTTGCCAATGGATTTGCTCTCGGGCAATTCCTTGTCTTTGCCGATCTCGAAATCGGTCCTGGAGAAGATAGAACAAATACAAATACTTGCCTGCGGTACTAGTAGACATGCCGGTATGGTTGGTGCTTATTTGTTGGAACAGTTTGCAGGAGTTCCAACAAAGGTATATTTTGCGAGTGAATTTCGATATGCGCCTCCTCCACTCTCTCCTAATACTTTGACAATAGGAGTAAGTCAGTCGGGCGAAACCGCAGACACCTTAGCTGCATTACGGATGGAAAAGGAGAGAAGAGATTCGACAAATAATGCAAGTTTTTCTTTTCATCAATTGGGAATTACCAATAGAATTGATAGTTCACTAGGTCGTGAATTAGAAAATGTTATTGATATTGGATCAGGTATTGAAATAGGTGTTGCAGCAACCAAAACTTTTCTTGGACAAATGCTGTCTTTTTATGGTTTGACACTTTTTTTTGCTTCTCAGAGACAAAAAAGAACCACGCAAGAAATTTTAGATCTCTCTCGTGATTTGAGATTAATTCCTAAGCAATTAACAGATCTTATAAAAAAACATGATTCTCTCTCTCAGGAAATAGCACATTTGTTTGTTGAAACAAAGGACGTAATTTTTTTAGGAAGAGGAATAAATTATCCAATTGCTCTTGAAGGTGCTCTTAAACTGAAGGAAATAAGCTACATCCATGCTCAAGGCTATCCAGCTGGAGAACTAAAACACGGACCAATAGCACTGTTAGATCAACATGTTCCAGTGGTATCTCTAGCAGTTCCTGGAATCGTTTATGAAAAGGTTCTTAGTAACTCGCAAGAGGCTAAAGCTAGAGATGCCCGTTTGATTGGTGTATCTACATCTGGACCGGAATCGGAAATGTTTGATGAATTATTTACTATTCCAAAAGTTAGTGAATGGGTTAGTCCTCTACTGACTGTTGTCCCTTTACAGTTATTTAGTTATCACATAGCAGCTCATAAAGGTTTAGATGTTGATCAGCCTCGTAATTTAGCAAAAAGTGTAACTGTAGAATAATTTTAATACTCTCAATGATTTTATTTAATTAATTTCGAGTGTTTGTAATTAATAAACGATAGCTTTTATTAATTAAGATTTTTTATTCTGCCATAAGAATCTTCAAAACGAATAATATCTTCTTCATCTAAATACGTTCCGCTTTGCACTTCAATAAGCTCAAGTTTCATTTTGCCGGGATTGCTCAACCTATGTTTGCAACCAAGAGGAATAAATGTACTTTCATTTTCACTTAGAAGTTGTTTTTCTCCATTTTTTTCTATCAATGCTGTTCCATTGACTACAACCCAATGTTCAGCTCTATGGTGATGCATTTGTAAAGAAAGAGAGGCATTTGGTTTTACTTCTATGAGCTTCACTAGCCATCTATTTCCCTCAACTATCGTGGTGTAATTCCCCCAAGGCCTATATATTTTTCTATGCATTTTACCTTCTGGGAAGGCTGATGAACTTAAGCTTTTGACTATATTTCCGATGCTTTGAGATTGATCTCTATGTGCTACTAATAGAGCATCATTTGTATCTACAATTATTAGATTTTCTATCCCTATCCCTACTATTAGGCGTTGTTCACTTTTAAAATAACAGTTTTTACTTTTTTCGGCTATTACTCTCCCGTTGATATAATTTCCATCAGTGGTTTTTTTGCTAATATCCCATAAAGATTTCCAACTTCCTACATCACTCCATCCTGCATTTAAAGGTAGGATGGTACCTAGTTTTGTTTTTTCCATTACTGCAATATCTAACGAAATTTTAGGACATTTCTTGAAAGACTCTGCTTCTAATCGAAGAAAATCTAAATCTTTTGCATCTTCTTCAATAGCAATTTTGCAATAATTAATTATTTCTGGAGCAAATTTTTCTAATTCATTGATTATTGAACTCGCTTTAAAAAGGAACATACCACTATTCCAAGTGTAGCGAGAATCTCTGATTAGTTTCTCAGCTATTTCTTTATTAGGCTTTTCTATGAATTTGTTTATTTCTAAACCAGTTATTTGATCTTCTTGAGTAGGCGATTCTTTTGCTTCGATATAACCATAACCAGTCTCTGCGGATGTCGGAACAATGCCAAAAGTCACCAGTCTTCCATTACTAGCATAAGTTTTTGCAGAGTGAATAACTCTTTGAAACTCCGCGATATTTTCTATCAAATGATCAGCTGCCAAAATTAATAGCAAAGGATCTTCGCCTAAAGAAATTGCTTGAAGAGCAGCAACTGCTACTGCTGGAGCAGTGTTACGCCCGACTGGCTCTAAGATAATTGCTTGAGGTTTGGTATTTATCTCTCTAAATTGCTCTGCAACTATAAATCTATGATCTTCATTACATATCAATATTGGGTTTTCAAGTCCCTTTAAGCCTACAAGTCTTTCATATGTTTTCTGCAAAAGAGTTTTCTTTGTTCGTGAATCTAGTGCCAGAAATTGCTTGGGATAACTTTCTCTAGATAGTGGCCAAAGTCTGGTACCTGATCCACCACTAAGAATTACAGGAATTATTTGGTTGTCAGTTATTTCCATGAAGAGCTTTGTAAGCCATTTTTGAGGTTAGGATTAAAAATCTGAATGATTTTTAGAGTTCCAATAAGCCAGGGGGGGGGTTGATTAGAAGCCATTTTTCTCTGATCTCTATTTCTGGGACAATTTCTTTAACAAAAGGTACTAAAACTTTTTTACCTTCAACTAACTCTATCTCTAGAAGGTCGTTCCCTCCTTTGATTAAGTCAGTTACATAACCAATTAAAGTCATTTGGGGGCCTTTTCTTGCCTCTAAACCAATTAAATCAAAGTAATGATACTCATCTTTATTCAAAGTTGGTCTGCTATCAACAGGGATGACTAATTTCCATCCAATAATTTCCTCTGCAGAACTTCTATTCGATACTCCTTCTATAGAAAGCACATAGATTGATTTGCCTGGAACAAGGGTTCCTTTTTTTAATTTAATTTCAGTGGGTAATTCATTAGTTTTTTGAATCCATCGTTTTCCTGGTTTTGTAAACCTTTCAGGAAAGTCGCTGCTAGGTTTAATTCGAATATCTCCTCTTAAACCCTGCGGAGCAACAATTTCCCCAATTAACATCCACTTATCTTTTTCGATCATTTTTATGAGTAGAATTTTTTTAACATTTTATTTGAATATGTTTAATTATGAGTAATTCAAAAGATCCTATTCTCCCTGGGACTACAGTAACTGTTAATAACCAAGAGTCAATTTTCAATGGTTATGAAGGGTTTGTGCAAAGAATCAGTGGTGATAAAGCGGCAGTTCTTTTTGAGGGTGGTAATTGGGATAAATTATTAACACTGCCTTTAAAAGATCTCGTGAAAAGCTAATTAATAACCTTCCCAAAGAAATTAATTACAGATTAATAACATTATTCTCAAAAAACTTTAATGCCTTTTTTGCTGCATCTTTTTCTGCTTCTTTAATTGATTTCCCTCGACCTTCAGCTATTGATCGATTTGTGACATAAACATTACATAAAAATCTTGATGGATTGTTATGCTTTTTGTGGATTTCAATTGTTTTGTATTCGGGAATTGAAAATCCTACACTTTGAGTTAATTCCTGAAGTGCTGATTTATAATTTTTTTTATGAGGATCAGATAGAACTTCTTGACTTGTTTCAACCCAGAATGGATTAAGCCAATTTTTTATCGGCTCTAAAGTAGTGAGACACTCATATAAGGCTCCTATTAATGCTTCAGTTGCCTCTGCCAAAATAGTTGAATTTGCTGATTTATCTCCAAGAGCTTTTTTGCCAATTACTAATACACTTTTTATCTCTATTTTGTTGCCAACTTCTTCTAGCCATTGATCACTTACAAGATGTGAACGAAGTTCAGATCTTTCTCCAACTTGCATATAGGGGTATACTTTTTTTATGAAATCTGATGCAATTAATCTTAGAACTGCATCCCCAAGAAATTCAAGTTTTTCATAATTAATTTCACTATTTGCTGAACTATGAGTTAGTGATTCATTAATATACAAAATATTTTTTAACTTTTTACTAGTAAATTCTTTTTGATATTTTTGATCTAAATTTAGACCTCTAATAAAATTAATTATTTCTTCTATTCTTTGATTTGAGATGTTCATAATTATTTAAAGCATATGATTGAATTGATAAAAAAGTAAGATTTTGACTTTAATTTCTTGAATTAGAGTGAATAAAGTGAAAGCAGGTCATAAGCCGGGTTCTGTTCATTCTTCTTTCTTTAGAAAGTGAATGGGTAATCATCTATCTGGGACTAACGTTGCCGATAGCCTCAAGCGGCTCTACTTGGGGGCAAGGTCTATGGCCATCCAGCGCCCCTCGCCTTGCTCCTGGCCGGGGTTTACCTAGCCAGCACCTCTCGATGCTGCTGGTGCGCTCTTACCGCACCTTTGCACCCTTGCCGTGCTTGTGGGGATTTCCCCATTAAGCATTAGGCGGTGTGTTTCTGTGGCACTATCCTCACGGTCACCCGCACTGGGAGTTACCCAGCAAGCCTGGCCAAATAGGAGCCCGGACTTTCCTCAATGGAATTCTTCAGCTTTGGCCGAAGTTCAATTGCGATCACCTCCCCTGCTTTCAACTCCATCATGCCTCAAGGCATAATTAATTTCAGGGGGCTGTAGCTCAGTTGGATAGAGCGACGGTTTCCTAAACCGTAGGTCGTGGGTTCGAGTCCCGCCAGCCCCGTTCGAAAAACGAATTAAAAATAAAAATATGTAGTCCTATATGTGGTGGGTGTGCACAATTCTTACTCTCTCGCTAGCGTTGAAACAGTGAATCAGTCAAAATGGCCCAGCTTCACGATCTTCGCTTACGATTACTTGTTCAACAAGAGAGTGAGCATATATCTAATTCTCAACCGAGTGATTTAGATTTATCAATTGTTCAAGCTAGATGTTTATGTTGGTTAACACTTTTAGCAGAAGCACATGAAGATCAAGCTAATGATGCGGAAGGAAAAGGTGATACAGAACAAGCTATGGGATGGTTCGCTGACTCAATGAGATTACGTGATGTCATTCAAGTGGTTACCAGCATAGAAATACCTCTACCTGAAAGCACTGATTTAGATAACAATGACGGCAGCGATGAATTATTTAACAATGAGCCTCCTATGTCGGCCTAAGAAATGCGATGATGCTTTATAAGCTGCCTTGATGAAGGTGCCTGAAGAACCATGCCAATGTCCAGATTGTTTGAAATTTTATAGGGAACATGATCGTTTGATTAGAGAGTTTCCTACTTTGCGTCAACAACAAGAGATAAATTGGGCTGCACTTCAATCTTTTAGAACTTTATGTGGAAGAGTTTTAGAAGATCTTCAAAAAAAGCTGCATTTAAATTCGTCAAATCAAGCTGACAAGAATTGTCAAACTGGTACTGCTGATAAAAAAGAAAAAACCATTTCGCAAGTAATCTCAGAACTTGAGAATATTAATGCTCATCTATATTCTATGGAGGCTTTGATGGAAAGAATTTTTGATGTCAAAGTTTCTGATGAAATTGAGGATAAATTTAAAGAGATCGCAGGAGAACTTGCTCCAGATCCATTAAATGTTGATAGATTAAGATTGAACAGATTATTACATCAGACTCCTGACTTGCCTGATAAGTAGATAGTTATTTTTCACAACTTATTTCTACAGGTAATGGTTTCACTTTCCATATAGATTGACAATATTCTCTAATTGATCTGTCTGATGAGAAAAAACCTGATCTTGCTGTATTTAGCAAGGCCATTCGGTTCCATTTTTTACTCTTTTTCCAGGCTTTACTAACTTCATCTTGTGCACGAAGGTAATCATCAAAATCTGCCATAACAAAGAAAGGATCATTCCCTGTCAAAATGTCTATTATCGGCTTAAATAGCTCACTATCACCGTTACTAAAATGCCCAACTTCTATTAGTTTAAGAGTTTCTTGTAGTTCATTTGATTCTGCAATAAAGCTATTTGGACTATATCCTTCATCTCTTAGTTCCATAATTTCTGACTCTGTCTTTCCAAACAAAAAGAAATTTTCTGCGCCTACTCTTTCTCTGATTTCTACATTAGCGCCATCAAGAGTACCAATTGTTAAAGCACCATTCATGGCGAATTTCATGTTTCCAGTCCCTGAAGCTTCTTTGCCAGCAGTTGAAATTTGCTCAGAGAGATCAGTAGCTGGATAAACTTGCTCACCAAGTTTTACATTGTAATCAGGAAGAAAAACTACTCTTAGTAATCCATCCATATCAGGATCTGCATTAACTACATCTGCTATTCCGTTGATAAATCTAATCATTAACTTTGCCATGAAATAACCAGGAGCCGCTTTACCTCCAAAAATGATCGTACGAGGTGCAATATTTTTGGTTATTCCATTTTTAATTCTTAGATATTGCGCAATTACTTGCAAAGCATTTAAATGCTGTCTCTTATACTGATGAATTCTTTTAACTTGAACATCAAATAAACTTGAGGGATCGACAAGAACCCCAGTTTGTCTATGTATATAACCAGCGAGTTTCCTTTTCCCAGATAGCTTTGCTGAAGCAAAAAGATCTAAAAAATTAGAGTCATTTTCTTTTTTCTCTAACTTTAGTAATAACTCCATATTAGTAATCCAATTTGGACCGATCTCTTTGTCAAGAAGTTTAGAAAGTTCTGGGTTTGCTAAAGCTACCCATCTGCGTGGAGTTACACCATTGGTGACGTTAGTGAATTTTTCAGGCCAAAGTTCTGCAAATTCAGGTAGTAATTGTCTCTTAATTAAATCTGAATGTAGCGCAGCTACTCCGTTAACATGATGTGCTCCAATTGTTGCTAAATGTGCCATGCGAATAGCTTTTCCACCATCTTCATCAACAATTGAGAGTTTCCTTAGAATCGAGTCATTTCCTGGATACTTAAGTCTTACTTGTTGTAAGAATCGCCTATTTATTTCGTATATAAGTTCTAAATGCCTGGGTAATAAGTTTCTAAAAAGGCTTAGGTCCCATTTCTCTAGAGCTTCGGGGAGCAAAGTATGGTTTGTGTAAGCAACAGATCTATTTGTGATTTCCCAGGCTTTGTCCCACTCCAACCTATGTTGATCAATTAAAAGTCTCATTAATTCAGCTACTGCTATAGCTGGATGCGTGTCATTCAGTTGAACTGTCCAGTGATTTGGGAATTCCTCAATAGCTATTGATCGCTTTTCTAAACTTCGAAGCATGTCCTGCAAAGAACAACTTACAAAAAAATGTTGTTGCTTTAAACGTAATCTTCTTCCCTCATCAGTTCCATCATTGGGGTATAGAACTTTTGAAAGAGTTTCTGATGCTACTTTCTCTTCAACAGCGCCGTAGTAATCGCCAATATTGAAAGCGTAAAAATCAAAACTTTCGGTTGCATCAGCTCTCCATAATCTCAAACGATCACAACTATTTACTCGATAACCAAGAACAGGGACATCATGTGGAACACCTATCGCATGTTCGCTAGGAATCCATCTAGAGCGATAATTTCCATGGTCGTCCGTATAGCTCTCAGTTTGGCCTCCAAAACCGACTAAGCATGCTTCATCTGGTTGGGGTAATTCCCAGGGCCAGCCACCTTTGAGCCATTTATCAGTAACTTCTACTTGCCAACCATCTCTTATTAATTGGTTGAAAATACCAAATTCGTACCTTATTCCGTATCCCACTGCAGGGACCTGAAGACTTGCAAGTGATTCCATATAGCAAGCTGCAAGTCTTCCTAATCCTCCATTCCCAAGCCCAGGCTCTTCCTCTACTTCCAATATTTCATTAAGAGATTCAATTCCAAACCTTTTTAGAGCTTTTTCTGCCTCTTTTTTTATGCCTAGATTTAGTAAATTATTATTTAGTTGAGGCCCTATTAGGAATTCAGCTGAAAGATATGCAACTGTTTTTTGAGGTCTTGCTCTGATTGTCTCTTGGCTTGTTAAATATCTACTCATTAATCTGTCCCTAACAGCAAAGCTTAAAGCCATATAGAGATCTCTCAAACTTGCCGATGTAGCAAGTTTGCCAAGTGTAAAAAAGAGATGCTCAGTCATTCCATCGAAGACTGCATCAGCATCCATGCCAGCACGAACAGGATCTGCATAGCATCCTGGGGTAGGCAGACGCAGGTCTAGTGACTGGGAGCTGCTCATAAAGGCATCAAATGTTTCTGGACGCTAGCCAATAAAACTTTAGGAATCAGTTAGTAACTTCAGATCCACACCTTATTAATTAAGTCACCTTTGATACTTATGCCAAATGTGCCCTGTGATTAGGTAATTTATGTCTTAAAGAAAAGGCTTTTTTAGAAAACCTGATGGTATTAACTCCTTTAGTCTCAGCCCTAAATACACATGATGTTGAGGTCGCTGAAACACTTATAGGGGTCATTAATTTTTTAATGATCTTTGTTGCGGCTAGGACTTTAGCAGAAATCTTAGTTCGATTAAGTTTGCCAACTATCGTAGGTGAACTTCTTGCAGGAGTTTTAATTGGTGCCTCAGGCTTACATCTTCTATTGCCCCCAAGTGCTCATGCTGAATTAAATCAAGGTTTTGTTTCTCTTATTAGCACACTTGCTTCAGTACCAAAAGAAGCAGTCCCGGATATTTATTTTGAAACTTTTCCATCATTACAAGCAGTAGCAACTTTAGGGCTATATGCGTTGTTATTTCTAACTGGTCTGGAAAGTGAATTAGAGGAACTTGTAGCAGTTGGAGCGCAAGCTTTTACTGTTGCAATGGCAGGTGTGATTTTGCCTTTTGCTTTTGGAACTTTTGGATTAATGTTTATTTTTCAAGTAGATATTATTCCTGCGATATTTGCTGGTGCATCAATGACCGCGACGAGTATCGGTATTACTGCAAGTGTTTTTGGTGAACTTGGTTATTTAAAAACTCGTGAGGGCCAAATTGTTATTGGCGCAGCAGTATTAGATGACATACTCGGAATTGTGATTCTTGCAGTTGTAGTAGCTCTTGCTACTGGAGGATCATTGCAGATTGCTCCCATTGTTAAATTAGTATTAGCTGCAACTGTTTTTGTATTTGCTGCAATTGCTTTGAGTCGTACAGCTGCCCCAGCTTTTGATTGGTTGCTTGAGAGACTTAAAGCTCCAGGAGCTGTGGTTGTAGCTTCTTTCGTGATTTTAGTCTTAAGCTGTTTTGTCGCTACTGCTATTGGTTTAGAAGCTGCTTTGGGTGCGTTTGCTGCTGGATTGATACTAAGTAGTTCAAAAAATAATCACGCAATTCAACAATCTGTTTTGCCATTGGTATCGCTATTCGCAACTATTTTCTTTGTGCTTGTTGGAGCAGGTATGGATCTTTCTGTAATCAATCCTCTTGATCCACAAAGTCGCTCTGCTCTTATTGTTGCTGGTTTCTTATTCATTGTCGCAATTGTTGGGAAAATTGCTGCTGGTTGGTGCTTTGTAATTGATAAACCAACAAATCGATTAGTAGTTGGCTTGGGAATGATGCCTCGTGGTGAGGTCGGATTGATTTTTTTAGGATTGGGAACAAGTGCTGGTTTGCTTACCCCTTCCCTTGAAGCTGCAATATTATTAATGGTTATTGGAACAACATTTTTAGCGCCTGTTTTGCTAAGAGTCGTTTTGAAAGATAAACCCCCTTCAGGAGGTAATTCTATTCCTGATGAGATCGCAGCTGATCCAGTGGGATTAGTTTAGAAATTATCGAAAACTCTTTCCAAAAAGGTGAGGAAATTTCGAAAAAAAGAAATAAAATCACTAATCTCTTTATATCAATGATTTACTAGGATCTAGAAATGTCAGATTATTCTTAAATGGTTTCCTCAGTTGTAGAAAAAAATCTTTCTGATTGGAAATTCTTAGGTCATTCTGTGCATAGTTTGAGCATTATTCCTGAAGCTCATAACAGCCAGACCGATGAAGAAAAAGGGCCAGCAATTCTATTAATCCATGGCTTTGGTGCCTCTACTACGCATTGGAGGCACAACTTACCAGTACTTGGAAAGGAGTATGAAGTTCACGCCTTAGATCTTCTTGGATTTGGTAAAAGCTCTAAACCTCGTGGTCTTGCTTATGGAGGCCCACTTTGGAAAGATCAAATAGTCGCTTACGTTAAAGAAAATATTGGGAGACCAACAATACTTGTAGGCAACTCACTGGGGGGATATGCCGCGCTTGCTAGTGGAGCTGCTTTAGGTTCTGAGGCGGCGGGCGTGGTTTTATTAAATGCTGCTGGTTATTTTAGCGAAGATAAGAAACCAACGAAAGGCTTTTGGGCTACAGCTAGAAAGACTGTTGCTGGTATCTTTCTCAAAAATGCTTTATTGCAAAGAATAATTTTTGAAAACCTTAGACAGCCCTCAACAATTAAACGTACTTTAAACCAAGTTTATATTGATTCATCAAATGTTGATGATGAACTAGTAGAAGCGATCCGAAAACCATCTTTGGATTCTGGTGCTTTTAACGTCTTCAAAAGTGTTTTTGATCCTGCAGGACCTCAGGGAAGACCACTCGATGAGTTGTTCGCTCAGTTAAAGTCACCATTGCTATTGCTCTGGGGTAATAGAGATCCTTGGATGAATGCACCTGGTAAAAGGGCTACTTACAAAAAACACACACCTGAAAATACAAAAGAAGTTATTTTGGATGCTGGCCATTGTCCACATGATGAAGTTCCCGATCAGGTTAATTCTGCTCTTTTAGAATGGATTAATCAGCTTTAATCGATGGCTGTCAGTTTTGAGAAAAAGACAAACCCATATCCTCACTGGGAATATTCAAATCCTGAATTCGATTCATTAATTAGAATTGTCCCTGAAAGAGGAGGATTGATCACTGAATGGCTAAGCGAAGGGAAAGAACTTTTGTACTTCGATTTAGAGCGTTTTCTAGATAAAGATAAAAGTGTTAGAGGAGGAATACCGATCCTTTTCCCTATATGCGGTGATTTACCTGAAGGCTATTTGATATCTGGTAAGAAGTATTTTTTAAAACAGCATGGTTTTGCAAGGGATTTACCTTGGTCAATTAGTTTATTAAAAGATACATTAGGAATAAGGCTAAAACTTAGTGATACAAATCAAACACGTTCTTATTTTCCTTTTTTCTTCACCCTTTTGATGGATGTTTGCTTGAAGGAAAAAAGTCTTCAAATATCTGTTAAAATTTATAATCAGGGGCATGAGTCTATGCCTTTTAGTTTTGGCCTTCATCCATATTTTCAGATTTCAAATTTACAAAAAATAAAGATAGACGGGTTACCTGAAAAATGTATTGATCAAACTAATATGAAAGTTACTCATGCTTCTGACCAGATTAGAATTTTAGATAAAGGAGTTGATTTCCTTTCTTATCCTTCTTGCTCGGTTAAACTTTTTGATTATTTATCTAGGAACGTAATTGAATTAATTCATCAAGAGCCAATGGATACAACAGTAATATGGACTGATCCTCCGAGGCGAATGGTTTGTCTTGAGCCTTGGACAAGCCCAAGGAATTCACTGGTGACTGGAGATAGAAAACTTGAAATTAAATCCGAGGAATATATAGAATTATTTACCACTTTTAAGTATGATTCTTTTTAGTTATTTATGTTTTATAGAAGTAAAGTTTGTAACTAATTAAATCAAATTTATAGATTTTTTGTATGACAAATATTTCAATATTTTTTTGGTTTTTGCATCTATGATCAATATATTATAGATTCAACATTCATAAATTTTTGATGAATAATGTTAGGAGCAGATGTTTCCTCTCCAGGCGTACTTAATATTGATGACCTCAGGTCTAGAGCTAAAAATCGTCTACCTGCAATGGTTTTTAACTATATAGATAGTGGTGCGGATAGAGAACAAACACTTTCACAAAATTGCAACGCATATAATGAAATTTTATTTAGACCTAGATGTGCAGTTTCTGTTCCATCGTGTGATCTTAGAATATCTGTTTTAGATCAGAAATTTGAACTCCCTTTTTTGTTGGGACCAGTAGGTAGTAGTAGAATGTTCTATCCCCAAGGCGAAGTGGTTGCAGCTAGAGAAGCAGGAAAAGCTGGAACTGGATATACTTTGTCGACTCTTTCAGGTTGTTTATTAGAAGATGTTAAGGCTGCTACAAAAGGCCCAGCTTGGTATCAGCTTTATTTACTAGGTGGTAAAGAAGTCGCGTTGAAAACGATTGCTAGAGCTAAAGAAGCAGGATTCTCCGCAATAGTTGTAACTATTGATACACCAGTCTCTGGCTTAAGGGAAAGGGATATGCGATCAGGAACCCAACAACTTTTATCGAGGAATCCTTTTGAGATGCTTCCTTATATTCCTCAAATATTAGTTAAACCATGCTGGTTGACTCAATGGTTAAGTGATGGAGGCTTAATGAGTTTTCCAAATGTTCAACTTGATGATGGCCCTATGGGATACACGGCAATTGGTCCTGCTTTAGAACAATCAGTTGTTACTTGGGAGGATCTTCAATGGATACGCGAGGCGTGGGGTGGAAAAATTATTGTTAAGGGTATACATATTGGTGATGACGCAAAAAAAGCGGCAGAGCTAGGTGTTGATGCGATCGTTATTTCTAATCATGGAGCTAGGCAACTTGATAGCGTTGCTCCCACCATACGAGTTTTGCCTGAAATTTTAGCTGCTGTTGATGGGAAAATAGATGTTTTGCTAGATGGAGGTATTCGAAGAGGTAGTGATGTCGTTAAAGCATTATGTCTTGGCGCGAAAGGAGTTTTGATAGGTAGGGCCTATGCGTATGGACTTGCTGCTGCAGGAGGGAAAGGCGTTGCCAGAGCTATAGAAATTCTTCAAACAGATATAGTGAGAACTATG
This sequence comes from Prochlorococcus marinus str. MIT 1214, assembly GCF_027359355.1. Taxonomy (NCBI): domain Bacteria; kingdom Bacillati; phylum Cyanobacteriota; class Cyanophyceae; order Synechococcales; family Prochlorococcaceae; genus Prochlorococcus; species Prochlorococcus marinus. The sequence goes on along the minus strand of NZ_CP114777.1, from coordinate 1,160,012 downwards.
AAACTATTGGGATGTGGATCTGTTGCCGATTTAAATAAATCTTACATTCAAGTTCCTGAAAGTTGGGAGAGATTCGATTAGACAACAGATTAATTTTTTATGAAAATAATTATTTTTGATGATGATCCAACTGGATCTCAAACTGTTTATGGATGTCCATTACTATTAAATTGGGATGAACAAACTCTAGAGCAAGCATTTACAAAATCTTCGCCTTTGATATTTATACTTGCGAACACAAGATCCTTATCTTCTGTTTTGGCTGTTAAGAAAACAAGAGAAATATGTTCAGCTATTAAGAATTTTTTTTTAAGAAAAGGATATTCCAAAGATGATTATTTTTTTATTAGTAGAGGTGATTCAACATTACGTGGTCATGGTGTTTTGGAACCAGCAATTCTTGCGGAAGAATTAGGACCATTTCATGCAACATTTCACATTCCAGCTTTTTTGGAAGGTGGAAGAACAACTGAAAACGGTATTCATTACCTAAATGGGATACCTGTCCATACTACTGATTTTGGTCGTGATAATATTTTTGGATTTTCTACAAGTGATTTAGCTAAATGGATTGAAGAAAAAAGTTTTGGAAAGATAAAGGTTAAGAATATCTTGCACGTTGATATTAAATTATTAGATATGGCTTTTAATAATGAAGATGGTTTTAAATCTCTTTTAAGCTTTTTGTCTAAATTAGAAAATAATATTTCAGTAGTTGTGGATTCTAAATTTCCTCATCATTTAGAAATACTAGCTAGGGCGATTAAAACAGTTTCTAAAGAAAAAAGATTTCTTTTCAGATCAGCAGCAAGCTTTATCAACTCTTTATCTGGTTTAACACCTAACCCTAAAGATACTGCAGATTTAGTAGCTTTAAGATCAAAAAATAATGAGTTTGAATATAAGCCAGGTTTGATAATTGTTGGTTCTCATATGAAATTAGCGACAGATCAATTAGAGGTTTTATTGAAAGATAATTCCTGTGAAGGTTTAGAAATACCAGTCAGCAAATTAGTTGATATTTTTGCTTTAGAAGACTGTCAACAGGCAATCTTAGAGTTAGAGGATATTCTATTATCGAAAATAAATGATATTTTGGATATAAAAAAAGTACCTGTTTTATATACTACTCGAGAAGAAATGAAGTTTTCCTCTGACTATAAAAGAATGAATTTTGGACTTGAACTTGCAGAATTTATGGCAATTCTAGTAAGAAAAATAACTAACAAGTTGGGATACATTATTAGTAAAGGAGGTATTACAACACAAATCTTGCTTCAAAAAGGGTTGAATTTTAATCAAGTAGATTTAAAAGGGCAAATATTACCAGGATTGTCAATAGTAAAAAGTAATTCTGATAAATATGATTTACCAGTAGTTACTTTTCCCGGTAATCTAGGCAATGAGAAAACACTTCTAGAATCCTTTAGATTAATGGAGTTAGATTCTTAATTGTCGAAAGACTCTAAACAATTTTTAATTAAAATCTTTCAACAATTGATTTAGCAAAATCACTACAACTAAGAGGCTCCACGCGTGGTTCCATTAATCGTGCCAGATCATAAGTAACTTTTTTATCTGAAATAGACTTGCTCAATCCATTTGTAATTAATTTTGCTGCCTCATTCCAACCTAAATATTCCAGCATCATTACTCCACTAAGTATTACTGAACCTGGATTGATTCTGTCCAAGCCTGCATGTTTTGGAGCTGTTCCATGGGTGGCTTCGAAAATAGCCGCCGTATCTCCAATATTGGCTCCTGGTGCCATCCCTAGTCCACCAACAATCGCTGCTGCCGCATCTGATATGTAATCACCATTTAGATTGAGAGTGGCAAGTATGGAATACTCTTGAGGACGAGTTTGAATTTGTTGAAAAATACTATCTGCTATGCGGTCATCAACCATCACCATATCCTTCCATTTACCATTGCCATGACTACTTCCAATATTTGATAGGACTGAACGAACTTCATCACAAATAGCTTTCTTTTTCTCTTTTGTTAATGATGAAAAACCTGGATCAATCAATTCAGCATTCTCTTCATAGGAGATGCGAGGATTTTTTTCTAAGTTTTCTAAAATCCAGCTTTCTCTCTCTGTTATGCATTCATTCCTGAATTCTGTGGTTGCTAATTCGTATCCCCAATCTCTGAAGGCCCCTTCAGTAAATTTCATGATGTTTCCCTTATGAACTAAGGTCACATGTCTTTTGCTCCCCTTAAGCTTGAGTGCATGTTGAATAGCACGTCTTATATGTCTTTGACTTCCACTTTTGCTAACCGGTTTAATTCCTATTCCTGCTCCGTTAGGAATTTTCCTGTTTTTTAGTTTTTGGCTGGCTGGAATTATTTCATTATTGAGTTGATCAATCAATTTGATGCATTCGGGATCATCAGATTCCCATTCAATGCCCATATAAATATCTTCGGTATTTTCTCGATAAACAATTACATCTAAATCTTGCGGCTTTTTATGAGGGCTTGGAGTCCCTTCGTAATATTTGCAAGGTCTAACGCATGAATATAAATCAAAAATCTGTCTTAGAGATACGTTTAAAGATCTAATCCCTCCCCCTACAGGTGTGGTTAAAGGTCCTTTTATAGCTAACCCGTAAGTTCTTATCGCCTCAAGAGTGTCGTTTGGTAAGTATTGATAAGTTCCATATAAGTCGCAAGCTTCATCACCTGCATAGATTTTGAACCATTCAATGGATCGATTGTTTCCATAAGCTTTTTCAATAGCTTTATCGATTACTAATTGTGTAGCGGGCCAAATATCTATTCCTGTTCCATCACCTCTGATAAATGGAATAATTGGATGGTTTGGGACTACTGGGTTTCCATCAACAAAAGTAATTTTTTGGCCTGCTGATGGAGCAATGAGCTTTTCAAAATTTTCCATAATTTTTATTCACTGATTAATAGATCTAATGTTGAGCTTATGTCTAAGTGGTAGGTTTTGATTAAATGATTTTGAACTCATGGCAGTAGCCTTGGCTAGGCAACTTCGTGAAGGGACCAAAAAGTCTCATACGATGGCTGAAAATACAGGTTTTATAAGTTGTTTTCTCAAGGGAGTAGTTGATAAGTCCTCCTATAGAAATTTATTAGCTGATTTATATCTTGTTTACTCTGCGATGGAGGAAGAGATAGAAAAACTTTGTGCAAACTCTCATCCGATAATTTCTCCAATTGGATTTAAAGAGCTTTTTCGTAAGGAAAAATTGGAACAAGATCTGTCCTTCTACTTTGGTAGTAAGTGGTCTGAATTAGCAAAGCCCTCTAAGCCAGCTGTCGAATATGAAGCAAGAATTAGAGAAATTGCTAAAGAGAATCCTGAACTTTTAATTGGGCATCATTACAGCAGATATATAGGTGACTTGTCTGGGGGACAGCTTTTGAAAACCATCACTAAAAAAGCTATGAATCTTGCTGGTGATGAGGGACTTAGCTTTTATATTTTTGAGGAAATTAGAGATGAAAAAGAATTTAAAATCAAGTATCGAAATACTTTAGATAATCTTCCTATAGATCAAAAGATGGCAGATTCAATTATTGAAGAAGCAAATAGATCTTTTAAATATAATATGGATATTTTTAATGAATTGGAAGGAAATTTAATCGCTGCTATAGGAAAAGTTTTATTTAGATTTTTTGCAAATAAAGAGCGCAAAGGTAGTACCGAGTAATGAAAATCATATTTTCTCAAGACTATTCCTTTATTTATATTCATTATCTATTAGAATAGTATAAACGCTTTTTCTTTATTCTTTTTAACTGATTAAATCACTTTAATGGAGACAAAATCATTAAATCTTCTAAGGAGATGACTGTTTATGTTTGAAGATCTTTTAAGTGAGTTAACAAAAAATATTCTTGAACATGGTGGTAAAAAGTTGATTGTTCGGGATGAATTTTGTGAACGCGTTTCTAAAAAAGGCGGTTATAAACTGAATAGTTGGTTATGGGATGTTCCTGGATTTCGAAGATGGAGAGTGACTAGATTGGACGCAGGAGAACATCTTCAAGTATTAAATTCAGTTGCTTACCCTCATGACGACAACGATATGCCAATTATGGGTATTGATCTTTTGTGGTTTGAGAAAAAAGAAAAGTTAGTTGCTATTCTTGATTTTCAGCCTCTTGTGCAAGATAAAGAATATATTGATAGATACTTTGATGGCTTAAAAAGCCTAAAAGAATCTTTTCATGAGTTTAATTCTGATATGAAAAGTAATATATATGATCCAAACAAGTACTTCTCTCCATGGACTCTATTTTGTAAAGGTGGTAATTTTGAAGCGGAAAATATTTTACCAAAAGTTTTTAGATCTTTTCTTAAATGTTATTGGGTAAATCTTGATTTATCTAAAGTTAATGGAAATTATATTAAATCTCAAGAAATTAGCTTATTGCATATAGATTATAATAAATATAGCGCTGAAAAAGATCCTGCTCATGGTTTATTTTCTGGCTTTTTTGGTAAAGAATGGTCAGAGAAATATATGAATGAGTTTTTATTTCCTTTAAGCTTATAAATATTAATTCTTCATTGTAGTTTTAAATGCAAAGTAATCGAAATAATAGTCTTGACCCTATTTCAATGAGTAATTGGCGTTGGTCTTATTTCTTAGATAAAACTATAAAGAAGTTTTCTATGTTTCAACCTAAACCGTATCCGATAGAGAATAATTTTCTTTTTAAAGAATCTTTCTTTGGTTCAAGTTCTAATCCTAAAAAAGTGATTTTGGAAACGTGGGGTCTAAAGACGGAAAAAATACGACAGGCTAGATGCGCTTGCCTGCAAGCCGGTGAAATTACGTCGGTTATGAATTTGGTAATTTCACCTTTCAATAATTATGATTTACCTTTTTTTGGAGCTGATTTTGTAACACTTCCAAATGGACATCTTATTGCTTTAGATCTTCAACCTGCATTAAAAGATGATATGGTTCATACTCAATATTTTTTAGGAAAGTTAAAATCTATACACGCTCATTGGCAATCTAAACTTCCCTCAGGAGGAAATATCCCATTGGAGGCTAAACAATATTTTTCTCCAGGTTTTCTTTGGTCTAGAATTCCTAAAGGTACAGAGGGTGATCAATTAATTAGTCAGATAATTAAACCAGCTTTTGATGATTATTTGACTTTTTTTTTGGATTTAATTGTTAATTCAAAAAGGATATCAATAGAAAGATCTTCAAAGGTTCTAAATGGTCAGAAAAAATATATGAGATATCGAGCTGAAAAAGATCCTGCAAGAGGAATGTTACGAGGCTTCTTTGGGAATGAATGGACTGAAAGTTATATAAATAATATTCTTTTTGACCTACAATAAAGTTGAGATTTGAAGATTATGGTAAAAAAAATTCTTTTTGTTTGTTTAGGAAACATTTGCCGTTCTCCTGCGGCCGAAGGTGTCTTTAAGCAAAAAATTAAAGAGAGAGATTTAGAAAAATTTTTTGTAGTTGATTCTGCAGGAACTGGTGGTTGGCATGTTGGGAATCTAGCGGATCCACGTATGAGAGAAACAGCATTATCAAGAGGTATAGAACTGACCAGTAGATCGAGAAAAATCGAAGAAAGTGATTTATATGAATTTGATCATATCTTGGTTATGGATAATGATAATCTTGATGCTGTTAAATCATTAATTAAAGATCATAAGAATCCTGTAAACTCTAAAATCAAACTTATTCTAAGTTACTCAAACAATACTCAATTAGAAGAAGTCCCTGATCCTTATTATGGTGGTCAAAATGGCTTTGATAAGGTTATAGATTTACTTGATGATGCTATGAATGGATTCATAGATTATCTAATGGATTAGGAGTTGGCCAGACTTCTTCTGGAATCTTTGATCTGAAAATATCAATCAGTTCTTCTAATACATCTTCAATATTCATTCCATCTGTTACTAGTTCTATAGCATCTTGAGCTTTTTTTAAAGGAGCTATTTTTCTTTCACTATCTTTTTTATCTCTTTCTTTAATGTCTTGTTCAAGATCTTTAATGCTGGAGAATTCATAACCTCTTTTCTTTAAGTCAAGAGCTCTTCTTTTTGCTCTTTCTGTGGGAGAAGCAGTAAGAAAAATTTTTACATCTGCATCTGGAAAGACAGCTGTGCCAATATCTCTTCCTTCTGCAACTAAACCTCCATCATCTCCAATGAACTGTTGTTGTTTTGTGAGTAAATCTCTTACATATTGTTGTTTTGCAATTTCAGAAACCATTGATGTCACTTGTGGTGATCTTATCTTCTCTGTTACGTCAATATTATTTATGAATATTTTTTGCTCTACAAAGCCTGAGTTTTTAAATTCTAATTTTGAATCTTTCAAGATATTTTTGATTTCCGATTGATCACTTGGATCAATCGAATTGCTTATTATTAACCAAGTCACCGCTCGATACATTGCACCGGTATCTAAATAAATAAAACCAAGTTTTTTGGCAAATGCTTTGGTTACTGTGCTTTTTCCAGCTCCAGCTGGACCATCAATCGCAATTATTGGTTGTCGTTGCATAAGAAAAGTGTGATCAATTAGCCTCGTAGAACCACATTTTACTGCTGCTGCCAAAAGGCATAGTTTATTTATATTTTCTGTTTCTTTTAATGAAAATGGATCTACGACTTTTAGATATTCAATTTTTAAATTGTTTTCTTTAAGTATAGAAGCTATTTTTGTGAGATTGATTACTTTCTTTTTATCAAATTCTGTTTTTGCTTCTTTAAGTGCACTAGGTAATGATTGAGCGTTTAATCTTTCAGAATCGCTCAGATAGGAATTCCTTGAACTATAAGCAAATCCACTTTTGTCTCTTTGTGTGGAATAGGATTCAATTTTTACAGGTATGGATAGTGCTTGAAACAGGTTTCTAATAATAATCAATTGTTGCCAATCTTTTTCTCCTAAGATTAATTTCTTTGGCCTGATAATTCTGATGAGACGAATAATAACTGTTGCTACTCCATCAAAATGCCCTGGTCTCTGTGCACCGCATAATTGATTGTGCAATGTTTGCGGAACTTGAATTTTAAAATGTGAATTTTCTCCCTCAGGAAAAACTTCAAAATAATCTGGAGCCCAAATTGCATCTGCACCAGCATTAAAAGCTAATTCAGCATCTTTGCTTATATTTCTCGGATATTTTTTGAAGTCTTCATCCTTTCCAAATTGCAATGGATTTACAAAAATACTTACAATAATAATTTGGTTTGTTTTGGTTTTTCTTTCTTTTGCTTTCTCAATTAAATATTGATGGCCAGGGTGGAGTCCTCCCATCGTAGGGATAAAAATTATTGCTGAATTTTGTTCACTAAGCCAATCTTTTAATTCAGCATTAGTTTGGAAGATTTTTTGTACCACTATGTTGGTAAATAAATGAATTTGATCAACTTATGATTGAAATGAAATAAGTTGATTGCATACTGATCCCATATGGATTTCATATTAGGGTTCATATCTTTTGAATAAGAAAGCTTTTTACTGATGGACTACAAAACTGCGGGAGTTGATGTTACTGCTGGAAGAGCCTTCGTGGAGAGAATTAAATCATGTGTTGAAAAAACTCATAAAAGTGAGGTCATCGGAGGGTTAGGAGGTTTTGGAGGATGTATAAGAATTCCAAAAGGCTATGAAAGTCCAGTCTTGGTATCTGGGACGGATGGTGTTGGTACGAAATTAGAATTAGCTCAGCAATATGCTTGTCATTTTGGAGTGGGAATCGACCTGGTTGCAATGTGCGTCAATGATGTAATAACTAATGGGGCTAGACCTTTATTTTTTCTTGATTACATAGCAAGCGGAACTTTGACTCCTGATGCTTTAGCCAAAGTGATAGAGGGAATTGCAGCAGGCTGTGGTCAATCGGATTGTTCTCTCTTGGGAGGTGAAACTGCTGAAATGCCAGGTTTTTATCCGAATGGAAGATATGACCTAGCGGGTTTTTGTGTTGGGATCGTTGAAAATGATCACTTGATAGACGGCACGCAAATTAATGTTGATGATCAGATTATTGGGATCAAAAGTAACGGTGTTCATAGCAATGGTTTTAGTCTTATTCGTAAAGTCCTATCAATGGCGAATGTGGACGAAAATACTCTTTATGGGAAAAATCAAAGGAATTTGATTAACTCTTTGCTAGAACCAACCGCAATTTATGTTCAACTTGTCGACAAACTGTTGAGAGAAAATTTACCAATTCATGGAATGACGCACATAACAGGTGGAGGTTTGCCAGAAAATCTTCCAAGAATTTTCCCCTCTGGATTGTTACCATGTATAGATAAGGCTAGTTGGGAAATATCTGAAATCTTTAAGTGGTTACAAAATGCAGGTGATATCCCTGAAATTGATCTTTGGAATACTTTTAATATGGGGATAGGTTTTTGTCTAATTGTTCCAAAAAATTCAGTAAATTCTGCTTTAGAAATATGTATTAAAAATGATTTTGAAGCTTGGAATATAGGACAAGTTGTTGAAAGTCAGAATAATTCAAATCATATCGATATTTTAGGAATACCTAGGTGAGGTTATAAGCATAGTTTTATAAAATTCTTCTTACATTTTTTTGAATAAATTAAATTAAGGTTAAAAAAGATTTTCTATAATGGAAAAAAAACAGTAAGATGTAAAAAAACGCAAGCCGGATATTAGTTCGGGTGATGCGAAGTTAGATCTTAATTAGCTCTATGCCTTTTGAAAATCAACAGCGTCTAACGCGCAGGAGAAGTTCTGCAGGTCCAACTCCTCCTAAAAGGCCTTTAGGTGGTCAATCAGATTCGGGTATGCGACAAAATGGTGGACCAAGACCAACTTTTTTAACCCTTAGAGATCATGGCAAGGTTTATGTAGCTGATTTACCAAACTTGTCTGATGGACAACTTTCCCATATTGGGAAAGAAGCTGATGAAGTGCTTACAAGTTTAGAGAGCAGAATTAATGACCTAGAGCAAGAAGCAACAAATGGGCAAAGAGATAATGATACTTTGATTAAAGCATCGACTAAGCATGAAGTCACTCTTAGATTTATTCGAGCCATTCAGGATGAACAAGATCATAGAAAAAATAATCCTGCATTAAAAGATGCGGCATCTGAGTCTTTACCACTCACATTCCTTGAGGTCGCCAGGCATAGATTGCCAGGGGCGACCTTTGACTCTTTGTTGAGAGAAGCATTAGAAGCTTGTTCTAAAGATGAGAAAGAACCTGAAAAAGAAATTATTGAAAAAAGCGCAAATGCACAACCTATTCCACCAGCAAAAGTGATTAGTCTTCCTACTTCCTCAGATTCAATGAAGGTTATTGTCAGCCCAGATACTTAAATTTTTATTAGGGACTTGTGAAAGGGTTTTGAGGCATATTTGCTAGACATTTATTCCTGTAAAAATCCAGACTTTCTTTTTCTCTTTTGGTTAAAGACCATTTCAGTGCAGAACTTGCATCTTTAGCTTGAAATGGATTACGAATTCCGACTATTGGTTTAGCTCCATGAGACCTTACCCAATTCAAGGCAACTTGTGCCTGGGAGGCTGAGTACTTTTTAGCAATATTAGATATTAATGTTCTCAATTCTATGGTTTTTGGAAGTATTCTTTGGAATAACTTTTGTCGTAAGAAGGTTTTAGGCTTGGGAGATGTATTTGGTGGAATTGTGAGGATTCCCAACCCTAATGGACTATAAGCTAAATATTCAATTTCATTCTCATCACATATATTTTTGATATTTTCATCCTCTAAAGATGGTTTGGTTAATAACGAAAGTTGCATTTGTATACTATTAATTTTAATTCCTCTTTCTTTCATCTTTTTATATAAAAAACTTAGTCTTTTTGGACCAGTATTAGAGAGCCCAATTTCTTTAATTAAACCTTTTTCGTATAAATCTCCTAGGCCATTGAGTAACTGCTCTTCTTGCCAAGGTGCATACCGATAAGTACTCCAATGAAGTTGTACTCTTGTCATATTTGCTTTTAGTCGCTGATTGCTTTCTTGAAAAGCTTTATGTAGACCATTGCGACCAATTCTCCATGGAAAGGGTGCGAGCTTTGTAGCAATAGTGATTTTTTTTAGCTTTCTCTTGGGTAACTCGTCCAGGAAATCGCCAATCAGTTTTTCGCTTCGCCCAAATAAGCTACCAGTGCCATATGAATCTGCACTGTCCACAAGATCTAATCCACTATCTATTGCATCAAAAAAAGTTTTTTTAAGTAAAATATCATCTGTTTCAGGTTTGTAGCCCCATACAAGTTTATTTCCCCAGGCCCAAGTTCCAAAACCAATTCCAATTTTCCTCTTAGTCATGATTTCATTTATGTTATTTCAACTAAAGAAAACTTATATCATTATCTTACATGAATAAATTAAATAGTTATCAAGATTCTTCTTTTGAGAAAAAACACAATAATGAAGAAAATCAAAAAGACAATGAAACTAAAGATCAGCAAGAAAAAATTCTATGTAATCATTGTGGAAGAACTTCTAGCAATGGAATAAGATGTCTAGGTATTTGTGTCGCAGATAATGATTATTAATAAAAAGGATTTTTCTATTTCTGAGATTATTCAATTACATCAATAATTCCTTCAGTTATATACCTTGCCATTTTAGTTATATGTTTTCTGATTTCTCCTTCTTTAATATTCCATTTATTGGACATTTCCTTTACTTTTTTATTTTCCTTAATGTACTCAATCATTTTATTTGCTAGGTATACAGGTAATTCTTGTTGATTTGAAGAAGATAAAGTTTCCCATCCTTCTTTATCGATATTTCCAATTGCCTGGAGATCTTTTGTATTCGTGAAATTATATAATTCTGTAATTCCTATAGAGAGATAAAGAGATCCTAATTCATCAAGAAAACTTTTCGATTTATTACCATTTTTGAATTCATTAATTTTTTCATCGAGTAAAGATATTTGTTCAGATTCACCTTCCTTAATTGAATTTAATAATCTATAAAAAGAACTGAATTCAATTTGTTCAGACACTGTTCTTATTTGTCAATATGGTTAATATTAATCTATGAATAATGTTTCTATGTGAATTCTTCTATGCAATTGTAATGAAGGTTTAGAGAATGGATTAACTTATGTTGAAGATCGGATGGCAGAAAAAACAATGAAGGAAATTGTTGCAGATATGGAAAAAATAAATAGTAAGTAGGCAACACTTCTGAGGAAATTAAAATCTAAATTCTTCTTTTCTGTCCTGACTCTTTTGCCTAGTGAGTCAGGATTTTTTTTGATTAATAGCGAGGGAAGGTGAAATCTGGGAAGATAGAAATAATAATAGTTTGGGCGAATTAATAATTAAATTCCCCTTCCTATCCACTTCCTCTAGAACCTATTGAAACTTGCTACCCGCTACACATGGAGCATAGTGCTGGGAAGGGTTCTCAAGAAAATTAAGCGTAAACTAATAAAGGCGGCACCCAGATTCGAACTGGGGATAAAGGATTTGCAATCCTCTGCCTTACCACTTGGCCATGCCGCCGAAAATGAAATTTTCATTTCCAATTCAAATCGTATCAGTCAAACCGAACAAAATCTTTTGTTTCTTTGTAATGGACATGGAGAAGACACGATTGCGTGCAGGGTGATCGAAGCTCTCCATGAAATTAATCCAGGTATATATAATGAAGTTCTACCGATGGTTGGAGATGGGAAAGCATTCTCATCGCTTGTAAAAGACGGCCGGCTTGCCAAGATTGGCCCTTCAACATTTTTGCCAAGCGGTGGATTTAGTAATCAAAGTTTTAGTGGCTTGGTTTTAGATTTAAAAGCTGGATTATTAGGAAGTCTCTGGAGACAATGGACTTTGATTCATAGATCAGCCAAAGAAGGAAGGATTATCGTTGCAGTTGGAGATTTATTACCTCTTCTGTTTGCATGGGCTAGTGGTGCAGATTATTTTTTTATTGGCACGCCTAAAAGTGATTACACATGGACGAGTGGACCAAGATCGTCTTTGAGTGATTGTTACCATCGATTGAAAGGAACTGAGTGGGATCCATGGGAATATTGGTTGATGCGATCTAGTCGTTGCAGAATGGTTGCATTAAGGGACAAACTTACCGCAAGAGGTTTAAGGAAACACGGAGTAAAAGCAATCTCACCTGGAAATCCAATGATGGATGGTATGTCTAAAACAGAATGCCCTAAGGATTTTGAAAAATTTCGACGTTTGATTTTGTTATGTGGAAGTCGCGTACCTGAGGCGTATCAGAACTTTAAAAAACTTTTAATTGCAATTCAGCGTATTCAAATTTCATCTTCCATGGCAGTCTTTGTGCCTTTAAGTTCTTCTTCAATGAGTAAACAAATAGAATTGATATTGATTGATTTAGGCTTTAAATCTACTGATGAGTCAATAGACGAAATAGGGATTTCGCAAATATGGAAAAAAAACTCATTAATTATATTAATTGGCTTTAATCAATTTTCTTCTTGGGCTAATTGGGCAGAAGTAGGTGTAGCCAATGCTGGTACAGCTACAGAACAATTAGTTGGTTCAGGTGTCCCATGTGTATCTTTGCCTGGGAGAGGGCCTCAATTCAATTTCAATTTCGCTAAGCGTCAAAGTCGTTTGTTAGGAGGTGCAGTTGCTATTTCTAAAGGTTATCAAGTACTCGCAAAACAAGCCGAGTTTTTATTAAATTCAGATCTAGATAGATACTCTATTGGTTTAAGAGGAGCCAAGCGAATGGGACCCGCAGGAGGGAGCCAAGCTATAGCTCTCAGTATTTCGACTCACTTGTCCCAAGGTTCCTAGTTCGGTGTAATCTAATAAAAGATTTTTAGAAAGATTTTTTATTCAAACTTCTCCATATGCCACTAATTGAAGATCATCATTATCTTAAAATTTGTGCTCAATTGGCATCTACTTTAAGTATTAGTATTGCTGCCGCTCGAAGAAAAGTAGAGGTGGCAGCAGCTAAAGAAGGAAAAAAAGATTTGCAAACAAGAAAAAAAATTGCGCAAAAATTCTTAGATCAAACTTGTAATGAGGATAAAAAACAAGGTGTATCTGCCTCTGCCTCTTTTGATCAATTATTGAAGGCTCTAAAAGAAGAGGAGAATTTTATGCTTGAGGATTAATTTGTCTTTAAGTTGAAGAAATTAATGATCAAAAATATTTGTAAATCTTCTTCTATCAAGCTCGGACAAAATTGGTACACATTGAAAACATTTTTTAGCTAATTTCCATCTCTCTTCACGTTTCAACATCTCTTCAAGTTTGTGTTTTGCTGCTAGTAAATATCTAACATCATTTGCGGCATAGATAAGTTGTTTTTGAGTTAAATCACCAACTCTTCCCCAGTCACTGCTTTGAGCTTGTTTATCTAATTCAACTCCAACAGTTTCCATCACTACTTCTTTCAATCCATGCCTTGGACTGTAAGTTCTACCTATTTTACTTGCAATCTTTGTACAAAAAATTGGATTAACTTCAATATTTAAATTACTTGCTAAGGCTGCGACATCAAATCTTGCAAAATGAAAGACTTTTTCAATTGTTTCTTTTTCAAGAATAGATTTTAAGCGTGGTGCTGAATGTTGATTTGGTTCTATACGAATACAAATAACATTATCAACTTCATCACATATTTGTATTAAACATAGCCTATCTCTACCATGAATTAATCCCATGGCTTCAGTATCAACTGCTAAAGCTCTAGATGAGCTAAAAGCAATTTCAGTTTCCTTATCTATGTCTTTATCAAAGATTCTGAAAGTCGACGGTTCATCAAGTTTTTTTGGCATAATCAATTGAATGGAAATTTAATTCATTAGTAATTTCTGTATGATTGAATTCTAATACTTCAAATGATGAAAAATATTCAGTAAATTCAACGATTTTATCTTTCTGATATCTTTTAATTTTTTTAACTCACTTTTGTAGCTATGTTTTCCAGAGCAATTAAAATAAAAGGGATCGTATTTTTGAGATGCAATCTGCATTCTCCTCAACTTTATTTCTCACTATCCTGTTAGCGATAGGTTTGGGGTTTTTTCTGCGCGCTGCAAGTAAGGATCGCACAACAGTTGTAGATGTTCAGTCTCCTTTGCCTCCTTTGGAGGTTTTGAAAGGCTTTAGTTTTTGGTTAGAAGAACGTGGTTGGAAAAAAAATGGAGGCAATGTTGAAGAGAAGTTGTTGATCTTTACTGGTAATGTTGCTTCTAGTACGTTTTTGGTGATTTTTTTATCTTGTCTTGGAGGATTGGGAGCAGCCTGTTTGGGTCTTGTTCTGATTCAGCTTTATCCCGCTTTGAGTTGGTGGCCTTTACTATTGGCTGCAATTGGTGCACCTTTAGCCGGATTTATCTATCGTGTTAAATCCAAACGAGAAGAATCATTAGAAGTTAAGTTATTAAGTTCAGATCTATCTGATATTACTATTTTACGAATCAAAGCTCATCGTGATGAGCTGATAGCAATTCAGTTCGAATTATCTGAAAGTCTGGAGCTTAGTAGTGAAAACTCTCTACTTTCTTCCCCTATTTAATTAGTATTTGTGGTAATAAAAATATTCAATTGTATAAAATTAATAGTTTTTGTAATTATTTTTTATGCTTTTTCGCAACTTTTTTATGATAAGAGTTTTGATTTTACTGAAGATTTTGAACTAATTATTGGAGAAGAATCAAATCTTCCTGCCACGTGGGTTGGAAGGAAAGATGTAGATAAAAATATCCCTATTTTAATATTAGCTGGTCATGCAGATTCTCAGGGACTGGCCGGTGCAGGAACACCTGGCGAAGCCGTTGATAAGTTTGGTTTGGATCCAATGCATCCTGAAATTAGTGATGAACTTTTTTGGAATTTAAAATTACAAGAAACAATTGTTAAACTTGGCAAAAAAAAAGGTTTAAATATTAGATCTTATGACCCAGGGATAAGAAATATTGATGATGCTAATGATCCAAGAACGAATTGGTCAGTAGGGAGGAGATTCGCGAAGCGTGGTGGGTATGCGCTTGAGATTCATTTTGATGCATATGGTATGTATGGAGTTGGCTCAGGCTTGATTCCTCCTTTTTCTGAGACTCCAAATAAAATAGACGAGTCAATCGCAAGAACATTTGGACGGTTTCCTGTTTTATTTAGAGGAGGTTTAGGTGCTCCAAGAAGGCAAATAAGGATTCTTGAAATTGGTAAATTAGAGGGTTTACTAGAAAAAAATCTTAGAAATTTAAAAACTAGGCAAAAAACAATAAAGCTGCTTGCAAATGAAATAGTTGAGGCTTTTTTAAATGGAATAATCTAGAAGCGCAGTATCTAATCCAGTGCTTGATGAGTTAAACACCTCTCTTCAAGAGATTTATCTGTAAACCAATCTTGCGGCTTAGTAAATAAATCTGTTAATAGCGCTTCACGTGAATTTTCTTCAGGCTTATATCCATATTCCCATCTTGCTAAGGGTGGTAATGACATCAATATTGACTCCGTCCTTCCATTTGTTTGCAATCCAAAAATGGTGCCTCTGTCCCACACTAAATTGAACTCAGCATATCTACCTCGTCTATAAAGTTGAAAGTCTCTCTCTTTTGTTGAGAAGCTTTGATTTTTTCGCTTGTTTATTATTGGCTCATACGAGGGCAGAAATGCCTGCCCGCATGCTTTGGCAAGTGAAAAAAGATTTTCCCAATTCAAAGAATAGTTCCCAAGCTCTTTTGAGATCTTAGAGGCCTTGCCATTGGCATTTTGTCCTTTATAAAGCAATCCGGATCCATCTTGATAGTCATAAAAAATACCTCCAACTCCTCGTGTCTCATTGCGATGTTTTAGAAAGAAATATTCGTCACACCAAGGTTTGAAAACTTTATGAAGATCTTTGTGAATTGTGTCACATGCAGCTTTATGGCATGAGTGAAAGTGACGCGTGTCAGATAAATATGGATAGAAAGGGGTTAAATCAGCTCCTCCCCCAAACCACCACACAGGACCAGCTTCGAAATATCTGTAATTAAGATGAACAGTTGGTATAAATGGACTTTTGGGGTGTAGAACCATTGAGGTTCCTGTCGCAAACCAAGAGTGACCTTTTGCTTCTGGTCTTTGGCTAATGATTGAGGGTGGAAGTTCATTTCCATGTACTTCAGAAAAATTCACCCCTCCCTGTTCAAAGATTTTTCCATTTTTCAAGACCCTTGAGCGTCCACCACCACCCTCTGGTCTCTCCCAAGATTCTTCTAAGAATTTACCTTCTCCATCGATAGTCTCCAGTCCAGAACAAATTTCATCTTGAAGCTCTAAAACAAGCTTTTTGGCTCGATCTCTTGAGTTTTTTGCCGGCACGTTGGCTTGATCTTGTGAGGAGGACAAAATTAATTGTATTTTGCTGTCCTTAAAAAAATACTTTCAAATGATGCAAATTTCACACCAATATTGGAAAAGTTTGTATTGCGAATAGTTTTTACTTATTACTAAAGGCAATATCATTGGAGAATGAGGTGGAATATGGGTCGATTTTTTTACTATCATTTGAACTAATAGAAATTAAGAATGAAAACCAACGAGAAGGTTTTACAAGCGTTTAATTCAGTCAAAGATGTCGGGAGTGAACGTTCTATTGTTGAACTTGGATGGCTGGAAATAGTCTCAGTAAAGCCTCCGAAAATTGTTGTGAGATTAACTCTCCCTAATTTTGCGATACCTCAAAGAAGTCAAATAGCAAATGATATTAGAGAAAGCATCAAGTTCTTGGAAGATATAGAAGAAGTACAAATTGAAATAGGTAATGCTTCACCATCTGAGGAGTCTCCTATTGGTCAAGCCGGACATGGTGGACAATCTCAGGGATTAACTCCAATACCAAAAGTGAAACATGTTATCGCCATAAGTAGCGGTAAAGGCGGCGTAGGTAAAAGTACTGTCGCTGTGAATTTGGCTTGCGCCCTTAGTCAAAAGGGTTTCAAGGTTGGGTTGCTTGATGCTGATGTCTATGGACCAAATATCCCTTATATGCTTGGTGTTAGCGAAATAACTCCTGAAGTAAGTGGCTCTGGTGCAGAGCAAAAGATTATTCCTATTGAGACATGTGGAATTGGAATGGTTTCAATGGGATTATTAATTGATCAAAACCAGCCAGTAATTTGGCGTGGACCAATGCTTAATGGAATCATTAGACAATTTTTATATCAAGCTTCATGGGGGGAACGTGATTTTTTAATAGTAGATCTGCCTCCTGGGACCGGAGATGCTCAGATCTCTTTAGCCCAGGCAGTTCCAATGGCAGGTGTGATAATAGTCACAACTCCACAAAATGTATCTCTTCAAGACTCAAGAAGGGGGTTGGCAATGTTTAAACAAATGAATATTCCTGTACTCGGAGTAATCGAAAATATGACATATTTTATCCCTCCAGACCAGCCAGAAAAATCATATGAGATTTTTGGTTCAGGTGGTGGTAATCAATTAGCCAAAGAAAATCATGTTCCTTTACTCTCTCAGATACCAATAGAGTCAGATACTTATTCGGGTACAGGAAAGGATCTGCCAGTGGTCCATACATCTCGAGATTCAATCACTGCGAAAGTATTTTTAGAACTTGCTGGAACTTTATGCAATGCATTATCTGTTAAACAGTGATTTCAATTAATGATGGGTTTTGGCCGCAATCAACTATCTACTTTTAAAATAGTTAGAAATAAAAAAATTTGGAAAGATATAGATTTTATAATTTGGATTGTACCTCTTATTTTAGTACATTTATCATGTTTCTTAATAGCAAGTACTCAAAGAAATCTTGGAATAACAGATTGGTATCAACATTTAATCGTAGCTTATGTAGGGACATTAATTGTTTATTTTTTAGCTCAACTTCCTTTGCAAGATTTAAGGAAATATATTAAACTAATTTATTTTTTTACTATTTTAATACTTTTGTATGTAAGTTTTAGTGGCACTTCTGCTCTTGGTGCACAAAGATGGTTGAGCTTTGCTGGATTGAATATTCAGCCATCGGAATTTACAAAATTAACCTTAATACTTGTCTTGGCTTCTATTTTAGATCGAAATAGGTTTTCTGATTTATCTCAGTTAATTAAACCTTTATTAGTTTCTTTTTTCCCTTGGATTTTGGTTTTCATACAACCTGACCTTGGAACATCTCTTGTTTTTGGAGCCATACTTCTTGGAATGCTGTATTGGTCAGGTATGCCATATGAATGGGCATTTATTGTTTTGGCTAGTTTGGTTACAGGATTATTGTCAAATACATATCAATTAGGACTTGTTATATGGATTCCAATAATTGGTTTTTTGTCTTATAAGTCTCTGCCAAACCGAAACAAAATATTAACATTATTTGTTATTTTTTCCCATTTGCTAATAGCAAAGATTGCTCCTTGGTTTTGGGAAACAGTTTTAAGAGATTATCAAAAAGATCGACTAATTCTTTTTCTTAATCCTAGTAAAGATCCATTAGGTGGTGGATATCATATGCTTCAAAGCAAAATAGGAATTGGATCTGGAGGGTTGTTTGGATCTGGTCTGATGCAAGGCCAATTAACTAAATTAAAATTCATCCCAGAGCAACACACTGATTTTATTTTTAGCGCTCTGGGAGAAGAGGTAGGTTTTTTAGGAGCTTTGTTAGTCTTATTTTTATTTTTTATTCTAATTTTTCGATTAATAAAGATAGCTATTGAGGCGCGTACTGATTTTGAATCTTTGATTGTTATTGGAATAGCATCAATGTTTATCTTTCAAATTATGGTGAATATATTTATGACTATTGGCCTTGGCCCTGTAACTGGGATTCCATTACCTTTTATGAGCTATGGCAGAACTGCATTACTTGTTAATTTTATAAGTCTCGGCTTTTGTTTATCTGTCTCTAGACGAGGCCAGTCAATTAGAAAAAATCTTTGATTAGATACTTTTGCTTATATGTATTTGTAAACGCATTAATGGAGTCAGAGTAAAATTTAGAGACTAGGTATCATTAATTCTTCATTACCATCTTGAGGTGAAGTTTTTGTATCTATGTAAAGGAAGGAATCCTCACTTTCATATTAAACATTAGTTTAATTCAATTGGTTAATATCAACAAATTAGGATTCATAAGACTTTGATTCCCCTTACTAATCCTTACTCATAGACGAAATAGCTTCCATAAGCTTAATTTGTCCAAAGAGACTTTTGACTATTAAATTGATTGACTGACAAATTCTCGATCTATCTATTTAAAGATAGTCAGCTAAGGCACCTTCACTAGTTGAAACTTCACTTTCTATGCTTTTTCACCCTTTAAAATCTAATCATTCAAATGGATTTAAAGGTTTGTATGAGGTTTGGAGGAATTTGTGACCACTCCTCTAGTAACTATTAAAGATTTACAAGAAAGGATGGCTCAGGGTGTCCCTAACGCAACATGCAGTGAGTCTGCAGTTAGGAGAATGTGGTGGGCAGCTCTTGACACTCTTCAATCAGATATCTTGCTACCAATGAACCTTACAAGAGGTTTATGGTTGTCTTCACCTTTACCTGCATTATACGAACCTAAATTACTTAGGCAATTTCAAGGATGGGTGTGGGCGCCAAAGGATTTGTTAAGCCTTACAAATCCTTCTATGGGTATGTTGCCTCCTAGCCAATCAGTTTCGCAGGATTTACACAATGATTCGTCAGGCTATGAGCGCCTGACTCTTTTGGAGGAAGATGGAAATGATCCATTGCTAGTAGTCATTACTCCTGAAATTCAAATTGCGTTAGCTCTAGATGGTAAATCTCAGGAGAGAAAATTATTAATGCGCAGTGATCCTGAAACTTTGAGTGATCTTTTGACATTACTGGACAATAGATTGAATACAGAAAATGTTGAACAAGCAAATAATCTCCGAAACGCACTTGAAGAGATGGGACAGCTGAAAACAAATGATGATTTATCTAAAGTTTTTTGGCCTCTACTTTCTCAACGACTAGCAGATATCGCTCCCAGTTTAAATATTCAAACTTTGCCAGATAGTTTAATTAATGATCACAATTCAAGTTCAAAAAATACTGAAATTTCTTTGCTAGAGGCTTTAACACATGAAATTAGAACCCCATTGGCGACAATAAGAACACTAATAAGATCTCTTCTAAGAAAGAAAGATTTGCCCAAAGTGGTTGAAACCCGTTTGAAGCAAATAGATATTGAATGTACCGAACAAATTGATCGTTTTGGTTTGATTTTTAATGCTGTTGAGCTTGAGAGAAGTAAGCCTGAGCAAACAAATTTAGCTTTAACTGATTTAGGCAAAATGATAACAATGCTTTCCCCTGTGTGGCGGAATCAATTAGAGCGAAAAGGGTTGAAACTTATTCTTGATATCACACCTGATTTACCAAAAGTTTTGAGTGATTCAGAAGGACTTGAATTAATGTTGACCGGTCTTATTGACAGGAATAGTCGTGGGTTGCAAGCGGGTGGGGAGTTAACTTTAAAATTAAGGGCAGCAGGGCAAAGACTAAAGCTTCAAATCTTAACTCAGCTTTCTACTTCTACTCATTCTGGAGGGTCAGAGAGTGTTTCCAATGAAGAAATTGGACCAGTACTGAGTTGGAATCCATCTACAGGCAATTTGCAGCTGAGTCAGGCTGCTACTCAAAGGCTTTTAAAAAGTCTTGGTGGCCGTCTTACTAATAGGCGGGATAGTGGAATTACGATATTTTTTCCTATTTCTGAATAAAAAGAATTTGATCTTTAAGGTTAATGTTGACGCGTGTGAAGTTGACGTGAAATGAGTCAAAAGGCACAAAATAAAGTGCTAATTTAAAAATATAAAGAATAAGTTGTTTTAATTAAAAGCATGACCGAAGTATTACCTGGAACACTTCCAAAGCACATTGGTAGCACTGGAGGATTATTAAACTCTGCTGAAACCGAAGAAAAATATGCAATTACATGGACAAGCAAAACTTCAGAGGTTTTTGAACTTCCAACTGGAGGAGCTGCAGTAATGCATGAGGGTGATAATCTTATGTACTTTGCTAGGAAAGAACAGTGTTTTGCTTTGAATACTCAACTGAGAGGATTTAAGCCAAGAATTGAAACAAGTAAAATTTATAGAATTTATCCTGGAGGAGATAGAGAATTACTTTTCCCTAAAGATGGGGTTTTCTCTGAGAAGCCTAATGAGGGCCGCTTAAAAGAAGGCTATAACAATAGACGCATTGGAGAAAATCCTAATCCTGCAAGTTTGAAATTTAGCGGTAAGAAAACGTACGATGCATAAGTTATTCAATTTAAACTTTTGCCCCCTTTAAATCTATATATTGGGCTGCCATTATGCAGTCATGCTTAGCTTAGATAAGGAAGAATTTCTTTTGTCAGCCTCCAAGGGGGCCACCTATATCCCCTTGGCAAAAAGTTGGCCGGCAGATTTAGAAACTCCTCTTACAACCTGGCTGAAAGTTGGTGATATTGGTCCTCCTGGTGTATTGCTTGAATCAGTAGAGGGTGGGGAAACTATAGGTAGATGGAGTGTGGTTGCATCAGATCCTCTGTGGCAGGTGATAGTAAGGGGTGATGAATTGACAAGATGCTGGAGGAATGGAAAACAAGAAAAGTTTCATGGAAATCCAATTGAAATTCTGAGGCAAATGCTTGAGCCTTATAAATCTGTTTCTTTGTCTGGTTTGCCACAACTTGGACAACTTTTTGGAATGTGGGGATACGAATTAATTCAATGGATTGAACCCTCAGTACCTACCTATGAATTATCTGATCAAGACTTGCCTGATGGTATTTGGATGTTTATGGATAAAATTCTTATTTTTGATCAAGTCAAACGTCTCATAACAGCTGTTGCATATGGAAATCTAAGTGATGGAGTTTCTTCTCATAAAGCTTATGAAATTGCGCGTGAACAAATCAATGAACTTCAAGATTTAATGGACTCTCCTTTAAAGCCTATAAAGTCTTTAAAGTGGAATGAGAAAGCGAATAGATCACTTGATATGACTATGAATATATCAAAAAGTGAATTTGAAAATGGTGTTGAAGTAGCCAAAGAATTTATTAAACAAGGTGATATTTTTCAGCTAGTTCTAAGTCAAAAATTGGAGTCGACTGTAATGCGAAAACCTTTTGAATTGTATCGCAGCCTGAGGATGGTAAATCCCTCTCCATTTATGGCATTTTTTGACTTTGGAGACTGGCAACTTATTGGTTCTAGTCCAGAGGTAATGGTCAAGGCCCAACAAACAGAAAAGGGAATTCAAACAAGTTTGAGGCCAATTGCAGGTACACGTCCTAGAGGTAAAAATGATTTGGAAGATGTAGCGCTAGAGACAGATCTTTTAAAAGATCCCAAAGAAAGAGCTGAGCATGTCATGTTAGTAGATCTAGGTCGAAATGATTTAGGGCGAGTTTGTTCCCCAGGGAGTGTTTTTGTAAAAGAATTAATGGTTATTGAAAAATATTCGCATGTAATGCACATAGTCAGTGAGGTTGAGGGAATTTTAAAAAAAGGAAAGGATGTTTGGGACTTGTTAATTGCTTCTTTCCCTGCTGGGACAGTTAGTGGAGCCCCAAAGATAAGAGCAATGCAATTAATCAATCAATTAGAAAAACAACGTAGAGGTCCTTATTCAGGAGTTTATGGATCTATGGATTTAAATGGAGCATTGAATACAGCTATTACTATAAGAACAATGGTTGTTCGCAAGACAAATAAAAACGATTTTACTGTTCAAGTACAAGCGGGGGCAGGGGTTGTTGCAGATTCGATTTCTTCTAATGAATATCAAGAAACTTTAAATAAAGCGAAAGGAATGTTTACTGCTTTAGCTTGCTTAGAACCCCAGGATTTATGACCAACTTTATGCTGTTAAAGGGGTTTGAAGTGGAACTTTTTACTGGTACATATGCTGGTAAAAATGTAGGTGTTGCATCTGCTATTACTGAGGATCTATCAGATTTTGTTAAAGAACCGGATCAAAGAAATCTGGAATACATAACTGTCCCAGATCAAAGATATGCTGTTTTAAAACATGCACTCTTACTACCAAGACAAAAACTTAGGAAATGGCTTGATTCCCAACAACTTACAATTCTGCCAGGAAGCACACTTAGTCTTGGCAATACAAAAATTTTTGAAAGGTCAGATTCAGCAAATTCTTATCACTCATTTATCGAAAAAAATTATGGGACGAACGTTGTAACAGCAAGCATTCACATCAATTTAGGTATTGAAAATTTATCCTTACTTTTTTCGGCCCTTCGCTTGGTTCGATGTGAGGCATCATTATTTCTTGCGTTAAGTGCGAGTTCTCCTTTCTTAGACGGACATGCAACGGGTGCACATTCTCAAAGATGGGTACAATTCCCTAAGACACCCTCCAATGTCCCTATTTTTGTAGATCACTCACACTATGTGGAATGGGTGGAAGAGCAACTAAGTCATGGCAATATGCAAAATGAAAGACATCTGTGGACATCAGTAAGGCCAAATGGTCCGGAGAGGCCCCATATTTTAAATCGATTAGAGCTCAGGATCTGTGATTTAGTTACTGACGTTGATTTGCTTTTAGCTATTACTGCGTTAGTTGAGCTAAGAATTATTAATCTCAAAAATAATATGAAAAAATTTGATCCAATTGAGGCAAGCTCTAAAACAAAAGAAGAATTGGCTATTTTGGCTGATAAAAATGATTTGATTGCAGCTAAATCTAGTCTTGATGCAAATTTATATCATTGGAAAAATGGGAAGCAAATCAACTGTCGGGATTGGATAAAGGAAATTCTTTTAGATGTAACTCCTTTGGCTAAGGAGCTTGATATGTGTAAGTTACTTAAACCTATTGAATCTGTTTTGACAAATGGAAATCAATCAATGATATGGCTTAATTCTTATTGCAAGGGAGAATCAATTCAGTCTTTACTGCAGCATGGTATTGCTGAAATGGAACGAGAGGAGAACAATTTCATTCAAATAAATTCAACCCATAAGTGACTAAGTCGGTAGAACTGCCTCATAATAAGTTTATGTTGAAAAATCCTTCTAACGAAAAAATCTCTAATCCCTCGACAGTATGTGTTGAGGATCAAGATCCTGGATATTTATTGCAACAAAGGCTTGAACTGGTTGAGGATCTATGGAAAACAGTTCTCAGAAGTGAATGTCCTCCTGAGCAAACACAGAGATTATTGCTTTTAAAACAATTAAGTGACCCTATCAAGTCAAATCAAGATCATTCCTCACAGGCAATAGTCCAATTGATTACAGAAATGGATCTAGCTGAGGCGATATCTGCTGCTAGGGCTTTCTCTCTTTACTTTCAGTTGGTCAACATTCTTGAGCAACGTATAGAAGAAGATAGTTATTTAGACAGTATAGAAAAAGGGAAGTTAGAGAATAGTAACTATGAAATAGACCCATTTGCTCCAGCTTTAGCGAGTCAGACAGCTCCAGCAACTTTTACTCAATTGTTTGAGCGATTACGTCGTTTGAATGTCCCTCCAGCTCAGCTTGATGCTTTGATGAGGGAAATGGATATTCGTCTTGTTTTTACAGCTCATCCAACTGAAATCGTTAGACATACTGTGCGCCACAAGCAACGCAGGGTGGCCACTCTTTTGCAGCAACTTCAATCTAATAGCGTAATTTCTGAAGCGGAGAAGGAAATATTTAGATTGCAATTAGAGGAGGAGATAAGACTTTGGTGGAGAACTGATGAGCTTCATCAATTTAAACCGACTGTTTTGGATGAAGTTGACTATGCGCTTCATTATTTTCAGCAGGTTTTGTTTGATGCCATGCCTCAATTGAGAAGGAGACTGACCACGGCACTTGCTTCAAGTTATCCAGACGTAGAGGTTCCTAATGAAGCTTTTTGTACATTTGGTTCTTGGGTAGGTTCAGATCGGGATGGGAATCCGTCTGTTACTCCTGAAATTACATGGAGAACTGCTTGTTATCAAAGACAATTAATGTTGGATAGGTATATTGCCTCGGTTCAAGAGTTAAGAGACCAACTGAGCATATCTATGCAATGGAGTCAAGTAAGTTCTCCTTTGCTAGAGTCATTAGAAATGGACAGAGTTCGTTTCCCTGAAGTCTATGAGGAAAGGGCCGCTAGATATCGATTAGAACCTTATCGATTAAAACTTAGCTATACATTAGAGAGACTACGGCTTACTCAATTACGTAATAAGCAGTTGGCAGATGCTGGGTGGCAATCTTCGCCTGAAGGAAAATCTTTGATATCTACTAATAATAGTTTTGATGAATTTCTCCACTATAGATCTGTAGATGAACTAAAGAATGAATTAGAACTTATTAGAAATAGTCTAGTTAGTACAGATCTTACATGTGAACCTCTAGATACTTTGTTAAATCAAGTCCATATCTTTGGTTTCTCTTTGGCTAGTCTGGACATTAGGCAAGAAAGCACACGGCATAGTGATGCATTGGATGAGCTCACTCGCTATCTAGATCTGCCAGAGTCATATGGAGTGATGAACGAAGAAAGTCGAGTTAAATGGTTGATGAAAGAATTAAAAACTCGAAGACCACTGATTCCTCCTGCTTTTGAGTGGTCTAAAAGTACTCAAGAAACTATCGCAGTTTTTCATATGCTTCATAGGCTTCAGAAAGAATTTGGTACTCGGATATGTCGCTCGTATGTAATTTCAATGAGTCATACAGCATCAGACTTATTAGAAGTTCTTCTTTTAGCCAAAGAGTCAGGTTTAATTGATCCAACTTTAGGAGCTGCTGATTTTCTCGTTGTTCCATTATTTGAAACGGTTGAGGACTTACAACATGCTCCTTCTGTAATGGAGTCATTACTCCAGACAGATGTTTATCGCGAATTACTTCCAAGAGTAGGAGAGAAAAAACAACCTCTTCAGGAACTAATGCTTGGATATTCTGATAGCAATAAGGATTCGGGTTTTCTCTCAAGTAATTGGGAAATTCATAAGGCCCAAATAGCACTCCAAGACTTGGCTAGTAGACAAGGAATTTCATTACGTATTTTCCATGGTAGAGGAGGGTCCGTAGGGAGAGGCGGTGGACCAGCTTATCAAGCTATTTTGGCTCAACCCAGTGGTACACTTCAGGGACGTATAAAGATAACAGAGCAAGGAGAGGTCCTTGCTTCAAAATATAGTCTTCCAGAATTAGCTCTATATAATCTAGAAACTGTAACCACAGCTGTTATCCAAAATAGTTTAGTTACCAATAAATTGGATGCTACGCCAAGTTGGAATGAATTAATGACCAGACTTGCAGCTCGTTCAAGGGCGCATTACCGAGCTTTAGTACATGACAATCCAGATTTGGTTCAATTTTTTCAAGTAGTTACTCCAATCGAAGAAATCAGTAAGTTACAAATTTCTAGTCGTCCTGCTCGAAGAAAGAGTGGTGCAAAAGACCTATCAAGTCTTCGTGCTATCCCATGGGTCTTTGGTTGGACTCAAAGTCGTTTCCTCTTGCCCAGTTGGTTTGGGGTTGGTACTGCTTTAGCTACTGAATTAAAGGCAGACCCCGACCAAATGGAGATGTTGCGAATGTTAAATCAGAGATGGCCATTTTTTAGAATGTTGATTTCTAAAGTTGAGATGACACTTTCAAAAGTTGATTTAGATGTTGCTCACCATTATATGGTTAGTTTAGGTGGCAATGATAATCGGGACGCTTTCGCGGGAATTTTCGACATTATCTCAAGAGAATATAACTTGACTAAAAAATTAATTTTAGAAATCACTGACAAGTCAAAACTATTAAGTGCAGACCCTGCTTTGCAATTATCTGTCAATCTACGAAATAGGACTATTGTTCCTTTAGGATTTTTGCAAGTTGCTCTTCTTAAACGATTAAGAGATCAGAATCGTCAACCACCAATTAGTGAAGATATGAATATTGACTCAACTCAAAGTTCACGTACATATAGCCGTAGTGAATTATTGCGTGGTGCATTGTTGACCATCAATGGTATTGCTGCAGGAATGAGAAACACAGGATGACATGCTTGGATTAAATTCAGCAAATAAATGTCCTCAGATTCCTGAAGGGTTTGTTCTTCTTCGGAGTGAAGACATTTCTGTACGTAAAATAAATAGGCTTTTGTCAAGATGTAATCAAGATACTCATCAACCCAGAAAATTAGAATTAGCTTTGAAAAATAGTGATTTTTATTTGACTCTCCTTCAAAAGACCTCTAAAGATCTTGTAGGCTTTGTTCGTGTCACCAGTGATAAAGGTTTAAATGCCAATTTGTGGGATTTAGTTGCAGAGCCGGGCTATCAACAAGAAAAATATATGTCTATTGTAGTTTTTAAGGCAATTGAAATAATTAGAAGGGAGTTACCAGGCTGTAGCATTTCTGTTGCTGCTCCATTAATTTCACTGAATCCATTGAAAGCTAATGGATTTTTATTAGATCCAAATGGTATCAAAACAATGGGATTTAGACTTTGAAAAATCAAATTTACGAGCATGGAGGGACTCGAACCCCCGACTCTCAGAACCGGAATCTGATGCTCTATCCAACTGAGCTACATGCCCAATGAAGGGGTCTTATTAAAAAAGGTCAAATATCTGAGACCTTATTAAAATTAGCTTACATACAAATTCCATAAAGAAACATTCAACTTCATCAGTTAGAACTTAATAATTTTCGAAATTATCGAAGTTTTCAGTTTGAGTTAACTGAAAATCGTTTGATAGTCATAGGTCAAAATGGAGTTGGTAAATCTAATCTTCTTGAATCTGTAGAACTCTTGTCTACTTTACGTTCTCATCGATCGAATCGGAATCAGGATTTGATTTTTTGGGACCAAGATCAGGCTTGTTTATCTGCGATGATTGAAGATGATCAACAACTTTCTTTGGAATTAAATAGAAAAGGTGGTAGAAAAGCCTACAAAAATGAAAAGCTTTTAACTCGTCAAATTGATTTAATTGGACCGATGAGAAGCGTAGGCTTTAGTGCTCTTGATCTAGAATTAATCAGAGGAGAACCTTCTCTTAGAAGAAATTGGCTGGATAGAATTGTCCAGCAACTTGAGCCTATTTATTCTGATTTGATAGGAAGGTTTTCTAGATTGCTTAGGCAAAGAAGTCAGCTTTGGCGTAATTTAAGTATTGAGTCGAGTAGGAATCAGAATATTCTATTAGATTCGTTTGATATGCAAATGGCTTTGGTGAGTACAAGAATTCATCGAAGACGTAGGCGTGTTTTAGATCGTCTACTTCCTATAGCTTCAAATTGGCAACAATATCTAAGCAATAGTCATGAGAAATTGGATATTACATATTTGCCAGGGAGTAAACTTGAGGGTGAAGAGAGTGAAAGGATTTGGAGGGAGAGTATTGAAAGTCAACTTTTAGAAGTGAGGTCTGAGGAAGAGATAACGGGTCATTGTCGAGTAGGTCCTCATCGTGATGATGTACAGTTTTTAGTAAATGAGGTAGATGCTAGACGTTTTGGTTCTGCTGGTCAGCAGAGGACTATTGTGTTGGCTTTAAAATTAGCCGAATTAGAATTAATTAAAACGCTGTATGGAAATTATCCAATTTTGCTTTTAGATGATGTGTTGGCTGAGCTAGATCCCAAACGACAATTATTGCTTTTAGAGGCTGTCGGTCAAAAACATCAGTGTTTAATTAGTGCAACACATGTGGAATCTTTTGAAGGTGAATGGGTTCGAAACTCACAATTAATGCAGTTAGATTCTTTTAGTTGAAACTATTGGTCGGTTATTGTGGAAATGATTTTTGGATAATATGGAACCTTTTTTCCCCGAATTGCATCCAAATCCTGGATGGGGTGACTCTTGCAAGTCAAAAGATATAGAAACCATAAATACAAACTCTAGTGAGAATATAGGAAGGCACTGCATACTTGAGCTTTATCAATGTGATCATGCGAAGCTTAATGATGAAGCTTTTATAAGGACAACTATCACATCATCGGCAAAAATTGCTGGTGCAACACTCATCAATTTGGTAACACATAGCTTTAAACCTCAGGGAGTTACTGGACTGGCTTTATTGGCTGAATCTCATATCTCAATACACACATGGCCTGAGATTGGCTATGCAGCAATTGATGTTTTTACTTGCGGTGACCATACGATGCCTGAAAAAGCTTGCAAGTTACTTTTTAAAGATTTTTTGGCTAAGCATTTTTCTTTTAAAAATATCGTAAGAGAGATCCCTTCAGAAATCCAAGCTTTGCAGCGTGAACCAAGATCAACACGAAAAGTGAAAAATTAATCAAAAATCTTTTTGAAATCAGAGTTTATTTTTGAAGTAGTCTTAATGTCTCTTGTGAGTTTTCCACTAATGAAACCCTCAAGATCCAGGCTTATAGAATGGAAACCTAGATATAAAAAATATTTAATTAATTTATTTCTTTCAACACTTTTAAGAAAATGATCTATTTCATTTGCGGGTAATTCGATTCTGGCAGATAGTCCTTGACTTCTTACACGTACTTTTGAAAAACCATGATTAATTATCCATTCCTCTGCTAATGCAATCTGCTCAAGCCTTGTTGAATTTATTTCCTCTCCAAAAGGAATACGAGATGCTAAACATGGTTGGGCAGGTTTATCCCACCAGGGTAACCCTAATGATTTGGAGATTGAACGAATTGATTCTTTACCTATTTCTAGTTCAGCAAGAGGTGATACCACTCCAGCCTGAGTAGATGCCTTAATGCCTGGTCGAAAGTCGTGAAGATCATCATAATTCACTCCATCCAGTACTTGAGCATTATGGAATTTCTTTGAAATTTGATTTAAATGTTTATGTAATTCTTGTTTGCATGCAAAACATCTATTTTCAGGATTTTTAAAGTAATTTGGTTCGTTGATTTCATTCGTATGGCATTCTTCATGATGAATACCAATCCAATCTGCTTGAAGACGCGCTTGCTTCAGTAAATATGGAGCTAAGGAAGGAGAGACTCCAGTCACGGCAAAGGCTTTTGAACCTAGTTGTTCTTGGGCTATTGTTGCTACTAAAGAACTATCAACGCCTCCAGAGAAAGCAACACATGCATGATTGATGTCTGCAATAAACTCCCTTAACAATGTTAATTGCTTTAGTTCTGAGTCAGTTAAAGATTCCAGTTGACTAAAAAACACTTTTTTAAAAAATCATTAATTTGATTAGATTGAGACTCCTACTCTCTTTCATCTGTGTATGTATTTTGCATATTCTATGACGTCTAATGTAGAAGAAGTTAAGTTGGATGCGTAAGAGGCAGAATTTTCGATCGTGGTATCAAACGGTATAGGAATTACGACAGCATCGGAAAGCCAGGAACGTAGTCACGGACAATTACATGTTTATGACGGAGAGGGTAAAGGTAAGAGCCAGGCCGCTTTGGGGGTGGTTCTGAGGACTATAGGACTAGGTATATGTGAGAAAAGACAAACAAGAGTATTGCTTCTTAGATTCTTGAAAGGACCTGGTCGCTCGTATGACGAAGATGCCGCAATAGATGCGTTGCAGCAAGGTTTCCCTCACTTGATTGATCAAGTTAGGACTGGCAGGGGTGAATTTTTTAGCTCCGATCAATCTACTAAATTTGATTATCAGGAAGCTCAAAGAGGTTGGGACATAGCAAAGGGGGCAATTGCTAGTGCTTTATATTCAGTTGTTGTTTTGGACGAATTGAATCCTGTTCTGGATTTGGGATTATTGCCTGTTGAAGAAGTTGTTCAAACTCTTACTGCAAGACCTAACGGTATGG
Organism: Prochlorococcus marinus str. MIT 1214; assembly: GCF_027359355.1. Lineage (NCBI taxonomy): Bacteria > Bacillati > Cyanobacteriota > Cyanophyceae > Synechococcales > Prochlorococcaceae > Prochlorococcus > Prochlorococcus marinus. The sequence continues at coordinate 1,129,297 of NZ_CP114777.1, read as the reverse complement.
AAATTATCGTCACTGGAAGAGCTGCACCAAATCCTCTGATTAAAGTTGCGGAACTTCATTCTGAGATGAGAGCACACAGACGTCCTGAGATTAATAACGATGAAATTCTTTTTGAGAATAATGTTGGTGGGATTGAAATATATACCGGTGAAGGGAAAGGTAAATCAACCAGTGCTTTGGGTAAAGCTTTACAAGCTATTGGTAGAGGAATAAGTCAGGATAAAAGTCATCGTGTATTGATTTTACAATGGCTTAAGGGAGGTAGTGGTTACACAGAGGATGCCGCTATTGCGGCTCTTCGAGAAAGTTATCCGCATTTAGTCGATCATCTTAGATCTGGTAGAGATGCGATTGTTTGGAGGGGCCAGCAAAAGCCCATTGATTATGTAGAAGCTGAAAGAGCATGGGAAATTGCAAGGGCAGCGATTTCAAGTGGTCTTTATAAGACTGTGATTTTGGATGAGTTAAATCCAACCGTTGATTTAGAACTCCTACCGGTTGAGCCTATTGTTCAAACCTTGCTACGCAAACCATCAGAGACCGAAGTGATTATTACAGGAAGATGTAAAAACCAACCTATATATTTTGATTTGGCAAGTGTTCATTCTGAGATGGTGTGTCATAAGCACTATGCAGAAAAAGGAGTTGATTTAAAGAGAGGAGTTGATTATTAGCTCTATTTAATATTTTCTTGATTCCAAGCTTCAATACCTCCTTCAATATTTATACCTTTAATTCCACGTTTTTTTAAATGCTTTAATGCACGCAATGATCTTTTTCCACTTTTACAAAATACATAAAGATTTTTGTGTGCGGCAAGAATTTTAATTTCATGAATGGATTCCCCACTTTCAATAGTACTAAGGGGAATAAGCTTTGAGCCTGAAATTGAACATTCATTATGCTCAATCTGGTTGCGAACATCTATCAATAATGTTTCTTTTGATGCTTGATTAAGGAGCACTTTTAATTCCTTAACTGAAATACTTTTTATATCTAAATCGACCTCATTTTTAACTTTAACCTCGGAACAGAAGCTATTATAATCTATTAGTTTATTGATATTACTATTCTCTGGTCTTGATTTTAACGTTAGCTCTTTAAAGCTCATATTTAATGCATTAAATATGAGGAGCCTTCCGTTTAGTGGAAAACCAATATTTGTTATTATTTTTATGGCTTCTGCTGCTTGAATTGTACCTATAATTCCAGGAAGAATTCCCATGACACCAGCTTCAGAGCATGATGGAATTAGTTCTTGTGGAGGGGGTGTAGGAAGCAGATCTCGATAGTTAGGACTATTTTCCTTCAAGTTAAATACACTTACCTGACCTTCAAACCTTGCAATTGAACCATATATATTAGGCTTATTAAGTATCATACAAGCATCATTAATTAGGTAGCGCGTTGGGAAATTATCTGAACAATCACATATCACATCATAAGCTTTAAGTATTTCCAAAGCATTACTACTTGTTAGCTTTTGATTGAATAAATCAACTCGACAAGAAGGATTGATCTTGAGTATGTGTTGTTTAGCAGAATCTGTTTTTAATAGACCTATTGAATTTGTTGTATGAATGATTTGCCTTTGTAAATTTGAGTCTTCAACCACATCAAAATCAACTATTCCGATACGTCCAATTCCGGCGGCTGCAAGATAAATTAAAAGTGGAGATCCAAGTCCTCCTGTCCCAATGCACGCAACAGAACTTTTCTTCAATTTTTCTTGGCCTTTAATACCTATTTCAGGAAGACTTATGTGTCTTGCATACCTGGTAATTTCCTCGGAATTTAAACTTGATTTATTCTGGCTTCTCTCCATCAATCAAACCTTTTATGATTAATTCACGTTAAAGAAAAAAATTCAATTTTCACTCTATGAAAGTTTAATTTATTTTTAATCCACCATGCTTGTAAATCGCCATCCTTATTTGAAATAACCATAAGACCAGGAGATTGGTGTAAAAATAAATCCATTTCTGAGGGTTTGTTTTCACCTGAAGGATGAGAATGAGCACAACATAAAACTTCTAGATCATTCTCTCTTGCCCATTTGTAAGATGCAATTTGATCTTTAGCATCTATTTCGAAGCGATTTTTTTTGGACAATTGCATATTTTTTTGATTAGAAAATACTCTTATATTGTGATCAATTAATCTCGATTCTTGTTCTCCCCAAATATTTCGACAATTCCAGATGTGAGTTACCTCCCAAATATTTCTTTTGTGATCTTTGGATGAGCTATTTTTTTTCCCAATTAACATACAGCAGCCTTCCTCTGGCTCTGCAGCCTTTAAAAATCTGGAGAGAACACAATTCGTTTCGTTATGGAATTCAATAAATTTTGGAATTTTCATGAAAAAAAATGATTTGATTCGGCATCCTCTCTATTTTGGTTCGGACTTATCTCTATTCAAACTATGGCATTTATTAAATTAATTCGATACGCTCAGTCCATATTTGCTTAGTAGCTTGTGTTCATGTCTGATGTAAATCCTGATTCTAAAGATGAATCAAAGGCAGGGAAAACAGAAGGTGTTAATTTTTCAGAACGTTACAGTGATGTAATGGGAAAAGTTAATGAATCTTTGAGCAAAATTGATTGGACTCAGATGGGTAAGTATGGCAAGGCGGCAGGCATCATTGCCGTTGTTGTTTTAGCCCAAGTTTTAATCAAGGTTGTTATTGATACAGTTAATTTTTTCCCAATTCTTCCTGGTTTACTGGAACTTCTTGGAATTGTTGTTTTAGGCCAATGGAGCTGGCAGAACTTAACAACAAGTGAAAAAAGAACAGCTGTATTTGACAAAGTTCAAAATCTTAAAAAAGAGTACTTAGGATAAATTAATAATAGAGAGAACATCAAATCTGAGGTTTCGTTACATACGAGATCTCAGGTTTTTTAGTATTTTCAGTGAATTTTCCTTATAGGATCCACCAAACATATTTGCGTGATTAAGCAAATGGTATAGATTATAAATATCAGTTCTATCTTGTGAAAATTTATCTAGTGGCCAAACCTCTTCGTACCCTTTATAAAATTCTCTATTAAAACCACCAAATAGTTTAGTCATTGAGATATCAACTTCTCTGTCAGCCCAATAACTAGCAGGGTCATAAAGACTTCCTAAACCATTCTTAGTACTTCCACAATTACCTAACCATAGATCACCATGAACTATTGAGACTCTTGGCTGATGATCATTTAGATATGAGCGTAAATATATTAAAACATCTTCATAATCATGAACTTTAACCCCCCATTCTTTTGCTTTTATAAGTTGTGGTCGAAGACGATAATTTACAAAGAATTCGCCCCAGTTATCCTCCCACCCTCTTATTTGGGTGCTAGAACCTATAAAACCTTCTTCTTCCCATCCGAAATTTTTTTGGCTCCATTCACTCGAAGATTTATGCAGTAGTGCTAAGCCCTTCCCAAGGAGATTTTGTTGGGTTTGTTTGAGATCAATCCATTCTAAAAAAAGTATAGATATATTTTGATAACTTATGAGATCAATTGTTTTAGGAACGCAGATATACGATTTATTGGAAAATCTTTTTAGAACTGAAAGACACTCACGTTCGAACTTAAACATATTAATATTGTCAATGTGATTTGATTTGGCAAAAACTCTCTTGCCATTTTGGAAATGAATGCACCAAGCTTTATGGATACAACCTCCGCCTACAGGAATTATTTTTTCTATTAATGAGTTGTTGTTTACTTTATTTGAACTTGTAAGAGCCTTTTGGATTAATTCCTTCATTCACTTTATTCTCTCTTGATAATTTTTTATGTCTGAAGAATCTATCATTGTTGTTGGGGGAGGGATAGCTGGCTTAACAGGTGCTGCTCTGCTAGCTAAAGAGGGTTATCAGGTAACTTTGGTCGAAGCACATAGTCAACTAGGTGGATGTGCAGGAACTTTTAAAAGAGGTTCTTATACCTTTGATGTAGGCGCTACCCAAGTTGCAGGCCTTGAGAGTGGAGGAATTCATCATCGTTTATTTAATTATTTAGATATTCCGTTACCTGATGCAAAAATTTTAGATCCTGGATGTTCAGTTGATCTGGGTGATGGGAGTAAGCCAATCAATCTTTGGTATGATCCATTGCGATGGAAGAAAGAAAGACAAGAACAGTTTCCTGGGAGTGAGATCTTCTGGTCATTATGTTCAAAAATTCACGAAAGTAACTGGGAATTTGTCGAAAGAGATCCAATACTTCCGGTAAGAAATTTTTGGGACTTAAGTCAATTAATTAGAGCCATACGTCCTTCAAATCTTTTAACAGGTTTTTTGAGCAAATTGACTATTTCAGACTTGCTTCAAATAACTGGTTGTTATAAAGATAGACGTCTACGTAGTTTTCTAGACCTTCAATTAAAACTTTACTCTCAAGAGCCAGCAAGTAGAACTGCAGCTTTATACGGTGCAACTGTTCTTCAAATGGCCCAATCCCCGAGAGGCTTATGGCATCTTCATGGATCCATGCAAATTCTTAGCGATTTGTTGAAAGAGAGTTTTTTGAGAGATGGTGGAAGCCTTTTGATCGGGCATAGAGTGACAGAAATTTTAAGTAAAAAAAAATCAAATATTTTTGATGTCACCCTAATTGATAGAAGAAAGAATTTGATACAGATGAAAGCATCAGATATTGTTTTTAGTTTGCCTCCTCAATCTCTTTTAGATTTAATTCCTATTGATGGAGGTTTATCCAAAACATACCGTGAAAGTATAAAAAAATTACCCAAACCCAGTGGTGCCCTTGTATTTTATGGAGCTCTCCATCGTTCTGACTTGCCAGTTAATTGTCCAGGACATATTCAAATGTTCGATGAGAATTTTGGATCTTTATTTATTTCTATAAGTATGGAAGATGATCAGCGTGCACCAGCTGGAATGGCTACTTTAATTGTAAGTGTATTTGTTGATATTGATCAATGGTCTAATCTAGATAGTCAATCCTATGCCAGGAAAAAAAATATTATAGAAAAACAGATTGGAACTATTTTAAATAAAAAGTTTGATTTGCTAGAGACGAGTTGGGATCATCAAGAACTTTCAACCCCAAGAAGCTTTGAAAGGTGGACAGGACGTCCTGGTGGAATAGTAGGAGGGCTTGGTCAACATCCAGATCAATTTGGCCCTTTTGGCTTGTCCAGTAGAACCCCTCTCAAAGGTTTATGGCTTTGTGGAGATTCAATTTATCCAGGCGAAGGTACAGCTGGCGTAAGCCAATCAGCCATGATGGTTGTCAGACAACTAATGGAATCTAAAGGTAGACATTTGAATATCCCTACCTTTTGTTAGTAGGTTTTTAAACGAAATTCTGTCTTTCTTCCTGTGTATTAACTAGTATTTTTTCGAGTTCACTCCAGTTCTCTTCAAGTAAATATTTTTCAAATAGACCTAGAGAATGTCTATAAGATGCAATATGTCTCGCTAAATTTTTCTTGTTAAATTTTGCCATAGAGACTCCTAGCTCTGGGTTGCCACCTCCGACCCTGGATGTGTCAGCGAACCCACTGGATGCAATACTTTTTGCAAATGAATATAAGGAAGGCTTTACATCTCTTCTGAGAGTATTCAGCAATGCCGCGCTAATTAGAACTGGTAAATGTGAAATCAATCCAACAGCTTCATCATGCATTTGAGCTTCAGCGCTTATCCATTTACTCCCAAGTGACAAAGAAATTTTGTGAACTATTTCGAGAGCTTTTTGATCAGTTTCTTTATTTGGCGTAACGACCCATGGCTTATTTTTAAATAAATCATGTTGACCTGCGTTAACACCAGATTCTTCTGTTCCTGTCATTGGATGACTTGCTACAAAACGTGGATGTAGGTTGTTCCAAGTATTTAAAATGGGGACTTTTACAGATCCAACATCAGTAACAACAGCATTCCTAGGAATGGCATTTATTAAAGAGGAAGAAGGATTTAGGAGCTGCTGAAGTGGTAAAGCAATATAAATAAGAGAACAATTTTTTAATACACTTGGATCAGTACTAACAATTTGGGCTAGTTTTCTTTCTTTGGCTTTTTGTGCAGTTTTTTCTCGATGAGCAATCCCATAAACTGTATATCCAAGCTTTTGGAGATCTAAGCCTAAGGATCCTCCAATTAGACCTAATCCGACAATTCCAATACTTTTAGAGGGTTTTGTTTTAAGCTCCATAAATAGTATTGTTCTATATATTTATTGATAGGGCAACATGATTAAAAGAATTTATAGATAAAAGGTCTTACTTATGCTTGAGGTGAATTCACATAAACATTTAAAAAAATACTATCAAAACAATCTTGCTCTATGGCCTCATAATTTGACCCTAACAAGATTGATCTCTAGAAGCTTAAGTCGTAAAGATAATACTTATATTCAATTATCAAGTGACAGTAAAGATTTTTGGTGGCCTGGCCTTTTGATTCCACTTTGCTTGCATAACAATAATATTGTGCTGATTCTTTCAGAGAGACAATATCGACTTTTGTTTGAAGTGGAATTACCAAAGTTAAGATCTAGTCGATTAGGTTTTGATTATGTAGAAGGAATTGAATTAATTCCTTCAGATAAAAAAATTTGGGTTCTAACATATCAAGATCTTATTTGCGCACATGACAAAGATTTATTGAAAAATCGCCAATTAATTTTTCCTGAATCTGAGTTTATTCTTAGTGAGATTAGAGAATCTATGTCTATTCAAGTTACTCCAAAAGATTGGGAGGATTTAATTGCTTCTCACCCACGTTTTGAAGCTTCAATTATTGCAGTTCATGAGCGTCTAAGTCGGAGTCTTTTTAGTCATTCAGTAAGTGCTGATGCTGTCAAAAGAGTTGATTATAGTGAGCTTTTAGCGTTAAAAGCAATTCTCAAAGATGACTTGCCTTCAGCAATGCCTTGGGGAAGAGTGCTTAATGTCGTCAACAACGAATGGGTAACATGGGCGAAACTAGACAATCGAAAACTTAGTTGGGATTGGCATATTCAACCTTTGCTTCCTTCGCAAACTCTCTCAGTTCTCCTATCAAAAAATACTTTTTTGATGCTGGCTAACTCAGCTCAAAGCGATTCTTTCTTTTTAGATTTAAATAGGAAAAAATTAACTTTCAATGTCAAGGTGAATTTAGGAAATAAATTTGATCAAGAACCTACTCCGTTATTTGTTCCTAAAAGACAACCTTTGCCAAATACATCTCATTTTTATCGTCATATTATAAGACAGTGTCAAAGATTAATTCTTGGTCGTTCTCATTCAACTATTATTTTGGTAGATGATTTACAACTACGACTTCAGATAACTAGTGAATTGGCTGGAGAATTTGGATTGAGAGTCGTTCATGAAACTACTAATATTGAGACGAATGGGATTATTTGTTGTAGCTGTGATTGGTGGATTATTAATCAGTACAATTTGCCAACTCCAGACCAGTTGATTTTCCCAGTGATTCCATTGCCTACTTTAGAATCACCTTGGATTGCAGCCAAAGTTGAAATGCTTAAGCATCAAGGTCGTGACTGGTTTCGAGAATTCCTTTTCCCAGAAACCCTTACTACCCTTCTTAAATCGATTGCAATCATTAGGGGGAAAGATGTTCGAGTCGCCATACTTGACGGCCGTATGCACTATAGAAGTTGGGGAAAACTAATATTCGAAGCGCTTGAGCCGTGGGTCGCTTTAGAGCGTTTATTGCCTTATTAAAATCAATCTCTTAGATTAAAAAATATTGTTTTTTGATAATGGGAGAAGCACGCCGAAGATCTGAGCAAGGATTAAAACCTCGTGGTAAGAAAAACTCTAGGAATGAGTCACCTCGTATTGTCTCTTGGTTTCCTGTTACACAAGCGCAACGAGATCAATTTATACAATTAAGTATACGTGCAGGATGGATAGGTATTGCTGCTTTAGTTATTCTTTGGATCATTGTTCGCTTCGTTGGACCTGCTGCAGGGTGGTGGATTCCTGCTGATATCAGATAAAGATAATTATGTTTTTTTCTTTAACCGTTCGCTGAAACTTTGCTTAGGTTTGGTCGTGATGAAGCCTGTCGAGCGGCTGCCGCTAATGGTCTCATTGAATTAGCACTTACTTCTGAGCCTTCAGTTAATTTTTCTTTAACTAACTTTTCAATTATTTCTTTTGATTCAGGATTTTGTTCAAGCCAGGTAATGGTATTGTCTCTCCCTTGCCCAATATTGTCACCTTCATAGCTATACCAAGCTCCTTTACGAGTAACGACATTAGTCTCATCTGCCAAATCAAGAAGACAACCGAGAGTACTAATTCCTTTTCCAAAAAGAATATCAAATTCGGCTATTCGGAATGGAGGTGCAACTTTGTTTTTTGCGACTTTCACTTTTGCGCGAATTCCATATTCTTCAGTTCCTCTCTTTAACGTTTGAATACGACGAATATCTAACCTTACAGACGCATAAAATTTAAGAGCATTTCCACCAGTGGTTGTTTCTGGATTCCCATATGTAATACCAATTTTTAGACGTAATTGATTTAAGAAAATCACTGTGCAACCAGACTTGCCAATATTTCCAGTAATTTTTCTCATTGCTTGACTCATTAGACGAGCTTGAGCGCCTACTGAATGATCACCCATTTCTCCTTCTATCTCTGAACGGGGCGTAAGTGCAGCGACTGAATCAACAACAACTAGATCGACTGCAGCAGATCTAATAAGTTGGTCCACGATTTCCAATGCCATCTCGCCTGTATCAGGTTGAGATACGAGAAGATTCTCTACGTCAACACCAAGAGAAGCTGCATAGACTGGGTCAAGAGCATGTTCTGCATCTACAAATGCAGCAACTCCGCCGTTACGTTGAATCTCAGCTATCGCATGTAATGTCAGCGTTGTTTTCCCAGAGCTTTCGGGACCATAAACTTCAATTACACGTCCTTTGGGATAGCCGCCACCAAGAGCTAAATCAAGAGTTAAAGCACCCGTAGATATTGTTTCTACCCGCATCTTTGACGCGTCCCCAAGACGCATGATCGAACCCTTTCCGAAATTGCGTTCTATTTGCCCAACCACTAAGCTCAATGCTTTTTCTTTTTCTCCAGATTTTGCGTCTATTCTCTTCGGTTCAGTTGATTGGAGTGACTTACCTTCGTTTGACATGACAAATAACGTTGATTCAGATGGATAACAACAGACGTTGAGATTGATGATGAAATACTCAGTTCCTCAACGAATAGCGATTAAACCGATAGTACAGACGTACGCTATTAAGTCAAGACCACTTTGAAATAGGTTCTCGTAAAGTATCTGAATTTAATAATTTAATACTGGAAGGAAGATTATTTTTATCCTGAGGTTTTAAGTATCCCCAGCTTGCTAGGTAACAAGGGATAGATTTCAGCTTTGGATCTTCCAAGACTTTTTCTAAGGTAGTTCTTCGATCTTCAATAAACCCTTGAATTATTCTTGTCTGTAAGAGTTGGCTCAAGACATCGACTTTACTTCCTGATTCGTGACCGAAAACAAGCTTTGGCTGAAGATCGAAACAGTTCAAAAGTTTTTTTGTAAACTCAATACTTTTTGTTGTTAAAACAGCAAATTCAATGCCTTCCTTCTCAAGTGTCTTGAGGCGTTGAGTGACTAAAGAAAAAGGCTGATGAAGATTTAACCACTGACTGAAATGATTTGATATTGCTTCTCTTCTCGTTTGATTTAAAGCTTCTTGTAATTGAACAGGTGTCCAACCCCATTTTTCAAGAGCTAAAGAGCGTTCTATTTGATAATTTTTTGAGAAATTTTGTAAACCTTTTAAGTTTAATTGACTAGTTTTATTGGAACATTCAGCAGCCAAAATAACCATTTCCCAACCATGATTAACCCATGGCCTCATGGCCTTAAAAGTTTTGGGAATCTCAGTAGGAAAAGAAATAATTTCTTTTTCTTTGGCAGAAAGTATATTTACACAAGTTTGACAAGAACTTGACCAATACTCCTTAATGCCGTCAACGATGACACCATCAAAATCAAAAACAAGTAGAGGCTTCTCTATCACTAATTGTTTAAAACTGGGCCGCTAGGATTCGAACCTAGGAATGTCGAGACCAAAACCCGATGCCTTACCACTTGGCGACGGCCCATTGTTCCAGATCTATGTTTGCAGTTGAGAATCATAGATTTGGATTCTTCTATTAGATAATTGCATATTTGATTCAATCCTGTCATGTCTTTATCCAGTTTTTTTTAGGTAATCGGAAGATTTCTTCATTAATAGAGCTCAACGTAGGCGTTCGAATGGTTGATTTAGGTAAGGGAAGTCCCATTATAAAGATTTTCTTTCCAGCCAAGGATTTATCAGTTGTTTTGCCTCTGCAAGAGCTGCCTCCCAGCCTTCAGGCCACTCTCTAAGACTAATTCTTTTTCGTTGAGCCTCTTCTAGCCATGGTTGGATTATTCTCCTTGCTCTCCCTCCAAAAGCAACTCCTTCAGGCCCTTTGATCTCTGAAAGGTACTTAATGGTCGATTCATTAGTCCCTCCAGCAAGTTGTAAGGGACCTGGTGGGGCTATTGGGCGTATTCTTTCCCAGAGTTTTACTGCGATTTTGGCCGCACCTGCTCCGAGATCTCCACTCATTCGACGCCCATCAATTTGCCACAGAGGTTTTTGATTATGAATTCTCAGGAATTTATGTCGCAGCCAAAGTTCTTCTGCTAATTTTTCATGGTTTATTCCATGCCCTTGTAAACCGCAGCTTACAGATAATCGTTGTAGATGTAGATCGACTTTAAAAATTTCCTTGATTGTTTTTTCAAATTCTTGGCCTCTTCCTGGAGCAGTATGAATTTCTACTGCATCTGGTCTGATACTTGTTAACAATGGAGCAAAATCTTTCAGAGTTAATCTTCGATCCTTTTCTTGAATGATTCCTAGTGGGCATGTATCAATACATCGGCCACATCCATAGCATTTATTTGCCTTTATACCACCTTCGTTTTCAATCGCGTGAGCTGGACAAATGCTTTGACAGGGTCTTGAGCAATTCGAAGGACATAGGTCTGGATCAAACCAAGCTTTGCGAAAATGCGCATCTTTTCCATCACTTAAGCTGATCATCAGCCAAGGTTTTTTTCCATAAGTTTGGAAAACCCAATCAATAGCATTGCGAGCTGCATGTATGACAGCTTCGTCGGCAGCAAGGTCAATGCAATGAACCCCTGCAGCTCCATAAATTGAGCAAAGATCAGTTATGGAAGATAAGTCTTGATTACTTGCGCCACAAATTAATTTTACCCAGTTACCTTTTTTGAGAGCTTCAGAATTGCAAATCGAATTGTGAGTAATCACCTTGATGACTGTCTAATTTCTATTTATGAATTCGTTTAATGGTTGCCATTTAATACTTCGAGCTCCTCCCATCTCAATAACAATTTTGATTCGAGGTTCCTTTTGACAGAGATTATTTATTGCTAACAGCTCTGACTTGGACAAGACTTGCCCCTCTAATAACCATAAAACCAAGGTTCTATCTTCGACTAACAATTCATTTAATTGAGGAATAACTTGTTGAACTTCACCTAAGGCCCCATTCCTTCCAACATTTTGATGTCCCAAATGCGGTGGTCTGATTCCATGTAATTGGGTAAGAAAGATAACTGGATCTCCTAATCCTCTAGCGGAAGTTATCTGTGTTTGATAGCCGCTAGCTCTAAGTCTTCGAAGTAAACGAGTTTCTGCTCCACCTTCTAATGGACTAAGGATGGCAAGGCAGCCGAATGATTCAAGATCAGTGCGAAATTTCTGACCAGAGAGTAATAAAGGCATCCTTAAATCAAATTCTTTATCTTATTCAAGTGAAGCATCACACAAAATGGGTGTTAATAGTGTAATCTTTTAAGTTGCTAAAGCTTTTCTATGCCCGCCCGCTAGCCGGGCCTCTAGACGCTTGAGCAGACTAGGCGTATGCGTTTGGTCTTTTTGGCCAGTGCAGAAGAATTTATTTTCTTTTGTCGAGATACTGTTTGAACTTTTTGAAAAGTTTGAAAAAGTCTCAGCCAGCTGATTGTCGCTAGCATTTTCCCAAATAAATTGAACTTCAATTAACTTCAACTTTTTTGGCTAGATAGGCGATTTAATTCAGATTCCAAGTCTCTCTATTTATAGATTGACCTTTTAGCTGGCGTTTATTTAACTCATGTCTTTAGGAATCTTAGGTAAGAAGTTGGGGATGTCCCAACTCTTCGATGATCAAGGCAGAGCCGTTCCAGTCACTTTGATCGAAGCGGGTCCCTGTCGAATCACTCAATTGAAATCCTCTGATACGGATGGTTATGCCTCTGTTCAGATAGGCTTTCAATTAATTCGTGAAAAACTTATTAACAAGCCTTCAAAAGGTCATCTTGCTAAATCAGGAAATGACCTTTTGCGTCATCTTCGAGAGTACCGAGTAGAAAATTCTGGTGAATTTAAACTTGGAGCGGCAATCACTGTCGATGATTTCGAAAAAGGTCAAAAAGTTGATGTTAGTGGCGACACTATGGGTAGAGGATTCGCAGGTTATCAAAAGCGACATGGCTTTAGCCGAGGACCTATGAGTCACGGTTCAAAGAATCATCGATTGCCTGGTTCGACAGGGGCTGGAACAACTCCTGGTCGTGTTTATCCAGGGAAAAGGATGGCTGGTCGTATGGGCGGTAAAAAAGTCACTACAAGAGGCCTTGAAATTCTAAAGATAGATACAAATCACAATTTATTGGTAGTAAAAGGATCTGTTCCAGGGAAGCCCGGATCTCTTTTAAACATTAGACCTGCCAAAAGAGTTGGCGTCTCTACCCAGCAAGGAGGTAAATGATGGCTAACTGTACTGTTCTTGATTGGCAAGGCAAAGAGGCTGGAGAATCATCAATTGATTTGAAAACTGCCAAGGAATCTACAGCAGCAGATTTATTACATCGTGCTGTTTTGCGCCAACAGGCTCATAGCCGACAAGGAACTGCAAGCACTCTGACTAGGTCTGAGGTTCGAGGAGGCGGGAGGAAACCCTATAAGCAAAAAGGTACTGGTAGAGCAAGGCAAGGTTCAATTAGAACTCCTCTTCGCCCAGGAGGTGGAATTATATTTGGCCCCAAACCTCGCAAATATAGCTTGGAAATGAATAGGAAAGAACGAAGGCTAGCTCTTCGTACTGCTTTAATGAGTAGGATTTCAGATGCAAAAATAATTAAAGACTTCGGTTCAAAGCTAGAAGTTCCTAAAACAAGCGAAATTGTTGCTCTACTCAAGCGACTGGGAATCGATTCTGATGGGAAAATTCTGATTATTCTCAATAAGCCATCAGAAATTATAAAGCGCTCAATTAGAAACTTAGAAAAAACAAAGCTTATCTCTGCTGATCAATTAAATGTGTTTGATCTTCTCAATGCCAATTCTTTGGTAATAGGCGAAGACGCATTATCAACCATTAAGGAGGTCTACAGTAATGACTAAATTTTTTGATAAACGACTTACTGATGTGATTAAGCGTCCTTTGATAACTGAGAAGGCTACAAAAGCTTTGGATTTAAATCAGTACACTTTTGAGGTCGATCCAAGAGCAGCTAAGCCTGACATAAAAGCTGCCGTAGAAAAAATGTTTGATGTCAAGGTACTCGGTATTAGTACTATGAATCCTCCAAGAAAAAGCAGGAGAGTTGGTAGGTTTTCTGGAAAGAGACCTCAAGTGAAGAAAGCTGTTGTTCGACTAGCTGAAGGCAATTCCATCCAGTTGTTCCCAGAATCAGAGGAGGCTTAAAACAATGGCAATAAGAAGTTTCAAACCTTACACACCTGGTACTCGTACAAGAGTAGTCACTGATTTTAGTGAAGTTACATCCAATAAACCTGAGCGCTCACTTGTCGTATCTAAACATCGAAAGAAAGGGCGGAATAACAGAGGAGTAATCACTTGCCGTCATAGAGGTGGAGGGCACAAAAGGTTATATAGGATTGTTGATTTTCGTCGAAATAAGCACGGTGTTTCCGCCAAAGTTGCGGCAATACATTACGACCCACATCGGAATGCAAGACTTGCTTTACTTTTTTATTCGGATGGTGAAAAGAGATACATACTTGCACCTGCGGACATAACTGTTGGGCAAGAAGTTATTTCAGGCCCTGATGCACCCATTGAAACTGGTAATGCTTTACCACTTTCTTCAATGCCTTTAGGTTCGAGCGTTCATTGTGTTGAATTGTATCCAGGACGAGGCGGACAGATGGTTCGTACGGCTGGAGCTAGTGCCCAAGTCATGGCTAAAGAAGGAGATTATGTTGCATTGAAATTACCTTCAACTGAGGTTCGATTAGTTAGAAAAGAATGCTACGCCACACTTGGAGAGGTTGGTAATTCTGAAATTAGAAATACCAGTCTTGGAAAAGCTGGAAGAAGAAGATGGCTTGGCAGAAGACCTCAAGTTAGAGGAAGTGTAATGAATCCCTGTGATCACCCTCATGGAGGAGGAGAGGGGAAGGCCCCAGTTGGACGCGCTGGCCCTGTTACCCCTTGGGGTAAAGCTGCTCTTGGTTTGAAAACTAGGAAGAAGAATAAGCCCAGTAATAAGTATGTCCTTCGAAAACGACGCAAGGTATCTAAACGTAGTAGAGGAGGTCGCGATTCATGATTTCTATCTTTCTTTACCAATTCTTTTAAACCGTTATGGGACGTTCACTAAAAAAAGGGCCATTTATTTCAGACAGTTTGCTTCGCAAAATTGAGAAGCAAAACTCTAATGACGATAAAACTGTCATCAAAACATGGTCCAGAGCCTCAACAATTTTGCCAATGATGATTGGCCATACAATTGCTGTTCACAATGGAAAGAGCCATATACCTGTCTTCATCACTGAGCAAATGGTTGGACATAAGTTAGGTGAGTTTGCTCCAACTCGAACCTACAAAGGTCATATCAGAGACAAAAAAGGAGCGCGCTAATCACATGACTACTTCATCAACTAAATCGGTAGCCCAGGCACATGGGCGCTACATTCGCGGATCTGCTTCAAAAGTACGACGTGTTCTTGATCAAATAAGAGGAAGAACTTACAGGGATGCATTAATCATGCTTGAGTTTATGCCTTATCGATCAACTGAGCCAATAACGAAGGTTTTGCGCTCAGCAGTTGCTAATGCAGAAAACAACCTTGGACTTGATCCTTCTTCTTTGGTTATTACTGCTGCTACGGCTGACATGGGGCCACCAATGAAACGCTATAGGCCTAGGGCTCAAGGCAGAGCATTTGCTATTAAAAAGCAGACATGCCACATCAGCATTGCTGTTTCGGCTAATCAACAAACAAATTCAGAGGACTCAGACTGATGGGACATAAAATTCACCCCACTGGAATTAGACTTGGTATCACCCAAGAGCATCGTTCTAAATGGTACGCACCTACTAAAACTTATCCTTTATTACTTCAAGAAGATGATCGGATACGTACTTTCATCAAGAAAAAATATGGAGCAGCCGGCATAAGTGATGTATTAATTGCTCGAAAAGCAGATCAGCTTGAGGTTGAATTAAAAACTGCTAGACCAGGAGTAATTGTTGGTAGGCAAGGAAGTGGCATTGAAGAACTCAGATCTGGTATTCAAAAAACAATCGGTGATAGAAATAGACAAGTACGAATAAATGTAGTTGAAGTAGAAAAAGTTGATGCAGATGCCTATCTTCTTGCAGAATATATTGCTCAGCAACTTGAAAAGCGTGTTGCGTTTAGACGAACAATTCGAATGGCTGTTCAAAGAGCGCAAAGAGCTGGTGTTCTAGGTCTGAAAATACAAGTTGGTGGAAGGTTGAATGGCGCTGAAATCGCACGTTCAGAATGGACACGTGAAGGGAGGGTTCCTCTCCACACTTTGAGAGCAGAAATTGATTACGCGACCAAAGTAGCTAGTACAACCTATGGCGTTTTAGGAATCAAAGTATGGGTTTTCAAGGGCGAAGTTCTTCCAAAAGAAGAACAGCCCTTACCTGTTGGTTCTTCACCTCGACGCAGTAGGGGAAATCGAAGACCTCAACAATTCGAGGATCGTTCCAATGAAGGTAAATAAGGAGTTTTAATCATGCTTAGTCCAAAAAGAACCAAATTTCGTAAACAACAAAGAGGCCGTATGCGCGGTGTTGCTACTAGAGGTAACAAAATCTCTTTTGGTCAGTTTGCATTGCAAGCTCAAGACTGTGGATGGGTTACCTCAAGGCAAATTGAGGCAAGTCGAAGAGCTATGACTCGTTATGTAAAAAGGGGGGGACAGATTTGGATTCGGATTTTCCCCGACAAGCCAGTAACGATGAGGCCTGCTGAAACAAGAATGGGCTCTGGTAAAGGTAACCCAGAATTTTGGGTTGCAGTAGTCAAGCCTGGTCGAATCTTGTTTGAAATGGGTGGCGATGAAATTACAGAGGAAATTGCAAAAGAGGCAATGCGTCTTGCTCAATACAAGCTTCCAGTAAAAACAAAATTTATTTCCCTAGAGGAAGATCTCAATAAGGGAAATTATAAACCTGCGAAAACGCCAGTTACAGCAGATGATTCGGAGTCAGCATCATGAGCAAAACAACTACGAACGATGTAAGGAGTCTCTCTGATTCCGAGATATCAGAAAAGATCGAAAATCTTCGTAAAGAGCTTTTTGATCTTCGTTTTAAGCAAGCCACTAGACAGCTAGCGAAAACTCACCGTTTCAAAGAAGCACGAACCGAATTGGCTCAACTTTTAACGGTTTCTAACGAGCGAAGCCGCTCCAACACATCATCTTGATTTTTTAGTTATGGCACTTAAGGAAATGGTCGGCACTGTTGTCAGTGACAAAATGCAAAAAACAGTAGTTGTGGCTGTGGAAAATAGATTTCCACATCCAATTTACCAAAAAATTATTAGTCGTACGACTAGATATAAAGCCCATGATGCAGAAAACCATTGCAAAGTGGGAGACAGAGTTCGGATTAAAGAGTCTCCTCCAATGAGCGCTCACAAACGATGGACGGTTACAGATGTTCTCGTTAAGGGTATGAAATCTAAGGAGGCTGCAAAATGATTCAGCAAGAAACATTCTTAACCGTTGCAGATAACAGTGGTGCAAAGCGTTTGCAATGTATTAGGGTCTTGGGCTCCAATCGTCGGTATGCCCATGTAGGCGATGTGATTGTTGCTTCAGTTAAAGATGCGATGCCAAATATGGGAGTCAAAAAATCAGATGTTGTTAAAGCGGTTGTTGTTCGAACTAGAGCAACAATGCGTAGAGAGACTGGAAATTCAATTCGCTTTGATGACAACGCTGCTGTTCTTATTAATGATGATCAAAACCCAAGAGGCACTAGGGTGTTTGGTCCCGTCGCACGAGAATTAAGAGAGCGCAATTTCACTAAAATTGTTTCTTTAGCTCCGGAGGTTATTTAGTCATGCCAGCAATTAACAAATCCAAAGCTCCTGCTGATCGAATCAAAATGAAGATCCGTAAAGGAGACACAGTTCAGATTATTTCTGGAAAGGACAAGGGTAAAACCGGTGAAGTCCTTAAAACTCTTCCTTATGAAAATAGAGTTTTAGTCCAAGGAATTAACCAAAGAACAAAGCATGTAAAACCCTCTCAGGAAGGAGAAACTGGTCGAATAGAGACCAAAGAATTTTCCTTGCATGCCTCAAATGTGATGATCTACTCAACTAAAGAGAAAGTTGCTAGTAAGGTTGAAATTTTTGTAGATAAAGACGGATCAAAGAAACGACGATTAAAAAAGACTGGGGAATTAATTGATTAATTCACTATTCCTTTGTCTCAATTAAAGCAGACTTTCTTTCCCCAATTGAATTCTGACCAAGACCAGAATTAACTTTTCCCTCAGCCATGTCACTTAAAACCCGCTATCGAGAGACAATTAGACCAAAGCTTTTAAAAGATCTTGGTCTTAAAAATGTTCATCAAGTCCCTAAGGTGCAGAAAGTTACCTTAAATAGAGGACTTGGTGAAGCTGCATCAAATTCAAAAGCTTTAGAAGCTTCTCTAGCTGAAATGGCAACAATTTCTGGGCAAAAAGCCCTTGTGACAAGGGCTAAGAAAGCAATCGCTACTTTTAAGATCAGACAGGGAATGCCTATAGGTTGCGTAGTCACACTTCGAGGTGATCGCATGTACGCATTCTTGGAAAGGTTCATTAACTTGGCACTTCCGAGAATCAGAGATTTTCGTGGTGTCAGTCCAAAAAGCTTTGATGGCCGAGGAAATTACACCATTGGAGTCAAAGAGCAACTTATCTTCCCTGAGATTACTTTTGACAAAGTCGACGCTATTCGAGGCATGGATATCACAATCGTGACCAGTGCTTCCTCTGATGAACAAGGCAAGGCTCTTCTGAGTGAATTGGGAATGCCCTTCCGTAAAAAATGAGTTTGATTAGCTAAATACTATGGCCAACCACGATCCAATTTCAGACATGCTCACTCGCATAAGAAATGCAAGTGAAAAACGTCATGAAAAAACCAAAGTCCCTGCTTCAAGAATGTCTCTTAGTATCGCTAAGGTTCTTCAGAGTGAGGGATTTATTGCAGAAATCAATGAAGAAGGAGAAGGCTTTCGAAAGCAGCTCATTCTTGGATTGAAATACACTGGTAAGCATCGCTCACCCATTATTCGTTCAATGCAGCGAGTAAGTAAACCAGGATTGAGAATTTATAAAAATACTCGAGGATTACCAAAAGTTTTAGGAGGCCTTGGGGTTGCGATAATTTCCACCTCTAAGGGAGTTATGAGTGATCGTGATGCCCGCAAACAAGGTGTTGGAGGAGAAGTCCTCTGCTACGTCTGTTGATTGATTAAGTATTTATTATGTCTCGTACTGGCAAAAAACCAATCTCCCTTCCCGATAAGGTAGATGTAAAACTTGAAGGACTTTCTATCACTGTAAAAGGTCCCAAAGGGGAACTGCAACGGACTCTTCCTGATGGAGTAAGCCTAAGTAAAAATGACAACACCATTGTTGTTAAACCAATCGATGAAAAGCGACAATCCAGAGAAATGCATGGGCTGTGTAGATCTCTTGTTGCCAATATGGTCGAAGGAGTAAGTAGTGGTTTTATGAAAAAACTTGAGATTGTTGGTGTTGGATCAAGAGCCCAAGTAAAAGGTAAAACTCTTGTTGTTAGTGCAGGTTATAGTCATCCAGTCGAGGTTGTTCCTCCAGAAGGTATAACTTTTAAAGTTGAAAATAATACAAATGTGATTGTAACTGGACCTGATAAAGAATTAGTTGGCAATGAAGCTGCCAAAATAAGAGCAATAAGGCCCCCAGAACCTTATAAAGGTAAAGGGATCAAGTACGAGGGAGAACAGATAATTAGAAAAGCTGGTAAGTCTGGCAAAGCTTAATTTTGCTTATTCGTCTTTTAAAATTTTTTAGCCATGTCAAAACTTTCTAGAAAACAACAGACCCAAAAACGGCATAAACGCTTGAGGAGAAACTTAAGCGGAACAGAAGCTCGACCAAGACTAGCTGTCTTTCGATCTAATAACCACATCTATGCTCAAATTATAGATGATGATGCTCAAAACACTTTATGTGCTGCATCCACCCTTGATAAAGACTTGAAAGCTTCTTTAAAAGTTAATGCTGGAAGTTGCGATGCTTCAACAGCAGTAGGAGAGCTTGTTGCAAAAAAAGCTTTATCAAAAGGCATCAAACAAGTTATCTTTGACAGAGGTGGGAACATCTATCATGGCAGGGTTAAAGCTCTAGCCGAAGCTGCCAGAGTGGCAGGCTTGAATTTTTAATCACTGCTTTAATAATGACAGACTCTAAAAACCAGTCTCCCAATAAAAAAACTTCTGGATCATCAGACACACCTCCTGCTGCAGATGGTAGGCAGGAAAACCGTCGTAACCGTGGCGAAAAACGTGGAGGGAGAAGAGAAAGAAGAGGTCAAGAAAGAGACTCTGAATGGCAAGAACGAGTTGTCCAAATTCGAAGGGTTTCCAAAACAGTCAAAGGTGGAAAGAAAATGAGCTTTAGGGCAATAGTGGTAGTTGGCAATGAAAAGGGTCAAGTTGGCGTTGGTGTAGGAAAAGCTGGAGATGTAATTGGTGCAGTTCGTAAAGGAGTTGCCGATGGCAAAAAACATCTTGTTCGTGTTCCTTTAACTCGAAATAGTTCGATCCCAACTCTCTCTAACGGAAGAGATGGAGCAGCCAGTGTTTTAATTCGTCCGGCAGCACCTGGAACAGGCGTAATTGCAGGCGGTTCAATCCGTACTGTTTTAGAATTGGCCGGAATTAAAAATGTCCTTGCTAAGCGATTAGGTAGTAAGACCCCTTTGAACAATGCTCGTGCTGCAATGGTTGCTTTAAGTGAGCTAAGAACTCATAAAGCCACAGCAAAAGAGCGTGGTATCTCACTTGAGCAGATTTATTCTTAAAAATCATGACTATTAAATTAGAATCTCTTCAATCAAATAAAGGATCTAGACGTAAAAAAATGCGTAAAGGTCGAGGTATTGCTGCTGGCCAAGGAGCTAGTTGCGGTTTTGGGATGAGGGGGCAAAAATCTCGATCAGGTAGACCTACTCGCCCAGGTTTTGAGGGTGGTCAGATGCCATTGTACAGGCGAGTTCCAAAATTAAAGCATTTCCCAATAGTTAATCAGAAAAATTTTACTGTCCTCAATGTTTCCAGATTGAATGCATTAAAAGATGGGACTGTTGTTAACCTCGATTTATTGGTTAAGGAGGGGATTTTGACTAAACCAAAAAATCCTCTAAAAATTCTTGGTAATGGTAAGTTGGAAATAAAATTGACTGTTCAAGCTTCTGCGTTCACAACATCTGCTAAAAAGAAAATTGAAGCCGCCGGGGGCACATGTGAAATGTATAACTAATTTCCACATCTCAAAAATTTGATTTTATACACTAGCCTCCAATAAATTATCCTTATTAAATGTTAATAAGTCGTGGTCGAAACCCAAGCGCAGGTGAAGTAATCACCCAATTGTTTAGCAATGAGGAGCTTAGGGGAAGAGTCTTTACGACCTTAAGCCTATTGCTAATTGTGAGATTAGGAATTTATATTCCTATGCCTGGAATAGATAGAGAAGCTTTTAAAACCTTTATTGATCAAGGTGGCCAATTGATTGGATTTCTTGATATTTTTACAGGTGGCGGAATATCAACTTTAGGTGTTTTTGCGCTAGGTATTCTTCCATTTATTAATGCGTCAATCATTATTCAATTGCTTACTGCCTCTTTACCGCAATTAGAAGATCTACAGAAAAACGAAGGAGAGGCAGGGAGAAGAAAGATTGCTCAAATCACTAGATACGTAGCTTTGGGATGGGGATTGGTTCAAAGCACAGTTTTTGCTTTAATTCTTAGACAGTATGCGGTCGAAGGTCTTGGCGAAACTGAATTTGTTATTCAAACATCACTTGCGTTAGTTACTGGATCGATGATAGTTATGTGGCTTAGTGAGATTATTACTGAAAAAGGGATAGGCCAAGGTGCTTCTTTAGTTATTTTTTTGAATATTGTTGCGACTTTGCCTAAGGCACTTAGTTCTACTATTGAAAAAGCCCAAACAGGAGATAGAGCTGATGTCCTGGGAATAATCATTCTTTTGATGGTTTTTTTAATTACTATTGTGGGTATTATTTTTGTTCAAGAAGGTGCTAGGAGAATTCCCATAGTAAGTGCAAAAAGCCAAATGGGCGGTACAGCCCTTTTGCCAAGTAGGCAAAGTTATTTACCTCTCAAGTTAAATGCTGGTGGTGTTATGCCAATAATCTTTGCTTCTGCATTAATTTTCCTCCCTATAACAATTGCAAATTTCACTCAAAACCCATTACTCATAAAGGCTGCGAGTTCACTTAATCCAGGTTCATCAAACCCATGGCCATATGCAATTACCTTTTTTGCATTGATTTTGGGGTTTGCTTATTTTTATGCTTCTTTAACAATTAATCCCATAGATATTGCCTCAAATTTAAAAAAGGGTGGTGTTGCAATTCCTGGCGTAAGGCCTGGAGGTTCAACTTCCAATTACCTTTCAGGAGTTCAAAACCGCCTCACTTTACTTGGTGGTTTATTTCTTGGTTCAGTTGCCATCGTTCCTGCTGCAGTAGAGAGAGCAACTAATGTTCAAACTTTCCAAGGTCTTGGTGCGACTTCATTGTTAATCTTGGTAGGAGTCGCAATTGATACATCTAAGCAGATACAGACTTATGTCATTTCTCAAAGATATGAAGGATTGGTGCGTCAATAATATCTTTAGAATGTTTTTTATTTAAATGAAAAAGAAATTACTATTCCTTGGCCCCCCTGGAGCTGGTAAAGGGACGCAAGCAAATCTTTTTTGTAGAAAGTACCGATTAGATCATCTTTCGACTGGGGATTTACTCAGAGATGAGGTCTCTTCTGGATCTTCTCTAGGTCTTAAAGCTGCGGAAGTAATGAATAAAGGAGAATTAGTAAGTGATGAATTAGTTCTTTCAATTGTTGAAGGAAGATTGATAAATATTAATGAAGGGTGGTTACTTGATGGGTTCCCTAGAAATGTTAATCAAGCTAATTCTCTAAAAAGTCTTTTAGAAAAAATTAATCAACCATTAGAAGGGGTTATCTTAATAAAAATTGCCGATGATTATTTAATTAAAAGGCTTTTAGAAAGAGGAAGACAGGATGATAATGAACAAGTAATAATTAATAGACTCAAAATTTATAGAGAAAAAACAGCCCCCCTGATTGATTTGTATGCGAAGCAAGGAATACTGGAGGAGATAGAAGGTAACGCTGACATAGATGTTGTGTTTTCATGTATTGAGAAAGCTTTAGGCTGACGATGTAGTAAAGTTATAGTTTGGAAATAGGAGAGTCTTGCCAAATGAAGGTTAGATCTTCAGTCAAAAAAATTAGTCCTGACGATCAGATCGTTAGGCGCAGAGGCCGGATCTATGTGATCAACAAGAAAAGGCCTCGAAATAAACAGCGTCAGGGCTAATCCCCCGACTTTATTAAGAAGTCTTGAAGGATTAATTTCCTTTTGTTGACTTCTTACAACAAGGTCATCATTAAATTATGATGATTTCATTATCCTCTTCGATTTTATCCCTAAGTGGCACGGATCTCAGGCATCGATATACCTCGCGAAAAGCGGGTAGAAGTTGCCCTTACATACATCTATGGCATTGGCTTAACCAGAGCCCAGATAATCCTCGAAAAATCGGGCGTTAACCCTGATATTCGTGTAAAGGATTTAGTTGACAGTGATGTTCAGAAGCTCAGAGCTGTTACTGAAGAATTCACTCTTGAAGGAGACTTGAGACGTCAGGAAGGAATGGCTCTGAAACGTCTTCAGGATATCGGATGTGTTCGTGGAAGAAGGCATAGAATGAGTCTTCCTGTTCGTGGACAACGAACCAGAACCAACGCTCGTACTCGAAGAGGAGCGAGAAAAACCGTTGCAGGAAGAAAGAAATAATTTCTTAAGACTCCTCTTACCATTTGGTAATTTACTAAATCTTTTTTTAAATAAGGCACAGCCTAATGGCTACAACCTCAAAGAAATCCGGTTCTAAGAAGTCAAAGCGCAACGTTCCTAATGGAGTTGTGCATATTCAAAGTACCTTCAATAACACCATTGTTTCAATCACTGATACTTCTGGTGAAGTTATTTCCTGGTCATCTGCAGGAGCAAGTGGATTCAAAGGAGCTCGAAAAGGTACTCCTTTCGCGGCTCAAACCGCTGCTGAAGTAGCTGCCCGACGTGCTCTTGAACAAGGAATGCGTCAAATAGAAGTTCTTGTAAGAGGACCAGGGTCAGGTCGTGAAACCGCAATAAGGGCGTTGCAAGTAGCTGGTCTTGAAATTACTTTGATCAGAGATGTAACTCCTCTCCCTCATAACGGTTGTAGGAGGCCTAAACGCAGACGCGTTTAAAATCTATTCACTTAAGTGAAATTTTCTTTTTTCCACATCGCATTAGACCGTGTTGCAATACCAGATTGACAGGATCGACCATCAAGTTGCTAGTGATCGTTCCCAAACAGGCGTTTTCCTGATTGGACCTCTTGAAAGAGGTCAAGCAACAACTTTGGGTAATTCTTTACGCAGAGTATTAATGGGCGGGCTCGAGGGCAGCGCAGTTACTGCTGTTAGGATCGCAGGTGTTAATCATGAATATGCAACAATCCCTGGTGTAAGAGAGGACGTTTTAGACATTCTTCTAAATTGCAAACAGATTTCAGTTGACAGTCATAGTCAGGATCTTGAGATAGGAAGAATTGTTGTTACTGGTCCAGCTGAAGTAAAAGCGAAGGATATTCAGTTCTCTTCTCAAGTTCAAGTCGTTGATGGTGATCGGCCAATCGCAACAGTTCAGGAGGGTCACAACTTAGAACTAGAGCTACATGTAGAAAGAGGTGTTGGCTATCGACCAGTCGATAGACGAAACGAAGAGACAAGCGCAATTGATTTGCTGCAAATAGATGCTGTGTTTATGCCTATAAACAGAGTTAATTTTACGATTGATGAAACTGCAGTCGCTGAGGGGGGATCTACCAGAGAAAGATTGAAAATGGAGTTGGTCACTGATGGATCCACTACTCCAGACGATGCATTGGCGGAAGCTGCAAATCAATTAATCGAACTTTTTCAGCCTCTTGCCACTGTTTCAATGGTAGAAGAGATCCCTGAAGAGCCAGAGCCTGCAGCAGAGGCTCAAATCCCCCTCGAGGAGTTAAACTTATCCGTAAGAGCTTATAACTGCCTAAAACGTGCCCAAGTGAACTCTGTTTCAGACTTGATGGGTTTTAGTTATGAGGATTTGTTGGAAATTAAGAACTTCGGTTCTAAATCAGCGGATGAAGTTATTGAAGCTCTAGAGAGAATTGGAATTTCTATTCCTCAAAGTAGAACTTCTGCATGATTTTCAGTTTTCTTACTACTACATTTCAAAGCTAATCCAATGCGTCATCAACGTCGAATCCCACAATTGAGTCGCCCTGCTGATCAAAGGAAGGCACTTTTAAGAGGATTAACCACTCAATTAATTCGTGAAGGTAGAGTTACAACTACCAAAGCAAGAGCAAAAGCTGTGAGAGATGAGACGGAGCGAATGATTACTTTGGCTAAAGATGGTAGCCTCTCTTCAAGAAGAAGAGCTATCGGATATGTATACGATAAGCAGTTGGTTCATGCGCTTTTTGAAAAGGCCCAAGAGCGTTATGGAGATCGTCAAGGGGGCTATACAAGGATCGTGAGAACTACTCCAAGACGTGGTGATAATTCAGAAATGGCCATCGTTGAGCTTGTATAGGCTATCAATGCTGCACAAACGACAATCAATATTTTCTATTTTTATAAAAAATTTTATTTTTAAATTTGACTAATAGAACAGCAATTGTTATTCAGTACGACGGTTCAGATTTTAGAGGTTGGCAAAATCAAAAAGATTCAAAAACTGTTCAAGGCACTTTAGAAGAAAAAATTGCAGAACTTGATCCCATTAGACCAGTCAAGGTCATAGCGGCAGGTAGAACTGATGCAGGAGTTCATGCGTCTGGACAAGTTGCACATTTTGATTGCTCAGCCCCAATTCCTGTTCACAAATGGGCATCAGCGCTGAATGGAAGGCTTCCAGAATCAATTAAAGTTCTTGAAGCAGTAAAGGTTAGCAGCAATTGGCATGCATGCTATTCGGCGAAATATAGAAGATATAGATATTCAATTTTTAATGGTTCCTATCCAAATATTTTTCTGCAAAATATAAGTTGGCATAAATATAGATTTAGATTAGATGTCAATGTAATGAGGGATGCTCTGAATGATTTATTAGGCTTGCATGATTTTTCAGCTTTTCAAAAAGCTGGAAGTAATAGGAGTAATTCATTCACTACAGTTCAGGATGTTTCTATTTGTCGTCATGGGGATATAGTCAAAGTTGAAATACAGGCTAGTGGCTTTTTGTATGGAATGGTGAGGCTTTTGATGGGCCAATTAGTTGCTGTTGGAGAAAAACGACTGTCTTTGGAAGAATTTAGAAATAGATGGAGACAGGGTTTGCGCTCTGAGGTTAAAGAGGCTGCTCCTCCTCATGGCCTTTGTTTGATAAGAGTTGGTTATGAGGAAAAAATCTTCACAAAAGAGAAAAGTTTTGACACTTTTCCTGGTTTTTCTCTTCCAATATTTGAGTCTTCAAAAGATGCAAAAAATATAAAATTTTAACAAATCAAAAATTGGGAATTTAGTTAAATCAGTAATTTAAATTTTATGCGAACAAAAAGACCAGTTTTCAGCCATCGAAGTGTAGAATCATTTCTCTGAAGAATCAGATCAATTTTTTGACTTGATAACTTCCTTAAACAGCATTATCACGATAATGCTTATTCAGTGTTATGGGTGTTCAGGAAAAATGAACAAGACTGCCGTTCCATCTCAGGATTCTATAGATCGCCAGTGGTTTCTGGTGGATGCAGAGAATCAGACACTCGGTCGATTAGCGACTGAAGTTGCTAGTGTTCTTAGAGGTAAGACAAAGCCAAATTTCACTCCTCACCTAGATACTGGTGATTTTGTCATTGTCGTAAATGCGGAAAAGATCAAAGTAACCGGAAAAAAATCTGATCAAAAACTGTATCGTAGACATTCTGGTCGTCCTGGCGGAATGAAAGTTGAAACTTTTAAGGCTCTTCAATCTAGAATTCCAGAGAGAATCGTTGAAAAGGCAATTAAAGGAATGTTGCCTCACACAAGGTTAGGCAGGCAATTATTTACTAAACTCAAAGTTTATAAAGGTTCTGAGCATCCTCATTCAGCTCAAGAACCTAGAGTTTTAAATTTAAATTCTGCATCTGTTTCGCAATGACTAGTTCCACAAACAAAGTAGTTTACTGGGGAACTGGTAGACGAAAAACATCAGTAGCAAGAGTAAGATTAACCCCTGGTAAAGGAGAATTAATTATTAATGGTCGCCCTGGTGATCATTATCTGAATTTTAATCCTGCTTATATATCTGCTGTTAGAGCTCCTTTAAAAACTTTAGGATTGAGTGAATCATATGATGTTCTAGTCAATGTATATGGTGGTGGTTTGACAGGGCAGTCTGATGCCATAAAGCAAGGAGCTGCTAGAGCTTTATGTGAGCTATCTCTTGATAATCGTAAGCCTCTAAAAGTTGAGGGTCACCTTAGTCGCGATCCTAGAGCAAAAGAGAGGCGCAAATATGGTCTCAAAAAGGCTCGTAAAGCTCCACAATTCTCAAAGAGATAATTGTATTTTTCCCTTCAAATCTTTCCATTTTTTTATCATGCCTAAATCAGATATACATCCAACTTGGTATCCAGAAGCAAAAGTTATTTGCAATGGAGAAGTAGTAATGACAACAGGTTCTACTCAGCCTGAAATTCAGGTTGATGTTTGGAGTGGAAATCATCCTTTCTTTACAGGTACTCAGAAGATTTTAGATACCGAAGGAAGAGTGGATAGATTTATGAGGAAATATGGGATGGCATCATCTGACTCAAGCGATGAAAAAGATAAATCAATAAATGAAAAAAAAGAAAGTTGATAGCTGTTGATCTAGATTTTTAGGGAATAAAAAGAATGGATTCTTCAACCCTAATAAAACGATTAGAAACAGCTAAAAGTAGTTTTCAAAACTTAGAGTTGCAACTAGCTGATCCAGATGTTGCCTCAGATCCTAAACAGTTAGAGAAAATTGCTCGAGAAAGATCTCGTTTAGAGCCATTGGTTAATGATTATGGCAAACTCCAATTAATTGAAAAAGAGTGTCTAGAAGCTAAAGGTTTAGTCAAAGAAAGTAGAGATGATAAAGAGATGGAACTTTTGGCTAGAGAAGAACTTCAAAATCTAGAAATTTCAAAAAATGAACTAATTCAAAGGCTAACTTTGGCTCTTTTACCCAAAGATCCAAGAGATGAAAGAAGTGTGATGCTTGAAATAAGAGCTGGTGCAGGAGGAAATGAAGCTTGTTTATGGGCTGGTGATTTAGCCAGAATGTATGAGAGGTATGGGCAAAAACTAGGTTGGAACGTACAACCCATAAGTTCAACAGAAGCTGATATGGGTGGTTTTCGTGAAATGATTATCTCAGTCAAAGGAGACTCTGTTTATAGCCAATTAAAATTTGAAGCAGGTGTTCATAGAGTTCAAAGAGTTCCTTCAACTGAATCTCAAGGACGAGTGCATACTTCTACTGCAACTGTTGCTGTAATGCCAGAAGCAGATCCAGTTGAAGTAAAAATAGAACCTACTGACTTAGAAATTAGTACGGCAAGATCGGGCGGTGCTGGTGGGCAAAATGTAAACAAAGTAGAAACAGCGATTGATTTATTTCATAAGCCCTCAGGTATAAGAGTTTTTTGTACGCAGGAACGTTCTCAATTACAAAATAGAGAAAGAGCAATGGAGATTTTAAGAGCTAAATTATTAGAATTAGAAATAGCAGAAGCTAATGCTAAGGAGAGATCCGCGAGATTATCTCAGGTTGGTACAGGTGATAGAAGTGAAAAGATACGGACTTATAACTACAAAGACAATCGAACCACTGATCATAGATTAGGAATTAATTTTCCCCTTGAACAAGTTCTGGCAGGTCAATTGGAAGATGTTATTGGTGCATGTATTGCCGAAGAACAAAAAAGACAAATGGAAGAAATTAGTAATCAATCTGAAGATTAAAAGAAACTTAAGCTACCCACCCAATTACATATTTACTCCATTCTTTATGACGACCAGAATGAATTTGTTTTGTTGTTTCAAAACTCATGTTATTTAAGGGCTTATAAGGCTTTGTTTTTAATGGCATCTTTGCTTCTTCGGGAGTTCTATTCCCTTTCATTACGTTGCATTGAAGGCATGCAGTAATCACATTCTCCCAATTATCGGCCCCACCTCTACTCCTGGGTAAAACATGATCAATTGAAAGTTTTTTATTTTTTTGACCACAATATTGACAACAATTATTATCTCTTTGAAATATGTTTTTTCTTGAAAGGGGTATATCACGATATGGAACTCTAATGAATTGTCTTAATCGAATCACAGTAGGAGCTTTGACATCTTGTCTAATATTGTGAGCAGGATCCTCTTCAAGACTTTCAGCCTTGCCTTTGAGCATTAAAACAGTCGCACGACGCCATGAAGTGATGTTCAATGGCTCATAGGACGCATTCAAAACAAGAACTTGACCCATGCAAGTTAGCTATTTAAGCGGCATGCTAGTGCTATTACAGCCTTAATGCAGTTTTCCTTATTACATTCATTGCCAGCAGCGTATGTCAAAGATTAAGAGAAGTGAAAGATCTTTCACTTTTGTTGGGACAACCGAAAATGTGATGAACCCCGATCCGCGTAGTCGTGCATGGGTTGAGGTCGATCCGAAAGCTATTGAAAATAATGCAAGAGTCTTGAAAAATTTTATTGGCGAAAATTGTTTGCTAATGGCAGTTGTAAAAGCTGATGGATATGGACATGGTGCAGAGACTGTTGCAAAGGCTGCTTTGATTGGAGGCGCTGATAGCCTTGGAGTAGCAACTTTAGAAGAGGGAATACAATTAAGAAATTCGGGCTTGAAGTGTCAGATATTAATTCTTGGGAATCTAATTAATGCAGAAGAGCTTTACTCTGCCTTCTTCTGGGATCTTATCCCTACGATTAGTGGAATTCGTGAGGCGATAATTTGCAATAACATAGCCGAAAATAAGAATAAAAAATATATTATTCACTTAAAAGTTGACACTGGTATGACGAGACTTGGCTGCAATTGCAATGAGGTAAAAGAATTGATTTCTAGAATTGATTTTTTAAAAAATATATCCTTAAAAGGCATATATAGTCATTTGGCAATTGCTGATGAAGATCTTGAAAATAATGCTCAACTTGGTTTTACACAGATTCAATTAACAAGATTTGAAAAAGTTTTAAAGGATTTGGGGGCAAGAAATAAGCTTTTATGCAGACACCTAGCCAATTCTGCGGGAACACTTTCAGATAGTCGTCTTCATTTTGATATGGTTCGAGTAGGACTGAGCTTGTATGGTTATTTTCCTGTTAATGATTTTGATTCTGATTTAAAATTTCATCCAGCTTTGAAAGTTAAGGCTCGAGTTACTTTGGTTAGGGAGGTTGCAAAAGGGACAGGAGTTGGGTACGGACATTTTTTTAAAACTCAAAGAAAAAGCAAGCTTGCAGTAGTTGCTATTGGCTATGCAGACGGTGTAAGTCGAAATCTTTCTGGGAAAATATCAGCCTCAATAGATGGTGTTTTAGTGCCTCAAGTAGGTGCAATTGCTATGGATCAAATGGTTTTTGACATAACAGATAAACCAGATATTAGAACAGGTCAAGTGTTAACGCTTCTTGGAACTGATGGTGAAGTGTGCATTTCACCTCAGAATTGGTGTGAGTTCTCTGGATCTATTCCATGGGAAGTTCTTTGCAGTTTCAGAAATCGACTTCCTAGAGTTGTCACTTAAAATTTGTAGAGGATCACAATTCCATGCTTTTGAGCTTTGACTTGATAAGGTACTTTCAATGGAGAGGTGGCTGAGTGGTTGAAAGCGGCTCCCTGCTAAGGAGTTACAGGAGGTAACTTCTGTCGAGGGTTCGAATCCCTCCCTCTCCGTTTTCTTTTGTATTCAGGTGTTGCCAATAACTGCCAAAATCGCTGAGATCTACTGATAACACTAGAAAAAGTTCTGCCACTGATTGCCAGCGATTGCCACAGTTTTGAAAAGTTTGTTGTGAGGAGTGTTGTGAGGGGATTAAAAGTTGTTGTGAGGAGAGATTCCAGTTGTACAAATAGATCTGAGAGATTTTGTTGTGAGGAAGGTTTTTTATGCTTTAAATATTTTTTTTAATTTTCATTGGAAATCTAAATTTATTTTCCTCGCCTAATTTGTATATTTGATGTTTTGTATTTGAGCCATATATAGCCAGAGTATCTTGAATCCCTTGAATAAAGCCATAACCTTTTTCTTCACAAAAACTTGTAAAACCTATCCACTCCTCTGGAGTTAAGTTGAAAGATTCAAAGTGAATGATTTTAGGTTTAATATCTTCAAGTGAATTAATGATTTGAAAATCATATCCTTCAGCATCAATTTGAAGTACGTCAATTTCTTCAAAATTATATTTTTTTAAGAGTTTTTGTAGAGGTACGATATCAACTTTTAGTGTCGTCATATATTTATCGATATCTGAATAATTGATACCTAATCTAGATGCCACTCTTTGAGCTACTTGACTCTTGATCAAAGAAAACACTCCATTCGGTGGTTTCCCAACCTTTTTCTCATACTCTTCCCAATAATCTTGCTTTAAAATATGAAATTCTAGATTTTCACCCTGGTTCCCTATCGCCACATGCTCGATATGTAATTCACCTTTGAAAGTAGAATAGTTTTTTAATAATGCTTCTCGGTAATGCTTTTGAGGCTCAATTAATAAAAGCTTTTTACCATGTCTTAGATTTTGTTTATATACAGGATCGACACTTTTCCCATCATTGGCTCCAATTTGTACAATGTTTAACTTCCTAGAAATAGCCAAAGTATCCATAATTAAATCTAACTTATTCGGTTCAAACGTTTTGTAGGAGTCTTGCTTTAGTACTCGATAATAATTATCTAGTATATTTTCTTGGATTCCCGTGACCTCGGAAATTGTTTTTGCCGTTGTTTTATTATTGATTAATTGAACTAAACGAATTATTTCTAATAGACCTACTTCCCTACTTATCATGCTCACTTCAGATTTTCAATTTCAATAAATCTCAGACTACACCATCTAGTTCTTCTAGTACTAAAAAATTTCATTTGAGCCTTGAATTTTTGAAAAGTTTGTTGTGAGGAGTGTTGTGAGGAGATTTGGATTCTTCAAAAAAGTTCTGCCATCGGTTGCCACCGCTTGCCATGTTCGCCTACTACGAATACCTCCCTCTCCGTTCTTAATTGATTCGGGCGTGTTCGTATAAGTTCAGAAAACAGAAATAACTCAGTAGCAGTAAGGGATTAGAAG
Organism: Prochlorococcus marinus str. MIT 1214; assembly: GCF_027359355.1. Classification (NCBI taxonomy): domain Bacteria; kingdom Bacillati; phylum Cyanobacteriota; class Cyanophyceae; order Synechococcales; family Prochlorococcaceae; genus Prochlorococcus; species Prochlorococcus marinus. The sequence continues at coordinate 1,097,273 of NZ_CP114777.1, read as the reverse complement.
AATAAAGAGTTCGCACCTGTTCGTAGTGTGCCACAGATTCCGAGTTCTGTGTGGGGGGAATGGAAATTACTGAAGGGAAGGGAGATCTCAGGTATATCTTTCTTTTTCGGGTGCTGCGTGGGGGGAAGATTTTGAAGGGTTGAACTCCTCTGTAATAGCGCTTGATACTCTCTCCATAACCTCTTGCCAATTATGTCGTTCTTTTTGTCGGAATAACCTCATGGACGGATACCAGAATGTACTTGAGCCTTCCAGTCCCCAAGTCCAAAAGGGTATATCTCTTAATAGCAACCAAACTTTTTTTCCCATTCCTCCAGCTAAATGAGCAACTGAAGTATCACAAGTAATAATCAAATCACAATTTTCAATGATGGCAGCATTTTCAAGAAAATCCCAAGTGGAATCGATTTGTGGTTGGCAATTAACAAAATTATTTTTAAATGAACAATTATCTAATTGTTCTGAACCGAACCCTTTTTGTAAAGAAAGCAGTCTTATCTCATGCTTATCAGAGATTATTGAAAAAGTTTCTAAGGGAATTGATCTTCCTTGATAAGTCTTTTCTGTATCTGGAGCTCCTTGCCAATTAATACCAATAATTGGTCTTTTCTCTTGAGCGAATATTGTTTTCCATTTCTTATTTAATTCTTTTTTTGAATGAATATATGGTTTAGTAACTATTGGATTCTTTGGACTTACTTTTAGAATTCTAGGCAATGATAAAAGTGGGATCCATTGACCTGTAGTCACACTATTAATCTCCTGTGGACTTAATGGATTTGATTCAATATTTGATACTTGGATTAATGAATGTAGTTTTTCTAGAGTACAAAAAGAAATCTCAAAACCTTTATTTCTTAGATATGGAATGTATCTCATATATTGAAAAGTATCGCCTAAGCCTTGTTCACTAACGACTAAGATTTTCTCTCCTTTTTGTAATGTTTTATTCGTAATTCGTTTCAGGTTTGAATTGCCGTGAAGTGACGAAGGTTTTTCTTTTTTAAATCTAAACTCATAATTTTCTAGCCCAAACTTGTAATCACTTTTTAAAAGCTCTAAATAGGAAAGATTGGAATATGCATCTGCGTAATCAGGTTTAAGTTCAATTGCTTTGCGATAGGACTTTTCTGATTCTTGTAATTGTCCAAGATCTAAAAATATGTTTCCCAGATTGGTATATGCTATTGCGAAGTCAGGTTTAAGTTCAATAGCTTTGCTAGTTGATATTTCTGCTTCTTGTAAGTTGCCAAGATTTTTTAATATGATTCCTAGATTAGAATATGCGTCTGCGTAATCAGGTTTAAGTTCAATAGCTTTGCGAGTTGATATTTCTGCTTCTTGTAAGTTGCCAAGATTTTTTAATATGATTCCTAGATTGGAATATGCGTCTGCGTAATCAGGTTTAAGTTCAATAGCTTTGCGAGTTGATGTTTCTGCTTCTTTTAAGTGTCCAAGATCTTTCAAGATGCTTCCATAATTAGAAAAAACTCTGTGATCATTAAAACCTTGATTTATACAATACTGATAATATTTTGTTGCTTCTTTAATATTTCCTTTTAGATGAAACTGAATTGCTTTATTTATTATTTTTTCTTTAGAAGATTTAGAAGTAGCATGAGTATTAATAGTGATATTTTCTTTGATTTCTTCTAGAGCAAATGGAACTGAGAATGTTTTTACTTCAGTCAATTTCTTTTTTCCTTGATCTTTATCAATTGATACCAAAATCCTCTACCAACTTATGGTTTTAGTAATTCTACTACTCAATTAATGGCTCTTAATTAATCTTTTTCCTGCGTGGGGGGAAATGTGGGGGTAAATAAAGGTATTTCTCCCTTTATTAGTTCATTCCCTTCCGCTGCCGTTCTTTATGGTTCGCCACTAACGGACTCCCTCTCCGTTTTCTTTTGTATTCAGGTGTTGCCAATAACTGCCAAAACCGCTGAGATCTACTGATACCACTAGAAAAGTTCTGCCACTGATTGCCACTGATTGCCAGCGATTGCCACGGTGTTAAAAAGTTTGTTGTGAGGAGTGTTGTGAGGAGATTTGGCTTCTTCAAAAAAGTTCTGCCATCGGTTGCCACCGCTTGCCATGTTCGCCTACTACGAATACCTCCCTCTCCGTTCTTAATTTGGTTCAGGATGCTCCATAGATACCCAAACCCCTTAAGAGGACTAGATATAACGAAATTGATTGATTTAGATGCACCCATGCTGTTGCATAAGGTTCATTTTTTTGTGAAATGTTGGGTGATATCAGTGCTTGATTAAGCAGCTTCAACACAGGCATTGAGCTGATGCTCCACTAACTCCCAATCTTGAGATAAGAGTTCATGCCAAGTTTCTACAGCACATTCGTAATCAAGTCTTCTTGTGTTTTTCAATTTGGTTGGAGTGCCATCTTCAAGGCAATACCACAGTTGTGTGTAAACAGTTGGGGCAACCATGACCGACTTCGGATCACGAATAAAGAACAAACAAAATTCTCTCGTTGGTGCAACTAACCATCCTGTTGGTGTTGGCAATGCTTCTCTGATTGGTTGATTCATATAACTGATGTCTGATGGTGATATTTAAAAGAAGAGACAAAAAACACGATGCTCACTTCGTGGTTCCCTTGCTTTTGGTGATAGGGACTAGAATAGTACAAATCTACTAATATATGCAAGTTGGTCAAGATAATTGTTTTGCATTAAACAAGGGGGCGAGATTTTGGTCGCCCCCTTTAAGTTCAGCACTTATGTAATGGTTCATCAGACCAAAGTGAGTTAAAACAATAATGAGTAAGTAGTTAATTGCAAATGGATATCAAAGAATATGATTGGAACTTTGTTTACAAGATTCGTGATTCAGGTGAGGTGATTTATAAAGTCACTATTCCATCAGAACGAAAACAAGATGCAGTTGAAATATTTAAGAGGGAACATCCAAATGGATTAATCTGTCGTGGTATCAGAAGAGGTGATTTTAAATTGATACCATTTAAGGAATTATCTTCACGTGATCCTTGGGAAGAGATTGCTTCGTAAGTGATATTTAAATCAGACAAGGGAAAATCCTTCACGCAAGAGGAAGCAATAGATCTAATGCTTTCATTGAGTGCAACTGACGCAAATTCAGAAAAGAAGTGGAGAGGTTTCTACAACTCTTTATCGCAGACAGAACTTCAGGATGAATGGGATGAGTATTGGAAACCTTAATTTCTTCCATTAAAGAAGGGGACGAGATTTTGGTCGTCCCCTTTAAGTTCAGCACTTGTTTATCCGTGTGAACAATCCGATTCCCTTAAACTAACCACTTCCCTGACCTACGGGAAGACAAGTGCTAGAACTCCAACCCAGTTCTAATCAAACAAAATTATTGAAACATGAGAGAAAATACCTGTTTTACGGCATTAAGAAAGGGACCCTGCTGCTTCAGCGAACTTGAGTCCCCCTTTTCATTTTGAAAGTATATTTTAGACAGTAATTGTGCTCCTTAAATAACATTTTAGTTGTGTTGGGTGAATTAGCACCATAATTTCAACAACTTGCGTCATGCTACTTCACCACATTTCTCTTGGTGTCCCTCAAAGTTTCTCCCTCTCCGTTCTTTATTAGATCCAGAAGGATCCAGAAGAGTTCATAATCCTCTAAAACTACTGGATATGAATGAATAGAGTAGTTCAATTGGATTAAGGTGGATTGAGACTAATTCACTCGTGTGTTGTTGGGAAAATTTTCTGGAATTAGGTAATATCGTTTTGATTTATATGCAATTTATTTCTAAAAATATTAAATTAAAATAAGGAGTTGTTGTTGCTTGTAGTATTCAGAAGTTGTTAAGGAATACTTTTAAGGATTTATGGATATTTCTAAAAAAGAATTTATAAATCTTGGAGGTTTCAACGATCTAATCAAAATGAGATATGGTTGGATGGTTTATAACAAAAATGATATGTATATCGGTAAAAGTATCAAAGAATATGGGGAATGGTCGCAAGGAGAAATAGATTTATGTAAACAGATTTTGACCTCTAGTGATGTCGTAATTGAAGTTGGATCAAATATTGGAAGTCATACACTTGCTTTAGCAAAAACTGTTAATGAAGGAGTAGTATTTGCATTTGAACCCCAAAATGTAGTTTTTCAAAATCTTTGTGCAAATATCTCTATCAACTCAATAACGAATTGTTTTTGCTTTAACTCTGCTTTATCGGATAAAAAGGGCGAGGATTTTTATTATCCTAATTTTGATTTTACTGAGGAATCTAATTTTGCAGGAATTAGTCTTACTAAAGAAAAGTCTTCAAATGTTCATCAAGCAAAGGTTGATACTTTAGATAATAGGTTTGCAAATTTGCAAAGATTAAAACTTTTAAAAACAGACGCTGAAGGAATGGAAGTGAATGTTCTTAAAGGTGGTTTTGACTTAATAAAGAGAACAAAACCCTTTTTGTACGTAGAGAATGATGCGAATTACATTGAGAAATCAAAAGAATTAATTGAATTAATATGGTCTTTAGACTATAGAATATTCTGGCATATTATTCCTCTTTACAATAAAAATAACTTCTTTAAAAATGAAAATAATTTATTTGATAAGGTACATTCTGTTAATATACTGGCTATCAGAAAAGATCAGAACATTAGAATAGATTTACCTGAAGTTAAAGATAGTTCGCATTATCCTGACTTATCAAATTTGATTGCTAATTAATATTTTTCTGCGTGCGGGGGAATATAGTTATTTCTCAGGTGCTTAGTTAATTTCCTTCCGCTGCCGTTATTTATGGTTCGCCACTAACGGACTCCCTCTACGTTTTTCATTGGATTCAGACGGATTCAGAAAGGTTCATAATCCCCCATAACCACTGATATGACTGAATAGAGTGGTTCAATTGGAATCAGGTGGGTTCATACTAATTCACTGTGTGTTGTTGGTAATGTTGTTGGGGAAAGTTCCATATAAATGTAATCATATTTGTGTTATGTTACCTAACAAACAAATATTCATGGAGAATAAATAGGACTTACAGAGAATGTCCTAACTTTTCAATAATTAAAATATCTAAAGTAATAGCTAAAAATTTAGATGAAATTTACTATGCCTTATATTGAAGTGATTTTAAAGACAGACTTACTTTTAATCCTCACTCTAAAAACTCATTAACAGAAGATAATAAACAAATAGAAAAAATTTGGCAAGATCTGAAGAGAAACATCCAAATACGATTCAAGTAATGAATCAGTTCTAGTTTTCTAAATGCCGATACTGATATTAAATGGCAATATAATGAGTAGTAGAATTAATAAAATCATAAGTTCGTAGAAGATAATGGGATCTAGTGATAAAGAGCAAGGAAAAAAGAAAGTGACTGAAGTAAAAACATTCTCAGTTCCATTTTCTTTAGGAGAAAGCAAAGAAAACATCACTATTACTACAAATACTCCTTCTAAACCTTCTAAAGAACAAATAATTAATCAAGCATTTAGGTTTCATTCTCAAGGAAACATTTCAGAAGCAGCCAAACAGTATCAATATTTTATTGATCAAGGGTTTAGTGATTACAGAGTTTTTTCTAATTATGGAGGCATATTAAAAAGCTTTGGCAAATTAAAAGAAGCAGAATTGTTGACTCGCAAAGCAATTGAACTTAAACCTGATTTCGCGATTGCGCATTGCAATCTGGGGAACATCTTGAATGATCTTGGCAAATTAAAAGAAGCAGAATTATCTACTCGCAAAGCAATTGAACTCAAACCTGATATCGCGATTGCGCATTACAATCTGGGAAATATCTTGAAAACTCTTGGCAACTTACAAGAAGCAGAATTATCACAACGTAAAGCAATTGAACTCAATCCTAATTACGCAAAGGCGTATTCCAATCTGGGAATCATATTGAATGATATTGGAAAATCAAAAGAAGCAGAATTGTTATACCGTAAAGCAATTGAACTTAAACCTGATTTCGCAGAGGGATATTATAATCTAGGAAAAATATTGAAAGCTCTTGGTAACTTACAAGAAGCAGAACTATCTACTCGCAAAGCAATTAAAATTAAACCTGATTACGTAGATACTCATATCAGTCTTGGAAATATATTGAGGGATCTTGGCAAATTACAAGAAGCAAGATTATGTTCAGAAAAAATTATGTCTTTAAGGTCATGGTCAATTTCCGGTTCATATAGTTTTAATTATGAGATGAGATTAGATTGATTTCATAATTCATAACTTTAGTCAGTTCCTTTGAGACTTCGTTGTTTATTAACTGAGATTCATATATAATTTGATTTCTTATTGAAATATTTAATTCGAATATTTTCAATAAAAAATCTTGTGGAATATTCATATGATCGATTCTCCTAATAATCTCATCAAAATAATTATATGGCAATCTCGGATGATTAACATCAGCGATAGGTAAACCCTCTAAAATAATGTTATCACCAGATCTTTCTATTTTCATAGAATCATTACTAAGACCCATTCCTTTACATGAAATATGAATACCAATATTCTCAATATTAATTGAAAATGGGATTGAAAATACTATGCTTTCTTCAGAAAAAAAACCATAAGAAAAAAAACGTTTTATAGGACTAATATTATTATATGAATATCTTATCTCACTATTTGTTGCAGGATAATTTGGAGTACTTATTCCTTCTTCAGTAATAATAAAAGGCATTGATCTTACTTTATGATTTACAAGGTCCCAGATAGGAGCTATAACTAAACTATTTTTAAAATTAACTGCTCTAGCATTCAAGAATTGATTTTTAATAACATTATCCCATATGCCTTTGTGCCTTTCTTCTAAATTAATTAAAGTATATTTTTTAATTAATGTTTTTAAATTTGAGTTAAATAAACTTAATCCTTTCTCAAACAATTCTGTTGTTTCTTTTCCGCCGGAACCCCATGAAAAGTTATCTTGGTAAAAATTAAAAAAATTTCTAATTTCTTGATTATAGTCCTTATCTTTTTTAATTCTTAATTTATTATCTTCTAAATAAATATCATCTTTTTTGATCAGTAATTTTGATGGAGTAAAAATTCTCGCTCTCAGAATTGGATTAACAGAAAAGATACCTCTCCCATATTCCCCTTCCTTTTGACATATATTATCTGCTATTCCACCAAGTCTACGAAATTCAGAAAGTAAAATATCCCAATTATTGTCCATATCAGATATAAATTTCTATATAAGTTTATCCGTAAGTATGCCATAGCAAACGTGCCTTATGTAAGGGTATTAGTCGAGGGAAGAAAAATCTCTATGAGGATGCAAGATCTCAGTTATTCCTCTCTATTTTGGGTTTTGGTAAAAACTTCTAAATTTTAAAAAGTTTGTCTTGATGAATCATATTTTATTTTTGTGTGGTGCTTAGCCTTTTACTGCATAGGGGATTTATAGTTGTCAATTTGGCTAATTCATCTCTGAATACTCCTCAATTAGTTGAGGTATGTCAGCATTTATGCGTGAAACATTTATGGATATTCCTTTTGATCTCAATTAATTTTTCTCTTCTTTAAGCTAATTATTGATTCGCTTTTAGAAAGCTAAGCTGATACATCTCTCTGATAGTTTTGGTATGATGCTCTTAAAATTTTTGTCAGTTTTGTAGTTATTTTTTCTTTATCTTCTGGTAAACAGTTCTTAGCTTTTCTTTAAATATTCATAAATTAAGTTTTTTTATAAGCCATAAAAATTAACCCCTACCATTAGTCTTTTTTTGTTTCCATGATATGAAACTGAGTGATATCTTTGAGCACCTATTATAATAATCATGCCTTTTTTAGGTAAGATTTCTTCGTCAGGGTCATGTAATTTTAAGATGCCTGGTTCTTCACAATCTTGATCACCGATATCTAGATAATAGACGAGACTATATTTTTTAGAAGCTAAATTAAAGTTTTCATCTGCTTGACTCAGGTGCCAATGTGGTGGCTGCCCTGAGCCTGAGACAAAAAGATTGAAAAATGAATCACAAGAAAATATGTTATTTACTCCTAGCGCTTTTTTACAAATCTCTTCCAAATCATTTGATAACTTTGATATAACAGGAGAGGTGTCCTCAAATAATTTAAAATCCGTGCATAAACCTGGTCCATATCTACTATCTCCGCTGTCATCAAGTCCTTTTGTTTTCATTGTATACAGGTAAGATACAAGTTCATCTTCTACTGTTCTATTTATTATTAACCTATCAAATCTTTTGTCGAAAAGCTTTTTTTCTTTTATTTTATTAGTGGAATTAAATGATAAGCTTTTTGCTGATTCAGCTACGATAATTGACGCTTTTATTATTTGTGAATCCGACTTTTGCTTTACTAATTCTTTAGATTTATAAAGACTTTCGATGCAAGAATTCAACTCTTTCAGTTCATAAAGACAACTTGCATAAGCAAAGTATGAATTCGAAGAAGGTTTAATTTTAATCGCTGTAAGAATGGATTTTGCTGCTTCTTTTAGTTTCCCTGAATTTCTCAATATGTTTCCGAGATTATAATGAGCCTCTGCAAAATCAGGGTTAATTTTAATTGCATGGCGAAAGGATAATTCTGCTTCTTTTAATTTGCCTAGATTTTTTAATATGATTCCATAATTAGAAAAAACTCTTTGATCATTAATACCTTGATTGATTAAATATTGATAAAGTTTGACTGCTTCCGAAAAGTTTCCTTGACTATGAAACTTAAATGCTTGATTAATTAATTCTTCTTTAGAAGGCTTAGAAGGCTTAGAAGGCTTAGAAGGCTTAGAAGGAGTAGAAAGATTATTAGTATTTATACCAATATTTTCTTTTTTTTTATCTAAAGTATATGGAACAGGAAATGTTTGGGCTTCAGGGATTTTCTTTTTCCCTTGCTCTTTATTATTTGATACCATTATCTTTAAGAATGTATAACTTGAATAAGAGTATTTTCAATATACCTTTGTTATGACTCTTCCTAAGATTATTTTAATTTAATTTATAGAGTTCGATGAAAGATTGCTTGCTTGATAAATAGAACTATTTCTGAATGAATAAATCACTTGATTGACGTTATCCAACTTGCTTATGTCTTTTAAGCGATATTCAAAGGTTTGTTCAAGCACTTCTATTGCGACTCTTTAAAGTTTTAATGAGTTGAGATGCTTATCTATTCACCTGCGTCCCTAATATACAATTACTTTAAAGAAGGGAGCCAATTCTCTTGATTAATATGTACCTGCTTGTTGTGGCTTCTTGTGAGGCGGGTATAGGTGATTTTGGGTTAATTAGCTCATCCCCCTCCGCGGCAGTTTCTTTTGTTGCATCACTAAATTAATCCCACTATATTCTTATTCAGGTCGTGAGAGTTTATATCACTGGAGAAAAGAATCAATCCTTACTGCCAATCCATTGACTTTCACTCCTGTGTAAGGAAAATAATTTCACTTGCTGGATTGGCTATTGAGTATGTATAAAACAATCGGGTCGGAAAAATCTAGTATCAGCTCATTATTTAGTTTATTAAAACCATAATTGATATATTTGTCTGTAGATAATGGGATATTTTTCTTCAAATCTTCCCTAGTTCTATAAGTTTGGTTTATCTTCTGGAACGTTAATCTAATAGATAGATTTATTGATTTTAGTAGTGAGAAGAAAAAAGTTCTAAATTGTTAAAACCTAATCAAATAAATGATTGAGTAGTTCAATGTGTTTCATTTTAACTCACACTTGTTTCGCTAGTTGAAAGTTAAGTTAGAGAAAGCGATCTATAAAACTGAGATTTATCTTTCATTATGTTTTATATTTTATAAAAATTTACACCAATAATGATCCTATCTTTTTTACCTTTATAAAAAACAGAGTGTTTTCTTCCTGCGGGAAAGATAATTATCAAACCATTAGTAGGAAGAATATCTTGATTAGGTTCTTCAAGTTTTAGAATTCCAGGTTCTTCACATTTTTGATCACCTACGGATAAATAATACACTAGAGAAAATTTTTTACTTGCTAGATTTAAACCATTCAACCTATCCAGTTTGTTAAGATGAGTATGACTTATCAATCCACCTCCTGAACGAAATATTGTAAAGAAAGAAGCCTCTATTAAAATATCAGATCTAACAGAATTCATTGCAATACTTGTTAAGTCGTCTTTGATATTTTTTATCATTGATTCATCTCTATCAAACAATTCATAGTTTGAACCTATAGCATTCCCATAGGTTGGTGCTTGTTTTAGTGCCTGATCTTGAGCCTTGATATTGTATAAAGTATCTATAAGTTCTTTTTCTACTGGTCGATTTAGAATTAATGGATTTAAATCTAAATCTTTTTCTTCTAGATCGCTTTCATTATAATTCTGATTTAGGCTTTTTTCTTTGATTATGCTTTGACCTTTGAAGATATTTAATAACACTTTATTGCTTAAATCTTTTGGTTCAATTGAATAGGCCTTTAAGATACTAGTTAAAGCTAAATCATGATTTCCGATTAGATAGAAATAGATACTTAAACCTCTATGCGATGAAGCGGAATTAGGTTTAAGTTTAATTGATTTACGGTATAGTATAGCAACTTCCTCTAAATCACCAATATCTATTAATATGGTTGCTAGATTATTATAAGCATCAGCAAAATTAGGTTTGAGTTCGATTGATTTTCGGTATAATATAGATGCCTCTTTTTTATTTCCAAGTTCGACTAATATACCTCCAAGATTATAATAAGCTTCGGCATAATTAGGATTCATTTCAATAGCTTTGCGAGTCAATAATTCAGCCTCTTTTAGTTTTCCAAGTTCTCCTAATATGCCTCCAAGATTATAATAAGCTTCGGTATAACTAGGATTCAATTGAATAGCTTTACGGGTCGATAATTCGGCTTCATTTAGATTACCAAGATCTTTTAATATGTCTCCTAGATTTGAATATGACTGGGCATTACAAGGACTTAATTGAATAGCTTTACGGGTCGATAATTCAGCTTCATCTAGATTGCCAAGATCTTTTAATATGCCTCCAAGATTGGAATATGCTTGGGCATTATTAGGATTCAATTGAATAGCTTTACGGGTCGATAATTCAGCTTCTTTTAGCTTTCCTAGATCTTTTAAAATTGCACCAAGGTTTAGATGAGCTTCGAAGAAATCGGGTTTGAGTTCAATGGCTTTGCATAGCGATAACTCAGCTTCTAAAAGTTTTTTCTCCCAAATCAGTATGTTCGCAAGAAAGAAATGAGAGTTGAAGAGATTTGGATTGATCTCTATTGATTTGCAGCAAGCAATTTTTGACTCTTGCATTCTTTGTAGTTGAAGATATCCATTAGCAAGGTTCACCCAAGCAGGAGCTAATTTAGGATCTGATTCTGTAGCTTTGATTAATAAAGATAATGCTTCTTTTTTATTACCTGCATTCAGCTCAATGCCTCCAAGATTTGTCAATGCTGGAGCATATGAACTATTAATACTTATAGCCTTTTTATAATAGTTTTTAGCATTATTAATATCGCCTTCAGCTTGATATGTATTGCCTAGTTCTTTAATTACTTCATAATCATTAGGTTTTATATCTAGGGCTTTATTTAAATACAAACGAGCATCTTCTATTCTTTTTATTGATACAAATGACTTTGCGATTAATTTGATAGCTTCAATTGAATTCTTATCAGTAATTAGTATTTGATTACAAGTATTAATTGTCTCTTGATACTTATTTTCTTTAAAAAGGGATCTAGCTGTGTTTATATTCGTTTCCAAATTAACAAAGCTGATATATTGATTAAAATATATCAGCTTTGTATTTGATTTAACAAGTCTTGCTTATAAAAAGAATTGTTTTGCCAAAACTTTTATCTTTTTTATTTAGTTTTTGTCTTTATTCTCTTTGATGAGCCTTAGATAATACTTTCACTTAATTAATATTTTTCTATAGAGGGGGATTTAATTGCTTTAGCCGTCACAATCACTTCTCCTCCATTCTTTTTTTTATGAATTAAAGATCTTACCTTTTGATTAGGTTTTGGCGAGTTTATATAAGTTCAGAAAAGAGTTATAAGCTTACTTTTTTAAAGGATCATAAGAATAATTATTTTATAGGTTTAGAAATCAATTATTGAAACCCTGCTCTCCTTAGAGGAAGTGTTGCTAGAACGCAAATAGCTTGAGAGATTCAATTTTGTTGCCTCTATCTTTTTGATATCAACCAAGACTAAGGATTTTTAAGGAGGAATGGATCTGGATCGCAAAACCTTATCATTAATTTCACAAGAGCTTTATATTACAAGGGAAAGAAAATCTATGTTATTACTTCATTTCAACTAGCCAAGATTTTTAAAATCATCGTGATCTGGGTGCTTGAATAAGGCAAATTTTTGGATTTCAAGTGCAAGCGAAAACAGCTCAAGCAGATAAGAAAGCCTTAGCAGAGAAGAAAGCTGCTGCGGCTAAAAAAGCTGCTGCAGATAAGAAAGCCTTAGCAGAGAAGAAAGCTGCTGCGGCTAAAAAAGCTGCTGCAGATAAGAAAGCCTTAGCAGAGAAGAAAGCTGCTGCGGCTAAAAAAGCTGCTGCGGATAAGAAAGCCTTGGCGGATAAGAAAGCCTTAGCGGATAAGAAAGCTGCTGCGGATAAGAAAGCCTTGGCGGATAAGAAAGCCTTAGCGGATAAGAAAGCTGCTGCGGATAAGAAAGCCTTAGCAGAGAAGAAAGCCTTAGCGGATAAGAAAGCTGCTGCGGATAAGAAAGCCTTGGCGGATAAGAAAGCCTTAGCGGATAAGAAAGCTGCTGCGGATAAGAAAGCCTTAGCAGAGAAGAAAGCCTTAGCAGAGAAGAAAGCCTTAGCAGAGAAGAAAGCCTTAGCAGAGAAGAAAGCCTTAGCGGATAAGAAAGCTGCTGCGGATAAGAAAGCTGCTGCGGATAAGAAAGCTGCTGCGGATAAGAAAGCTGCTGCGGATAAGAAAGCTGCTGCGGATAAGAAAGCTGCTGCGGATAAGAAAGCTGCTGCGGATAAGAAAGCCTTAGCGGATAAGAAAGCTGCTGCGGATAAGAAAGCTTTAGCAGAGAAGAAAGCTTTAGCGGATAAGAAAGCTCTAGCCAGCAAGAAAGTTAATTCTCGAACTCAAATTGATTCACAACAGAAACGAGACTCGAAAACTGAATTGTTAACGGTATCAGTCTCCTTAAACACTGGGAAGATCGTTTCAATAGCTTCTATAGGGATTTTGGCTTCGGCTATTCTTGTTTCTGCGATGGTATTTATTGCTGGGTAATTCAATTTCACGAATATCTATGCGAAAGCAACTTTTTTATTCTGTCTTTCTGCTATGTTTCCGTTCTTGTAGTTTTAGATAAATCTAAGCTGTGCTTAAAGAAAGAATCAAGGAGGTTGTTGACTTCACTAAAAGTGAGTCTCCCTATAGGAAAGCTAATAAAGGTTGGATTAATCAAGATATTTTCTTAGATTTAAGTCCCTCTGCTGATACATTTAAACAAACGAATGAAGCTGCTAAAGTAACATTATTTTGGTCTCCAATAAATACTTTATTATCTAGTATTTTTCTTATTATTATTTTATCTTCAATTCTTGTATTTACCTCATTATCTATTTCAAAAGGTGGATTTGATTTTAATTTATTTCATAACTTCGGAATTAACGATATTGTAAAAGTTAATGAAAATAAACCTGTAAATATAATCAAATTGCAGGATCTAAGTACTACGGATTCAAAAATACAACAGAATCTTGAGATAAAAGACTTAGATAAAACAAATTTATTAGATGATGATTTAATAAAAGCAGATCAGAAAATAATCAATCAAAATATTGACAAACAAGAAAGTTTAAAAAAAGAAAGTCAATCTAAAAAAGATATTAAAAATTTAGGAAATAAGCAACCAAAATCAAATTTTATTTGAATTATTTTTTTGATAACAATAAATAATTCTTTGGATTTTTAAAAATTGTTTTATCAGTGAAACTTTTTTTGTTTTTTGGCGTAGTTAGATGCTTTAATCAAAGTGATTTTTACGAGTTTTAAAGGTGTCTGAAGCAAAGGGTAATCAACTCGCAACTATATCTGTTTACTTAAATACACCAATAATAGCCGTCCTTTTGGCTGTTGGATTTCTTTTGGGATCTATTTTATTTGCTGGAATTTTACTGATTGCTAAATAGCTAATTTGTTCAACTCACTGCTAATCGCAGGAAGTAAAAATTGATCTTTGACTAATTCTTTGCCAGTTGTAAAAACTACTGCAAGCATAGGATTCTTATTAGGCGATTCCCACCATGCGACATCATGGCGAACTTCACTCATTAGACCAGCTTTGCTCCAAAGTTTAGAAGCCAAAGGAAGGCCTGCTCCCAAAAAACCATCTACTTGATTCTCTATATTTTGCTTGCGAGCAACTGGATCGAGTGAGCGTTGAAAAACTTTTATTAAACGTTCGCTTGTGACTTTTGGGAGTATTTCAAGAGTCATTAATGATTCAAAGATTCTGGCACTCCCATCGGTTGTCATCCTGTTTCGATTCTCATTTTTTTTTCCATAAAAATCCTTCTCCCTTCCAAAAGGGCCTTCATTCCAAGTCTTTTGACTGCAGTTCCAATTTTTTATTTCAGGCCATTTCAGATCATTTAGCCAGTGGTTAATTAATTGCCTTTGGGTTTTCCATGCTTGATAGTTTGACTCATTAAGAGATGGACCACTTGTTGTGCCTGTTAAAAGATCTAAAATATAACTTGTGGCGTCATTATTGGAGTTTGCGATCATTTCATATAAAGCTCTTCTAAGTTCTTTTGAGTCAACAATTAAGTCTTGCTTTAGCCATACCTGAGTCGCCAATGCATAAACTATTTTTACTACGCTTGCAGGATAAAAATTTCTGTTTGAATTCCACCCTGTTCCATATCCACTAGATGCCGATGGACTCTGATTGTCATAACGTATGCATGTTATTGCAATATTCTGTTGAAGGTTTGGACGACCTTCTTTTTCAAACCTGTCGAGGAGACCTTTCAGGCAATATGCCATCTCAGGGTCTTGTCGGTAGAACGCCATAGCGCTCGAGAAGAATTCAATATGACCTTAGAGGTTTTGCTAAATAATACTTCATTTGTTTTGGGAAGTTTATGGAAACTGCGAACAAATATTGATGGATTTAAAAGTGAAAATAGTGATGAATTAGTTACGCAAGCAAGTATTGGTAGGACTTTTCAATTGATTGATTGTTTAAAATCCAATTTAAAAAACAAGCAAATTATCCATAGAGTTAAAGTGCGTCTTTTGGAAGATGGCTATATTTGTTGGTTTAGATTTTCTGAATTAATTCATCAAGCTTCAAAAATAGAATCATGGGAACCTAAATTTTTTACTGAAGAGAAAATTATTTCTAGGATTCCGGAGATATTATCTTGGACTAGGGCTGCGAGAAAAATGAGTAATGAATATTTGTGGGGTGGAACTGTAGGTCCAAATTTTGATTGCTCTGGTTTGGTTCAATCTGCTTTTGCAAGTTCAGGCATTTGGATACCAAGAGATGCTTATCAGCAGGAAAGATTCTGTAAAAATATTGCATTGGATATAGAAGCCTTAGGCGAAGAATTAAAACCTGGCGATTTACTTTTCTTTGGATCGTCAGAAAAATGTACCCACGTTGGATTGCATATTGAGAATGGTTTTTATATCCATAGTTCTGGGGTAACTGATGGGCATAATGGAATAGAGATTGATGGTTTATTTCAACCGAACCTTGGAAAAATTTCTTCTTTTTACAGATCTAAATTTAGATCTGCTGGACGAGTGATCTCTTGTTATCAGAGTGAAAAACTCTAAAGAAGATTAATTGACCCTTATTAGGAGTTTTGAATGAATTCTAATGTTGCACTATCAATAGTTGTACCTATCTATAACGAAGAAGAAAGTCTTCCTTTTTTGGTAAAGCAGTTATTAGAGGTTTTACAGCCAATGAAGGAAACTTTTGAAGTAGTTTTAGTTAATGATGGTTCATCAGATAACAGCGCAGAGGTAATTAGAAAACTAAGCTTTGAGATACCAGAATTAGTTGGAGTTCTTCTTCGAAAAAACTATGGACAGACCGCTGCAATGGCAGCAGGATTTGATATTTCCTCTGGAGAGATAGTTGTCACACTTGATGGTGATTTGCAAAATGATCCTGCAGATATTCCGTTATTAGTTAATAAGATTAGGGATGGATTTGATCTTGTAAGTGGGTGGAGATATCGACGGCAAGATGCTGCGATAAGTAGAAAGCTTCCATCAAGAATTGCTAACCGATTAATTGGGAAGGTTACTGGTGTACGACTGAATGATTATGGGTGTTCTTTAAAGGCTTATAGGAAAGAAGTATTGACAGATATGAGATTATATGGAGAATTGCATAGATTCTTACCTGTTCTTGCAAATATTGAAGGAGCAAGAATTACTGAAGTTAAAGTAAATCATAGAGCCCGTCAATTTGGATCTAGTAAGTATGGAATAGATAGAACTTTTAGAGTCTTGATGGACTTGTTGACTGTTTGGTTTATGAATAGATTTTTAACGAGACCTATGTATGTTTTTGGTTTTGGTGGAATTCTCGCAATTATTGGGAGCTTCATAACAAGCTTTTATCTATTAACAATCAAACTTTTAGGAGAAGATATAGGTAATAGACCTTTACTTATTTTTGCTTTACTTCTTGCAGTGACGGGAGTTCAACTATTTGGATTTGGATTGCTTGGAGAGTTGCAAATCCGCACTTATCATGAAAGTCAAAATAGACCTATCTATCGCATTAGAGATACATTTCGAGGGGGACGAGAAGCTTGAGGTTTTTTATGTAAATCAAAAAATTTACCTTTGTAAGATGCAATTCCAGCAGCAGAAGCAATAACAACTCTACTGTCAGAATCCTTCAACCCTCTTCTTAAAAAAGGTACTGCTTTATTATTCTCCCATTGACTGGCGATTTTAATAGCTAATAGACGATCAGTAGGGTTGCTAGAGATTAATTTAGTTAATCTTTTCTTAGTTTCTATTGAATTAAGTGAATTTGTCTGTGAAAAAGACTTGGAGTTTTTGTTATTCAGTTTTTTGGATTTTTGATTTTGTAAACTCTTATCGATTATCAATTCTGATGATGATACCTCAGCCTTTGCAAAGGAATCCTTTTGAGATTTGAAAAAAACTGATGCCTTGGATTGTTTTTTTGAACTCCAAAGGATTAAAGCAATAATTAGAGCTAAACCACCAGCAAAAACTTGATTCATGATGAGAAAATTTGTTTAGGAGTGCATCTTTAAAGAAGATATACGGATTGAACTTTTATGTCATCAATGGGTTGTATTTGGTTTGATTAGATCATAATTCTATAAAATAAAGGTGGATTTATTGAAATAAGTAATGACTAGTGAACTAGCTTCAAGTTTGCTTCCCGCTATTCTGATTCCATTAGTTGGAATAATGGGTCCAGCCGTTTTCATTGTTTTAATTGGTAGGTACATAACCGCTACTGAGTAATTTCAAAAATTTAATTTTCTACCAATTCTTTTAGCTCATGACTAAATCTCAAGAAACACTTATGCAAAGGTGGGCTGTAAAAACAGTCTCAGACCCAACTGTTGGCAATCTTCAAACCCCAGTGAATAGTGGTTGGTTTACCAAGATGGTTATAAATAATCTTCCTGTCTATAGAGAGGGCTTATCGCCAAACTTCAGAGGTCTAGAAACAGGAGCAATTTTTGGTTATTTACTGTTTGGTCCTTTTTCTATGACAGGGCCTCTTAGGAATACGGATTTTGCCTTAACGGCAGGCTTGCTTGGCGGAGTGGGAGCTATTCAAATATTGACTGCTCTTTTTATTCTTTACAACGCTGCTGGTAAGTCGCCTAATGTCCAACCTCCTGATGCAACAGTAGCAAATCCTCCTTCTGATTTATTTACAAGAGCAGGATGGAGTGATTTTACAAATGGTTTTTGGTTAGGAGGCACAGGAGGTGTTGTGTTTGCTTGGTTGTTAATTGGTACTTTGCATCTAGATACTGTTTTACCTTTGATTAAGGAATATCATTTACTTGGAGCTTAAAACTTTTCTAGAAGAACTTATTTTAAAAAGCCCCTTATCTTAGGGGCTTTTTAATTCTCTAAAATATTTACTTCAATTGGCTCATCTTTTGCAAAAGCGTGAACTGAGATTCATTTATTTTGCTTTCTACTCCTAATTTCTTGATATTAAATGGATCTATTTTGCTTATAAATATCAATACACAATCTCATAAATCTTAGTACCCATAAAAAAAGAACACTGCTTGTAAAGACAGTGTTCTTTTGACTGGAAGCTAGTTAAAGATTTATCCGAACTTACCCGAAGTAGATGCGATAACAAATGCACCAAAGGTTACAAAGTTTCCAACTGTGAAATGGGTTAAACCAACTAATCGTGCTTGGACAATGGATAATGCAACAGGCTTATCTCTCCAACCAACTAAATTAGCTATTGGTGTTCTTTGATGAGCCCAAACAAGAGTTTCGATAAGTTCTTGCCAATACCCTCTCCAAGAGATGAGGAACATAAATCCAGTCGCCCAAATGAGATGACCAAATAAGAACATCCAAGCCCATGGAGATAAAGCATTTACACCAAATGGGTTATATCCATTGATTAGCTGAGAACTATTTAGCCATAGATAATCTCTAAACCAACCCATTAAATAGGTACCAGATTCATTGAATTGAGCGGTATTACCCATCCAAATTGCTAGATGTTTCCAATGCCAATAGAAGGTAATCCAAGCAATAGTATTTAAGGCCCAGAACATCGCTAAATAAGTAGCGTCCCAAGAAGAACTATCACAAGTACCTCCACGACCTGGTCCATCACATGGGAAAGCAAATCCTAAATCCTTTTTATCTGGAATTAGTTTTGTTCCTCTAGCATCAAGAGCACCCTTTATAAGAATCAAAGCAGTTGTATGTAGTCCTAGTGCAATCGCATGGTGAACTAAGAAATCTGCAGGTCCAATAGGTAAGAAATTGGTTAGAGCATCTGGTCTATTAATCATGTCCATCCAGTAGTGATTACCTGGCATGGAATTAGCAGCTATAGATGCAGAACTTGATGCATTTGCTAGCAAAGCATTAAATCCATACATCATTTTTCCACTAGCAGCCTGTGCGAACTGTGCAAATACTGGTTCTATAAGAATCTGCTTTTCAGGAGTACCAAAGGCTACAACTACATCGTTGTGAACATAAATTCCAAGAGTATGGAAGCCTAGAAGCATTGTTACCCAACTTAAGTGGCTAATTAAAGCTTCTTTGGTACTAAGGATTCTTGCTAGAACATTGTCTTTATTAAGCTCTGGATCATAATCTCTGACAAAGAAAATTGCTCCGTGAGAGAACGCACCAACCATCAAGAACATTGCTATGTATTGATGATGGGTATATAGAGCTGACTGAGTTGTGTAATCCCTTGCTATAAATGCGTATGAAGGAAGAGCACCCATATGCTGGGCGACCAAACTACAAGCTACACCTAAAGAAGCGAGTGCAAGTCCAAGTTGAAAATGGAGTGAATTGTTGACTGTCTCGAATAGTCCATTGTGCTTTATACCGAAATAACCCTTATGTGGATCTTTTGGGTGACTTGTATTGTGGGCTTCAACAATTTCTTTAAGGCTATGGCCAATACCAAAGTTAGTCCTATACATATGGCCTGCAATTATAAATACCACTCCTATAGCCAAATGATGGTGAGCAATATCTGTTAGCCAAAGTGATTCACTTTGAGGGTGAAGTCCACCTAAGAATGTAAATATCGCTGTACCAGCTCCTTGAGTAGTTCCAAAAACCGCATCAAGTGAATCAGGGTTTTGAGCATAAGCTCCCCAATTCCCTGAGAAAAATGGAGTTAGACCTTCTGGATGAGGCATAACAGTTAACCAGTTATCCCAGCCAACATGTATTCCTCTTGATTCAGGGATAGCTACATGAATTAAGTGACCAGTCCAAGCAATACTGCTGAATCCAAAAAGAACAGCTAAGTGATGGTTTAACTGAGATTCTGCATTTTTAAACCATGCTAATGAAGGTCTGTATTTAGGCTGAAGATGAAGCCATCCAGCAAACAATAACCAGCAGACAAGGATGTTTATAAAGATTGCACCCTGGAAAAGCTGCTCATTAGTTCTCATGCCAATTGTGTACCACCAGTGATATAAGCCTGAGTAAGCAATATTGACTGGAGAAGTTGCTCCTGCCTGAGTCAGAGCATCAGTAAGACCTTGTCCAAAATGAGGATCCCAAATTGCATGAGCAATTGGACGAGTATGAGTTGGATCTAGAACCCATTGCTCAAAGTTTCCTTGCCAAGCAATGTGGAAAAGATTTCCTGCCACCCAAAGACCAATGATGGCTAAGTGACCAAAATGAGTAGAGAAGAGTTTTTGATATAACTGTTCCTCTGTCATACCGTCATGACTTTCGAAATCATGAGCGGTAGCTATGCCGTACCAGATTCTTCTGGTTGTAGGGTCTTGAGCAAGACCCTGACTAAAAGATGGAAATTTAGTTGCCATTTTATAAAAGATCAGAGAGGGTCAGCCGAGACCGATTAAGCGAGCGTGGAAGAAGGCCCAAGTGGTAGCAATTCCTCCTAGAAGGAAATGAGCTGCTCCTACTGCACGACCTTGAGTGATAGATAGAGCTCTTGGTTGAATAGTTGGTGCCAACTTAAGTTTATTGTGAGCCCAAATAATTGACTCAAATAATTCTTGCCAGTAACCACGGCCACTGAATAGGAACATAAGACTAAATGCCCAAACGAAATGTGCTCCTAAGAACATCAAACCGTACATACTTATGGGTTGGCCATAACTTGTAAGGACTTGCGATGACTGAGCCCAGAGGAAATCTCTAAGCCATCCATTGATAGTTATGGAGCTTTGAGCAAAGTTTCCTCCTGTAAGTCCCCATACATCACTTTGCATTTTCCATGAGAAGTGGAAGATAACTACTGATAAGCCGTTATACATCCAGAACAAGCCAAGGAAAACATGATCCCAAGATGAAACTTGGCATGTACCTCCTCTTCCTGGTCCATCACAAGGGAATCTAAAGCCAAGGTTCGCCTTATCAGGAATTAGTCTGGAACTCCTTGCGAATAAAACTCCCTTTAGGAGGATTAGAAGGGTTACGTGGATAGTAAAAGCATGGATATGGTGAATCATGAAATCAGCAGTTCCTAAAGGTATAGGCGCGATTCCAATTTTCCCCCCAACTTGACTTACAGAACCATTAAAGACTTCGCTAACTAAGCCACTTTGAAGGTTTACATTTGCACCAGCAAGAGTTGTAGAGCCAGCAGCTGAATGATGAATATTTTGAATCCATTGAGCAAAAACAGGTTGAAGTTGGATCCCTGTATCACTGAACATATCTGCAGGTCTTCCTAACGCACGCATTACATCGTTATGAATATAAAGACCAAAACTATGGAAACCTAAGAACATGCAAGCCCAATTTAAATGACTAATTAATGCATCTCGTGCTTTCAAGATTCTGTCTAGAACATTATCAATATGAACAGCTGGGTCATAGTCTCTAATCATTGCGATACCAGCATGAGCTGCTGCACCAACAATGAATAATCCACCTATCCACATATGATGTGTAAATAGACCTAGAACAGTTGGGTAATCAATAGACAAGTATGGATATGGTGGCATCGCATACATGTGATGGGAAATAATGATGCTCAAGGAGCCAATCATTGCAAGGTTTAAACCAAGCTGAGCATGCCAACTATTAGCTAAAAACTCATAAATTCCCTTATGACCATTGGGAGCAGGGAAAAGAATTGGATCTCCTGCATGATTATCTAGTATTTCTTTGAGATTATGGCCAATGCCAAACATTGTTCTATAAAGATGACCACCAAATACAGCTAGTACTCCAAAAGCTAAATGATGATGAGAAATATCTGTCATCCATAAGCTACCAGTAACTGGATTTAGACCACCTTTGAAAGTTAAGAAATCACTAAACGCCCACCAATTAGTCGTAAAGAAATTTTCAACTGTTCTTCCAGCGAGGCCAGGGAATATTTGACTAGCAATAGCAGGATTACAAAGCTCATGGGGCAGAGGCATGTCCGCAACTGAAGCAATTGGAATGCCATCAATAATTAGAGGCTTTCCAGCATCAATTGCGTCCATCAAAGCCGCAGTTGGTGCGCCTATGTGAATGCAATGTCCAGCCCAAGCAATAGAACCCAATCCCACTAGACCAGCTATGTGGTGATTGAGCATTGACTCAAGATTCCTGAACCAATCAAGCTTGGGAGCGGCTTTGTGATAGTGATAAATACCACCATGCAGCATTATTGCTGCCATGAGAAGAGCACCAATAGCTAAAGCCATGAGCTCGGTTTCATTAGTAATACCCCAGCCTCTCCACATCTGAAAAATTCCAGAAGTGATCTGAATGCCGTGATAATTACCGCCTAAATCTGCATTAAGCATCTCTTGACCAACTATTGGCCAAACCACTTGTGCTCCTGGCTTGACATGAGTTGGATCAGAGAGCCAGCCAGAATAATTAGAAAAGCGAGCTCCATGGAAAAAAGCTGCACTCATCCAAATAAAGATGACTGCTAGATGTCCAAAGTGAGCAGAAAATACTTTTCTACTGGTTTCTTGGAGATCTCCAACATGGGTATCAAAATCATGCGCGTCAGCATGAAGATTCCATATCCATGTAGTAGTCTTTGGCCCTTTAGCAAGGGATTTTGACCAAAAACCAGGCTTATCAAGCTTGGAAAAATCTACAGGGATTGCATCAGTTTCGATAGGTTTATCGAGAACTGGTTCTTTTTTTTGTTCTCTTTCTGGTGGGCTAATGGTCATCGAGTGATTCCTTCAGGAATGTGATCGAGGTTTGGGGGGCCTAATCTGGAAAGACTAGGGTGAAATCTTCAATAAGTAATTCTACTTATGAGGTGGGATTACTTGTTGAAAGATTTTAGGAATTCAAGACCTACCTTTGAAGTTACTTGAAAACCTATATAAGGGTTATGTCATAAGCATAAAGTAGACAGTCAGTTACTACGGAAGCATGTAACAAATGTTCTACACTTTTATTCTTAAGTGGTCATTGAATCCATGGTTTTTCTTAATTAGTAAATCTTTGCGTTTAGTAGAGCAAAGGGAAAAAAGTTATTTAGGTCTAGAGGCTTTACTTTTTATAGACATTAATTCGTGAACACATCACTTAGATAATGCTTTCTTGCCTTTGAAAAGTTGAATTAGCCTATAATGGCTAGGTAAAAATACTATTGGATTTCTTGATAACAGCTTTTTATTGATTTCAAGAAATTTATTTAAAGACTATTTCACGGTTTTTGATTTTTGATTTTTACTAAAGCTTTCTTTTAGAGGCTAACTTGTGTAGATAAATAAACAATTTATTTTATTTCTCGTTCTGGAAAAAACATTAATAAAAACTCCCAAAAGGATTGCATTTGGATTTTCTTTAAGCGCTTTGCCTTTGCTTGAGAGATTGCAAGCAAGCAATCATGTAGATCAAATCTTTATATCTAATGGTTCAACTCTTTTTTTAGAAAAAAAAATTGAAGGTTTAGTTGAATCCTCACCAATTGAGTTTTTAAAAGATCATTGGAATAACAATAATAAATTAATTTTTTTAGGTTCAATCGGAGCTGTAGTAAGGCTCATATCTCCTTTTGTTAGATCTAAACATAATGATCCAGCAATACTGGTAATGGATTCAAAAGCTAAAAATGTTCTTACTCTTTTAGGAGGCCATAAGCAAGGAGGAGACGCATTTGCTAATGAGTTGGCAGCTGCTTTAGAGGCAGAAGTAATTTGCACCTCAGATTCATTTACTGAAAGAAGAATTCCTTTGGATTGTTTTGGTGAAGGATGGGGTTGGGAGAGAGGTGGTTCAGATGTCGATTGGCGAAAATTAATGATTAGACAGTCTAAAGAGCAAAAAAATATAGTTTTTCAATCACAAGGTTCAAAACTATGGCAACAATTAAAAGGTTGTGCCAATTGTTCTTTTTTAGCGAAAAACGATCCAATCTCTTTTGAAAATATCAACTTATATATAGGTCAAGAAAATTCCAATATATGTTCATGGCATCCACCGACAATAATCATTGGAATTGGCTGTGAGAGAAATACAGATGAAATTGTCATTCAAAGAGCAATTGATAAGTCTTTGAATCAAAATGGCTTATCACTTCTTTCAATCTCTTGTTTAGCAACGATTGATAAAAAAAATGATGAAATAGGATTATTGAATTTGTCAAAAAAAAACGAATGGCCAATTTATTTTTTTAGTGCCCCTGAACTTTCACAAGTCAACGTGCCAACTCCTTCAAATGTAGTTTTGAAGGAAATGGGAACTGCCTCAGTCGCTGAAGCTGCGGCAATTTTGTTAGGAGGTCAGTCTGGAAGATTAATACAAGAAAAAAAAATCTATTATTCCAATGAGGATGAGTGTGGTGCCGTAACAATTGCATTGGTCGAGTTATCAATTCCCTTTGCACCTCATAAAGGAGAATTGCATTTAATTGGCAGTGGCCCTGGAGACTTGGAAATGCTTACCTCTGACTCTCGTCGAGCTTTAACTAGATGCTCTGCTTGGATCGGTTATACCCCTTACTTAAATTATTTGGATTCAATTCGCCGTCCTGAACAGGTTCGTATTGATTCTGAATTAACTTTTGAAAAAGATCGATGTCAATACGCTCTTGATCTTGCAAAAGAGGGGGTAAAAGTTGCGCTTATTTCATCTGGCGACAGTGGAATTTATGGAATGGCAGGGTTGGCTCTTGAACTTTGGCTACATGAAAAGATTGATTCAAGGCCTTTATTTCAAGTGCATCCAGGCATTAGCTCTTTTCAGATGGCTGCCGCAAGGCTAGGAGCTCCTTTTATGCATGATTTTTGTTCTATCTCCTTAAGTGATCTTTTGACTCCGTGGGATCAAATTGAGAGGAGAATTAAAAGTGCAGCGATAGGTGACTTTGTTATTGCAATATTTAATCCAAAATCAAAAAAACGTAATTGGCAGCTAAAAAAGACAGTTGATTTGCTACTCGAATTTCGGAAACCGTGCACACCTGTTGCTATCGCTAGAGAGCTTGGGAGGCCAGATGAAAGTATTGAAATTCATACACTCGCAACCTTGCCATTTGATCAGGTCGATATGCTTACTATTTTGGTCATTGGTAATAGTCAGAGTGTTCTTAAAAACAATAGATTTTTGACTCCAAGAGGCTATTTCTCTAATTAATTGTTTTTGATTACTACGAACCAGAAAATCGAATATTTAGTTTTAATCTTATTTTTAGTTATCAAATTGAGAAGAAGTTAAAAAATCAAGTCAATCTGTAAATTCTTTCTAAAGTTAGTTTGTTATTAAAAGAGCTTTGCTTAAACCAGACTGGTTACGTGTTAAGGCACCACAGCAAGAGAGGATTGGCAATGTTGCTGATCTATTAGTTGATTTAAAACTCAATACAGTTTGTCAGGAAGCAAGTTGTCCAAATATTGGAGAATGTTTTGCAGGAGGAACTGCTACTTTTTTAATAATGGGACCTGCATGCACTCGGAAATGCCCTTATTGCGATATTTCATTTGATAATTCGAAAAGGCTTTTAGACCCATCAGAACCTGATCGTTTAGGTGAAGCTGTTTTCAGGATGCGCTTGACTCATGTCGTTATAACTTCCGTCAATCGTGATGACTTAGAAGATGGTGGCGCTAGTCAATTTTTGAAATGTATTAAGGCTGTTCAAAGCAGATCCCCGTTTACCTCTATTGAAGTTTTAATTCCAGATCTTTGCGGTAATTGGGATGCTTTAAAAGTTATTTTGGATGCCGCTCCAAATGTACTAAATCACAATATCGAGACTGTTCCAAGGCTATATCCAAGAGTCAGACCTCAAGGAATATATGAAAGGTCTTTGGAATTATTAAAAAGAGTTCGTGAAGGTTGGCCAAGAGTGTATACGAAATCTGGCTTAATGGCTGGATTAGGGGAAACAGATGAAGAGATTTTGAGTGTTCTTTCTGATCTGCATCTAAATAAAGTTGATATCGTAACTATTGGCCAATATTTATCACCAGGCCCAAAACATTTACCTGTTAATAGATTTGTATCTCCTTCTCAATTTGATAGTTACCGTATTGAGGGAGAAAATAAATTAGGATTTTTGCAGGTCATCAGTTCACCATTAACTAGAAGTAGTTATCACGCAGGAGAAGTTAAAAAATTAATGATGTCTCATCCAAGGTGATTTGAAAACTTTGGTTGACTTCCATCAACTGATATCCATTCTTGAAGATCCCAGATAACTAAATTATTTTTAATCATGGGATCATTTTCTATGATCTTTTTTGCTGTTAAGTAATCCTTTGCTTCAAGAATTAATAAACCTCCACCGCCTGGAATTTTTTTTTCATTTATTAAATATCCGCTATGGATGTAATGGCCTAATTGACTAATCTTTTTCACCCATTCTTTATGCATTAACAAGAAGTTTTTTCTTTCACTATTTGATAATTCTAAAGTTTCCTTCTTGAATTTTTCTGTCTTAATAAATATAGGCATTCTCTCTGTCTATATTGTTGCTTTTTCAAGAGCTTCCTCAATACCTAATTTATTTTTTTCGCTTGGAGGAACTATTATTTTAAATAAATTTTTCCAAGAAGACCAACCTGAGAGAATCTTGTTTGCCTTAGGACTTTTAGTTTTCTGATGATATTCAATAATGAGTTCTTTTAAGAATTTTTCTTGATTAGTTGAAGTTAGATGATGAACTTCAACAATTTCTTTATTCATTCTTAAGTCAAGTTCATTTTTTTGATCAAGAATAAATGCTATGCCTCCAGTCATTCCTGCTCCAATATTTCTTCCAGTTTTTCCGAGCACAACAACTACTCCTCCAGTCATATATTCGCAACAATGGTCTCCTGCTCCTTCAATAACAGCATGAGCACCGCTATTGCGAACTCCAAAACGCTCACCTGCTATTCCAAGTGCGAATAATTTTCCACCAGTTGCTCCATATAGACACGTGTTGCCAATTATAACTTGAGTGTTAGATGTGTTATTGATGATTTCTGGAACAATGGTAATGGAACCTCCGTTAATACCTTTGCCTACATAATCATTAGCCTCTCCTATTAAAGAAATATTCATTCCTCTTAAAATAAACGCACCAAAACTTTGCCCAGCTGAACCTTTAAATATCAAATTTAAATTCCCATTAAAACCTTTATTTCCGTATTTTTTGGCTATTTCTCCAGAGATTCGCGCACAAACACTTCTGTCTGTATTGACAATTGAAATTTCTTTAGTGATGTTTCCCTGAGTTTGAATTGTATTGCAAATTTTTTCATCTTTGAGTAGAGAATTCTCAAGAACTTCTCCATTGCTGTGAGCTTGAATTTCATGGTTTAACCATGAACGATCGGTTGAGTTTTCTAATGGTTTGAGCAGGCTAGATAGGTCCACTCGTTTTGTTTTTGTTAAGTCTAGATTCCTAGGAATTAATAGCTCTGTTCTTCCAATAAGATCCTCGACTTTTGCTACTCCAACTTGACTCATCAATTGTCTGACTTCCTCAGCTACGAAGATAAAAAAGTTAACAACATGTTCTGGTAATCCAGGGAATCTTTTTCTTAAGCCTTCTTGTTGAGTTGCTACACCCACTGGACATTTATTTGTATGGCAAATCCTCGCCATTATGCAACCTTCGGCAATCATTGCGATTGTTCCAAAACCATATTCTTCTGCTCCAAGTAAAGCTGCAATCAGGACATCCCATCCTGTCTTTAAACCTCCATCTGCTCTTAATAAAACCCTTTCGCGAAGACCATTTTCTAATAAAGAGCGATGAACTTCCGTTAATCCAAGTTCCCATGGCAAACCAGCATGTTTAATTGAACTAAGTGGAGATGCACCTGTACCACCATCATGTCCTGAAATTTGGATGACATCAGCATTGGCTTTTGCTACTCCGCCTGCAATTGTGCCAATCCCTATTTCAGCAACTAATTTCACACTGACTTTTGCAGTTGGATTTATTTGATGTAAGTCATGAATAAGTTGGGCAAGATCTTCTATGGAATAGATATCATGATGAGGAGGAGGAGAAATAAGAGATACTCCTGGTTTGCTATTACGCAGCTTGGCTATATATTCATCAACCTTTGGTCCAGGTAATTGGCCACCTTCTCCAGGCTTTGCACCTTGAGCTACTTTGATTTCTAATTGTTTTCCGCTAGTTAGATATTCAGGAGTTACACCAAATCGGCCAGACGCAATTTGTTTAATTGCAGAACATGCGGTATCTCCATTTTTCAGTCCTTTTAGATTGGGTAATGTTTTTGATTGATTATTTTCATCAACATCCTGGAGGACATTGAATCTCGCAGGATCTTCCCCTCCTTCACCACTATTACTTTTTCCTCCAATTCTATTCATTGCTATTGCAAGAACTTCATGCGCTTCCCTAGATAGGGCACCTAAACTCATTCCACCGGTGCAAAATCTTTGACAAATACTCTCAACACTCTCTATTTGATCAAGAGGTAAAGGCTGACTAGCTGTCTTAAATGTAATGAGATCTCTGAGGGTAGTAGCGGGACGATTTTCTAGAAGTTGTTGATAAGTTTTGAAGTGGTCATATCCAGGTCCAGCTTTCACTGCAGCATGAAGAATTTTTGACATTTCTGGATTATTTAAATGAAATTCTCCACTATTTCGATATTGAACAAATCCATTAAAATCAAGTTTTTTTTGCTCTAGTTCTGGGAAAGCTTTTTTATGAAATGAAATTGTCTCGATTGATAATTCACTCAGCGTTAGTCCTGCTATACGACTGGTAGTTCCCTTGAAAGCTAAATCAATTAAGTCTGCACCGATACCGATGGCTTCAAAGATTTGTGCTCCGTGATAACTTGCTAGGACAGAGATTCCTATTTTTGAAAGTATTTTTCTTAATCCATCTTCCATTGCTTTCTTAACATTTTCTTGAGCAATTTCTATAGATAAATTAGACAACTTCCCATCGGAAATAAGTTTTTGAGTTTTAGGTAATTGCCACCAATGGCGTGTAGTTTCCCAAGTCAGCCAAGGACAAATTGCACTTGCCCCAAATCCAATCAGACAGGCTATGTGATGAGTACTCCAGCATTGAGCTGTATCTATGATTATCGAGGTTTTTAGCCTCAGCCCCTTTCTAAGCAAGTGATGATGTACTGCTCCGACAGCAAGAAGAGGGGGAATGTAGGAATTCTCTCTATTAACATTTCTATCTGAGAGGATGAGTATTTCTCCACCATTAATGACACTATCTTCTGCTTCTTGGCATAGATTTTTCAGACCTTTTTCTAAGTTTAGTTTATCATTATTAATAGGAATTAATATGGATATTTCCTTGTAATTAAGCCCTAATTTTTTTATTGAATTTAATTCTTTTTCATTAATTATTGGTGATTTAATATGAATTAGTCTTGCGGATTCTGCTTTAGGACTTAGTGGTGCTTTCCTAACTCCAAGATGCATTTCTAAGCTAGTAACAAGTTTTTCTCTAAGAGGATCAATGGGTGGATTAGTAACTTGTGCAAATCTTTGCTTGAAATAGTCATAAAGAATATGTGATTTATTAGAAAGTATGGCTAGTGGAATATCATCTCCCATGCAATAAGTTGGTTCTTTTGCATTTGCTGCCATGCTATTAATTATGTAATCAAAATCTTCTGCACTAAATCCAAATGCAATTTGTTGCTGCAGTAACTCTTGTTTATCGAATTTATGATTTACTTCCCAATTTTGGTTGTTAAGATTGATTCGATTTGCTTTTAACCAGTCTAAGTATGGATATCTGTTTGCTGACTCTTCTTTGACATCCCAGTTACGTAAAATCCTCTTTTTTTCTAAGTCTACTGCTAGCATTTGTCCTGGACCAAGCCGACCTTTTTCTTGGATTTGATGTTCATCTAATTCAACAACACCTGTTTCAGATCCCATTACAACATATCCATTTTTGGTGATGCAATAGCGAGCTGGTCTTAAACCATTTCTATCAAGTGTGGCCCCTACATTTCTTCCATCAGTAAAGACTATTAATGCTGGCCCATCCCATGGCTCCTGAGTTCCTGCTGCGTATTCATAAAAAGCAGTTATTTCAGGTTTATCTATTAATTCAGGTTGGTCTCTGAAAGCTTCAGGGATAAGTGTTAATAAACTATCAGTTATTGGTCGTCCACTTCGAACTAATAATTCAAGATTTAAATCTAGATTAGCTGAATCACTAAATACATTATTTACAATTGGTTTTAGATCATTTGCATTTTCTTTCCATACTGAACTTATATCTGTTTCTGATGCTTTTGCCCAATTTATATTTCCAAGCAAGGTATTTATTTCTCCATTATGACCTAAAAGTCTCATGGGTTGCGCCAATGGCCATTTTGGTAAAGTGTTTGTACTAAATCTTCTATGGTATACAGCATATGAAACTTCGAATCTATCATCCTTTAAATCTTTATAAAAAGGCGCCAATATTTCTGATCTGACCATCCCTTTATATACAATTGTTTTGCTACTTAAAGAGCATATATAGAGTCCTAATTTATCTCCCTTTAATTCTATATTAGCTCTATTTGAAATCCTTTGTTTTAATCTAAAAAGTAAAGCCTCAAGATTAATTTCTTTATCCTCAATATCAACTATCCATTGTGTAATAAATGGTTCATTTTCTCTTGCAAGTTTGCCTAAAACTTCTTCATGAACAGGAACATCTCTCCACCCTTTGGAAGTTAACCCTAAAGACTCAGCTTCCCTCTCACATATCTTCTTCGCTATTTCTCTATTATTTGGATCTTTAGGCATGAAAATCATACCTATCCCTGATCGTTGGGGATCGCATTGTTTAGCCGTGGCCCAAACTTGCTTTAAATATGACCATGGAATTTCACATAAAATCCCTGCACCATCACCCGAGTCGCCATCTCCGCCGCAACCACCTCTGTGCTCCATACAGCTGAGACCACGGACTGCCTGAGATAAGACCCAATGATTTTGTTTGCCTTCAACGCTAGCTATGAAGCCAACACCACAAGAATCTTTTTCCCCAGAAAAGGCATCAGGATAGGTGCTATCGCAATAGGGCCAATTTGATCTTGATGTTCGTTGGTGCATGTTTTTAACTTACTATTTTTTCTTTTCTTACAAAAGTGCTATCGGTAAGCTTGAAAAAGCTGATTAGAATAATTTGATAGATCCTAGGGTTACATCTTAAACATCTTTGTCTACTAAGAAGTTTTTTATTCAATACTTTCTTGAAAATATTTTGTACTTATGCTTAAACCTGAATAAAAATAAAATATTAATTGAAAAAAACTATGAATTTGGGTGGTTGACCAAGTAATCTGAAGAATTGTTGAATCTGGTCGAACCTAGACCAAATATTAAATTAATGCCAACCATTCAACAGTTGATAAGAACAGAGCGAAAGACTCTTAAAACAAAGACAAAATCTCCTGCTTTGCGAGGTTGTCCAGAAAGGCGAGGAGTATGTACAAGGGTTTATACCTCAACTCCCAAAAAACCTAACTCGGCTCTTAGGAAAGTAGCTCGTGTCAGATTAACCTCAGGTTTTGAGGTAACTGCTTACATTGGTGGTATTGGTCACAATCTTCAGGAACACTCTGTCGTTTTGCTCAGAGGTGGCAGAGTTAAAGATCTACCAGGAGTTAGATATCACATAGTCAGAGGAACTCTTGATACTGCTGGCGTTAAAGACCGTAGACAGTCAAGATCAAAATATGGAGCTAAATCTCCTAAAGAATAAAAAATTATTTTGATTTATTGAATTTCCCCCATACATTTTTATTTCATGTCAAGAAGAAACGCAGCTGAAAAAAGACCTGTTCTCCCTGATCCTCAGTTCAATAATCGATTGGCAAGTATGATGGTCCATCGATTGATGAAGCACGGGAAGAAATCAACAGCTCAAAAAATTCTTTCCGATGCCTTTGGGTTGATTAACGAACGAACTGGTTCAGACCCCATTGAATTATTTGAAACAGCAGTGAAAAATGTCACACCTCTTGTTGAAGTTAGAGCTAGAAGAGTTGGTGGAGCTACATATCAGGTTCCAATGGAAGTCCGTCAAGAAAGAGGGACAGCAATGGCACTCAGGTGGTTGGTAAATTTCTCAAGATCAAGAAATGGAAGAAGCATGGCTCAAAAACTTGCTGGGGAGCTTATGGATGCAGCTAATGAAGCTGGAAATGCAGTGAGGAAGAGGGAAGAGACCCATAAGATGGCCGAAGCAAATAAAGCTTTTGCTCATTATCGCTATTGATTTAGGTCAAATTTTTCTATTTAAATTCTCAAAATATTTCTTTTTTAGCATGCTTAGTTGTAGAGTCCATGCGCATTTTAAAGCCCTTTAGTCGGAGTATTTTCTGTGGCACGCGCCTTTCCTTTAGAACGAATTAGAAATATCGGGATTGCTGCACATATTGATGCTGGTAAAACCACTTGTACTGAAAGAATTCTTTTCTATTCAGGTGTTGTTCACAAAATGGGAGAGGTCCATGATGGTGCCGCAGTCACCGATTGGATGGCCCAAGAAAGAGAAAGAGGAATTACCATTACAGCTGCGGCAATTTCGACTACATGGGACGATCACCGTATAAATATCATTGATACCCCTGGACACGTTGACTTCACTATTGAAGTTGAGCGCTCGATGAGGGTTCTTGACGGTGTAATAGCTGTCTTTTGCGCGGTGGGTGGAGTACAGCCTCAATCTGAAACAGTTTGGCGTCAAGCCGATAGGTATTCAGTCCCAAGAATGGTATTTGTCAATAAAATGGATAGAACTGGAGCAGATTTCCTTAAAGTACATGGCCAAATTAAAGATAGATTAAAAGCTAATGCAGTTCCAATTCAGTTACCTATTGGAGCCGAAAATGACTTGAAGGGCATCATTGATCTAGTAGAAAATAAGGCATATATCTATAAAGATGATCTTGGCAAAGATATTGAGCAGACTGATGTTCCATCAGATATGGTTGATTTAGTCTCTGACTGGCGAGCCAAATTAATGGAGTCAATAGCAGAAACTGAGGAAGAATTGCTTGAAGCTTTTCTAGAAAATGGTGAGTTAACAATTGAACAACTCAAAACTGGAATTAGGGAAGGTGTTCTTAAGCATGGTTTGGTTCCAATGTTATGTGGTTCAGCTTTTAAAAATAAAGGGGTTCAATTATTGCTGGATGCAGTAGTTAATTATCTCCCTGCACCTGTTGATGTCCCTCCTATACAGGGTTTGCTTCCTAATGGGAAAGAAGCTGTTAGACCTTCCGATGATA
Source organism: Prochlorococcus marinus str. MIT 1214 (assembly GCF_027359355.1). NCBI lineage: Bacteria > Bacillati > Cyanobacteriota > Cyanophyceae > Synechococcales > Prochlorococcaceae > Prochlorococcus > Prochlorococcus marinus. Next base: position 1,063,881 of record NZ_CP114777.1, on the reverse strand, counting down.
GCGCTCCATTTAGCGCGCTTGCATTCAAGGTAATGGCTGATCCATATGGCAAATTGACTTTTGTTCGTATGTATTCCGGTGTCCTTGAAAAAGGAAGTTATGTTCTTAACTCAACTAAGGATGCAAAAGAGAGAATATCTAGGTTGATCATTTTAAAAGCTGATGATCGTGAGGAAGTCGATGAATTAAGAGCTGGGGATCTTGGGGCTGTGCTTGGTCTGAAAAATACAACAACTGGAGATACTTTATGTGCTTCCGAAGAGGCAATTGTTCTCGAAACTCTTTATATCCCTGAGCCAGTTATTTCAGTTGCGGTAGAACCCAAGACAAAGAGTGATATGGAAAAGCTAGGGAAAGCGCTGACATCTCTCTCTGAGGAGGATCCAACGTTCAGAGTCAGTACCGATCAAGAGACAAATCAAACTGTCATTGCAGGAATGGGTGAACTTCACCTAGAGATTTTGGTGGATCGTATGTTGAGAGAATTTAAGGTAGAGGCAAATATTGGAGCACCTCAAGTTTCTTATAGAGAAACAATTAGAGCCAGCTCCTCAGGTGAAGGAAAATTTGCAAGACAAACAGGAGGTAAAGGGCAGTATGGTCATGTTGTTATTGAAGTTGAGCCAGGTGATCCAGGGACTGGTTTCGAGTTCGTAAATAAAATCGTAGGTGGTTCTGTTCCAAAAGAATATATAAAACCTGCTGAATCAGGAATGAAAGAAACGTGTGAGTCTGGTGTGATTGCTGGCTATCCTTTAATTGATGTAAAAGTTACATTGGTTGATGGCTCTTATCATGATGTTGACTCATCAGAGATGGCTTTCAAAATTGCTGGCTCAATGGCTTTCAAAGATGGAATCAAGAAGTGCAATCCTGTCCTTCTAGAACCTATGATGAAAGTTGAGGTAGAAGTGCCTGAGGACTTCCTAGGCTCTATAATTGGAGATCTGTCCTCTAGACGAGGTCAGGTTGAAGGTCAATCCATCGATGATGGACAATCCAAAGTCCAGGCAAAAGTGCCATTAGCCGAAATGTTTGGCTATGCCACTCAACTCCGATCAATGACTCAAGGTCGGGGTATTTTCTCAATGGAGTTCAGCACCTACGAGGAAGTCCCTCGTAATGTTGCTGAAGCAATTATCTCCAAGAATCAGGGCAATTCCTGATCTCTAAAATTTACTAACCAACCCCCGATTCTTTAAAAAAAATGGCTCGCGAGAAGTTTGAGAGGAACAAACCTCACGTCAACATAGGTACTATTGGCCACGTTGACCATGGCAAAACAACACTTACTGCTGCAATCACAAAGGTTTTAGCCAAAAAAGGTCAAGCCGAAGCGCAAGATTACGCTGAAATTGATGGAGCTCCAGAAGAGCGTGAACGCGGGATCACAATCAACACTGCTCACGTTGAATATGAAACTGATGGTAGGCATTATGCTCATGTTGATTGCCCAGGTCACGCTGATTATGTAAAAAACATGATCACAGGTGCTGCTCAGATGGATGGTGCAATTCTTGTTGTAGCAGCTACAGATGGAGCAATGGCACAAACAAAAGAGCATATTCTTTTGGCCAAGCAGGTTGGTGTACCTGCATTGGTTGTTGCACTAAACAAATGTGACATGGTCGATGATGAAGAAATGATCGAACTTGTAGAAATGGAGATACGTGAACTTCTCACAAGTTATGACTTCCCTGGCGATGACATCCCTGTTGTTCAAGTTTCAGGATTAAAAGCTATTGAAGGAGAAGCAGATTGGGAGACAAAAATAGATGAATTGATGACTGCTGTTGATTCTTCCATTCCAGAACCAGAACGTGAAATTGATAAGCCTTTCTTAATGGCTGTAGAAGACGTGTTCTCAATTACTGGTCGTGGAACAGTTGCTACTGGACGAATTGAAAGAGGAAAAGTAACAGTCGGAGAGGAGGTCGAAATTGTAGGAATTAGAGATACAAGACTTACAACTGTTACCGGTGTCGAGATGTTTAGAAAACTTCTTGATGAAGGTATGGCTGGAGACAACGTTGGACTTCTATTACGAGGTATCCAGAAGGAAGATATTGAAAGAGGAATGGTTCTTGTTAAAAAAGGATCTATTACTCCTCACACTAAATTTGAAGGTGAGGTTTATGTATTGAAAAAAGAAGAGGGTGGTCGTCATACCCCTTTCTTTGCTGGATATCGTCCTCAGTTTTACATTCGTACTACTGATGTAACAGGTCAAATTACTGCATTCACATCTGATGATGGCAGTAACGTTGAAATGGTTATGCCCGGTGACAGAATAAAAATGACTGGAGAATTAATAGCTCCTGTTGCTATTGAGCAAGGAATGAGATTCGCAATTCGCGAGGGTGGACGTACCATTGGAGCTGGAGTAGTTTCCAAAATTATTGAGTAATGATTAAGAGGATGACTTGTAATTTATTCAGGTCATCCTTTAAATTAAATAAACAAATGAGCTAATTGGTTCATTTTTAAAAGAACCTAGAAAACCTAATTACCTTTTGGTAATACCATTATGTCAACTGCAATTGCACAGCAAAAAATACGCATACGCCTAAAGGCTTTTGATAGGAGAATGCTTGATTTGTCTTGCGAGAAGATTATTGAGACTGCAGACACTACAGCAGCTTCAGCAATAGGGCCTATTCCTCTTCCAACAAAGAGAAAAATTTATTGTGTTCTTCGTTCGCCTCATGTTGATAAAGATTCAAGAGAGCATTTTGAAACAAGAACACATAGACGAATTATCGATATTTACAGCCCTTCAGCAAAGACTATAGATGCTTTAATGAAGTTAGATCTTCCTAGTGGAGTTGATATAGAAGTTAAGCTCTAGAGCTTTTTCTCTCAAACCAGAGATTGATTACCTAGGATAGATTTAATTAGGAAAACCCATTTGAGCGAACTTTCAGTTAGGGAGTTACCACTTTTCCCATTGCCTGAGGTTGTGCTTTTTCCTCAGGAGTACTTGCCACTTCATATTTTTGAGACGCGTTACAGGGTGATGCTTCAGTCTGTATTGAAATCCGATAGCCGTTTTGGAGTTGTTAGATGGGATCCAATAGCAAAAAAAATGGCAGATGTTGGTTGTTGTGCTGAGATCATCAAGCATCAAACCTCACAAGATGGTAGAAGCAATATTGTTACTATTGGACAGCAAAGATTTAGAATTCTAGAAATTATTAGCGAAACTCCTTTTATTAACGCTTTAGTTAGTTGGGTTGATGATGATAAAATATCAGATCAAAAAAAACTAATAGAACTAAAGGACTCCGTTGCTATTGCTCTCAGGGATGTAGTTTCGCTGACTTCGAAATTAACTGAATCTGAGAAGGAACTCCCTGATTCTTTGCCTGATATCCCCAGAGAATTGTCTTTTTGGATAGCTGCTCATCTTGGAGGCCCAGTAGCGAGTGAACAGCAAAATTTATTAGAATTAACAAATACCGCGCAACGTTTAGAGAGAGAATACGAACTTCTTGATCACACAAGAAGACAACTTGCTGCAAGAACTGCTTTAAAAGATACTTTTTCAAATGCTGATCAAGCCAATAATTAATCATGCAATGGATATTAATTTTTTTATTTAGTGCTTTTTTGCTACTCACCTTAAGTACTCAATGGCTCAAGAAAAGTCGTAGATATGATTCTGTTAGCAGTGTTGCATCGTCATATGATTCATGGACTAATGATCGATTATTAGAAAATCTCTGGGGCGAACATATTCATCTTGGCTTTTACGAAAAACGAAGAATAAAAAAAGACTTTAGGAAAGCTAAGGTTGATTTTGTTCATGAATTAGTTCGTTGGAGCGGTTTGCATAAATTACCAAAAGGCTCAAGGGTTTTAGATGTAGGATGTGGAATTGGCGGAAGTTCAAGAATATTATCTAACCACTATGGATTTGATGTTATTGGTATTTCCATAAGTCAAGAACAAATTAAAAGAGCAAATGAATTAACAGATAATAAGGATTTTTGTCGTTTTGAGGTAATGAATGCACTTGACTTAAAGTTTGACAAAGGTAGCTTTGACGGCGTTTGGAGCGTTGAAGCTGGTCCTCACATGCTTGATAAGCAAACCTTTGCAGATGAGATGCTCAGGGTTCTTAGGCCGGGGGGTGTTTTGGCAATTGCAGATTGGAATCAAAGAGATTCAAAAAAGCATCCTTTAAATTCATTTGAAAAGTTCATTATGAATCAATTATTAATTCAATGGACCCACCCTGAATTTTCAAGTATTGAAGGATTTAAAAACAATTTATTAAATAGTCCTTATTGTGGATGTTCTGTTGAGTCTTCTAATTGGACAAAATACACAATTCAATCTTGGAATGAATCTATATATGAAGGTTTTAGAAGACCTTCATCCATATTAAAATTAGGGCTCAGATCAATCCTGAAAGCATTTAGAGAAATTCCAACGATACTGATGATGAGATGGGCTTTTTCAACAGGTTTGATGAAATTTGGAGTGTTCAAATCAAGAGGATAAATTACTCACCTTCTGATCCGAAATAACATCCAAAATTAATTATTTGATTGCAAAGTGGAGATAACTCCTCAGTAATTCTCCCAAAGTCTTTTTTATTAGAATGATTTAAATCAAGATCTATGAAAAAAACATACTCGCCTAATTCTCTTTTAGAGGGACGAGATTCAATTCTACTCATATTCAGGCCAAGATTTGCGATACAATTCAACGCCTTTAGTAATGCACCTGGACTATTTGACTTAAGAGAAAAAGCCATACTTGCTTTGTTGCCATCTACTTTTATGTTCTTCTTACTCAGAAGAACGAACCTAGTGCAATTACCTTCGATATCATTAATTGGATAAGCCAGAACATTTAGTTCTTCATTTGCATCTTTGGATCCTATCGCGGCTCTAAATGAGCTACCTTTAACCATTCTTATCGCCTCTGCCGTGGAATTGGTTGGTAGATGAACTGCATTTGGAATATTGTCGTTTAACCACTGGCTGCATTGAGCAATTGCCTGAGGATGGGAAAGTACCTCTGAAATAGTTGATATTGATCCGCTGCTCATTAAGGAGTGCTTGATAGGAAGTACTAGTGCTCTGTGAATAAATAGATTTTCATGTCTCCATAGAGAATCTAATGTTGTTGTAACGCCACCTTCTACTGAATTTTCAATTGGTACTACGGCTGCTTCACAAAGATTGTTTGCAAGATTATCAACCACAGACCTTAAGCCTTTGTATGGCGAGAACTGTGGGGATTCAAGCCTTTCTAAGGCTGCTAGCGCTTTTGCTGCCTTCTCTGCGTATGTTCCTTTAGGTCCAAGGTAGGCCACTCGAGTTGACATTAGATAAAAAAAATGGGGTAAATGCCGATAAGATCAAGCTGAACAAGTTTTTGATAATGTCTCTTGCCTTTAAAGCACGACAAAAAATTGATCTAGTTGTTCAAGATAATGAGGAGCAACTACCTGATTATCTCTTACAACAGGAAAGAGTTGTAGGAGCAATGCTTGATCCTAAGAAATTGACTCCTTTGGGGCCAGGTAGCTTTAGATACGAAGTCACAAGTTTTCAGGTTTTTCAACTGCAAATAAATCCAGTCGTATCAATAGGTGTAGAAAATACTGATAGGAAAATCAGAATGTTTGTTACCGAAAGTCACTTGGATGGCTTGGGATTAGTTGATGATTTCGATTTAACTTTAGATGCAATTCTGGAAGCAAAACCATCAGGCCTTGGAGGTGAAGCGCTTTTAGGTGTGACAGTCAGTCAACCTCAGCTATTGAGATTAATTCCTCCCAAAATGCTCGAGTCAACTGGGCAAACAATATTAAATGGAATTTTGTTAGGAATAAAGGCTAGGGTAGAGAAGCAGTTAATTGTTGACTTTAATAATTGGTGTAAAGAAAATTAGTTACAAAATTAATGTCTATCTATTTTCAATTTGGAGAGAAAACTTTTTCGGTGGAGTTTTGTTGCACCTTCTTTAATTAAGTTTTTTCTATGTATTTCAGTTCCATACCCTTTGTTTTTTTCAAGTCCATAAAGACTGTATTTGCGGGCTAGTCGTTTAATTAATTCATCTCGGGCTTCTTTAGCTAGAACACTGGCAGCCGCAATTGATGCGAAATGACTTTCACCTCGAATCTGTGTTTTTTGCTTCCCTGGCCACAGGCGAATGGGTAACATTCCATCCACAAGAATTAATTCTGGTGGGGATAGAAATTTTTCTAATGCTCTAAGCATCGCTTTTTCAGTAGCCTCTCGAATACCGATACTGTCAATTTCTCTTGCTGAGGCCTGACCTATCGACCAAGCTAATGAGTTTTTTTTTATTAAAGGAACCAAGTTATGTCTTTGTCGGGGGCTTAATTTTTTACTGTCTTGTAAGCCTTGATTTAAGAGATTTTCTTCGTGCGCTTTGCTTAATATTACCGCTCCTGCGAAAACAGGACCAAATAAACAACCTTTCCCTACCTCATCAACTCCTGCAGTCAGTGATTTCTTATCTTTCATGTTTAAGAAGAAGCTGAAGATCTCCTTCTTTTTCGTCTTGGATCCTCATTGACCTCTTGTGATTCCGTGGAAATTAATTCATTGTTATCATTTACTGAAAGATTATCAGCACCAATTAATTCATTAGTATGTTGATCTAACTCTATATTGATTTTCTCTTCTTCTTTAGAATTAGTTGATTTTTGTTGACTAGAGCTATCTGTCTTGAGACGAATAAGATCCTTATTATTTTTTTGACGCTTGACATTGGAATTATTAAATGTGCTTTGTTCAGTTTTCTCAAGTATGTTATTTTTTTCTTCTACTCCTGTCTCTTCCCCAGGTCTAATAATGTTAACAGTATAGTTTTCAGATATTGGGGTCTGTTCTAAAAGAAGGATAGGATCTAAACCCATCAAACTATAAACTAGCTCTTCATTGCTATTCATCTTTATATTTAGGATAGTATTCTCTTTCTTTTTATTATTGTCTAAACTAATATCGTCTCTAATTATATCTGAGGATGTAGGCATTAAAGTATTAGTTGCTTGTTTATGATCTTCATTTATTAAGTTTGTTTCTATCTCTTTCCCTTTATTAATACGCTTCTTTTTGGTATTATTTTCTTGTATAGATTGTAAATCTTCACCTGCGATTGAAGATGAATTTATGACACCAGCTTCTGGCGAGCTTGTTAAATTAATATCTTGAATAGTAATGTTTTGAATACGACCATCTACTTGGGAGTTGGGAGAAGTTTTCCCAAATAATTCATATATATTTTGACCTTGTCTTTTTCTTGTAAGCTCAACAAGTCCAAGTTCTGTAAGTGAAGCTATTTGTGGCCGCGCTGAGTCTCCATTAATAGCAGATGTGAAATGTTCTAATAATTGAAGTTGGTCTCTTTTTGTATCCATATCTATAAAATCAATGATGATTACTCCACCTATATTCCTTAATTTTAATTGTCTTGCTATCTCAATAGCTGCTTCACAATTAGTCCATAAAACTGTTTCTCTGGAATTCGCAGATCGTGTAAACGAGCCTGAGTTGACATCAATAACTGTCAATGCTTCTGTTGGCTCTATTATTATATATCCACCAGAGGGAAGATCTACTCTGGGCTTTAATGCTTCATTAATTGAAGATATGACTCTATATTTTTCTAAGATATTTTTAGAATCGCAATGTAATTCTATTGCTAGTTCTTTACTATCTTTGCCAATAAAACTTTTAACACGATCAATCGCTTCCGTATTATCTACAACAATCTGAGTAACGTTTTGACCTGTATGATCTCTCAGAATTCTATGAATAAAGTCTTCATCTCTATTTAAGAGAATTGGCGGACTACAACTCTCAGATGCTTGTTGAATAAGCTCCCATTGTTTGAGAAGATTTTCAAGATCATCAATTAAAAATTCTTCAGAAATATCCTCTGCTTCTGTTCTGATTAAAAGACCAGTACTTGGGGGCTTGACTAGTACTCCTAATGCTCTAAGACGATTTCTTTCACTTTCTTTGTTTATTCTTCTCGAAATATTTACACCTTGTCCATAAGGTTGGAGTACTAAATATCTACCAGGAAGAGCTATATTTCCAGTTAATCTTGGTCCTTTTGACCCAGTGGGCTCTTTCATTACTTGAACCAATACCTTTTGCCTTGGTTCGAGTAACTCTGTTATTCCTGCAGTTGTGTTTTTTAATCTAAGGGGACCTAAATCATTGACATGAATAAAACCATTTTTTTCACTTTCTCCAATATTGACAAAAGCAGCATCAATCCCTGGAAGAACATTTTCAACGGTTCCTAAGAAAATATCTCCGATTTGGTAGCTACCTTGAGCTACGATTAATTCATCTATTCTTTCATCCGTGAGCAGAGCGGCAATCCGCAAATGCTCAGCAATAATAATTTGCTGGGGCATATAAGATTTTGAGCTTTTTAAGCTATTAAAAATTGATTAGCAGAAAAACTGCAAATAGAATTGTTGGAAATTTTTAACGCCTAACAAACTTAAAGAGATTTTTGAATACTGTTCGGTGTGGGAATTAATTATAATTCGGTTGAAGTCGCTGGAGTTGCCAACGTTTAATCTAGGTGTCCCTTTAAGAAAAACTGACGTTAATTGAGAACCTTAGGGGCTTAAACCCTTTTCATAGATCTCAAAAATAATACTAACACAGGATCACTTTTAATTTAATTTAATTGCTTTAAGTTCTAGCCCCTGTTAAAAAATTAGTTTTTAAATCTGGAATCATCTTTGTTTCAAGATTTGAAGGCGTTTCAGGGATTATCCTGAACTTAAATTTAATGTTGGCGATTTTCAAGTGGTACAAGTTAATGCTAATTACCTGAAATTAAAAGCAGGCTATCTTTTTCCAGAAATTTCTAGAAGAATTAAAGATTTTAGCACTAAGAATCCTAATGCTGATTTGATCCGCCTAGGAATTGGTGATGTTACTGAACCTCTGCCTTTAGCTTGTCGTGAAGCCATGAAAGCGGCCATTGAGGAGATGGGAACTCGAGATGGCTTTAGGGGCTATGGCCCAGAACAGGGGTATCAGTGGCTGCGAGAAAGCATTGCTGAAAATGATTATGTTTCTCGTGGTTGTGAAATATCAGCGGAAGAAATCTTTGTTTCAGATGGCTCCAAATGCGATAGCAGTAATATTTTAGATATTCTTGGGAAGGAAAATAAGATAGCTGTAACTGATCCTGTATATCCTGTATATGTCGACACGAATGTGATGACAGGTAGGACAGGAGAATCTAACTTTGCAGGGGAATATAAAGGTTTAAGTTATATTCCAATTAATTCAGAGAATGGATTTGAGGCGCCAATTCCAGAAGATAGATTTGATTTAATTTATCTGTGCTTTCCTAATAATCCCACTGGTGCAGTAGCAACTAGAGATCAATTAGTTTCTTGGGTGAAATATGCAAAAGAAAATAATTCTTTGATTCTTTTTGATGCTGCTTATGAAGCTTTCATCAAAGATGACTCGATCCCTCATTCGATTTTTGAAATTGAGGGATCTAGAGATTGTGCAATTGAGTTTCGATCTTTTTCAAAAAATGCCGGCTTCACTGGCACAAGATGTGCTTTTACAGTTATTCCCAAATCTTTAAAAGGTAAAGCAGGCGGAGAAGAAGTTGATTTGTGGTCTTTATGGAATCGTCGACAAAGCACTAAATTCAATGGCGTAAGTTATGTTGTTCAGAGAGGGGCGGAAGCTGTTTACTCCAAAGAAGGGAAAATACAAATCAAAAAATTAGTAAGTTTTTATATGGATAATGCCCAAATAATTAAAGCAAATTTGACTTCTGCGGGATTTGAAGTTTATGGAGCAATCAATGCCCCTTATGCATGGATAAAAACACCGAAAAACATGAACTCATGGGATTTCTTTGATTTCTTGCTTGAAAAAGCAAATGTAGTGGGCACACCAGGAAGTGGATTTGGGGCTGCGGGAGAAGGTTATTTTCGATTGTCTGCTTTTAATAGCAGAGAAAATGTCGAAAAAGCTATGCAAAGGATCGTAAAACTTTAATGCGTAATCTCATGGTAAATTCTTTGTTAAAAGGTGCTAATTATCTTGGCAGTTTAATTATGGTTGATTCGACAAATCAAACTGATGGAGACACTGCTGTTATTGATCGGGAAGTTCAACGAGTTAGAAAAATATCTCCAAAGTATAAGGTTTTACTTCATAATGATCCAGTTAATACGATGGATTATGTAGTTGAAACTTTAAGGCAGGTCGTTCCACAATTAAGTGAACAGGATGCTTTAAATATTATGCTAGAAACACATAATAATGGTGTCGGACTTGTTATTACTTGTGACTTGGAACCCGCTGAATTTTACTCTGAATCTCTAAAGGCAAAGGGTTTAACAAGTACCATTGAATTAGAAAGCTGAAATTAACAATTTACAAGCTTTGGAACAGATGGTTGTATCAAAAGATGCAATGGATACCAACACTTACTCTTTTTTTATTTTTATATCCTGCTGGATGGTCTTCAAGTTATTTTTTTTACTTATTTAATCAAGATATTAGTTCCAATAATTTAAGTATAATAGCCATCACAATAACATATATATTGTTCCTATGTGTTCTGCCTAGTTGGGGAAGGGTTAGATGGAGAACTGATAATCTATGGGTATCTATAGGATTAGATTTTAATAATAAATTGATAGCACTAAAAATATTTTTTAGTGGGTTTATTTTTTCTGTTTTCCTTCTAGTTATCCTTTGTTTGTTTTTTATCTTATGCGGTTGGGTGGATAAGGTTAATTATATCAAATTTACTGAATTATTAAACGCAATATTGTTGATAGTGGGTTTTGTTTCTGCTGAGGAGATAGTCTTTCGAGGTTGGTTAATGGAGGAAATGGTCCTGTTGTTTGGATTGAAAAGAGGAATGATTTTTCAATCTGCAATTTTTAGTTTTTTCCATTACAGACCTGATATTGGTTTATTACATTTGATTCCTTTTTTTACTGGACTGTTTCTTTTAGGATTGGTTCTAACTTTAAGACGAACTATTGATAAAGGGTCGTTGTGGGGATGTATTGGTTTGCATGGTGGATTGGTTGGTATTTGGTATCTTTTTGATTCGGGAATGCTTATTTTTTCTAGTAATACTCCTTATTTTTTATTAGGACCTAGCAAAAATATGGTGAATCCCATTGGTGGCATTATTGGGATAATAATTTTATTAATTACGATAGTTTGTCAACGAAGGTTTTTTGCAAGAACGGGACGATTTTTAGCCTCAACAGTTAATGCATCTGTTAAAGATGAAATCCCATAATCTCTTTCTAATAAGTTCATAACTGTTCTACCGAAATCATTTGGATTTGTATCAAAGGCTTCTAAACATACCCTTCCAAATTCCTTCCCCATAGGCTCAGGATTCCATAGGAGTTTTCTGGCTGTCCAAGGCATTAAACTCATAGGGTTATAACCAGGTTTTAATAAACCTTTTTTTAGTCCATATTTTTCTAGCAGAGTATGAGGTTGGAGTCCTATGAAAAATATAGAAGGTTCAACAATATCAGCACCAAAAATCTTCTCTAATTCTCTATGGTAAGCAACGGTTTGTCTTATTGTCTCTGGACGCTCATCTATGACATTGAATGAGTAGTTTACTGAAACCTGAGCTTTAAATCCTGCTTTGGCTAGAAGTTCACAGTTTTTCAGAACTGTTTTTAAGTTGTATCCCATTTTCATTTTTCGGACAAGTTCTTGGGAGCCAGAAGTTATTCCAATTTCGAAATAGCTCATACCTGTTTGAACCATTAACTCAGTTAACTCTTCATCTAAATTGTCAGCTCGTATGTATGCTGCCCAATGAATGTCATGCAATCCTTCATCAAAGATAGCTTGCAGAATATCCTTAGCATTCTGAATATGTCCTCTAGAAGGGATGAATTGGGCATCCGTAAACCAAAATCCCCGAACGCCAAGATTGTATAATTGTTTGATTTCTTTAATAACTTCATTTACTGGGTTGATTCTTACTTTCTTGCCTTCAATGACAGTATAAATACAGTAACAACAGTTATGTGGACAACCTCTCTTGGTTTGTACTCCAATATAGAAGTCTCCACCATCTAAATACCATTTGAATTCAGGCCAGATAGATTGAATGTAATTATAATTGCATGCAGTTTTAATTACATTATTTGGTTTTTCATGAATTAGTTCATCTCTGGGAGATTCACCAACCACAAAACATCTTTCATCAGTAATAGGTTCCTTTTTTATTAATTTTTCTATTAACAGCTCTCCTTCCCCTAAGGAAATAATAGTACCTTTTGGAAGTGATTTTTTTAATTGATTATAAAAAACACTAACAGCACCACCTCCCAATATGGCTGATGCACTTGGATTATATTTCTTTGCATATTGTAATCCCTTTCTAATTAATCTTTGGTTTCTCCATATTTCGCCATAATGACTTCTTAGTAGTTGAAAACCACCTAAAGCACCTCGAATTTTTTTGAGAGGATTGCGAGCATAAAAAACTTCAAATGAATTTTGTAATGGATTTCCTCCTCTACCATCTACAGGGGCATAAATTTGTATATCTCTCCATGAAAAAACTAGTAGTGTGGGTTTAAAACTTTCTATATTGTTTATTAAAATTCTCTCGACATCTAAGATCGGTAAGGAAGCTAAATCTACAATTAATTGTTGAATTTCTGGGAAGCATTTATGAACATGATCAGCTAAATAAATCGGTCCAATTGGGAAAATTGGGTTGCAAGGCAGTCTGATATACAAGACTTTAACCTTTGATTTAGGCCCAAGAAGTTTTATTTCAGAAGTCAAATTTGCTTTCATCAGGACATCTGTTGATAACAAAAATCATCATTGAGAGATAAACACTAACAATTTGTTGACCTTTTTGATCGAAAATTAGATTAATAGTAAAAGGGAAGAAGATACAATTTCATCTCAGACTTGGCTAAAACTTAGTTGCAGAGATGGTTTTGCTACTATTCTGCAAGCATTAAGATAATAATTAAATTCAAAGGCAAAGTTGTTTTTCTTTTTTTAATTGATTTTGATCAATTGATTTAAAAAACACAAAATAGATCAGACTAACTGTATAGATTTGATTATTGGATTATGAATCCTCCAATGACTTTGATCATATACATCCTCAGTGGTGCTGCTCTGGGAAGTTTGATGCTGCTTAGTGGTATTCCGGCTGCTCCTCTTCTAGGTTCTATTTTGGCTGCTGGATGCTTAAGCATAAGTGGGCAATTTGAACCTGCTCATTGGCCTATGGGAACCAAAACTTTGCTTGGAATTGGTGTTGGGACTGTTATTGGCACGGGTATTAATCGAGATACTATTTCAGAGCTGCAATCGCTTTGGAAGCCGGCAATTTTAATCACGATCACTTTGATTTTCACAGGTCTCTTTCTTGGGTTTCTAGTAGTTCGTTTATTTGGAATTGATCCTTTGATAGCCTTGTTAGGCTCTGCTCCAGGGGGAACTCTTGGTATGAGCTTAGTAGGAGCAGAGCTTGGAGTAGGAGCTGCAGTGGCGGCAATTCATGCATTTAGATTGATATCTGTTTTATTAATTACTCCTGCTGTGGTTAAATATTTAGCTCCTTTGTTTCGTGTGAATGTGAATTAGAAATTTAGTAATTAAAAGTCAAAACATGGTTCAACAAAGCTTGATAACTTTATATAAATTTCCAAGGAGAGTTTTCGGGTATTTTCGGCCCCTTGTACTTGTCTAATGGTTCTTTCGTGCTTATTCGCCATTCAGGGACCCGACATTGAATATATCCTGGGTTTTGAATCAGAACACCAGGATTCCCATCTTTTTTGTATGTAAACCCTCCCTTCCATATACCTCTTTCTTTCACTGATCTTTTGAACCAAACCCAGCAGTTTTCTTTTTCCATTAAACAAGGTAAAAAAGAGTATTAAAATTTTAATTTCTTCAGTTTTTCACTGGTTAAATTACCTTCTTCTGCTTCTGCGTCTTTGTTGTAATTTTCTCTTATATTTTTCAACAGGAGTTTCATGATGACGCAGGCGCTTTAATTCTCCAAAGATGCCAGCTTTGGAAACTTGACGCTTAAAACGGCGAAGTGCTGATTCAATGCCTTCGTTTTCTCCAACAGTTACTTGAGTCAAAAAGATAAAAAAATATTATTTGATAATTTTACAGGACGATAAAGCAAATTTTTGTTTTGACCTTTTTTGGGGAAAAAGATCTAGAATATTTATGAATTATCCAAATAGCTTTCTTCAAGTTTTGCTTATTAGCCAAATCATTGAGGTTTTTCCCTTTTCGGACCATTCATTATTACTTCATAGGTCCGTTATCCAATGACTATTTACATCGGGAATCTCTCGTTTGATGCTGAGGTTGAAGATATTGTTGGTGTTTTTAGCAGTTATGGTGAAGTCACTAATTGTAAGTTGCCATTAGAAAGGGAAACTGGAAGAAAAAGAGGTTTCGCTTTCGTTGACATGGGCGACGATGCTCAAGAACAAAAAGCAATCGATGATCTTCAAGATGTTGAGTGGATGGGCAGGGCTATCAGGGTTACCAAGGCTAGACCAAAAAACAATTAATTTTAGGTTTCAGTCTATTAGCGATTAAAGCATTATCTAAAATTAATGCTGTAATGATTAGAAGTTAAGAGCGATGCCTTTTTAATGCTTTACTCAACAATTCCATTCTCTACAATCACGTTTGGTGGATTTAATCCTTTAGCTGCAATTGCTGGTTTAGTGATCTTTTTTCAGATTTCTCAAATTTATTATTATGGATTACCTGAAAATGAACCAACAGTTGAGCTTTCTGAGACAGGTTCTTATAGGTACCTTCAAAAACAATTTATTGGTGTTCAAGTGGTTACTGCTCTTATTGCAGCCTCAGTGATGCTTGCAGGCCCTGATAAGATCTTTTTCCCTTTTAAATATTTTTAAGATAAAAAAATCAATTTTATTAAAAAAAGCAGCTATATGAGCTGCTTTTTTTATGTATTAAGAAATTAACTTAAATTAATAACTAATTTGTTTAGTAATTTTGATGGTTAATATTTTCTTTGGACTACTTAGTTTTGGAATCGTCACTTTGTTCATCATGGACATCAATCTAAGAATTAAATGTTTTAAATAGTATATATAAATTATGTCTTATGGAATTCAATCAAAATGGCACTGATAACTTACAAGAAATAGTTAATAGAAATGAAAAGGTTATTTCAAATGAAAACCTTAATTACTTATATCCTCATGGACATCGTATGACTCATCAAATGAGATGGCTTAAATGTATTAGTGATAGGGGTTTGAGGTCTGATATCGCAGCATAAAAATAAAAATTAATCATTTAAATAGAAAAAAGAAATGAAAAAAACAAAGGAAAATCAAAAAAGTAGTCCTGATCTCTATGAAGATATGATTAGATTAGATAAGCTTGATGCTTATGAAGCTCAAATCAAATCAAATTTTTTTTTAAAAAGAAAATAATAAATCATATCTTGAAATAATTTTTCCACTTATAAAAAAGCCTCCTGTTTCATCAGGAGGCTTTTTTAGGGCTTAACTTTTCAGGATTAGAAGCTGAAATAAGTTTCAGCAACTACAC
Source organism: Prochlorococcus marinus str. MIT 1214 (assembly GCF_027359355.1). Lineage (NCBI taxonomy): Bacteria > Bacillati > Cyanobacteriota > Cyanophyceae > Synechococcales > Prochlorococcaceae > Prochlorococcus > Prochlorococcus marinus. Next base: position 1,048,255 of record NZ_CP114777.1, on the reverse strand, counting down.
CAGTGTCGTCATCACCAGTACTTGTATCTTCTACAGTGAAGAATCCAGCTGTGACAGATACATAGTCATTAAGTCCATAGCTGTAAGAAACTTCAAATCCTGTTGAATCTTCAGAATCACTGCCATCAATATCAGTCGAATTGTAGGCAGCACTTAGTGTTCCAGGTCCTACTTCGTAGTCAACACCAACGAACAAGTCAGTTGCATCAGCACCTGTTTCTGGATCTGTTGTGTCGTAAGCAACGCTGATTGTTGCAGGAACTGATTCAGGACTGTAATAGATACCACCACCGAATGTGTCGTATCCAGTTGTTCCGCCTTCACCGTCGTTAGAAGCGATTACAAGACCGCCACCAAAGCCGTCGCCGTCATAGCCAAGAGTGAAAGTTGAAACATCATCACCATCATCAGCTCCGATACCTACTGTGGAATCAGCACCACCAACAGAAACGAAGCTAACAGAAGCAACTACGCCATTGTCGTTAGAGTAAGCAACACCAACTCCAGGCCCAGTTTCGTTACCAGCCAAAGAATAAGGCATGCTGCCTAGTCTGAAAGCATCTGAATAAGCAGATGTTGTTGCAGCAACAACATCATCCTGATCAACCAAAGGACCAGCAGTTACTGAAAGATCGCCAACAGGGAAAGCATAATATAAAGAATGCAATGTAATAGCACCAGTGCCACCAACTGAGCTATCCATGCTTGCTAATGGTCCACTAGCATTACCAGTTTCCATACCCATGTAGAGCATGTCTTCACCAGTAAAACTGGAAGTTACGTCAAGTCCATATCCATATTGCATATAGAGTTCTTCTTCCGTATCAGTTGTTCCTCCATCGGCAACAGAACCGATAGTAAAAACAGCACCACCAGAAAGAGATGTGGTTGATGAAAATGCAGTATCTGCATTAACTGCAACTGGAGCCATTAGGCCCAATGCAGCAGGAGCTACCAGCAAACGCTGAAAAAACTTCATTGTGTCCTCACACAAATTTAGAGCACTTTATTCTTATATTTGGTAAATAGATTCGACGTATTAGTTGTTACATTATTAGAAATTATTTTGTATGTTTGGATACATCCTGGAATTATTCCCAGTTATTATTTTGAGTAAATTTTCCTTGTTTAAATATTCTTTGATTAAGGATAGCTTTGATTGATTTTTAATTATCTCATTGGAAATTGAGTTTTATGATTTTAATAACTATTCATTGTCTATAGAACTAGCCTCTGCCCCTAATGCAGAAGCAACCCATTCCGATATCAAGGGAGAAACATTGGATAATTTATTGAGGAAAATTCTTTCTTCTAGTGTGACTAATTGATTGCTTTCTAGTCGATTTAGTATATTTTTTATTCTTATTCGTGTTGCTGTAGAGATCATGAATTTTTACATTTTTTATAACTAATTGGTCTTAAAGGGGGCGTTCGATTTGGACATATTAATAAAAATTTTATTTTTTTATTAATATCTTTTGTATAAAAAATTACAAATACTTTTTTATTTATTTGTTTTAATTTCAACAAATAATTGTGGGTTATGGTCGATTTCTCTTATAGAAACATCACTTCTAGCATGGTCATATTGAAATGCATTGGACCGGATAGATTTTTTTTAGAACGAGCTATTTTTCCTCAAGAAGTATTCTCGTCTGTGGCACCAGAAGGTTCGCAATTGGAAATTTGGGGAATAGAGTCATATGGACCAAATTTAGAACAACGACTCCGAGTAACGGCTTTTAATAAAGAAGACTCACTCGTAGCCTAAGATTTTTTGAAATTTAATATCAACTAAAGTAATAGATATCTTTGTGCAAGTGGTAGTGATTCAGCAGGTTCACAAGTCAATAGCTCTCCGTTTGCAAAAACTTCATATGTTTGGGGGTCTACTTCGATTTTTGGTCTTGCATCATTAAGTTTCATTGATTGTTTAGATATTTTTCTTGTGTCTTTAACGGGAGCATAAGAACGTTCCAATTTGAGTCGTTCAGGGACACCAGCGTCTATTGCACTCTCGCTTAAGAAAGTCAGACATGTAGGATTTATTGCCTTTCCAAAGGAAGAAAACATTGGACGACCATGAACTGGTTGTGGAGTAGGAATTGAGGCATTTGCATCTCCCATTTGAGCCCATGCGATACATCCTCCTTTGACTACTAAGTCAGGTTTAATTCCAAAAAAACCTGGCTTCCAAAGTACTAAGTCTGCTAGTTTTCCAACTTCTACCGAACCAACATGAGCACTGATTCCATGAGCTATCGCAGGATTAATAGTGACCTTTGAGATATATCTTTTCAGACGATGATTATCATTCCTTTGATTATCCTCAGGTAAGGCTCCTCTTTGAACTTTCATTTTATGAGCAGTTTGAAAAGTCCGGCTAATCACCTCCCCAACTCTACCCATAGCCTGGGAGTCACTAGCAATAATAGAAAAGGCTCCTAAGTCGTGGAGTATGTCCTCAGCAGCAATAGTTTCACGACGTATTCTTGACTCAGCAAATGCAACATCCTCTGGAATTTTGGGATCTAAATGATGACAAACCATCAACATGTCTAAATGCTCTTCAAGAGTATTTAGAGTGAAAGGCCTAGTTGGATTTGTACTGCTGGGAATCACATTTGATTCTCCACAAATTTTGATAATGTCGGGAGCGTGACCACCTCCAGCTCCTTCTGTATGGAAGGTATGAATTGTTCTCCCTCTTATTGCCTTAATTGTATCTTCAACAAAACCAGCTTCATTTAGGGTATCTGTATGAATACAAACTTGTACGTCTAGTTGATCTGCAACACTTAGGCAGGAATCAATACAGGCCGGTGTTGTTCCCCAGTCTTCATGCAGTTTTAACCCACAAGCACCTGCTCTTACTTGTTCTTCTAATGCTGCTTTGTTAGTTGCATTGCCTTTTCCAAAGAATCCCAAATTAACAGGAAATCCCTCTGCAGATTGCAGCATTCTTGAGATGTGAAATGCTCCAGGTGTACATGTCGTTGCATTAGTACCTGTTGCTGGGCCTGTCCCTCCTCCGAGCATTGTGGTAACCCCACTAGCTAAAGCAGTTTCTATTTGTTGCGGACAGATAAAGTGAATGTGACTATCAATAGCTCCTGCAGTAATAATGCTTCCTTCTCCTGCGATTGCTTCTGTACTGGCGCCTACAATAATGTTGACACCTTCTTGAGTATCCGGATTTCCAGCTTTTCCAATACCTGAGATTTTTCCGTCTTTGATGCCAATATCAGCTTTAACAATTCCCCACCAATCCAAAATTAGCGCATTTGTGATAACTGTATCTACTACCCCATTGTCTCTACTTTGTTGTGATTGTCCCATCCCATCACGAATAACTTTTCCTCCACCGAATTTAACTTCGTCTCCATAGTGAGTATGATCCTGTTCAACTTCGAGTATTAAGTCCGTATCTGCAAGTCTAATGCGATCCCCTTTTGTCGGACCATAAGTCTCTGCATAGGCTTGGCGAGAAATTTTGAAAGGCATTTTATTGTTGAAGTGAATTGTTTATAAGTCCGTTGAACCCAAAAATTTTACGGTCTCCAGCATAAGGAACAAGATTAACTTCTCTTTGGTCACCTGGCTCAAATCTGATAGCAGTACCGGCTGGGATGTCTAACCTTTTCCCGAGAGATTTTTTGCGATCAAATTCTAGACCTTTATTGGACTCAAAGAAATGATAATGAGAGCCAATTTGTATAGGTCGATCAGAGGTGTTAGCGACTTTTAGAGTTGTGGTTTCTCTTCCTTTGTTTAGTTCAATAAAACCATCTTCGGGAATAAGTTCTCCAGGAATTAAATAGGACATAATTGTAGTTAGCTAATTGGATTGTGAAGTGTTACTAGCTTCGTTCCATCTGGAAAAACAGCTTCTATTTGAACTTCTTGGATGAGCTCTGGCACGCCTTCCATGACTTGTTCTTTTGTTAACCATGTGGTTCCCTCGTTCATTAAGGTTGAGACACTCTTCCCATCTCTGGCACCTTCAAGTACTTGAAAGCTAAGCCAAGCGACGGCTTCAGGATGATTTAATTTCAAACCTCTATTTAATCTTCGCTCTGCCAAAAGAGCAGCAGTGACTACCAGTAATTTGTCTTTTTCTTGAGGGCTTAAGTACATTGTTTAATAATTAGAACCTGATTTTACTAGCAAAAAAATGCTTAAAAGTTCACAATGGACATTTTATATCTCTTGATGGATTTTCTTGCATCGGCCAAATTCTCATGTATTCAGGCATGCTTAATTTTCTTAAAACTCTAGTAAGACTCCAAATTCTATAAAACCAAAATCGAGCTGATTGTGTTGATGATCCAGTGTATCTTGCTGATATGCCATTTTCAAGAAGACTACAAGTCATAAATCCCTCAAGTCCAGCTCTTTGTTGTCGGCATTCGACTAGCAAATCAGACAAATCTTTTTGCATTATTTTTTTAGGTGTTATCCAAGTTAAAGATCCAAATACTGGTTTCTGTTCTAAGCCATGAATGGATTTTAGAGCTTCTCCAGATAGTTCTAAGCGATCACTAAATTCATAATGTTTTCCTTGATTATTATCCCTAAAGATTTCCAAAGATGATCTCCATACTCCACTACCAAGCTGTTCCTCTGCAGCAGTTCGTCCCAAACGAACCAAATCAACACATAAAAAGCTTGATGACGGATCAAGATTAACAGTCATATTTTGTTCAAAAAGACCTCCCTGATAAACAATTAATTCTTGAGGCATCCACTCAAAGTCAGAATTTTGTTTAATTTGAAAAAAACATTTTTGATTTGCCCAGCTCCCTTGCGGATTTACTTTTGATCTGCCTCTACTTCCATAAACTTTTTGAGCTGCTACCGAAGAACATATAGCAATGCTATCTTCTTCGGCGTTTACATTTATTGTTAGTTGATCACCTCCAACAATTCCTCCCGCACTATGGAGAATTGGTATTTCACATCTCCCATCTTTTTTATTATTGAATACTCTCATTACTTTTAATGGAGCAGTACATTTCGCTTGATGAATTGTTTTGACAATATCTTTATTGTTAGAACTTGAGCTCTTGAAAAGCCTTAGATCACAAGTTCCATGCCATTGAGATTTCATTGAATAGCTTTATCGTTTTTGCTCATTTAGTTTTGAGAAAATAATAAATGTCTGATCTGGTAGAAATAACCTATAAAATTTAGACCTACAAAGAATTTAAGTTTGTCTCAGGAATTAATCTATCTCACCGAGAGAATTAGTGCTCAAGTGATAAAAAATAACCTTTTACTTCCCTTGTCTGCAAAAGAGAGGACTCAGCTTCGAGGTAAACGATCAACTTTAGATGGAATTGATGTCATTTTAAATTTGCCTCGAGGAGGAGGTCGTTTGATTCCTGGAGAGGTGTTGAAAAGTGAGAATTCAAAAGTTTTTGTAAGCATAGTGGCCGCTCACGAAGATGTAATAAGAATTAGCTCAGAAAATAGATTGAAATTGTTAAAAGCTGCTTATCATTTAGGTAATAGGCATGTTGAGATTGAGTTGCACGATAAAGAGTTATATTTACTCAATGATGTAGTAATGAGAAAAATGTTAGAAGGCCATGGTTTTGAAATAGAAAGTTTACAAAGACCTTTTTCTCCTGAGATAGGCGCTTATGAGTAGGGATTTGATTGATTCCGTTTATGAAACTTGAGTTTTTACAATTAATCAGCCCATCATTACCAGTTGGTGCTTTTAGTTACTCTGAAGGATTGGAGTGGCTTGTTCAAAATCAAAAAGTATATGACGAGACAACACTTTTTAATTGGATTGAAAGTGAACTCTCTCGAGGCCAGATAACAATTGAGGCAAGCTCAATTGCTCACATTATGAGAGATTTAGAGCATTGGAATGATCATAAAGATGTTCAACATAAATTAATTATTGAAGAGTGGAATTCTTGGCTTGGTTCATTAAGAGATTCGCCAGATATCAGATCTCAACAAATACAAATGGGTGAATCTCTATTACAGCTTCTCATTGATCTAGATCATCCTCTTCCTGGTAATGAAAAAAAATTTATTTGGCCGATAGCTTGGGCTTGGGCAGGAGTTTGCTGGGATATACCCCAAATTGATTTAGTGGAAGGATTTTTATATAGTTGGGTGGCTAATCAATTGAGTGCAGCGTTAAGACTATTGTCATTAGGACCAACAAAAGCTCAACAGCTTCAAATGAAATCCCTAAGACTGATAAAGTCTCAAGCAAGTTGCTTATTGCAGCAGAATCCTAAAGAAATATGGGTTGGTGATGTGGGCGCGATTATGGCACAACAATCGCATATTGAACTTTATTCAAGATTATTTCGAAGCTAATGGAAAGTAAATTAAGAGTTGGCATAGCCGGTCCAGTAGGATCTGGTAAAACGGCTATTATTCAGAGACTATGTGAAAATCTTAAAGATCGATTAGATATTGCAGTAGTAACAAATGATATTTATACGCAAGAAGATGCAAAATTTTTAACGAATTCAAAGGCTTTAGAACCTGAACGTATCAAAGGAGTTGAAACTGGAGGTTGCCCGCATACAGCGATAAGGGAAGATTGTTCAATTAATCGTATTGCGGTTGAAGAGCTGGAGCATAAATTTACAACTTTAGATTTAGTATTTGTTGAAAGTGGTGGCGATAATCTAGCTGCGAGTTTTAGCCCTGAGTTAGTAGATGTATGTATATACATAATTGATGTCGCAGCGGGAGATAAGATCCCTAGGAAAGGAGGGCCAGGAATAACACGTTCTGATTTATTAGTGATCAATAAGATTGACCTTGCTGAAATGGTTGGAGCAAGCCTGAAAATAATGGAGAGAGATACTCTGCTTATGAGGAAAAATCTTCCCTGGTGCTTTACCAATACCAAAACAGGGGAGGGGATAAAAATAATTGAAGAGTTTTTGTGTAATCAGATACCCTCTGCGCAGAAGATGGTATAAACAAATACGGAAACGTATCTTCGTTTACTGAAATAGCTAAAACAGTCTTATTTGCTACAAAAAGTGGGGTGTTCAGTTGGATACTTTTCCTAAACCCCAAGGTGGGCAAACAACTAATTTAGTTAGTAATTCATGAAGCTTTCAAAGCGCATTTTTGCAGGTTTAGCCACTGCTTCTTTAGCCGTAACTGTTACTGCTTGTGGTGGATCAGATTCCTCTGGCAACTTTGACGACACCGTAACTGTTGGAATTCTCCATTCTCTTTCAGGGACAATGGCAATCTCGGAATCAACTCTTGTTGATACAGAGAAAATGGCTATTGAGGAAATCAATGCAGCTGGCGGTGTAACAGTCGACGGTAAAAGCTATAAAATTGAATACATCGTTGAAGATGGTGCCTCAGATTGGCCTACCTTTGCAGAGAAATCTAAGAAGTTAATCGACCAGGATGGAGTACCAGTAGTCTTTGGCGGCTGGACTTCTGCAAGTAGAAAGGCAATGCTTCCAGTTTATGAATCAAAAGATGCATTCCTTTATTACCCAATTCAATATGAAGCACAAGAGTGCTCCAACAACATTTTCTATACAGGAGCGACTCCAAATCAGCAGTCTGAGCCTGCCACTGATTTCATGTATAAGCGCTCTCCAGCTGCTGGAGGAGATTTCTTCTTAGTTGGTTCTGATTATGTTTTCCCAAGAACTTCTAACACAATTACTAAAGCTCAAGTAAAACAACTTGGTGGAAAAGTTGTTGGAGAAGATTATCTTCCTTTAGGTAATACTGAGGTAGCACCTATTATCTCGAAGATAAAAGTTGCTCTTCCTGATGGTGGAATCATAGTTAACACTTTGAATGGTGACCAAAACGTTGCTTTCTTCAAACAAATCCAGGACGCAGGAATCACTCCTTCTAATGGTTATTACGTAATGAACTACTCCATTGCGGAAGAAGAGATTAGTACGATTGGACCTGAGTTCCTTGAGGGCCACTATGGTGCTTGGAACTACATGATGTCTATTGATACGCCAGCTTCTAAGAAATTTGCTAAGAGCTTTAAGAAGAGATGGGGTAGTGATCGTGTTGTGGCTGATCCTCAAGAATCTGCTTATAACATGGTTTATCTTTGGAAGCAGGCAGTTGAAGAAGCAGGTACATTTGATGACAACGCGGTTAGAGAAGCATTGGTTGGTCAGACATTCGATGCTCCTCAGGGTCCAGTAGAAGTTATGGCAAATCATCACCTATCTCAAACAGTGAGAATCGGTGAAATCAATGCAGAGGGTGGATTTACAATCCTTGAAGAAACTGGAGTAGTTGAGCCACAAGCATGGAACCAAAAACATCCAAGTTCAAAAGGTTACGCTTGTGATTGGACTGATCCTAAGAAAGGTGAAAAATATAGGATGTGATTCAATTTCTGACTTATAAATAGATTCTAATAAGGAGCCTTCGGGCTCCTTATTTCTTTAAAAAAATCAACCAAGCTAGTGCAACTTATTCTTGAAAGCCTTTTTAATGGCGTTGCTATTGGCTCAGTCTTGCTCGTCGCAGCACTGGGACTAGCAATTGTATTCGGTTTAATGGGTGTCATCAATCTTGCTCATGGGGAATTGATGATGCTTGGTGCTTATTCAACATACATAACCCAATTAATTTTCAAACAAGTTTCTTTTTTAAAACCTTTTTATGATTCGTATGTCATAGTTGCGATTGGTATTGCTTTTTTAGTTAGTGGAACAGTTGGAATTCTTTTAGAGCGAACAGTTATTAGACGTCTCTATGGAAGTCCTCTTGAAACACTTTTAGCCACATGGGGAGTGAGCCTAATCCTCCAACAATTTGTTAGAAGTGTTCCGCTGGCCTATGCCAGTGGTTTGGTAATAGCACTTTTCTTTGGCCTATTTACACCGCTATTTATTTCTGATGACATACTTCATGGTGCAAAAGGTAAATTAATAAGGGCATGTACTTGGGGTTTCTCAGCTTTATTAGGTGTAGCAACAGGAGGTGTTTTATCGTCTTTAGTAAGTAAACTTAGTCGCGCTAGTGCAAGGAATGTTGATGTTACAGCTCCCTCTTGGATGAGAGGTGGAATTGATTTTGTTGGAATTACTTTTCCTAAAACGCGTCTTTTAATAATCCTCATTACCTTAATATCTGTTTTAGTAGTAATTTTCTTTCTTGATAAAACAGCTTGGGGAATGAGAATTAGAGCAGTAACTCAAAATAGACCAATGAGTGATTGTTTAGGTATATCCACTGAAACAGTAGATATTATTACTTTTGGAATAGGTTCTGGTCTCGCTGGTGTCGCAGGAGTTGCAGTTTCACTCCTTGGCTCAGTCGGACCAAATGTTGGTGGAAATTACATTGTGGGATGTTTTATGGTTGTTGTTCTTGGTGGAGTGGGCAATTTATTAGGAACAATCCTTGCTTCTTTCTCTATTGGAATAATGACTGATTTGATAGGAGCAGGAAGACTACTTACTATTTGGCCAGATATGCCTTCTCCTCTTTATTCAACAATAGATTTTTTTGCGACAACAAGCATGGCTAGAGTAATGATATTTGCTCTGATAGTAATATTCCTCCAATTTAAACCAACTGGGATGTTCCCACAAAAAGGAAGAATGGTGGAGTCTTGATTGATGAGTATCCTTTCTACAAAAAAAAGTTGGATTAACTTAACTATTTGGGTATTACTTATTGCCCTAATTATTGCTGCACCCTCAGTGCTTCCTGTTTTTAGATTAAATCTATTAGGAAGATATTTATCGCTTGCAATAGTCGCATTAGGAGTGGATTTGATTTGGGGATTCACAGGAATGTTGAGTTTAGGTCAAGGAATTTTCTTTGCACTTGGTGGATATTGTGCTGCGATGTTCCTCCAATTGAATAGTGCAGGAGAATTCCCAAATGGTATCCCTGAGTTTTTTGGTTTATATGGAGTCGAAAAGCTTCCATTTTTCTGGGAACCTTTTAAAAGTTCAATTTTTACTCTTATTTCCATTTGGCTGATACCGGCTCTTATTGCTGGTCTTCTTGGGTATTTAGTGTTTAGAAATAGAATAAAAGGTGTTTATTTTTCAATCCTTACACAAGCGGCTCTTTTGGTTTTTTTCAATTTCTTTAATGGACAGCAGAAATTGATTAATGGAACAAATGGTTTGAAAACAGATGTAACTCAACTTTTTGGACAAATGGTAGGTTCAGAAATAATGCAAAGATGGTTCTTTTGGATATCAGCTGTTTTAGTAATACTTGCCTGGTTTTTTGCTCGGTGGATTGTTCGAGATAGATTTGGAAATATCCTTATTGGAATTAGAGACGATGAAGCTCGAGTTCGTTTCACTGGATATAATCCAGTAATTTTTAAAACAATAATATTTTCAATAGCAGGAGGATTAGCTGGGATTTCAGGGGCTTTGTATACAGTTCAATCTGGAATAGTTTCTCCACAGTTTATGACTGTCCCTTTCTCTATAGAAATGGTTGTTTGGGTTGCCGTGGGTGGTAGAGGAACTTTGCTAGGCGCAATACTTGGAGCTGTTTTAATTAATTATGCAAAAAGTTTGGTAAGTGAAGCATTACCAGCAAGCTGGATGTTTATTCAAGGTGGATTATTTATTCTTGTTGTAACAGCGCTTCCAGAGGGGGTACTAGGATGGATTAGGAAAGACGGTCCAAAGAAATTATTGTTTTTACTTGGGATTAATAAAAAATTAGAAACATATCCAAGTCTTGAAGTCAATGAACAAGGTGAGGTGAAATCATGACTTCTCCATTGCTAGAGCTAAAACAAATTTCAGTTAGTTTTGAAGGATTCCTTGCTCTCAGAGATCTTAATCTGGTTTTGAATCAGGGTGATCTTAGAGCAGTTATTGGTCCCAACGGTGCAGGTAAAACAACATTCTTAGATGTCATTACAGGGAAAGTAGCACCTACAAAGGGTGACGTGATTTTTAAAGAAAAATCGTTGATTGGTCAAAAAGAGTTTCGCATAGCGCGTAAAGGGATTGGAAGAAAATTTCAAAGTCCTAGGATATTTGAGAATTTATCTGTGCAAGAAAACCTAGCTCTAGCAGTGAGTAGACCTAAAACTCCTTTGTCTTTGTTGATGAATAGTTTAAGGGTTAAGCATTTAGATCAAATTCAACATTTGATGAGTATTGTTAACCTTCAATCAAAAGCCAATATAAGGGCCGGAGCGCTTTCTCATGGTCAAAAACAATGGCTTGAGATTGCGATGCTAGTGGGACAAGACCCTGATCTTTTACTTGTTGATGAACCTGTTGCTGGTTTGACTGATGAAGAAACAGATTTAACTGCTGATCTTCTTAAATCTTTAGCGGGTGATCATACAGTTTTAGTCATTGATCATGATATGGAATTTATTCGTAGACTTGATTGCCCTGTTAGTGTTTTACACCAAGGTCATGTATTGAAAGAGGGTTCCATGAGTGACATACAAAAAGACCCTTTAGTGATAGAGGTTTATCTTGGAAAAACTGATGAGGAAGAACAATGACTATGCTTCAGATAAAAGGCTTGAATACCTACTATGGCGAAAGTCATATTCTTCGAGATGTTGATATGCATATCAACCAAGCTGAGATGATTTGTCTTATAGGTCGAAATGGAGTAGGTAAAACAACTTTGCTTAAATCTTTAATAGGATTATTAACTCCACGGCGTGGAGAGATTGTTTTTAATGGAGATTTGGTTAATAGAAAGCCACCTCATCAAAGGGCTCGTTCCGGAATTGCGTATGTTCCCCAAGGACGAGAAATAATACCTTATTTGACTGTCGAGGAAAATCTTCAACTTGGATTGGAAGCTTTACCAGGAGGTTTAGCAAAGCATAAACAGATTGATGAATTGGTATATGAACTTTTCCCTGTCTTAAAACAATTTCTATCTCGTAAAGGAGGTGACTTAAGCGGAGGGCAGCAGCAACAACTTGCAATTGCTCGAGCATTACTTGGGAAACCAAAGTTGCTTTTACTTGATGAACCAACTGAAGGAATACAACCGAATATCGTTCAAGATATTGAGTCTGCAGTTAAAAGGATCATTAGTGAGACTGGTGTTGGGGTTTTATTGGTAGAGCAACATCTGCATTTTGTGAGGCAAGCAGATCGTTATTATGCAATGCAACGCGGAGGCATAGTTGCAAATGGACCAACTAGTGAATTAAGTAAAGCTGTGGTAGAGAAATTCCTTAGTGTTTAAGTCTATTTTGTTTGAGTAAAAGCAGTTTCTTGCTCTATTTTGTCTTGGCAAGTAGAGCAAAGAATATGACCTTTTTTTTTCCAAAAAGTCTTTGTTGACCTTTCGATATTTTGTCCACAGCCAAGGCATTTGAAGAGCGGACTCATTTATTACTGAATCTTTTTTATATAGTTATTTATCATACTATTTTCATTCTGTCTTGATAGATACAAGATTTTTTGGGCTGTAGACTTTGATTTTTAAAGATAATACTAATTTATTTAATTAACATTAAAAAGCATTTTTTGATACTTGCTCTATTTATTTAGTTTGTTATAAGTGGATCAAGCGCGTCTATTGCATGTCCTTCGAAAGATTAAGCAAAACTGAGATAGTTAATGGCAGAATTGCAATGTCAGGTGTATTAGTTATTTTATTACTTGAAATAGTATCTAAGTTAAGTATTGCTTAGATATTATATATATGAATTTAAGTAGGTTTTAATAAAACCTACTTAAATTAAGCTACTTTTAAAAATAGAGAATATTTTATTCTTTTAATTTCTCCATCTTTCCATAACCAGATAATAGGCTCTGTAGATTTTGCTTGTTTTAGATCAATTCTGTTTTCAATACTTATAGGATTAAATTCTGTATTCGATTCAAATTGTTTGTCTCTAATTGCCTGATTGATAACAATACTTCCATCTTTTCCTGATATTGATCTATGAAATGTACCGATAGGTATTTGAAGTGCACCCATGAATCTATGAAGATAAATTATGTGATGGGGTTCATCCCAAAGAGGATTTAATAGTGTGAAGGTTCTATCTCCCTCAACTACAAGATTATTATCTATTTGATGATGGTGTACATAATATTGCTCAAAGCCATTTAAATCAGGAGGTGAAGTTGCTCCTCCTCTATGAATAACGACATCACTACCATTTGAACCTTCAACACTGGCATCTAAAAAAGTTACTTCAGGAGTCTCTCGAAAAATATTAACCGGCACAAAATTGAGTTTCATCAAAAAATTTATTTTTTTCAAACATTACTGGAATAAATATATCTAACTGTATTAATTAATTCACTTTTAGCGAATTAATTATCTTTTGGGCAAGAAGAAGAGTATTTAATTTTACTAAAAGGCATCAAATATGATTTGTTCTAGTTAGCTCACAAAGCAATTAATGATACAAAAGATTATGAAAAATATTAATAAGTTAGATCATGTAAAATATTATTAAGTCATGGCTAAATCACCTATTAAAAATAAAAAACTTTTGGTTGATGAAATGATTAAAACCTTTAAATCTATCCCCGCAACAGCGATAACTTTTTCGAACATAAAAAAAAATTAAACTCATAACTTGCGATATATTTTTGAGATACTTCGCTAGCGGATTATTTTTATTATCACATGGCCTTTTGGTTTTAAATCATCTAGGAGTAGGAGCAGCGCTTCATGGGATTGGTGAGGTCTTTTTTGCCCCATGGGCTATTAAGCAGAAAGCATGGGACTTGGTTTTTATAGCTTTCTTATTTGGCGCATTTGATCTTTGGGGAACTTTGAAACTAGGATTTAATTAGTAAATCCACTAGATAAACTTGTTTTTCTAGTGGATTTGGGAGGGAGGTCAACACCCTTCCCAGTAGTGGTGACCTCCCTACAGAAAACTTTGGAACGGGTTTTCTGATAAAATAGTTATAGGAATTTAGTTGAATAAGTTAAGAACTAATTGATACAAAATCAGAAATTTATGAACAATTTTTATATCTTCTGAATTTATTTAATCAATTCTTTATTAGATAGCATTTTTTTTCGTTTGACTTTTTTCAACTCGTGCATACCTTCTATTTGTTTGTAAATAGACTGTAGTTGATCGCAAATATGTTCAGTATTTTCTACTTTGTTTAATCTGAGGAGCATTTTCTCTATTTGCTCTTTGCATTCTAAGAAAATATGACAATCTATCGTTCCTGGCTCGTATTGCATGTTGGAAATTAAAGAATATATAAATAAAGGAATCAAATAATTAAATCTGTATATGTTGATTCAAATAATTAAATCTACTTGGTTATTTATTTTTAAAAAATTATAAATTAATAATATATAATTAAAAATTCTAATATGTTTTAGAAATTCAGTTTTTGGACTTTATTTATTAACCCATCTCTGCTTTCATTGCTTCATGGATTCTTTTACTCATGATTTCATGACCACAATATTGCAAGTGCACTTCTTGTGACCCTTTAGCAGATTTGTTTTGAGTGTACTTAAGTCCTCTGTAAGTTAGCTCAGCCATTGGAATGATTTTCAATGTTCAAGTCCCCGTTCCATGGCTTGAATCTAACTGCGACTCAAATTGAGCTGAACGTCGTTTGATGATACACAATACATTCCCAATCTGTTGAAGTTTCTTCAAAAATTATTATTAATCTAGATCTGAACTCGTGATTCATTAAAGAATTAGTGGCAATTAGATTGAATATTCCTAATGAGAGGTCTTATTAAATGAATGAAATTAGTCATTAACTATCGAGCTAGTCTAGAAATATATGAATCTCTTGAACCCGCATTGATCCATCCGGTCGCGATCGTTTTTGGATGAGTCTTATTAACTCGACCTCTATGAATATGTGTAAGACCAGCAGGGAAAATAACTAATTTTCCTCGTTCAGCTGTTTCATGATATTCCTGCCAGTGAAATTCTGTACCTCCAGATTCGACATCATTGCAATAGAGAATCCAGGCTAAAACTCTATGAACCGGTTCGGTTGCTTCTTCGCTAATCGTCCAGTCACAATGCCATTTTTTAAATCCTTCTCCAGGGGCGTAACGTTGTATGTTGAAAATTGGATTGATAAATAGTGATTGTTCTGGGGAGCATTTACTAAAAAGAGGACGATCTTGAAGGTATTTTTGAAGCCCAGCATCGACGCCTCTTACAATGACCTCAGAGAGTGCAAATGCTTCTGGGTCGCTACGATCTATGGCTACAAGGCTGATATCAGTAGAAATTTTTGCAGGATCTGAATCATTATTTGATCCATTGCTGAAGGCGATTCCATTGCGATGCAAGTCTGTGCGACGATCGAAAAATGACATCACACCATCTGCAACAGATTCAAAACCTTTATTTCTATAACTAGCTATTAAATTCATAGGATTTTTTTTAAGGGTTTTTCGATCTCTGGATACTTTAAATCCCGTGAAAGTACTAATTCAATAAAAATCATATAGGGACTTTTACCCTCTTTTAGTTGGCTAGGGGTTGTGTTTGATTTAGATGAAGTTGTTTTCTTAAAAGGCTATAAATTAAGCTACAGCTTTGTCTTTCAGAGATCTTAAATATCTCTTTCTTTGACCGCTACCTTCAACTTCAAAATGCCAAGTAGGTTGTTTTTTGTCGGTTTTTTTTAAGTTAACGCCAGAATTACTTGTGCTTAACTTCTTCTTAATCTGTGTTTTCATGCGCTTATTAAAGCACATTCTCTAATTCTTTATGGTTCGGTCGTTACTTTCTCTTCTCGTAAATAGATAATAAAAAAGAGGCCCAGTTGAACCTCTCTTTGAAATTTAAAACAATTTTGACCTTAACTATGCAATTCCTCGGTTCTTATAAGGGTCATCTCTGAAAGGCTGTGCCTCAAAACTTGGAGGTGAGTTATCTTTATAGGGATGAAATAGAGCATTTCCCATCGAAATGAGTAATTCTTGAAGCCAAAGAATTGTTTTTTTCATTGAGTCCTCTAGTGGGATATAACCATATATAATTTATGTGGAATATTTATACATCAGTAAAAAC
Source organism: Prochlorococcus marinus str. MIT 1214 (assembly GCF_027359355.1). Classification (NCBI taxonomy): domain Bacteria; kingdom Bacillati; phylum Cyanobacteriota; class Cyanophyceae; order Synechococcales; family Prochlorococcaceae; genus Prochlorococcus; species Prochlorococcus marinus. Next base: position 1,032,270 of record NZ_CP114777.1, on the reverse strand, counting down.
TCCTCTTGTTGGGTTTTTAATTTTCTAGCCAATAGCAATCGAGTAGCTCTCGAGAATCTATTGGAAATAAGAAATTTTGACCTTATCCGAATCCTTGAGCTGACGTTTTCGTCCGAACCTTAAACTCCCAAACAGTAATTCCTCCGTTTGCATTTATTGCAGCCAAGGCAGTGTCATCAGGGTGCCAAGCGATTTGGCTTACAAGGTCACCGGCAAATGCACCACCAACTGGATCACCCTGACCATCTTTTTGGAGAAACCAAGAAAAAACTGAACCATCTCTCGCGCCAGAAGCTAAAAGCATCCCGCTGTGTGAGAAAGCAAGACATGAAATGGGTTCCGTATGAAGCAATAACTCTCCTGGTACAGTTCCCTCAGGACCATCGCCTTGAAAACTCCAAACCGTCACGCGATCACTACCCCCAGTAGCAAGGACTGTGCCGGTTTGATCAAAAGCTAGGTGGCTTGGTTTACCTGGGTAGCCTGTCATCTCTGAATCTTGATCAGTTGAACGACGCCAGAAATGAACAGAATTATCTTGGCTGCCGCATGCCACTATGTCTCCATCTGGACTAAGCACCATCGATACTAGTGAGCCTCGCCATTCCAACTTTTGATTGATCTTGTCGTTTACTACATCAAAAAAAGTGACTTGGCCATAGCATGCTGTTGCTAATTCATTTGAATTAGACCAAGCAATCGCGCTGACAGTGCTGGGATGCTCATCTGATCGCCAATGTTCTTGACCTTTATCATCAAAAACATAGACGTATTTAGTAAAAACTACAGCTAAAAATTTTCCGTCTGGGGACCACTTGATGTGCTCAACCCATCCTTTCCCAAGTTCCAAAGTTTTAGTTGACGTACCCTTTTGGCTTTCCCATATATTTACATGTCCATCTTGCCCAGCAGTTGCAAAAGTCTTTCCATTTGGATGTATAGACATTGCGAGTAAGCCACCTTTATGTATGTCTTTTATTTGCCAAATGAGCTTTCCAGATATTCCCTCAAATGCATAAAGCCCACCAGCGACATCACCTACTAAAAAAGTTTTACCTTGTAGTGCCCAGCCGCAGACAATCGCGTAGTCGTTAGCTTGAGCAGACCAACTTTCATGAAGCATTCCCTTGGGACTAAATGCTTCTATACCAGGCATTTATCAAACTCCTTGATCATTTCTGCTTCATCAAGATTTCTACCGATAAAGACGAGTTGGTTACGGCGAGGTTCATTGCCCCATTCTTTATCAGGTTGTGCTGTGAAGAGCATGTGTACTCCTTGAAAAACTATTCGCTTAGATTCACCCGCATAACTAATGAAACCTTTAGTGCGAAATATATCCACACCTTTCACAGACAAAAGTCGACTTAGCCATCTATTGAGTTTCTCCGGATCTACATTACCCTCTCGCTCGATAGCGAATGAACCTACTTCGTCATCGTGTTCGTGTTCAGCTACCCAAACCCTCTCAGCTATTGGAGAAATTGTAGAGATGTTCTGATCATTATCTATCTCGTCTGTAGAAGGAGTATTTACTTTCGTTAATTTCATATTAAATTCTTCGGCTGTATGTTGCGTGAATAGACCTATATCCCTTGCCTTATCAACATCTATGAAGAAGGACTTAGTCCCTTCGGATTGAAGTTGAAGGCTCACATGCTTGCCGACTGGAACCAAATCCCCTGGATTCATAAGTTGTTCTTGTTCTGCGTAGAGTCTCACGCATGATTCAGCACCTGTGTTAAGAGCTGTCTCGTCTTTACCTTGGTCTAATAACTGGACAAGAGACATTGTGGGGTCTGGACCTTCTTCGAGCGTAAGCTCATAGCGACCTTTTTCAAGTGAAAAAACACCTGTCCACTCAAATGGGTATTCTGGTTCAAGAAAAGTTGGACGACGCTGAAGTACTTGATCTAGATCAAAAGCACTTAGATTTAGCACAGTATCAATTGAGACGTCTGCTTGTTTACTGCGTATGACACGAGCCATACGATTCATGTCGCGTAGCCGTGATTCTAAGTTGTCGAGTGATTCATCTGAAACTAGATCGGTTTTATTTAGAACAAGGACGTCAGCAAAGGCAACTTGCTCCGAACTCTCATCACTTCGACCAAGTTGTTGCTCTATATGGGCTGCATCAACAAGTGTGACTATTCCATCAAGTGAAAACTCCTCACGGATTTCATCGTCCATAAAGAATGTCTGAGCGACAGGACCAGGATCAGCAAGGCCAGTAGTTTCAACTAATACATAGTCAAATTTGTCTCGCCTCTTCATGAGGTTTCCAAGTACACGAATAAGATCACCCCGAACGGTGCAGCAAATGCAACCATTGGACATCTCGAAGACCTCTTCGTCAGCATTGATTACTAATCCTTGATCAATACCAACTTCACCATATTCATTTTCAATAACAGCTATTTTTTTACCATGTTCTTCGCTCAGGATTCGATTAAGTAGAGTAGTTTTGCCAGATCCTAGGAAACCAGTCAATATGGTCACCGGTACTTTTTCCTTAATGCTCATTTCCTTTAACTAATAATGTGAACAATGAGAGTTGTCAAGAGAAATATCAGTTAGCCAATTCTCTTGTATTCCCAATAAATCTAGTGACTTTGATTCAAAATCATCTAGCTCAAAATAATTGTAAGGAACTTTTAATTTTACTGTATTTTTTCCATTTTCTTTCTTAAGCGAATGATTTGAAAATTGAAGTTCTTTTAAATTGTCATCGAAGTCAGTTGAGATAGTAAGTTTTAAGATTTTATCTCTATCCCATGGGGCTTGATCCATAAAACTTGCCTGATCTTCCCAGTGTTGTCTGTAGGCGTTAAACCCTTTAGATGGAAACATTGTTGTTGCAATCCTGGTCTGCATTTTATCAATGTAGACAGGATTGCATCTGTAAAAGTTAAGGGTTAGTTAAATCACTCCATTTACTCTCAAGTTCATCACCCTCTTTCTCGTCACATTCTCCACCAAGCGAATCAACAATTGTACATGTGTTGTGTACTGCTACTGAAACAGTATTCCCTTCTAGCATTAGACCATCAACAAAGATCTGATTTCTTGCAATAGGGGTGGAAGTTTGTCTGCTCAGGTTTTTCAATAGCTTGGAAGGAGGCTTTTGCTCAGCGAATAATACTTTTACGTTTTCTTCTTTCAGCTCAGCTATTACCGTTGAAATAGTCTCTGGTCTGAGGCTGGAAGAATCACCAACGTAATCTAATAGACTTAAAGTCTTCAAGCCAAATGCATCACCGTAATATTCCATCGCTTTGTGCTTAGAAACGATTGTCCTTCGATCAGTAGGAATTGTGGCAACTTGTTTTTGAGTCCATAAATCGAGATCTTCCAAAATAGAATTAACGGCTTGAGTCCTCTCTTTTAAAACTTTTTTTGTTTCTCTGTCAAAGAAGGAAATTTTCTTATTGATATTTTTAGAAATGACATTTCCCATCTTGATGATGTTATGAGGGTCATGCCAGATATGAGGATCTAGCCCACCATGGTCATGGTGATGATGGTGATCGCCTTCATCTGGGACTTGAGCAATCGGTTCAACATCGTCGCCTGAAATATCCTTAAAGAAATGTTCGTCGGCTTCAAATTCAAAAGGCATATGCTCAGTAAAGAATGCATATTTACCAGCTTTTTTGATTTCTACAGTAAATGTTGTGATGTCTTTCTTCTCATTAAATGAGAGAAAATATGCTTTTTCCTGCGCAACAAGTTTGTCATTATTGCGTTTAGTTTCTGAATTCTGAGACCCTAATAATTCTTTAGCAAGCTCTTCTGATGCTTCAATATCACCAGAGTTGAGAATAACCATTTTCATTGCAGGATCAGCATAGTCTCCATCGACTTTGGCAAAAGACCATTTGTATGTTCCTGCTGAAAGATCAAAAACACCAGCCCATTCAAAAGCTCCCTCTCCATGGGCATCGCCATGATCATCGTGGTCGTCATGATCGTCATGCTTAGCAGCTGAATGATCGTCGTGGTCATCATCCTTAGCAGCTGAATGATCATCGTGATCGTCATGATGATCGTCTATTTCTATTGCACTTACGCCTACAACAACAGTTAAAGGATTATCTAACCATTTTTTCATTGCAGGGGTCATCTCTGAACCAAGAGTAAATACTTGGTTTGCACTTTTTAGTGTTTGAGCTTGCCTTGGAGTGATTTTGACATCATGAACATCTTGTTTTCTATCAATTAAGCAGGTTATAGGTGTTGAAGGTGGTGCAATCGCAGAAACGACATCGCAGACTAATGGCTCTACGGCAACAATTGGTTTTGAATTTGCCTGTGCACTTTGATTAATTCCAGAAAATAAAAATGCTCCAGCAACAAGAGAACTTTTGAGAACTGTTTTATTGATTATGGGCTTAGCCTTTTTGGACTGATTAGAAAAATTCGACATCAAAAATATTAAGCGTATCTAAAACGATAATCATTTTCATTTGGTCTTGGCAAGTATATTATGTTTCTTGTCAGCAAATCCTCTAATTGATGTCTAGTTTGATTGCTGAAAATGTGACATATTCCTATTCGAGTAATATCAAACCTGCTTTAAGCAAGGTTTCTCTAAAGCTTGAGCAAGGTACTTTGACTGCTCTTGTTGGTCCGAATGGCGCTGGTAAGTCTACATTATTAAGCTTGCTGCAAGGTAGTAGCAAGCCGGATCAAGGAGAAATTACTGTTGACGGAAAGCCTTTGAATAATAATCGATCTCAAGTGGCTTTAATGCCTCAGAGGGGAAAGCTGAATTGGAATTTTCCAATTACTGTTGAAGGATTAGTTGCTTTGGGCCGAGTAAATCATTCTAAATCCACTTGTTGTGAATTAGAAGCGGCTCTTCAACGTGTTGGAATATCTCATTTGGCAAAAAGGCGACTTGATGCTTTATCTGGTGGTCAGCAACAAAGAGCATTACTCGCCAAAACCTTGATGAATCCTGCCAAAATTTTTCTTCTTGATGAACCGTGTTCCGCCTTTGATCCTCCTGCAAAAGAAGACTTCCTATTAATCATCCGTCAGTTAGCTGATTCGGGGCTGACGGTTTTCGTTAGTAGTCACGATTGGGGGACGTCCTTAAATGCTTATGACAAGGTTGTTGTTCTAGATAAGATTATTTTAGCTTCTGGCAACCCCGAAGAGGTGCAGGAAAAACTTAGTTCAATTAATTATCTGAGATGGAAAATATAGTTCTGATTTATCTTTATGCATTTCAATCAAGCATTCAATTCTTGGGAACAATTTTGGCAGAGACCAAAGTATTCAAGAGTATGAAACAACAGCTCAAATTTTTTAGAGGCTTTAGGGGGTGCGTGCATTGTTTTGACGGGGCATCCCTGCAATTGAGTGGTTTCTCCGCAGCTTACGCAAGTTAAATGATGAATATCTCTTTCAACTGGGGCATAAAAGACCTCACCGTTCGGGAGATGCCTCGAGCGTATCAAGCCTTGCTTTACTAACGCTTGCAAGTTCCTGTATACAGTCGTTAAACCCATTGCCTTTTCACCATTATGAAGTTTTCTATGCAGTTCTTGTCCACTCAATTCATCAGTACATTTTTTGAGTTCATTGAGAAGCTGTTGCTGTCTCTTAGTGATGTCAGGCTTGCTTGTATTCATTAGCAAGATCTTAATTTGATCTCTTTACTGAACATACTGAATCATTTGCTTAATGTCTTTTATCAATACAAATTGGTGGATAATTCCTCTTCTGATAACTTCCTTTTCAGGAGTGCTTTGTCCTGCCATGGGGACAGTATTGATAACTCATAAAAGGCTTCTTCAAGTCAATTTAATTTCACATTGTGTTTTGCCAGGACTTGCCTTGGCTATGGCGCTTGGCATTGACCCATCTATTGGAGGTGTCTTAAGCGGATTAGTGGGAGCTATTGCAGCAGAGAGTTTGACAAATAAGAAAAATCAAAATTATGAAGCTGTAATGAATACAATTCTTGCTGGTTCGATGGGACTTGGAGTTTTGCTTATACCTTTACTTGGAATCAGGATTGATTTAGAGGCTGTTTTGTTTGGAGATTTATTAACTGCAAATTTGAGCGATTTATTAAGAACTTTGATTGCGTTCTCGGCATTCATTTGCCTAATGCTTTTTGGGTACGACAAGCTTGTTCATATTGGTTTAGACCCAGAAGGAGCTGCCTCAAGTGGCGTTAATGTGTCTTTTTTAAATTTAGCTCTGGGATTTACCACTGCACTTGTCATTGTGAGCTCAATGTCAGCAGTCGGGGTCATCCTTGTGATTGCGTTACTCTCAACTCCAACTTTGTTGGGTTTACAGAAAGCTAGCTCTCTATGGGTTGCGATGATTAGATCTTCCATATTTGGATTAGTTTTATCGATCGTTGGTTTTTCGTTCGCTATGTTTATGAATTTGCCTCCAGGCCCACTTATTAGTGTTCTTTGTGTAATTTCATTGATCTTGCTTCCAAGGAATAATTAGAATTGAATACAAAATTTTCATAATTTTTTTGGCTATATTTGATGAGACTCTAAGAATCTAGGATTAGATCAAGAAATCTGAAAATAACAACGATTTGATTTTAGTTTGAATAAAATAGAACAAGTTGATTTCTAATTCGTCCTTTTATTGATTGAATCATGAAGAGAACGCAACTTAATGTAAGTATTGATCCAAAACTCTTAGAAAAGATTAAAGAGAATGCCAGGATTTCTGGTAAATCATTGGTTGGTTTTGTCTCTGATTGTTTTGTTAATCAAATAGAGAACCTTCCGGCTGAATCGATAGATTCTAGATTTCAAAAAATTGAACAAAGGCTTCAATTAATTGAAAATAATCTTCAATTGCCAGCACTTAAAGCTCAAAGAACTCAACCTTTTACATCTCAAGAATTAGAAAATTTTAATGAATTTATCAAAGCTGTTTTTAGAAAAGAATTACAAAGAAAGGGATATAGATCAATGAAAGAGGCATGGAATGATTTTATAAACCATATAAATTGTTTTGAACAATGGGATGAGACATGTTCTTTTAGACTTAAAGAGTCTCTTTTTATTGAACATGCTGATCCTTTAACAAGCGAAGAAATTAATCACCTCAAAGAAGGAGACGTATGTCCTCAACCAATCCGAACAGGGATTATTAATTGGATCAACAATTCAGATAGAGGAGAATGTTGTTGCTCCGATAAAGAGTTCCCTTCACAGGAGCAAATTTGCGAAAAGGGTTCAAAGTTAGTTGAAGATATATATTCTTAGACCAATTAAGATCAATTTTTGAAAGTTAATTAAATCCTAATTTGTTAAAAAACAGGGAGGTTGATTGAGTCTTTTGTAAATATATTTCCAAGAAATTTATCTCACAACTTTAAAATTCTTAATTACTTCAATATTAGTTAGGGTTGATATGGATTGCACAAGGCATCCATAATGCACCCATCTTATGGACACCATTGCATCCGATCTTTTTGGCTTCGATCTCTGCCTGAGCTTTAGTTGGATATGCATATATATTTTTTGAAGAAGGAGAATGTGAACGATTGATTGACTCGTGAATAGCATTATTGTCCGGACTCCACACCTTTAGACCCATAGTTGTTATTCCTGCAGAAAATATTCCCATTCCTACTATTGAGGCATTCACGACTCCCATAGCTACTACGCCTATAGAAACGACGCCCATGGGAACAATCCCAATGGTAACAATTCCCATGGGAACAATTCCAATGGATATAAATCCGAGTGGTGCTATCCCAAATGCAATTTTTTTTGGTTTACTTCCGCAATGAGAAGGACTTTCGGAATTGTTCTGATCGGTACTATTTGAATTTGTCATTATTTAACAATTTTAGTGATGATGGTGATGCCCATCATGAGATTCATGATCTGTATGCCTTTTGCAAGGCATCCATTTATCTCCCATCTTATGAGCTCCAGTGCAATTGAAATTTTTTGCTGCTTTTTCAGCTTCTGCTTTCGTTTCAAAAAGTGCAGGAGTTCCGTTTGTTTGGGAATTACCTGAGCATCCCATCAGTGAAAACGACATGAAAATTATGATGGCGGTGAAAATAGGCTTGAGATTGCTCATCTTTCTAGGTTCATCTAGTTCGTCTAGCTTTAGGTTAATTAAATAGTGAACGTTGTCAGCAAAAGACCTTGAATATTTGTAGCAAAACACACATAATCTTTGTAGCGAAAAGCACATATGCTATCGCTCTCGCAAGTGTTTGAGGTTATATTTGCATCTATATATAGTTTTACTAGTTTAACTAGTATTTGTGAGATCTATGAAGCTCTTTTCGCGATTACTCTTGGTTCCTGCTGCGTTAGGCTTAATGGCTCCAATGGCTGTTGAAGCAGGAGGTGGCGATCATAAAGGTCATCATGATCACCATAGTAGTCATATGAATATGGGAGATTCATACCCCTCAACTATGTTTATGGGTAAGACGACCTTTGTTTTGGGTGGAGTAGATGGCGTGAGCGATTCTGGAATGGGTGGAATGGGTGGAATGGGTGGAATGTCTACTTCTGAGGAAAAGGATGGGACAGTTTTTCATTACGATACAAAGCTGATGTTTATGACCAGTTTTACTGGCCAAGACATGCTTAAGACTGCTGTTCGCGTAGGTAATTTTGGGATGATGGAGCCCTTCGGAATGATGGGTGAGGCAAGATTAGAGACTGCTTTTAGTAGTAGTGATTCGTTAGAACTTCACAAGGCTTATTACCAATTCCCTGTTGGAGACGATATTCAAGTAACTTTTGGCCCCAAGCTTCGTCAAGATGATTTACTTGGTGTGTGGCCAAGTGCTTACCCAGGCGATGGGGTTTTATTTGTCCTAAACCAGGCAGGAGCGAATGATACTTATTCCAAAAAAATGGGAGCTGGTGCTGGCATTACTTGGTCCCATGACAAATTAGTTGCTTCTGCACTCTTCGTTTCAGAAGACGCATCAAATTCTTCTATTGGGTTTTTAACTGATGTAGCCAAAGACCACCTAACAACTCAGTTGGCCTGGGTTGATGAGAAATTTACTCTTGCGGCTGCCTATACCCAAGCGGATAATGGGAATACTGATGATTCTCCTGACGCTAATGATTACTCTTCTTATGGAATTAGTGGTAGCTATAAATTTGGAGACGACTACAGCTTGAGTGCTGGTATTGGTTGGAAGAATCCTGAAAACGAGGATAGTCCTGATACTGCAATGAATAAGGTGGAGGATGGCAATACATGGTCTGTTGGCTTCCTATGGAATGATGCGTTTATTGAGGGGAATAAGTTTGGATTTGGCATTGGAACAGCCGAAACTCATAGAGATGACACTGGTTATGATGATCCTTTGGCTTGGGAAGCTTTTTATGATTTCATGGTGAACGATAGCGTCACAGTTACTCCAGCTATCTTTGTTATAGAGAAAGATGGTTGTGAAGACATTAACGGAGCTTTTGTAAAAACTACTTTCAAGTTCTGATACTAATTTTTGTTTTTCCCTCGATTAAGCTAATTGAGTAGTCAATATAAAAATTGCTAAATTACAGAGATTGAACTAATGAAGTGCTAAAACAATGAATTTTCATACATAGATTTCTATTAACAAATTTAAAAAGGGTTGAAATCTTATCAATGTCTAAGGCTCCTAAACATATTTTAATTCTAGTTTGTGCTTTTGTGGTTCAAGTTGTTTCTCAATAAGTTTTTGCATATGTTGAAGGCTTGGAATGGGGAATGGATCTTTCGAACGTCGAGAGTCATATCGGTACATCTTTGATGCCTATTAAGGAAAAATCAAATCAGAATTTGTTTACAGTGAAAAATATTCAATAATTTGGTTTACATGTAGAGGCTCATAGAGTTCGAATTGAAAAAAAGGATGGGATTAAGTCAACTTGCTTATGAAATCGACAACAACATGAGATAAGTCTTATCAGGACTCATGTATCGGTTTTGCCCTCCAGTTGGAACAAATGTTGATTTTGCAGAGATTTCTTATCAAGAACAATGGTTACAGCACACCATGGAGGGTGTGTTTGTCGCAGTTAAGAGCAATAACAGGCTATTTTTGCTTACTTATCCTCCATCTTTATTAGACCCCTCTTTTCTCTAAGAGAGATTTTTCAAAAGTTGTAATAACTAAACACTCTATACGTTGGTTTAGTAGTTTTTACCGAAGTTTGACTGCTGTTTCACGAGTTCGAAGAACTCCTGCTTCAAACTTGTATCGTGGCGAAAATCACCCCTAACGATTGAGTTGATCATGCTTGTTTCGGGTTCTTTTACTCCTCGCCATTTCATACAATAATGTTGCGCTTTAACTAGAATTGCTAGACCTTTGGGTTCGCATAATCGTTCTATTTCATCAGCAAGAATCATTACGGCTTCTTCTTGAATATGTGGTCTAGAAAAGACCCAATCAGCTACTCTTGCAAACTTAGAGATTCCAATAACTTTTTCTCCAGGTTTTATTCCTATCCAGCAATCACCAAGAATTGGAACAAAGTGATGAGAACATGCAGATCGTACAGTAATTGGTCCAAGTGTATAAATTTCATCTAAATTTCTGTCATTAGGGAAATTAGTAACCTTGGGTTGAGGGTGATATCTGCCTTTAAATACTTCATTTAGATACATTCTCGAAACGCGTTCTGCAGTTTCTTGAGTATTGTGGTCATTATCAACATCAATCAATAAAGTTTTCAGTAATTCTCTAACTCTTGTGGCAACTTCTCTCTCAAGAGTTTCTAGTTCACCAGGCTGAATGAAATCGGAAATATTATCATTTGCGTGGAATCTGGCTCCATTTGCTTGTATACGTTCGCGAATTATTTCTGAGACTAATTTGCAAGAAATTTGATCTTTTAAATTATCCTTAACATTCTCATTAGGAGCGGTAGAAGTCATAACCTTTATTTGTAAGGGTAAAAACCGGTGACATACATTTAGAGCGCTAAGACCCTAACATATCGAGATCACTTTCGTTATGAACAGAATACCTAGGCGCTTTTCTTTGAATCATTGGTCACAGTTATTTTCTAGGGGAAAAGTCTCAGTTATTTCAGTAGTTATCTTTGTTTTCATTAATGAAGAAATATCTTAAAAAGTGGTTTTTGAGCTGATCTACTTACAGGAAACTTCTCTCTAAAGCCATTTAATAACTTTATGCCGATGAGTGGAATTGAACCACCGACCTACTGGTTACGAATCAGTTGCTCTCCCCCTGAGCTACACCGGCATTAGAATTAAATTATCATCTTTTGATTTGTTTTTTGAATTATCCTAATAAGCCTGGATCTAGCTTGGATCCAAATTTAAGAGATCGACTTTTGAAAGAGTCAAAAAATCCTTATCGGGGATTAAGAAGAGCTGTTTGGATAGCGCTTTTCGGGTCAGCTGCTCTAGGATTTTTTATTATGGTTACTAATATTATTGGGGGAGATACTGTCTCTATTAATGATCTTGCAATCCAAACCTCAGCACTATTAATTCTTGGTTTTTTATTATTTAAAGATAGAAATAAACAAGATGATGATTAGTTTTTTGATTTAAATGATTAAAGTGATTCAGATTTTTATTGAACTAAGTAGCTAAGTTAATTAGTCAATTTTCTTCTTTGAGTTACAAGCTTAAAGGCTTCTATTTGATCACCTTCTTCCCAGTTAGCGAAGCGATCACATCCAATTCCACATTCGAAGCCTGTTGATACATCTTTCACATCATCTTTATTTCTTTTCAGTGAATCTAGATCGCCTTCAAAAACGATTTGTTTTCCTCGTTTGACTCTGGCTCGACAATTCCTTTGTATTTTTCCATTTGTTACATAGCAACCAGCAACGGCACTTTTGCCAATTGAGAATATTGCTCTAACTTCAGCAACACCTAAGGCTTCTTCTATCATTTCTGGTTCTAGAAGACCCTCCATGGCTAATTGGATATCTTCTAAAAGCTTATAAATAACCTCGTAATCTCTTACGTCAACACCATTCGCATCAGCAGCGCGCTTGGCACCCGATGCCATTGAAGTATTGAATCCAACGATGACTGCACCAGAGGCCGCTGCTAAGTCAACATCAGTTTCAGTAATTTCACCAGGAGCTGATAGCAATACCCTTACTTGGACTTCGTCTTTAGGAAGCTGCTCTAAAGAACCAAGTATTGCTTCTAAGCTTCCTTGCACATCAGCTTTGAGGATGATATTTAATTCTTTCAATTCTCCCTCACTTGCCTGGCCGGAAATCGAAGAAAGTGATACTCGTCTGGATGCCATTTGCTGAGCAAGTCTTACTGCCCGAGCATCTGATGCACGTTCTCCAACAACTGCTCTGGCAGCCTTTTCATCTGGGTAAACCTCGAACTCATCACCAGCTGTTGGGACTTCACTAAATCCAAGTGCTTCTACTGGACATGATGGACCTGCCTCTTTGATTCGTGATCCATTTTCATCTACCATAGCCCTTACTTTTCCCAGCACTGGTCCAGCTGCAACTACATCTCCTGAGTTAAGAGTACCGTTTTGCACCAGTAATGTTGCAACTGGTCCTTTCGCTTTATCTAAGTGTGCCTCTATAACCGTACCTTTTGCCAATCTATCTGGGTTGGCTTGTAAATCTTCTACTTCAGTTACAAGCAAAACCATTTCTAAAAGTTTATCTATGTTTTCACCTTTGATGGCACTAACGGGAACCATTACTACGTCTCCTCCCCACTCTTCAGATAGTAAATCCTGTTCTGATAACTCTTGTTTTACACGGTCGGGCGAAGAGCCTTCTTTATCTATTTTATTAATTGCTACGACAATGGGGACTTTTGCTGCTCTTGCATGGCTAATAGCTTCAAGGGTTTGAGGCCTAACACCGTCATCAGCAGCTACCACTAAAATCGCAACATCTGTAACCCTTGTCCCTCTAGCTCTCATTGCTGTGAAGGCTTCATGGCCAGGAGTATCAAGAAAAGTTAGTTTCTTAGTTGATCCATCATGTTCAGTCTCAATTTGATAAGCACCAATGTGTTGAGTGATACCTCCAGCTTCTCCTGCTGCGACCCTTGCTTTTCTAATCGCATCTAGTAAAGATGTTTTCCCATGGTCTACGTGACCCATCACAGTAACTACGGGAGGCCTTCTGATTAAATGTTTCAAGTCTCCCTCTTCAATCATCTCACCAGTCTTCTTCGCAGCCTCTTCAACATCGTCTTGCAGTACGGGCACACCGAATTCCTCAGCAACTGTTTCGATTGTTGCTAGATCTAGTGATTGAGTGACAGTGGCAGTAATACCTTTAAAAAATAAGGATTTTATAATCTCAGAGCTTTCAACACTCAACATGTCAGCAAGTTCTTGAACTGTGAGATTGTCTTCAGGAACAACAATCATCTCAGGTCTTACAAGTTTTGCTTCTCTTGCGGCCCTTAATTCCATGGCACGTCTACGTTGTCTTTGACGAGTTGTTTCTTTCTTACGTTTTTTTAGAGCGGTTAAAGGCTTGCCATTGTTTCTTTTCCCAGATTTAGGCTTCGATGGTCGAGCCAAGCTTGCTGAAAGAACGACTGCTTGTTGTTCTCCTGCAAATCCACTCGTCTCTGCAGTTAGTGCATCATCATTTTCCCCAATGATGTGGACTTTTTGACGTTGCTTTTGAGGCGATTTATTTCTTAAAGCATCGAGTTTTGCACTGTCATCCCAATCAGGTCTGCCTGTCCTTCTTGGAGCAGCGGCGGAACCACCGGGCCTATGAGCTGGCTTTTTAGGAGCTGCTGGAGTTGGCCTATTAACAGGTGGCCTTGCTCCTCCAGTTGAGTTTTCTCTTTTGGGTCTAGGACTCGTTGGAGAATCCGACTTTCTTTGAGGAGCACTAGGCCTGGCTTGTGGCTTTTGCAGTTGCATCAATTCGCTTGGTGCAACTGGTTTTCTCATGCCAGATGGAACACCTGGACGATTATTTGCACGACTTGGCCCACCAGCTGCTCTGCTAGGGACTCCAGGCCTATTTTGTCCACCGCCTCGATTTAGAGATCCAGAACGAACTGGTGCTCCAGCTCGATTATTAGACCCTGGACGATTTTGAACTTGAATAGGTCGATTGGCTACTCCACCTCGACTAGGACCTTGCCGATTTGGCGCCCCAGGGCGACTTGCTCCTACTCCTGCTCTGTTATTAGGAACAGGTCGATTAGATAATCTTTGACGATTTGCAGATGCTGGCGGGTTTGGCGCTCCAGGTCTCGCTGGAGTTAATGGTTTGTTTTTTGCTTCATTAGTCTGTGGTTTATTTATAGGTTTCTCTCTCCTTATAGGGGCACCTACAAGTTCAAGGGTGTTTCCTTTTGTTGGGGGCTGAGGTGTTCTTGAAGGATAATTTTGTTTGTTTTGACTTTTGATTTTTTGAAAATTCCCTGAACTAATCTTCTGAGAAGAAATACCACCTTGATTAATCCTTCCTTTTTGTTTTTGGTTATTAGGGTGTTTTTTATCTTGAATATTTATTTTTGGTCTACTTGGAGGCGCTAGTGGTCTCTTAGGCTCTTGACGATAAGTTGGTTGCGGTTTATTAACTGATTTTTCTGATTCAGAACTTTTTGGTTGATTTATGAATTTCTTATCTTTTTTTGGTTCGCCAAGAGGAATTCCTTTCTCAGCTTGAATCAAGGGTTTAGATATAGTTGGTTTTACTTCTTCTCTTCGCTTAGGAGGCAGGGGTTTATTTGGTTTAGAGGGTTCTTTTATTTGTTGTTGTGCAGGAAATGTATTTTTTAAAGTTTTTTGCTTATTTGCTTGAGTAGATTGTTGAGTTTTAACTAATGTTTGACTTGGCTGTAAAGGTACATTTAACTTCGCCTTGGAGAGCTCTGAAGGATCAGGAGAGTTTTGCTTAAGTTCAGGTCTCTGATTTTTTTGAGTTTTACCAGCGCTTTTTTTAACTGAAAGAATTTCCTTGTCTAATTTTTTACTGGGCTTGCTGGCCGTTCTTCCGTTATTGTCTTTTTTTAGAAAATCTTTAATTTGATTTGCCTCAAGACTGCTAATAGAACTGCTATGGCTCTTTGCTGCTATGGCAAGTTTTCGAGCTGCGTCTAGCACATCTTTATTGTCAAGGCTTAAGTCCTTGGACAATTCATAAATTCTGATTTTGCCGCTGCTGGTCATTAATGTTGTGCTTGAACTTTAGATTTGGTTTTTGAGTTGACTGAGTTCTCTTTATTAACATCATGCCTCAGTATCTGAATCAATGCAGGCATTAAGTTGTTTTTGGAGCATTTTGAAAACGCTTGAGTGAATATCACTTCTCAAAGCTTTTTGTAATCGTTTACGTTTCAAAGCCTCTTCAAAACATGATTCAGTTGGACATAGATAGGCTGATCTTCCCATTCCTCCTGAGAGAACTACTCCATTCTGAAAATCTTTAGTAACTTTCAAAAGACACTTGCGATCAAGAACTTTTTTGCAAGCTACGCATCTACGCAGAATGGGACTTTCACTCACCGGGTTCCTTCCTCTTTTATAACTATTTTATCCTCATCAGTAGCCGCTTCTTCGATTGTTTCTTCAATATCAATTTCATCAACTTCAGTTCCTGTTCCATCTGTATCGATATTTGATAATAGTTCATCTTGAAAGTCTTCTTCATCTTCTGGTAACGGATAAAGCTCTCGTAAACGAGCATCTTCTTCAGCTCTAGCTGCTTGTTCTGCCTCTAATCTCTGCTCAGCATCTCTCTGTAAAGACTCTTCTTCTTCCCTTTGTGAAATTAATTCTGCAACCTCAGAATCTTCAGCTTCTTGATCATATTCTTGGGAATTTTTAATATCTATTTTCCAACCCGTCAGCCTTGCAGCAAGTCTTACATTTTGCCCTTCTCTTCCAATGGCCAAGCTAAGTTGATCTGGAGGAACAAGTACATGGGCATGCTGACCTTCTGGATCCACAAGTCTTACCACTTCAACTCTTGCAGGACTTAATGAATTACAGATGTATTGAACAGGGTCAGCAGACCAACGAATTACATCTATTTTTTCTCCACGAAGTTCATTGACTACTTGTTGAATTCGAGAACCTCTAGCACCAATGCATGCTCCTACAGGGTCCACCTCTCTTTCAATACTATCAACAGCTACTTTTGTTCTGGGGCCCACAGCTCTTGAGGGTGGATTTGCTTCACGAGCAACAGCAACAATTCTCACGGAACCTTCTTGAATTTCAGGAACTTCATTTTCAAATAGATAGACAACCAGTCCAGCATTTGATCTGCTTACAAAAAGTTGAGGCCCTCTTCTAGGGATTTCACTGACTTCTTTAAGGAATACTTTAAATGTTGCATTTGCTCGATAATTATCATTTGGCAATTGATCTCTTCTTGGGAGCTCTGCTTCTACCTCTGGTCTTCCTAACCCTGAACTTACTGCCATGATTACTGATTGCCTTTCAAATCTTATAACTCTGGCAGTTAAAACAGGATCCTCAAGATCAGCAAATTCCTCTTGAATCATTCTTCTTTGCTGATCTCTCAATTTTTGAGCTAAAACTTGCTTGGTTGTAGAGGCAGCCATTCTTCCAAAATCTTCTTTCTCTGGAGTCACATCAAGGACAACGGTATCTCCTACTTGAGCATCATCAGCAACTTGCATAACTTCAACTATTGCTATTTGATGATCTTCACTCTCAACTTCTTCAACTATTATTTTACTAGCTAAAACTCTATAGCCTTCCTCTTCTAAATCTAAACCAACATCAAAGTTACTAAAATAATCTTCTTCGAAGGGATCTTCACTGATACCTAAATAAAGCGTTCTTCGGTATCGTTCATAACCTTTTAGAAGTGCTTCTCTCAAAGCAGCTTCGACAACTTGTGATGGAAGTTTTTTTTCCTCACTTATGTCTTCAATTAAGTTATTTAAGCCTGGGAGTAGAACAAGAGCCATCGATGATGGGATATAGAGATGAGAATGATTGGGTTAGATAGTTGATATCTAGATTTTAACCAGAGGGTGTTGTGAGTCGGACTTGAATAATGTCCTCTACTGGGATTCGCTGAGTTTTGCCTTTTTGATTTATTTGAAGATCATTATCTGTCCTTTTTAGAAGCAAACCAGTTGTTTGTTGTTCAATTTTTTTTAAATCCTGATAAGTAACTTCAATTGGAAAACCTTTAAAAACTTGAAATTCATTTTCTTTAGTTAAGATTTCACCAATTCCCTCGCTGCTGATTTCTAAAGTGAAAGCTTGATTAAGGATTGAAGAACCTTGAATAACTTCATCTATGTGTTGACTGAGAATTGAGCAGTCCTCAATAGTGACTTGCTTTTTAGGATTTTTGTGTCGGATATTTACCTGAATTGATAAGGGATTGAGATGAGTAAACATCTTAAAATCCGTTACATCAAAGCCATGATTATTTGCTGACTTTGTTGTGATAGCTTTCAATTCTGTAACGGTTTGATTAGCCAAAAAACAGTTTCTAAGTCGGGCAGAAGCCCGAGCGGTTTGAGTTTTGACCCACCCCTATTTAAAGAGGTACCGTCAGGCAATTAAATATTACTAGATAAAGGTTTCGGTTACCTCTAAAATCAGTTTCTTCTTATTTTGCATTGATCCACTTTATTGTTCTGGAAGGATATATTCGTTATGTTCCGACTAAAAAACTTAGAAACTATGAGGAGATTGAGCAATATTTTTTTCCTTGCTTCGATCATTTTTTGCCTTTTGTTTGGACCAATACCTATTTTCGCTTCAGAGGATTTTCAAGTAATTGAATCTCATAGTTTTGTTGCCAATGTCGCTAGTAAGGTTTCACCATCGGTCGTCAGGATTGATATTGAAAGGGAAATTCAAACTGATGAATTTGAATCTGATCTATTGGATCCTTTACTTAGAGATCTTCTAGGGGATTTGGGGACTTTCCCAAAGAAAGAGAGGGGTCAGGGTTCGGGGGTGATAATTGATAATTCTGGATTAGTTCTCACTAACGCTCATGTGGTGGAAAGAGTTGATAATGTGATAATTACTCTTCAAAATGGTAATCAGGTGGATGGGAAAGTTCTTGGAACAGATCAAGTTACTGACTTGGCTTTGGTAAAGATTAAAGAGTTTTCTGGGATAGAAAGTGCAAAATTAGGAGATTCAGAAAATATTCAAGTTGGTGACTGGGCAATTGCTCTTGGAACTCCTTATGGCCTTGAAAGCACTGTCACGCTTGGAATAATCAGTAGTCTTCATCGAGATATCAATTCACTTGGTTTCTCAGATAAGAGATTGGATTTAATTCAAACTGACGCAGCAATAAACCCTGGCAATTCAGGAGGACCATTAATAAATTCAAATGGAGAGGTTATTGGTATAAATACTCTTGTGAGATCAGGCCCAGGGGCTGGGCTTGGATTCGCAATTCCAATCAATCTTGCTTCAAAAGTTTCGAATCAACTGCTTGCTAATGGAGAAGTTATTCATCCATATATAGGGGCTCAGTTGGTTTTATTGAATGAAAGAATAGCTAAGAAACATAATCAAGATCCGAATGCATTAATTTTTTTGCCTGAACGTTCAGGAGCACTTGTTCAATCTGTTATCCCTCAAAGTCCAGCGGAGGAGGGAGGTTTAAGAAGAGGTGATCTTGTAATTAATGCAGGAGGGGATCAGGTTGATGATCCTAGTTCTTTACTTATGCAAGTTGAGAATGCTGAAATAGGAAAGCCTTTCAAATTGGAAGTTCTCCGCAATAATAAAGAGATTAATCTTTCTATTAAGCCTGCTGCTTTACCTGGAATAAACTAAGAAGCTTGCTACTGTCACTCGAAAAGGAACTACTAATGGATCTCCAAAACCAGATGAAACAAGCAGTCGCTAAAGCTGCTGTAGATCAAATTAAAAATGGGATGATTCTTGGCCTTGGCTCTGGTTCTACTGCAGCTTTAATGATTGAAGCTCTTGCTGCGAAAATAAAATCAGGGGAAATTAAAGATGTTGTTGGAGTGACTACATCCTTTCAGGGTGAAGTTCTTTCTTCTGAATTAGGAATACCGCTTAAATCTCTTTCCTCTGTATCAGAAATTGACCTTGCAATTGATGGCGCAGATGAAGTCGATCCCAAATTTCAACTAATTAAAGGTGGAGGAGCTTGTCATGTACAGGAAAAACTTGTTGCTGCATTGGCTAAAAAATTTATAGTTGTTGTTGATTCAACAAAACTTGTCAACAAATTAAACCTTGATTTCAAATTACCAGTTGAGGTTCTTCCATCTGCCTGGAAACAAGTACAAAAAACATTAATAAATCTTGGAGGAGAAGGAAATCTAAGGATGGCCCAGAAAAAGGCTGGACCTATAGTTACTGACCAGGGCAACCTGATACTTGATTTCACTTTTAGGAACGGTATTGATAAGCCTGAACTATTGGAGAGTCAAATTAACAATATTCCGGGTGTCCTTGAAAACGGTCTTTTTGTAAACCTGACCGATGAAGTATTAGTTGGAAAAGTAGAAAATGGCGAAGTGGCTGTTGAATCACTTAATAAGATTTAGAATCTCTAATTCGGATTGATTCTGCGTGACTATGCAATCCTTCGCTATTTGCTAAATGCACAACTGCATTTTTATTCTCATTAAAGGCTTCTTCTGAAAAATCTATTAGTGAAGTATTTTTCATAAAAGTTTCAACCCCAAGAGCACCAGCAAATCTTGCGGTCCCTGAAGTGGGAAGAGTGTGATTTGGCCCCCCAAGATAATCTCCAATAGCCTCTGGACTCCATGGCCCCATAAATATTGCCCCAGCATTCTGGATGCTTTCTGATAATTTTTTTGGTTCCTCTACAAGTAATTCAAGATGTTCTGGAGCGAAAGTATCACTTAATTTTGCACAAGTTTCTAAATCATTACAAAGGACTATTAACCCCCAGTTTGAAATTGATTCTTGGCATATTTTCAATCTTGGATGATTAATTAATTGTCGTTCAATTTCCGCTGGTAATCTTTCCGCTAATTTTTTGTTAGTAGTTATTAGTATTGCTGAAGCTAAAGGATCATGTTCCGATTGAGCTAGCATATCTGATGCGACATGTTCTAATTTTGCTGATTTATCAGCGATTATTAGGATCTCACTTGGACCAGCTAAGGAATCAATTCCTACCTTTCCATAAACTTTTTTCTTTGCCAAAGTTACATAAATATTTCCTGGTCCAGTAATTACATCTACTTTTGGAATTGATTCAGTTCCGAAAGCAAGTGCGCCAATGGCTTGGGCGCCTCCTATACAGAATACTTTGTTGATACCTGTAATATGTGCTGCGGCTAGTACGGTTGGGTTTAACTCCCCTTTAGAGTTGGCAGGAGAAACCATGATGGTTTGATTAACTCCAGCAACATAAGAAGGAATGGCATTCATTAACACAGTGCTTGGATAGGCTGCTCTTCCTCCAGGAACATATATTCCAGCTTTTTTAACAGGATTCCATCTTCGTCCTAGTGATTCACCATGAGGGCCGGTATAAGTGATATTTTTTGGAACCTGAAGACTATGAAATTTTTCAATTCTTTGTTTTGCTAATAAAAGTGAATCTTGTAACTCCTTAGGAGTTTCTTTCCAAGCTTTCAGCATTAAATCTGATGAAATTTGAAATTTCTCTGCTAAAAACCCATCAAAGCGAGAAGTGTATTCCTTAAGCGCCTCATCCCCCCTTTCACTGACGTTTTTAAGAATTTCGTCAACTACCTTTATAGCTTGATCTTGAATGGTTCCAGATGTTCTATCAGTAATTTTTTTGAGTTCAAGCTTAGCTTGATCAATATTAATAGCTGTTTTTATGGTCAATTTCTTTGACGGGGTTTCTTGAACCTCATTTTTATTAATTATTTGCTTCATGAACTTTTGGCTATCGGTTCAATTTGATTATCTTATGCCTTAATTTTGAATTATGTAGATCTTCTTCATGGTCTTGAGGTAGTGTGGATTAACATAAGACTAAAACACTAAGCCTCCGTGGCAAATACCAACTCAGCTAAAAAGCGAATTCAAATTGCGGAACGTAACCGCCTTGAAAACAAAAATTACAAATCTACAGTGCGCACTTTGATGAAGCGATGCTTTGTAGCTTGTGACATATTTGAAAAAGAGCCTGGCGATGAATCCAAAGCAGATCTTCAAAAAACATTTAATTTAGCTTTTAGCAAAATTGATAAAGCAGTTAAAAAAGGTGTTTTGCATAAAAACACAGGAGCTAATCAGAAATCCAGACTTAGCGTTGCGCTTAAGAAAGTTTTGAAAGAAGTTGTTTGAGAATCAATAATCTAAGATTTAATATTGAGAGAGAATTTTAATTTTCACCTTGAGCGATTCCAAAAGTTCAATAATTGATAGTCACTGTCATATCGTATTCTCTAACTTTAATGAAGATAGAGAAAAGGTTGCAGAAAGGTGGAGGGCGCAAGGTGTTACAGCTTTATTACATGCTTGTGTAGAACCCTCTGAAATCCCTGCCATTAAATCAATAGCTGATCAATTTCAAGAAATGAGGTATTCAGTCGGTGTCCATCCATTGGATGTACAACATTGGCGACCTGAAACTGTCAGTATTTTAAAAAAAGCAGCTCTTGATGACAGACGAGTTGTTGCCATAGGAGAATTAGGACTTGATCTTTTCAAAGCAGAGAATTTGAGTGAGCAGCTTTCAATTTTAATTCCGCAATTAAACTTGGCTTTTGAATTGAATTTACCAGTCATTGTTCATTGCAGAGATGCTGCAAAAGAAATGTTAGAAGTTTTTTCTAAGCTTTCTCAACATGGTTGCTGTCCAAGAGGAGTTATGCATTGTTGGAGTGGAAATGTCAAAGAGATGAGAGAGTTTCTTGATCTTGGCTTTTACATAAGCTTCAGTGGAAATGTAACTTTCAAAAACGCTATTGATATCCATGAATGCGCCAAAGAAGTGCCGCAAAGTAGATTTTTGGTAGAAACCGATAGTCCTTTCTTGTCACCTGTTCCTCATAGAGGAAAAAGGAATGAACCTTCTTTTGTAAAACACGTGGTAGATAAACTTTCGGAGATTAGAGGTGAAAGCTTTTCCGAAATTGCTGAAAAAACTACTCAAAATGCAAGAGAATTGTTTGCGTTGCCTTAAATAACATCATTTCCTCTAGTTAATTCTCTTGTTTGAGTGTAGAGTTATTTATTGTCTTGCTTAGGCGTGGTATCTGCGCTTAAACCTTTAAGGTTCTACCTTTTGAGTCAGTTTGTTCGTTGATTAAGTAAATTCAATTTCAAATCTCAATCTTTTAAGGGATTGTTTTTTGTTTTTTTTCTTAGTAAAGATCATTTTTCGACCTAAAGGACAAGACATTAACCCCGTCCTCTAAATATAAACGCAGGTTCTCGAATGAGCAGAAGCGCGATTCAGGTAGCCAAAGCAGCTACATATCTGCCTGATCTGGTTGAGGTGCAAAGATCAAGTTTTAAGTGGTTTTTGGATAAAGGCTTAATAGAAGAATTAGACAATTTTTCTCCCATTACTGACTATACCGGTAAGCTTGAATTACATTTTATAGGAGCAGAATATAAGCTTAAGCGTCCTAGGCATGATGTAGAAGAAGCAAAAAGAAGAGATGCAACTTTTGCTTCTCAAATGTATGTTACTTGTCGTTTGATAAATAAAGAAACCGGAGAGATTAAAGAACAAGAAGTTTTTATAGGTGAACTACCTTTAATGACTGAACGTGGAACTTTTATAATTAATGGTGCAGAGAGAGTAATAGTTAATCAAATCGTTCGAAGTCCAGGGGTTTATTTCAAAGATGAACAAGATAAAAATGGTAGACGAACTTATAACGCAAGCGTTATTCCTAATCGAGGTGCATGGCTAAAATTTGAAACTGATAAAAACGATTTGCTACATGTTCGTGTAGATAAAACACGAAAAATCAATGCTCATGTCTTAATGAGGGCAATGGGTTTATCAGATAATGATGTTATTGATAAATTACGACATCCTGAGTTTTATAAAAAGTCAATTGATGCTGCAAATGAAGAAGGAATAAGTTCAGAAGACCAAGCTTTGTTAGAGCTTTATAAAAAGTTAAGACCAGGCGAGCCTCCCTCAGTAAGTGGTGGTCAACAATTACTCCAAACAAGATTTTTTGATCCTAAAAGATATGACCTAGGAAGAGTTGGCAGATATAAAATAAATAAGAAATTACGCTTAACTATTCCTGACAATATAAGAACACTTACAAACGAAGATGTTCTTTCAACTCTAGATTATTTAATCAATTTAGAACTAGATGTTGGGGGAGCAACCTTGGATGATATTGATCATTTAGGTAATAGAAGAGTGAGGTCAGTAGGAGAACTTTTGCAAAATCAAGTTCGCGTTGGTTTAAACAGACTGGAAAGGATCATTAAAGAAAGGATGACTGTTGGAGAGACAGATTCTCTTACTCCAGCTCAATTGGTAAATCCAAAACCTTTAGTTGCAGCAATAAAAGAATTTTTTGGTTCAAGTCAATTAAGTCAATTTATGGATCAAACCAATCCATTAGCTGAATTAACTCATAAAAGACGAATCTCTGCTTTGGGACCAGGAGGTTTAACTCGTGAAAGAGCTGGTTTTGCAGTTAGAGATATCCATCCATCTCATTATGGAAGACTTTGTCCAATTGAAACCCCTGAAGGACCTAATGCAGGTTTGATTAATTCTTTAGCAACTCATGCACGAGTAAATGAATACGGTTTTATTGAGACACCATTTTGGAAGGTGGAAAATGGAAGATTAATTAAAGAAGGTGATCCTATATATCTTTCAGCAGATTTAGAAGATGAATGTCGGGTTGCTCCAGGTGATGTGGCTACAGACGAAGAAGGACAAATCCTGGCAGAACTTGTTCCAGTTAGGTACAGACAAGATTTTGAAACAGTTTCTCCTGAGCAAGTCGATTATGTACAACTTTCACCTGTTCAAGTTATTTCTGTAGCAGCATCGTTGATTCCATTTTTGGAGCACGATGATGCTAATAGAGCTTTGATGGGTTCTAATATGCAAAGACAAGCAGTTCCTCTTTTACGCCCAGAAAGACCTTTAGTTGGTACAGGTTTAGAGACTCAAGTTGCCAGAGACTCTGGCATGGTTCCAATTTCAAAAGTAAATGGAACAGTGACTTATGTTGACGCGAACGCAATTGTAGTAACTGATGAGGAAGGCAATGACCACACTCATTACTTGCAAAAATATCAGAGATCTAATCAAGATACTTGTTTAAACCATAGGCCTATAGTTTTTAATGGTGACCCGGTAATTGTTGGGCAAGTCTTAGCTGATGGTTCAGCATGTGAGGGAGGAGAAATAGCCCTTGGCCAAAATGTATTAATTGCATACATGCCGTGGGAAGGTTACAACTACGAAGATGCAATTCTCGTTAGCGAAAGGTTAGTTAAAGATGATCTATATACTTCCGTCCATATTGAAAAATATGAAATCGAAGCTCGTCAAACAAAGTTAGGCCCTGAAGAAATAACTAGAGAAATCCCAAATGTTTCAGAAGAAAGTCTAGGGAATTTGGATGAAATGGGAATTATTCGAATAGGGGCTTTCGTTGAGAGTGGAGACATTCTTGTGGGGAAAGTAACCCCTAAAGGAGAATCAGATCAACCTCCTGAGGAAAAACTTTTAAGAGCTATTTTTGGAGAAAAAGCAAGAGATGTCAGAGACAATTCTCTTCGAGTACCTTCAACCGAAAGAGGACGAGTAGTTGATGTCCGAATCTATACAAGAGAGCAAGGTGATGAGCTACCACCTGGAGCAAATATGGTTGTTAGAGTTTACGTTGCGCAACGCAGAAAGATTCAGGTTGGAGATAAAATGGCAGGTAGGCATGGGAATAAAGGGATTATCAGCAGAATACTGCCCAGAGAGGATATGCCTTACCTCCCTGATGGCACACCTGTAGATATATGCCTTAATCCACTAGGAGTTCCAAGTCGAATGAATGTAGGGCAAGTCTTTGAACTCCTAATGGGTTGGGCTGCCTCAAACCTCGATTGTAGATTAAAAATTGTCCCTTTTGACGAGATGTATGGACCAGAGATGTCTAATCAGACTGTTCAAGCCTACTTGAAAGAGGCGGCAAAACAACCAGGTAAATCATGGGTTTACAACCCAGAGGACCCTGGGAAGTTGCTCCTTACAGATGGTCGAACAGGGGAACCTTTTGATCAACCAGTTGCTGTAGGATACGCCCATTTCCTAAAACTTGTACACCTAGTAGACGATAAAATACATGCTCGATCTACAGGTCCATATTCTTTGGTTACTCAACAACCTCTTGGTGGAAAGGCCCAGCAAGGTGGACAGAGGCTGGGAGAAATGGAAGTATGGGCACTTGAGGCTTACGGGGCTGCATACACTTTGCAAGAACTTTTAACTGTTAAGTCTGATGACATGCAAGGTCGTAATGAAGCTCTTAATTCCATTGTAAAAGGAAAACCAATTCCAAGGCCTGGTACTCCAGAATCATTCAAAGTGTTAATGAGAGAACTTCAGTCATTGGGATTAGATATTGGGGTTTATACAGATGATGGGAAAGAGGTTGATCTAATGCAAGATGTAAATCCTCGTCGAAGTACGCCAAGTAGGCCTACTTATGAATCATTAGGTAAAGAATACGAGGAGTAATCGTCTCAATCGAAACAAACATCTAACACCTTAATTTCTCATGACTAATAGCAATCTACGTACAGAAAATCATTTTGATTATGTCAAAATCAAATTAGCTTCGCCTGAAAGAGTAATGGAATGGGGGCAAAGAACTTTGCCCAATGGCCAGGTTGTAGGGGAAGTAACTAAGCCTGAAACAATAAATTATCGAACATTGAAGCCGGAGATGGACGGATTATTTTGTGAAAAGATTTTTGGTCCATCTAAGGATTGGGAATGTCATTGTGGGAAATATAAAAGAGTTAGACATCGTGGAATTGTCTGTGAAAGGTGCGGTGTTGAAGTGACAGAGAGTCGGGTAAGAAGGCATAGAATGGGATTTATTAAATTAGCAGCCCCCGTATCGCATGTTTGGTATCTAAAAGGTATTCCTAGCTATGTAGCTATTTTGTTAGACATGCCTCTTAGAGATGTTGAGCAAATTGTTTACTTTAATTGTTATGTAGTTTTAGATATCGGAGATAGCAAAGATCTCAAATATAAGCAGCTATTAACAGAAGATGAATGGCTTGAGATTGAAGACGAGATTTATGCTGAAGATTCAACTATTGAGAACGAACCTATTGTTGGGATTGGTGCAGAGGCCTTAAAGCAATTACTTGAAGATATAAACTTAAAAGAAGTTGCAGAGCAATTGCGAGAAGAAATTTCAACAAGCAAAGGTCAAAAAAGGGCTAAACTTATCAAAAGACTAAGAGTAATAGATAATTTTATTGCTACAAGCGCAAGCCCAGAGTGGATGGTTTTAGATGCGATACCTGTAATACCTCCTGATTTGAGACCAATGGTGCAATTAGATGGAGGTAGATTCGCTACCTCAGATTTAAATGACTTATACAGGAGAGTAATCAATAGGAATAATCGTCTTGCTCGTCTTCAGGAAATATTAGCCCCAGAGATAATAGTTAGAAATGAGAAAAGGATGCTACAAGAAGCTGTAGATGCTCTTATTGATAACGGTAGAAGGGGAAGAACTGTTGTAGGTGCAAATAATCGTGCCTTGAAATCATTAAGCGATATTATCGAGGGTAAACAGGGTAGATTTAGGCAGAACTTGCTTGGGAAAAGAGTTGATTATTCAGGTCGTTCAGTAATAGTAGTTGGCCCCAAGTTAAAAATGCATCAATGTGGATTGCCAAAGGAAATGGCAATAGAGCTTTTTCAACCTTTTGTAATTCACAGATTGATTCGTCAGAATATTGTTAATAACATCAAAGCAGCAAAGAAATTGATCCAGAAAGCCGACGATGAAGTAATGCAGGTACTTCAGGAAGTTATAGATGGTCATCCTATC
The DNA here is from genome assembly GCF_027359355.1 of Prochlorococcus marinus str. MIT 1214. Lineage (NCBI taxonomy): Bacteria > Bacillati > Cyanobacteriota > Cyanophyceae > Synechococcales > Prochlorococcaceae > Prochlorococcus > Prochlorococcus marinus. Next base: position 1,005,294 of record NZ_CP114777.1, on the reverse strand, counting down.
CTGCTTAATCGTGCTCCTACTTTGCACCGATTAGGCATTCAAGCTTTTGAGCCTAAACTAGTTGCTGGACGAGCCATACAGCTACATCCATTGGTTTGCCCGGCTTTTAATGCTGATTTTGATGGAGATCAAATGGCTGTTCATGTACCTTTAGCGATTGAGGCACAAACAGAGGCAAGGATGTTAATGCTAGCCAGTAATAATATTCTTTCTCCCGCAACTGGGGATCCAATTGTTACCCCATCTCAAGATATGGTTCTAGGCTCCTATTACCTAACTGCAATTCAGCCTCATGCAAAACAGCCTAAGTTCGGAGATCATGCACATACATATGCATCACTTGAAGACGTTTTACAAGCTCTTGAAGATAAAAGAATAGATTTACATGATTGGGTTTGGGTTCGATTCCCTGGTGAAATTGAGGATGAGGATGAGCGTCAGGAACCACGTAAGTCGGAGACCTTGCAAGATGGTACACGTATTGAGGAATGGACATATCGACGTGACCGATTAGATGAAGATGGAAGTTTAATTAGCCGTTACATTTTGACTACAGTTGGCAGGGTCGTAATGAACCATACAATCATTGATGCCGTAGCAGCCACCTCGTAACTCTTAGAACAAATTACCTTTTTTCTTGAATAGCTTTTTGTTATGACTTCTTCTTCTCCTAAAACTCGTAAATCCTCTACTAAATCTAAAGCAAAAAGAGGATCTAAAGCAAAGAAAGCTGCAGCGACGAAAGCTGTTCAAAGACTCTCTAAAACTCCACCACCCTTTAGAAACAAAGTAGTTGATAAAAAAGGTTTGAAAAATTTAGTCGCATGGGCATTCAAGCATCATGGAACTGCCGCAACTGCTGCTATGGCAGACAACTTGAAAGATCTAGGTTTCAGATATGCAACCCAGGCAGCAGTTTCAATTTCTGTTGATGATTTAAAGGTTCCAGAGGCTAAGCAAGATTTACTCGGTCAGGCTGAAGAACTAATAACTGCTACAGAAGAATGCTATAGATTAGGCGAAATAACTGAGGTCGAGAGGCATACAAAAGTTATAGATACTTGGACAGAGACTAATGAAAGATTAGTTGATGCAGTTAAAAAGAATTTTAATCAAAATGATCCATTGAATTCTGTATGGATGATGGCTAATTCAGGAGCAAGAGGAAATATGTCTCAGGTTCGTCAACTTGTTGGGATGAGAGGATTAATGGCTAATCCACAAGGTGAGATCATTGACTTGCCAATACGAACCAATTTCAGAGAGGGCCTAACGGTAACTGAATATGTCATTTCCTCTTATGGAGCGCGTAAAGGTCTTGTTGACACTGCTTTGAGAACTGCTGACTCTGGATATTTAACTAGACGCTTGGTTGATGTTGCTCAAGACGTAATTGTTAGAGAAGAGGATTGTGGTACTACAAGATCAATTTTAATAAGTGGAGAGGATGGAAAATTTGGTAATCGGCTCGTTGGACGCTTGACATCCGAGCAAGTAGTTAACGCAGACGAACAAGTTTTAGCTGAAAGAGATACTCCCATTGACCCTCAGCTATCTAAGAAATTTGAACAATCAAATATTCAAGGTGTCAGAGTTAGATCTCCTCTTACATGTGAGGCGACCAGATCAGTTTGTCGTAAATGTTATGGTTGGGCGCTGGCGCATAATCAACTCGTTGATTTAGGGGAAGCAGTAGGTATCGTTGCGGCTCAATCTATTGGGGAGCCAGGCACCCAATTAACTATGAGGACTTTCCATACTGGCGGGGTCTCAACAGCGGAGACTGGTGTTGTGCGCTCCACTGTCTCAGGAAAAGTTGAATTTGGATCAAAGGCAAGAGTAAGAGGCTATAGAACACCACATGGTGTTGAAGCTCAGCAAGCAGAAGTTGATTTTAATCTAAGTGTTGTACCAGCAGGTGGTGGTAAATCTCAAAGAATTGATATACCTATGGGTTCTCTACTTTTTGTAGACAATGGCCAAAATATTGATATAGATGTGACTGTCGCTCAGATTGCTAGTGGTGCCGTTCAAAAGAGTGTTGAAAAGGCTACCAAGGATGTGATTTGTGATTTAGCTGGACAAGTTAGGTATGAAAAAATTATTCAACCCAGAGAGGTTACTGATAGACAAGGAAATATAACTCTTAAAGCTCAACGACTTGGTCGGCTTTGGGTGTTAGCTGGAGACGTATATAATTTACCTCCTAATGCTATGCCTGTTGTTTCTGGCAATGTTTCTGTCAATGAGGGACAAGTTTTAGCTGAAGCTAGCCAGGCAAGTGAGTTTGGAGGTGAAGTAAGACTCAGAGATTCTATTGGTGATTCCAGAGAAGTTCAAATAGTAACAACGTCGATGACTTTAAAGGATTTTAAATTATTAGAAGAGAGCACTCACTCTGGTGAAATATGGCATCTTGAAGCAAAAGATGATACTCGCTACAGATTGAATACTATCCCTGGAAGTAAAATTGGGAATAATGAGGTAATAGCTGAGTTGGCAGACGATCGGTTTAAAACTGAAACAGGTGGACTGGTTAAATATGCTCCTGGGTTGACAATTAAGAAAGCTCGTTCTGCAAAGAATGGGTATGAAGTTAGCAAAGGTGGCACTCTTTTATGGATTCCTCAAGAAACTCATGAGATCAATAAAGATATTTCGTTGTTGATGATTAAAGATCGTCAATGGATAGAGGCAGGAACTGAAGTTGTCAAAGATATTTTTAGTCGAACTGCTGGAATAGTTACCGTTACTCAGAAAAATGATATCCTTAGAGAAATCATAGTTAGAAGCGGTACTTTTAAACTATGCAAAGAGAATAAAGCACTTGATAGGTTTGAAGGTGATGGACAAATAGTTAATCCTGGTGAAACTATTGCGAAAGGGATTAAGACTGATTCGATGGTAATGGTTCAATCAGTTGAAACACCAGAAGGTAAAGGCCTTCTATTGAGACCTGTAGAGGAATTTACTATTCCTGATCAAGCACAATTGCCCGAGTTAGAGCATGTTAAACAACCTATAGGCCCATCTCTAGGAATAAAAGCGTCTCAAAGACTTGCTTATAAGGATGGTGAGCTTATTAAGTCTGTTGAAGGTATTGAGTTACTTAAAACACAACTGATGCTTGAGACATTTGATACGACACCACAGATGACGGTAGACGTAGAAGTTACTCAAGACTTGAGTTCAAAGAATACTGATAGATTAAAATTAGTTATTCTTGAAAGTATTTTAGTTAGAAGAGATACAACCTCTGATTCAAGCCATGGTTCAACACACACAGAATTACAGATAGAAAATGCTCAAATTGTTAAGGCTGGAGACGTTGTGGCCACAACTCAAATTTTATGTAAGCAAGAAGGAATTGTTCAACTCCCTGATGCTCTTGAGGGTGATCCAGTTCGAAGACTTATCGTCGAAAGAGATGAAGATACAATAACAATTGATTCGAAAGGAACTACTCTTTTGGAAGTAGGGCAAAGAGTAGTAGATGGAGACTTTGTCTCAAAAGATCAACCAATAGGTGCTTGTGGGGAAATCGAGAATATTGATGGAAAGAGAGTTAAGTTGCGCCTTGGTAGACCTTATATGGTCTCACCAGATTCAGTCCTTCATGTTCGTGATGGTGATCTAGTACAACGAGGCGATGGTTTGGCTTTATTGGTTTTTGAAAGACAAAAAACAGGGGATATTGTTCAAGGTTTACCAAGGATCGAAGAATTACTTGAAGCTCGTAGGCCCAGGGATTCAGCTATTTTGTGTAAAAAGTCTGGAACAGTAGATATAAAAAAAGGAGATGACGATGATTCTTTAGTTGTATCTATTATCGAAGATAATGATGTAATTACTGAATATCCAATTTTATTAGGCCGTAATGTAATGGTTCGAAATAGCCAACAAGTGGTTGCTGGTGAATTCTTGACTGATGGCCCAGTTAACCCCCATGAACTTTTGGAATGTTTCTTTGCGGACTTGCGCGATAAAAAACCTCTAATGGATGCAGCTCAGGAGGCTATCGCTAAGCTTCAGCATAGGATGGTGAGTGAAGTGCAAAATGTTTATAAATCTCAGGGTGTAGCCATAGATGATAAACACATAGAGGTAATAGTTAGACAGATGACGAGTAAAGTGCGAATAGAAGATGCAGGTGATACGACATTTTTACCCGGAGAGTTGATAGAACTTAGGCAAGTTGAAGATACGAATCAGGCTATATCCATAACTGGAGGTGCTCCCTCGGAATTCACTCCTGTGCTACTTGGAATTACAAAGGCGTCACTTAATACTGATAGTTTCATATCGGCTGCTTCATTCCAAGAAACAACTCGAGTTCTTACCGAAGCGGCTATTGAAGGCAAGTCTGATTGGCTTCGTGGACTTAAAGAAAATGTAATTATTGGTCGCCTCATACCTGCTGGGACAGGTTTTAGTGGCTTTGTTGAAGAGTTAAATGCTGAAGCAGGTCCTCATCCAGATATTCTGGCAGAAGACCCAGCTGGTTATCGAAGGATACAAAACCTTAGGCCTGACTATACTGTTGACATGCCTTCCTCCCCGGTTGCGAAGAATACTTCTGTTCTGGATGATCCAAGTGAAGAGGATTTAGAGGCAACTAGAAGTAGACATGGAATTGATCCAACAACGAGTAATTTTGCTGCATTTGCTCGCCCAACCGGTGATGATGAATCACCTGAAGACCAAATGCCAGACCCTGCTGCATTAGAAGGCTTGCAAGAAGAAGGCTTACTTTCAGATGAATAAATCAATTCTTCTACAATTTTCTTCTAAACTTTCTACTATTTAGTTCTTCCTTTAAAAGTCCATCGATGATTGATCCACCCCTAGTTCCCAAGCGTAAATTGCCTCGCTATGGCTTTCATACACATACTGAACGAGTTAATGGTAGATGGGCAATGATTGGTTTTATTGCATTAGTTCTTTTGGAATTTAAATTGGGACATGGCTTAATGAATTGGTGACAAAACTTCCTAGACTATCAAGTAATCGATCCTTACTTGGCTTAAGTTCGGAAGACCTTGAAGATTTTGCTCGTCAGGAAGGTGAAAAAACTTTTCGTGGAAAGCAGCTTCATGAATGGATTTATCAAAGAGGGGCAAGAAGCTTGGATTCAATAACTGTGCTTCCAAAAAAATGGCGAGATTCATTAGAGAGTAAAGGAATAAAGATTGGAAGACTGGATGAAATAAACAGAGTGGTAGCGGAAGATGAGACTTTGAAATTATTGATGGGAACTTTTGATGGAGAGATTATAGAAACAGTCGGAATTCCAACAGATAAAAGACTTACTGTTTGTGTCTCAAGTCAAATTGGCTGTCCTATGGGTTGCAAATTTTGTGCAACTGGGAAGGGGGGACTCAATAGATCTTTAAATGTTAATGAGATAGTTGATCAAGTTATTAGTGTTGGAGAGACAATGAATAGGAGTCCCACTCATGTCGTATTTATGGGTATGGGCGAGCCACTTCTAAATATTCGCAATGTTTTGGACTCGATTGAGTGTCTCACGAATGATATTGGTATTGGTCAAAGGAAGATAACTGTTAGCACTGTTGGAATACCCAATACTCTCCCAGATTTGGCGAAATTAGCTCAAGCTCGTTTAGGAAGAGCTAAATTCACTCTTGCAGTAAGTCTTCATGCACCTAATCAGAAGTTGCGTGAATTAATAATTCCCTCGGCGAGTTCTTATCCAATTAATTCATTACTCAAAGACTGTAAAAAATATATAGAATTGACTGGCCGACGAGTAAGTTTTGAGTATGTCCTTCTTGGAGGGGTGAATGATAAAGATATTCATGCAGAGCAGTTGGCTGATCTGATGAGAGGTTTTCAGAGCCATGTTAATTTGATAGCCTATAACCCAATTGCTGAAGAGAACTTTAAACGACCAAGTCAATCCAGAGTTAATGGCTTTAGGGAACTTTTAGAAAATAAAGGAGTTGCTGTCAGTGTTCGTGCAAGTAGAGGTAGAGATAAAGATGCGGCATGTGGACAATTAAGAAGGCGAGCAATGGATAAAATAAACATTAACTAGGCATGAAATATATATAACTTATGCGCTGTTATGACATTTATTGATTGGGTTATTTTATTTGTTTATCTGATCTTTTCCTTGGTATTAGGAATGTATATATCTCTAAAAAATCAAAATGAAGCAGACTATTTTGTTGCTGGTCGTCGTCTGAATGGTTTGCTTGCAGGGATGTCTATGGCTGCGACAACTTTCTCAATTGATACACCTCTTTATGTGGCGGGTATTATTGGGACTAGAGGCTTAGCTGGGAATTGGGAATGGTGGAGTTTTGGACTTGCACATGTCGCTATGACAGTTATATTCGCTCCACTCTGGAGGCGTAGTGGAGTATTGACTGACGCAGCCTTTACTGAACTACGTTATGGGGGGCGAGCTGCAGCCTATCTAAGAGGCATAAAAGCTTTTTTACTTTCTGTTCCAATCAATTGCATAGGAATTGGTTATGCTTTCTTAGCAATGCGGAAAGTGGCTGAATCATTCGGCGTGGTAGATGGACATAGTGTATTTGGGATCATTACTGACACGATACTTTTAATGATTTTAGTTGCTTTGTTTTTGCTTATTTACACAGTACTAGGTGGGCTTTGGGCAGTAGTGGTTAATGATTTTGTACAACTTATATTAGCTCTTATAGGCGCGTTTGCTGTTTGCTTTGTAGCACTTGATGCTTCAGGTGGTATGACGGATTTATTAACAAAGTTAGAGGAATTAGATCGACCTGAGCTCCTTTCTATATTTCCATGGACGTTAACTAATGATGGTTTGAGTTGGTTGGATAGTTCAGGAATAACGATTACTACTTTTTTCGCTTTTATTTCTTTACAGTGGTGGAGTTTTAGACGTAGTGATGGTGGTGGAGAATTTATCCAACGTTTGTTGGCTACTAAGGATGAAAAACAAGCAACTTTGGCAGGAATAGTTTTTTTAATTGTTAATTATCTTATTCGTAGTTGGCTTTGGGTTTTAGTTGGTTTGGCTGGTTTAGTCCTCTTGCCTCAACAAACTGACTGGGAATTAAGTTATCCAAACCTCGCTGTTACATATTTGCCACCTGTTGGACTTGGCTTGGTCGTGGTTTCATTGGTTGCTGCATTTATGAGTACTGTAAGTACTTCGATTAATTGGGGGGCAAGTTATCTTGCTCATGATCTGTATAAAAGATTTGTTAGACCATCGGCTGGACCTAGAGAAATGATTTTTATTGGTCAGGTCGCGAGCATTTTGTTGCTTCTAATTGGAGTAATCACTGCTTTATTTAGTAACAGTATTGGCTCAATGTTTAGACTTGTGATTGCAATAGGTACAGGTCCAGGCGCTGTTCTTGTGCTTAGGTGGTTTTGGTGGAGAGTTAATGCTCTAGCGGAACTTTCCGCAATGCTGAGTGGTTTTTTTCTAGGCTTAATCACCTCAGTTTCTCCCTATTTTATAATTGAAGATTTTGGAAAAAGACTTTTATTTACTACTTCATTTACAGCTGTGATTTGGTTGCTTACTTTATTCTTCACTGAGCCAGAGTCTGAGGAGACACTCAATAAATTTGTGATGCAGGTCAACCCACCTGGACCTGGTTGGCAAAAAATAAGGAAAAGTCTGAATATTAATCCAGTTGATAATTTTTCAGTGCTTGGATCTCGCTTCGTTTTAGGCTCAGGCATTCTTTATAGTGGATTAGTTAGTATCGGGGCTTTCTTATTACATCAAGAAAGGAGTGCTTGGATTTCGCTTTCCATTGCTGTAAGTTGTGTTTTTTTAATGAAGAAAACAAAACTAATAACTCCAAAAGTTGACCCGCGATAGCCAAATGGTCAAAATTTAGAGCAGAATATAATTCTAATTAGTTTGTAACTTTGGGTTTTTTACGAACAACTCTTTTTCCTATTTTAATTGTTGCTCTTTTTGCTGTTGCTTTGTTCGCTGTCAGTGCTCGAATATGGCTTCCCGGGGATATGCTTGCACCAGCACCAATTAATTAGTTTGCTCTTCTTCTGTCAGAGCTATGAATGATGAAAATCAAAAATTAAGTGAAAAAGGGTTGGCTAATTTAGCCATAGACCCTGATCTTTTAGCTAGAGAATTAGCTGCTCAATTGGCAGGAGATCCTTTAGATGAAATTGAATTAGATAAAATTGATGGAGATCAAGGAAATTCATCAAAAGAATGTGATCTTGCGTTGAAATGGCTTCAGTCTGGAAATAATGAGAGACTTCAGGGCTTAAGAGTCTTTTGTGAACATAGAGACTCTAGAGCTCTTCCATTCTTATTGCCTTTACTTGAGGAGCCTTCTCCTGTTATCAGGATGAGTGCTGTTTATGCTTTGGGTAGAAATCCTTGTCCAAAAGCTATAGATCTTCTATTGCATTTATTGAGGTTTGATAGTAACGCTTATGTGCGAAAAGCTACTGCATGGAGTCTCGGAAATTACCCTGACGCCCCAGTGCTAGAACCTCTGATTAATGCATTAAAACAAGATGTCGCTGCCGTGAGATTGTGGGCATCCAGTTCTCTAGCAGAAGTTGGACTAAATTCAGCAGAAAGCTCTCCCCCAGCCGCGAATCAATTACTTGAAAGTTTGCAAGTAGATGGTGAACCAATAGTTCGTAGTAACTGTATTTGGTCCCTAGACCGCCTTTATGATCTTTTGAGTGCGGAAATCCAGATCCAAATAGTTGAGACCTTTATTTCTGTTTTATTAAACGATAGAGAGCCCTCTGTAAGGTATGAAGCAAGGACAGCATTAGAGCAATTGGATGATCCAGAGGTACAAAAACAATTAAAATCATTAATTGATGATGGTCAATTAGTTTAATTTTTGGTACAAAAACAATTCGTTGTAATTAATAATTCGCGTTTCTAGAGTTTTTTTCTATATCATGCGAAACTTAGGGCTTCAATTTTATGCCACAACGCACATTGCGCTTTAAAATCCGACAAGATGGAAGGGTTGAAGAAACCGTTGAAGGTATTGTTGGTGAGGCATGTATTGATTTGACTGAGAAGCTTGAGGATGCCCTAGGCACTGTTGAAAGGAGAGAACAAACCTCTGATACCTTTCTTCGCGAAAACGTTCAAAAACAGACTATTCCTGCAGAAATCCACTGATGTCACATTTCAGCACAGTTAAAACTCAACTTCGCAAGAGAGAGTTCCTTAAACAGGCCCTCATAGATTTAGGGTATATCCCTAACGAAGGTGAAAATCTAGTCAGAGGTTATAGAGGTCAAACTGTCAAAGCTCAAATGACTGTTGAGATGAATAAGGGAGGAGACATTGGATTTCGTTGGAATGAAAGCTCAAAATCATACGAACTTGTAACCGACCTTGATCTTTGGAAACAATCAATACCAATTGAGAGATTTTTAGCTCAGGTTACTCAACGGTATGCTTTAAACACTGTTCTTGATTCAACTGCGCAAGAAGGATTCCAAGTGTCTGAGCAAAAGCAAAATTTAGATGGATCAATAGAACTAGTAGTTACACGTTGGGATACCTAATACTGCTTTTGAAAATTGACTTTTGATCCTAGAGCTGCTTTTGAAACTAGGTCTATTGAATATCAGCCCTTAAATGATATTTATGATCCAAATGTTGCATACGAAGCAGCTAATAATGAAGATTTTGAGCTTAGTGGTAGAGATCCAGTGCTTGGAGGGAAATTAAGGGAAAAAGCCGTTTGGGTTGATGAGAGAAAATGCATTGGCTGTACATACTGCAGTTCAGTTGCTACTAACACTTTTGCAATGGAGCCTGAACAAGGCAGAGCAAGAGCGTTTCGACAAGATGGAGATAGTGATGAATTAATACAAGAAGCCATAGATACCTGCCCTGTTGATTGCATTGATTGGGTTTCTTTTGAAGACTTAATTAAATTGGAAGAAGTTTTAAAAAATCATCATTTTAGGAATTTAGGTTTACCACCCGTTACTTGATTTTTAAAAATAGAAGTGTCAAGCATTAAAGATGGTAAAAATAATCCAATACCTAGAAGAAGATTTGGCCGAACAGAGATTCAGATGCCAGTCTTATCTCTTGGCGGGATGCGCTTTCAACAAAGCTGGAAGGATTTAGATCCTAAAGAGATTGATAATCAACAACAAGACATCTTGCGAAACACTATTAAGCATGCGTCTCAAAAAGGTATGCATCATATAGAAACTGCCCGTCATTATGGAACATCAGAGCGTCAGATAGGCTGGGCCTTTGATCAAATCGATGACCCAAAAAGAATATTGCAAACAAAAATCCCACCAAATAATGACCCTTCGATATTTCAACAGGAACTTGAGTTAAGTATAAGTAGATTAGGTTCCAAAAAAATTGATTTATTAGCTATCCATGGTATCAATATTCCTGAGCACTTAGACATGACTATTCGTCCTAATGGATGTCTACAGATTGTTCGTCAATGGCAAAAAGATGGTCTTGTTGGTCATGTAGGCTTCTCAACTCATGCAAATGTTGACCTGATCATTAAAACAATTGAAACAGGACTTTTTGATTATGTTAATTTGCATTGGTATTTTATACGTCAGGAGAACGAAAGAGCTTTACAAGCAGCGAATGCTAATGATATGGGGGTTTTCATTATAAGCCCTACTGATAAGGGAGGTCATTTACATACACCGTCATTAAAACTTTTAGAGTTATGTAATCCTTTGCATCCAATAGAATTTAATGATCTATTTTGTTTGAGGGATAAAAGAATTCATACATTAAGTGTTGGTGCTTCAAAGCCTGAAGATCTAGATATTCATTTAGGAGCAATCTCGAAAATGGATAGAATGCATGGTTTAATTAACACTATTGATAAAAGATTAGTTAATGCCTCATGCAAGTCGCTTGGAGAGTCATGGTTGACTACTTGGAAGATAGGTTTACCTAGTTGGGACCAAACTCCAGGAGAGATTAATATACCTATTTTGCTATGGCTAAATAATTTATTAGAGGCTTGGGATATGGAAAGCTTTGCTAAAGATCGTTATGGTTTGTTAGGCAGAGGAGGACATTGGTTCCCAGGCTCAAACGCAGATTGTTTGGATTGTGAAGTGAGTGAGGATGACTTGAAAAAAGTTTTGATTTATAGCCCGTGGAGCTCTGAAATACCCTTTATTCTTAGAAAATTGAAAGATAGGTTGGGGGGAGAAAGAAGAGATAGATTATGGGGAATTTAGTAACCTAAAGGCTGTTTTTTTGGTTTACCAATTGATCTTGGATATTGATTCGGACATTTATTAATAGCACTAATCCTAATAATATTTCTAACACCGCGATTATTAGGGAGTACGAATTTATGTGTTTGTTGGATCTCTGCATTTAGTTCAGTTAAAGCCTTTTTTAGTATTTGTTGCTCTGTGATACTCCAGCCTCCTTTAAATATGAGAGCTTGACCTGTCGAATTTAAAAAAGGTACGAGATATTCTGCTACTACATTTGCAGAAGCGACTGCTCTCGCAATGGCATAGTCAAAATTACTTCGAAGGATTGGATCCCTTCCTGCTGTCTCAGCTCGTTCAGTTACGACTGTTATACGAGAATTTAATCCAATTTCTTTAGAAACTTCTTTCAAAAAAGTCGTTTTTTTACTTGAAGAATCTAAAAGAGTAATATTTGAATTTGGCATTGCTATAGCTATGGCTATACCAGGAAATCCACAGCCAGAACCAATATCTATATATTTATGAGAAAGTTCAGGCTCTTGAAGTTCTTCATGCAGTGGCAACAAGCTGTCACATACTTGTGCAGTCCAGAAATCATCTCCATCAACTAAACGAGTAAGGTTGGTCTTCTGATTCCATTCTTTAAGTAATTCTTGCAAATGGATAAATTGAGCTAATTGTTTTTTACTTGGCACCCATTTTAGTTCCTTCCATATCATGAGATGATTTGCTTGTTTCTTACTTTTATCAGGAGACATTTTGAATTGTTTTTTTTTAAATAGTCAATCCTGACATATTTAGATAAAATCTATACATTATTAAATCATATTTTCTTTACTTGGTTCCTTCCTCTAATTGTTACGAACTGCTTGGTGTCTCTACCTCTGCCAACAACGCAGAGCTTAGAAAAGCTTTCCGTAAATTAAGTAAGCAACTTCATCCGGACACGACATCTATGCCAAGTGATGAAGCAACAAGGAAATTCCAAAATGTTTGTGAGGCTTATGATTTATTAAGTGATCCTGTCCTAAGGGCGAATTATGACTTATTTATAGAAAAAGAGAATAATCTTATAACTCAGAAAAAAGAACCTTATTTAAAGGATATACAACCTGTACAATTTTCTAAATCTATAGGAGTAAGGCGACCATTATCAGGAGGAGAACTGTTTTCACTTCTTCTTTTAAGTATCTCGATTTTCTTGAGCCTGGCTTTAGGAGTGTTTATTGCTTTTTTAAGAGGCGGAAACTTGAATTTTACTCCAAGTTGGTTGATGTAAGTTTAATTCAAGAAATGATTACATAGCTACGTGCTTAGAACCTTGGCAAGAAAAAATTCTAGGATAGAGAATTTAAGCCCTCTTGGATTCCAAAATAGCATTTTTCTAATTCTTCATCTGTGATACACAAAGGTGGCATTAGATAAACTACATCTCCTAATGGTCTAATGAAAACACCAACCCTCAATGCACTTGCTTTCATGATTTTCCCAACGGTATTTAAATACCCCTTTTTACCTTTTACTTTAATATTAAAAGCAGCAATAGTTCCTGTAATTCTTGGATATTCAATTCTTGAATCTTGAACTATTTTTTGTAGATGAGGTAGATGACGTGATTCAAAATTCAAATATTTTTGAGGGGAGTTTTCTAAAAGGTCTAAGCTGGCATTGGCAGCTGCGCAGCCTAAGGGGTTAGCTGTGAAACTATGACCGTGCCAAAAAGTTTGCTTTGGATCTTCTCCAAGGAAACCTTCAGAAATCCTTTTGCTGGACATAGTAACTCCCATTGGAAGGAATCCACCGGTTAAACCTTTTGAGAGTGATATAAGGTCTGGCTTTAATCCTGCTCTTTGAAAAGCGAATAGTTCTCCACACCTTCCAAATCCAGTTAAGACTTCATCTGTGATCAGTAAAGAATTAGCCTGGCGAATTCTTTTTTCGACTTCTACTAAAAATTCTGAACGAACCATTCGCATCCCTCCAGCCCCTTGCACTAATGGCTCAAGAATTACCGCAATAGTTGGCTTCTTTAGGAGCTGATCAAGAGTTTCTAAAACCTCCTTTTCTCGTCTTTCAAATTCTTCATCGCCCCACCATGTCTCAGGCCAAGGGACTCTGCTAACAGGAAATAGCATTTGATCGAACGGCTCGCTAAATATATTTCGTTCGCCTACTGCCATTGCTCCAAATGTATCTCCATGGTAAGCACCTTCGAATGCAATAATTTGAGATCTATTATCACCTTTATTTTTCCACCATTGACGAGCCATTTTTAAAGCTACTTCTACAGCTGTAGAGCCATTATCTGAAAAAAATAACTTTTCTAGACCTGTTAATTTACTTAGTCGATTAGCTAATTGCTCAGCTTGAGGATGAGTGAAATCTGCAAAGATAATTTGTTCTAATTGCTCTGCTTGAGTTGCGATAGCCTTAGCAATATATTCATTTGCATGACCATGAAGAGTAACCCACCAGCTACTTATGCCATCGATTATTGGAGGTCTGTCTTTAGGAAGTAGAAGGGCACCTTTGGCCTTTTCAACCAATAATTGGGGCTTAGAGGAGGTAAGTTGTGTGAATGGTGGCCATATATGAGGATTCTGAATAGTTTGATTTGAATTTTCTTTTTCATTCATCAAATTTAGTTTTCCCTCTTCTTTCATCAAATTTAGTTTTCCCTCTTCTTTCATTTAACTTGATTGAAGTCAAAATAATCTTTTGATTAAGAAAAACATAAAATCTTAATTTCGAATGTATTTTTTAAGCTTTTGATCTAATTGTTGTTTATTCCATTCTTGTGAAAGTACTTTTGCGTTGACTTTGTCAAAGATAGGAAGACTTGCAAGGATTTTAGTATCTCCAAATTGCTCTAGAGTCTTCGGATTGTCTTTGTGTGGAGGGCCGTTTAATACTATTCCTAATACATCTAAATTTCTATGTTTCAAGGCTTCTAGACTTAATAAGGTGTGGTTGAGAGTGCCAAGACCGGTCCTGGCTACAAGGATTATTGGAGCTCCCCAAACCTTTAATTGGTCTATTTGTAGCCAATTCCGATTTAAAGGAACCATTAAACCACCTGCAGTCTCGATGATTATTAATTCATCTAAGTCAGGCAATTTTAAATTGATTGGTTCAATAACAACAGCCTCTTGTTCGGCAGCCCAATGTGGAGAGACAGGAGCCTTGAATTTATATCTTTCAGAAAGATAGCGCTTAGGTTCAAGATTTAAGAGATTGCAAACAGTTTTGGTATCTGTACCTTCCGCTGTTCCGCTTTGAATGGGCTTCCAGTAGATACCTTTAAGACCTTGGACGAAAAAACTACTAACTATCGTTTTACCTACATCTGTATCTGTACCACAAATAATAATTTTTTTTGAGAAAGTACTCATCGCTTTATTAATAAAAACTGAATTGACCAACTAAGACTTACTTGTTTATCCTTGTTGGAACTTGGCCAAAAAGACAATAGATGTCGCCAATTTGAAACACTTAATTGTTCCTTCTGACTACTTTGTGCTCCGACCTTGATCATCGGTTTCAATAAAGAAGTCGCCTTCTTCGCTGTTTGTTTAATAACTTCAATTTTATTATAAAAAATACTTTGTTTCGGGACGACTCTAATTAGTGAGTCGTATGATGGTAAATCAAGAGCTGTACATGTTAAATTTGCTTTTTCTGCAGCTTCATACCATTCTGGAAAACTTCCCTTTACTGGGATTGCTAACGCAATCCATCCATCCAAGCTTAGAGAATTCAACCATTCCTCAAGTCTCTTTTCTGGATTATCAAGCCAATGTAAAACAAAACTTGAAGCTAATAAATTTGGTTTTTCAGACCACTTAGGTAACCCATTATTTAAATCCCAAAGTTGTTTAATACTCTTTTCTGAATGTTGATCAATCATCTTTTTAGAGTTATCCAATCTCACTACATATTGGTTTGGATGTAGATCTTCTAATGATTTAGCTAGTAGTCCAGTGCCAGAACCAAGGTCAACCCATAATCCATGTTTAATTGAATGATGAGAACATATTTTTGCAAGTTTTAAAGCAGTACTTTTTTGAATTGAGGCTGATTCGTTATAACTTAATGCAGCTTCGTTAAAGTTTTTCTTAACTTTGCTTGACCATGTTTTTTGCATGATCAAATTCTAGCCAGTGTTTGACTTTTTTGATATTTTTAATTTTTGTCATTGAATGCCCCTCGTCTTGAAGGTTGATTATTTGGGGTACGGTCTCTAAGTGATGTATTAAATCTTCAGCTAGCTTTTCTTTCGTTTGATTAGCCAAAATATAGTCTTGTTTACTGTTAACAATAAGTACTTTGGCAGAATTGTTTAAGCCAATTGGTAGGGAATCAGAATTCATAAGAAGTTTTAAATCATTTTTTAGTTTCAATCTTCCTGCATCTGATATGTGAAGGAGGTTTGATTCGAATGACTTAACATCTAAATAATTCGGTTTATAAGCTTTTATATGAAATTTTCTTAACATAGCTGCTTCATTAGGCGTATTGATTGCATTCATCATCCTATTGAGGGCCAATTTTATAGGGCGATTTTCTTTGCCACTTGGAATAAAACGACTAAAACTATTGATTAATACAACATGAGTAGCTGAATGTAAAATTTCTTTATCTATTAAATGTGAACCAAGAGATTGACATATAGCAACTCTTTTAAGCTCGACTTGATTTGAGTTGTGATTCCATTTGGGTGTATTAGGACTTATATCTTTATAGCCTCGTTCAGAAGTTTGCCATTCCCAATCACAACTTTTAAATATCTTTTCCCAATTTGACCATTGATGACTATCACCAGCCCAGCCATGCATTGCAATTATTTCTTTCATTTGTTTTTAAGAACTTTGATAAGACTTTCGAAAGCCTTAACGGGAGTATTTCTCCTGATCACTAATCTGAGTCTTGATTTACCTTCCGGGACAGTTGGTGGGCGGATCGCAACAGTTAGAAGGCCTTGTGCCTCAAGTCTCTTCTGATAATCCAGGGCTAATTCGTCTGAACCTAGAATGATGGAGATTATTGGACCGTCCCCACCAGGCCGTTGCCACCCAATTTGAGACAACCTGTCTCTTAAAGCTATTGATTTCTCTTTAAGTTCGCTACCCCAGCTAGGGTTGCTTTCAATTAGATTTAACGCAGCTAAAGCACTTGCACAAAGTGGAGGAGCTAAAGCAGTTGTATAGCGAAATGCCCCACAGTTTTGTATCAAATTTTCTCCTGTTGTCTTGTCTGTTGCTAGAAATGCGCCCCCACTTCCAAATGCTTTACCGAAGGTCCCACTGATAATTGATATTGGTTCTTTGAGTCCAAAAGATTCTCCTTTTCCTTCTGGACCCATAACGCCAAAAGCATGAGCTTCGTCTATCAATAATTTTGAATCATACTTAATACATAGCTTTGAAATTTCTTTTATGGGTGCTGTTGTACCCTCCATACTAAAAAGGCTTTCAGTAATTACTAAAGGTTGTTTTTGAGGAGTGCTTTGCCTGGATTTTCTTAAAAGTCTTTCTAGTTCAGATAAATTGTTGTGCTTGAATCTAATGAGCTTTGCTCCACTCGCTTTGACTCCAACGAGCAGAGAATGATGTATTAGACGATCACAAATAACAGGAGTATGACGATCAGTAAGTGCTAAAACTGCAGCCAGATTGGCCTGGAAACCACTGGGATAAATTAGGACAATCTCACGATCAAGCCATTGGGAAAGCCTCAATTCAAGTTTTTGATGAATATTTCTACTACCAGTAATAAATCTTGATCCTCCAGAACCAACTCCATCAGTTTCTAAGGTTTCTCTAGCTGCCTCAATTAATAATGGATGTCTTGCTAGGTCTAGATAGTCATTACTTGCTAGGTCAATTAAAGTGATTTGATTTTGATTTTCATCTATACCAATCAATTCTGATGAGCTTTGCCCTGGGATCCAAGTCCTTAGCTTACGAATTCTAGAGTTAGGGATTGCAGGCATATTGTGATTTTGGTTGCTTGATTTTATTATGTATCCACATCAAAAATCATGTGGTCATAAAATATTCCCCTAGGATTTAGCAATGACTTCATCAGAAAGAGATACGTTTGAGAACGAAATCCTCCAAAACAATTTAAATCCAAAGGAAATCTTTCCTTTTGCATTGGATGAGTTTCAACTTAAAGCAATTGACTCACTCAATCAAGGGCATTCGGTAGTTGTTAGTGCTCCTACAGGATCAGGAAAAACCTTAATAGGAGAGTATGCAATTTATAGAGCGATTTCTCATGGGAATAAGGTGTTTTATACAACCCCCTTAAAAGCTTTATCTAACCAAAAGCTAAGAGACTTTAGGAATCAATTTGGTTCAAGAAATGTGGGTCTTTTAACAGGTGATTTAAGTCTGAATAGAGAGGCTTCGATTCTTGTTATGACTACTGAAATTTTTAGAAATATGCTTTATGCAGCAGCAGATAGAAATGATGACCCTCTACTTGATATAGAAACTGTTGTCCTTGACGAATGTCATTATATGAATGATGCGCATAGAGGGACAGTTTGGGAAGAATCAATTATTCATTGTCCTAAATCCGTTCAGTTCGTTGCTCTATCAGCAACCGTTGCCAATGCAGGTCAATTAACTGATTGGATTGAGCAAGTTCATGGACCCACAGATCTAATATCTAGTGATTTAAGACCAGTTCCTCTGGAATTCAATTTTTGTAGTGCTAAAGGACTTCATCCATTACTCAATGAAAAAGGAACTGGATTACATCCAAACTGTAAGGTTTGGCGCCCAACAAAATCACATAAGAAGAGAGGACGCTTATCCAAGCCTACTCAACCTGATTCTCCTTCCTTGGGCTTTGTGATATCGAAGTTAGCAGAAAGAAATATGTTACCCGCTATTTATTTCATATTTAGTCGTCGTGGTTGTGACAAGGCTGTACAAACAATAGCTAGCACTTGTTTAGTGAACCAAGAAGAAAGAAAATCAATTCAAGATCGATTTGAAAAATATACAATTTTAAATTCAGAAGGTTTGAGAGATGATTTACATGTAAAAGCTTTATTTAATGGAATCGCATCTCATCATGCCGGAGTTCTTCCTGCATGGAAGGAGTTAATTGAGGAATTATTTCAAGAAGGATTGATAAAGGTTGTTTTTGCAACTGAAACCTTAGCTGCAGGAATTAATATGCCGGCGAGAAGCACAATTATATCTACTTTGTCGAAGAGATCAGACAATGGTCATCGTCAATTAATGGGGAGTGAATTTTTGCAAATGGCTGGTAGAGCTGGAAGAAGAGGTCTTGACTCTAGAGGTTATGTGGTCACTGTACAAACTCGATTCGAAGGAGTTCGAGAAGCTGGTCAATTAGCTACCAGCCCAGCCGATCCACTGATTAGTCAATTCACACCCAGCTATGGCATGGTACTGAATCTATTACAGCGTTATGACTTAGACAAATCAAAAGAATTGATAGAGAGAAGCTTTAGTCGATACTTGGCGAGCTTGGATTTGGTTGAAGAAGAAGAAGAGTTATCCAGATTAAAAGAGGAGTTTAAAAAGTATAAAACTTTTTCAGAAGATATACCATGGTCAGATTTTGAAAGATATGAGAAAATAAAAAGTCATCTAAAGGAAGAAAGAAGACTATTAAAAATTCTCCAAAAACAATCAGCAGAAACCTTATCTAATGAATTGATCTTAGCCTTGGAATTTGCAAATAATGGAACCCTCATAAGTCTGAAGACATCACAGTTGCGAGGAAAAGTTACACCTGCAGTCATTGTTGAAAAAATACAAAAAGGAGATAGACAATCTCAATTGTTATGCTTAACAGATGAAAATATTTGGATACTTATTGCGTGTAAGGAAGTCGTAAGTCTTTATGCTGAATTGACTTGCTTAGACGTATCACATCTTACAACTCCTGAAATTAGTAGATTAGGTGAAATACATCATGGCGATTTACTAAGTAATAAAACAGCCTCAATAATTTCAAATTTGGCTCAGAAAAATGATATGCGAACCGCTCAATATGATCTTGCTAGTGAAGTTTTATCTCAAGCTAATTTAGTTAAATCTCTGGATGATGAATTATTGATTCAGCCAGCTCATCGCTGGGGGGATAAGAAAAAATTAAAGAAGTATAGACGACGAATGGATGAACTTGGTGTTGAAATTCATGAACGTGAGGAGATGCTCTACGACAGGTCTAATCGTCACTGGGAAACTTTCTTATCACTAATTAAAGTATTAAACTACTTTGGATGCTTGGATGATCTAAATCCTACTGATATCGGTAAAGGTATTGGATCTTTAAGAGGTGAAAATGAGCTATGGTTAGGATTGGCTTTAATGAGTGGACATCTTGATGAACTAACACCGGTAGAATTAGCTGGTGTGATTCAGTCAATTGTGACGGAAGTCAGTCGTCCTGATTTATGGTCTGGATTTATCCCAAGTGCAGTTGCAGATGAAGCATTTAATGATTTGTCAAACATACGAAGAGAATTATTTAGAGTTCAAGAACGATTAGGTATAGAAGTTCCAATCTTATGGAGTTCTGAATTAATGGGTTTAGTAGAAGCCTGGGCAAAAGGAATTACTTGGACGGAGTTGATCTCAAATACTTCTTTAGATGAGGGAGATGTGGTAAGAATTTTAAGAAGAACAAATGATTTACTTTCACAAATTCCCTATTGTTTGGCGTTGAGTAGGCAACTTAGAAATAATGCCAAGGCAGCAATGAAACTAATGGATAGATTTCCAGTTTGTGAAGCTGAAGATATTACCCAAGCAAAAGATAAAAATCATGAAATTATTAATCCAGCAACTGAAAGAAACCAATCAGATTGAAAAACCTTGTTTTCATTCGTTCCCAATCATGGTTTTTGGATTGATGAGATAATCAAATTCTTCTTGATCAATATAATTTAATTGAGTAGATGCTTGCTTTAGACTTAAATTCTTTTCATGGGCTAATTGAGCTATTTTACTTGCTTTTTCGTAGCCGATTGATGGTGTTAATGCAGTTACTAACATCAGAGAATTGTCTAGATATTCTTTGATGTTTTCTTTATTGGGTTGAATACCCTCAATCATATGCTCTCTGCAACTCTTACATGCCTTTTGAATAAGGTTGATACTTTTTAAAATATTGTAGCCAATCAGTGGTTTATAAACATTCATTTGTAGATGTCCTCCACTTCCTGCAATTGAGACCGAGGTGTCCATACCAATTATTTGTGTACATACCATTGCCATTGCTTCGCATTGAGTTGGATTAACCTTCCCTGGCATTATTGAGCTACCAGGCTCATTGGCTGGAAGCTGTAGTTCTGATAATCCAGCTCTTGGTCCGCAAGATAAAAGTCGAAGATCATTAACAATTTTGAGAAAAGTTACGGCTAATAATTTTAGTTGAGACATAATATTGACAAGACCATCATGACTAGCCATGATGGCAAATTTATTAGCGGCAGTCTCAAAAGGTAAATTTGTTTTGGTAGCAATATCAAGAGCAATTAAATTATCGAAATTTTTCGGAGCATTAAGGCCAGTCCCAATAGCAGTTCCTCCAAGCGGAAGTGGGTAAAGTTCCTCGAGGTTGATTTCAATACGTCCTAATGCAGTTTCTAATTGAGCAGCCCAAGCAGAGACTTCTTGTCCAAGAGTGAGAGGTACTGCATCTTGAAGATGAGTACGTCCTATTTTTATAATATCCTTCCATTCTTTACTTTTTTGATAGAATAAATCAATGAGCTTTGTTAATTCAGGTATTAAGGTATCTTTTATAGTAACAATTGTGGCTATTTGAATTGCAGCTGGAAAAACGTCGTTTGTTGACTGAGAACAATTGACATGATCATTAGGATGTATTGGATCATGACTACCCAAAGGATTATTTAAACGTTTTGAAGCTATATTACAAATCACCTCATTGACGTTCATATTGGTTTGGGTACCACTACCTGTTTGCCAAACTTTCACAGGAAATTGATCATTATGTTTACCTTCAATAATTTCTAAACTGGCTTCGATAATGAATTTAGTGGTTTCTGTATTTATTAGACCTAGATGATTGTTTACTTGAGCAGCAGAGGCTTTGATTTGGGCAATTGCATGAATAATCTCGAGTGGTACCAACTCATCCCCAATAGCGAAATTTAATATTGATCGTTGAGTTTGAGCTCCCCATAGCACATCTTTTGGAACATCAATCGAACCTAGGCTATCTTTCTCAAGTCGTTTCATGTTGGAGATTTATCTTGGGTTGAGAATTGTTAAATTCCTAGGGAATAGAAACTTATAACTATGGATTTTAGTTGAATCTAGTTCTATTCCATTTTTAGAGTGTATTCACTGATATTAATTGATTCAGCTTTGAAAGTTAAATACCAAGTCTTTCCCAAATCACTCTCAAATTGGACTGATGTAATTCGGTTGAAAAACAGTCAGCAAGTTTTTCTTTTGAGAGACTATTCATTACTTCTGGGTCATTCTCAAGGTTTGCTTTGAAATTTCCTTCGTTTTGATTCCAGGCTGAATGAGCATTCTTTTGTACTAGTCGATAAGAATCTTCTCGACTCATTCCATTTTCAACTAAAGCTAAAAGAACTCTTTGACTAAAAACCACTCCTCCATAAATGTTCAAATTTCTCAGCATATTATTTGGATAAACCCCAAGACCTTTAATTATTGCGGTCATTTCTGTGATCATAAAATGAAGAGTAATAGATGTGTCTGGCAGCATTAATCTTTCATTGGAGCTGTGGCTTATATCTCTTTCATGCCATAGAGCTACATTCTCAAGCGCTGCAACTACATAACTTCTTAAAACTCTGGAAAGACCACTTACTCTTTCACTGCGTATTGGATTTCTTTTATGAGGCATTGCAGAGCTTCCTTTTTGGCCCTTAGCAAAGTTTTCCTCTACTTCAAGAACATCCGTTCTTTGTAGGTTTCTAATTTCTGTAGAAAAACGATCTAGTGAAGATCCAATCAAAGCAAGAATCTGTACATAATTAGCATGCCTATCTCTTGAGATAACTTGAGTGCTAGCCGTATCACATTCAAGCCCCAAAAGTTCGCAAGTTATTCTTTCTATTTCTGGATTAGTATTGGCATAGGTACCCATAGCTCCACTAATTTGTCCAACCGAGATGTCTTTCTCAAGACTGTTTAGCCTATCTTTGTTTCTTAGTGTTTCAGCTAGCCATCCCGCCAACTTGAATCCAAAGGTTATAGGTTCCCCATGAATGGCATGAGAACGTCCAATCATTACGGTTTTTTTATGCTGACTTGCTAAATCTCTAATAGCTTCTTCCAGTAATAAAAGCTCTTTTCTTAAAAGCTTGACAGATGACTTTAACTGAAGTGCAAGCCCAGTATCAAGGACATCGCTACTGGTCATTCCCACGTGGATATAACGGCCAGCATCCCCAACATATTCGTTTAAATTCGTTAGAAAAGCAATTACATCATGGCGAACTTCCGCTTCTATTTCGAGAATGCGTTCTGGCGTAAAACTTGCTTGTGATCGAATGGTTTCCATTGCACTATTGGGAATCTTTCCCAATTTGCAATTAGCTTCACATGCGGCAATTTCAACATCAAGCCATGTTTGGTATTTGGCTTGCTCAGACCAAATATTTCCCATCTCTGGGTTTGTGTAACGCTCAATCAAAGTGCTACATAGTTAAAGGTTAGTTTAATTTAGTTCGTCAAGGTCAAGCTGACTTGAGTCTATTGTGTTCAACTTCCCAATGGACATATCTTCCCCAAGCCTGCTGCCTGACTCTGCATCTTCCTCCTTTGCAATCAATGACTTGAAAGGGAGGCAAATCATTTGGTTGATTTGCAAATATTGCAAAACTACCTGGAGGCAGAAGTTCAAGCACTTCTCCAGCTTGTTTTTTTGAGGTTAGATGAAAATGAGCATGCCTAGATAGCTCATTCTCATTGCTGGGATGTATGAGCTTTTTAGACAAAACCTTTGATCAGTTGATTAGATTCTCTATTGAAAAAGAGAATAAGCACGAGTTCTGCGGTTTTTGTTCCGTTTCCTGTTTGTTTTTGTAAACAAATGACTAAAAAATCGCGATTAGATCTTCACTTGCTGACTAAAGGGTTCGTGAAATCTCGTCAAGAGGCGCAGAAGCTTATTAGAGCTGGAAAAGTTAAAACGATCAATGGTCAAATTTTAGATAAGCCAGGCCAAGAAATTTTAAAAGATCTTGAGATCGAAGTTACTCAGCCCTTGCGATATGTGTCTAGGGGAGGGGAGAAATTGGCTGAAGCGTTTAATCAATTTCCAATTGATATAAAAAAAAGGATTTGTTTAGATGCTGGTATATCAACTGGTGGGTTTACGGATTGTCTTTTGCAGTTAGGGGCAGCAAGGGTTTATGGCATTGACGTTGGTTATGGCCAGACTGCATGGAGTATTAGAAATGATCCGAGAGTGGTCCTATTGGAACGTACAAATATTAGGCATTTAACTCCTGAAGAATTATTTAATGATGGAGACCCAATACCAGACTTCGCAGTCGCAGACTTATCTTTTATCTCTCTTAAAATTGTTTTGCCTAGTATTAAATCTCTTCTTGATGCTAAACGATCTGAGTTACTTGTATTAGTAAAGCCTCAATTTGAAGTTGGCAAAGATAAAGTGGGTAAAGGAGGAGTTGTTCGTGATCATTCACTACACGCTGAGGCTATTGAAGGTGTGGTAAACGAATCTAAAAAATATGGATGGTACCCAAAAGGATTAATTGCATCACCCTTAAAAGGCCCTGCCGGTAATCAAGAATATCTTCTTTGGATGGGGGATGAAGTTGAAGGAAATATTGAATCAGAAAAATTGTTGAATATTTTATGTGAGTAAAATTTTGATTTAAAGAGCTGTTTCGTTTCTATCGCCAGTTCTGATTCGGACAACGGAATCAATTGGGCTAACGAAAATTTTTCCATCTCCTATCTCTCCTGTCTTGGCTGCATCAGCGATAGCTTTTAAAACAATTTCAGCCTTTTCATCAGGAACTACTACTTCAATTTTGAGTTTTTGAAGAAACTCAACGGTGAATTCTGAACCTCTGTATCTCTCAACTTGTCCTTTTTGTCTCCCAAATCCTCTTACCTCGCTAACTGTCATACCAACTATACCTGCATTTACTAATGCAATTTTTACATCCTCCAACTTAAAAGGACGGACTATTGCCTCTATCTTTTTCATATCGCTTTAGGTAACTCCAAGAATTTTAGATATTTTTATCAAATTTTGTCTATTTGACTTAGAGAATTGATGAAATTTACATTTATACCAGCGTTTTGTGCATCTTCAGCAAGCATTTCTGCATCCCTGGCAGGAATTATTACTAGCCCGTTGCTAATGGATTCCCAATTGTCGGATTCAAAATGAGTTTGTAGCCAAAGGATACCATGAACACTTTTAGGTTCTATTAGAGTTCCATTTTGAGTATCAGCAAGACTTATGTCCATGTAAAACCTTTATTTGTATCCATTAAGGGGGATAGCGGGGATTAGTTTTGTACTCGATGATACAAATCAGCCTTTTGGCATCATTTTCCTACTTTTTGATTAAAAGAATTTAGTTAAAGTTTGAATTTTTAATCAAGCTTTTATGTACTGTGAGTTTTAAATGCCACTAAAAAGTGATTAGACAAGAAAAAGACATTAAAGAAGAAATTATGTATGGCGAGAGGGAAATAGAGGCTGGGAGCTTAATTTGTTTCCCAAATCCAAATAGTAATAGAGATTATGAAATTTCAATAGATTTCCCTGAATTCACGTGTAAGTGTCCTTTCTCGGGATATCCCGATTTCGCAACTTTGAGAATTAAATATCAACCAAATATGAAGGTTATAGAATTAAAAGCAATTAAACTTTACTTAAATAGCTATAGAGAGAAGAAAATATCGCATGAAGAAGTCACTAATAAAATAGTCGATGACTTTGTTGAAGTTTCTGATCCTAAGTGGATGCAATTAGAAGCTGATTTTAATCCTAGGGGTAATGTTCATACAATCATTAGAGTCTGTCATGGGAAAAGAAGTAATTTAGAGCTAATTCTCTAAGAAACGAATAAATTTTGGCAATTCTTTTGAAAGACCAGAGAGATTTCTGTTGCTTAATCCACCTATATAAATCATAGACTTTTCCTTTTCATGTAAGACCCAGATTTTCTTAGTGGAAATAATACTAAGTGAACCTCCAATAAGTATTATCGCAAAACTGGTATATACAAAAGGTACTCCAGGGTCATGCTTTAACAATAACCCACTACTTGGGACGATATTTATTATCTTTATTAAAGTATCTTTGACTTTTGCTTCCTTATTTGTACTTAATTTTGTAATTAATGTACCATCACTATTGTAAATGCTTACTGGACCTATCTCACTATCTACGGTTACGAGAATTGGGTCTTTACCATCTTTTTTTGTAGGTATAATTGTTCCCCAAACTTGTTCACCTAGCTCAGGTATAGGTTCTATTGGAATTTGTAATTTCGGACTTTTTTCAATTTGAATAGTTATTGCTGCTAAAGACCAGTCAGCTTGATATAATGTTAATCCTTTGTATCTTAATGGATAATTAACACTAATTTCTTTGAATTGATTATCTCCATTTGGCTCAATAACATTTACTATAGACCTATATTGCTCAGCCCTTCCTTGAGGGTCTCTTTCGATTTGAAACTTTTGTAATTCAATAGTTAACCCTTTCTCTTCATTATTGTTTAATAAGTCTATTGATCTGCCAGGGGCTAAAAATTTTTCTATGGTTTTCCCATTTAATGATCCATATGTTGCTCCTATCATTAATAATATCATTCCTAGATGAATTAATATAGGTCCTAATCTACCTGCTACTCCTTGGCGAGCAGCTATCCTTCCATCTGTTTCTTTTATATTCCAACCTTGCTTTTTTAAATTAATTTTAATTTTCTCTAAGCTTTCCGAGTAATTATTAGTTTCTATTGATTGCGCAATAGAAAGTTTTGCTATTTGACGAGGCGATTTGTAATCTATCCATTTCCATGCTGATTTAAGTATAGGTAATTGTCTTCTAAAACTACAAACTGCAAGAGCTAAACCAAGCCAAATGAGTAAGAATAAAAACCAAAAACTTGTATAGACATGATCTAATTCAAAAAGTAGTACTATATTTCCATTAATTATTCCAAGAAAAGGATATTTATTAAAATTATCATAATAGAATTGATCTGATTCTTGTTGTGGTATTAAAGTACCAGCTGCACATGAAATAGCTATTAATAATAATAATAATATCGCAATCTTCAAGCTAGAAAGCCAGTTTAAAACTTGGCTAATTTTTTTCATGTATTTTATATCCAAATACTGAGAAGGCTCATAAGACCTATGGTTAATAAAATCACTCCGCTAATTGGTGGAACCCATTTCCCAATAGGTCGTAATGATAATAATTTTGGAATACTTGCGGCAAAAGTACCTGCTATAAATAAAGGAACAATTTGTCCAATCGCAAAACTGCCAAGTAAAATTGTGCCATTAAGAGGATTTCCTTGTTTAGCAACCCAGGCGAGAAGAACTGCAAGAACAGGCGTAGTACAAGGAGAGGAGGCTAATCCAAAAGCAAAACCGGCTGAAACTGGAGCGAATGCAGAAGGAACTTGATTTATCCAAATTTCAGGGTCAGGGCCAGATGGAAGTGAGAATTTAAAAATCCCAAGCAGATTAAGACCCATAATTATTGCTAGAAAGCTTATGAAAATTGAAAAGAAACCTGGTAATTGACCATAAATTTTCCCTAAAAACCCGCTTAGACTTCCTAATATAATTAGTGATATCACTATACCGCTGCAGAAACTAATCGTTTTTTGTAAAGGGTTTTGGTTATTTTTAAATCCAGCTAAATATGCAACTGTTATTGGTAAAAGTGATAATGAACACGGCCCAAAACTAGTAAGAAGTCCTCCCGTAAAAACTATTAGAATTGTTAGTGGGCTTGGATTATTGAGCCCATTATTAATTAACTGCTCGCCATGACGAGTCAAATCAGAGAAAAGTAAATTTATAGAAGAAATGTTCAAAAAGAGATTTGTCACCTTAAGTTATTACACAAGATTATCTAGTTAACAGTCTATTTGAGGGATTTTTAATTAATAAATCTGATGATTCAATAGAGGATCTGATCAATAGAGCAGCTATTAGTAAGCTTGAAATCAATGAGTTGCCCCCATAACTAATCAAAGGGAAGGGTAGGCCAGTTGTAGGCATTGCTCCTGATGAAACTGCTATGTGCATAATTGATTGGCCAACAAGAATAGTACCTGATCCAATAGAGATTAGTTTAGAATAATTATTTCTACAATTAAGAGATATTTTAAGAGTTAAATATGCAACTACAAGCAGGAATGATAAAAGTAAAATAGATCCAAAGAATCCAAACTCTTCCGCAAAAACAGCAAATATAAAATCAGTACTTCTGTAGGGCAAATATTGTAATTTTTGCATTGAAAGACCATAACCTTCTCCGAAGAGGCCACCAGAACCAATAGCATAAAGACTCTGAATTAATTGATATCCACTACCTTCTGGATCTTTCCACGGGTTAATAAATGACATGACGCGACTTTGTTGATAGGCATTAAAAAAAATGCTTATTGAACCAACTAAAAATCCTGATATCGCCGTTTTAAAAAGGTAGCGGAAATCAATACCGGAAGCTAAGGCAATCATCCAAAGTAATATCCCTATTAATGCGGCAGTACTTAAATTTGGCTGCTTTATAATTAATACAATAATAGATGCAAAAATAGTTAACCAAAAAAGTTTCTTTTCTGAATTTATTCTTTCCCATTGACCAAAAAGTTTGGCACTTTGGAGAATGATAAAAGGTTTAATTAACTCCGATGGTTGAATTTGGATTGGACCGATAATCAACCATCGAGTAGACCCGTTAACTGTGCTACCGAAAAAACTTGTTGATGCAATTAGAACCATACCAATGAAAAGGCAAGGCCCTGATAGCCTTAGCCAACTTTTTAGATTGATATTGATGGCTAGGTAGAAAATGCTCCAACTAGCGATCAGCCAAATTAGTTGTCTTTTTATATAGTAAGCACCTTCACCCATCTCTCTAATGGCTACCCACCAACTAGCTGATCCAAGTATAAAAATTCCAGATATGCTCCAAAAGGCAATCAATCCCATTATTAAACGCCCCTCTTTTGGCCAAAAAGGCCAAGGTAATGGAAGTATGGTGTCGTTTATTAAATTACCGAAATGAGTTTTTGATTGGGTAGGATTTTTCCCTTTGGGTTTAGATAGAATTTTTTTGTTAGAAATATTACTCAAAGGATCTTTTGCTCATACACCATTGAGCCGCCTGATTCGCATTTTGCCAAGTCTTTAAATGTAATTAATTTACTTTTTTAAGGAATCTCATAAAAATCAAGAAGATTTTTATGAGTTAAAATTTAATTGTTAGTTTTTAGTGATGCAATAAAAAAATTGATCAATAACTTGATTATTTAATTTTATATCACCAGGATTAATTATATAAAGAGATTATCTATCTGATTTAGATTGAATAACTAAAACTGTGTTTAAAATTTTTGATCAAGTTGCTAAATTAAAAACTTTTCAATTTAGCAATAAAAATTTTTTTTGTTTTGATGCAAGTCTCGTGATAGATTCCCCGGGCCTTTGCAGAGAGCTTAGGTGTCTTGTTTGCAAAACAACTTCTCACTATCACTAAGGAACTCCAAAAGGAGGGATTTTTGTGGCATCTGAGACTGTTGAAAATTGCTCAAGTCATGATCCTCTTCTGGATTTTGATTCATCGGACTCATCGTCCGGAGTCAAATCAGACGAATATCTTGAACTTCAATTTCGAGTATTCCGTCTTGCTTTTTTATTGACTATTTTTTCTGTTGGCATAGCAGGTTTCTTTTGGGGAATCCAAGCCGGTGCAAGCCTTCTTGTAGGTGCTTTATCAGGAATTTTTTATTTTCGCTTGCTTGCTCGCGGAGTTGGAAGACTAGGTACTTCATCAAAAATCGTCGGTAAAGTCCAGTTGTTAGTTCCGGTCCTTTTGGTTTTGGTATCTTCTAGATTTCCTCAACTTGATTTAATTCCGGCTTTATTAGGATTTTTGCTTTATAAACCAGCGTTAATTATTCAGTTTCTATCAATGCCATAGGTGCTTTTTAGAAATTAAATTTTTAAGTTTTGTTTGTTTGGCGTTTATTTTCTACGCAACCTAACTTCCAGATAAATGGGTTTTTTACCATTTGTTTTTCCTTTAGCTGAATTAGAGGTTGGTCAACATCTCTATTGGCAGATTGGAAATTTTAGAATTCACGGCCAAGTTTTTATGACTTCATGGCTGCTAATAGGCGCTTTGCTTGCCTTAGTGGTCATTGGAACAAAAAAAATGGAACGTGATCCGAAAGGTGTGCAAAATCTTTTGGAATTCCTATGGGATTACATACGTGATCTCGCAAGAACACAAATTGGTGAAAAGGTTTATAGAGATTGGATGCCTTTCATCGGAACCCTCTTTCTGTTCATATTCGTGAGCAACTGGGGCGGTGCATTAGTTCCATGGAAGCTGATTGAACTACCAAGTGGCGAACTTGGGGCACCTACAGCTGACATAAATACAACTGTTGCTTTAGCACTACTGGTATCTCTCTCATATTTCTATGCGGGGTTGAGCAATAAAGGTTTGCGTTACTTCGAGTATTACGTTCACCCAACGCCAATAATGCTCCCATTTAAAATTGTTGAAGATTTTACAAAGCCTCTCTCTCTCTCATTCCGTTTATTTGGAAACATTCTGGCGGATGAACTTGTTGTAGCTGTACTTGTTTTTCTTGTACCTCTTGTTCTTCCAGTTCCTGTTATGTTTCTAGGCTTGTTTACTAGTGCTATTCAGGCTCTGATTTTTGCAACTCTTGCTGCCTATTACATCGGGGAAGCAGTTGAAGAGCATCATTAATCATGATTTTTTGCTACTGAATTAACTTTTCAATGGCAAATTTCCTGCTTTGAGGCCTGAAATTCTTTCAGAATCATCTCAAGAACTATGAGATGCACCCCTCGCAGGTATAAACTCCCGGTCACAACTCTATAAGCGTTTCAAGCGCTACACATCTTTAGCAGAATTATGGATTCCATTACCACCGCCGCATCAGTTGTTGCAGCTGGTTTAGCTGTAGGCCTTGGCGCAATAGGCCCTGGTATCGGTCAGGGTAGTGCTGCACAAGGAGCAGTAGAGGGTATAGCCCGTCAACCAGAAGCTGAGGGCAAAATCAGAGGTACTTTGCTTCTTTCTTTCGCTTTCATGGAATCACTTACCATTTATGGCCTTGTGGTTGCATTGGTGCTTCTCTTTGCTAACCCTTTTGCTGGTTGAATATTTCAAAAAGGGGCTGATTGAGTAAATCAATCAATTTGATTAACTTTTCAGTCCCAAAATTTGAAAATTCTTTAGCAAATTTCAATTGCCGTTCTCCGGCTCGTTTAAATTCTTGCACCCCTAGCTAATGCCAACTTTGTTTTTGTTTGGTGCCTCTGAGGGAGGTCTGTTTGATTTCGATGCAACTCTTCCGCTTATGGCCGTTCAAGTTGTATTACTTACTTTCATACTTAATGCTCTTTTCTTCAAGCCTGTTGGACGGGTAGTTGAAGAAAGAGAGGATTATGTAAATACAAGTCGGGCAGAAGCAAAGAAAAAAATTGCTGAGGTTGAAAGACTAGAGACTGAACTCAAAGATCAGCTCAAAGAAGCTCGTCTTGAAGCTCAGAAGGTTATTCTTGAGGCAGAGCAGGATTCTGAGAATCTTTATAAAGAAGCTCTTGCTCTTGCTACTTCAGAGGCAAATGCATCGAGAGAAAAAGCAAGGCGTGAGATTGATTTACAAAGAGATGAAGCTCTTAATCAACTTAAAAGCGAGGCTGACAATCTTGGTGATTTGATTATTGAACGACTCTTGGCAAAAAAATGACTTCTTTAATTTTCGCTTCCGAAGGCTTTGGCCTAAATTTAAATATTTTTGAGACCAATATTATCAACTTAGCTGTTGTTGTTTTTGGCCTCTATAAGTTCTTGCCAGGCTTTTTAGGAAAAATCCTTGAAAGACGAAGAACTACAATCCTTTCTGATTTGAAAGAAGCAGAAGAGCGTTTAACTCAAGCACAAGGTTCTCTTTCGCAAGCAAAAGACGAACTTGCCTCAGCGAAGCAAAAAGCAGACAAAATTAGAAATGATTGCAAAGTGAGAGCAGAAGCAATTCGTTTAGAGAGTGAAAAAAGAACTGTTGAGGAAATGGCAAGAATTAAACAAGGTGCTGCTTCTGACTTAAATGCTGAAGCTGCAAGAGTGACTTCTCAATTGAGAAAAGAAGCTGCAGAACTTGCTATTAAAAAAGCATTAGCAATGCTTCCTAAAAAGTTAGATTCAAATACTCAAGATAATTTTCTTAAACAGTCAATTAAAAATATTGGAGACAACTAATGCCATTACTTAATACTATTACTACTCCTTATGCTGAAGCCTTCCTTCAAGTAGCTGACAGCCGAAACGAAGTTGATGAAGTAGTAACTCAAGCCAAATCAATTTTAGAACTTTGGAACTCTTGCCCTGAGTTTAGTGATGCGATGTCATCGCCAGTTTTAGAGGTAAATCAGAAGAAAGCCGCTTTAGAAAAGCTTTTCTCTAGTCAGGTTACGCCCTCTTTCTTAAACCTTTTAAAACTTTTGGCAGATCGACAGAGAATTGGATTGTTGAATTCTGTTCTTGAAAGATTATTGGAAATTTATAGAGAACAAAGAAATATTGCTTTAGCAACAATCACTTCAGCTTCAGCTTTAAGTGAAGATCAACAATCTGAGCTACTCAAGAAAGTACAATCTATAGCTGGTACAGATAATTTGGAAATCGATCTCAAAGTCGACTCTGAATTGCTAGGTGGCTTTGTGGTCAATGTTGGATCAAAGGTCATTGATGCCAGCATTGCAGGCCAAGTCAGGCGACTTGGTCTTGCTTTGGCCAAGGTCAGCTAATTCTCTCCTGACTTTCTCCCCTTCATCTTCCCTAACTTAAGTTAATCCCATGGTTTCTATACGCCCCGACGAGATCAGTTCAATCCTTAAACAGCAGATTGCTGATTACGATAAATCAGTATCTGTTAGCAATGTAGGTACTGTTTTACAGATTGGTGACGGTATCGCAAGAGTTTATGGCCTTGAAAAGGTTATGGCTGGTGAACTAGTTGAATTCGAAGATGGAACAGAAGGAATTGCTTTAAACCTTGAGGATGACAATGTTGGTGTCGTGTTGATGGGTGAAGCTTTAGGAGTGCAAGAGGGAAGCACAGTTAAAGCAACTGGAAAGATTGCTTCAGTCCCAGTTGGAGAGGAAATGCTAGGAAGAGTGGTTAATCCTCTTGGACAGCAAATTGATGGAAAAGGAGAGATGGCTACAACTGACTCAAGATTAATTGAGTCAATAGCTCCTGGAATTATTAAGAGGAAGTCAGTACATGAGCCTATGCAAACGGGTATCACATCTATTGATGCCATGATTCCTATTGGAAGAGGCCAGAGAGAGTTGATTATTGGAGATCGTCAAACAGGGAAAACGGCAATAGCAATCGATACAATCATCAATCAAAAAGGTCAAGATGTTGTTTGTGTCTATGTAGCCGTTGGTCAAAAACAAGCATCAGTGGCAAATGTAGTTGAAGTTCTTAAAGAAAAAGGAGCGTTGGATTATACGATTATTGTTAATGCAGGAGCATCTGAGGCTGCAGCTTTGCAATATTTAGCGCCTTATACAGGTGCAGCAATTGCTGAGCACTTTATGTATCAAGGCAAAGCTACTCTAGTTATCTATGACGACTTAACCAAGCAAGCTCAGGCTTACAGGCAAATGTCATTACTTTTACGTCGTCCACCCGGGCGTGAAGCATATCCAGGAGATGTTTTTTATTGCCATAGTCGTTTACTTGAGAGGGCTGCAAAACTTTCCGATGCGATGGGTGCGGGATCAATGACCTCCTTGCCTATTATTGAAACGCAAGCTGGTGACGTTTCTGCTTATATACCAACAAACGTTATCTCAATTACTGATGGCCAGATTTTCTTGAGCTCAGATTTATTCAATTCTGGATTAAGACCTGCAATTAACGTTGGTATATCAGTTAGCCGAGTAGGAGGAGCTGCGCAAACGAAAGCTATTAAGAAAATTGCAGGTACGTTAAAACTTGAACTAGCTCAGTTTGATGAACTTGCCGCATTCTCTCAATTTGCTTCAGATCTTGATGAAGCTACTCAAAAGCAGTTAGGTAGAGGAAAAAGGTTAAGAGAACTTCTAAAGCAACCTCAATTTGACCCTCTGAATTTAGCTGAACAAGTGGCTATTGTTTATGCAGGTGTTAAAGGCATGATTGATGAGGTGCCTGAGGAGGAAGTGACAAAGTTTGCTCGTGAATTACGTGATTATCTAAAAACAAATAAGGCTGATTTTATTAAGAACGTTCTCTCTGAAAAAGTTCTAAGTGAAGCATCTGAATCAATGCTTAAAGATGCTATTAACGAGGTTAAATCCTCAATGCTTGCGGCATAAATAAAAAGGCTATCTAATAGAGAAATCACCTATGGCTAACCTCAAGGACATACGAGACAGAATTGTATCTGTCAAAAACACCAGGAAAATCACAGAAGCGATGAGACTCGTTGCTGCTGCGAAAGTTCGGAGAGCACAGGATCAGGTTCTACGGAGTAGACCTTTCGCTGATCGATTGGCAAGGGTTTTGGAAAATATACAATCCAGAATGCAGTTTGAAGCTGCTGACTCTCCTCTACTCAATAGGCGTGAAGTTAAGAAAATCACTCTCTTAGCTGTTACTGGGGATAGAGGATTATGTGGGGGCTACAATGCAAATATTATTAAACGAACAGAGAAACGCTATGCCGAATTAAAAGGTCAAGGATATAGTCCTGATCTAGTGTTAATCGGTAAGAAAGCAATAGGATATTTCGAAAATAGATCTAGCCTTTATAAGATAAGAGCTACTTTTAAAGAATTAGAACAAGTTCCGACTTCTGAAGATGCTAGCTCTATTACTAGTGAAGTATTAGCAGAATTTCTTTCTGAAAGTACTGATCGAGTAGAGGTCATTTTTACTAAGTTTGTAAGCTTGGTTAGTTGTAATCCAACGATACAAACTCTTTTACCTTTAGATCCTCAAGGGATAGCAGATTCAGAAGATGAAATTTTTAGATTGACTACAAAAGATAGCCAATTAATTATTGAGAAAGATGCTGCGCCTTCGAATGAAGAGCCGAAATTACCATCGGACATTGTTTTTGAACAAAGTCCTGATCAGCTTTTGAATGCTCTTTTACCTCTTTATTTACAGAATCAATTACTACGTGCATTACAGGAGTCTGCTGCTTCAGAGTTAGCGAGTAGAATGACTGCAATGAATAACGCTAGTGATAATGCGAAGGAATTGGCTAAAAATCTTACTATTGATTATAATAAGGCAAGACAAGCAGCAATTACTCAAGAAATTTTAGAAGTTGTGGGTGGTGCTGCTGCGTAGATTCTTGTTTGTATTTAATTTTGCGAATTCTTAAAGTATAAGTAATTAATAAAGTGAATCTTGAATTTATAGAATTAGACCTTGATTGGCCTTTTGAATTAAGCGTATTTGACTTGAGAAATTATATTTTATCTAAGCTAATGGAATATGGTGAACCACTTAGGTGGGCTATTACTTCAGTGAGTAATCATCCTGAAAAAAAAATCCAGATAATATCGGTCGAAGTTATTTTGATTATTAATCAAAATAAGGAGACATATATAAATTCTGAATTGAATTCTTTATGACGATTACTGATCCTTTTCCAACATTATTGATTATTCCTACTGGTATAGGGTGCAGTGTCGGTGGATATGCAGGGGATGCAATCCCTTCTGCAAGATTACTGGCTTCTGCCAGTGAATGTTTAATAACTCATCCCAATGTTATGAATGGTGGATCTTTATATTGGCCAGATACTTGTATCCAATATGTAGAAGGGTATAGCTTAAATCTTTTTGCGGCTGGCGAAGTGTTTCTTAAACCAGTAAGCCAACAAAAAGTAGGTTTGCTCTTAGATGCTGGCTTAGAGTCAGATTTAAAGAAAAGACATTTACAAGTTGCTGATGGTTGTGTAGCAAGTTTAGGTTTGAATATTGGTCCTGTAATTACCACTGAAAGAGCCATACAAATTAATCTAAAAAAAGGTTTAAGTGGATCGAGTTGGGGGAATATCGAAGAACCAGATGTTCTTTTAAGAGCTGCTGAAAAACTTAAGAAAGCTGGCGCAACCGCAATTGCTGTAGTAACTCGCTTCCCTGATGATAGTAATGGATTAGAGACTAAACTTTATCGACAAGGTCATGGTGTAGATGTTATTGCGGGGGTCGAAGCTGTAATAAGTCATTTTCTTGTAAAACATTTATTGATTCCATGTGCACATGCACCGGGGTTAGCCCCTTTGCCAATTGATTATGATCTAGACCCTCGAACTTCGGGAGAGGAAATAGGATATACATTTTTGCAAAGTGTTTTAGTTGGTCTTAGTCGTGCACCTGATCTGATCTGTAAGTCATCTATAAAAACCAAAGAAAATGCGTTTTTACAGGTAAAAACTTTATTAAGTAATAGGGATTTAGGAGCCGTTGTTGTTCCGCAGGGCGCATTAGGTGGCGAAGCAGTTTTATCTTGTATCGAAAGATTTATCCCTTTGATAGTAGTTTCTAATAAAGGATTATTAAATGTTAGCTCTACAAAGATGAGACTAGATTACTTGGGTGGTGAAAAAAATAAAAATATTATGTATGCTGAAAATTATTTAGAGGCTGCAGGGCTCATAACAGCTTTACGTTACGGGATTAATATTAAGTCTCTGCGAAGACCAATTGATTGCTTAAAGGAATTGAATGATGAATAGAAGTGAATTTAAGGATTTATTTTGAGGCTATTGGCTTTTTCCACCCACTTCCAAAAGCTTGATTACTAATTTTTAATAAAGGAGGCGCTTGATAACGTTTGAATTCGGCGTTCTTTAATAAGTTGGCTACTTTAAAAACAATTTCTTTATCAAATCCTTTTGCTATTAGAACTTCCGTTGGCAAGTGTTCTTCAATTAATCCTTTTAGTATTGGATCAAGAGTAAAATAATCCGGCAAAGAGTCGCTATCTAATTGTTCAGGTCGTAATTCAGCACTGGGAGGCTTGTTCCTTATTTCAGAGCCTATGATTTCTCCTGTTTGAGGGAGAAAGAAATCATTTCTACAACTGGATGACGACTCACTATCTATCCAATTACATAGATCAAATACACTTGTCTTAAAAAGATCTCCAATTACAGACAATCCTCCGTTCATGTCTCCGTAAAGCGTGCAATATCCTACGGCCAGTTCTGATTTGTTCCCTGTAGATAGAAGTAAATGTTTTTTTTGATTTGCTAGAGCCATCAATATTGTTCCTCTAATACGAGATTGTAGATTTTCAGCTGTGATGCCTGTTGGTATACCCCATGTTGAATTTGATAAAACATCGTTAAAACTATTCATTACATCTGAGATCGGAATCTTCTGATGATGTATTCCAAGTCGAGTAGCTAGGGTCGTTGCATCTTTTACAGACCCTGCTGAACTCCATGGAGATGGCATTAAAATCGCATGAACTTTAGAGATGCCTAAAGCTGCTACTGCAATAGTTGCTACTAGAGCTGAGTCGATACCCCCACTTAATCCAATAATTGCACTGTTGAAACCACATTTTCTTGCATAATCTTTAACTCCAAGAACTAAAGCTCTGAAAAGGACTTCTTGTGATGTTTGATATTTACTTGATATCGAAAGTTTTTGTTTTAAGGAAGATATATCACAAAGACCTACTGACTCTTTAAATGCAGGAAGTTCTTGTTGTAAATTGCCTTTTTTATTTAGAGCAAAACTAGAACCGTCAAAGATT
The DNA here is from genome assembly GCF_027359355.1 of Prochlorococcus marinus str. MIT 1214. Classification (NCBI taxonomy): domain Bacteria; kingdom Bacillati; phylum Cyanobacteriota; class Cyanophyceae; order Synechococcales; family Prochlorococcaceae; genus Prochlorococcus; species Prochlorococcus marinus. The sequence continues at coordinate 968,034 of NZ_CP114777.1, read as the reverse complement.
AATTCATCATTACCTCCTACTTGATTGACATAGATCACCGGGCATGAAAGACGAATAGCTGCTTTGGCTGCTATTCGTTGGCGTAATAAACTTTTTGATTCAATAAATGGAGAAGCTGAAAGATTGATAAGCAAGTCTAATTTTTCTTTTTCTAGGGATCTTATAGGATCTTTCCCTAGGATCTTTTCATTTTGTAGGTTTTTCTCAACCCATATATCTTCACAAATAGTTATTCCGATCTTCCAAAGTTTTTCTTGGTAATTCAAATTTAAAATACTACTTTTCTCTGCAGAACGAAAATAACGTTTTTCATCAAAAACATCATAAGTGGGTAGGAGTTGCTTCCTCGCTACGATTCTCCAACTACCTTTTTTTAAAATAACAACTGAATTATATAGTTTAGGAATGTCTATGTCTGGAGTTGGTTCTGCGATACCAATTAATACAGATAAGTCTTGACTAAGATTACTTAATCTTTTGCTTAATTTATTTAGGACATCTTTTTGCTCTTCAAAAAGTCTTGGATTAAATAATAAGTCTTTTGGAGGGTAGCCGATCAAAGAAAGCTCTGGTGTTATGACTAGATCTATATTTTTGTTTTTGATCTCTTTACACACTTCAAATATTTTCTCGGCATTACCGTCGAGATCTCCAATAACTGGATTAAGTTGAGCTAATGCTAATTTCATTATCTGTTATCTGATAGACCGTATAGGTTCTCTTCAAGTAGAAATGGGACAAGCTCTTGAGGAACAAGTCCTTCTTGAGGCCTCTCTCTGAATTTTGAACTTGATGATTCAGGAATATGACAAGGCAATAGAACAATTTTACCGCCAAGGTTTTTAATCTCCTCTAATTCTTGATCAATAATTGGCCATCCGTTTCTCATTGCGATAGCAATTGTTGCTTTATTGAGAATAGACTTAGCATTAAGCCACTTTGGAACTTGAATAATTAAATCACTACCAATTACAAAACTAAAATTTGCTTCAGGCCATAGTTGGGAAGCTTTTTTTAGAGTATGAATTGTTCTAGGACTACTCAATTCTTGAACTAGTTCTAATTTAGGATGTGAGATTTTTTTTACCAGAATTCTTAAAAGCTGACTTCTTTTTAGAAGTGGAATTTGATGCTTTTTTTCAGGGTTATCACTTGCCCACGTTATAACTTTTGGGAAGATCTTAGTTAATTCACTCAACAAGGCCTCGTGCCCCAAAGTGGGAGGGTCAGCGCTGGTACCAAATAAGGCTACTGAATCCATTTTGATTATCATGGTAACAAATAATTTTTATTTTTTGCCGTACTTGATGTGAGAAATTTAAAGTTACCAAGCATTATTCTTAAGTCTGAATTTTTTTTGAGAAGATAGTTCAACATTAATCGAGGTCGCCCATCTTTTTTATTGGTACCATTAAGAAATTTATAAGCTGCTAGACGACCTATGAGCTTTGTCGAATGAATCGCAAGAGCTACTTGTGCAATAGCTATTGGAGCAGTAGGCGCAAGGCTTAATCCTCCAGTAATAGGTGCAGCAAGAATAAGTATTTGCTTGAAAATATTTAAAGTAATTTGTATTCCTATTTGTGCACCCCCTAGAAATGCATTTTGAAAACTAAGCTTTTTAACTAATTGTCTGGACGAGGGACCACCTACTTTTAATCCATATAATTTACTTAATTGGATAACAAGGGCACTATCAAAAGCAAGACCAGTAAATAGATCAATCATTAAAAAGGGATTAATTGCTACTCCTGAGGCTTTTAAAGTTGCATATTTACCAATTAAACTTTGTGCTTCTTCTTTCTTTCTCAGCAGTCTATTCTCCTTAAGTAATTTATAGAATTGGTCTGCAATTCTTAGACTATTTATACAAAGAATCAACTCACCACTTTGATCAATAATATCTTTAAGTTCGTTCTTGAGAATATCAACCGCAGGTGTTTTTTGTTCACTTCTAACAGTTCCGTTTGGTTTTATTTTTGCTTCCCTTGGAGATGATGATACTAGAGCAATTTTAATTTTTTGTTTGCAAAATGATAATTTCCTGTGAATACTTGAGAGCATTAGTTTTGTTTCTTGTGTACTCCATTGATCACAACGATTTAAGACTAGTAGAATAGGTTTGTTATTCGTTAATAGCTCTTTAATGCAATTCAAGTCGATACGAGTTATGTCACTATCAATTACAAAGAGAATTAGGTCTGTATCTAATACATAATTAAAATTTATTTCTTCTTTATTAGTAGAATTTATTTCGTCTATACCTGGAGAGTCAATTAGCTTAACCTTGCTTAAGGTTTTAAATTTTTTGTCCCATGTATAAGATTTAGTTTCCTTTGTATTCCCATTTAGTATATCCGTTGGGAATACTTGCTTTTCAATTAATGCATTTAACAAGCTTGATTTGCCAACTCCAACACGGCCATATACAGATATGTGTAGTTCTTTCTTCTCTAATTTTTTTATTTGAAAATCTAATTGATTTAAAATAGTTTCAAATTTAGTTCTCTCATAATTAGTAAGATTTAAATTTTTCTTCCATTGACTAAGCAAAAAGGTGCATTTTGTCGGCATCTCTTTTTTATTAATCATTTTTTGATTTCCCCCACCAACCAGCCAATACTGCTAAGACCGCTTCCGCTCCAACTAATCCAACAAATCCTCCAAATTCATCCACTACGACTCTGACACCTTTCTTGTCGTCATTAAATCCAAGAAGTAATCTGTCTGCTCGAATCATTTCGGGTACAAACTCTACATTTTCGCTTAAATCGTACGGAGTGAGATGGGAGTCTCCTCGAAGTAAAGAGGTTAATAGCTTTTCACGGTTGGCAACACCAACGACCTTGTCAACTTCTTCACCTAATACTACCCACCATGTTGAATTATTTTCTAATAAGCTTGATTTAACAGATTGAAGAGAAACTCTTCCTGGGAGTGTAGGGGCAGCAACTCTGGGAGTCATAAGATCTTTAGCCGTAAGATCATTTAGCTGAAAAACCTTTGATATCATTGCAGCTTCATCTGCTTCAATTTGACCAATTTGAGAGCCAAGTTTAGCCATCTGTCTGATTTCTTCTTCGTCTGTTGTTAGCTCACTCTTGGCAGTGATAATTGGCAATAGACGTTCTAAAAATATTAGCAATGGTCTCATTATTATACTTAAGAAATCAAGAATAGGAGCACTGGTTAAACTGATTTGCAATGCAAGTCTTGTCCCAAGAGCTTTGGGTACAATTTCTCCAAGAAGTAAAACAAGAACGGTCAGGCCAATAGAAAATATTGGCATTAGATATCCGATTCGATTTTGGAATATGAAACTTGCGTAACTACCTACCATCAGACTTCCAAATATATTGAAACTGTTATTAGCAATTGTTACGACAGTTAAAGTTCTTCCAAGCCTGTGACGTAATTTTTCTAATCTCTTTGCGCCCAATACTTTTGGACTTCTTCTTGCAAGTTCATGGACGTGTAATGGATTAACAGCCAATAGCGCTGCCTCTATTCCTGAGCACATTGCGGAACCAATTAAAACAACCGCAACAAGAGCAGTTAAGAGCAGAATGTCTTGGGTCATCCCCTAGAGATTTTTTAAAGAGTAAGGATCTTTTGCTTTTATTTTTCCACTAAGTTAGTTCTCTTGCCATCCTTAAGAGTAAATAGGAGCATTTTTGTGGCTGATTCAAGTATTTTTCGTCGCCGTAGAGACATGTTTTTGTCACATTTAGGTTCTCATGCGGCTGTCATCCCAGCGGCAGAACTAGTCACTCATCATGCAGATTGTGAGTACCCATTCCGTCAAAATAGTGATTTTTGGTACTTAACTGGTTTTGATGAGCCAAATGCAGTCGCTTTGTTTTTACCTCATAAACCTAAGGGAGAACAATATGTTCTATTCGTCTTACCCAAAGAGTCTGGTGCAGAAGTTTGGACAGGCTTTAGGTGGGGAACAAAAGGAGTTTTAGATAATTTTGATGTTGATATGTCTCATCCTTTGAATGAATTGCCAAACCTTTTGCCTCATTATTTGAAAGGAGCCGAAGGGATTGCTTTTCGAGTAGGAAAACATCCACATTTGGAGCCTTTGGTTTTGAAAACTTGGTCTGAGCATTTACAAAAACTTCCTAGAAGTGGCTCTGCTCCATTGTCTATGATTGCGCCTTGCCCAATACTGCATGATCTAAGACTTCGTAAGGATGATTTTGAGATTGAACGGATGCGTATTGCATCACAAATTTCTGCAGAGGGCCATGAAATAGTTAGAGAATTTGCTCGCCCAGGGATGAATGAGAGAGATTTACAAGCTCAAATAGAAAAATACTTTCTTGAACAAGGGACAAGAGGTCCTGCTTACGGTTCAATAATTGCTTCTGGAGACAATGCATGTGTACTTCATTACACGGCAAATAATTCACTAATAAGAGATGGAGATCTTGTTTTGATAGATGCAGGTTGTTCTTTGGATGACTATTACAATGGTGATATTACAAGAACCTTTCCTGCTAATGGAAAATTTTCTGGAGAACAAAAAGCTTTATATGAAATTACTCTCACAGCTCAAGAAGCTGCAATTCGATGTGTTCGCCCAGGTGATAACGCGGAGAATGTTCATATGACTGCCTTGAAGCATCTTGTTGAGGGCTTAGTTGATATTGGCCTGCTAGTTGGTGAAGTTGATTCGATAATTGAACAAGAAGCTTACTCTCATTTATATATGCATCGAACCGGGCATTGGTTAGGTCTAGATGTTCATGATGTAGGGGCATATCGACTTGGTGATTATCATCTGAAGCTTGAACCTGGGATGGTTTTAACAGTGGAACCTGGTATCTACATCAGTGACCGTTTATCAGTACCAGAGGGTCAGCCTGAGATAGATGAAAGGTGGAAGGGTATTGGGATTCGCATTGAAGATGATGTTTTAGTAACAAAAGATTCTGTAGAAGTATTGAGTCGAAGTGCGACCAAGAATTTGATTGATTTGGAAAATTGATTGAATTTATTTAGAAAATTTCTAAGAAAATCTGTTTAATTACATTGTCCATGATTCATTGAATCTCCCAAATATTTTTCTAATTTATAATCCCATCATTATCGAATAGTTGAAAACCTTTTGAATTCCTACTCTACTAATTCAAATAGGTCCTAGTTCCTGTTAAGTTAGTAATTTGTTAGCTAGTTGAAAACTTAGAAATGATGGTTTCTGAAGAGGCTGGTACTGTTCAAGAAGATGTAACAAGTACTGAGGCAAGCACACAATCTGAAAATCAAGGAAAAGTTAGTTCTGAAGAGACAAAATCAGGTCGACCAAGTGCCCTTGGAGGTGCTGCAGCATTAGCAACTGCAACGATAGATGCAGATGGAGTACCTTCTGGACATACACCAAAGGCAGATGAGGGGAGATTTTTACTGAAAATTCTTTGGTTGCCAGACAACGTAGCTTTGGCCGTTGATCAAATTGTTGGAGGAGGCCCTAGTCCACTTACAGCCTATTTCTTTTGGCCAAGAGAAGATGCATGGGAAACATTAAAGTCTCAATTAGAAGAAAAAAGTTGGATAACTGATAATGAAAGAGTGGAAGTATTAAACAAAGCGACAGAGGTAATTAATTATTGGCAAGAGGAAGGCAAAGGAAAGACCTTAGAGCAAGCCAAAGTTAAATTCCCTGATGTAACTTTTTGCGGTACGGCATAAAAAATCCTTGAACAAAATTTTTGTTCAAGGATTAAAACTGTTTTTTAGACTTTTAGTCAGATTTTGAAGCATTAAACCAAGCTTTAGCTTTGTTTAATGCTTCTTGAGCTTTGATTTTTTCAGGGGAAGTCTCTTTATCCTGACTTTGACTTAATAGATTTTTAGCTTGCTCTAATTCGGCTTCAGCTTTAGCAGAGTCAATGTTTTTTCCCATTTCAGCTTTATTTACTAAAACTGTAACTTCATTGGATTCCACTTCTGCGAACCCCCCACTTAGTGCGATTGAATCCCAATTACCGTTTTTTAAAACCCTCAACACACCAAAATCAATAGCAGTAACCATTGAGATGTGACCAGGTAATACTCCCAATAGCCCAGTAGTGCTTGGAAGTATTATTTCATCAGCAGTATCGTCAAATACGCTCTGATCAGGAGCAAGAACTCGTAGAGTTAAAGACATTTCTTCGGGATTTTAGAAAAACGTTGACTGAAGGTTATTGAGTAGGAAAAAAGATTTTAATCTTTTGCTTCAGATTCTATTTTTTCTGCTTTAGCTTTTACTTCCTCAATGCTTCCAACAAGATAAAAAGCTTGCTCAGGTAGATGGTCTAGTTCTCCTGCAAGAATCATGTTGAAGCCTTTGATTGTGTCCTCTAATTTCACATATTTACCAGACATACCTGTGAATATTTCCGCAACAAAAAAAGGTTGAGATAGGAATTTCTCTATTTTGCGAGCACGGTCAACGGTTTTTCTATCTTCTTCTGATAGTTCGTCTAATCCCAAAATAGCAATGATATCCTGCAATTCTTTGTATCTTTGAAGTGTTGATTGAACTGCTCTGGCAGTGCGGTAATGCTCATCACCCACAACAGATGGTTGCAACATGGTGCTAGTTGAGTCAAGTGGGTCAACAGCAGGATATATACCTTTTGCTGCAAGAGCTCTTGCTAGAACAGTAGTTGCATCTAAATGAGCAAAAGTAGTAGCAGGTGCAGGATCTGTTAAATCGTCAGCAGGTACATAAACAGCTTGAATTGAGGTGATGGATCCCTCAAGAGTTGAAGTAATCCTCTCCTGAAGCTCACCTACATCTGTTCCTAATGTCGGTTGATATCCAACGGCTGAAGGCATACGGCCTAGCAATGCAGATACTTCTGAACCAGCTTGAACAAATCTGAAAATATTATCAATAAATAAAAGAACATCTTGTTTGTTTACATCACGAAAATGCTCAGCCATCGTCAATGCAGATAAGCCAACTCTCATCCTTGCGCCTGGTGGCTCATTCATTTGACCAAAGCACAAGGCTACTTTTGACTTGGTCAGATCATCTGAATTGATAACCCCAGATTCTTTAAATTCTTCATATAGATCATTACCTTCTCTTGTTCTTTCTCCAACTCCACCAAAAACTGATACGCCCCCGTGTTCTTTCGCAATATTATTAATGAGCTCTTGGATAAGAACTGTTTTTCCTACACCTGCACCTCCAAACAATCCAACTTTTCCACCTTGACGATATGGAGCAAGTAAATCAATAACTTTAATACCAGTCTCAAATACTTTTGGTTTAGTTTCTAGGTCTGTAAGGCTTGGAGCTGAACGGTGAATTGGTGAAGTTGTTACGTTTTGAAGGTCGCCCTGCTCATCAACAGGCTCTCCAAGGACGTTGAATATTCTTCCAAGGGTGGCTTCGCCAACAGGTACAGAAATTGGAGCTCCAGTGTCAACAGCCTCCATACCTCTAACTAATCCATCAGTTCCGCTCATAGCAACGGCTCTAACCCGATGATCACCTAGTAATTGTTGAACTTCTGCTGTCAACGCAACATCTTGCCCGGCAGGATTCTTGCCTTCAATTCTTAATGCATTAAGGATTGAAGGGAGTTTGCCAGCTGGGAATTCAACATCTAAAACAGGACCAATTACTTGGCGAACAATACCTTTAGTTCCAACAGTAGAGGTAGCAGAAGCGGCCATAAGATAACTAGAAACTTTGTGAGCATGCTCTGATTTGCATACTCTTATCAGCGGCTTAGACTACCACTTCACAGGCATTTTTTTTCAGTGTTCGGTCAACCGCACAGAATATATGTGGTCTTGAGAGTGCTTAGATGCATAAATTAATGTCGTTGGTAATGAGTAATACTCTTTATCGAGTCAGCGCTAAGCGCTTTTTGTTTTTTTTGCTACTGCACTAATTTATGGCAGCTGTATCTCTCAGCGTCTCCACTGTCAAGCCACTTGGAGATCGTGTTTTTGTAAAAGTTTCTGAATCAGAAGAGAAGACGGCGGGTGGCATATTGCTTCCCGACACTGCTAAAGAGAAACCTCAAGTCGGTGAAGTTGCTCAGGTTGGTCCTGGAAAACGTAACGAAGATGGTTCCCGTCAATCTCCTGAAGTAAGTGTTGGAGACAAGGTTCTCTACAGTAAGTACGCAGGTACTGATATCAAACTGGGCAGCGATGAGTACGTACTTCTCTCTGAGAAAGACATTCTGGCTGTCGTCAATTAATTCTCAGCTTTTAAGCTGAATTCCAAACCAAACAACTTTTAGAAATCAAAGGAAATCGCCTCTTATGGCTAAGCGCATCATTTACAACGAGCAAGCCCGCCGTGCACTCGAGCGAGGTATTGACATTTTGGCTGAATCAGTCGCAGTCACTTTAGGACCTAAAGGTCGTAATGTTGTTCTCGAGAAAAAGTTTGGTGCACCTCAAATAATTAATGATGGTGTAACAATCGCTAAAGAAATAGAACTCGAAGATCACATTGAAAATACTGGAGTTGCTCTGATTCGTCAGGCTGCTTCAAAAACTAATGATGCGGCAGGAGATGGGACAACCACTGCAACTGTTCTTGCTCATGCAATGGTCAAAGCTGGCTTGAAAAATGTCGCAGCAGGAGCAAATGCAATCACTTTGAAAAAAGGAATTGATAAGGCAACTGAATTTTTGGTTGAAAAAATAAAAGATCATTCAAAGCCCATTAGTGACAGTAATGCAATTGCCCAATGTGGGACTATTGCAGCTGGTAATGATGAAGAAGTTGGTAAAATGATCGCTGACGCAATGGATAAAGTTGGCAAAGAAGGTGTTATTTCTTTAGAAGAAGGTAAATCAATGACCACTGAATTAGAGGTCACTGAAGGAATGCGCTTTGATAAAGGGTATATTTCTCCTTACTTCGCAACCGACACTGAGAGAATGGAAGCAGTGTTGGATGACCCTTACATTTTACTCACGGACAAAAAAATTGGCCTGGTTCAAGATCTTGTTCCCGTACTAGAACAAGTGGCTAAAACTGGTAAACCTCTCCTGATAATTGCTGAAGACATTGAAAAAGAAGCTTTAGCCACATTGGTGGTCAATAGGCTCAGAGGCGTGTTAAACGTTGCAGCTGTTAAAGCACCAGGTTTTGGAGATCGCAGAAAAGCGATGCTTGAAGATATGGCTGTTCTAACAAATGGTCAACTCATAACTGAGGATGCAGGATTAAAACTTGAGAATGCCACTCTTGACATGCTTGGTTCTTCAAGGCGAGTCACAATTAATAAGGACACATCCACAATTGTTGCTGAAGGTAATGAAGTAGCTGTTAATGCTAGATGTGAACAAATCAAGAAGCAGATGGATGAGACGGACTCAACCTATGACAAAGAAAAGCTTCAAGAAAGATTAGCCAAACTATCTGGTGGTGTGGCTGTAGTGAAGGTTGGAGCTGCAACCGAGACTGAGATGAAAGACAAGAAACTTCGATTAGAGGATGCAATTAACGCAACTAAAGCTGCAGTTGAAGAAGGAATCGTTCCTGGTGGTGGAACTACACTCGCTCATTTAGCTCCCGCATTGGGTAATTGGTCCTCATCGAATCTTTCTGGTGAGGAATTAATCGGAGCAAATATTGTTGAAGCTGCTCTTACGTCACCACTCATGCGCATAGCTGAGAATGCTGGTGCTAATGGAGCAGTTGTTGCAGAGAACGTTAAATCCAAGCCAGTTAACGATGGCTACAACGCTGCAACTGGTGAATATGTAGATATGCTCTCTGCTGGAATTGTTGATCCTGCAAAGGTAACTCGCTCTGGTTTGCAAAATGCTGCTTCAATAGCAGGAATGGTTCTTACTACTGAATGCATAGTCGCTGATTTGCCTGAGAAGAAAGATGCTTCCCCAGCAGGTGGTGGAATGGGTGGTGATTTTGATTACTAATTAATCATTCTTAATAACTAAAAAAAGAGAGATTGCTTTTAAGTAATCTCTCTTTTTTTTTTGAACTAAATTTAATTTTAAAAAATAAGTTTATCAAAGATATATATTTAATCCTTATAAATCTAGCTTTGAAAAAAATTAATTAAATGTTGATAAACAAAATATAAAATCTATTTTAACCACCCTGCACTAAGTATAATAGCAAGGGTTAAAAATAAAATAAGACATGCCCAAGTAGCTCTGTTTAAAGATGATTCAGCACTACTGGCACTTGTGAACATAGAGCTTCCACTTGAGGCTAGCCCTCCCATACCATCTCCTTTTGGACTGTGAAGAAGAACTAGCAAAATTAGAAAAACCCCTGAAATTACCCATGCCCAAGATAAAAGAGGAATGATCATTTTTTAGTATGCGGGTTGAGGAATAAGATCTGGTTTCTTTGGTAAGTTAATTGGCTCAATAAGAGTTGATCCTGTCATTGCTTTTGGTTTTGGCAAATTCAATAAGTGTAAAAGAGTAGGAGCTAAATCAGATAATCCACCACCGCACTCTCTTAGTTTAATGTCATTACCATATCCGCTCAATTTACGCTTTTCTCCTTCAATAAGTATAACTGGAACAGGATTTGTTGTATGCGCGGTCCATGGTTGCCCATCGGGACCTATCATCATTTCGGAATTACCATGATCAGCAGTTATTAGAAGAGATCCACCTAACTTTCCTATGGAATTTAATAACTTGCCAACGCAACTATCAACTTTTTCATTAGCTTTTATTGCCGCTGACATGATTCCAGAATGTCCAACCATATCTGGATTCGCAAAGTTAATTACCACTAAGGAGTAAATCCCAGTTTCAATTGCTTTAATACAACTTTCAGTTAGATCGTCGGCAGACATCTCAGGCTTTAGATCATATGTCGCTACTCTTGGGGAAGGGACAAGATGTCTTACTTCTCCTTTTAGTGGTTTTTCAATGCCTCCATTTAAAAAATACGTTACGTGTGGATATTTTTCAGTTTCAGCTGTGCGATATTGATTTAAGCCATGAGCAGAAACTACTTGACCTAACAAATCATTTAGAGGTTCAGGTGGAAAAGCCACAGAGACTGGAAGACCTGATTCATATTGTGTAAAGGTAAGTACATCAATATCTATTTTGTTTTTCCTATCAAATCCATCGAAATCTTTTAATTTAAGTGCCTTGACTAATTGCCTAGCTCTGTCAGGTCGGAAATTAAAAAAAACCACTCCATCTCCATCTTTTAAGAATGAGGAGGTAAGTCTAACTGGTTCAATGAATTCATCTGTTATTCCTTCTTGATAGCTTTTATTGATGCTTTCTTTGGCTGATAGCTTGCTTATTGCAAAGTGAGGGTTAGTAAGTAATTCATAGGCTTTTGACGTCCTTTCCCATCGATTATCTCGATCCATAGCCCAATATCTACCGCAAATTGATGCAATTTCTCCTACTCCTGTTGAGTTGATTTTTGTTTCTATAGTGTTTATATATTTAGATGCACTCTTTGCCGAGGTATCTCTACCGTCAGTAAATAAGTGCAATGAAACATTTTTTAGCCCCTTCTTGGCAGCCCATTCAATTAATCCACATAAATGATTGATGTGACTATGAACCCCTCCATCTGAGCAAAGTCCCATTATGTGTAGTGTCTTTCCATCTGTATCTAAGGATTTGGAAAGTTCATTCAGAGCATGATTTGTAATTAATTTATTTTCTTTAACGGTATTGGATATTCGAACTAGTTCTTGCTGAATTATTCTTCCTGCTCCAATTGTGAGATGGCCGACTTCAGAGTTACCCATTTGTTCATCTGGAAGCCCTACATCTGCACCGCTAGCCTCTATAAGAGTATGAGGATAAGCATGCCATAAGGCATCAATTACAGGAGTTGATGCCTGTTTTACCGCATTATGTTCACTTTCTTCTCTATGGCCCCAACCATCAAGTATCGCCAGGACTACTGGCGCTACTTGCATTTTATTCATTGAAACAGTTGGCTTACTGCTTGACATTCAAAGAAATTTGTTTCTTTAGATGGTTTCCTTTCGTATTAAATTACTTCCTAATTGGTAAAGAGGCTAATACTTTGATGTTTGGTTAGCTTTTCCCTATTAGATTAAAAAAAAATCTCAGCTATTCCTAAGAAAAAATAAAATTTTAAAGACTTTAAAAGATGTCAGATAAAGCACTTCAAAAAAAGATAGAAATTCTTTCAAAAACAGAGCCTGATAGAACCATTAAAAGATTGGCTTCTTGAATTTTGGAAAAGGTTCCAAATACAAGGTCGATATTGCTTATTGGAATACCCACTAGAGGAGTTCATTTGTCTAAATTATTATCAATTTACATAGAGGATTTATCTGCTCTACCAGTTGATAATGGTTGTTTAGACCCTACCTTCATAGAGATGATCTTTCGAGAGTTGGGACTTGATTAGCTCAAGTGACAGATTTACCTTCTACCGTTGACGATAGAGAAGTTATTTTAATTGATGAGGTTATCTTTAATGGAAGAACCATTAAAGCAACATTAGAAGCTCTAAATTCATGGAGTAGTGCAAAAGAGTTAGTCTACTTGCGATGGTAGGTAGATGCCATAGAGAGGTCCCAATTCAACCAGATTTTTGTGGACGCATAGTTCCAACTAGTAAAGATGAGACTATTAACCTTAGATTAATAGAATTTGATTGAGAAGAGGGTATATTCTTATGTAAAAGAATCATAAAAGAATAATCTTAGAAATTTTAAAATAGTTATCTGATTTCACCGAGATTCTTATTAGTTATTTGCTTATTATTTCGTAAATCTATACCTTCCACTTCTAGTTGACAATTTTCATTAATATTAAACTTTAATTTAATACAATCCTGACCAATTTCACCAGGAGGATCAATAGGAATTGAAATAACACTATTATTTATCTTCTTGATTTTATCCTTGGATTCTATTTTTGATAAAGTAGGTAATCCATTAATATAGATAATCTCATGTGAGCCTTCTTCCACAGGTTCTCCAATTATTAAATCTATGCTTAATTGATTATTTATGCTTGTGGCTAAAATTATTTCTAGAGGTTTACTTGTTGGCCATGGTTGACCTGCTAAAAAAAGAGGATGCCATATATGTTTTTTATTTTTTTTATTCCAGCATTTTAAACTTACCCCCTTATTTAGAACATCTTTTATTTGAACTCCAGGAGTAAGATTTAATGCTCCTAATGCAATTGCTTCAATAGGGGGAGGAGTCAAAAAAGGTATTGAATTGCAAAGAGTACTTAGATAATTTTTAATCAAGGGTATTTGTGATCCGCCTCCAACTAAGACAACACTGTCAAGATCTTTTAATTCAAATGAATTTAGCTTTGCACTCTTAATTGTTTGACGGAAAATCTTTTCAATACTTTTTAGAAGTCCTTTTTCTATAAGTAATTCTTCAAACCCTTTTTTAGATAGCTTTAAATACATCTCTTTATTCTGATGATTGTTTATTTTTTTAGTGATAATCAATGTCTCTTTTAAATTTATATTGCTTAATTCACATTTAAGTTCTTCGGCTTTGCTTAAGATTAAATTTGTTGGTTTTTCATCAGATAGCAAATGATTAGCTATCCACCTATCTATATCTTTACCACCCAAGCGAATACCTGCTTTACCTAGAACTTTTGCTGTGCGAAGAACTTGTGTGCTCTTTCCCTCTAGATTCTGTCCATCAAATCTGACAAGTTGAGCAATAGGGGAAGCTTCTCCTTCGCCTCCTTCTAAAGCAACAATTGACATATCAATTGTGCTTCCCCCAAAATCTAAAACAAGCAATGTTGAGCCTGGCTCTAGTCCGGCACCCATCGCAGCAGCAGTAGGTTCATCAACTAATGCAATCTCTTTGACTTGTAAGGAATTACATACATTGACTATCCAAGCTCTATATTCTCGATATGTATCTACTGGAGCAGTTAATACAAGTCTTCTGACGTTGACCTTCTCTGAGACTTTTTCCCAAATAGTATGAATTAAAATCTCTCCAGCTTTTTCTGGGGTAATTTTCGAATCATATATAGGATCAATTTCGGGAGATCCTATCCATCTTTTGAAATCTTGGCTTAAGGTTTTTTCTTTCTCCTCATTAAGAAGGTTTAAATTGATAATTTGCTGTCCGATTAAATAGCTTTCTTTTTTTTCAGGTGATTCATAAATTAAGCTTGGAATCTCCCCAGGAGCTCGACTAATTGGGGATAGATCTAAAAGTTCAGGAGGTTCCCCATTTTCTTTTTGAAACACAACTACTGTCGTTGAACTTCCTAAATCAATGGCTAATGTCCCAAAATCCTTTTTACTGATCTCGGATTTCTTGATATTTTCGAATTGATCTATTTCATTATTTTCCATATCTCTTAGTTATTATTTATTGGATGAATTAAGAATTAATCAATATCCAGTGAGTTTAGAAAATCTAATAATACCGTTGTTATTTGGATAAAATGTGAAAATGAACGATTTTCTAATAGAATAAAGGGAGAATATAGTTTTAAGTGTGATCAAGTCAGGTTCAGGACTTAATTCCAAGGATTTAGCAAAAAGAGGCGAGAGTCTTATCAGACATTCCACTAATCGCTACCTTACTACTGTGCGTATAGCTTTTAGAGCAAAGCAGAGAAGATTTGACGATTTTGACGGACTTTTAGAGGAATCGACAGTCAAGCCAGTGCAAAGAGCCATAATTGAACTTAGTGACGAACAAGATCAGCCTGATCTTTTACCTGGGTAGGTGATCAAAAAAGAAGGTCCCGGTTGGAGAATAATTAGAGATACATCAAGAGAAAACTTTCCTGCTCTAATAGGTGGTGAAGACTGGGCAATAGAGTTAAGCCAATCTGAATGGCAAAACCTTGTGAGAGTGGTAATAGATTTGTCTGATCAATACAGAGTAATTAAAGACCAATTAATGGGCGATGAGGACATAACTCTAGAATTAGAACGTAGACCTTGGTTAGCAATTTTGAAAGGTGATCAATATGGATGGAACCTTAAATTGATCTTGGGTGCGAGTGATTTACTGAATCGAGGAGCGGAGGTCTCTTGGCCTAGAAATGTGACTAATCATGTGACTAATGCAATGAGAACAATGTGGGATTCAGACTATTTGTGAGAGAACTTAACTAAAAGTTTTTCAAATTTTTCCCCAAGTAAAACCCTATATAACCCACATTTTTTCCACAGGATTAATCTGATTAGCAAAGGACTTGCGACCTCCTGTGGAAAAGGCTTGTTCTCTATGCTTTGTATTTAGCTATCAAATGATAGCTAAATACAAAGATAAGTAATACTTATGATTTCATTCGTAAGCTAGTTGAGCGCTTGGTCTGAGAATGAGACGGCGCGAGAAAAGTTTTTTTCAGTATTAATTTTGAGAGTAGTTTGCATGTGGATCAAATTTTTACGAAAGTCTCTTAAATGAAAAATATTGATTTTGATGAAGAAAAAAGCGTGGACCAAGCCTCAGAGGTTTTGGAGTCAGAGGATACAATCAGTTTTCAAACAGAGATACCAAAGCATATTCAACAAGCAATGAAGAGATATATTGAGGAACATCCGAATTGGGATCAATACAGGCTTTTGCAGGCTGCTCTTGCAGGTTTTTTAATCCAAAATGGTATTAGCTCCAGATTGATAACTCGTCTTTATATTGGGAATATGTTTGAGTCTCACTCTTTTTTGAATTAATCCTTCTTGAGTTTTTTGAGAAGCTCTAAAGCAATATCTGTTTTAATTGGCATAATTGACAGCCTATTGCCTTTGCGAACTAAGGTTAGTTCTTCCGAGGTATAAGTTTGAGATAACTCTTTTAAAGTAATCATGTCTTTAAACTCACAGATGTATTTAGTCTTCACGCAATCCCAACGAGGTTTTTCTCTCTTTGACTTTTTGTCAAAGTACTTTGAACTTTCATCAAACTGAAATGGGTCGATTAAATTTGTTTCTATAATTTCCATCAGTCCTACTATTCCAGGGGGCTTAGTATTCGAATGATAAAAAAAAGCTTGATCACCAATTTTCATTGACCTCATAAAATTTCTGGCCTGATAATTTCGAATTCCATCCCAGAGTGTTTCTTCTTCATCTCTTAAATCTTTAATACTGTAAGCATTAGGTTCACTTTTCATTAGCCAATAGTTGATCTCAGTCATAGTCTGTAATCTTGGTGATTCTTGATGGTTGGAATGGAGTTGGAATGAAACTTCATTCCTCCAGCTCTTTCTTTACTCTATCTAATCAGTTTTTGTAGAGAATAGGAACTGCGTGAACATACAGATCGCAACTGAAAAATTATTTTGACTCTCAACAATAATCATTAATTGAGAAGAACTGTCTTTGTAAGTGATCTTTGCATAAGTGACGAGACGTTATTCCAACTTTTTTATGAATCCATTCCAACTTTGAGAGAACACCTACTGATCACAAGGTGGTTCGCTTTTCTTTAAAGAGTATTCAATCTTTCCATACGGCTACTTTCTGTAGGGGTGCATGGGGTGATCTATGTCCGGTATATGTCGTTATATCAGCTCAGAGATTAGGGTATAAGGACGATCTGAGAACTTATGACCTTTGAGCTTTCCTTCATCCATCAACTTATCGACAGTCCATCTCCAATGTTGTTGGATCTTTCTTTGATTGGGCTGCTTCATTTCATTGTGGATTTGAGCAAAGACATAATCATCCCCTCTGACTGTGTGATTCATCTCATTTTCTAAAAAGTATTTCCATCGCCTAAAGACATAACCAAGATTGCAAGGGATCTCTCTCACTCTTGAAGTCTTGGCTCTGACTGTGGTGACAAATGAAATTAGCCTTTCTTCTCGTCCCCATGCATCGTGATTGAGAACCCAATCAGAAGTTCCAAGGCTTCAACCAACCAAATCACGAGCTACTTCTTTCGAAATTCGCAGTGACCCATTTCTTTGATCTCGATGCCAATCGAGTAAGATATAGTTTAAATGCTTCTTTCACTATAATAATGGCGAGTTTAGAATCAATTTATAAAAAGCAGTTTTCGAGACGTTGTCGTCCCAAACTATTAAGAGGAAATTTTTAATAGACCTGGATAAGCTAGAAAGGATATATATCTAGGTATTTTTCTATTGTTTCTTTAAGAGTAATAAAATATATGGAAAGATCAGATAAACAAGAACAAAGAAAGAAGATCACTGAAGTAAAAACATTCTCAGTCCCATTTACTTTAGAAGAAATTAAGGAGAATATTTCTCTTAGTACTTCTAGACCTTCAAAACCTTCTAAAGAAGAAATAATTAACAAAGCATTTAAGCTTCATTCAGAAGGAAACACTCTAGAAGCAGAAAAACTTTATCAATATTTTATCAATCAGGGTTTCAAGGATTACAGAGTTTTTTCTAATTATGGAATCATATTAAAAAATCTAGGCAAATTAAAAGAAGCAGAATTATCAACTCGCAAAGCAATTGAAATTAAATCTGATTTCGCAACGGCGCATTCCAATCTGGGAAACATATTGAGAGATCTTGGCAAATTTAAAGAAGCAAAAATAGCTATAGATAAGGCAATTGAACTTAATCCTAATGTCGCAGTCTCACATTACAATTTAGGAAACATATTGAGAGATCTTAATAACTTACAAGAAGCAGAATTATCTACCCGTAAAGCAATTTCAATCAAACCTCTTTATGCAGAAGCGCATCTAAATCTGGGAAACATATTAAAAGATCTTGGCAAATTACAAGATGCAGAATTATCTACGCGTAAAGCAATTGAAATTAAACCTCTTTATGCAGAAGCGCATCAAAATCTGGGAAACATATTAAGAGATCTTGGAAGATTAAAAGAAGCAGAAAAAGCAACAGAAAAAGCAATTGTACTGAATCCTAATGTCGCAGGTTCGCATTATAATTTAGGAAACATATTAAAAGATCTTGGCAAATTACAAGAAGCAGAATTATCTACGCGTAAAGCAATTGAAATTAAACCTCTTTATGCAGAAGCGCATCTAAATCTGGGAAACATATTAAAAGATCTTGGCAAATTACAAGAAGCAGAATTATCTACGCGTAAAGCAATTGAAATTAAACCTCTTTATGCAGAAGCGCATCAAAATCTGGGAAACATATTAAGAGATCTTGGTAAATTAAAAGAAGCAGAATTATCTACGCGTAAAGCAATTGAAATTAAACCAGATTTTGCTGAGGCGTATAATAATTTGGGAACTATGTTAAGAAATCTTGGAAGATTAAAAGAAGCAGAATTATCTATTTGCAAAGCAATTGAACTTAACCCTAATAATGTAATGGCACATTCTAATTTGGGGATCACATTGAAAGATCTTGGAAGATTAAAAGAAGCAGAATTATCTACTCGGAAAGCAATTGAAATTAATCCTGATTTGGCAGAAGCTCATTCTAATCTGGGCTTCATATTCCTTCACAAAGGTGAATATAAACTATCTCTCAAATATTTTTCAGAAAGTGCTGAGTTACTCAGAGGAAAAAGAATTCAAGAATCTAACCAAAAGAGTTTTAGATTAATTAGCAAGGCAAAGATAGAACATGATATTGAACAATTTGAATATTTAGCATCAAAAGATTTAGAGACTAATAATTTTATTGACCTTGCAATTTTATATAAAAAGATTGCCACCGAAATTAAATGGCCATCTGATACTAGCCTAATTACTTTAAGGAATGAATATCAGAATCTTCTAAAAGATAGTTATAATCGTTTAATAAATATTTCAGAAGCACCTAAATTAAAAGAAGAAGTAGTGAATAATTCCTTAGATGTTGAGAAAATTACTAATGATTATTTTAACCATGAGCTTGGATTAACTTATGTTGATAATTTATTAAGTCCTGAAGCACTTAAATCTCTACGTGCATTTCTACTAGGAAGTACAATTTGGTTTGATATACGACATAATGGATATCTTGGAGCATATTTAACGGAAGGTTTAGCTAATCCATTAATTATTCAAATAGCCAAAGAACTAAAAGATAAATTCCCTAAAATAATCAAACAACTTCCAATAGAACAAATATGGGCTTATAAATATGATAGCCGTTCAAAAAATGAAAATTCTTCAGTCAGCGGAATAAATATTCACGCAGATTTCGCTCAGGTTACTATAAATTTTTGGATTACTCCTAACATCGCAAACTTAAACAAAGATTCAGGTGGTTTAATCATTCATAATAGAGCGGTAACTAAAGAATGGGATTTTGTTTCTTATAATTCTGACTCAATAAAAATGAGAGAGGAGATGAAAAAACTTAAAGATAAAAAAACAATTATTCCATATAAAGAAAACCGAGCTGTTTTCTTCAACTCGAGTTTATTGCACGAAAGTGATAACTACGAGTTCAAGGAAGGATATGAGAATCGTAGAATTAACATAACAATATTATTTGGAAAGAGAAGTAATGCTTAGCTAGTTTAACTCTGATTTAGAACATGATCTCTTTTAATGCTATGGGATCTCAGTGATATTGCGATGTATGGATGGACTTACATCCTCATTCTCTTTTTTATTTCAAAAAGGATTTAACTAGTAGCTAGAATCAATTAAATACGTCTATTCAAGTAATTTATTTTTGATATTAATAACTTTGCTAGTTTTGTTAACAATATTTTGAAGATCCGTTCTTAATGGAGAAATAGATCGTTTTGAAATTTCCAAATCTAAAGTCTGTTTATTCAACTTGACATGATAATTGCATTTTTCACCAGTATTTAATTCCTTATAGTCACTTCTTTGGTGCGAACCTCTACTTTCTTGCCTGGTTAATGCAGATAGGATTGTGGCTTCGGCAGAAACTAATGATGCTTCTAAATCAAAAACTTGAACAAGATCATCACAATTTTGATAGTTAATTCTAACATCAACGTCTTTAATAATATTTTTGATGTCTATAATTTTCTTTAGTCCTGACTTTAATAATTTTTTATCTTTAATCACACCACAATGATTCCACATGATGCTACTTAATTCATTTTGTAAAGGCTTTGCTAATTCTGAACCTTTATTTATGAATTTATTTATGTGGTCATGGGCATTTTTTATTGAACTATTAGATCTTACTTGTGATTTTAATTGGTTTGAATAATTAATAGTAGCTATTCCAGCCCTCTTCCCAAAAACTAAAATTTCTGCGAGAGAATTACCTCCAAGACGATTTGCACCATGTAATCCACCAGCTACTTCTCCTGCGGCATATAACCCCCTGACTGATGTGCAATGCTCTTCAGGACTTATCACAATACCTCCCATTGAATAGTGTGCTGTTGGAGCTACTTCCATTGGCTCTTTTGAGATGTCTAGCATTTGTGCATCTAAAAACTGCCTGTAAATACTTGGTATTTTTTGCATTATGAAATCTTTACTCATATGACTTATATCTAGATACACCCCTCCGTTAGGAGTGCCTCGCCCTTCGGCTATTTCTGTGTAATTCGCTATAGCGACTCTATCTCTAGTTGAAAGCTCCATTCTCTCTTTATCGTAATTAACCATGAATCGTTCTCCTTGGTTATTTATAAGTTTTCCTCCTTCTCCTCGAACTGCTTCTGTGACTAATGTTCCTGCAATCTCTTCTGGGGAAAGCATGCCTGAGGGGTGAAATTGAACCATTTCCATATCTCTTAATTCGCAACCTGCTTTGATACTTAAGTACAACCCGTCTCCTGTATTCTCTTTTTTTCTAGAA
The DNA here is from genome assembly GCF_027359355.1 of Prochlorococcus marinus str. MIT 1214. NCBI lineage: Bacteria > Bacillati > Cyanobacteriota > Cyanophyceae > Synechococcales > Prochlorococcaceae > Prochlorococcus > Prochlorococcus marinus. Next base: position 947,379 of record NZ_CP114777.1, on the reverse strand, counting down.
GAACTTCGTTTCCATATTTTTGTATGACCTCCTGTGCAAAGAATAACAGCATCAGCTAAATGCACTGTCCTTTCCGCTGTACTTGTATCGAATGACATAGCTCCAAAGCAAATCTCATCTCTTATAAGAATCTCAGTGACGTATTGGTTGTCATGAATTGGAATATTTAATGACTCTGCTTTTTTAAGAAGTGTTTTTAAAATTGATAAACCTGTGAAATCTCCTGAGTAACAAGTCCTTCTATACGAGTGAGCTCCAAAGAATCTTTGATCAAGAAGCCCATTCTTTAATTTTGCAAAATTTGCTCCCCATTGATCTATTTCTTGAACAAGTGATGGAGACTCTTTAGCCATTATCTCAATTTGGGATGCGTCTCCCAGTTCATACCCCTCGATATAAGTATCTGCAAAATGTCGTTCCCAAGAATCTTCTTGATCGACATTTCCAAATGCGGCATTAATTCCTCCTGCCGCCAAAACAGTATGAGAATCTGTCTTTGCTCGCTTCCCTAATACTGATACTTGAAGTCCAGCGAGTTTGACTTCAATAGCAGCTCTTAACCCTGCACCTCCGCAGCCAATTACCAATACATTTGAAATTTGAGTAGTGTGGTTATAATTTGCCATTGAATTTCCTGAAAATAATTTAAAGTTTTACTTGAGTGGGGATAGGAATTATTGAATGTTTTTAGCCTTATCTTCTCATTAGGGCTCACTTGTCATTAGCCAATAGTTAATTTCCTTTGTTTCCATGAGATCTCAGAGATATTGCGATGTGTGGATGTCTTATCATACTCACCCTCATTTTTTATTTTATTGCAATCAAGTCTCTAGTATTAATAACTAACAGATCACAACTGAACTACTCCTTGTTGTTTTATCAAAAATTCGTAAATTTATTTATAGAAAGAAATATATTTAGTGCTTCACTTATATAGGACTAATTTTTTTAGTACTCATTTTATTTTTAAGTAATTCTTCTGTTGAATTAAGCCTAGTTAATGCTTATCAAGTTGATTTAGAAATTTTCTACTTCTCTCATGCCGAGCATTAGAAAAGAAAATATTTGGAGGAGATGTTTCTATAACTTTACCTGAATCCATAAATAAAACTTGATCACTTACGTCTTTAGCAAAGCCAATTTCATGTGTCACTACAACCATTGTCATTCCCTGTTCAGCAAGTCTTCTAATTGCATCGAGGACTTCTTTGATTCGCTCTGGATCTAATGCACTAGTGGGCTCATCGAATAAAAGCAACTCAGGCTTTAATGCTAAAGCTCTAGCTATGGCTACTCGTTGCTGTTCTCCTCCGCTAAGTTGACTTGGATATTTTTTGGCATGAGAATCTATTCCCATTTGACTCAAGAGATACATGCCATATTCTTCTGCCTCAATTTGACGACGTTTTTGCACCTTTATGGGCGCGAGAGTGATATTTTCAAGAATTGATAGATGAGGGAATAAATTGAATTGTTGAAAAACCATACCTACTCTTCTTCGTATTTTTTGTATTTTTCTTTCGTCATGAGTAGAATTAACTTTGATTCCTAAAATATTTAGTTCTCCTTTATCAAAAGTCTCAAGACCATTAAAAGTCCGAATCAGAGTACTTTTCCCTGAACCTGAGGGACCCATTACAACTAAAACCTTCCCTTGATTAACTGTAAGAGAAACATTATCAAGAGCCCGTAGACCTTTTGTATACGATTTAGTGAGATTCCTCGCAATAACAATCGGTTCCATGAATTATTAGAAATTGGATTGATTAATGGTCATTCTTTGTTCAAGATGTCTAGCCAGAATAGCCATAATTGTACAAACCATCCAATAGACACATGCTAGCCAAACATAAACTTCAATATATTGACCAATAAATTCTGGATTAGCCAGGATACTTCTGCCTACACCTAATAACTCTACTAGTCCTAAAATGGCCATTAAAGATGTATTTTGAAAAAGTCCAATAGATTGATTAGTGAGAGCGGGTAATGCAATACGCAAAGCTTGAGGAATTAATATAAATTGAATGATTTGAAATTGATTAAGACCAAGACTATTTGCTGCCTCTATTTGAGTGTTGGGTATTGACTGTAGCCCTCCACGAATATCTTCCGCTATGTAGGCAGATACAAATAGAGTAAACGCAAAGATTGCTCTCCAAACACGATCAATTTCTATTCCAACTGGAAGAAATAAAGGTATTAGTAGTTGTCCAAAAAAAAGTACTGCAATAAGAGGAATTGCTCTCATAACATCTATATAGATTGAACTTAGCTTCTGAATTAATGGTAATGAACTCTGTCTACATAGTGCCAAAATTATTCCAAAAGGTAATGATAATAATGAGCTGCAAACAGTTAACAGTATAGTTAGAGTTAATCCACCCCAATGTCTACTCATTATAGGTGATAAGCCAAACCCACCATAAAGTAAATATAGACCCAAGGGTATTGTTCCTGTCCAAACTATTAGTAGATTTCTTCGTAGCCATTTCCACTCGGGGCCGTAAAGAGTAAAGATACTGAGTAAAAGAAGACCAATAATCCAAGTAGCCGGTCTCCATTGTTCATTAGGTGGGAAACTACCAAATGCGTATAAAGGGAGATTTGATATTACAACTTTCCAGCTAGCCTTATATATGAGCCATGCAAAAGTATTAAAACAAACTACACTAATACATAATATAATGAGCAAAGTAATAATAGTATTGAATAAATTTGGGAATAAAGTTTTCTTTAGATTCTTAAAGAAAACTATCATTGAATTTATATTGATGTTGAACATAAATTAACCATATATGCGTGATTTTAAAATTAATCTATTTATGACTTCCATGGCATTAGTTATCAATAGATTTAATAGCAAGAAACTAACAAGTAATATAATAAAACACTCGATAGCTCTCCCTGTTTGATTTATAATAGTATCGTTAATTGCGTAAATATCTGAGTAGCCAACTGCGATTGCTAAGGTACTATTTTTAGCAAGGTTAAGATATTGACTTGTTAATCCTGGGATGATTGCTGGTAATGCCTGTGGAAGTATGATTCGGATAAGTCCTTTTCTTTCTGAAAGCCCTAAGCTCCTAAATGCTTCCCATTGCCCTCGGGGAACCGAGAGGATGCCTCCGCGGATTACCTCTGCTATGTAAGCACTTGTAAATATACTTAGACCAAGTAATAATGCTAGAAACTCCGAGGAAAAAATTAATCCTGAAAACTCAATTCCTTGATTTGAAATGTTAAGTATTTTTTTTATTGGGAGAAACATATTGTCTTTTAAACCTAAGAACCCAACAAAATACCAAAACATAAGTTGAAGTAAAAGAGGAGTTTGTCTGATTATTGTTATGTAACCAGCCGAAATGAGAGCTAGTAATGAGTTTTTGCCTGTTCTTGCAAAACCTATTAGTGTTCCCAAGAAAGTAGCTAATATTAATGATAAGAAAATAACTTTAAGACTGTTGAGCCAACCTATAAATAATGCCCAAGCATAGCTATCTGAGGGGGTATAAGGTAAGGGGTGTTCCGCTAAAGCAAAACTTGCTGGTTTGAAAAGCCAGCTAAAATTAAAACCAAGACCTGTCCTTATTAGATTTATTGTTAAATTATTAATTAGTATTCCAATCAAACCAAAAAAGATAATACATATTCCAAATTGCAAAAATATTTTTTGATTTATTTTCATTCTCGCAATAAATTATTTTTAGTTAAATGGTGGTGAAATATGTACACCTCCTTTGTTATACAACTCATTTTGTCCTCTTGGAATAGGTACCTCGCTATTTTGCCCTAAATGTCTTTCGTAAATCTCTCCATAATTGCCAGTTGAGCTAATTACTTTAACTACGAAGTCATTGCTAAGACCAATTTTTTCTCCAAGTCCTCCTTCAATACCTAGAAATCTTCTTAAAGGTTTTAATTGAGGATTTTTCTTTGCAATTTGTACTTTTTCATCAATATTTGACTTCGTTATCCCTTGCTCTTCTGCCGATATAAGGGAAAAGACAATCCATCTCATGGCATCAGCTAGTTTCTGATCTTTGCCATCGGAGGCTGGAGCAAGTGGCTCCTTGCTCAATACATCATCAAGAATAATATGTTCTTTTGGATTTTTAAAACCAGATCTGGCTGCTGCTAATTGCGAACGATCAGAAGTCATGGCTGAACAACGACCCTGTAAATAACCAGCAACTACTTGATTAAGATCTTGATATTTGATTGGTGTATAAGGAAGTGAGGCACTCTCAAACGCATCATTTATATTTTGCTCAGTAGTTGTTCCTGAGCCTACACATATAGATTTGTTTGCAAGATCTTTAAGACTACTAATTTTACTTTCCTGCTTTACCATCAATCCCTGGCCATCATGGAAAACAACTGGTGCAAAAGTTAATCCATTTCCTCCTGAGGAATCTCTACTGAGAGTGAAAGTGGTATTTCTTGATAACAGGTCAATTTCCCCGGTTTTAATAGCTGTGAATCTCTCTGCTGCAGTTAGAGGTCTATATTGGATTTTTTCTGAATCTCCTATAATTGCAGCGGCAAACGCTTTACATATATCGACATCTAGTCCTTGATAACTACCATCACTTTTCATATAACTAAAACCAGGAATCTTTCCACTTACTCCACAAATCAACTCATTGCGATTTTTTATTAGGTTAAGTCTAGAGCTATTGTCTTGACTTGTTGTCGCACAGCCAGCCAATAGAGCTGCCAGACCAACTATTCCTGATACCAATCGGCGCATAACTTTTTTATTCATTAAATTTATTTTCGCCAGATTTTTCTATTTCCTAGGCAATTATAGAAAATCTTTTACTTTTTCTTCATTGAAAGTTGTGATCACAAAAATAAAGCCCACCGAAATTTCTAAGCGTATTTTTATGAGTTTAAATCTATTTCTAAAGATAGAACATTTTTCTTTATATATAAATGAATAAGCTGAAATCAAAGAGATCATTTCCTGTTAATGAATCTGTGTTAGCTTCACTCTTCATTATCTCATTGTTGATTTCTTTACTATCAAATGATTTGTGTGTATATGGCGTCTAAAGAAGTTTAGGAACTTTGCTAAATATAAAGAAAGGAATTCTTCTTATTGAATATTTTTTCCAAAAGTAGATGTATTTATAAAAAGTATGTTTTGTGGGATAAGGTCTTTATTCTTTATGCATTTAATCCATTCTCTGTATTCTTGACTAATAGCTAACTGATCACCAGCATTGACATGGTCGGTTCTTTTAATCATATGACATATAAGATATGACATCGTTTCCTCGACAGATTGATGAAATGCCATTGGCTAAAAGTAGTTAAGCTAAATTACCTTCTTAGATCAGTTTGTAAACTTCCAACATTTGGCTATAAAGAATTTTCATATTTATATGAATGAACATAGGTCCCTTGGCTGATTGCCATGTAAGCATCTAATCGCTCTTTAATAGATATATCTATGAAAAGTAGATGAAATTAATTTCATCTTAATTGAAAGCAAATTTTAATGTCTGCCCTAGGTTATTATTTGATTTGTCAATTGTATATATTTAATATTAAAGGTGAATCAACTTTTATTACATTAAAATTCCTTTACTATATATCTTGCTTGAGAATGGAAAATATCGATTCCTAATACGATTTCAAAATTTGGGTATGAAAGATTTCAACACAAAAAAAATAATCAGAGCTTTATTAATATTAGCTTGTCTTACTTTCTCTTTGTTTATTGGTTTTATAATTAGTATTAATTTGATAATAGATCCTATTATCTATTGGCTTGCTTCCACAGCAGGCGCAAGGGTATTTATAAGTTGTATCCTTTCTTGGTTAGGAGTGTCGGCACTTTTCGAATTATTTTATAAGCGTTATAGGCGCAGTAAAAAATTAAAAAGGTTTAATGCTCTTAATATCCCTTACCCTCGGACTTTTAAGGGTAGAAAATGAGTATTTAAAAAATTAAGTAATGCTCACAACTTTAAAATACTTCATTTATTTTTCAGAAGAAGGCTGGGCAAATATATAAAGATTATAGAAAGGAATAAATGAACAAAATACCCATAGTAACAAGTTTTCCTTACCTATATCTCTCAGCCTTCTGATTGATAAAGCTATAAAAACTAAAAAAGATGGAATGCTATACAAGTACCCCCAGTCATATCCCTCAGTGATGGTATAAAAATCATTTGGATCATTAGCAAGGTTGTTATTAGATAGTATTGAAACCAAAGCTCCTATCAATCCATCCAGGATAAAAAAGTGCCAAAAAGGTATTCTACTTGTTTTATCTTTATAATTAAAAATCTGAGTCCAAGCCAGAAAGTAATTTGAGAGAACTTTCTCTAAAAAATTCATCATTATTCTAAATATGTATAAATAATTATCTAAGATCTTACTCTCAAGAGCCTCTAAAGTTTTTTATCTCATAAATAAAATAATGAACCGTATCTTTCTTATGGTGCTATCTTTTTTTCTTATGTCTCCGATGGCAGTTAAATCTGATGATCAAATTTATGAACCAAAAATATTTGTGGACGATACTATGCAGCCGAAGTTAATGGTGGTGGTGCGGCAAGGTTATTTAGGTTTAAAAGATTCTGGTAGGGTCCGCTCAAGTGTTGAGCAGTATTGCAATTTCTTCGTTAAGTTTCTTGATGATGCTTTCTACTCTTGCAGACGATTGCATATTTCGTGGTTGATGTAACTATTAAAATAGACTGTATTAGCTGTAGAGCGATGTCAGAATTTATTTATAAATTTCATGTTCACGCTTTGAAAAAGATCATGAGGACTAAGGGAGTTAATATTTATGAGTTAGCTTTATTGATGGACGTGAGGACGTAAGCTGTGTTGATTAGTCTTGTTAATGCTTCAACAGACTTTGGAATAAAAAATCTTTTTAAAAATTTAGATCTTCATATAAATAAAAAAGAGAGACTTGGTTTGATTGGTCCAAATGGATCTGGCAAGTCAACACTTTTGAGAGTTATTGCAGGAATAGAACCTTTGATGGAAGGAGAAAGGAGATGTTTATCATCTTTGCGGATATCTTTGGTTGGGCAAGAAACAAGTTACAACAGTGAAAAAAGTATTTTGGAAGAAGTTCTTGAAGGGTGTGGAGAAAAAAGAAAATTATTACTTAATTTCAGTCAGCTAAGTAGAAAAATCGCACAAAGTCCAGAAGATGAAGGCCTTTTGAAAAAACTTGGTCAGGCGAGTGAACTTATGGATGCCGCTGGGGCATGGAATTTAGAACAACAATGTCAAGATGTTTTAAGAAGACTAGGTATAAAAGATTTAGAGAAGCCAGTAAAAGATCTTTCTGGTGGTTACCGCAAAAGGGTGGGACTTGCCGCTGCACTTGTTTCTAAGCCTGACGTTTTACTTCTTGATGAACCTACCAACCACCTAGATGCATCTGCAGTGGAATGGCTTCAAAATTGGTTAGAGCATTATGACGGTGCACTTGTCTTGATAACTCACGATAGATATGTTCTTGATCGCATTACTACTAGGATGGTCGAAATCAATAATGGAGAAGCTCGCAAGTATTCGGGAAATTACCGTCAATTTCTTCAACAAAAAGTTGAACAAGAACAATCAGAGGCATCTACAAAGAAAAAATTTCAGGGTGTTTTAAGAAAGGAATTAGCTTGGTTAAGACAAGGTCCCAAAGCAAGAAGTACAAAACAAAAGGCACGTCTTCAAAGGATTGCTGAAATGCAAGCTAAACCTAAAAATCATGTTAAAGCTAAATTAGAAATGAATTCATTAAGTAGAAGAATTGGAAAAATCGCAATTGAAGCTGAAGGAGTAGGTATATCTTTAAATGATAAAGAGAATAATTTGGATCTTTTACGTGATTTCACTTATAGCTTTAGTCCAGAGGATCGAGTAGGCATTATTGGTCCTAATGGAAGTGGTAAATCGACTCTTTTAGATCTAATTGCTGGTAAAAGATTGCCTACTAGTGGGGAAATCAAACTTGGAGAAACCGTCCATATTGGCTATCTCGATCAACATACAAATGATTTAACTCAAGGGAATGGCCTAAACCGCAAAGTTATCGAATTCGTGGAGGAAGCTGCATTACTAATTGATCATGGAGGAAAACAAATTACCGCATCACAACTCTTAGAAAAATTCTTGTTTCCACCTAGTCAGCAATATAGCCCTCTACTTAAACTTTCAGGAGGAGAAAAAAGAAGACTTGCTCTCTGCAAAATGCTCATACAAGCGCCCAACGTATTGTTGCTTGATGAACCTACAAATGATTTAGATATACAAACACTAAGTGTGCTAGAAGATTTTCTTGAGGACTTCAAAGGTTGTGTCGTAGTCGTATCGCACGATAGATATTTTCTTGACCGAACTATTGATAAAATTTTTAATTTTGAAAATGGTCACTTACAAAGATATGAAGGCAATTACTCTCGATTTCTGGAACAAAAAATTTTAGAGGAGCGAAATGATGAAACAAAAGAACGAGATAAAATAGTCAATAATTCGCAAAATAAGAGAGGATCAGAAAGTAAATCTAACCCTGAAAATAAAACGAGAAAATTGAGTTTTAAAGAAGCTAGAGAATTGAAAGAGCTAGACCTCAGACTGCCTATGCTAGAAAAACAGAAAATATATTTAGAAAAAAAAATAACTAGTTGTGATGTAGACATTAGTGAAACTAGTCATCAATTAGCAGATCTTCTTGAAGCTATTCAAGAACATGAGGATAGATGGATTGAGCTCAGTGAGTTATCTGAGTCAGCCAACTAAACTAACAACGTAATTATTTTGTGGTGTAGAAAAAAAACAGATAGAGCCCAAATCTATATTATTGACATTTTTGAGTATAAATACTATAAAGGAGGTGTAGCTTTTGCTACCCAATCGTCCGATCTGCCTATGTAGACCGCAGTTCGACTCAAGCCAGAGGACGGGGACTTGAGCGTCTTTGAAGAGTCTGTATCATCATGGTCAATATGTATTTTAATGGAAGGTCATTCGTATATTGTCATTCAGCTTCAAAGCCTCAGACAAAGCTTACTTATAGGGGATTGAATTATTCAAGATAAATCCATGCCTTTAAAAATTTAATGCATTTCAGAAAATCAATATTTTTTAGAATAAGATTATATTATTTTTATGTCTATTAAAATTTCTGAATTAGTTGAATCAGTGGAGTTATGTTTTTATAAATTTTAAATGACTCATTTTTGTTGTTATTACTACAAGACAAAAATCTTATGTTTGTCTTTAGTTCGTTAGCTTAGAACTGTGACATAGGAAATCTCTCACAAAAATAAGAGATGCTATTGTCCTTAAAAAATTTGTTATTTGAGACTTTTAGCTATAATAATTTTATATACACAGATGATTTGTGAAGTTGATTAAATGGCATAAATCATTTGTTGAACGTGCTCAAAAAGAAATGGGGATATCTAACTACGCCCTGTATTGGTTTGGCTTCCTAGAGGGTGCTTTAGTTATGTGGTTACTTATGAAAGTTATTTCTACCTTATGGATAAAATCCGAGTTTCCTTTTTAATAAAGATGTTTTTAATAGGTGAGTTATGGATTTTCTAAAAAAAATCCCTCCCAATAATTATCTAATTTTTTCTTTAATTTTCATAACAACAGCTATTGCAGTTCTGTTTTTAGGGAAATTTACTTTTGCCATCATTTCTTTGCTAATAGGACTTATTTCATTAATAGCATGGACTTTTTTTGGATTATTCGAAGAAACTAAACATACATAGATGCTTCATTAAACTTAGATATAGGGATTTAGCTAGCAATAAATTCTCATGATTACAGTATCCATTAGGTGCTTGTTTTCCTTTTGAATGAATTTATTCTGATAAAAGATAGATTATCTTTCAGTTAAAAATGGCTATTGATCCAGAAGTAATACCCCCTTCAAGTAATAAAGGGAGCAGAGCAGGTAAATATGTTCCGAAATGGGCAATTTATAGCTCTGCCGGGATAGGGGTTTTGGTTCTGGTTGGCTTGATTAAAACCCTTCTCCCTTTAATTGGAATGGCTTTTTTATTGGCTTTTATCTGGACGCAATCAACAACTAACCGAAGATACTGAGAATTCTGTTCTCTAATAACTTAAGTCGTTCTCCTGGTAACTCTTGAGTTATCTTCCAATAATGAAATGGTGAACAGAGGGAACCGTTCTATAGAGAATGTAAATAATAAGAACTAGTAAATTCCCTCCAACAACGGCCGCTCCTGCCGCAAAATTTCCTTCTTTGGTGGTGTAATCCCACTTTGGCTCGTTATCTGTCATGGTTGAATTATTAATCACTTTATTATTGCCATTTATCCAAAGCGTTCAACAAATATAACTAATAAAAGAATAAAGAAACTCCTAATTTTTTTTAAATTCAAAATATAATCCACTTTTCTTCAATTAGAAAGAGATCTATATAAAAGGGTTGAGAGTTTTCTTCTCTTCAAATCTCCTATTATGACTACGTTGTTAAATTCAAAATTTATGCTTCCTCTTTAGAAACCACTTCGGCATCAACCACTTCTTTTGAATCAACAAATTCGTTTCTTTTCCTATCTATCCAACTATTAATTCCAAATACGAGAGGCTTTGATCCTCGATAAATAAAAATGGCGGTAGGAAGGACACTAATTATTCCAACTGCAGGATTTTTGAAAATGAGTCGTCCTGCTTTGACATTAAAAAGAATAATTAATATAGAAGGAATTAAAACACTTAGAATGGTTTTTAGAGCTTCAGTCCATCCAACACGATAAACCCACCAAATTGAAGCTATGCCAAAAAAATATAAACTAAAAAAGGTCATGAAATATCACTTACCCAGTAAGTCGATTTTAATTATTCAAACTATTCTAGGAACTTCTTTTACTCTTTGAGTTGCTCGTCTCAAGAATGTAAACACTAAAAGCTATCAATAGAGTTCCCAAAATCGATGCGGCTACCCAACTTAATTGACTTGAGGTCATCCCTAAGTAAGGACCATCAATAGGTTGTTCAGACCAAGTGCCAGGTAAATGCCATACCTGAGGATTCGATAGAAAAAACATGAAATACCTTCCCATTGCTTTATGAGCAAAGTTTATATTTTAAATGCACAAATGCTATGAATAATTACTTATCGTTACTTGTTCTTAGAACTAGGATTGATGACTAATTTGAGTTTTAATTAGTAACGGATTTTTTTTAATCCTTTAAAAATAATAATTACTCATGGCAAAGCTTTGAAACATAAGCCATCTTTAAGTTGAATTCATTTCGAGGTCACAATGTCTAGAGCTGTGAACTGGGTTTTGCTTCAATTGGCTATGAGTTATTACGGAGACTCGTTGAAAGAGTTTCAAGTAGATAATGATTAGTTGTTTATAAATTTTGAACATTTTTTAATTTCTCATAATTTTCATGAAATTACTAACTCAGTTCAGTATTCCTAATCCAAGCAAGGCTGATCTGGCTAAAAAAAATAATAGGACTTCAAAAACACTCAAAAAAGCAGCTAAACAATAAACCCTTGTTTGCTCTTGAGAAGCATTGATCACTTTCTCTGAATATATCTTTGCGTGAATTGCTATCTTTTTATGGTTAAAATTACTTTTAAAGTTGAGTTTTGAACAAATAATACATATTCAATTAATAGTGGTTTTTGTCTCAGGATTTCTTGCTTTGCTTGGGGTTCGAATTTTAATTTCTAGCTTTGATAATAATAATGGGGATGGAATGACTTTTTCAACTCGGGATAAATATCAATTCTCAAGTTTAGAAGGTTCATAACAGCTAACCACTGGCTGAGAGAACTACTCAAATGTGATATGGGCGTCACATTAAGCTACGTATCTTATGGAAGATTGCGATCATTGCCAGTTCGTTTTTTCTCTTACTTATTGATTACAAGTCTGGCATTACTGTTTGGACACAGCTTGATCCCTTTCATCACTTCGAAAGGTACAAGTCTAGTCCTACAGTATCTTTGTATTCCTTAATCAAGGATTTACCCTTCGCTCACACGCTAATAGGGACATGAAATCTTCTTCTCAGGTGATTTCTGAATATGGCAAGACAAACATATTTGCTCGTGAAACTCCGCCTCAATTAGTAAAAAATTATACAAGCTATCCAAAGGAAGCTGAAAAAACAATGGACGTTGGGCAATGATTGGGACGATCAGCAACTGTCAATTAAATTTTTTTGTCTAATGCACTGCTGATTTTTAATCTGTTTATAAGGCATGTATAATAAATTTATTAATCATTTCATATTTATACGTCTAAAATATTTGTGGAATTGTATGGGTATGTCTAATTTTAATCGAGCATATTGCTCTAATTGTTTTGTTTTTCATGTAAGCTGAAGCATTTTTTTATTTTTGCGCAGGTATTAAAGGTTCTAACGTAATGTTCTTAAAGGGCCCTTTACAATCAAGTTTTACTCTTTTTATTCTTTCTTCTTCCCAAATCCAGTAAACGGGATGAGCTTTCCTAGCTTTTCTTAAATGTTTGTTTGATCTTAGGCTAACAGGTGAGAATTCTTTTGTTTGATCAAATGAATTATCTCTAATTGCTTGATTCAAAACAATACTACCTTCTTTTCCTGATTCTGATCGGTGATAAGTTCCAATTGGTATTTGCAGTGCACCCATTGCTCTATTTAAAAAAATCACATGGTGCGGCTCATCCCATTTAGGGTTGATAAGAGTGAATTTTCGACTACCTTCAATCACTAAATTGTGATCAATTTGATGATGGTGAATGTAATATTGCTCAAAGTTGCCATCATCAGGTGGAGAAATGGCATTTTTGTGATGGATGACAACATCGGCACCATTTGATCCATTAACGCCTGCATCAAAAAATGATACTTGCGGTGTTTCACGAAAAACACGAATAGGGACAAATTGAAGAAACATTTGTTACCCCCCTTTCTTACGATTCATTCATAATCGAAAATAGTTAATTTATAAATCTCGGTTTTCACCTAGGCAGATATTCTTATATAAATTATGACTCTGGCTATGTTTCCATAAGCTATCCTTGCTTAGAACCAAGACTTTTTAACTCCGAAAAAGAAAATACTTGTTTATTTATTATTGAACCTTCTGAGGATTCTTGATGTATGGATCTAGAGGATAAAACCCAAGGCCCACCTTTGAATAAAGGTATAAAAGCATCTTTGTAAAAGCTTTGTCCCTTTAAATCTTTTTTTGAAATTGGATCAAGATATTGACTGGAATAACTCTTACTTAAATAGCCATTACCAGTATGAGTAACATCCTTAGTGAGGATGATTATTAGATTTCCATGAATATGCCTATAAACCATCGTAACAATATCGTTTTTAACCCTATATTTGTCACCTTCGTTTTTCCCTCCAACTATAACTTCTGTGCCAATTTCATTTGTATCTCCAAAAGTAAAGGTGTTTTTACCATGAGTTTGTTCAAATGATCTTCTGACTCTATGAATAGCAACTTCCCAAAGTTGTGAAGAAATGGCTTTGTGTATTTCTTCGTTATCTATTTCGTTAACAGTGGCTTTTAAATCTTGGCCTAAGCAAAAGGTTCCTTCTACTTCTCTTTTGCCATCTGTCCAAGAACATCTACCTTGATAACCTGAAAAATCTGATTCCCATGTGTAGCGATTTTCATAGGCAGACTTAAATAAATGCGTACAATCTGCTCCTGCCATTTCCTTGGTTAGCATAAAACTATGTTTATGACTTATTTTAGTCAATTAAATATTTTAATAAACTAATTAAAAATATATTTACGATACACAATTATTTGTAGGTATCTATAGCGATTGTTATTAGCAACAAACACAGATAAATTACTTTCCAAGAAATATTGTTTAATTGCATTTTATTAGGGTTATTATTTTTAATAGCCAAGACCATGCAAGAAATGGCTATTAGGCAAGAGCATCACTTTAGTTGAAAAACACTTGCCATATATTTTTACTATATCTTCCGAAAAACGTCAGATTATATGATACATATCACTGCAAATCATTTGACTTTATTAGCAATTAAAAGATTACTCGTTGTTTTCTTCAGCTGAGGATTTTTTGTTTTCGGGGTTTAGAGACACATTCTTGTTATCAGTTTTTTCATCCCAACCCCAGCTTTTTTTTATTTCTTTTAATGATTGGCCACTCTCTTTTTGTTGAGGACTTAAGGGGATCCAACTCCAATCAATTAAAAGTGTGGCGGCAACGCCAAAAAGGAGATGTCCTACAAGTACGCCTACGACATCAACTGTAGTGAGAGATTCTTGTCCAATCGAGGGGTCGTACAAGTTCTTTCTTCGATTGATTTTTTATTATAGGAATTTAACAAGTGGATCAAAGAAAAGGTATGGATTCAAGTTTCGTTTTTAATAAATTTTTCTAATGTATTTGATCATTTTTTCTAGTATGTTCGGTTGCCCACAGCAACAGCAGGCTTGCGTCCGTTACATTCCTTTACACAAACAACTTTTTTTTAAAATGACACCTGAAGCAGAAAAGTTTAACGGTTGGGCGGCAATGCTTGGCTTCGTTGCAGCCTTTGGCGCATATGCAACAACAGGACAAATAATCCCTGGCATTTTCTAAATTTTAATCATGCAACCATCTAACAAGACAATTCTAGAAAGAAGCATCGGTAGACCAGCAATGATGGCCTTCGTACTTCTAACAGGTATCTACCTAACAACTGGCCAACTTGTCCCTGGAGTTGTGTAATGTCTACTCAAAATAAAAATACAAGAAACATTGATCCTGAGAAAGTAACCGCAGAAAGGCTCAATGGTTATGCAGCACTATTTGGTTGTATTGCTTTAATAGGTGCATATGCAACAACAGGTCAAATTATTCCTGGGTTTGTTTAACCAATCAAGATTACTTAAAAATCGCTAAATAGTTTAATAGGCGTTTAGCAAAAACGATTTATTTACAGCAGTAATTCTTTTTAAATACTCTGGTTGGTTAGTTCCAAGGGATGTTTAGATTTTAAAAAAATCAATAAAAAGCTCTCACTTTTAGAGAGCTTTTTTTGTTTTACAAGGAATGTCTAATCAATGAACTCAAAATTCAAAGGAATATTCCTCTTGATTGAACAAAGCTGTGAAAAACCGGATTATGAAGATATTCAATATACAAAGCGATTAAAAATGCACCACTCAAGCAAAAACTTGCAATTATTGATCCAAAAAGAAAAACTTGTTTTTTGTTTACATGTTGCTTCGTATCTATAAATATGAATCTCTTTGATCTTGAGACAGTCATGTGATTTTTTTTTCGACTACCTAATTCGTAGCTATATCATTTCTAGGATATTTCCTGCTTAAGACTTTCTTTATGAAACTCTGTCTTCCGTGTATATAGCTTGACAAGAAAATTCTTGAATTTCTCCATTAGGTAAAAGTTGAGCAAACCTGGGATCATCCATTCTTAATCCATTTTTTTTATCTTGATAACTCCACAACCATTTCTTGTCGGTGAAAGAAATGTCACCGACATTAAAAGATACTGGGAGCATGAGATTGATCTCGCGCCAATTAAGAACTATAAATGCTCCTTTATCAATATTTTCAAGATCATTAGTTATTGAGAAATCCCCATTTAAGTTATTCCTGATGACCGCAGTTAATCTATCCCCATCACAATTGAAACTTGAAGAAGGGTTAAGAGTAATAAGTAAACTAAGAAAAAATGAAATAAAAATCATTTGTTTTGGTTATGAGAGAAATTTTTCTGCAAAAATAATGTTTTTCTATTTGTGATTATATTTCATTTTTCTTTAATAAAATAAACTTATTCGATAATTGATGAGACTAAAAGTTTGCTAAAGTGATCTATTAAATAGGTTCTTCAAATTAAAAACTTACAAGACATTAATTTCAATTCTACTAAAATCAGTTGCACATATCTTGGAGATTTGCACACTGAAGTAAAACATTCTATTTCAGGGAGCGTTATACATACTGATGCACCTAAAGATCATGATGGTGAAGGCAAAAATTTTGCTCCAACTGATTTATTAGCTTCTTCTTTGGGGACTTGTGTAATAACAATTATGGGTATTGAGGCCAAGCGTAGAGGATGGGAACTTGGTAAGATTACAATTGATGTTTATAAAACAATGACATCAGAAGGGCCTAGACAAATAAAGACTCTTGCGCTAGAAATTTTCATGCCACCTGAATTAGATACTGAAAAGTATAAAATACTTCAAAGAACAGCTGAAGATTGTCCTGTTAAACTTAATCTTGAGAGATCTGTGGATATTAAGTTGAATTGGCACTAAATAAATATTTAAAAACGGAAGTTACTTTTTGATTACCTGATTGTTGAAAATTTCTTTGAGTGAATTACCTTTTGCATTATTAAGACCGAGAATCAATCCTCCAACTAGGCCCGCATTCATTAGAATGGCCTTTGCTTGGAAAGGAGAAAAATGAAATATAAAAGTTGTTGGGACTATAAACATTATTAGAAGATATACGCCTAATTTTTGCTTGAATCCTGAGATAAAAAGGATTGAGCCAAAAATTAGGCAAAAGATGGCTAAAAGTAATAGAAATGGAGCTAAGGTAGAAGATATATTTTTATTTGAGATAACCTCAACAGTCTGATCAAAATTTATTATTTTACTAGGAATTGCATAAATAAATATGGCTGAAATTAGTATTCTTCCAATTAAATCTCTCGTTTTTTCAAAATTCATTTACTTATTATCAGAGGTGAAAAATTAATTTCTATGGAAATTTCTAATACTTGAGAATGCTTTTTATTTTACTATTATGTAATATATTTTTGTTTTTGTGGGGATTTCTCGATTTTTTTAATTTTGATTATAAATTGTATTTCTTTTTCGGTGTAGCAATCAAAATACAAATATATTGCTATGTTACTTCTAGATTATTTTATTTTTAATGATGACAAGGGATTGGGATTCAGGTCCATCCTTTTATAAGAAGGGTTCGTTCCATAATAAATTAGGCATGATATTGCTTTGGATATTTATATTCTTGACCTTAATTCAAATTTTCATATTGATTCTTAGTTGAATTACATTTCCATAATTCTTTAATATTAGATGAGTAGTAAATTTATATAATATTCAATTGTAAATAGATTGAATTTATTTTAATTTATCTAAGTTTTAATTTAATCATGATTCTTCTCAAAATCACTAATGCCTCAGATGTGGTTGCCTCTAAAGCAGGTAAATTATTTGAGAAAATGACTCCTGATATGATTGATCAGAAATTAGTAGAAAGTCAGGTTATTCAGCAGATGATTGATCAACTTCAATTAGAGGGCCTGAAAGGGCAGATTTCTAGTGTCAAAGGTCTTGATATTAGTGATGATAATTTGATAACTAGAAGTAGTTTTAAAATTAGGACTACGAAAACTTTTTAAAAAAAAAAACTAAAAGTATGTACTCAATTTATTTAAAAAGAAAAGCAAAGAATGGATGAGAAGCTAGTTTTGATAGCTTATCTAGCACAGACTGTTATTTGAAATTGTGCTTAAGCTTAATGTCGTTGATATTTTTCTTATAAAAACTTAATTGTTTATTATTGAGAAGAGATTCGTTTTTATTGCTTAGAATTATCTATTCTTAAAATCATATAAATAAGGAAGTATTTTGGGTTTTGGTGCCCCGAAAATAAGCAATGAAGAAGAGCGTCTAAGAGCTCTTGCTGAGTACAGGATTTTAGGGACTCAACCTGAGCAATGTTATGACGACATTACGAAAATAGCTTCTTTAACTTGTGGAACGCCTATTTCTTTAATGAGTTTGGTTGATACAAATAAACAATGGTTTAAATCAATGTGTGGGTTTAAGACGAAAGAAACATCAAGGGATGTTTCTTTTTGCGCTCATGCAATTGCTAGTTCAGAACCCTTGATTATTGAGGATGCTCTGTTAGATGAGCGATTTAAATCAAATCCTTTGGTGGTTGAGGAACCAAAAATTCGTTTATATGCTGGGTTTCCATTGCAAACCCCAAATGATCAGCGAATAGGAACTCTCTGCGTGATTGATAGAAAGCCTGGACATTTGTCTGATAAACAGCATCAAATTATGGAGGCATTATCTAGACAGGTTGTAACCTTATTGGAACTTCGTAAAAGATCTATTCGTCTCCTTGATGCTCTTACTCATATGCATAAAACTGAGGGTATTTTAACAACATGTTCATATTGCAAAGAGGTTAGGGATTCGGATGGTGAGTGGCAGCATTTAGAAAAATACCTTTCTAAGATTGCAGATATTCGTTTTAGTCATGGTATTTGCGATTTATGTATGGAGAAGCACTTCCCTGATGTATTAGAAGTTTGGAGTGATGACAATCTTAATTTAGATAGTAATAGAAACAAGCCAGAATGCAAAAGAAGTATTTAGTTGACTAGAAAATAATTTATGTGAGTTAGTTGCTTCCTAGGCTTTTGATAAATATTGAATTCTTTGAAAATTTAGTTCTCAAAGAGTTTGAAATATGATTGGTTTTTTTGCAGCAATATCGGCAGTAATTTCTTGGACTTTTGCGTGTTCTATTTGGCGTAGAGAATCTGAAAACTTTCTGCCAAGGCAAATAAATATTTATAAAAATGTTCTTGCTTCAATCTTCTTTTTACCAGTTCTCCTAACAATAAGTTCGTTTTCTGATGTATTTTCTATATTTGTTTTGATGATAAGTGGAATTGTCGGTATTTCTATTGGGGATACTTTATATATAAATTCTTTAAAAATAATAGGGACTAGAAAAACTCTTTCGTTTGAGGCGTTAACTCCAATAATTGCAACTACTTTAGGGGCATTGAGTATCAATGAGATATATCCTCCAAAAGTATGGATAGGATCTTTTGTTGTCTCTTTTTCTTTATTGATGATTGTATGTCAAAAGACATTTCAAAAAGATGACTCTAGAGAAACAAATCTTTTGGGTATCCTTTACGCATTGGGGTCGGTCTTTTGTGCTGTTTTGGCAGCTTTAATGTCAAGAGTAATTTTAATCAGCTCTACATTAACCCCTTTGCAAACTACTGAAATTAGACTTTTATCAGCATCAATATTTTTATTTTTAATTTTTAAAAAAGATTTTTTGTATCTTATTAAAAATAGATCAATAACTAAACAAAATCATTTAAGTTTAATTTTATCAACCTTGCTTGGGACTAATTGTGGAATATTATTCCAACAGATAGTGTTTAAATTTCTACCAATTGGAATTGGTTGGACTTTGTTAAGTCTTTCTCCAGTCTTTGCACTTTTTATTTCAAAGAGAGAGGGAGATGAAATAAATAAATTAACAATTTTTTATTCTTTTTTATCTTTTATTGGAGTTGCTATTGTTTTGATCTAGACCTCAAAGTAATCATTCTCTTGCCAATATTCATCTGGATCATCTTCGACGTCAGGGGGATCTTCTAGCTCTCCAGGCTTTTCACCTAATAATATGAGCAATCCTTCTAAATATCTCATTTCTGAAGGGTCATCTGTATTATTAAGACGATCCTTGACTTTTTTAGCAACTTGAGGATCACCCTTCTCAACAGCTTTTGTTAATAAATAAAGTGGATTGTTGTTGGGGTCTATTTCTTTCATTTTAATTAGAAATTTTTTAGATAGGTGAGATTCAGTCTTTCATATATTCAAGATAAACTTCTATCAGTTGTTCCAGGATAGAAAAGAGTGTTTTGATCAATATTAATTGCTGAAAACTTGATAGGTTTCCAAAATAAATCTCTTGTAATCAAAAAACGAATATCTTTCTCCTTTAAAAATTTCTCATTGACAAGTTCTTGCAGTATTTTTATAGGGATTTCACCCCATTTGCTGGAATTAGTTAACCAATTATCCATTTCCCAAACAGGTTCAGAATTTATTATTTGAAATCCAAAGGCTTTTTCCCTGTTTTCTGATATCTCCGAAAGGTACCAATCACCTACAACTCCATAAAGGTGACAATAAATCAAATCATCAACTGATCCTTTAATGTTACCTGATATCGATTTCATCAATTTAGCTGTTGACTCTGGAACGAGAACAAGTGGATTTTGGTTTTGTTCGGACAAAATAAAATAGTTGTATTACCCTTTTTGTAAAGGGTTTAATACCTAATTATATTTTTTAAAAAGTATATTTAGCTTTTTTTAAATTTCTTATGTAATAAATTTTCTAATAAATCTTTATTGATCAGATCCTGCTGCTTTGAGTGCCTGTAAAGCCATATTTATATGGGCTCCCATAGCCCCAAAGCCAATAAGAGATTTGGGATTTCTATTTTCGGTTATAATTTTCTGTTCCTTATTCATCATTAGTAAAATTTTTTGACTTGTTTCTGTCCAGGTTTTAATTAAATCACTGAATTCTTGATTTACTTTGATTTGGTTGTTTTCAGAGGTATTGCTAGAAGATATGTCTTTCTTGGCTTTGATGAAAAAGTCATTTAGTTCTTTATGACTAATAGCATTTTGTGGGGAATGGTTGTTATTCAACTTACATTTTAAGATCTATTTATAAACTATCACGCGTTATATTTACCCCAAGGGTGGATCTCCGACCAAATAAAATCCGTTTTTTAAGCTAGATCATTTGATCTCTCCATACTGTTTAACTAGTCTTTTGAAATGGTTTCCTCTTTCTTCGTAGTTTTGGTATTGATCAAAACTTGCACAGGCTGGAGATAATAGGATGCTTTTTGAATTTGTTTTTCTTGCGATATCAATAGATGCAATTGTAGCTTCTTCTAGATTTTGTTTTACAATTATTTCCCCTGGATAAGAAGACATTAATAATGCTTCCTTTAATTTATTTGCACTAAGTCCAAATAAAACTATCCCATTAGTAGATTGCTTTATTTGCTTCATCCATGGCAGATAATCCCCTTTCTTTTGTATACCACCAGCAACTAAAATTATTGGATTAGGAATAGATTTTAGGCCAGTTAGTGAAGAGTCGAAATTAGTGGCTTTGCTGTCGTTATAAAAACTTAAATTTCTTACCTTGCCTAAATACTCCAATCTATGGGGGATTGATTGAAATGAACTTATAGATCTAGCTATGGATGAATGATCAACACCTATTTCTCTCGCTGCTGCTGTTACGAGCAAGAGATTCTGCAAATTATGTTGACCGGGTATCTTCAGTATAGAACTGTGAAATAGTCGTTTTTGGTCTTCAAATATATAACCTTTTTGATCGATCCAGAATTTTGGATATTGGGCGTAGGAGGACTGTTGATTTGTTCCAACCCATATACCTTTAGGTAATTCTTTTCTTTTTCTAGATAAATATTGATCATCAGAATTATAAATTCGAATAGATGATTTCTCTAGTAAACTGCGCTTTATTTTGAAATAAGTTTCTATATCATTATGTCTTTCTAAATGATCAGGTGTAAATGTTGTCCATATACCTATGCTCGGTTCTACTTTTGGCGAACTCTCAATTTGATAGCTACTTAATTCTAGTATTAGCCAGTTTAACTCTTGGTAATTATTTTTCATACTTTCTAAAGCAATTTTGGATAATGCTTTCCCAATATTTCCTCCCATGTCAGTAATTAAATTATTTAACTTAAGAACATGATTAAGCATATTTGTGACGGTGGTTTTACCATTAGTCCCAGTTATTCCAATAGTTGGGATGTGCTTTAATCTTTCCCATGCTAATTCTACTTCTCCTTGAATATTGATATTTTTACGTCTTAATTCTTGTAGTGCTATATGCTCCCAATCTATTCCTGGACTAACAGTAATAGAACAAATACTTTCTATCCATGGCGTAAAATTATTAATTTGCAGTGGTTCGCCAAGCAAAATAACGTTGATTCCTTCTGATTTTAATCTATTAGATATATTTATTAGTTTTTCATTTGAATTATTCTCTAATACTAAAACGTTCTTCCCCTCTGATTTAAGTAGTTTTGCTGCACTTATTCCTGAGCTACCTAGTCCAAGTACAACATGTATTTGATTTGATTGTTTTTGTTTTGACAATTTAATTTTGATTTCAATGTAAATAGCTTTTTGTTGGGAGGTAGCTGTTGCCTGAGGATAAATTTTATTGCATGAGATTTTGACTATACTCTAATATCAAATATTTTTATATCTGTATTCTTTTGATTTTTAAATAAAGATATTTTACTCAAAACTGTTTAAAGATCTTCTCTTTTAGGATAAGAACATGAAATGTTATAAATTGATTTAAATAAGATTAAAAAAAAGTAAATAACTCTGGCTTTATTCTTTAAAGGTTGTTTTGATGCAAATGTACTTGCTTCTTTTTAATGGCTGCAAAAATTGAAGGTATTGAAATTTTAAAACAAAAAAAAATTCAAGAGACAACGAATGTTGAGTATTCTCTAAATGCTTCTGTTGATTGCAGCGAGAGTGAAATTACATGGATTAAACTTCATCAAATGTTTGATAAGTAAAGAGTTCGAAAACTTTCTCTATTTCTATTAATTAGGTCAATATCTACGCCACGAATAAATGGTGAATGGGCGATACTGGAATCGAACCAGTGACTCCTACCGTGTCAAGGTAGTGCTCTACCTCTGAGCTAATCGCCCTTGTGAATCAATTTTAAAACTGAAGTTTTCTTTACCTCAATGAAGCTAGCAGGCAATAGGACATAATATTCATTGCCTTAGTAATTTGATTCTCCAACGATCTTTTTTCGTTTTGTCGATATTTAAAATTTTAAGTGAACCTTTTTTCTCTAAATGAATAAGGTCTCCAATATTTATAGATTTGCTTGGCTGATCATTCAAATTCCAGTTAAGTCGCAAAAATCCTTTCTTGATTTGCGTGGTTATTTTTGACCTTGATAATCCGAAACCTGCAGAGGCTATTGCATCAAGCCTTGTAGATGCCTCAACCGTATTGATTACTTTCTCTGGCCTATTAAAAGGGAGCTCCATCTCGCTTAAATCTAATGCCTGGATTGATATTTCAACTTCTCTTAACTTTCCATTCTTTTGATTTAATGAATCAGCACATTTTTTCGAGCAAATAACTTGAGCTCCTCGATCTCTTATTAACCAAATGTCTCCAATTTCATCTCCTTGAGCCTGAAGTTCATGTAAGGTATCTCTAAAATCATTTTGTGTGGCTCTATCAAACAGGAAATTACCTTTAATATAAACACCTTTTATAGGAATATTTATAGAGGGATAGTTTATCTCTTCTTCTGATCTTAGGAAACATATTCTTTTACGTTCTGCGCGAGGAAATCCTCCCTCAAAAAGAAGACTTATATCGCTTAAATTATTAAACTTGCTTTTAACTTCCTCTATTAATTGTGCTGATAAAAAAGGGGACCATACTGCTGTTCTATCATTTAGAGCCTTTTCCGCGAAGTGAAGCAATCTCTCTAAATCTTTAGGGAAAGAACTTTTAAATAGAATCTTTTCTTTTGGAAGATACATGAAAAGAGATAAGATTTTTTCATTTTATATAATATAGTCTAAACGATTTTCCCTTCTATATTTGGAGAAATATAATATGCAATTTTGGATAAAAACTATTAATATTTATAGTCACTTTTAAAAAATATTATTTGCTTTAGTACTATTCTTTCCCTATGGTTATTATTTCTGGGCTGTTTGTTTCTTTTAGAATTGCCCAAGGTGGTTCTATTTCTATAGGTAATTCTATAATTAACAGCCAAAGACCTTCTTCACTTTTTTTTCGAATAGCTCTCAAATCATCAATTTTTTCTTGGCTAATGCCTCCAGCAGAAAAAAAACTTCCTAGCGCTCCTGAGATCATTCCAACTAGACCACCTAAAAGCTTCTCTAATTGATGTGGGAATCCCATATCTGTAAATGTCTTCAGATCAGTCATTTGAGAAAAACTTAGGCCTGCAATAAAACCAAAGGGTATTAACCATGTCGCTAAAGTTTTTTGGCGATCCTTTCTAGAAAGAGCCGGATTAAAAAGTTTGATATTATTAAAACTTGATTGATTGGCAAATACTTCTTCAGATGTATCTGAATTTGAACTCTCATTTTGCGATTTATTATCTAATGGTTCTACAAGATCGCAATTAAGGATAGGTGTTTGAGCCTCTCTGAATTTGAGTAGCAACTCTTTTGCTGTTTTCTTTTCTTTCAAGATGATGACGTATGTGGACACTAATTAGCTCCTTGAAATGTTTGGATATTCAATCCTGCTCAACATAATTCTGGTCAGCGGCAAATAGGTCACTAAAGTTCAGAGCGGCACGTTTACCGCCTTTAATGACGAAAGTTCTTGTTTCTGATCCCATTGATCAAGCAGGTATAGATATTCTTACTCAGGTTGCTCAGGTTGACCAAAAAGTAGGTCTTTCGATAGATGAGTTAAAGAATATAATTTATGATTATGACGGATTAATGATCCGTTCAGGAACTCAAGTGACCTCGGATGTGATTGTTGAGGCAAAGAAATTGAGAATTATTGGTAGAGCAGGAGTTGGGGTAGATAATGTTGATGTACCAAGTGCGACTAGGAAGGGGGTCTTAGTTGTTAATTCACCAGGTGGAAATACTATTGCTGCAGCTGAGCATGCTCTGGCAATGATTCTTGCATTATCTAGAAATATTCCTCATGCTCATGCAAGTATGTTTTCTGGCGGCTGGGATCGGAAGAAATATGTAGGAAATGAGCTATATAAGAAAACTTTAGGAGTAGTTGGACTTGGCAAGATTGGATCTCATGTCGCAAAAGTTGCTAATGCGATGGGTATGGAGGTCATTGGATTTGATCCTTTTGTTTCTAGTGAAAGAGCTCAGCAAATGCAGGTTAGATTAAGTGATCTTGATGATTTATTTAAAGAATCTGATTATGTAACCCTTCATCTCCCAAGGACCCCTGAAACAGAGAATTTAGTTGATATTGAACTTCTAAGAAAAATGAAACCAACTGCGAGACTGGTTAATTGTGCAAGGGGCGGGATTATTAATGAAAATGATTTAGCTCATGCATTAGAGGAAAATGTAATTCAAGGTGCTGCAATCGATGTCTATGCAAAAGAACCTTTAGCGGAAAACTCTCCTCTACGTGATGTAAAAAAAGGATTGGTACTTACCCCGCATCTGGGAGCTTCAACTGTTGAGGCTCAACAAAATGTGGCTATTGATGTTGCAGAACAAATTAGAGATGTTCTTTTAGGCTTGCCTGCACGCAGCGCAGTAAATATTCCAGGACTTAGCGCAGAGATAATGGATAGTCTTAAACCGCATTTAAAACTTGCGGAGACATTAGGATTATTAGTCAGTCAAATTTCAGGGGGACAGATTCAAAAATTAGAAGTCCGTTTGCAAGGAGAATTCGCTCAACATCCATCTCAACCTCTTGTTATTGCAACTTTGAAGGGATTACTCACCAGTGCATTGGGAGATAAAATTAATTATGTAAACGCTTCATTGGAAGCTAAAGGACGTGGTATTGATGTCCTCGAAATTAAGGATGAGTTGAGCCCAGAGTTTGCACGAGGATCTTTGCAGTTGGATAGCTTTAGCGATAAAGGTGGTCATAGTGTCTCTGGGACTGTTTTTAATGATGGTGATCTTGGCATTACAAGTATTGATGAGTACCCGATAAATTTTGTGCCAAGTAGGCATATGCTTTTTACAAGGCATAGGGACATGCCAGGAATTATTGGTCAGATAGGTTCACTTCTTGGGAAACACAATGTGAATATCGCTTCAATGCAAGTTGGAAGAAGGATTGTAAGAGGTGAGGCCGTTATGGTTTTAAGTATCGATGATCCTATCCCCTCTGAGTTGTTGGGCTCAATTCTTTCAATGCAAGGAATAAACGAAGCTCATTCCGTGACTTTATAAATCGTTGGTTGAAAAAACTATAGATTTTCAAAACTCTCAGATTACTTGGTTGAGATTGGAACAGGAATTTCCAGTTGAGCTAGAAGATTCTTTTTATTCGCTTTTAAGCAATTTAGAAATTCATAGATTTTCTTTTGAGCATGATCCAAATGAAAAAACAACTCAAGCACTATTTATATGGCTCCCATTGAATGAGTGGTCAATTATAGATCAAGAGACACTAGTAGAAAAATTAATCTCGTTGGCAAAAACTTTTGACTTGACTTTGCCTCCTTGCAAATGGATTAAAGTAGAAGATGAAGATTGGAGCTTGAGTTGGAAAAAAAGTTGGAAACCTGATCCTGTAGGAAAATCAATTTTAATTTTACCGGCGTGGTTAGACGTTCCTGAAAAATTTTTAGATCGAAAAATTATTCGTTTAGATCCTGGAAGCGCTTTTGGGACTGGTAGCCATCCTTCTACGAGGCTATGCATTGAAGCCTTGGACAATGATCCTCCAGTAGGTAAAACAATTGCAGATATAGGTTGTGGAAGCGGAATACTATCGTTAACTGCATTGAAATTAGGAGCAAAGAGTACTATCTCAGTTGATATTGATTCTTTAGCAATATCAGCTACCAAAATTAATTCTGCATTAAATGATTTTCCTGAAAATCTCTTAAATGTTTTTCTTGGTTCTATTGAAGAAGTTGAGGCGAATCTGCCGAGCAAAAAAATTGATTTGGCGCTCTGCAATATTCTTGCACCTGCCATAAAATTAATAGGACCAAGTTTCGAAAAAATTATTGGACATGAAGGTAAAATAATTTTGTCTGGTTTATTAGTTGAGCAAATTGAAGAACTTCAAGAATTTTTTTTATCACTTGGTTGGCAAGTTCTTGAAATCAAAATAAAAGATCAATGGGCCTTAATGGTATTGACTCTGCATTTATCTTGATTCAATAAATTCTAAATTTTTCAGATTAAAAATCTTCATGACATCTTTTAAGATCACTTTTATTAATAAGTTAAGTGGTCTTAAAGAAATTATTGATATCCCAGATGACAAATATATTCTTGATTCTGCATGTGAACAAAATATTGAGCTTCCTTTCTCCTGTCGATCGGGAGCTTGTTCAACTTGTGTTGCTAAATTAGAAAAAGGAGAGGTTGACCAACAGGATCAAAGTTTTTTGGACGATGATCAGATTAAAAAAGGTTATGTTTTGATTTGTGTTGCATATCCGACGTCAGATTGCACAATTAGAACCCATGCAGAAGACGAGATATATTGATATTAATTTTTTAGCCAGATTTTCATCGTTTTGCTTGCCAAAGATCTACTTCTTCGCCAACCTCTGTTTTATGTGCTCATGGGCGCAAATAAACTTATTTAGGGATTAATTGATTTCAGAAGTTTTGCCAACGAATAAAGTTCAAGGTCTTTTAGATCATGGTTCTGTTCATTCAAGTATTGGGGGGCAATTTAGTTTTAGGGTTTTAGGCCCATGCTGTCGACTCTATGACCGTGAGGAATTACCTTGGCCATGTTGTAGGCTCTCATGGCGAAGTAAGGAGCCTAGCTGGAGAAGAATTGGGAAAAGATTGGTTGCTGATATTTCTGCACAAAAATGTCCATCATATTCTGTTGAGATTATCCAACCAGGAGTGAAACCAACCAAAACTATTTTGACTTTATTTTCTTCTCGTTTAGATAAGAATTTTCAGGAATGGTGGTATAGCAAACACCCTCGTTCTAGAGATAGCTCAAATATTGAGCCTCATTCTGCATGAATTTAGAAAAATTAAAAATTCTTTTTGGATTTAAAGTGATGAAGATATGAAGCATTTCAGGCATAAATTCATACCATTTTTCAAATTTGAAGGATAATTGTAAGTAATTAAATTTCAACACAGGGATGAACTTCGACTATCACGCTGTTGCTTCTGCTGCTACTGCTGCTATTCCTCTGGCTGCTGGAGCCGCAGGAGTTGGTTATTTTATATTGCGCCAAAAAGGCTTTGGCTTTGGTACCTCACATTTGTTAGTTGGGTTGCCTATGTTTGCTGTTGGTGGAGCGGCAGCGGCTTTCTTTCTTATCACAAAGTGAAAAAAGTTACTTTTTAACCAATAAAAAAGGGGCTAATAGCCCCTTTTTTATTGGTTGTTAAATTTTGGATAAATTTAAGTACCTGGGTTGAAACCTTGACCTTTGGTCGCAGGCACATATCCAGCAGCTGTAGTGCTACAACCAAGACTTTCGGCTGTGCTTCCAGTAGCTACTTTACATAGATTCTTTTGTTGACTTCTATCTAATACAGCATCAGTAAAGTCAGCGCCATCAATGGTTACACCATCAAAAACACTTTTAAGTAACTCTGCACCAGTGAGTTTTACATTTGTTAGGTTCGCATTATCAAACCTTGTGGCATAGGCAATGACATTGGTCATGTTTGCGCCCGTTAGATCAGAGTCCTTCAAAGTTGAGACACTGAAATAAGCCCCAGTGAAATTCGCCCCACCAAGATCTTTTCCTGATAAGTCGTATTTTACATACTCTGTATTTTGTAAGTCCTTACCAGCCAAGCTTGTATCTAAGCTCTCCACTGATGAAGGATCGCTGGGATACAGGGCACTTACAGAAAGAGGACTAATAAAGAGACTTACAAGCACAGGTATCAGAACAAATAGTCTTGTAAGGGACCGTTTAAGAGAAGAAATAAAAGAATCCATTAATAACGCCAGCGATTGACGGAAGCACCAAACTCGACCATTGTTTCATGTAGCGGCATTTCATAGGCAAGGGATCAAGAACTGTTGCAGCGTTTCTTTATATCAATTTGCAAAAAGTCTTTTGCTAACTGGGTATTTGGAAAAATTGCTTTTGCTTCATTAAGCAAATCATTAGGAGTTGTTTCATTCCCAGGGGTATATCTGGGGCTCAAATGAGTCAAAATTAATTGATTTACGTTTGCTTTTGCAGCAATTTCAGCCGCCATTGTGGCAGTTGAATGACCTCGCTGATAAGCCATCTCGGTCTCTTTATATGCATATGTAGCTTCATGAATTAATAGATCGGCTTCTCTAGAAATTTCAATTGCGGATTCTGTATAAACAGTATCTGTGCAATAAACCATGCTTACCCCAGGCCTAGTAGGTCCGCAGAATTCTTTCCCAGAGAAAGTTCGTCCATCATCTAAACGCACTTCCTCTCCTCTTTGGAGTGCGGCATATACAGGGCCAGGAGGTATATCTTGTGATTTTGCTTTGTCTATGTCGAATCTGCCTGGTCTGGATTTCTGACTCACTCTGTAGGCAAAAGATGGGATTCGATGCTTTAGTGGAGCAGCTTTTACTTCTAAATTGGAATCTTCAAATAAAATTTCTTTTTTAATAGCAGCATTTTCAACTTTATGGAATTTTAGAGAGTAAGCCAATCTACTTGAACTGTTGTATAAGCAAGCATCAATAAAACTTTTTAGAGGCGCTGGTCCATAAAGCTCAATACCAGAGCTGCTTCCAGCTAACCCAATACTCGCTAGAAGTCCTGGCAGCCCATACACATGATCGCCATGCATGTGGGTGATGAATATTTTTTTTATTTGAGATAACTTTAGATTGCTTCTGATGAACTGATGTTGAGTACCTTCGCCACAATCGAACAGCCACAAATCTGATCTTTGTGGAGGCTTTAGTACCATCGCTGATACGTTTCTCGTTAGAGTTGGAACTCCCGAGCTTGTTCCAAGAAAAGTGACTTGCAAGTTTTCCCCTTTTTAATACATGGTGCCATTCATAGCTTTGACCACTGGTAGATCTTCCTTCTTATAGGCAGAATTAGTATCTAAATTCAATTTTTATTGTGAGCACATCACCTAAAAGTAATTCGGGATGGGCCATAATTTTTGTAGCTATATTTTTCATCTCTCCATTAAAGACAGTTGCTGCCAAAGAGCCAATAATACGTGTCTTAATTGGTCAGGTGAATGAGGCAAGATTTAGAGCAGATGGCTCCAAATCCATTTTTGTGAAAGGGATTTCTTCTAAACAAAGACCTATTAAATCCATAAATATAATTTATGCTAATGGTAGCGCTAACTATTCTATAAACAACAACCTAAATTCATGGTTTGAATTACCTAAGAATTTTAATTTAATAATTAAAGGTAATGATGATCGTGGCATTTGGTATCAAAATCGAAGATTTGCTGGAGAATTAAGAGTTTTATTAAATGATCAGAAGTTGCAAATAATAAATTATCTAAAATTAGAAAAATATTTAAAAAGTGTTGTAGGTAGCGAAATGCCCAAAGAATTTCCACTTGCAGCACTTCAAGCTCAAGCAATAGCGGCTAGAACTTATGCTTTAAAACTTTTAGGGAAGAATAAATTTTTTGATATTCATTCAACTCAAGCTAGTCAAGTTTATTTAGGACTTGAAGCTGAAACAGCAAAAATAAATAGGGCGGTTAGAAGTACAAGTTCACTTGCGTTGTTTTATGAAAATAAACTTATAGAGGCAGTTTTTCATAGTAGTTCTGGAGGTAGAACTGAGAATAGTGGTCAAGTCTGGAAGTATCAATTGCCTTACTTAAGGAGTGTTATTGATTATGATCAAAACAGTATAAAATATAGATGGTCAAAAAAAATTAGTTCCTCAGAATTAGATCAAATATTTTCCGATATAGGTGGAATTAATAGTATTCAAATTATAAAAAAAAGTGATACTGATAGAGTCTTAAAGGTTAGACTTTATGGGACTAAGGGAACTAAAGTTATCTCCGGTAAAACTCTTAGGAAAAATTTAAAATTACTAAGTAATAAATTTGATTTTGATTTCAAATTTAATCGAATTAATCTAGATAATAAATTGAATTATGATAATAAAGTAGTTGAAGATCTCGAACTTGAACCGCTCCCACTAATTCCAAAAGATTATTTTCTATTAGTTAAAGGTTACGGTGCGGGGCATGGGGTGGGTATGAGTCAATGGGGCGCTAAGTCTATGGCTGAAAGAGGAGAAAGTTTTCGTCAAATTCTAAGACATTATTATAGAGGAGTACAAATAAAAACCTATTAATCATTATTTAATAGATTTAAATAATGATAAGATTTAGATTTATTATTTTAACCAATTGCATTGAAAACAACCTTAGGTTTAATTTCAAAACTTTTATCTGAATCTGCTATACCTAGGATTTTGTTATGTTCATCCAGCACTAATATATTTTTAGTATTAATAATACTATCTTCATTTTCATTGTTTTTAGCTATCTTTAAACGTTTAATATTATTCTGAAAACTTATCTTTCTTCCTGAACGCCAACTAATAATCTCTTCTTCAGAAATTAATTCAAAAGAAGAAAGATGTTTAAAAAACATATTAGGATTAAGTATTTTAGGCTTATTTTTTTCTAGGTAAAATTCTGATTTCTCTGGAAGCAATACTGAATGATTTTCCTTGAAATTATAAGCTTTTGTACGTCGTAATTTTTTTAAATACCCACCGCATCCAATTTTTTCTCCAATGTCTCTAGCTAAAGATCTAATGTATGTTCCTGTTGAACAGTCGACTTCGATTAATAATTCACCTTTGTTTTGAGTCCAGCTTATTAAATTTAATTTATTTATCGTAACTTTTTTAGGAACTAAATCAAATTTTTCTCCTTTTCTTGCCTTCTTGTAAGCTCTTTCTCCATTAATGTGAACACTAGAAAAATTGGGAGGTTTTTGTAATATCTCACCTCTGAAATTTTCTAGGAGAGAATTTATATCATTTTCGCTAATTAATGGCCAAATGCTTGATTTTATTATTTCTCCTTGAAAATCATCAGTATTTGTAGTTTTACCTAATTGAATGATTCCTGTATAAGATTTAGAACCTTCTAAATAAGAGATTAATCTTGTCGCATTACCTATCGCTATTGGAAGTACCCCTGTAACTGCGGGATCTAGAGTTCCAGTATGTCCAATTTTTTTGATACCAAATACTTTTCGAAGTCTATTGACGCAATCATGAGAAGTTAGCCCAGCAGGCTTATCAATGACAACAAATCCAAAAGGTTTTTCCAAAATTAATATTGTGAGTTGAGGCTCACATGGAAAGATTGTTCAAGTAACCTTGAACATTTAAAGTTATAACTCAGTGTGTTCAGTGCGCCAAATAATATGACCAATTTAGATCTAAGTATTTCCAGCTTCATTAAAGATGGCTTTAATTTAAAAAAACACCTTATTGATTTTCTTCAAATTAATAATGATGAATTAGATCAAAGGTTACTTAATGGTGTTGATGAATTGGCCGCTCTACATCCAGGTGCCTTTGTAGAGAAGAATGCAGGCGATTTTTACGAAGAAAAAGTTGGAGATGCTCATTTAATAGATCTAGCATCTTGGCATTTAAATAGCTCTAATTACATAGCTGATACGCTTCGTTTACAACAAAGATTTGCTTCTGGAAAAGTTTTAGATTTTGGTGGAGGTATAGGCACTCATGCTCTGGCAGCCTCATTTTTG
This sequence comes from Prochlorococcus marinus str. MIT 1214, assembly GCF_027359355.1. Lineage (NCBI taxonomy): Bacteria > Bacillati > Cyanobacteriota > Cyanophyceae > Synechococcales > Prochlorococcaceae > Prochlorococcus > Prochlorococcus marinus. The sequence goes on along the minus strand of NZ_CP114777.1, from coordinate 915,049 downwards.
CCAAATGTTGAACATGTTTGGTTTGTGGACCTTAATCCTCAAAATCGTGGTTTTGTAGAACATCGGTCTAAGGAATTGGGTATCGAAAATAAGATTTCAGTTTTTAGAGACTTAGAAAGCACATCTGATGTGATTTTTGATTCTCTTGTTTGCTTGGATGTCCTTGAACATCTTCCAGATCCAGCAAAACAATTAAAGATATTTTTGGAAAAACTTTCTCCTAAAGGAATAGCTCTAATGAATTGGTATTTCTATAAAGGAAACAATGGTGAATTTCCCTTTCATTTCGATGACCCTGATCTGATTGAGAATTTCTTTACTACATTACAATTAAACTATCTAGAGGTTTTCCATCCTTTTTTAATTACTACTCGAGCTTACAAACCATTAAAAATATAAACTAGATTGCCTTTGCAGAGATGTTAATTCTTTTTCTATTTCTTAAGCCTCTACGAATACTTTCAAAATGAACTGAACCGTCAGTTAGAGCGAAAAGAGTATCGTCTTTTCCCCTGCCTACATTGATTCCAGGAAGGATAGAAGTGCCTCTTTGGCGTATAAGAATTGACCCAGCCGTTACTTTTTCGCCACCATAAGCTTTTACTCCAAGTCTTTTGGCATTTGAATCTCTTCCATTCCTAGTTGATCCGGTACCTTTTTTATGAGCCATGATTTAGGTATTCTTTAGTTTAATTTATTCAGATTCTACTTTACTGGCAGTGGTTTTGGCATCTTTTGTTTCTTTTGATTTTTTAGTTTTTGATCCTACTGATATGGATTGAACTAAAACTCTTGTTAGTTCTTGACGATGTCCATTTTTTCTCCTTGTCTTTTTCTTTGGTCTCATTTTATAGACTATTATTTTTGGACCTCTTCTATGCTCCAATACTTTAATTTCTACTTTTGCATCTTTAACATAAGGTTTTCCAAGCTTCAAATCTTTACCATCGTTAAAAAGAAGAACCTTTTCAATAGTTAAAATATCATTAACTTCTGCATGGCATCTGTCTAAATCGTAATAACGGTTGGGTTGAAGCCAAAATTGTTTTCCTGAGGCTTCAACTATCGCATAAGTTTTATCTTGAGGTGTTTCCTTTTTAGGAGATGATTCTTTATTAGCCATGATTATGGGATGACACGTTAAGGCTCGAAATAAAATAAAAAGGAATTTCCTTTCTTTAAATCGATTAAGCCCTAATCGTAATCGAAAAACAAACTAACATTTTCGCTTTTTGTTGGTTATTTAGTCAAGATTTAAGAAGGACATATGTTCTGTGGCTTTTTTGGAGGTTTTAAATGAAAGCAAGGAAAACATATATTCTTAAGCTTTACGTGGCTGGGAATACGCCAAACTCTATGCGGGCTTTGAATACATTAAGAGAAATCTTAGAAAGTGAATTCAAAGGTGTTTATGCCCTTAAAGTTATAGATGTTCTAAAAAGTCCTCAACTAGCCGAAGAAGATAAAATACTAGCCACCCCAACTTTATCTAAGATTTTACCTCCACCTGTCAGAAGAATAATCGGTGACCTGTCCGATAGAGAAAAGGTTTTAATTGGATTGGACCTTTTATATGATGAACTTTCAGATCAAGAAATGTTTTATTCTTCGGATAAATAATGGAATTATTTAAACACGAAGTAAATGAATTCTTAAGACCAACCGATAACCAAGCGATTTTTACTGTTTGTTTATTATGTTTTGTAGTAAGAACTTTTAGCGTTCTTCAAAAAAAAGTTTGATCAAAAATGCATGTTCAAAAACTCCCTACTGGGATTGAGGGCTTTGATGATATTTGTCATGGTGGGCTGCCTAATGCGAGGAGCACTCTAGTCAGTGGAACATCAGGAACTGGTAAAACAGTTTTTTCTCTGCAATATCTTCATCACGGAATATGTAATTTCGATGAGCCAGGGATTTTTGTTACTTTTGAAGAATCGCCTTTAGATATTATTCGAAATGCTGCAAGTTTTGGTTGGGATTTGCAAGAGTTAATTGATCAAAATAAACTTTTTATTTTAGATGCATCACCAGACCCAGATGGACAAGATGTGGCAGGAAGTTTTGATTTATCAGGGTTAATTGAAAGGATTAGTTATGCGATTAGAAAGTTCAAGGCTAAGAGAGTTGCTATAGATTCAATGACTGCTGTTTTCCAACAATATGATGCTATTTATGTTGTTAGAAGAGAGATTTTTCGACTAATAGCAAGACTTAAAGAAATAGGTGTGACTACTGTCATGACTACTGAAAGGATAGATGAATATGGACCAATTGCAAGATATGGAGTTGAAGAGTTCGTTTCTGATAATGTTGTTATCCTGAGAAATGTTTTAGAGGCAGAGAAGAGGAGGAGAACTGTAGAAATTTTGAAATTAAGAGGTACTACACATATGAAGGGTGAATTCCCTTTTACAATGGGACCCCATGGAATAGTTGCATTTCCTTTAGGTGCAATGAGGTTGACTCAAAGATCATCAAATATTCGCATTAGTTCTGGAGTTCCCGATCTAGATGAAATGTGTGGTGGAGGGTATTTTCAAGATTCAATTATTCTGGCAACTGGTGCAACAGGTACAGGAAAAACAATGTTAGTCTCTAAGTTTGTTGAAGATGCATACATAAATAAAGAAAGGACAATACTTTTTGCTTATGAGGAATCAAGAGCACAGCTTCTTCGTAATGCCACCAGCTGGGGGATTGATTTTGAACAAATGGAAGCAGATGGATTATTGAAGATTATTTGTGCATACCCTGAATCAACTGGTTTGGAAGATCATCTGCAAATTATTAAATCTGAGATTAGCGAATATAAACCTTCTAGAATGGCAATTGATTCTTTGTCTGCATTAGCTAGAGGTGTAAGCTTGAATGCATTTAGGCAGTTTGTTATTGGTGTAACTGGTTATGCAAAACAAGAAGAAATAGCTGGATTCTTTACAAATACTGCAGAAGAATTCATGGGAAGCCACTCAATTACTGATTCCCATATATCAACAATAACTGATACCATTTTGCTTTTGCAGTACGTAGAAATAAGAGGTGAAATGGCAAGGGCGATAAATGTTTTTAAGATGCGAGGTTCATGGCATGATAAAAGGATACGTGAATATATTATTACTAATCAAGGCCCTGAAATTAAAGATTCATTTTCAAACTTTGAACAGATATTTAGTGGAGCCCCTCATCGTGTTAATCCTGAAGAACAGTTGCCTGGGGTCTTTAAAAGCATTGAAACAAATGAATAGTAATTTCTATGTAATTAAAGACTTATCATTTTCAAGTTCCCAGTTTTTTCTTGCTGATTTTAGTAATAGCTGATCAGCATCTGAGTCTTCAAGAGGAAGTTCAAACCAAAAAGTCGTTCCAATATTAGGTTCACTAGCCATTCTTATCTCACTTCCATGTTTATCAACAATACCTTTAACAATTGAAAGTCCTAATCCAGTTCCAACCTCAGTGTGAACTGAATCTTCAACTCTGTAAAAACGTTCAAATATTCTTTGTTGGTCTATTTCAGAAATACCACACCCTGTATCTGATATCTCAACTCTAATTTTTGGCATTGGGGACAATATCTCACAATGTGGAGCATTGTTATCTATGTCGACTGGAGAAGCAACGCATATATCCGGCCATGTGTAAGCTTTTAGATTTATTGTTCCTCCTTTTTGACTAAATTTAAGTGCATTGCCAACAAGGTTGTCTAAAACCTGGAGAATCATATCCCAGTTCCCTAAGACAAATGTTAGATTACTTTCAACATTTAATATTAATTTCACGTTTTTATCTTCAGCATTAAGTTTATAGTTTCTTAGGGTTTGTTCCATAGCTTCTTTTATACTTAGTGGCTCTAATTGGATCGTTCTTCCAGACTCCAACTTGGATAAGTCTAGAACGTCGTTGACTAAGCGAGTAAGTCTATCTGTCTCAGAATTTGCAACACCCAGAAATTCTTTTTGTTCATCTTTCGTAAGCTGTTCACCTAAGTCGTATAAAGTCTCTACATAGCTTTTTATATTAAATAATGGAGTTCTTAATTCGTGCGAAACATTGCTGATGAATCTTTTCTGAGCTGCGTTTAATTGAACTTCTCTAGTAAGGTCTTGAATTGTAACAGCTATACCCTTAATATTCTCTCCAGTAGTATCTCTGACGGACTTTAAAACTATACGGAGCGTTCTTGGTGGTTCTTCAAGATTGCATCGCAAATCATCGCTGTCTCCGAAGTTGTTTAAAAGAGAAGTTATTGGAGCTTCAAGTTCTTTTACAAGAGAATCAGGAATTTGATTCAATAAACTCTGACCTTCAAGATTTCTACCTTCCCAGCGAAAAAGCCTTCTAGCAGTTGGATTGACTAAAACAATGTTTCCTTGTTCGTCAAGAAGAAGAGCTCCATCTGCCATTGTGGCTATTAAAGATTGTTGCTTGACTTGGGCGGCTTTTAATTCTTCAATATTTGCCGCATCATATTGCTCTAATCTAGAGGCCATAGCATTAAATCCATTTAAGAGTTCTCCAAGTTCTCCACTCATGGGAAGATCAACTCTTGATTTGAAATTACCTTTGGCAATCTCTCTGACTCCAATCACAAGTTCTTTAATGGGTCGAGTTATTGTTAGAGCATTAAATACTGCACCAATTATCACTAAAACCCAAATAGAAATAAATACCGCAACAGTAATCTCTCTAGTTAATGCTGCTGTGGCAAGAGCTTTTTTATTGGGTGTTACACCCAGGGCTAATGTGCCTACATATTCCCCCTTCCAAAGCATGGGAACAAAAACATCAGTTACTTGACCTTGTGGAGTTGAATGTTGTCGAACTAATGGAAATTGAGGTTGTTTTTTTAATTCACTTGGTAGTTTTAGTCTTCTGGTTAGTTGTAAGGCACCTTCAACCTCAGATGTTGAAGTTGTTGCACTCACAGGAATACCCAGTTTTACTAAGCCATCTGGATCGGTAAAGAAAATGTATCTTAAATTCCTACTTGAACGCCAAAATTTCTCTGCCACGTTGAAAAGTTCTCTTGTTTGATTCTTCGCTACTAATTCCGTAACATTTCCGGACAATAATAATCCTAAATCTCTGGCATATCTTGTATCATTCATACCAGCATCTTTTTGTATGCTGCTCAGAGCAAAGAATGTAATAAGTGTCATTATAAAACTAACTACTAGTGTTCCAAATGCGAGTAATTTTGATCTCAAATTGAATCTTGACCACCATAAATTTATTTTTTCTAAAATACTTAAATTATCAGTTAATAATTCTCCTCCTGATGGTGGAAAATTATTATTCTGATTTAAATCTGAATTATTCATTTAGAAAAAATTTAAATAAATATTTTTAATATTTATCTCTCACTTGATAACCTATATCTCTGCGAAAATGCATACCATCAAAGTTAATCTTTTTCAAATTAGAATAGACTAAATCGAAAGCTTTGTCGAAACTTTCACCCTGAGCAACTATCGAAAGAACTCTGCCACCCGAGGTAACTATATTGTCAAATTCGTCGATTGTGGTCCCAGCGTGAAAAACCTGGAGTGAAGGATTTGATTCAACGCTGATATTTACCTTTTCACCTTTTTGTGGACTTTCGGGGTATCCCTTTGAGGCTGCCACAACACAAACACTGCATTCTGATCTGAATGTTAGTTTTGGCGAACTTTCTAGTTCTCCTCTAGCGCACGCAAAGAGCACTGAGGCAAATTCATCTCCCATTAATGGCATTAAAGCTTGACATTCTGGATCACCAAAGCGGCAATTAAATTCAATCACTTTTGGTCCAGAGGATGTAAGCATTAAGCCTGCATAAATGATTCCGATGTATTTGATTCTCTTCTTTTTCAGACCTTGCACAGTTGGTATAAGAACAAGCTTAGTTAAATCTTCAAGATCTTTTTCATTAATTAAAAGCGCAGGTGCATAGGCGCCCATTCCGCCAGTGTTTGGACCATGGTCCCCTTCCAGTAATCTTTTGTGATCTTGCGCTGGAGGAAGAACAATTAATTTTTCTCCATCACAAAGAGCAAAAATAGAAACTTCTGGACCTTCAATTTTTTCTTCGAGGATAACTTTATTTCCTGCAGATCCAAACTTTCCAGAAAATATATCTTTAATTGCCTCTTTAGATTCCTCAATTGTGTCGCAAACAGTGACACCTTTACCTGCTGCAAGACCATCTGCTTTGATCACAAGAGGCTGGTTAAATCTTTTAAGAATTTCTAGAGCTTCTTCTTTAGATTCTGCTGCCCAATACCTGGCTGTAGGGATATTGTTTTCAATCATCAGAGCTTTAGACCACTCTTTACTTGCTTCTAGTTGAGCACCATCTTTGCCTGGACCAAAAACTGTTAATCCTGCTTCTCTCATTTTATCTGCCAAACCCTCAGCCAAAGGGACTTCAGGACCAATGATGACTAAATTAATGTTAAGTCGCTTGCAATCATTGATTATTGTTTTTTGATCTTCAGATTTAGGTTTTAGGCGAATACATTTTGCAAAGTTGGCGCTCCCACCATTGCCAGGACAAACATATATTTGATCAATAGATTGATTCTTTGATAGAGCCCAAGCAATAGAGTTTTCTCTTCCTCCATTGCCAACTATAAGTATCCTTTTTAATTCTTTAGTCTTTTGATTCTTGGCCATAGTTTTTCTCTTGCTTAAATGAAAAAATAGTTTTAGTAGATTTTTAATTACTTATTGATTATTAGTTAATAAATTGTTTAAGGAAAAGTGATTTAGTTGTTTGGATTTTAGGTTTTAAATAAATTTGTCTTGGTTGAGGTGATTTTTTTAGCATTGTCTATTTATACTAATTAGATATCAGAGGTATTAATGAATCATATCCAAGGATCACTAATTCATGAAGGCAAAGCAAAACGAGTTTTTGCGTGTGAAAATCCAAATAGGGTTTTAATAGAGTTCAAAAATGATGCTACCGCTTTTAACGCAAAAAAACGATCAGAGATAGAAGGTAAAGGGCGATTGAATTGCAAAATTTCTGCGGCTCTTTTTAAATTGCTTGAATTGAATGGAATTCCAACACACTTTCTAGAACTTCAATCGGAAACATTTATGATTGCGGATAAAATTAAGGTAATCCCTTTAGAGGTTGTTATTCGCAATATTGCTACAGGTTCATTATGTAGAGAGACACCGATCAATCAAGGAACAATATTAAACCCTCCACTCCTAGATTTTTATTATAAAGATGATGAATTAGGAGACCCTATACTTACAGAAAGAAGATTAAAGTTACTTGATTTGATTAGCCCTTCTCAGCTTGAAGAAGTAGAGGCAATTACTAGAAGTGTAAATAAAATTTTAAAAGAATACTTTGACTCACTAGATTTATTATTGGTTGACTTTAAATTAGAGTTCGGTTTTAACTCATTAGAGAAAATTGTTATTGCTGATGAGATAAGTCCAGATAATTGTAGATTTTGGGATAAGAAGAATTCTGATCCAAAGGCACGTATCCTTGACAAAGACCGCTTTCGGCAAGATCTTGGAGGAGTGATAGATGCATATGAGGAGATTTTGAAACGTATAGAAAAAGACTCTTCTAATGCTTTTTAACCAAATTATTCTTGGCTACGGATTCCTACATTTAATTGAATTGCTTTGAAAGCTATGTACCAAAAAACCGCCACTTCTAATAAAAAAATAATTAGCAAAAGTGCTTATGCCATTGCTTTGGTAGTTCCTTTTATTAGTCTTTTTGGAGAAAGTAAAGCTTCTAAAATAATCTCAGGTGAAAATCAATTTATTATTGAGAATAAGCAGAGTGAAAGTTTTCAATTTACTAATCAATCAAATCTTAATAAATCTAATTTAAAGCTTGATGACTTTTGGATTGCTGAGGGAGTAAATCAAAAAAATGAAGATAATTCTATTGAAGAAAAAAGAGTATTAATTTCAGAGATTGTTATTGAGGGACTTGAAGATCATCCTGATAAAGAGCGCTTGGAAGTTATTGCTTATGATGCAATGTTAATTAGACCAGGTAGTAAAGTTACGAGTGAAGAAGTTAAGAAGGATTTAGATCGAATTTATTCAACAGGCTGGTTCTCTGGTGCGAAAATCGAGTCTTTGAAGAGTGCTAGAGGAGTTCAACTTTTGATTCAAATTGAACCAAATCCTATATTAGATAAGATAAGCATACTTCCGCTTGAAAGAAAACTATCAAATACAAAATTAAATGAGATTTTTAATAATGATTTTGGAAAAACACTTAATCTAAATACTTTACAAATTAGGATTAAAGAAATTAAGGATTGGTATAGTGGTAAAGGATACTCATTAGCAAGGATATCTGGCCCAAGTAGTGTATCTAAAGAAGGAAGAGTTGAACTTAATATTCAAGAAGGATATATTGCTGGTATTGAGATAAATTTTATAGATGAAGATGGAAATACAGAAGATGATAAAGGACGTTTGATAAAAGGAAAAACAAAGAGATGGGTAATTAAAAGAGAATTAATAACAAAAGTTGGAGGTATTTTTAATAGAAATAACTTAGAATCAGATATCAAAAGGTTATACGCAACGTCACTCTTTAATGATGTAAAAGTAACTCTTAAGCCTTTAAGTTCGGAGCCTGGAAAGATTATCATTTCTCTAGGAATAACAGAGCAAAGAACTGGTTCTTTAACTGGAGGTCTTGGCTATAGCGGAGGACAAGGTGTGTTTGGACAGATCGGATTACAAGAGTCCAATCTGATCGGAAGAGCATGGTCATCAAATATGAATTTGACTTATGGAGAATATGGAGCACTTTTAAATCTTTCCTTATACGATCCCTGGATTAAAAATGATAAATATAGAACCTCTTTTAGAACATCATTGTATTTGAGTAGAGAAGTTCCTCAAGAATTTAGAAGTCAAGAGGGGGGAAGTATTCGAGGAGTTACAGATAGATATGAAGCTCCTAATGCATTAACAAGTTACGACTCCAATCAATCTCAAAACTTAGATTTAAATGATAATAATACTTTAATTGAAACTGGCCCATTCTCTAATCTTTCCTCTGCTCAGTTAGCTGCACCAAAGTTTAGTTGGTTTGATTATGAGGGTGATTCTATTGTCTTAGAGAGAACAGGAGGAGGCTTTTCTTTCGCAAGACCTTTAAATGGTGCTCAGCCTCTAAAAAAGGTACCCTGGAGTGTACTTATTGGTGCAAATTTCCAGAAAGTTAAGCCAATAGACTATGCCGGAGATAAAAGACCTTATGGCGTAGCATCAACAAATTTTATAGACGGTAAAGTCCCTGAGAATGAAGTTATTTGTGTGGCATATAATTGCGCTAAAGAAAATACATTAGTTAGTTTAAAAAGTGCTGTTACTTACAATAATTTAGATAATTCACGAAATCCAACTTCTGGAGATTATTTAAATATTGGTTCTGAACAATTTATTAGTTTAGGTGAGAATTCACCGACTTTTAATAGAACTCGTGTGAGTTATTCTCGTTTTTACCCTGTTAATTGGCTGAAGTTTCATAAGGGTTGCCGCCCCAAGCCTGGTGAAAAATCAGATTGCTCTCAATCGATAGGCGTTCAAGCAAAGATTGGAACAATCATCGGAGATCTACCTCCTTATGAAGCATTTTGTTTGGGAGGATCCAGCTCTGTTCGAGGTTGGAACTCTTGTGATCTAGGCGTCGCAAGAAATTTTGGAGAGGCAACAGGAGAATACAGATTTCCTATTTGGCGATTAGTTTCAGGAGTCCTATTTGTTGATGCAGGATCTGATTTTGGCTCTCAATCAAATGTCCCAGGGAAGCCTGGAAAAATTCTAGAAAAACCTGGATCAGGTTTTTCTGTTGGACCTGGAGCTGTCATTAATACGCCTGTTGGCCCAATTCGGATAGAGGCAGCGACACAAGATTTCAGTGGAAATTGGCGTTATAACATCGGAATTGGCTGGAAATTTTAGTGTTCTCCTTCCCCGATGACTATGAAGAAGGCTGGACGCTTCAAAATGAAATTAAAAAAGATGGTATTGGCTTGCATACAGGCCTTCAATGTACAGTCATAATTAAGCCAACAGTATTAACTGGATTTCATATTTCTTTTTCAGATGAACCTAATAAAGTTATTCCCATAGATATTTTGCAAGTAAGGAATACTCCTTTATGTACAACTCTTGATCTGAATGGGAAAAAAGTATCTACCGTCGAACACTTGTTGGCTGCATTAATTGGAGCAGGCTTAACTCATGTACATATAGAAATAACTGGCAGTGAGATTCCTTTACTTGATGGTTCTGCTATTGGTTGGATCGAGGAAATTCAAAAGGTAGGAATGGTTAATTCCATTACATCTCCTAGACCAAGGCCAGAACTCAAATCTCCAATTTTTGTTAGCAAAGGAGAAAGTGTGATTTTTGCAATACCATCAAAAGAATTGAAATTAGTAGGTTTGATTGATTTCCCATATAAGGCAATTGGACAGCAAATATTTTCTATTGAGCTGTCCCCAAATAATTTTGTTAAAGAAATTGCACCTGCACGAACTTTTGGCTTTCTTGATCAGTTAGAAGAATTAAAGAAAGCTGGTCTAATTAAAGGAGGAGCTCTTGAAAATGCGTTGGTTTGTAATGGTGATTATTGGGTGAATCCACCCTTGAGATTTGCAAACGAACCAGTGCGTCATAAATTGCTTGACTTGATTGGAGATTTAGCTTTTGTTGGATTACCGAAAGCGCAAATTTTTGTTTATAAAGGGTCTCACGCTCTTCATGCTGAATTTGCAGCTTCTCTTCAAAAGGTATTAACCTAATTAAATCTAATTTTGACTGACATTTCTTCTTCCCAACCTCTTGTTTTAAATAGCGAGCAAATAATGGGGCTTTTGCCACATAGATATCCTTTTGCGCTTGTTGACAGAGTGATAGAACATGATCAAGGCAAGAAAGCTGTGGCAATAAAAAATGTCACTCTTAATGAGCCTCAATTTCAAGGCCATTTCCCCGATAGACCGCTAATGCCAGGAGTTTTAATAGTGGAAGCAATGGCTCAGGTAGGAGGGTTGATTGTTTCTCAAATGCCTGATCTTCCAAAAGGGCTTTTTGTGTTCGCCGGGATTGATTCAGTTCGGTTTAGGCGTCCAGTAGTCCCTGGAGATCAATTATTGATATCTTGTGAGTTGATAAGCATCAAAAGAAAAAGATTTGGCAAAGTTAGGGGAGAAGCAAAAGTGGATGATCAGTTGGTTTGTTCTGGCGATTTGATGTTCTCTCTTGTGGATTGAAGTGATGAGTGAACTTCAATTTTCTGAAAGCTTAATTGCAGATAACCAAGTCAATATTCATAAATTTGCAGAAGTCTCTCCAAAAGCTGAACTTGGCAAAGGTGTATATGTAGGATCAGGAGCTGTTATTGGTCCAGATGTGATTGTTGGTCCAAATACTTGGATAGGACCAAATGTAATTATCGAGGGAAAAGTAAAAATAGGATCAAATAATAAGATTTTCCCAGGAGCATGTATTGGATTAGAACCCCAAGATTTAAAGTATAGAGGAGATTCTACAAATGTTTTAATTGGAGATAATAATACTTTTAGAGAATGTGTAACTATTAATAGGGCCACCTTTGAAGGAGAGAAAACTATAGTTGGGAATAAGAATTTATTAATGGCATATTCACATTTAGGACATAATTGTCAAATTGGAAACAGTGTAGTTATAGCAAATAGTGTGCAGATTGCAGGTCACGTTGTTGTTGAAGATCGAGCTGTTATTGGAGGGTGCTTGGGGATACATCAATTTGTTCATATTGGTTATTTAGCCATGATTGGAGGCATGACGAGAGTTGATAGAGATGTTCCTCCATATTGTTTGGCCGAAGGTCATCCTGGAAGAATGCGGGGACTAAATAGAGTTGGAATTAAAAGGCAAACCATAGATAAAGAGAATAAAGAAGAATATCTACAATTGAAAAGAATCTGGAACTTATTATTTAAATCTGAATACGTAATCTCTGATGGTTTGAAAATTGCAAGGCAAGAGAATTTATTGCAATCTTCCGCAAGGTTATGTGGATTTATAGAACTCTCTATTGGTAAGGGTAGAAGAGGTCCAATGCCTTCTTTGATGGCAAATAAATGATGAAGTTGTTAATCAGTACTGGTGAAGTCTCTGGAGATTTGCAGGGCAGTTTATTAATAAATGCTTTAAAGACTAATGCAGAAAAAAGGAAAATTGAATTAGAGATAATTGCTTTAGGCGGTGAAAGGATGAAAGAAGCAGGGGCTCAATTAATATCTGATACTTCTTCGATAGGTGCAATAGGTTTTTTAGAAGCTCTTCCTTACGTTCTACCAACTTTAAATGCACAATCAAAAATTGATAATTACTTAAGTTCTTCTCCACCTGATGTAGTCGTTTTAATAGATTATATGGGGCCTAACATTCGACTAGGATTAAAAGTAAAAAAAAAGTTCCCTTATATTCCAATAATCTATTATATTGCTCCTCAGGAATGGGCATGGAGATTAGGTGATTCGGGTACAACCGATTTGATTAATTTTACAGATAAAATATTAGCTATCTTTGAAGAGGAAGCTCAATTTTATTCAAACAAGGGAGGAAATGTAAAATTCGTTGGTCATCCAATGTTGGATTTCTATAGAAATATTCCTACTAGAGAAGAATCTTTTAAAAGAATAGGATTAAATACTGGTCAAAAACTTCTTCTTATTATTCCGGCTTCTCGAAAACAAGAATTAAAATATATTTTACCGACATTGCTAAAAGCGGCTAAGCTTCTTCAGGAGAAAGATCCTTCTATTACTGTTCTAATACCATCTGGATTAAATGAATTTGATGAACTATTAAATAATTCATTGAAAGAATATGATTTGTCTGGAAGGATTATTTTGTCTAATGAAGTTGATGATTTAAAACCATTTCTATTTTCAGCTGCTCATCTTGCTTTGGCAAAGTCTGGGACGATAAATATGGAATTGGCTCTAAATTCAGTTCCACAAATAGTTGGATATAAAGTAAGCAGAGTTACTGCTTTTTTCGCAAGATATTTATTGAGATTTAATGTTAAATATATTTCACCAGTGAATCTTCTTTTAAATGAAATGTTAATACCAGAGTTTATACAAGAGGATTTTAAAGCTGAGAAAATTTTTAATGCAGCATTAAAAATTCTTGAAGATGATTCTACAAGAAAAGACATAATTCTTGGTTATAAAAGATTGAAAGATAAATTAGGAAAACCTGGAGTTACAGATAGAGCATCAAAGTATATTCTAGACTTATTAGTTCAATGATTCCTATGAAAAAAACCTTCAAGAAACTAATAGTATTTTCTATGCTCCTGCAAATATTGATAGTTTGCCCTTATAAAGTATTTGCAGAATCAGAGGAAGCTATTTTTGCAGGTGGATGTTTTTGGTGCCTAGAACATGATCTAGAGAAACTTGATGGAGTAATTTCGGTGGAAAGTGGATACTCCGGTGGAGATTTAATTAACCCCACATATGAAAATCATAGTGGGCATCAAGAAGTTGTGAAAGTTAGTTTTGATGCCAATGTTATAAGTTATAAGGATTTACTTCAACAGTATTGGTTTAACATAGATCCTTTTGATAATAAGGGACAATTTTGTGATAGAGGAAATTCATATAAGCCCGTTATTTTCACTTCTAATCAAAAACAAAAGAGTGATGCAAAGGAGATTAAAGAAACTATCTCTATTGGATTAAATATACCCTTGGAGCAATTAAAGGTTGATATTATTGACTCAAAAACTTTTTGGATAGCTGAGAAGTATCATCAAGACTATGCAGTTAAAAACCCCCTTAAATATAATTTTTATAGAACCAGTTGTGGTAGAGATAATAGACTAAAAAAAGTCTGGGGCGAATATAAATAATAATAAATTACTTAATTAAATGGTCTTAAATATCTATTTTATACCTTTGGATTATATGTGAATAGTTAATGCATGTTTAGACTCAATTCTTTTATCCAATTAACCAACGTTCTTACTCCATAACCAGTTGCACCCTTGGGATTTATATCTCTATCTTTTTCAGTCCAACATGTCCCTGCTATGTCAATGTGAGCCCATGGGATATTTGAGTTCACAAATTCTTTTAGAAACAATGCAGCAGTAATTGATCCCCCAGGTCTAGGACCTGTGTTTTGCAAATCTGCGATAGATGATTTAATCCCAGATTTGTATGAATCTTGCATAGGCATCCTCCAAATACCCTCTCCAGCTTTACCTGCAGCTTTTGTTAATTGTTCAGAGAGCTGATCATTGTCAGTCCATAATCCTGCTATTTCATCTCCTAATGCAATCACACAAGCTCCAGTAAGAGTAGCTAGATCTACTATGGCATCAGGCTTAAGTTTGCATGCATAAACCAAAGCATCAGCCAAGGTTAACCTTCCCTCTGCATCGGTATTGTTTACTTCAATTGTTTTTCCGTTAGAGGCTGTGATGATATCTCCAGGATGCAATGCAGAACCATTAATCATGTTTTCGCAAGCAGCAACAATAAAATGAACTTCGATGTTGCTGGGTTTTAATTCTGCGATGACTCTTGCTGTTCCAAGCACAGAAGCACTTCCGCCCATGTCGTACTTCATTTTTTCAATCTGAGAGGCGCCTACTTTTAAGTTGTATCCACCAGAGTCAAAAGTTAAGCCTTTCCCTATTAACACGACTTTACTTTTTGCGGCTTTTGGAGAATATTTTAGGTGTATAAAATTTGGCTGTAGATCTGATCCTTTAGCAACCGCTAGGTAAGCTCCCATTCTTTGATCTTCACACTCTTCTTTGTCAAGAATTTTTAAATCTAAATCATAATCAGTGGCTAATTTTTTGGCCTCTTTTGCCATTTGATATGGGGTAAGAAAATTGGGTGGAGCTGAGACAAGTTCTCTTGCCAATTTAACTCCTTCGCAAATTGGATTAATTTCAGCAATAGCTGATTTGGTGGTTTTGGTCTCTAAGCCTATTAATTCAACTTCATCTATTGGAAAAGGTTCCTTTGATTCTGATTTAAATCTAAGATCTTTAATAGATGACAATTTAACTGCTTCGCCAACTGCGCATGCAGCGGAGGAAGGGTTAAATGCATTCCAAGGGAAAAATATTCCTAATTTTTTTTCATGAGGTGAAACTTTGCGAGCGCCAATTGAAGCTGCCTTCCGTAGATCATCAATTCGAAGAGTTTCTGCCTTGCCTAAGCCTACAAAGATTATTTTTTGTATTTTGCCTTCTATGAGTTCAATTGATAATGTCTGACTTTTTTTGCCTTCGAACTTTGAATCATTAAACCTTTTGCTTAAAAAAGTATCTTTTATTATGGTCTTAAATAAATTTATTTGACTTTCGATCTCTCCTTCTAAAACCCCAGTAATAAGAACTGATCCTGACCATTGGTTAATTTCTTTAGAGACTGCTGAAATGTGCATTTAATTTTTATACTTGTATTTATGATAACAATTTTTACTAATTGATTTGAGAAGTAAATGGCGTTGCCCATATTTCCCTTGTCTCTTTATTAAATGGTGGAAGCCAAGCTTGGATAAGTTGTTGTTCTA
This sequence comes from Prochlorococcus marinus str. MIT 1214, assembly GCF_027359355.1. Lineage (NCBI taxonomy): Bacteria > Bacillati > Cyanobacteriota > Cyanophyceae > Synechococcales > Prochlorococcaceae > Prochlorococcus > Prochlorococcus marinus. The sequence goes on along the minus strand of NZ_CP114777.1, from coordinate 899,467 downwards.
ATTTTCTTCTTTCCTTCGTTTTAATCGGAACATCAAGCCAAAAACGAATGTTTAAATTGGTTTTTATATTCGCTTTTTGTAGGGTGTCGGAATAATTTGAAATGTATTTTTTACAGTCATGGTTACCTTTCCACCTTTTTTCTGCAGAAATTGTTTCACCAATATATAAGATAATATTTTCTTCAGAATCAATAATTTTATCCGTTACAAAATAAACCGCGGGCCCCTTATGCATTGTTTTTGGCCACCTCCAAAAACTTAAAGGTAAAGGAGTAAGCTCCATAGGGTTGAAAATCTCTATTAAATTTTCTGAACTAGGTTCAAATAATGAAGATTGATTTATATCTTTATAGCCAGACTTAAAAATAGGAGACTGATGATGGATAATTTTTTTTTGCCATTCCTTGATTATTTCTTTATTAATAAATATATCTTTAATAAGATTTTTTTCTGAATAATTGATATCATTTTCTTTAAATAAATCATATTGAAGTTCGAACTTTTTCATTTGAGAAAGGCTATATCAAAAAAGATAATTAGTTATTAATATCTCATAATTATATGATCAATATCTTTATTTTTTCTATTAAGGTCATTTTTATTTTAGCTTTTCAAGTTCAAATTAAAAGTGTTTTTTCTTGATTAGTAAGTTTTTGCGTAACTACAGTAAGAAGTATATTTTTTTGCGGTGTGGCTATTTACACTCAGCAAGCAAATGCTTTTGGGGAAAATGGTCTAAACTGATCTAGAGATTTAAATGATACAATCATTTTATTCATTGAATTCAAAATCAAGCAATTGGTCTATCAAATGGGATTAAGAATATGAGTTTTTTTGAATCTGAAATTGTTCAGGAAGAAGCGAAAAAACTTTTCAGTGATTATCAGAATCTTATGCAATTAGGTTCTGATTATGGCAAATTTGATCGAGAAGGGAAGGTGATGTTTATTGATAGCATGGAAAATTTAATGGAAAGATATAAAGTTTTTATGAAACGATTTGAGCTTTCAGAAGATTTTCAGGCAAAAATGACAGTAGAACAGCTAAAGACTCAGTTGGGGCAATTTGGGATCACTCCCGATCAAATGTTTGATCAGATGAATAAAACGTTGGTTAGAATGAAATCAGAATTGGATAAATGATTATTAACCTTTTTCAAGTTTGAATTATGCTAGATATATTCAATGAATTACCTGATTGGATCTCTAGAGGTTTAGATGATCTTTTTCCTTATAAAAAATCTGAAGATTCAGATCAAAGTTTTATAAAAAGATTAGAACTTGCATCAATAGAAAAAAATCCTTTACGTGTAAAACTTGGAATTGATCCAACAGGAACTAATATTCATATAGGTCATAGTATTCTTTTTAGAAAATTAAGAGCATTCCAAGATGCTGGGCATACTGCAGTACTTATAATTGGAGATTTTACAGCAAGAATTGGAGACCCAACTGGAAAGAGTAAAACTAGAATTCAGCTTTCAAAAGATGTGGTTGAGTCGAATGCTTTGAATTATCTTGAACAATTAGGTCTAGGGAAAGAACCCAAAGATTCATTGTTAGATTTCTCAACTCCTGGTCGTTTAGAAATAAGAAGAAATAGTGAATGGCTTGAAAATCTTAATTTCTCTAAAGTTATAGAACTTTTGTCAAACTCAACTGTGGGTCAAATGCTGGCAAAGGAAGATTTTAGTAATCGATATAAAGCTGGTACTTCTATATCACTTCATGAATTTCTTTATCCACTTCTTCAAGGCTATGATTCGGTTGCAATCAAATCTGACTTAGAACTAGGTGGAACAGATCAAAAATTTAACATAGCGATGGGAAGAGATTTGCAAAGAGCTTATGGACAGAAACCTCAATTTGGAATGTTATTACCTATTTTAGTTGGCTTAGATGGGACACAAAAAATGAGTAAAAGTTTAGACAACATTGTAGGAATAAATGAAGATTCATTATCAATGTATTCAAAATTAGAAAAGGTTCCGGATAATTTGGTGTTTAGTTATTTAAATTTATTAACTAATGAAAACTTAAAAAATTTAAGTTCAAATCCAAGAGAGATGCAAAAATTCATGGCTTTAAAAATAACATCTAATTTTCACGGAATTGAAGCCGCAAAAAAAGCTCAATGTAATGCTGAAAAATTAGTTTTAGGAACTCAAGATTCTCTTGATCAAATACCAGAAGCCTCCATATCTAATGTAAATTTTCCAGCTAAAGCCTTTTATTTATTTAGTAAGCTGGAAATGTGTTCAAGTAGCAGTGAAGCAAGAAGGCAAATTCTTGGTGGAGGAGTAAGGATAGATGGAAAAAAAATTATAGATCCTAATTTAGAGTTTGATACTCCAGATGATGTCATAGGAAAAATATTGCAGGTAGGCAAGAAAAAATTTCTGCGTGTTTCAATCTGATAAATCATTATGAAAAAATATAATAATCCAAGTGAAAAAATAATTATTGCCTTAGATGGCATGGATAGGAATAATGTTTTCAATCTTCTGGAAAAAATACCTGAAATTACCTGGGTCAAAGTTGGACTTGAATTATTTGTTAGGGAAGGGCCAGATATATTGTCAATCTTAAGAGATCAGGGAAAAAAAATATTTTTAGATCTTAAATTTCATGATATACCTTCAACAGTTGCTAGAGCTTGTTACGCAGCTTCCCAAACTGGTGCTGAATTTATTTCTTTACATACTTGTGCTGGAGTGAAGGCTCTAAAGATGGCTAATGAAGCTGCGCAGGAAGGAGCCTCTAAAGTGAATTTAATGCCGCCAAAACTTTTAGGAATTACTATCTTGACTAGTTGGACTTACGAAAGTTTTGCTAGCGATCTATTGATTAATCAATCAATAGAGCAACGTGTTTTGCACCTGGCAGAGATTGCTTCTAATTCTGGTTTAGGAGGATGTGTCTGTAGCCCTAGGGAGGTTCAATCTCTTCGTGAGATGCACCCTGAGACGTTTGAGTTGATAACTCCTGGAATCCGGTTATTGGGTTCAGACATTAACGATCAATCGAGGGTCACTGATGCATCCGAAGCTCTTAAGTTGGGGGCATCAAAGTTAGTTATCGGGAGAGCAATTACCCAATCAAATGATCCTTCTTATATGTTCAAAAGTTTTTGCGATAAAGTTAGTATTTGAGTTCTTAGTGCTGCCCAATTTTCGGCTCTTTGCCTTTAAATAATCTGGCTATGTTCTCTCTATGTCTCCAAATCACTAAAGTCATAGCTAATATTGAAATTAATAAAAATGGGAGAGAAATAATTGAGTTATTAAAACTTATAAACATAATTAAAGGTAGAGCTAATGCTGCACAAACACTTGCAAGTGAGACTATTCTAAATAATGTAATTATTAATATAAATATTCCCAAAGTAGCAAGTCCAACTTGCCATGAAAGACCAAGAAATACTCCTAAACCTGTTGCCACAGCTTTACCCCCTTTCCAATTCAGCCAGACTGGCCATATGTGACCAATTAAAGTTGATAGACCTATCGCTACTTGCCATGAATCATTTAGAAGAAAATATTTCGCTAATAAAATAGATACAACCCCTTTCAAAACATCTACTAGAAAAACTGTAATTGCAGCTCGCTTGCCAATATGTCTTAATACATTTGTTGCTCCAGTAGAACCAGAACCTAATGAACGAATATCAATACCTTTTGTAATTCTTCCAGCTAAATAACCACTAGGAAAAGATCCAAATAAATATCCTAAAAATAGAATTAATAGATTCAAAATAATTTTGATAACAACTTCTATATTAATTCATCCTCTTCATACAATTCATTTGGACCTCCAGCGAAAGCTAGCCAGATAGGGAACTGAAGGATTGGAATTTCTACATTTATCTCAGCCGCATCAATAATTATCAAAGGTAACTCACCTCTTTCTTCAAGTCGATCTGCTCTTTCGATTAGTCCATCCGACCGCTCGAAAAGTACTATCCCGCTATTTGGTCCAAAATCTTCACGGTTAAGGCCTAATGCGTCTTGGAGACATCTTCTCCACTCCCCAAGGCGCTCTGGTTGACCAGCTAAAACCAAAGTCTGAAATTGTTCGCCGTATAACTCACCTAGAATAGCAATAATCCCTGCTGCAACTAAAGCATTCTTTGATCTACTTCCTCTGCTTGGTTGAGCACCTCTTCCACCCATGCTAAAGAACCAATCTTCAAGCATTTCAACGTCATTGGATTCAAGACTCCTTCGTAGTCTCCAGGGCTCTGCATAGAAATCGGGTTGTTCTAGGAATTGACTAAAACATTTCCTAATTAAAACCTCATCAGGCTTAAAAGTATCAGAAACCGCTGGGATAACTTCTTGCTCTTTGGAAGTCTCGATTTTTTTATTTTCATCAAGTGGAGATGGCTTAACTATTACTGGTGGAACAACAAGCTCTAGCTGCTCGGCTGATTGAGCTAGGTCTTGTAAGGCTCCTGTTAGATATTCCTGGAAACCTTTAACTCTTCTTGCTATTGCATCAGACTGTCCTGAAAATGAGCTTTTAAGTTCTCTCTCAATTTGTACTTTCTTTTTAGAAAGTTCTTTTAATTCTTTTTCTAATTCATCTCGTGATATCTGAAGATCTTTAAGAGCAATCTCAATGAAAGACTTTGACTCTGGGTTAGAGATTTTTTGATTATCTTCAGGACTTATGACACTTTTTGATTTAGTTTGCTGATTCAGAGGTTCCTGGGGTGTATTTTTTAATGAAGAAGAATTCTTCACAGAAATATTCTCTTCTGAATCTTTTTGCTTTTTAGATAGATTTTCTTCAGATTCCATATTTCAAAAACTTCAATTAAGTTTTAGATTTTGATGAGTCTACTTCTTTTTGTATTTCTAGATTCTTGACCCTTAACCTTAGCTGTTCTTTTAATGAGTCGACCTCAAAAAGTATGGGTAATAGATGAGGGCTTGCTTCTTCCCTAAAATAAAGAAAACCTGGCAATTTAGGTAAGATAATTCTCCATGCTATCCAATTTTCAAAAGGAAACCTTCTTAATTCATTTCCAAGTTGCATAACGATTAAATCTTCCTCCGTAAATTTTAGTTTTAAGGTAAAAGATTGCAGTAATAGGAAAAAACCAAAACTGCTAATTACAATTGTTGGCCAGGGATGAAACGGTGTAATTAAAAATAAGAAGCCCACAAATATTATGAATATGGGTAAACGATAAGAAGGTTGTAAAATTACACTATCCTTATCAAGAAGATTTTCAGAAGTCATAGTTTTAGCCAAAAAGAATTTGGGTGAGTAAAACATCTACTAAAGAAACGGTTATTAGAGTCATGACTACTGCTCCAGTAGTGCTAGAACCTACTTCTTTTGGCCCGCCTCTTGTAGTTAATCCCCATCCGCAAGCAATAATTGCGATTAAGAGACCAAACACCAATGCTTTCACAAGCATAAATGGAAGATCAGATGTTATTAGCCATTCTCTTACCGAATTCCAAAATATGCTTGGTGGAATTTGATAGAGAATGGTGCTGCTAAATTGACCGCTAAATAAAGCGATAGAAAAAAATAATAAGCATTGAATTGGCGCCATTACTACCATCGCGCATATTCTTGGAACAACAAGATATTCAACTGGATCGGTTTGAAGCATAGTAATAGCGTCAATTTGCTCAGTAACTTTCATTGTCCCTATTTGTGCAGCATAAGCAGTTGCAACTTTTCCAGTGAGAAGGGTTGCTGTAAGCAAAGGAGCTATCTCTCTTGCCATCCCAATTGCTAAAAGTCCGCCAACTGCGGAACCTAAGCCTTGTTTACTTAATTCTGCAGCGACTTGGATATTGAACACGGTTCCTGCTGCAATGCCTGTTATTAAAACGATAAGGAAGCTACCTGGACCTGCTTCCATTAATTGGTCTATTAAATCTGATTTATTGATTTTAAATTTAGCTATTGAAGAAACTGCCTGTCCTCCAATTAACATACTGCTAAAAAATCTTCTAAGCCAACGAGGTGAATAGCTCATTGATTTACTCTTGTGGTTTTAAAATCTAGACTTCGCCATGGTTTCATAGTTATTAATCCAGCGATTACGAGAAAAGAAGGTATTAATCCCATGCATAATCTTATGGTAATAATTGCTGTTAAAGGTTGATCTAAGTGTTCAAAACTTGATAAGCAATTAGTTGATGATTTATATCCTGATAATGATAAAAGAACTCCTAATAATTGAACGCTTAAACCAATACCTATTTTCTGAATGAAAACCATCCATGCCGTATATATTCCTGATGGTTTTTCTGGATCTTGATCAATAGCATCAGGCAGTAAAGACCAGGGAATAAGATAGGCTGTTGAAGCACCAAATCCTACTAAAACAATTATTAATATAAGAATTAGCATCTTTATCCCTTCAATATTGCCGAAAAATAATAAATTATTGATACTCACTCCTTTTGAAATTGGGGGCATAAGCATAACTAGAATGCAAGCTAGTATCCATATTTTACCCCCTTTAAATAGTGCTGATAACCTTCCATATTTATTAGAGTAGAAACTCCAAAACTGTAGACCTAATAGAGTACTAATCTGAAATGGTATTGGGATCCATTTGGAGATTTCTATTGGAACAAGTATTACTTGCTCAAGATAAATTAATGAAACGGTTTGCATTAATTGAAGTCCGCACCAAAGAAGCAAGTAAAGAGCGATTATTCGTGTGAAAAGTTTATTATTTAAAACTCTTTTTAGTTGTTGATTAAAAGGTTCTGCTTGAGAAGTGGGTTTCCTAGCTTTCTTAGCAAATGGTGCGAGTCCCCAGCAAGCAATTAAAGTGGTAAAAGTAGCAATAATTCCTGTTACTCTTCCCATTGAGGTATAACCTTCTACTCCTTGAGATAAGAAGCCCGCAGCCACTATTAACCCAGTGGTCCCAGCTATAATGGAACCAGTAAATCTTGCAGCATTGAGTCTTGTCCTAATGGCTATATTTTCAGTTAGCTCTGTAGATAATGCGGCAAAAGGTAAATTTACGGCTGTATATGCTGTCATTAAGAAAATTGCCGCGAATACGTAATAAGTCGTTTTCGTATCTATTCCTCCTGGAGGGACCCACCACATTGCTGCAAGGAATAAACCTAGGGGAACAGCACCTCCAATCATCCACGGAAGTCTGGGCCCCCATCGTGATCTAGTGTGATCACTCATCCATCCAATTAGAGGATCATTTATCGCATCCCAAAGTTTTGAAACCATGAGAAGCGAGCCTGCAATAAATGCAGGAATTCCCGCAGCGCAAGTGAAAAATAGAAAGAGATAAGTACCTAACTGTATTGCGGCTAATCCCGTTCCAGCATCTCCCATCGCATAAGAGATCATTAGTCTTGTGCGATTATTTCCTTCGTAAAGCGATGTGGAATTATTCACTCTTTTTTGGATAATGGGACTCGCAAGGTAATAATGGAGGAAGCTGAATTAACTTTTACTCCTACAGTGAGTAGATCTTTAGTTCTAGCGCGGGCGTAGTTTAGTGGTAAAACCTCAGCCTTCCAAGCTGATGATGCGGGTTCGATTCCCGCCGCCCGCTTGATTTTGATTTTCATAGATTAATTTTTTTTGAATACTCGCTGGAGACCATAAGCACAAGACTGTTACTTTCAACCCGCACATTTGATTGATTCGCTAAAGGTTTTTTAGAAATATTTTTAGTTTTCAAAATAGAGGTATCAATGTATTTTTTCCAAGTAGAAATTGGAGTTGGCAAGTCAAAAAGCATTGATTCTTTGTAAGCATTAAATCCAAGCCAGATTGCAGATCCTTCATCGTTTTTGTTAATGCTAAATCCAAGAGTATGTGACCAGTCACCCCAGTCAGGTTTATTAACTTTAATTCCATGCCACTGAATCCAAAAATGGGATGTTTTGACCTTGGTATTATCTTTTTGACAATCGAAAATACTATCAGGGCTGAAAAACTCAGGTAGTTGTTTCCTTAGAGATATCAGCTTTAAGACAAATTCTTTTAACTCATGATCCCAATTCTCATGATTCCAATTCATCCAACCAAGTGGGTTGTCTTGACACCATGTGTTGTTATTACCTCCTTGGCTTCTACCTACTTCGTCTCCCATTAAAATCATTGGTACTCCAGGAGTTAAAAGGAGTGTTGAAAGAAGATTTCTTTGTTGCTTTTGCCTTAAATTGTTTATTTTTTTATTAGTAGTTGGTCCTTCAACTCCGTAATTATAACTGTTATTATTGTTCTCCCCATCTCTATTATTTTCACCATTAGCAAGGTTATGTTTTTTATTGAAACTTACTAGATCTTTTAATGTGAACCCATCATGAGAGGTTATGAAATTAATACTAAATATATTTGCTAAATTATGATTATACAGTGACTTATTCCCTGTTAATCTATCTTTAAGCGGCCATATTGTGCCTTTTTCCCCTTTCCAAAATCGTCTAACATCATCTCTAAAATGACCATTCCAGGTCCTGAATTCTTTCGCTGGAAAATCACCTAGTTTGTAAAGACCGCCACAATCCCAGGGCTCACTGATTAATTTCAAACCACTTAGTTTAGGATCTGCTTCTATTTCTTCAAATAATGGAGGATGATCTAAAGGAATTAAATTTTCTCCTCTGCTTAAAGCAATACCTAAGTCAAAACGAAATCCATCAACACCTAACTCAATTGCCCAACAAAGCAATGATTCTAAAATTAATTTTCTAACTAAAGGACGATTAGCGGCAATACTATTTCCACATCCACTTACATCTTGATAATTTTCCTTTTCATCTTGATGGTAGTAAGTTTTAGGACCAAAGTTTTTCCAACTTATACTTGGACCATTTTGATTCCCTTCTGTTGTGTGATTATAAACAACATCTATTATTACTTCTAGCTTATTATCATGGCAAACTTCTACAAACTGTTTGAATTGTTTCCTTGCTTCTAATGGATTGGAACTATCTACAAAACCTTGATGTGGTGTGAACCAGTTTATAGGACTATAACCCCAGTAGTTAACTAGTCCTTCAGGGGCATCATTAGAATCAAAAGCAAATACAGGAAGCAGTTCAATAGCTGTAATTCCAAGACTTTTAAGATAAGGTATCTTTTCAATTAATCCTATAAAGGTCCCTCTCTTACTTTCGCTAATACTTGAATCAGTACTTTTAGTAAAGCCACCAACATGTAATTCATAAATAATTGTTTGATTCCATGGATGTTTAGGCCTTGGGTGAGATTTGAAATCAAAATAATCTCTTTTAGTTACTACTCCCTTAAGGCAATTACCAAAACTTTTATTCACTTTATCTTTTTGATTCCTTATGTAATTGCTCCACCCTGTTATTGCTCTGGCACATGGATCTAAAACAATATGTTCCTCGGCAGCCTTGTGCCCGTCAATTGACAGTTTATATCCATATAACGTTCCTTCAGTAAGTCCCTCTATTTCAACGTGCCAATAATCCCCAGACCTATTCCCCTGACCTAAAGATATTGTTTCTTTTGCATGCTTGTCATCTTCATTCTGGAAGATAAGTAATTCTACATTTGTTGCATGTGGTGCTGCGATAGAGAAATTAACCCCATCAAGAGTAACTGAGCTACCTAAAGGCCATGCTGAACCAACTTTTACTTTTCCCAATTGTGTTTGTCCTTTATAAAAATAATCAAGTAACTTTCCCTACAAGTTAGTTGTTTAGTTTGTTTTAACAAGTTATGAAAAACGAAAGTCAATTTTAAAAGAAATTTGTATTAGGCATCTGGTGCTTTTCAAAATGAATACTAAATCGTTTTTGAGGGGGAGAAATTCATTTTTTTTTGCGATTTTGGTTCTGAACAGAGTTCAACCACATTCTGTTCCAACTGAAAATCAAATCTTTTGAAGGCTTTGGCAACATAGTCATGAAAAACTTTAGAGCTTTTTTGCAAATTCGGTTTTAAAAAGGTTGCCCTAGAGCTTGCAAAAATCTGATTTCTCATTTATTGCTCTCTTTTTTTTGTGCGTATTATTTTGTAATACCAATAAATGTGCTGTTCTGCAGACCTTTGTTAATTCACGAGAATTTAATTAAATGTGTGATTTTTGTCATAAAAAATAATTAATTCCAAACTTCAGCGCTGTTCTTAATGATAAATGTGAAAATTCATTTTATCAGAAGCCTTGCCCTGACACGCTTCTTGGGGAAGGTGGAAAAGATCCATCTTTCTTTAAGCTATTTAGTGTAAACCTGTGAGACATTGTTAAATCAATAAAAAATGTACATATATTTTTTAGAAAGCTTACTGTCACAAGCTCTTTGGGTTGCAGGCAAGTGATTTGGTCCATACGATTAGCAAGATTGAGTTTTTTGGAAACTAATTATCTATTGGTTTCCCTCCTCTTACTCCCTGCTACATACAATCCTTTCCAATGAACAAAGCAGATTTAGTCAACCTAGTTGCAGCTCGTACAGAGCTAACTAAAACAGATGTCTCTCTGGTAGTTGATGCCGCCATAGATACAATTATTGATTATGTAGTGGAGGGTAAGAAAGTCTCCATTCTGGGGTTTGGCTCTTTTGAACCTCGTGATCGTTCGGCTCGTCAGGGATTAAACCCTAAAACTGGGGAGAAGATAGCAATACCTGCTAAGCGAGTTCCAGCTTTTACTGCTGGGAAGTTGTTTAAGGACCGGGTTCAGGGATGAGGCTTTTAAAAGCTGTTTTGCTTACTTAGATTTTCGTTTTTGTTAGGGACTCTTTGAAAATGAGTCCCCTTTTTTTGTGAAAATCTAAAATTTATATGATTAAGAAAAATAAGTTATCTTTTTTTAGGGAGGCATTGTTGGCCATATTTAAATAATTATCAACACATTATTATTGGAGATTATGTTTTGATTAGTTATCCATTTGAAAAAATTAAATTTGCATCTGTTCTTTTTATATATATATTTATTCCTTTAAATCCAATGATAGCAAATGAATCCAAGGATTATTTGGAAATTGATATGATGGTTTTGAGATGTTATAAAGATATAAACTCTTGCAAGGAAGCATTATTTAAAATAAATGACTATCAAAAAAATGCTGAAAAAAATAAAAAGTTTTCTTGTCAAACTAGATTGTTAGGTTTAGAGGCAAATTTAATAATGGCTACGAATTTTAATTTCAAAAGAAAACAAGCTAAAATTATTGTTGATTCTATCAAGAAATATTGCTAAACATAATCAATAAATTGATCACTTGATTATTGATTTCTGACTTAGTTAACAAACTAATGTGAAAAACTAGAACAAAATACGTTTTTATCTGATTTGTCTAAGTAAGATTAGAACTATAAAGATAAAGAAATTCTGCTAACTAAGAAAATGGGCTCCAAATCTTTTAATTCCAAAAATACTAATGATAAGGTAACTAAGACCAATAAGGTAAAAGACAATAAGTTTAAGAAATCAACTTCTAATGATCCAGATGTATTAGTTAACCTGCCAGCTGGCATGAAATATAAAGTCCCAGGTAAGCGCCAGAGAGTTATTATTGGTTCAATAGTAATTGGTTTGAATGTCTTATTAGTTATTAGTGTACTTGTTTATTTTTACAATCCTGAATTTCAGGAGTTTGTTTATAATTTTGGCCGATGAGTGTAGCTCGCTAAAACTAATATTTAAATGATTAGGAAAGATTTAGTGGGGTTTATAAAAATAGGAAAATATTACTATTAAGAAATAAAAGTAAAGTTTGACTAAGATTTTTTTATTGATTTGCGAGACAGAAACTCTATATTCTACTGTTTTACTAGAGGTATTTTGTAGTAATGGTCCCAAATAGAAGCCAGGAGAATAAGTCTAAACAGATTCCTCAACAGCGAAAGACAACTCTAAAATGGGGAACCAATGGGGAGCTTTCAGCACTTGATATGGTTCGTATATTGGATCGTTTAAATGATCAAGATTTAACTGAATGTGAGATACCTTTAGATACAGGAAAAGAAAAAAAATTATAAATTTCTTTTTTTGTCTACGAGAAAAGCTAATATATTCTTAATGATTTATTAGCTTTTATGAAAATAAGTATTGTGTTTATATCTTTAATAGCAATAATTCTTGGATATTTATATTTCTTTACTGGCTATCAATCTGCTTTTGAAGCTGATCAGCAATGCCATTATGAATTACGATTGAAATCTCTTGAACTAGAAGGCTTGGGTTGTGACCATGACCTTGAAACAAATCAATGGATCCTTTATCAGAAAGGAATGAGTGATAAGCCTTCTCAAGTCGTTGAACGTTATCGTTATTAACTTATAAATTTATTATTTATTGTTGGGAAAATATATATAGCAATAACTAAAGAGAGAAAAGCTGTAATTATAAATGTTGAAAATTGCCCTATTGATCCTGGAAGATATGTATTTTGCAGAAAATAAAAATCTATAAGTGAACCAATTGTTCCCCAAATAATCACCCAAGCAGATACGTATGAAACACCAACTAATGTTTTTTTATTCATTGCTTTTAGAAAATTAAGTAAGTTAATGGAATCAATATAAGATAATGATTTGATTTTTAGCTGATTCCAAAAATTTTCAGTGTTGCTGGTTCGCCACCAAAAGCTAATTCAGTCAGTATGAGCATTAAAAATCCGATCATAGCCACTCTGGCATTAACAAGTTCAGCATTTTCATTAAAACCAAAAACTTGTTTTACCTCTTCGCCTTTATTATTTATCCATTTAGGGTATGAATTGAGGTTTTGACTTTGATCAATTAGTTTTGGATCATTTTTAGGTTCAATTTTTTCTGTATCATCTAGATCTGAATTGATACTTTCATTATTGACCTCTGAATGATTCTTAGACATTTGAATTTAAAATATAATTATATAATTAAATTATAAGACATTCTTGTTTAAAGTTTTCTCTTTTCGAGATTTAGCCATTTGTTAAGACTATTTGAAGAGAGTGCTTTTTGTTTTTATGTAGCCTGCAACCTGAAATAAAAAAATAATCAGTATAAAATTTTATATTTAATAATTAAAATTAAATTACATATAACCAATATATTTAGCGATTTAGATTAGATATATGTATCAAAAAAGAAAAGAGCTATATCAAAGTTAAAATTATTTTCTTATTCCCTTATTAAGTTTTGTTTGACTATTAATTCATAGCTTGTTTTTACCTCAGTTCCTTGCTAGAAAACATTAAATGTTCTTGCGTGATGAATAGAGCTATTCCGATTATTATTGATTTATATTTAACTCGATTTCCTATGTGTTTTCTTCCAGAACCAATAAAAAAACTCACAGATGCATATAAAATAAAGGTTGTTCGATAACTATGTTATTAAATCTTACTTGGCTAATTCCTGGGCTCCCAATAATTGCATCTACTTTTATCGCGGTGCTCTTATTGAGTTTTAGTAAAACAATGAATAGGCTTACAAAGCCAGTATCATATTTTGTTATTGCCAGTCTTATTTTTTCAGAACTAATCAACTATATTTTATTTAAAGAAAATATAGAAGGGAATGAAATTCTCTTCTGGGGTAAGTTTAGTTTATATGTTGATAGACCAGCATTACTAGTAGCTGAATCAATAGGTTTTATTTTCTTATTGATTATGCTTTTTTCAGTTGCCAAATTAAAAAGAAGAAATGGCTATGTTAGATACTTTATTGTTCTAGGATTATTAAGTGGATGTGTTTATCTATTCTCTTTTAGTGGTAGTTTATTTCACAACCTTTATGATCCATTATTATCATCTTTAGATAAAATTGGTTTTTCTTTTTAGATAAATTATTGGAAAGGCTAAGTAACTTAATTAAAAACAAATTTGGCTTGCATAATTGATGATTTAATTCTATCTTGTCATAGTATCTAAGTTGTAATAAGCTATAAATAATTTTTGGATTTAAGGTTTTTACTTTGAGCGTAAATTCATCTTTAGATCTTCCCAGCAATATTGCATTAGTACACGAATGGTTTACTCCAAGATCGACAGGAGGTGCGGAGAATGTCGTTCAGGTAATTGATGATTTGTTAACTGAAATTGCATCACAGCCAGAACTTTTTTCTTTGGTTGATGAAGAGAGCTTACAAAAAAATAGCTGGCTATTTAAAAGAAAAGTAAAAACTAGCTTTATTCAAAAGTTACCGTTCGGGGTCTCACATGTTCAACAATATCTACCCCTTTTGCCTTTCGCAATTGAGCAGCTAAATCTAGAGGGATATCCATTAGTCATAAGTAGTAGTCATCTTGTCGCTAAGGGTATTTTGACTTCTCCTGACCAACTTCATATTAGTTATGTGCATACACCTGTTAGATACGCTTGGGATCAAATGAATATATATTTGAAACGATCTTTTTTAAAAAGGATTGGCTTAGGACCATTGATTAGATGGCAATTGCATACTTTGAGACAATGGGATCAATTAAGTAGCTCACGAGTAGATTACTTACTGGCAAATTCTAATTTTACGGCAAAGAGGATTTGGAAGTATTGGAGAAGGCGCTCAGAGGTTGTACATCCACCCGTAAATGTAAGTCGTTTTGAATGGAATAAACCTAGAGAAGATTTTTATTTAAGTGTCTGTAGATTGGTCCCTAATAAAAGGGTTGATTTACTTGTTAGGGCTTTTAATAGGCTCAAATTACCTTTAATAGTTGTTGGCGATGGACTTGAAAAGGCCTATTTAGAAAAGCTTGCTGGGCCAACAGTTCAAATTCTCGGTTTTCAAAGCAAAGAGAAGATTGAAAATCTAATGAGCAGTTGTAGAGCATTCGTTTATTCAGGTGTTGAGGATTTCGGCATAGCTCCTGTAGAAGCAATGGCCTCAGGCGCTCCTGTGATTGCTTTTGGTAAGGGTGGGGTTTTAGATACTGTTAAATGCTTTAACGCTAATTCAGCTAAAGGAGCTACTGGACTTTTGTTCCCTAATCAGACTGTGAAGTCTTTAGTTGAGGCAATTGAGTTTTTTAAGGAAAAACAACTTTGGAAAGATTTGAATCCTGAGTTAATTAGAGGTTGGAGTAATTCTTTCTCTCAAGATTCATTTAAAATTAGGTTTGAGAAAAGCATAATTAGAGCTTGGAGGGAGCATATGAATTCTTGTGACATTGCTACTAGTGACCTTAGTTCTTCATCAAGAAAAAATTAATTAAGTATGGTGTGAATTTGTTGAAGTCTTGAGCTTACTAACTCAATAATTTGTGCAAACAAATCCTAGAAAATCTTTATTGCGATGGTCTGAGTTCCGCAAAGGCTCCCCAACAATTCCTTTTGAAGTTATCTCAAAAGAACCTTCTTCTTTGCCTGCTGTAGAAATAATAAGAAATCAAAGTCGATATGGAAGGACCCTAAAAAGGGTGGGAGATGTTCTGTTCTCTTTGCTAGTTTTAACTCTAGGATTGCCAATATTTATCTTAATAGGAATACTAGTAAAGTTAAGTTCTCCAGGAGCTGTTTTTTATATTCAGAAAAGAGTAGGAAGAAACTATAAAGAATTTGGATGTATTAAGTTTCGTACTATGCATAAGGATGCTGATGAATTACTTCCAAATTTATTAGAGAAATCCCCTCTTATGAGAAAGGAATTTGAAAAAGATTTTAAATTACGGCAAGACCCTAGGATAACAAAATTAGGTAGATTTCTTCGCCGATCCAGTCTAGATGAATTGCCTCAATTTTTTAATGTTTTAAAAGGGGAGATGAGTGTTGTTGGACCAAGACCAATAGTGAGTAATGAGATAAATAAATATAGTCTTTTTATGGAAGAAGTTATCTCTGTTAGACCTGGATTAACAGGTTTATGGCAGGTTAGTGGCAGAAATAATCTTAGTTATAAGAAAAGGGTTGAATTAGATTTGGTATACGCAAGAAATAGAAATTTTATACTGGATTTAGAAATCATTATTCTTACATTAGGTGTGCTACTCTTCCCTATGGATAGAGGTGCTTTTTGAATTTATAAATTTATAAATTTGATTATCAAGAAAAAACCTAAAATCCAAGCCAGTTGAAGCCTCAGGCTTAGATTAAGTATCCTTTTTACGGAATTTATGCTTGCTATGGGATAGGACTTTGCAATTATTGGTTTTATCTTTTTTTTACCTTTGTAATAGTTAACACCCCCCATTCTTACTTCGGCGCAATAAGCAAATATGGCTTCAGAGATTCCCGAGTTTGGGGAAGCATCAACGATACCATCGTTCCAAGAGGCTTTGATTGTTTTGAAAATTGATTGTCTGGTATTACAACAAAAAGGAAGCGTGATCAATACAATCCTTGAAGGAATCCATGTCATCAAATCATCTAACTTCGCTCCAGTAAAGCCAAGCCACTTCAATTTCCCTTCTTTGTATCCAAGCATTGAATCAATAGTGCTAGATGCTTTAAAGATCCATGCCATTGCTAATGGGCCTGGTATGGATTGGTTGAATTGCCAGAAAAAAGTCCCTATAAAAATCCAAAATAATGGAGCAAAAATACCGTCCACAGAATTTTCACTTGCTGTTTCAGCTGAAGCTCTAAGAATTTCATTGGTATCCAAATGCTGAACATCTCTACCAACAATAAGACTTAATTTTTCTCTTATATTACTTAGATTATCCCTAGTATTTTCTTCCCTTATTAAATTTAGAATTTCTAAAATACTTTTATTTAGACTTCTTGAGGCAAGCGAACTACTTAAAATAAAAGCAAAAATTAATGTACTTAAAATAGGATTTTTTGTTTCAAAAAATAGAAATAATCTTTCTATAATCCATCCAGATATACCACTTAATGATACTACTATAAATGTAATTATTATGCCTCCAATATATAACTTTGATTTATTTTCTTTCGCAATTCTCTCAGCTAACCCTTTCGAAAAACTAATAACCACGCCCATAAATTGTACTGGGTGTGGTAAGTTTTTGGGATCCCCTATTAAAAGGTCAAGAATAAAGGCAATTAAGATTAAGTGAATGATATTTATTCTGATTTAAGCCAACTAAACATCGAGCGAAGTGTTTTTCCTACTTTCTCTATTGGAAGTTCTGAGTCTTTTTGCCGAATTCTCTTCATTTCAGGTTTTCCTGCTTCGCATTCTTTTACAAAGTTTTTAGCAAAAGTACCATCTTGAATATCTGCAAGAATATTTTTCATTTCTTCTTTTGTCTCTTGGGTTATTAACCTTGGTCCGCTTACGTAATCTCCATATTCAGCTGTATTTGAAATTGAGTCCCTCATTGCAGTTAGACCTCCTTTAACCATTAGGTCAACTATTAATTTGACTTCATGCAAGCATTCAAAGTATGCCAATTCAGGTTGATAACCTGCTTCTACAAGAGTTTCAAAACCAGCTTTGACTAACTCTGATAGGCCTCCACATAAAACTGCTTGTTCGCCAAAAAGATCAGTTTCGGTTTCTTCTTTGAAATTAGTTTCTAAAATCCCAGCGCGTGTTCCGCCAATACCTTTTGCATATGCCATTGCAAGTGCTCGCGCATTGCCTGAGGCATCTTGCTCTATGGCAAATAAAGCAGGAACTCCTTGACCATTTTGATACTCCCATCTGACAGTGTGACCTGGCCCTTTTGGGGCAATCATTACTACATCTACAAATTCAGGTGGTTTTATTAATTCAAAGCGAATATTGAAACCATGAGCAAAACTTAGTATTTTCCCAGGTTTTAAATGAGGTGCTATCTCTTTGGAGTAAACATCTTTTTGAAACTCGTCAGGCAAAAGAATCATTATCCAATCTGCCCTCTCGGACGCCTCGGCGACGCTTAAAACTTCCAAACCATCAGATAATGCTTTACTGGCTGAGCGACTTCCTTCATAAAGCCCAACAACAACTTTGATGCCACTATCTTTCAAATTCAATGCATGCGCGTGGCCTTGAGATCCATAGCCAATAATTGCAACGGTTTTATCTTGAAGAAGACCTAGGTCAGCATCGGAGTCGTAAAAAAGTTTTGCCATGTGAGTGGGTATTTCAGAACTGTATTAAGGCTGAGCTTACGAAATAGAGTGCTATTGATACCAATTTCATTGATATATTTTTTTAACTATCAAGACAATTTAATTATTGATAACACCACATTTTTTATCTTAACTTTCATTTGGATGGGTTATCACTCGGTCAATAAGGCCATAATTTTTTGCTTCTTCCGCGCTCAAAAAGTAATCACGATCAGTATCTTTTTCTATCTTTTCATATGTTTGTCCAGTCATTTCTGCCATGGATTTATTGAGCATTTCTTTTATTCTAAGAATCTCACGTGCTTCTATCTCAATGTCACTTGCTTGTCTTTGGGCAGTACCTCCAAGCGGCTGGTGAATCATGATTCTGCTGTGGGGTAGAGCAAGCCTTTTGCCTTTTGTTCCTGCAGAGAGTAAAAAAGCACCCATTGAGGCTGCTAATCCAACACAAATGGTTACCAGGTCACTTTTTACATATTTCATCGTGTCATAGATAGCTAAACCGGCGGTGACGGAGCCTCCAGGACTATTTATATACAAATAGATTGGTTTACTGCTGTCTTCAGAATCAAGATAAAGCATCTGGGCTACAAGGCTATTTGCAATCCCGTCGTTTACTTCTTGACCAAGAAATAGAATTCTCTCCGCTCCAAGTCTTGTATATATATCAACCCATCTTTCGAATTGACTTCCTGGAAGGCGGTATGGAACGCTTGGAGTACCTATAGGCATGGCTAATTAATGTTTAGTAGTTGAGGTTAATGATTGAAAATAAATTGGAACAATTATTTGGTTATGTGGGTAACACCTTCTCTCCTGGCAAATCTTTTCTACTGGTAAGAACGCGATCTATAATTCCATAATCAACTGCTTCATGAGGGTTAAGATAGCTCATTCGATCTGAGTCTTTAGATAATTGATCTACTGACCTTCCAGTGTTATGGCTAAGGATTTCTAGCATTGCTTTCTTATTGTGAATGACTTCCTTAGCTCTGATTTGGATATCAGTTGCTTGGCCTTGAGCACCACTTCTAGGCTGATGAAGAACAATTGATGCATGAGGAAGTGCTGCTCGTTGCCCTTTCGTTCCAGCTGAGAGGATTACTGCTGCGGTTCCCATCGCTTGACCTATACAGATAGTATGGACGGGAGGCTTCACGTATCTGAGAGTGTCGCAGATTGCAAAGGCTTCCGTTTCAAATCCGATTGCATCTCCCGTGTACCAACTCGTTCCAGTTGAGTTAATGTAAAAATAAATAGGTTTCTCAGAATTATCGAATTCCAAAAACAGAAGTTGGGCAATAATCAGTTCAGTTACATCCATTCCTAGTTGCCTTTTGGCATCATCATCGGAAAATAATGGCAAGCCTAAGTAAACTATCCTTTCTTTCAGAAGAAGTGATGGTAAATCAGGTGGAGGAGTTCTCATTACGGCAGAATCGCCATAATACGGGGAAGATGCAGTCATATGAAGTTAAGTCTTCTTGGATTCGAGCCTAGCTAGATCTAGCCTTGAGATGCTTTTGTTGTTTCATATTTGTTCGGGGGCTGATCATTTGAAGCTTTACTAAAAACCATTCGGCCCGTCGGTGTTTGTAATGCTCCAGTCACAACTACTTCTATTCTTTTACCAATCCATTGGAGACCCTCCTCAATAACTACCATTGTGCCATCTTCAAGATAGGCAATACCTTGTGAGTTTTCCTTCCCTTCTCTAACTACTTTTAAATTTAACTTCTCACCAGGTTGAACTTCAGGCCTAACTGCAAGTACTAGATCACTTAAGTTCAGAACTTTTATTTCTTGGACTAGAGCTACTTGAGATAAGTTGTAATCAACAGTGATTAATATTCCTGAAATGTCTGAGGTTAATTTTAGAAGAATTTCATCAGTTCCTTCTCCTTCATATTTTGTACTATTGATAACTAATCTTCTTCCATAACTTTCTCTTAATTGGTTAAGTAATTTTAGTCCTCTCCTTCCTTTCCCTCTCTTTTCGTTGTTACTTGAGTCAGCTAGTTTTTGTAGTTCATCCATAACTGATTGGGCTACAATTATTTGCCCTTCTATGAGTCCAAACCTAAGGAGAGATTGAATGCGACCATCAATTATAACGCTGGTATCTAAAACTTTTGCACTGGCTGGAGTTAGAATTCCATCTGCCATTAACAAAGATTCAGTGCTACTTGGATTGAAAAGACGTAAAACTGTTCGTCCATGAACATCGGCAAGGTTATATCCAAGTACTCCAAAAAAAATATTGCTAAGTACAGCAAAAATAGGCTTTACAAAAAACAATTCAGCGGGTAAAGGTAAAAGGAGTAAAGGTATTAATAAAAGGGTTGCGATGACAAGTCCAAGAACTATGCCAACAGATCTACTAATCAGTAGATCTGTTGGCATAGTTCTTATTCTTTTGGTTAATTTATTTCTAAATTGCTGAAAAAGGAAGGCTATTAACAAACCTACAAGAGCTGTTAATCCTGATAGAGCAATTTTTAAATTTTTTAAATTAGTAATATGATCTAAAGTCTCTTCAGGTAACCAATTCACACCAATCCATCCGGTGATTGCACCTGATATTAGAAATAAAACCAGAATAACTAAGTCTGCCATATATTCAGGTTATGCTGGCTTCTCGTTTTTTACTAAAGCTTTATTTATTTTCAAAGATTTGGATTGTAAAAGTGACCATTTATTTGGGTTTGTATATCTAGAGCTCAAATGGTAGCTCCACCAAGAAGTGCATATTTGCATATACCCTTTTGCCATAAAAGATGTTTTTACTGTGATTTTTCCATTATCCCTTTAGGTGATAGCGCTCAAGCTCTAGGTAGTCCAGGGATAAACTCTATTAACGCATATTTGGATTTACTTCATAGAGAGATTTCAATTGCCCCTAGAGGTCCTGCATTGTCAACAATCTATTTGGGAGGCGGAACTCCTTCTTTACTAAAGAAAGAGGAGGTGGGTGATTTGTTGAAAAATCTTCAAAAAAAATTTGGATTTCAAGATGGTGCGGAGATAACAATGGAGGTTGATCCAGCAACATTTTTTGAAAATGATTTGAATGGATATATAGAAATTGGAATTAATAGATTTAGCTTGGGAGGTCAGGCATTTGATGATATTACGTTGGCTTCAATTGGTAGAAAACATAATCGATCACAATTAATAGAGGCTTGTAATTGGGTAAATAACTTATTTAAAAAAGGCATGCTTAGAAGCTGGAGTCTTGATTTGATTCAAAATCTTCCAGGATTGAATTTATCTAAGTGGATTAAAGAGTTGGAACTAGCAGTTCATACAGAAGCCCCTCATTTGTCAATTTATGATTTAACTATCGAACCAGATACTGTTTTTGGAAGAATACACAAAAAAGGAAAGTTGAATATCCCTCTTGAATCAGAAGCTCAAAAAATAGATTTTGAAACTCACAGATTTCTTAAAAGTACTGGTTTCTCTCGATACGAGATTTCAAGTTATTCATTGCCTGGTCATGCATCTAGACATAATCGTATGTATTGGAGTGGTTCTGGTTGGTGGGGTTTTGGGATGGGTGCAACAAGTGCTCCTTGGGGGGAGAGATTCTCTAGACCCAGAACAATTGCTGGTTATAAAAAATGGCTTGAGCAACAAGAGAGTCAATTATTAGAAAAAACTTTGTCTCAAGAAAAGTCAAAACCGATGCCACTGGATGAACAACTTATGATTGGTCTCAGGAGACGTGAAGGTGTTCATTTGGAGGAACTTGCTAAAAATGTTGGATGGACACAAAAAGAATGTGATGAGAATTTAAAAAAATTGGAGAAATATTGGCTAAATTTTTTAAACGAAGGATATCTATTAAGAAAAAACGGAAGGTATTTTTTAAGTGATCCTAAGGGGATGCAAATTAGCAATCAGATTTTGATTCAGATGTTTTTATGGTGGGATTCACTTGGTCAAGATTAGTAGATTTAATCCATTTTTTTAGGGCATCAATGCAAAGGTCTCGACCAGCAAGTAAAGGCTTTGCAAAAGGAGGCTGTGCAATTGAAAGGCCAAGAATATCAGCTGTGACTCTTACCTGCCCATCGCAATCACTTCCTGCACCAATTCCAATCACAGGAATTTCTAAATGTTTCTTTAGACGGCTGGCAATTTCTCCTGGAATATGTTCTAGAACTATTGCAAAACATCCTGCCTCTTGAAGCATTTTTGAATCGTTGAAAATTTTTTCTTGACTATCTCTATCCCTGGCTTGTGATTTATATCCAAGTTGATGAACTGATTGCGGAGTTAGACCAAGATGACCCATTACTGGAATTCCCATTCTAATAAGTCGTTTGATTACCAATAAAGTCTCAGGTTCCGCTCCTTCAAGTTTCACTGCTGAGGCAGAGGAGTTTTTCAGGAGAGTACCAGCAGCTTCAACTGCCTTGTCTTCTCCGCATTGATAACTTAAGAAAGGTAGATCACAAACTACTAATGGTTGTTCGGAAAGAGGTTTACAAAAACCTCTACAAACAGCCTGTGTGTGGTGCAGCATTTGATCAAGTGTTACCGGAAGTGTCGTTGCATGTCCCAAGACAACCATTCCAAGTGAATCTCCCACAAGAACGACATCAGCTCCTGCGGTCTCGACTATTGAAGATGAGATAGCATCCCACGCAGTTAACACTGTTATCTGTTTGCCCAACTTTTTAAAACTAACCAATTCTGTGGTTTGCATTTAATTCTTAATAACGTGTTTAGCTATTGCTAGAATGTTAATGACTCGGCCCCATGCGGCTGTGACGCTCAAACCTGGTCAGGACCGGAAGGTAGCAGCCATACGGGATGCTCAAAGCAGGCGTGGACTCCGGGTCACCTTAATCTAGGTAAAGTGATTAAGCTTAACGATTTTGTCTTAAACGTAAAAACTCAGGTATCGAAGCCCCTGCTTCCCTAGCTTCTGATTGCTCATAAAGTGATTGTGGCGAGAGTCTTGCTCTATTTCTTTCGTTTGAATAGATTTGATTACTGTCGAATCCAGTAGCAATAACTGTTACTTGTATCTCACCCTCAAGTTTTTCATCAACAACTGTTCCTACGATGATATTCGCTTCCGGATCTACTACATCGGATATGACTTCAGAAGCAGATGTCATATCTTCAAGAGTCATGTCTTTCCCACCAGTTATGTTAATCACACATCCTTTTGCCCCGTCTATTCTAGCTGCCTCTAACAGAGGACTATTGATTGCGGCTTGAGCTGCTTCAAGAGCTCTTGATCTTCCAGAGCCTAAACCAATTCCTAAAAGCGCAGTACCAGCTTCGGTCATAACAGAACGCACATCAGCAAAATCTACATTCACTAATCCAGGACAAGTGATTATGTCGCTTATACCTTGAACTCCTTTCATGAGAACATCATCAGCGCTTCTAAAGGCTTCTTGCAAAGGTGCTCCTGAAATTACATCTTTTAGTCTGTCGTTTGGGATGACAATTAACGTATCAACATTCTCGGCAAGCCTTGCGATACCTTCATCGGCTTGTCTTAAACGACGTTTTCCTTCAAAACTGAAAGGTTTGGTAACTATTCCTACTGTCAAAGCACCACTTTCTTTGGCGACTTGAGCAACGACAGGGGCTGCTCCAGTTCCAGTACCACCTCCCATTCCAGCGGCAATAAATACCAGGTCAACCCCTTCTAAAGCTTGCTGAAGATCGGCTCTCGATTCTTCTGCTGCCTTTTGACCAATGCTTGGATTGCCGCCTGCCCCAAGGCCTCTAGTTAAGCTTTGACCAAGCTGAACTCTATGGGTAGCGGATGATTGTATAAGAGCTTGAGCGTCTGTATTGAGTACTCGATATGTGACTCCATCGAGATCACTATTAATCATTCGGTTGACGGCATTACTTCCGCCGCCACCAACGCCAATAACCTCAATACGTGCAGATTGACTGGGCAGGATTCCTTCATCCATATTGAAACTAGATTTGTTTCCCATTCCCATCACCATATTCAGGATTAGAACTCATTTTTGGCATTATGAACATCATCCATGAATTCTGTTGGCTTATAAGTTCAAATTGATGAACAAATTAATTTCCCTGATTGACCATGAATTTCTATTAATTTATTAGAAAATTCTGAAAACTTTAGTCATAGCAAGGTATTTAGTCTTCATTGGTCAGTATTTTTTCTATTTTTAATTCTGGTTTGCTCGGATCTTTAAGATCCACAATCTTTACTTTTGTGTTGATTAAAAGATTTGGTAATGATTTTTGTAGCTGGTTGAGTTTATTAATTTGCTCGATTAAGCGATCAGTTCCTGAGCCTAAAAGGATTAAATCGAAGTGCTCGGTTTTTAGGCTGATTTCTTGAAGAGGATTTATTTTGATTTTTTGAAGAGGGCTTTGAAAAATAAATCTATTTTTAATTATTAAAATAATTTCTTTTTTTTTATTTGGATTCCAATTCTCTATAGATAATTTTATTTTATTTTTTTTTGATTTATTTACGAATTGAAGAGGTATCCATGATCCTTCAATATCAATCATTCCTTTTTCAATATTGTTTGAAACAACACGACTCGCAAAAGCTATTGGCTCTCTTTCTAAAATATTTAGATGAATTTCGGGAGGGAAAAACTTTCTACTTACTGAAACCCCTTTAATAGGAAGCTTTTTTATTAAATAGGATTCAATTTCTTTTGGATTCAATTCTAACAAATTTCTTGGATAAAAAATACTAGTTGTTTGTTTGATATCGTTATTTGATATTCCAGATAGACCAGTAATTTTAGTTTGATCAAAACTTATTGGCTTAAATGCTTGGTTTGAAAATGTAAGAATCAGCAAAATTGAAGTGCTTGAAAAAAAAAGTAATTGCCAAAGTTCAATTAGAAAATTTTTATTTTGAAAAATATACGAGACTTTTTCATTTGATATTCGATTGTTGTTATTTAATTTTCTGTTTTTTCTTTTATTTGATTTCAAAGGTCGCATCTTGCTCTGGACATAAGCTTGTCCATCCATTGACGAGCTCGCTCAGCATCTGAAAAAGGCACATCTATTTCTCTCCCTGAACCAATAAGTCTGAGTCGGCAACGTCCTTCAGATTCTTGTGTTAAAGGTGCTTCTCCTGAACTCAGAGCCATCAGTTCAACCATTTCTAATTTCTTAACTTCGAAACTTGCTTCCTCCTTGAAACTGCCAGCCTCAAAGCTACTCCAGCATAAAATACCAGCTTTTAATCGAGCAGCTCCTGTCCCATCAAGCTTGGCGAGTTCTGAACCTTTAGCCCAAATCAAATAGAGATTCTGTCGCCTTCTCTCTATCCAGCCAAGGGAAGCTATGAGAATAAAAGCCATCAATAATGGCAACCAAAGGAGACCGTGAATCATTTTTTAAAAAAGAAATCTAAAAAAGTCATGGTTACGTTATTCTTTTGCTGTTTCTATGAGACTAGCAACAAGTTTTTCTAGTTTTAATCCAGAAGCTTCCCACAATGTTGGATACATGCTTGTTTTAGTAAAGCCTGGCAAGGTATTAACTTCATTTATATAAATCTTTTGCGTGCTTTCTACGTAAAAGAAATCAACTCTTGCCAAACCATAAGCATTAATAGCTTTACATGCCTCGATAGATAGCTTTTGTATTTTATTAACTATATTTAAATTTAAATCAGCTGGGATGATTGTATTGCTCAGATTCTCATCGTATTTGGACTCATATGTATACCAATCAGTTTGAAACTTAACTTCGCCTACAACTGATGATTTCATTGTGGACTTTCCTAATACTCCACATTCAAGTTCTCTCCCTTCAATATTTTTTTCTATTATGATTCTTTTATCATATTTTCCTGCAATTTCTATTCCAGTAATTAGTTCTTTTTTTGAGTATGCTTTGGATATGCCAATAGAGGAACCCAGGTTGGCTGGCTTTACAAAACATGGATAGTTTATTATATTTTCAATTTTATTAAAAACAGATTCCATGACTAATTTATGATATAAATTCTCTTTATGTATATAAATATATGGAGCTTGAGGTAGATTAAATGATTTGAAAATTGATTTCATTGCTATTTTATCCATACCTAAAGATGAGCCAAGAGTTCCTGATCCAACAAAAGGCTTTCCTGTTAATTTAAATAATCCCTGAATAACTCCATCCTCCCCATTTGGACCATGTAATGCAGGAAACCATATATCAACTTTGTTACTTTCTTTTGCAAAGTTAGTAAGATTATTTATAGATTCTTCATGGTTTTTTATTGTTTTAGTTGACTCTTTGCTTTTAATCAAAATTGACTTTGAGTATTCTGAATCTTCCCAAAAACCATACTTATCTATATAAATGGGGTTTACAAAAAAGCGCTCACGATTAGAAGAATGACATAAGGCATTGTAAATAGTTTTAGCTGATTTGATAGAAACTTCATGTTCACTTGAATTTCCACCAAAAACTAGACCTATAGTGAGTTTTTTATTCAACATTTCTATTATGGTTCTGAGTATTTCAAAAGGTGATTTATTAAATTTATCAACATTATGAAAAGATTCCAGTTAACGAGAATGGACGTATTTCATTAATTTTTATTGTCACTATTTCTCCTGGTTTATGTGATTTGATATTGCTTGATGATCTTGGTATAAATGTTAGTCTATTTGTTCTAGTTCTTCCCATTAATTGGGAAGTATCTTTAGAATTTATATTCTCTATAAGTATTTCCTGTAATGAGTCTTTATATCTTAAATTTCTTTCTTTTGCGGTCTTTTTCACTAAGTGATTAATTTCTCTTAGTCTATCAATTTTTATTGTTTCAGGTAATTGATTAGGCCACAAAGCAGCAGGAGTATTTGGCCTTGGAGAGTAGGCTGCAGTATTAACAAGATCAAATTTAACATCCTCTATAAGTGATAGTGTTTCTTCGAATTCATCTCTCGTCTCTTCTGGAAAAGCTACAATTGCATCAGAAGTAATCGATGACTCAGGAATTTTTTGTTTTATATAATCTATAATTTCTTTATAGGTTTGAACGGTATAGCCACGACCCATATTTTTGAGTACTTTATTACTTCCACTTTGGAACGGGATATGAAAGTGTTCACAAACTTTAGGAAGTCTTGCACATACATCTATTAACTCTTTTGTGAAATACCTGGGATGACTTGTGGCAAATCTAATACGCTCAATTCCTTCAATATCATGAATATATTCTAATAAATATGAAAGTGTTAATTGTCCAGATTTATTAAACTCATAAGCTTTAAAATCTCTGCCATAAGCATCTATATTTTGCCCTAAAAGAGTTATTTCTTTGTATCCAATTCTCGCTAACTCTTCTATTTCATGTTTAATAGCTTGTGGTGTTCTTGATTGCTCTTTGCCTCTAACCGAGGGGACTACGCAATAAGTGCATCGCTCATTGCATCCATAGATAATGTTGACCCAACCGCAGACAGCGCTCTCTCTTCTTGCTGTTGCTATGTCTTCGTATATGTGCTGTTCATCAGTCGCTAGAACTTGGTGTCCGTTGTCAACTTGATTAAGAAGAGTCTCCAGCCGATTTGCATGCTGAGGCCCCATTACAAGATCTATTTCAGGAACTCTTCTTAATAGAGCTTCACCTTCTTGTTGAGCTAGGCATCCTGCAATAATAATTTTTAAATGAGGATCTGATTTTTTTCTTAAAGCTTGCCTTCCTAAATAGCTATAAACTTTTTGCTCAGCATTATCACGAATAGTACAAGTGTTATAGAGAATTAAATCTGCTTTAAGTTCCTCCTCTGCAAGCTGATATCCCATTGTTTGCAAGATGCCTGACATTCTTTCTGAATCAGCTTTATTCATTTGACATCCAAAAGTGGTAATCCAATAGCTTCCTCTGTTGGTCCTTAAGGATGTGCTTTGTTTATTAGGAACTATGGATGCTGTCATCGCAGGTTTATTTTTTTCCTTAGAAAAAAGATTTTTGAAATTGATTACAAAAAATGTTCAAGGGCGAGCGAGGGGATTCGAACCCCCGAATAGCGGCGCCACAAGCCGCTGCCTTAACCACTTGGCGACGCCCGCCTTGTGCTTTTAATCTACCAATGATTTGTCATTTTGAGATTCCAAAATGATTTTGGTAAAAAATTTAGCTTGTAAACATTGTAGATAGTAAGGAATAAATTTTTGACTTTTTATATTTTGATCACAACGCAATTGACAGGTATTGAAGTTACTGTGTAATTAGAACCCGAATTAATAAAAGCTCGGGATTGAAATCTATTCAAAAGTGAATTTCGCAAAAAATGTTGAATTGATTGCAAGTCCTCCAAAATCTGGGCGTGTAGATGTTCTTGTCCCAAGATGTTTGATTGGAAATGGAAAGGATGTATTAGGAACATCAATTGATCAAGAAGGCTTGTCCTCTATTCAAATTGAATGGCGGGATGGAACGATTACCTCAATTAAGGGTTTAAAAGAAACATCTAAAGTTCCTGAGGAAATTCTTCTGCCAAGATTTGCGGAACCTCATGCACACATAGATAAAGCATTCTCATGGTACCGTTCATCCAATTTGAAAGGTACGTACAAAGAAGCCTTAGTTGCGAATCTAAGTGAATATGAATTGAGGTCCAAAGATGAATTGATTTTCAGCGTTGAAAAGTCTCTCAATCTAGCTCTTGTTAATGGGATCAGGGCAATTAGATCCCATATTGATAGTTTTGGAAAAACTGCAATGAGAGATTGGGATCTTTTGGAGGATGTTAGAAAAAAATGGCAAGAAAAAATTTTCTTACAGTTTGTAGCTTTGGTTCCATTGGACTTTTGGCAAACTGATGAAGGAGCTCTTTTAGCTCAAAGAGTTGCTTCCAATGGAGATCTTTTAGGTGGAGTAATAGCTCCTCCTTTTAACAGGAGGAGGACTTTTAAGTCCCTATTGCATCTAGTGCAACTCGCAAATAGACTTAATTGTGATATTGATCTACATATTGATGAGTCTCAGTCTTGTTCGGCTGGAGGATTGAAATTACTTCTAGAAGTATTAGGTAAAGTTGAAAATGAGATGTCAATAACTTGTAGTCATTTAAGCAGCATGGGATTACTGAAAGAAAAGGCGATTTCACATTTGGCAAAAAAAATGGCTAAAAATAAGTTAAAGGTCGTTGCTTTGCCTCTAACTAATTCTTGGCTTCTTGGAAGAAAAGATCGCTCCACTTTAATTAAAAGACCGCTGGCTCCAATATTTCAACTTCAAAAGGCTGGAGTTGTTGTATCTGTTGGAGGGGACAATATCAATGATGCATGGTTCCCTTTGTCTAATTTTGATCCAATAAATTTAATGGCTTTTTCCATGCCAATTGCTCATTTATCTCCCTGGGACAGATTAGGCCTTTCACCGTTTACCTCGTCTGCAGCACAAGTGCTTAGCCTTCAATGGGATGGCCTTTTTCAAAAGGGAAGTCCTGCCGATTTTATTTTGTTAGATTCAAATAGTTGGGTCAAAGCTTTGTCTGATAGACCTAAACGAAGAGTAGTCGTTAATGGTGAATTCTTGAATGAATTGCCTAAAACAAAAAATCAACATTCATAAATGATGAGTCATGACTAATAAAGAGAAAATAGAATTGATTTTAAGTGAATTAAAATCAATTCCTGATCTAGAGATCTATCAAAAAACTAGTGATTTAAAAAGGTTCTCTAAAGATTTCTTTGATTATTCGCCAATATTGATCAATGAATTAAAAGATTGTGTGGCTGACATAGTCATTAGACCACTTTCGGTCGATGCAATTATTGTTGTGGCTCAAATTTGTAATAAGTATTCAACTCCTTTGACCCTTAGAGGCTCTGGAACAGGGAACTATGGGCAGTGTGTTCCTCTTAACGGTGGAGTTGTTATGGTTATGTCTGGTCTTAAGAAAATTAGAAATTTTGATTCAAAAACAGGTGAAATTACAGTTGAATCTGGTTGTTTGCTTAGAGATATTAATGATGAGTTGATTAAGCATGGTCGTCAGTTGCGGTTGCTTCCAAGTACATGGAGAAGCGCCTCGATTGGTGGCTTTATCGCTGGTGGCTCGGGTGGAATAGGATCTGTTCGTTGGGGATTCTTGCGAGATCCTGGTCATTTGCAATCCTTAGAAATAATAACGACTGAGGATTCACCAAGAAAACTTGAATTGGACGCAAATAACTCAGAGGCTTTGAATCATGCTTATGGAACTAATGGGATTATGACTGCATTAAAATTAACAACTGCTCCATATATTAAATGGCAACAAATAGTTGTTGACTGTTTTGATTGGAAACAGGCTGTCGACTTATTAAACAAATTTAATTGCGCTGCACTGGAGCTGTATTTGGGAACCTTATTAGAAAAAGAAATTGTTAATTGTCTTCCCCATTGGTCTGGTAAACCCTCAGGTAAACATAGGATTTTACTGCTGGTCTCGCCTGACGGTGTTAGTACAACTGAGCGCCTTGCAAAATCAGTTGGTGCTGACTTTTACGACTTAGGCCCGGAAAATCTGAGGGCGGGGACAGGTCTTCGAGAGCTTTCTTGGAACCATACAACTTTACATATGCGTGGCATTGATTCTGATTGGACATATTTGCAAATGCTTCTTCCTCAACCTGAATCTGAAATTATTAGAAAATTGAAAGCTGATTGGGGATCGAATCTTTTATGGCATTTGGAATGTGTTCGTCAAAATGGAGTTCAAAGATTAGCCTCACTCCCACTTGTTAAATGGCAAGGTGAAGAAGCTATGAATCAATTAATCAGTCAATGCAAAGGTCTTGGTGCAGTGATTTTTAATCCGCATACAATCACTGTTGAAGATGGAGGCTTAGGTGTAATTGACTCTGATCAAGTGCAAGCGAAGAGTAACTTTGATCCAAAAGGAATTCTCAATCCAGGTAAACTCAAAGGCTGGAATCTAAAAGTTAATTGATTTAATTGCTCTATTTTAAACAATTTAACTTTTCAATACTTTCCTTTGAAAAAGGTCACCTATTAAATATAGCGATCCTGAAATGACAGGTGGTGGAGATGGCCATCTATATTGTTTTTTAAGTGTTGATAATACTTCTTCTACACTAAGTGCTTCTTTGATTTGGTCTTTATATTTAGGGCAAAAACTCAAAATTTGATCTTTTGACCAGCTTTGTTGGCCTGGGACAGGCACTATCCAAGCTAAATCTTTTTCTCTAATTAGCTTACGCAAAATGCCTATTATGTCTTTTCTTATTTGAATCCCTAGTATCCAAATAATTCCACTTTCTTGATCAGTCCATGCGTCTCTTTCAATTGATAATTGCTTTGCCGCATGAGGATTATGTGCACCATCAACAACTATAGGCATCCCTTCCCATTTTGTTGTTTGAAGTCTTCCAGGCCATTTAGTAAGACATAAGCCTTCTCGAAGTTGTCTTTCAGAAATATTCCATCCAATATTTTTTAAGGATTCAACAACTCCTTTAGCTACAGCTGCATTTTCTTTCTGTATTACTCCTGATAGGCCTAGTTCCCAGTCTGATGGAAGTGGGTCTACCCAATGAATGACTGCTCGTTTCCTCTTGGCAGTCTCTACTAAAACTTTTCTTACAATATTGTGTTGAGTGGCTGTAACGACAGTACTGTTTGTAGTTATTATAGCTGCTTTCTCAATAGCTACTTTTTCTAGACTATTGCCTAAATATTCACAATGATCAAGCCCAATAGCTCCAAATGCAATAATAGGTCTATATTTATGTGCTGTTGTTGCATCAAGTCTACCTCCAAGACCTACTTCAAGGATAAGCAGTTCAACTTCCTTTAGAGTAAAATATTTAAATGCTATTGCAATAACATATTCAAAAGGAGTCAAGCTATATTTCTTTGCAATTGGAGAAAGAGACAGGCTTAATGATTGAAATTCTTCTTTTGATATTGGAGTCTTGTTGATACATATCCTCTCGACCCAATCAACTAAATGCGGGGAAGTGGTAACTCCAGTTTTGATATTTGCTAAGCTAAGAACACTGTTAATAAAAGCTGCAATAGAGCCTTTCCCATTTGTTCCTGCTATGTGAATAGCAGGCATTTTTTTACATGGATCTCCCATGCTATTAATAGCCAATGACATACGATCTATGCCCAGATTCATATCTTTATATTCTTTGTTTTTGCTTTCAAAAAAATTCGATTGTGCTATGAAAGTTTCATCAGACATTTGTCTAGTCTCGATAAAAGCTCGTTGATTTCTTTTTTTGTAATAGTTAAAGGAGGGACTATCCTTAATACTTTTACACCAGCTGATACTAGAAGTAGTTTCTCTTCTATGGCGGATTTGACAATATCAAGAGATGTTATTTTTATATTGTCTTTTATAACGAGACCTTGAATAAGCCCAACGCCTCTAGTGGAAATAAATATGTCTGAATATTTATTTGAAAGTTTCATTAATCCGTCTTTTAGTTGAGCACCTCTCTCGGTGACTTTATTTAGGAGGTCTCTTTTTTGTATTTCTTTCCCAACGGTTAGAGCAGCTCTACAAGCGAAAGGATTCCCCCCAAAAGTGCTGGCATGATCACCTGGCTGAAAGACATCAGCCAATTGATTAACCAATAGAGCTCCAATTGCATGACCTCCACCAAGCCCTTTGGCGAGTGTGAAAGCATCAGGTTCAATACCCAGTTGTTCATATCCCCAAAGAGTACCTGTCCTTCCCATTCCAGTTTGGACTTCGTCAAATATCAATAAAACATTGCTGTGGGTACATTTTTCTCTTAAGAGCTTAAAAAATGATTTTTCCCCAATATTTATGCCTCCCTCACCTTGAATAGGTTCAATAAATACAGCTGCAATTTGTGGACCTGTTTTTTCTAAATCATCAAATAGATTTTCAAAAGATTCAATGTCGTTATAAGAAAAAAATTTAAATCCCTGAACCATTGGCTCGAAACCTTTATGGTATTTCGGTTGTCCCGTAGCACTTACAGCTGCGAGAGTTCTACCGTGAAAGCTTTCCTTTGAGCAAAGGATGACTGGATTGTCGATGTTACGTTCAATATGCCCATATTTTCTTGCCAATTTAATTGCAGCTTCGTTTGCTTCAGCACCGCTATTGCAAAAAAATACACCCTTGGCAAAACTTTGTGAAGTTAACCATTGAGCTAGTTCTTCTTGCTCTGGTATCCCGTAAAGGTTAGACACATGTTGAAGTCTTCTTAATTGCTTTGATAAGGATTTGATTAATGCTTTATCACTGTGACCTAGTGAACAAGTTGCAATGCCAGCGACAGCATCAAGATATTTTCTGCCTTTTTTGTCCCACACCCATGAGCCTTTACCCCTGATGAGTTCTAAGGGAAAACGATTATAAGTTTTCATCAATGAAGTGGGAGCGGTCGGACTTGAACCGACAAACCCGAAGGTGCCGCATTTTGAGTGCGGTGCGTCTACCAATTCCACCACGCTCCCATATGTTTATTTTATGTCAAAAATAGCAAAAATATGAAACTAAGCTGCATTTTTTTGTGTATCAATATTGTCTTCACTAATTATTTTGTTAGAGAAAGAACTATGAGATGTTGTTTGATTAAATTTTCTAGAAATAATAGAACCTGCATTAGTTAATTTGTCTTCTAATTTTTCATAGCCTCTATCTAAGTGTTCGAGGCCCGTGAAAATACTATTTCCTTTGGCAGCGAGGCATGCAAGGATAATGGCAGCAGAAGAACGTAAATCTCCTCCCTCTACATTTGAACCTATAAGTTCTTTTACTCCTTTGATATGAGCAGTATTGTTTTCTAGATAGATACAGGCACCCATTTTATTTAGCTCAAAAACATGTTGCATTCTCTTCTCAAAAACTCTTTCTTTGATTTTGCTTGAACCTTTAGCTGTGGCCATTAATGACATAAATGGAGCCTGAAGATCAGTTGGAAAGCCAGGGAATGGACTTGTCGTTATATCAACTCCTGAGATCTCTCTTGGAATGATTTTTAAATGATGATTGCCATGATGAGATATTGAACAGCCACATTCTTGTAATTTTGAAATAACAGCGCTCAAATGATGAGGGATTACTGGACCAATAATGAGAGGCGATCGTGTTATTGCTGCAGCAATAAGAAAAGTTCCTGCTTCTATCCTGTCTGGGATAACACAATGAGAAGTTCCTCTTAAAGATTCCACCCCAATGATTGTGATTCTTTTTGTTCCAGCCCCAAAAACCTTTGCTCCCATTGAATTAAGCATTTTTGCAAGATCCTGGATCTCTGGTTCTCTCGCTGGATTGGATATAGTTGTTTTGCCTAAAGCTAAGCAAGAAGCCATCAAGATGGTTTCCGTAGCTCCAACGCTGGGATATTTAAGAGTAATATTTGATCCATGTAATCTTTTGTTTTTGGTTGAAACTTTAGCTTTTACAACATCATTTATAACTTCAACTTCTGCTCCTAAAGCTTTTAGACCATTGATATGTTCATCAACAGGTCTTGCTCCAATATTGCAACCACCAGGCAAAGGAATTTTTGCTTCTCCAAGTCTTGTAAGTAGGGGGCCAACACAGAAAAAACTTGCTCTTAAGCTATGAACTAGTTGATAGGGTAATTCAACGTTATGAATGGACTCTGAATTAATCTCGATAGAATTATTTGTTTTAGTTAACTTTGCACCCAAATTACGAAGAATCTCTGACATGACTTCAATGTCCGTAAGTTGCGGGATATTTTTAATCAGGAGTTGTTCTTTAGTAAGAAGAGACGCAGCCATTAAAGCTAGCGAAGAATTTTTCGCACCACTAACTTTTAAAACCCCACTAAGCGGACGCCCTCCTTTCACCTCTAGATGTGGCGGAATAATATTCCTCTTCATTGTCGCCACACTACTCATATTGGAGCGAACTGCTTACCCAGCCATAATGCCAAGTGGATTTAAAATAGTCCAGTCAACCTTATTGAAAATTGATGGGTTCAAATTAAATATTGATAATGTTGAAAGTTTGAATAGAATTTTTAATATAGTTTTTATTGAATTTAATAAGAAAATTCAGTGGCTATTTCAATGAAAGAAACTTTTCTGCTTTTCAAAAATTAAATAATTTGAGGTTAGAAAATTAATAATTCATATTCGCCATTGATTACAAGTAAAAGAAACCCTTTGGTTAGAAAACTAAGGGGTCTTTTGAAAAAAACTGGCCGTGAAGAGCATTCTTCTCTTTTGCTTGAGGGTTCTCATTTGTTAGAAGAGGCTTTGAAAACAAATTTCTTGCCAACAGAAGTTTTTGCAACTCCTCAATGGTGTGAGGAGCATGAGGAGATTTTTAAAAAAATAGCTTCAAGATCTTTATTAACCCTAGTAAGTACTAAAGTTTTAGAAGCATCTTTGTCTACAGTGACACCTGATGGTGTCGCAGCGATATTCCCAATACCAGGGTTGCCAAAACCGGGGAAAGCCCCAAAACACATTTTGGCTTTAGATAGGATTCAAGATCCTGGCAATATGGGAAATTTATTCCGATCAGCCCTTGCTGGTGAATATGAAGTTATATGGTTGGCTTCTGGAGCAGATCCCCTAAATCAAAAGGTTTTAAGATCTTCAGCCGGCTCAGTTCTTCATGTGCCTTTTGAACGGATTGGAGATTCAACTTCTTCAAGTATTGAAATGCTTGTTTCAAAACTCAATATTGCAATCGATGATAAATACCAAGTAGTAGGAACAATTTCACCGAATAAAATTACTGATAAGAAAGTGAAACCTTATTGGGAATTAGACTGGGATCTCCCTACAGTATTGGTTCTTGGTAATGAAGGCTCAGGTGTTCATTCTTCAATTGAAGCCTGTTGTTCAGACTTTGTTACGTTGCCTCATAGCTCATTAGTTGATTCACTAAATGTGGCATCTGCGGCAGTTCCTCTCTTGTTGGAGCGACAAAGAGTAAAAATGGTTAAGGGTATTCAAAAAAAACCGTGAGTGAAATTTCTTTTGACTTTGACTTAATTGTTGTCGGAGCTGGATATGGAGGTTTTGATGCTGCTAAACATGCAGCAGAGGCTGGTTTGAAAGTGGCGATTGTCGAATCAAGAGATATGGGTGGAACCTGCGTCAACAGAGGCTGTGTCCCGTCTAAAGCATTGCTAGCTGCCAGTGGTAAAGTTCGTGAACTTGCAAATGTTCCTCATCTTGCTGAATTTGGGATACATTCCGCTCCAGTTAGATTTGAACGTAAAAAAATTGCTGAACATGCAAAAAACTTAGTTGAGACAATTCGAAAAAATCTAACTAAAACATTAGAAAGATCGGGTGTTGAGATACTTAGAGGAGAAGGACGTTTAGAAGGCAATCAAAAGGTCGGTTTAAGAGAAACAAATGGAGTTGATAGAATCTTTTCCGCCAGAGATATCATCTTGGCTACAGGCTCAGACCCTTTCGTACCGCCTGGAATTGAAATTGATGGACGAACTGTTTTTACAAGTGATGAGGCTATTAATTTAGAGTGGTTGCCAAGATGGATTGCAATAATTGGTAGTGGCTATATAGGTTTGGAATTCGCTGATATTTATACAGCTTTAGGTTGTGAGGTAACCATGATTGAAGCTCTTGATAAAGTAATGCCAACTTTTGATCCCGATATCACGAAAATTGCTTCACGAAATTTAATTGATAAAAGAGACATTGAAACTCGAGCTGGAGTATTCGCTACTAAAGTTAAGCCAGGTTGTCCCGTCGAGGTCGAGCTTACAGATGCAAAGAATCGAGAAGTAATTGAGGAGTTACAGGTTGACGCTGTTTTGGTCGCAACAGGTCGAGTACCGTCGACTAAAAATCTAAATCTACAATCCGTTGGAGTTGAAACAACGAGAGGTTTTATTCCAATTGATGATCAGATGAGAGTATTGGTAAATGAAAAACCAATTCCTAATCTATGGGCAGTTGGAGATGTTACAGGTAAGTTGATGTTGGCCCATACCGCTGCAGCGCAGGGGAGTATTGCTGTAGAGAATATTTTAGGAAAAGTAATAGAAATTGACTACAGAAGTATTCCTGCAGCGACTTTTACTCACCCTGAGATAAGTTCCGTTGGACTTTCGGAAGAAGAAGCAAAAGATCTAGCGAAAAATGAAGGCTTTGAACTTGGAATTGTTAGAAGTTATTTTAAAGCTAACTCTAAGGCCTTGGCTGAATTAGAAAGTGATGGAATTATGAAGTTGATTTTTAATAAAGATACAGGAGAGGTCCTTGGGGCACATATTTATGGATTACATGCGGCTGATCTGATACAAGAAGTTTCTAATGCAATTTCGAGAAGACAGCGAGTCAATGACTTAGCAAAAGAAGTTCATACGCATCCAACATTAAGCGAAGTTGTAGAGGTTGCCTATAAACAGGCATCTTTACAAATAAAGAAGTAGTAAATCAAATTTTATTTTATAGATCATTACTTATTTAAATTATGGAAATTAGAAGAAGACCTCCTAATCCAAGCATAAAAGTAGCTAATTTAGAGTATGCAATCCCTCACCCCGATTCAAAACCTAAAAATATTTTGGAGGAAATTGTTTGGGAAAAACATCTAGAAGTGGAGATTGCAAGAAAAAAAGTTTCGCTTGAAGATTTAAAGAAAAAGATTAAGGATTTACCCAAAACAAAAAATTTTATAGATGCATTAAGAAATAGTAATTCGAAACCAGCACTAATCTCAGAAATAAAAAAAGCTAGTCCAAGTAGAGGGATAATTAGAGAGGACTTTGACGCGATAATGATAGGTAAAATGTATCAAGATGGAGGTGCTAATTGTATATCAGTCTTAACAGATAAAAAATTTTTTCAAGGAGGTTTTGATGTCTTAGTTGAGGTTAGAAAGGAAATCACAATCCCAATCCTCTGCAAGGATTTTATTCTTTATCCCTATCAGCTTTACCAAGCAAGAGCTGCTGGCGCTGATGCGGCACTTTTGATAGCCGCAATCCTGACTGATTCTGATTTAAAGTACTTATCTAAGGTTGCGGAACATTTGGGACTAGCAATATTAGTAGAGGTTCATGACTCAGAAGAACTTGAAAGAGTTCTAAATATTAATGTATTTAAGTTAATAGGTATTAATAATAGAAATTTAAAGAGTTTTAAAACTGATCTTGAAGTCACAAAGAAGTTGGCTAAGAATTATGCTAACCAAATCAAGGAAAATTCTATTACTTTGGTAAGCGAGTCAGGTTTATTTACTCGTGAGGATTTAGATTTAGTAAAGAGTTATGGGGCGGACGCTGTTTTAGTTGGTGAATCTCTTATGTCACAGCAAGATATATTAGGTGGAGTTAAAAAATTAATTGGTAAGTTATAAATTAAGTCAAATATCTATACCAATCTCTTAAATCTATTTAGAGAAAATTTTGTCTACTTTCCCAATGATTAAATCTAATTCAATTAAACCCAATTCTCGACTGTCAGTGCTTGCTAAGGAGTTATCTCCCCTTAAATCAAATTTGTTTTGATAAATGCTATAAATTCTTTTAATTATTAACTTGTTTTTTATTTTTGGATGAGAGGCAACAACGATATCGCCAATCTCCAACTTAATATTTTTTTGGTTTAACTTTTTATATGTTACTAAATCTCCCTCTTTGAGAGTTCTTTCCATAGAACTACCGACAACACGTAAATATTGTCGGTAACCGATTATTAAAGTAAATAAAGTAAATAAGTCTGGCTTGTGAAGAGGACTTTTATCAGCTTGCGGTAACCCAGCTATCATTTCTTCCTTTTGAAGACCAAAACATAGAGTGAATCTTTTGCACAGCTGCTAATAATTCTTCTGCTTTTGTTTGATCAATATTTACCTTGCATGCACTACAAAGCTTTGCTGCTTTCCAAAAAGTGTCATGAAGATCTGGATATGTAGCTAGGTGTTCAGGCTTAAAATAATCAGTCCAGAGGATTAGAAGTTCTTTTTTGGCCTTTTGTGATTCTTCTTCCTTAATCGCAACGAAGCGAGAAAAAGTGTTGTTATAAGCTGAAATGGAAGCTTGATCGTTACCAGCTGGAGCTAGAGCAATAAGTTTTTTCGTCATAGATAAAACTGCCTCAGCAGCAACTCTTGCAGAAGCAGGGTCATATACACCGCAAGGTCCGTCACAGTGAGCGTGAACAGATTTTGCTGGAAGCTTGTTAAAGATTGATTTAATTGTTTTGCGCAACATCTGAAAATAATTTGTGAACATTTTTTTTTACATTAATGGCGTTTGTCAACAAACGCCATAACTTTTTCTAGAGCTTTCTGAATAATTTAAGAAATTCACTTAACACCCAATAATTCAACTTCAAAAGTTAAAACTGAATTAGGGGGGATTGGACCTATTCCTCTACTGCCATACCCCAATTCTGGTGGGATGACTAATTTCCTTTTACCTCCAACTTTCATTCCTGCGACTCCTTCATCCCAACCCTTTATCACCATCCCTGCACCTAAAGAAAATTCAAAAGGACCTCTTCCATAACTGCTGTCAAATTCTTTCCCATCATCAAGAGTACCCTTGTAATTTACTGAGACACTTGTTCCTGGGGTGGCTTCTTGACCATCACCTAAAACTAATTCAGTAATTTTCAGACCACTTGAAGTTACTTGAGATGCTCCTATCTCAGCTCCTCCTAGAGGAGCGCTACTTGCATTGGTTTTATCTGAAGCCATAGTAAAAAGTGATGGATTTGGGTCTTCTGGGTCTAATTCAAATGGATTAGTTACAGATTCGCTGGTTTTTGTGGATTGCCTTACATCCGCTTGGATTGGTTGGACTATTTGTAAGGCATTCGTTGGAGTCGGCGAGATGATTTGGCTGATCACTGCAATCATCAAGCAGCTAAGGCAAACAGAAAAGCTAATTAAGATTTCTCTCACAGCAATATTAAGCAGTCGGAAATATTCTTACAGATTAATACCCAAATGACATCTATTTAAAAGATAACTAACCAGGGAGTATGAATTTTGCTGGTGTATATTTTATTAAATTAGATTTATGAATAATATCTATTCTCTTTTTATTAAAGCTTTTGCTGGTGGAGCTCTAGCAGGAATATCCCTTGCTGAAGGCAATTATTTCTTCATGCTTTTGGGAATATCTTTACTTTGGCCGGCTAGTAAGAATCCATGGGGGGGCTTTTGTTGGGGCGCGATGGCTATTTTATGGAGTCATAAGTGGTTGTTATCTTTGCATCCACTCAGTTGGGTAGGGATAAACTCAAATTTAAGCTTGCCTATTACAATTTTTATATGGCTTTTTTGTGGAGCCTTTGGAGGGACTCTGGTTTTGAGTTGGTCAGTTTTAAGGGGGGTTTTGGCTCCTGGAAGACTGCAGTTTTCTAAATTAGAAAATAAGTTTATTTATGCCGTCTTATTATCAACAATATGGGGTCTGACTGAAGAAATCCTATCTAGAGGCCCTTTGTTTTGGATGGGTGTAGGGCCAAGTTTATTACCACAAGATAGATATTTGGCTGGATTAGCAAGAT
Source organism: Prochlorococcus marinus str. MIT 1214 (assembly GCF_027359355.1). Taxonomy (NCBI): domain Bacteria; kingdom Bacillati; phylum Cyanobacteriota; class Cyanophyceae; order Synechococcales; family Prochlorococcaceae; genus Prochlorococcus; species Prochlorococcus marinus. The sequence continues at coordinate 859,075 of NZ_CP114777.1, read as the reverse complement.
GGATAGGTTCGGGCGGCTTGGCCTCTATCCATCTTTTAGCTGGATGGTGGATTTGGCAACTTTCAATTGCTTTTCAAGCTAGAAAAAAACTCAAGAAATTGATTATTCTTGGTGTTGCATATTTTTCGGTAGCTCATTTAATTGGATTTATCTTGTTGTTGGATTCTCCAATTGATTCGGCAGAACAGGTTGCGATGTGGCAAACAAATATGCCAATAAGACAAAAATTTAGTCAGGAAGAAATAAATGCTTTGCCTTCAAAAGTAAATAGAGCTTTAACTGATGCGGTTGAAATGAAGGCATCTTTTTTAATTGCTCCAGAGGGAACGTTGCCTTTGGATAGAACAAAGATTCGAGATTTTCCTATTAAATTTCTCTCTGGAGGTTTCAGGAAAATAAATGGTTCTCTACGAAGTTCAATATTGGTTTTTAATCCTGGTGATGAGTCTTTTTCAGGTGTGTTGGACAAATCTAGATTAGTTCCTCTGGGCGAATGGATTCCTGCATTGCCTAATTTTATGAAAAATGGCCTTTCTGCAGTAGGTGGAATTGAAAGTGGGAATCCATCAAGATTTCTTGATTGGGAGGGCCCATCTTTTGCAGGTGCTATTTGTTATGAATTGAGTAATGGAAAAGCTATAGCTAAAGCAGTAAATCAAGGAGCTAAATGGATTTTAGTGATTGCAAATTTAGATCCCTATCCTATTTCTTTGCAAAGACAATTTTTATCTATTGCTCAATTAAGGAGTATTGAAACATCAAAAAATTTAATATCTGTCTCCAATACTGGGCCAACATCTTTGATTAAAAGTAATGGAAGAATTGATACCCTCCTTAAATCAAATAAAGAACTTGTTCAACTCGTTGACCTTGAATTAAATAGAAAGAAAACATTGTATACATTAACCTCTGACCTGCCTTTAATCACAGTTATTTTTGTAAGTTTAATATGCATTTTGCGATTACATAAGTATAATTTATATTAAGACTCTTTCGAAATAATTCCTCCTCCTAATACATAATCACCCTTATAAAATACTGCTGCTTGTCCAGGAGTAATTGAAAATTGATCTTCCTCAAAATGAATATGACATTTATAACAATAATTTCCTTTAGTACTTTCAATAATTGGTATTAACTTTGCTTTCACTGCTCTGCTTCTGTATCTGATTTGGACCTCAACTTCTATTGATTTTTTAGGCGCTTCAATTGATACCCAATTTATATCTTTGACAATACACTCTGACTTGCCAGAATCTTCTCTTGGGGCAACAATAACCCTGTTGAAAGAGGCATCAATTTCAACAACATGTAGAGGAACTTCCCATGCAATACCTAATCCCTTTCGTTGTCCTATCGTGAAATGCTGAATTCCATTATGGGAACCTATAATCTTCCCATTTTTAAGGACAATTTCTCCTTCCTTTTTGGGTAGATACTTATCAATAAAAGCATTCATTGATCCGTAATGTTCAGCAAGACAAAGGTCTTGACTTTCTGGCTTTTCAGCAGTTTTTAGTGAATGTTTAAAAGCTTCGATTCGTGTTATCTCTTTGGTTAATTCTCCAAGAGGAAAGATTGTTTTCCCTAAGATTTCTTGTGGGAGATCATATAAAAAATAGCTTTGATCTTTATTGAGATCTTTACCTCTTAAAAGCTTATGTCTTTTAATTCCATCACTCGGAAGATCATTTCTGTCGAAAGATTCATTTGAATATCTAATCCTTGCGTAATGCCCTGTAGCGATCTTTTCGATATTTTTATTTTCTTTAACCCATTTCAGCATTTCTGAGAATTTCACTGATTTATTGCAGCGAGAGCAGGGTAAAGGAGTAATTCCTTCTTCATATCCTTTTACGACATTATTGATTATTTCTTTTTGGAAAATTTCTTTTGAATCGACTATGTGATGCTCGATTCCTAGTTGATCACATATCCCTGCGGCATCAATTAATCCATCTGAGCAGCAAGACCCTTTACCTTTCATTAGCCACAAAGTTAATCCCACTACATCCCACCCAGCCTCACAGAGAAGAGCAGCCGTTAGGGAGCTATCTACGCCCCCGGAAAGTCCCACTACAACTGAATGATTCCCAGAAAATGCTTGCAGTCTTTTTAATGTTTTTGCGACTGTTTCTTCTGAAGTCAAATGATTTAAAACTTTTTTTGTTTCTCTTGTTTCCACATTCATGGGCATTGATAGTAGCTTCTATTCATAGTTGGTTTGGATGCTTTTTGATTTTGAATTGGCCTCAATTTGATTCGGAACATTTAATGGTTTCTTCTGAGCAGATGCAAAACATAGAAAAAGAAATGTTTTCTATGGGTATGCCTGTTGAAGCTCTGATGGAAAAAGTAGGGATTGGTATCTCTACATGGATATTAGACAGACAAGGATTGGTTGAAAATGGTGCAATCGTTTTGGTAGGGCCAGGGCACAACGGAGGAGATGGGCTTGTTGTTGCAAGAGAACTTTATATGGCAGGCGTTGATATCTCTATTTGGTGTCCATTCCCATTGAAAAAAGAATTAACACAAAAACATTTCGATTATGCAATTCGAATAGGAATTGAAAACTTGGAGCAAAAACCTGATTCGAATTCTGATTCATTATGGATTGAGGCATTATTTGGATTAGGTCAATCAAGAATTATTTCTGATGAAATAGTTCATTTATTGAATACGAAGAAGAAATCTAGTCCTGATAAATTAATTAGTATTGATGTTCCCGCTGGATTAGACTCAGACAATGGATTTACAGTATCAAATACATCATGCAAAGCTAATTACACACTATCTTTAGGCCTTTTTAAGACTGGGCTGATTCAAGATTCAGCTATTGATTTTGTGGGAGATATAAAGAGAGTAGATATCGGGATCCCAGATAAGATTTTGGCTGATCTTCCTGAAAACCAGCCTCTGAGGATTTCGTTTTCAGATTTATCTACTTTCGTTTGGCCTAAGCCAAGTAAAAGTAAAAGTAAATATCAGAGAGGAAGAGTTCTGGTGATTGCAGGAAGTGAGAAATACAGAGGAGCAGCATCCCTTGCTTTGAATGGGGCTTTAGCAAGTGGAACAGGCAGTGTTAGCGCTTTTTTGCCTAATTCAGTTTCATCTGCCCTTTGGAGTGCTCACCCTGAAGTCTTATTGCTTGGAGATCTAAATACTTTTCAGGACGGTTCTTCAGATTTTTCCAAAGTTTTAAATGAAGTTGATTTGAATAGGTTTGACTCGATTTTGCTTGGACCTGGATTAGGGATTGCAGAAGAAAAAGATTGTTTTGGCTCTGACTTACAGAATTTCAAAGGCCTACTTGTTCTTGATGCTGATGGAATCAATAGGCTGTCGATAACTTCGAAAGGTTGGCAATGGCTAAACGAAAGAAAAGGTCCCACCTGGCTTACCCCTCATCTTGAAGAATTTAAAAGGCTATTTCCTTTCATTGATTGCTCGAATCCATTGAAGGCTGGAATTGAAGCTGCAAAAATTTGTAGTTCTTCGGTTTTATTAAAATGTGCTCATAGTGTTATTTCTGATCCAGAAGGGAAAACCTGGCAAATAGGGCAAGTGAATCCAAGTGTTGCAAGAACTGGCCTTGGAGATGTTTTAGCTGGGTTTGTTTCAGGGATGGGTGCTTCTGGGCTTGCAAGTGATAAAAAATTGGATACTAGTTTGCTTGCTGCCTCAGCTTTGATGCATGCATATGCAGGTGCTTTTTGCAGAAAAGGGAGCACAGCGAGCACTATTGGCACTTTTCTTAGTGAATTAATAAAAAAGGAAAGCACTTGAAATGTTTTGAAACAACCATTTAAAGGGCGTTAAATGGTTGTTTTTGTGTCATTTGTTAACTAATCGTCAACAGAATCTGAAGCCTTCATGAAACCCAGGCATCTTTTACGATTTTTGTAGGAAAGTCTTATCACTTTGAAAACGGGTCTAGAAACAATGGTTTCATCTGCACCCAAGCCTGCTGAATCCCAAAAGCGACGCAGCAGTGATCCAATAAGTTGGTACCTTTCCTCCATTGGAAGAGTTCCTCTTTTAACGCCAGCCGAAGAAATTGAACTTGGTAATCAGGTTCAAACAATGATGACCCTTACCGAGGATGGTCAGATTAAGGAAGAGTGCAAAGAATTTAATTCACATCAAAGAAGATTGATTCGAATTGGACGAAGGGCAAAAGAAAGAATGATGAAAGCCAATCTTCGACTCGTTGTAAGTGTCGCAAAAAAATATCAAGGGAAAGGTCTTGAACTCTTGGATTTAGTCCAGGAAGGTTCTCTTGGGTTAGAAAGAGCGGTAGAAAAATTCGACCCAACCCGTGGTTATAAGTTTTCTACCTATGCTTTTTGGTGGATAAGGCAAAGCATGACTAGGGCTATTGCTTGTCAGTCAAGAACAATTCGACTACCTGTTCATTTAAGCGAGAGATTGGCAACTATTAGAAAAGTCAGTTTAGATTTGGCTCACAAGCTCGGTGCAATGCCTAGCCGTATTGAAATAGCTGAGGCAATGGAGATTGAGTTAGAAGAACTTGATTCGATTTTGAGGCAAGCTCTTACTACTAGCAGTCTTGATGCTCCCGTTAATGGCGATGAAGGCAGAAGCTTTTTAGGTGATCTAATAGCTGACGGTTCAGGAGAAGAGCCTCTGGATAAAGTTGAACAAAAAATTCATCAAGAACAACTAGGAAGGTGGCTCAGTCATCTAAGCGAACAAGAGCAGCACGTTATCAGACTTAGATTTGGCTTAGAGGGTAATGAAAGACATACTCTCGCGGAGATAGGAAGACTCTTACAGGTTTCCCGCGAGAGAGTTAGACAAGTTGAGCTAAAAGCTCTAAGGAAATTGAGAAATCTAACTAGAAAGCTTCCAAGTGGAATTTGAATTTTATCTAATTTAGTTTTCTGCCCAAATATATTTAGTTAGTTCACTAGGGTCAGGCTCTGGTGCGCTTAATGCAAATTCAACGGCATCATTAACTTCTAGATCAATTTCTTTCTCAATATTTTTTAATTCTTCATCAGAGATCAATCCGGAACTAGTTAAATCGTTTTTTAGCTTTTTAATTGGATCTCTTTTAGCCCAGAACTCCTTCTCTTTCTCTGACCTAAGTTCATCTGGATCAGCCAACGAATGGCCTCTGAATCTGTAAGTTAAGCATTCTATAAGAGTTGGTCCTCCTCCTGCTCTTGCTCGCTCTAGGGCTCTCTGAGTAGCCCCTCTTACTGCTAATACGTCCATACCGTCAATCTCTTCTCCTGGCATTCCAAATGCCGAAGCTTTTCTCCATATTTCAGTCTCACTAGTCGCTCTGTCATGGGCCATCCCAATAGCCCATTTATTATTTTCGACTACAAATATGATCGGTAATTTCCATAACTGGGCCATATTTAAACATTCATAAAACTGACCAATATTGCAAGTACCATCTCCAAAAAATGCTGCAGTTACAGAATCACTATTTTCCTTAAGTGCCTCTCTTCTATATTTGCTGCTGAAAGCTGCGCCAAGGGCAACTGGAATACCTTCACCAATAAATGCATAACCTCCAAGTAGATGATGTTCTTTTGAAAATAGATGCATAGATCCACCTCTCCCCTTACTGCAGCCTGTCTCTTTGCCGAATAGTTCGCTCATCACCTCTTTTGCAGGTACTCCAGCACTCAAAGCATGAACATGATCTCTATAGGTACTGCAAAACCAGTCATGTTTGCGTTTCATTGCCCCAATAACACCTGTACTTATCGCTTCTTGCCCGTTGTAAAGATGAACAAACCCAAACATCTTCCCTCTGTAATACATTTCAGCGCATTTATCTTCAAAACGTCTTCCTAAAGTCATATCTTTGAAAAGATTTAAACCAATTTCTCTATTGATCTGAGCTGGCTTAGTGTTGCCAAGATTGCTTAGTCTGTCGGCGTGTTCCCTTTGCTGAATAGGGTTTTGGCCGGTTTTGTCTTGGTTGTGAGACATGGTTTTGTTCATATTCACTTATCAATCCTTTTTAGACTTTAAGCGTCAATGGATGCAAAATGGTTAAAACCCCTTACGATGCCTAGAGCTTTTTTTTCTGATTACCTAGTAGCGATTGGAATTACCTATTGATCATTTTCGCTTATTGGGGGTTAGCCCTTCTGCAAATGCTGAGGAAGTCCTTAGGGCTTTTCAGCTAAGGCTAGATCGTCCTCCAAAGCAAGGCTTTACTTATGAAGTTTTAGCTCAGAGATCTGAGCTGCTAAGGCTTTCTGCTGATCTGTTATCTAATCCTGCTGAACGACAATCCTACGAACTTGCTCTTATTGAGGGTTCTTCTGGACTTGATTTATCTTCAAATAGAGAAGTTGCTGGATTACTTCTCCTATGGGAATCAAATGCTTCTTTCCAAGCTTTTAAGCTTGCAAAAAAAGCATTGCAACCTCCTCAAGCCCCAGCCTTGGGAAGTGGTAGAGAGTCAGATTTGACTTTAATAGCAGCCTTATCTTGTAGAGATGCCTCTATTGATGAGCAGGCTTGCAGAAGATACGCCTCAGGAGCTGATTTACTTCAAGAAGGGATACAATTATTGCAGAGGATGGGAAAGCTTGTTGAAGAAAGAAAAACCCTTGAGTCTGATTTAGAGATTTTACTTCCCTACAGAATACTTGATTTATTAAGTAGAGATAAAGAAGATGAGAAATCTCATCATGAAGGCTTGCTATTGTTGGAAGACTTTGTAAATAAAAGGGGCGGACTAGAAGGGAAAAGAAATTCAGAAAAAATAGCAGGATTAAATCAAAATGATTTTGAGCTCTTTTTCCTACAAATCAGGAAATTTTTGACTGCAAAAGAGCAGTCAAAAATCTACGTAAATTGGTATCGAAGGGGGTCCGAAGATGCTGGCTTTCTTGCTGCTTTTGCCTTGATTGCTTCTGGATTTTCTTATCGGAAACCAGAACTCTTGCAAGAAGCTCGTAAATACCTCCGAAATATCAATATTAGTGGTTTTGACCCTATGCCATTAATTGGATGCCTAGATCTTTTGTTAGGGGATGTACAGCAAGCAGAGGCTCGTTTTAGAAGCAGTTCAGATGAGAAATTAAAAGACTGGTTAGACAATTATCCAGGTGAGACATTGGGAGCTCTTTGTGATTACTGCAGAAATTGGTTGAAAAAAGATGTATTGGTGGGTTTTAAGGATGTTGAAATACAAACTGTAAATCTTGATGATTGGTTCGCTAGTAAAGAAGTTCAAATTTATGTAGAGCAGTTGGAATCAAAAGGGGCATTAGGCATGGCAAAAGCGGGATTTTCATTCTTATCGTCATTGGCCCCTGAGCAACAAATTGAGAAAAATGCATCAAAAAACTCTGAGAAACAAGCTGATTTGCCAATGCCAGGTGGGGCTTTGGATGAAATTCTGAAAGAAAAGTCTTTTAAATCACGATTGCAAAGTGGATATGCTTTTTTAATATCTGAGTTACTTAAAAAGATAATCTTAAAATATTATTCAACATTTGAATTGATCAAAAAGTCAGGTTTCAAATCTTTTATATTAAAACGTCCGGCTTATACAAGTGCTTTAGCATTTATTAGTTTATTTATTTTTGGAACAAGCTTAGGGATTCTTACACAGAGAAAATCATCGGAAAATAATGCTCTTGATAAAATCTCTAAATCTGAATTATCTAAACCAAAAGATGTTAAAATTAAAGATAAAGTATCAAGTGAAATAGTTAATAGCAAATCAATATTAGATTTAAATAAATCAATTCCTCTTACTTCAGTAGATCCCTCAACTCAAGAAATTCAATTACTTATAGAATCATGGTTAGCAGGTAAGGCAGATATTTTGAATGGTTCAGAAAGTCAGTTGCTTTCTTCGGTCGCTAGAGTCTCTCTATTTAATAGAGTTATTGAACAGAGAAAAAAAGATAAATTATTAGGACAAAGACAGATCATTGATGCAAATATAAATTCAATCAACATTGTTCAAAGATCAGACAAAAGAATTGCAGCAGATGTTGAATTAAACTATCAAGATAAAAGGATTAGTTCTAATGGTGAGGTTTTATCGGAAACAGTTATTCCAGCCTTGAAAGTTAAGTATATAATAGGTAAGAATAAAAAAAACTGGATGCTAGTTGACTATATTAGTGGAAATTAAAAAATAATTTTTAAATTTTTTCTGTAACTCTAAGCAAATGTTTGAGGAACTAACTAATCAATTTGAAGATGCTGTTAAGGCCTTTAAAGGTGAAGCTAAGATTTCAGATGAAAATGTAGATGAAGCACTTAAACAGGTTAGACGAGCTCTCTTAGAAGCTGACGTTAGTTTGTCTGTAGTAAAAGAGTTTATCGAAGAAGTTAGAGTCAAGGCCATTGGTACAGAGGTTGTCAGAGGTATAAATCCTGGTCAGAAATTTATTCAAGTAGTTCATGAGCAACTAGTAAATGTAATGGGGGGTGAGAATGACCCTTTAGCAGATTCAGAGGAAAAGCCAACTGTAATTTTAATGGCTGGACTTCAGGGCGCTGGGAAGACTACAGCCACAGCAAAACTTGGATTGCTTCTTAAAGAAAAAAATCAAAAGCCACTACTCGTCGCTGCTGATACATATAGACCAGCAGCTATTGATCAATTGGTAACGCTGGGAAATCAAATTGGTGTAGAGGTTTTTAATTTAAGTTCAAATTCAAAGCCTGAGGAGATTGCAAGAAAAGGCTTGGAAAAAGCCAGGGAAGAAGGATTTGACACTGTTCTTGTAGATACTGCTGGGCGGCTTCAAATTGATACCGAGATGATGGGAGAGATGGTTCGAATTAAAGAGGCTGTTCAACCCGATGAGGTTTTGTTAGTAGTTGATTCAATGATTGGCCAAGAGGCCGCAGACATCACCAGAAGTTTTCATGAGAAAGTAGGAATAACAGGTGCTGTTCTCACAAAGCTTGATGGAGATTCAAGGGGCGGAGCTGCGCTTTCTATTAGAAAAATCAGTGGCAAACCAATCAAATTTATAGGGACGGGTGAAAAGGTTGAGGCATTGCAACCTTTTTATCCCGAGAGGATGGCTAGCAGAATCTTAGGAATGGGCGATGTTCTAACTCTTGTTGAAAAAGCACAGAAAGAAGTTGAAATTGCTGATGCTGAAATCATGCAAAAGAAGCTTCAAGAAGCAACTTTTGATTTTTCGGATTTTGTAAAACAGATGAGGATGATAAAGAGAATGGGCTCTCTAGGGGGACTGCTAAAAATGATTCCAGGGATGAATAAAATTGATGATGGAATGATTAAAAGTGGCGAAGATCAACTTAAAAAAATTGAGGCAATGATTGGTTCAATGTCGTTAGAGGAAAGGAATAAGCCTGAATTATTGGCAGCACAACCATCAAGACGCCGAAGAGTTGCAAGTGGCAGCGGACATCAGCCAGCAGACGTAGACAAGGTTCTCGCGGATTTTCAGAGGATGCGGGGCTTAATGAAGCAGATGTCTACTGGAGGAGGACTCCCTGGGATGGACGGAGGACTTCCTGGCATGGGAGGCCTCCCTGGCATGCCCTCACAAGGTGCTAATCCATATCAGTCAAGAAAAGGAAGGGGAGGCTCTGCGCCCCGAAGACAGCGTCCAGTTAAGAAAAAGAAAGGTTTTGGTGATCTTTAGAAATAACAAAAAGCTAAATTAATCATCTGTGGAGTATTATTACTGTGAAGAACTTATGAGTTCAATCCACTTACAAATAAATCGAAGATGATCAAGCTCCGCCTCAAGCGGTTTGGTAAAAAACGTGAATCCAGCTTTCGTCTAGTTGCCTGTAATAGCACTTCAAGGCGAGATGGTCGCCCCCTACAAGAATTAGGCTTTTACAATCCAAGAACCAAAGAAACTAGGTTAGATACAGAGGCTTTGAGAACTCGACTAGGACAAGGTGCGCAGCCTACTGATGCAGTAAGAACTTTATTAGAAAAAGGAGGGCTCCTTGAAAAGAAAGTTCGACCTGCTGAAGTTCTAGGTAAGCAAAAACAAGAAAAAGAAAGATCAGCAAAGAAAAAAGATGCAGCGGCATCGGAAACTTCTGAATAAGAAGTTTTGATGAATATCAATAATTTCAAGAAAATTTATGTCTGAAGCAACCACTGAAGGTCGCTTTTGTATAGATCTGCCTGATTCCGATGCTGCTACAGCTTTGTCAGGGACTGGTCAGTCAACACTTCACAGATTGGGAACCCTTACTGGTGCTGCTTTTGCATTAAGGGGATTGCAGCTCGAAATAAAAGGAAATTCTTATCAATTAGAGAGAGCTGCAGCAATTGTTGAATTAGTTAGACCAATTTGGGAAGAGGGACAAATTGTCTCTGCCGTAGATTTACATGCCGCGGCTGAAGCATTGGATAATGGTAAAAAAAATGATCACGCCAAATCAACAAATAAAGTTTTAGCTAGAAGTCAAAGAGGAAATCTTTTAAGACCAAGAACAATTAGACAAAAATTCTATGTGGAAGCTATGGAAAAAAGTGATCTTACTTTTGCTTTAGGCCCAGCAGGAACAGGAAAAACATTTTTAGCAACTCTCTTTGCAGTGCGAATGCTTACTGAGAGAAAAATTGAGAAAATTATTCTGACAAGACCTGCAGTTGAGGCTGGGGAGAGATTGGGTTTTTTACCAGGAGACTTACAGCAAAAGGTAGATCCTTATCTGAGACCTTTATATGATTCTCTACACTCTTTACTAGGACAAGAAAAAACTAATTTACTTATTGAAAAAAACGTAATTGAAGTTGCTCCTTTGGCATACATGCGAGGCAGAACTTTAGAAGAATCTTTTGTGATACTTGATGAAGCTCAAAATACGACTCAAGCACAAATGAGAATGGTTCTTACCAGGTTAGGTGAAAGATCAAGAATGGTTGTAACTGGGGATGTAACTCAAGTAGACTTGCCTTTCGGACAAATGAGTGGATTGATTGAAGCAGCTGATTTACTGGAAAAGGTTGATGGGATTTCAGTTTGTAGGCTTACCTCAGCAGATGTAGTAAGACATCCACTTGTTCAAAGCGTCGTTGAGGCTTACGCAGAGCTAGATAAAAAAAGACGATAGGGTCATCCGCATTCACATTCATGAAGTCTTATTTTTTTTGTGTCAAAATAGGTATTAATAATTACCTGGTGCGTTATGCCAGCAAACAGCAATTTTCAACAAGCTATTCGTGAAGCACAATCAAGTGCACTTATTGGCCCAAATGTAGTTAACAAAGCCTTGCCTTATGTAGGCGGCGGAATGGCATTAACTGGATTAGGCGTTTTAGGCGGACTTTCTTTACAAGCAACTAGCAATCCTCTTTTTGGTCCTTTATTCATAGTCGCATTTATTGCAGAAATAGTTCTATTCTTTATGGCAAGCAGCGCTGCCAACAACGCAAATAATTCTAAAGCTCTTCCACTATTAACTGGATTCAGCCTTTTAACTGGTTTCACGTTAAGTGGGATTGTTGGTTTAGCAATTCAAGTAGCAGGAATGGGAGCCATAGGAACAGCTGTATTTGCTACAGGAATCACCTTTGTGATTGCATCTTCTGTAGGCAGAAAAATGAGTGATAACGTCGGTCAAGCTTTGCAAGGCGCAGTTGGTCTTGGATTGCTTGGTCTTATTATTGCAATGGTTTTCCAGTTCATTGGTGGATTATTTGCTCCAGGAATGTTTGGAGGCAGTGGCTTTGAGTTAATGATTGCTGGCTTTGGAACTGTACTTTTTGTTGCTATGTCTTTTGTAGATTTTTACACTATGCCAAGAAGGTACAACGATGAACAGTATTTAGCAGGTGCATTAGGAATGTACCTAACTTATATCAACTTATTTGTTTTTGTTCTTCGTTTGATTATTGCTCTGCAAGGTGGTGGTAGAAGAGATTAAGACTAATTAATTAAATTTAAATTAAAGAAAAGAGCCGTAAGGCTCTTTTTTTATGTTGCAACTTCATAAATACTTTCTGATATTGCATTGATTTGTTCATCGTTATAATCCCATTTATTAAGAAATTCCAAATCCGTTCCATTCCCTTTTATTGCATCAAGTAAAACATCTAAACGTTTTTTTACCTTATTCGAATCTAATAGCTTAAGTAATTCAATACACCGAATTTTTATTCTCTGTGATTGGATTTCCTGCGGATCTTTATTACTTCGGTGTGTAATTATCATTGCTGAACTCATGGCAAGATTCTTTACGGTTAAATCAACAACGATTTCTCCAGAACTTCTAAATTGAAAAATTAATGCATCAGGTAATCTATCCATTAAAGGGCAATCTATTGAGAGACTTACAACAAAAAATCCTCTTGCACCCTCTACTGTTTTAATAAGCTCGCCAATTCGATCAGAAATAACTTCGTCACTTATTTCATCATTTTCCCAACTTTTGCACCAAATCATTGATGCTTGCATAGCCTCTTTAAAATTTGGTTTCTGTTCATTCATGGTTTTATTGCTCTTTTAGAGTAAGGCTATAGATAATCGTAGGAAAGAAAATGTCTTTGGGAGATTTAAATCAAGAGAATTTTAAGTCAGGATTTATTGCATTAATAGGTAGACCCAATGTTGGTAAATCAACTTTCATCAACAAATTTATTGGTGAGAAAATAGCAATTACATCACCCATCGCTCAAACCACTAGAAATCGATTAAAAGTAATACTTACTAAAAAAAATTCTCAGATTATTTTTGTAGATACTCCTGGTATTCATAAACCTCATCATTTATTAGGTGAGAGACTTGTTCAGAGTGCCAAGAAATCTATTGGAGAGGTGGATGCAGTTTTAGTTATTTTTGAAGCCAATCATTCTCCAGGTAGGGGTGATGCATTCATTTTGAATTTGATTAGAAATTTACAAATACCAGTGATTGTTGCCTTGAATAAATGGGATCTTGTTCAGTTGAGTCAATTTAAAGAAAGGAAGAATGAATATTTAGATTTTTTTGAGGGAACAAATTGGCCAGTATTTTGTTGTAGTGCTCTTACAGGACAGGGATGTAATGAATTGATTAATGAAATAGAAGAAAAACTACCTTTGGGACCTCAGTTGTATCCAAGTCATATGACTTGTGACCATCCTGAGAAGTTTTTAATGGCTGAATTTATAAGAGAACAAGTCTTAATTAATACACGCGAAGAGGTCCCTCATAGTGTTGCAGTCTCTATTGATAAAATTGAAGATATACCCTCGAAAAAAAAATCTAAAGAGAGTCCAAGAACAGGAATTCTTGCAACTATTTGTGTTGAGAAAAAAAGTCAGAAAGGAATTTTAATTGGTAAAGGTGGAAGTATGTTGAAGAAAATTGGTCAGGAATCAAGACTCCAAATTCAGACTTTAATTAATGGAAATGTCTATTTAGAATTGTTTGTTAAAGTTGTTCCTGACTGGAGAAGTAAATCTTCTCGGCTTAATGAGTTTGGTTATGAAGGGAGCTAATTCATATGAGTAAATTGAGGTTTGATGTAGTAAGCCTTTTCCCAGAGGCATTTAAAAATTTTTTTAATCATGGACTTATAAAAAAGGCATTTGAAGAGAAGATTGCATCAATTCATATACACAATCCTCGTGACTATGCAATAGATAATTATCGAAAAGTTGATGATGAACCATATGGCGGGGGCGCTGGAATGGTCTTGAAGCCAGAACCTTATTTTTCGATATTTGATCAAATTCCAAAGCTCAATAAAAAAAAGGTACTGTTGATGACTCCACAAGGGAGAAAAATATCCCAATCTGATTTTTTTAGGTGGTCAAAAGAAGATCAACTCATATTGATATGTGGTAGCTATGAGGGGTTTGATGAGAGGATTCGGACTCTAGCTGATGAAGAAATTTCAATTGGAGACTTTGTTCTTACAGGTGGAGAAATTCCTGCAATAACTTTGATTAATGGAGTAGTTCGTCTTTTGCCTGGAACATTAGGTAGTGCCGAATCATTAGACGAAGAAAGTCATAATGAGTTCCTATTAGAACATCCGCAATACACTCGACCCTCAGAGTTCAAAGGTATGAAAGTTCCTGATGTCTTATTAAGTGGTAACCATAAATTAATTAAAGAATGGAGGCAGAAGCAAAGAGAAATCAGAACGCAGTCCCGCAGACCCGATTTGTTCGAACTTTGGAAGCTCGACCAATTATCATTCGATAAAAGAGGTTCATTATTGAAAACTGAAGTGAGCTTACGAATAGGCAACGGTTATGACATGCACAGATTGGTTCCTGACCGCCCTTTGATACTTGGAGGGATTAAGTTAAACCATCCTGAAGGTTTAGGTCTTGATGGACATAGTGATGCAGATGTTCTTACTCATGCAATTATGGATGCCATTTTAGGGGCATTATCTTTGGGAGATATTGGAAAGTATTTCCCTCCAGATGACCCTAAATGGAAAAATGCAGATAGCTTGATTCTTCTTGAACATGTAGTGGAATTAATTGAAAAGAAAGGTTGGCAAATCCAAAATATTGATTCAGTTGTTGTAGCTGAAAGGCCAAAATTAAAACCTTATATTGACCTGATGAAGGAGAAAATATCTAAGAAAATAGGAGTTGATATCGATGATGTAGGAGTTAAAGCAACTACAAATGAGAAATTAGGTGCTGAAGGGAGAGAGGAAGGTATATGTTGTCATGCAGTTGTTTTGATGAAAAGAAATGAAAACAAGTAGAAATAAAAATTTTATTGAAAAAATATTTAGGTTTTTATTTGTTGGTTTGATTACTATTTCTACTATTTTTGGAAACGTGAAAAATATTCAAGCTGAGTCTTTTTTGAAAGTGAATTTTCCAAAGGAATCTATTGTTGAGCATCTTAAACTTGATGTCCCGAAAAAATTTAAAAATGCTTGGTTAAAAGCCGAACATGGAAGCTGGGAGCCATGGTTGTTGAAACAAAATGGTTTTTTAGGACGCCAACTTTTTTGGGATCCTAATGTTGAGGAAGCGACCTTATTGATTGGTTGGGAGTCAAGAGCAGTTTGGAAAAGCATTTCTCAGACAGAAATAAATCTTGTTCAGCAGAATTTCGAAAAGATTGCCAGAAAGGAAACAGGAGAAACCAGTGGAAATCCTTTCCCATTGATTTTTGAAGGGGAATTAAATCCAGAGTAAAAATGAATCAATCAATTATTGATTTTCAGAGACGAAGTCGAATAGGTGTAATTGAGGCTATATGGGGGCAGCATAAAACAATTGAACAAATTTCTGAAATATTGAAAAAATATCAACTTGAATCTGAAACTGCTTTGGTGACAAGACTTTCAAAAGAAAAAGGAGAAAAACTTTTAATTGAATTTCCTTCTGCAGAATTTCATGAAATATCTGGTTGTTTAACTATGGGGAAGTTTAAGGAATGTACTTCTTCCGAGGAAGAAGTAATTATTTTGACTGGAGGAACAAGTGATGTAGGAGTGGCCTCGGAAGCAGAAATAGCTTTGAATCTGCATGGAATAAAAACTAAATTGTTAATTGATATTGGTGTCGCTGGACTTCACAGGCTTCTAGATCGGCTGGAAGAAATAAAATCAGCAAAAGTAGTTATTGCATGTGCCGGCATGGAGGGAGCTTTGCCTACGGTACTCGCTGGATTAATTCCTCAGCCCATTATTGGACTTCCCGTTTCAGTTGGATATGGGATTAGTGGTGGTGGCAAAACGGCTATGGAAGGAATGCTAGCAAGTTGTGCTCCAGGATTATTAGTAGTGAATATTGATAATGGTTATGGTGCCGCAATGGCTGCTATTAGAATTTTATTTGCCTAATCTTTGCTTGAATTTATTTCTAAAACCTCTTCTAACCACAATTTCATGGAATTAGGTAATAGCCCTTTCTCATAACGGAAAATTGCTTCAGTAATAACAGGTGTGTTGATCCATTGAATAGTTTTTCTCCTCATTAAAATCTCTTCTTTCTCCTAAATTGAGCTATTAACTCAAGCAGCGCAAGGGGGTATTTATAGTTTTAAGGTACTTCGTTATGTTTGCTACCAAGTCTTGTTAGTTCATCACTATTGTTGCTCGATTCAACATCGAGCAGACGAGTGACTAATTCTGATAAATCTCTTTGAGCTAGCTCTCCTGAGCTTTCCCATTTCATTGAACGAGGTTCTGGTTGCGAAGAAGCCGACACTTCTATTCTGAATAAATAACTGTCACGGAATGCTAACTGTTATTTGTATGTTTTTTGACTCTTCTTTACGTAAATAAGATGAAAAAAATATAAAGAAATTAGGTTTTTGGTTACCAAGGACACTGAATTTATAAATGTTTAAGATTTGGGTACTGAGTTATTAGCTCTTCCTCTCTCAAAGTCTCTCCTTCTCCGTCAGGCTGCCAGATAACTTCTAACGCGATTAGGTCGTTTGATGATATTGATCCTAAGAGTCTTAATGACTCTGTGATTTGTTCGTTATTTGCGGAGTTGTTTAGTCTTAAATCCTTTTTTATCGCGACTAAAATCGTAACCGCGATGTATTCATTTGTTGAATCTGATTCACCAGGATTTGATTCATTATTTGTTGATGTAGATATTTGACCGGAATAGTTTGATGTGAGTTCAGCTTTTAATTTGCTTCTTTCAGTTATTGAGATTCGATTAAATGTTGATTCTGCGGAGGCAAAAGGAACAGAGCCTGTTTCTATATTTGAATAGACCCATAATTCAGGCTTCCTTAGTAAAGCGAGTGTTGTGTCTTGAAGAACTCTTTGAAGACCAGATGAAGTTGAGGTATTTGAAGAGGAAGCAAGCTCTCTAAGCTTCACTTGAATTTCTTTTGCACTTGCTAGTAAGCCAATTTGAAACTGTATTAAAGAAACTTTTGATGGGTTTGTTGATTGAGAAACTATTGAGTTATTGCTTGAATTGGAAAAATTTGAAGAGTTTTTAAATGAATTAACAATCACACCAACAATTGACATAAGTATTAAAAAACCAAAAATTCCTCCACCACCAAAGCCAAATATTGGTAATAAGAAAGGAAAACCAATACCACCGCCTCTGTATCCACTTCCATAGCCTCGAAAGTTATTACCTCCATAGCCTCCGTAATTTTGGCTTCGTGGTGAAGAAGGTGCCTGAAAACTCCCTCCACCTATGCGTCCTCCACTGGCAGCTGACGCAAGGTTTGGATTAATAAATAAAAAAGATGAAATTATTGATGAAATCACAAGAAAAGAAAAAAATCTTTTTCTTTTAGACCAGTTAAGGGAAGTAAATTTGAACACTTATTTTTATTGGAATTATTTAACTGTAGGAACCCCCACCAACAATTGTCACGACTTCTAGGCAATCGCCATTTTTTATTTTTGTATTTATCCAAACTGTGGGGCTAATAATTTCACCATTTAACTCAACTACAACTAATTGAGGTTTATAGCCTAAGTGCTCAAGTAGATCTTCCATAATAAATTCTTCATTAGAATGGTCGATGGTTTTAATTTCGCCGTTAATTTTTAATTTCATGTTAGTGATTTGAGAAGCTCTCCAGTTTTTGAATAAGGATCATTTGAATTAATGATTACATCTGAAACAGCTATGCGTAGATTATTGATCTGGTTTAATTTGTTGATATTTGAGCTATTGATTCCCCCAATAGCAAAAGCTGGTAGAAGTGTTTCACTTAATCCCTTAATAAGGGAGTCAATTCCGATTGGATTTAGTTTCTTTTTTGTTTCAGAGGGGAATATTGGTCCTATGCCTATATAATCACAGCCTTCCTCTTCGGCATTTTTTATGTCTTTCAGGCAGTGTGTACTTCGGCCAATGATCTTTTCATTGCCTAGGAGCTCTCTAGCGATTTTTGTTGGAATATCTTCTTGTCCTAAATGAACCCCATCGGCGTCAACAGCAAGTGCTATATCTATACGGTCATTGACTATAAAAAGTGAATTAAATTTTTTACAAAGAGAGGCTAAACATTTTGCCTGAGAAATCTTTTCATCGTCATGTAAAAACTTTTCTCTATATTGAACTATTTTTACACCAGCTTTTAGAGCCTGAAGAACAATACTTTCGAGGTTTTTCCTATTTGTTGTTATTAAATATATGGAGCAACCTTTTAAGGTTTTCTTTCTATTTATACCTTCTGTCGCGTTAAGAACTTTTATCTCTATCTCATAAGCTTTGTATCTAATTTTGGTAGCTATTTCGCAAAGCTTCGGATCTGTTATTCGAGTAAATTCTTCTATTACTCTTAGGGCTTCTTGAACTCTGGATGAGTTGGCAATAAATAAAGCTTCTGGGGTTGATCTGACTTTTTGGAAAGGATGTGAAACTCCCATGGCTGGGTCGTTGGATGTAAGCCTTGCTTTTCGATAAATGTTGTGGTGATTTACTCCTAATTGTTGCCTCCAATCTTTGATTTGAATCGAAAAATCACTCCTTTTTAGACCAAATCTGCACCAATCTTCCATAACTCGAAGGCCTTCTCTAGCGCGATCAAGATTTGCGTCAATTAATTGAGCAATACGATTATCAGATGGAGGGGTGACAGGCATTGATTTCATGTCATCCTTTATTAGATGATATGTATTTAAATTTAATTGTGGAAAATGATTCTGAAAACAATATGAGTGTTCTTATTTGGGGCGTTTTCTTGTTAGGGGGCATAGGTTTATTTGTTGTGTGGGGATTATCCAACGCTTATCCCACAATTACTTAGATTTAGAGGATTTTATCAATGTCTCTTTTGCCAAAATTGCATCTAAACTTATTTGTTTGCTAAGTGCCTCAATGTTTTCAAACTTTTTTTGAAGTCTAATTCTCTGCACAGGTTCAATAATTAATTCCTGTCCTAATAGGTTTATTTCTTTGTCCAAAAGGTGAACTTCTACTGCTGATAAGGAATTTGGATCAATAGTTGGCTGAGGGCCCATATTCATGACTGCTAAGAAACGTTCTTTTTTGTTTGCGATGGAAGCCCAGGCGGCATAAACACCCAATGATGGAAGAAATTTTCGCCCATCTATCTTCAGATTTGCAGTTGGCCATCCAATTTTTTTACCTAGACCTCTACCTTTCTCCACCGTCCCTCGAAAGGTGTAAGGACGCTTCAATAGATATTTTGCATGTTTTAAATCACCATCGTTGAGTGCTTTTCTTACTCTGCTACTGCTAAGTCGACCATGATTGTCTTCAAGAATAGGAATAATAGAAATTTTTATTCCTAGAGATGAACCTATGTTTTTTAACGTAGAAACATCACCTTCTCTATTACGTCCAAACCTAAAATTCTCTCCCACTGCTATGTGTTTGGCGTGAAGTGTTTTTACTAGGATTTCATCTACAAATGTCTCAGCACTTTTAGAAGCAAGAGTTTTATTAAATGGCACTAAAACTAATTGTTCTATTCCAAGTGGCTCTAGCAGGAATCTTTTTTCATTTGGTAAATCTAATCTTAGTCTTGATTCCCCAAAGAGAACCTCGCGGGGATGAGGCCAGAAACTTACAACTGTTGGCACACCAATTGGTTCTTTTAAGATAGCTTTTATTACTTTTTTATGACCTAAGTGAAGGCCGTCAAAACTACCTAAAGCCAATGCTGTAGGTAGTTTTGCATTTTCAGGAGCACAGAGAGGAATCAAGATAAACGTGCAAGTTTTGCGCTTTGGTGGCAAGTTTGATTTATAGCCTTATTCATTGTGATGGCAGATCAACGAGACTTTAAATTGCTTTCTTTAGGAATGAGAAGAATTGGTTGGATTCGTTTTTGGATTCAAACAATTTTAGGTGTTGTAGTAGTAGGTGTTCTTTTATTCAATAATGCAGCTAGCTTAGCTAAAGAATCAGAGAGCAGGCTGGGTCTTGCACCAGGTTTATCTCTGACGACATTATCCTTTATCTTATTGCTATTTAGTCTTTGGCAAGGTTGGTTGATCGTAAAGACAGGTCGAGCCCTAGATAGTGAGGCTCGACCAAGTAGAGGAGAAACAAGCCGCTTGCTTAAAAGAGGATTGATTGCAGATTTATTGGGCTTAGTTTTCGCTTCAATTGGTTATCAATCATTAGCAGGTGCTTTGTTTGTTCAAGCATCAATGCAAACAGCTAGCGGCTTTAATACTGGAATGAGAGGGCTGCAAGATTATTCGATTACATCTCTGGAAATGCTCTCTGTTTTAAGCAATACACAAGTACTATTTGCTCATGTTTTTGGTTTGATTTTTTCTTTATGGTTATTGCAAAGGATTTTTAGGAAAAACTAGTTTTATATTAATTTTGGCAAATCATTCAAATCTCCTCTCCAAAAAAGATCAGGTTGAATTGGCGTTAATGATGGAGAGCATAAAGCTATTTGAGATACATCACTTGGCCATTCTTTAGGTCCTTCTCCAGCTGATTGAAGATCTTTTACTGCTTCCCCAGCCATCCAGAAATAGGTGTTCCCTCTTGGATCGACCCGGCGTATGAATTGCTCCTCGTATTGTCTGATTGAAAGTCTTGTCCAAACCAAATCCCCCATTTCTTTTTCTTCACAAGGGGGAATATTTAAATTTAGGAGTAAGTTCTTTGGCCAACTTTGTTGAATTGCTTTCTCTGCAATATCTAAGGCTAGTTTTCCAGCAAAATTAAAATTTTTCCATTGAAAACATGCAATACTTACTGCAATAGATGGGATTCCATCCAAAGTCCCCTCAAGTGCAGCAGCAACAGTTCCTGAGCAAAAAATATCTGTACCTAGATTAGGCCCATGATTAATTCCTGAAAGGATTAAGTCCGGCTTTTGATCAAGAAGTTCATTAAGTGCGAGTTTTACGCAATCAGCGGGGGTGCCACTACATCCCCAGGCCTTAATACCTTCCCCAAATAATTCGTCTGCTTTCTCAGCGCGTATTGGAGAATGTAAAGTTAACCCATGACCTGTTGCTGATCTTTCTTGATCTGGACAAACAACGGTAACTTTATGTCCTCTGCTCGCAGCAGATATTGCAAGTGTTCTTATCCCTTCTGCAAAAACTCCATCATCATTACTAATTAAAATTCTCAATGGTTTCATTTTTTAGCTATTGGTTTTTAGAACTTGGTCAGGTTGCCGATTAAACTAGTACTCGAGATTGGAATTCATTGAGTTCAACATTATCCCTAAAACAGCTCATTAATGAGCTTGAGATTCTAGAAAGCCAGGCTGCAAAAGAAATTGCTTCTGCTGAAAATTCCGAATCAATAGAGAAATTAAGGTTGGGTTTCCTTGGGAAAAAAGGAAAACTCTCACTTCTATTGGGAGGGATGAAGACTCTTTCGAATGAGGAAAGACCTTTAATTGGTCAAAGAGCGAATGTTTTAAAAACTCAATTGCAAGAATTAATAAAGGAAAAGCTTGAAATTTTAAAAACTCAGGCTTTAAATCAGATACTAATAAAAGAAACTATAGATGTTACAGCGCCTCCAACAGGTACTTCTCAAGGTCATCGGCATCCTTTAATAACAACTACTGAGCAAATAATTGATCTTTTCTTAGGCCTTGGATACCAAGTTTCCGAAGGGCCTGAGATAGAGAATGATTACTACAATTTCGAGGCACTAAATATTCCACCTGACCATCCAGCAAGAGATATGCAAGATACTTTTTATTTGGGAGGAGAA
Organism: Prochlorococcus marinus str. MIT 1214; assembly: GCF_027359355.1. Classification (NCBI taxonomy): domain Bacteria; kingdom Bacillati; phylum Cyanobacteriota; class Cyanophyceae; order Synechococcales; family Prochlorococcaceae; genus Prochlorococcus; species Prochlorococcus marinus. The sequence goes on along the minus strand of NZ_CP114777.1, from coordinate 837,492 downwards.
TACCTATTAAGAACTCATACTTCGCCTGTTCAGATTCGTTGCCTTGAAAGCAAAAAACCTCCAGTAAGAATTGTCTCTCCTGGTCGGGTTTATCGAAGAGATGCAGTTGATGCTACTCATTCGCCTGTGTTCCACCAGATTGAGGTCTTAGCAATTGATGAAAAGCTTGACTTCAGTCATTTAAGAGGAACAGTAATGGCTTTCTTAAAAGCGTTTTTTGGAGATCTTCCTATTCGATTCAGAGCTAGTTATTTCCCTTTTACAGAGCCATCAGCAGAAGTTGATGTTCAATGGAGAGGTAAATGGTTAGAAGTTATGGGTTGCGGGATGGTAGATCCAGCTGTACTAGAAGAATTAGGGATTGATCCAGAAAAATATAGTGGATTTGCTGCTGGACTGGGAGTAGAAAGATTTTGTATGGTTCGTCATGGCGTAGATGATATTAGAAAGTTATATACAAGTGATCTCAGGTTTTTAGAACAATTTTAAAAGTTAAATGTTTTTGATTAACTTCTAATTGTATTAAATAAATATAGTTGACTTTTAATTGCTAGTATTGATCAATAGTTTGTGAAGTATGATCGGTGCCCCGAGTAGGACTGATCGTTAATGACGGGAAAGAGCTTGCTGTTAAGACAGCAAAAACTTTTCAAAATAAACTAGAAGATTCTGGTTTTGATGTTGTCAGAGTTAGTAGCGCAGGCGGTTTATTAGGTTTTACTAATCCTGATCAATACATGAGTTCACAAGGTTACAACTCGTGTATCCCAGATGGTTTTGATTCTTCAATTTCGTTTGCAGTTGTATTAGGAGGGGATGGAACTGTCTTGTCTGCAGCAAGACAAACTGCACCATTGGGTATACCTATACTCACTGTAAATACTGGACATTTAGGGTTCTTGGCTGAGGCGTATCTTTCAGACATAGATAAAATTTTCAGACATTTAGTTGCAAGGCAATGGAATATTGAGGAGAGAACCAGCCTAGTAGTAAGTGTTATGAGAGGTGATCAATGTAGGTGGGAAGCTCTTTGCCTTAATGAAATGGCATTACATAGAGAACCTATGACAAGTATGTGTCATTTTGAAATTTCTGTTGGTCGACATGCACCCGTCGATATTTCCGCAGATGGTGTAATCCTCTCTACTCCTACTGGCTCAACTGCTTATTCGCTAAGCGCTGGGGGTCCAGTAATTACTCCTGATTGTCCGGTTTTGCAGCTTACCCCTGTTTCTCCTCATTCATTGGCATCCAGAGCTCTTGTCTTTAGTAATGAAGAGCCTGTCACTGTTTTTCCTGCCACACCTGAAAGATTAATGATGGTAGTAGATGGTAGCGCAGGCTGTTATGTATGGCCTGAGGATAGAGTTTTAATTAGAAAAAGTGATCATCCAGTTAAGTTTATTAGACTTTCTGATCATGAGTTCTTTCAAGTTCTAAGAAATAAATTGGGTTGGGGACTACCCCATGTTGCGAAACCTGATAAAACATAAAAATTATTGAATTTCACCTTTCAAAATAAATACAGGATTTAGAGGAGATAATCTTATATCTTCTCCAATACTTACACCTCTATATGATTGATGTTGACTAATAGATAACTTGTGAACTTTTGGTTTTAAAATTGACTCTAGCCTAGGTATAGATTTTAATGAAATCAATGGTATTACTAATATACAGGGACTGTTAATTAGCTTCAATACTTCTTCAACAATTAAATGTGAGTTTGACCCACCACCTCCTATAATAACTCTGTGTGGGTGTAAAAGATTAGGTGCTATTTTATTTTGTTTGAATATATTTAATGCGTCATCTTCAATTATCAAAGATGGAGTAACACCAGTTCTTCTTGAGTTTTCTTCAATTATATTTTTACTTCCAACTCTTTTGTCAATAGATACTAATTTTAGATTTGGAGATATCCTTAATGCTTCCAAACCTATACTCCCAACGCCACTACCTATGTCCCATATCACTCCTTGCTTTGGGAGATTAAGCTCTGCAAGAAGTTGAACTCTAATTTCTCTTTTTGTCATTAAACCAGGGCAGTCTGAATTTTGAAGAAAAACCGAATCCTCAATTCCAAATAAGGGTAAATCTTTTGATTTTATTGGCGGCTCTACTTTTTCAAAAAGAATAACAAGATGCAATGGATCAATATCCGTTGGAAAATCCTCAAATGAATTAATTTTTACGATTCTTTCATTTTTATATCCAAGTCTTTCAAAAGTCCAAAATTCATATTTCCTCTCAAGCCCGATTGAATGAAGTAATTGATAAACCTCTTTCGCACCCCCTCTATTTGAATCAGTTAAAACAACAAGCGAAGAAGGAAGCTTTTTAATTGCTTTTTCAAATAGAAGAGAGTCTCTTCCATGAAGACTGATCCATTTTGTATCTTGCCAAGGTTTTCCAAGTCTGGAAAAAGCCAGTTGAAAAGATGTAGCGGCAGGCTCAAAATAAAGTTTTGATAAAGGAAAGTTTTGAATTAATAATCTACCAATTCCAAACCAAAGAGGATCACCGCCAGAAAACACAATTGTTTTTTTCTCTTCCTTTCTTAATGAGTCTATGAAGTCATTTAGTTTGTCAGTTGCAATGAATTCAAACTTATGATTTTTTATATTTTTATGCTTTAACCAGGTTTTGAATGAATCTAAAATTCTTTTTGGACCAGTGATTCTTTCGGCTGTAAAAATTTGTTTTTTTTTAGATTCAAAAAAACTTTCAACACTTGAAGTATCAATTCCTATTACGTGTATCTGCTTTGACTCCTTAAGCATGGTTTAAATAAATTGACGTAAAAAAATATCTTTTTTATAGCTTTACTATTTTTTCCATGAAAATCAACTAAAACTTCAATAGTTAGTTTGAAAGTTTTGTGAATCTTAAAAGAAATCAAGAGGAGGAACACTTAACCAGAAGATCCAGACTGCATCAAATTTTGATAGCTCTGATTAAGCAACAAAATGATTTAGAATTAATGGATGATGGAGTTCAAGTCTTTGAAAACCCTTTTAATCATTCAGAAAAATTTGATCCTTCCAAAACAGTTGAACGTAATCAACGTATCATTAAGAAATATCAGTCACTTGTACGCTCAGCAATAGCATTAGATGCACTACTTGAATCAGAAGATTTTAATATTACTGATGGAAGGATTTCGTGATTTATTTCGTCTAATAATTTCTTGTCTTTTGATTTTTTGTTGTTTTTTCATTAGCGTAAATAAAAGTTTTGCAGATTCAAAATTCACTTTAAATGAACAAGAAAAACAGATTAAAAGAAGTTTAGAGAGCCTAAAAGACTTGGATTACCAAACTTGGCAAATTATTGTCTATCCAAGTTCCAAAGAGTCGAAGAATTTAATTTTACGAATTGTTGGCTATCCAGGCTCACTAAGGATTGATCATCCAACAAGCTTAATAGTTAATTCTGGAAGAAAGACTTGGGATCTAAAAGACATAACCAAAAACAGTAAAATCAAACTTGAAACTCTGAATGATTCTGCTGCAGAATTTGACCTAACAACTTTGATTGCTGAATTGGATAAAAATAGACCCTTGAGAATTAGATTACCTGGCTTGATAAATGATTTACCAATCCCGCCATACTTAGTAAGTGAATGGAGATCATTGGCTGAATAAAAATGGTTAATTTGCATGAGGATCAAAAAAAATGGGTGCCATGGATGAGACGTGCAATCCAACTGGCTTTATTGGCTGAAGGTAGAACAAGCCCAAATCCTCTTGTGGGAGCAATTGTGACGGATTCGAGAGGAAGACTTGTTGGAGAGGGATTTCATTCAGGTGCAGGGAACCCTCATGCTGAAATAGAAGCACTTACTCAAGCAGGAAAGAAGTCTGTTGATGGAACAATCGTTGTAACTTTAGAACCCTGTTGCCATCAGGGCTTAACACCCCCATGTACAGAAGCAATAATAAAAGCAGGTTTGAAAAGAGTTGTTATTGGGATGATTGATCCTGATCCAAGAGTTTCAGGTAATGGAATTTCAATATTAAAAGATTCTGGAATTGAAGTTATCGTGGGGGTTTTGAGTCAAGAATGTGAATCAATTAATCGTGAATTTAGTTTTCGAGTTCGTCATGGGCGTCCTTGGGGAGTTCTTAAATGGGCAATGAGCTTAGATGGAAGAATTGGCTTGCCAAACGGTTGTAGTAAGTGGATTACAGATATTCCTGCGAGAACTTCTGTTCACCAAATTAGATCTAAGTGTGATGCAGTAATAGTTGGAGGAGAAACAGTTCGGGTCGATAATCCTCTTTTGACTTCAAGAGGAAAATCAAATGTCGAACCTTTAAGGGTCATCTTCTCAAGGTCATTGAATTTACCTAAAGCTGCAAAACTTTGGGATACAAAAATTGCTCGAACAATAATTGCTTATGGGCCAGAAGGGAATGAAGCTTTTTTTTCTGATTTACCAGAGGGAATAGAGAAATTGAGATTAAATAAGAATGATCCATCCGAATTGCTCTCAGCACTTGCGAAAAAAGGCTGCAATAAAATTCTTTGGGAATGCGGTCCCCAATTAGCTACAAGTGCAATTAAAGCAAATTGTGTTCAGGAATTAGTAGTTTTTGTAGCACCAAAACTCTTAGGAGGAAAGTCTGCAATGAGCCCTTTGAACAGCTTTGGATTTGAATCAATAAGTTCCACCTACAAATTGCAACATTCTTTTTTAGATCGAAAAGGAGAAGATCTTTGTTTGAGACTACTCTTTTAGGGGGTTAATTTTTTAGCATTACATATTCGTTCGGATCTCCCTCCAGTTTAACAAGTCGATATGGGATAAAAATTGATTAACTTAGGTGATAAATAAAGTTTTTGCTAATGCCAATACGACAGGACGAAAATCAACCAAATAGACGTTTTGGGATAATTAATTTAGTTCTCATAGGTTTTGGAGCGCTTCTCCTCTTTAGTAGCTTTTTCCCAAGTCAAAATACACAAGTACCAAGAGTTCCTTATTCACTATTTATTAATCAAGTAGATGATGGAGAAGTTAAGCGTGCATACATAACTCAAGATCAGATTAGATACGAACTATCTCAAGCAGAAGAAGGGGCTCCATCAGTTCTTGCAACAACTCCTATTTTTGATATGGAGTTACCTCAAAGGCTAGAGAAGAAAGGCGTCGAGTTCGCAGCTGCACCTCCTAAGAAACCCAACATATTTACTACTATTCTCAGCTGGGTTGTACCACCTCTAATATTTATTCTTGTCTTGCAGTTTTTTGCTCGCAGAAGCATGGGAGGTGGAGGAGCTCAAGGAGCTCTCAGTTTCACTAAAAGTAAAGCTAAGGTTTATGTCCCTGATGATGAATCAAAAGTTACTTTCGAAGATGTTGCAGGCGTTGATGAAGCAAAAGACGAATTAACTGAAATAGTTGATTTCCTCAAAAGGCCTCAAAGATATACAGATATTGGTGCAAGAATTCCTAAGGGTGTTTTACTTGTTGGTCCTCCTGGAACTGGTAAAACTCTTCTATCTAAAGCAGTTGCAGGTGAGGCGGAAGTACCTTTCTTCATCATTTCTGGCTCTGAGTTTGTAGAATTATTTGTAGGTGCAGGTGCAGCAAGGGTTAGGGATTTATTTGAACAAGCCAAGAAAAAAGCACCTTGTATAATTTTTATTGATGAACTTGATGCGATAGGAAAAAGTAGATCAGGTTCAATGGGAGTTGTTGGTGGAAATGATGAGAGAGAGCAAACTCTCAATCAGCTCCTTACAGAAATGGATGGTTTCTCTTCAACCGATAAACCAGTAATCGTTCTTGCAGCTACTAACCAACCTGAAGTCTTAGATGCAGCCCTATTACGTCCAGGAAGATTTGATAGACAGGTACTTGTTGATAGACCCGACTTATCTGGCAGAAAAACAATTTTGGAAATTTATACAAAGAAAGTGAAGCTTTCTAATGAGATTGATTTAGAACGAATTGCCCAAGCAACTAGTGGGTTTGCTGGAGCTGACCTAGCCAATATGGTAAACGAAGCAGCTCTTTTGGCTGCCCGTGGCAAAAGAACATCAGTCGAACAAAAGGACCTTAACGAAGCAATTGAAAGAGTAGTTGCTGGGCTAGAGAAAAAGAGCAGAGTTTTGCAAGACGATGAGAAAAAGATTGTTGCCTATCATGAGGTTGGTCACGCAATTGTTGGTCACCTTATGCCTGGAGGTAGCAAAGTTGCAAAAATATCAATTGTACCAAGGGGTATGAGTGCCTTGGGATATACACTCCAATTACCTACTGAGGAAAGATTCCTAAATTCAAAAGAAGATTTACAAGGTCAAATAGCTACCCTTCTTGGTGGTAGATCTGCAGAAGAAATAATTTTTGGAAAAATTACTACCGGGGCATCGAATGATCTCCAAAGAGCTACTGATTTAGCAGAGCAGATGGTAGGCACATATGGTATGAGTGATATTTTGGGACCTCTGGCATATGACAAGCAGGGTGGAGGTCAATTTCTAGGTGGTAACAACAACCCTAGAAGAGAACTAAGTGATGCTACTGCTCAGGCTATCGATAAAGAAGTTAGAAGTTTGGTAGATGATGCACATGAAAGTGCCTTAAACATTCTTAAGAATAATCTTTCATTATTAGAAGATATTTCTCAGAAGATCCTTGAAAAGGAAGTAATAGAGGGAGATGAGCTAAAAGAAATGCTTTCGAGTAGTGTCATGCCTGAAAAAGTTTTAAATTAAAAAACTTGACTTTTATATCCTTTATCTCCGATAAAGGATATTTGAGGCTTATTTATGGCTTCAGCATATTCAGGCTTAGCTTCTAAATTAACTTCTTTTAGTAAAAACAATTTTCTTTCCTCTTCTGATTTAAATAGTGATCAGATCTTGTCTTTATTTGAATTAGCTAAACAGCTAAAAATGGGTTATAGAAGAATTGATCTAGGGAATAGAGTTCTTGGATTGATATTCAAAAAAGCCTCTACCAGGACAAGAGTGAGTTTTCAAGTTGCAATGACAAGACTGGGAGGTCAAACTGTTGATTTAAATCCTCAAATCACGCAACTCGGAAGGGGTGAACCTATTAAAGACACGGCAAGAGTTTTGAGTCGATATTGTGATGTACTTGCAATTAGAACTTTTTCTCAGCAAGAACTAGAAGAATATGCAGAGTGGTCCACAATTCCCGTCATTAATGCTTTAACTGATCTCGAACACCCTTGTCAGGCACTGGCTGATTATTTAACAATTCAGGAGAAGTTTGGGAAGCTAAAAGGAATAAATCTTACTTACATCGGAGATGGCAATAATGTTGCTAACTCATTGATGATATGCGGAGCGATGTTGGGAGTTAATGTGAAAATTTGTTCTCCAAAAGGTTTTGAGGCAGATCCTCAAATATTAGAAAAGGCGAAATCACTCTCGGAATTTGGTTCGAAATTATCTATTTGTAATGATCCTTCAAATGCAGTCAAAGGAGCTCAAGTTATTTATACAGATGTTTGGGCTTCTATGGGGCAAGAGGAGGAACATTTAAAGAGGAAAGAAATTTTTAAAAAGTACAAAGTTGATCAAAAATTAATAGGGCTTGCAGATGAGGAAGTAATTATTTTGCATTGTTTACCTGCTCATAGAGGAGAAGAAATCACAGAAGAGGCTTTAGAGAGTCAAAGCAGTAATGTCTTTGATCAAGCTGAGAACAGGCTTCATGTTCAGCAAGCCTTGCTAGCCGTCCAGCTTGGAGGCCTTTAGGGTTGCCATGTTGAGACATTTTAGGTACATATGTATTGAAGGACATATGTACTTAAAGTATTCGAATGCCAGAAGAAGCCCTAACTGCTGCCCAGCAAGAACTCTATGACTGGCTTGTAGATTTTATTGGAGATCATCATCACAGCCCTTCAATAAGGCAGATGATGCAAGCTATGGGACTTAGATCTCCAGCACCAATCCAAAGCCGACTCAGACATCTGCAACAAAAAGGTTGGATAAAATGGCAAGAAGGCCAGGCCAGGACGCTTCAATTAATAGAGGAGACCATTTCAGGTGTACCTGTTTTAGGGGCAATAGCTGCAGGAGGTTTAATTGAAACTTTTGATGATGTGCAGGAAACTCTGGAGTTGAATTCTGTTCTTCAATTGAAAGGACTTTTTGCTTTAACAGTGAATGGAGATTCAATGATTGATTCTTTTATTGCAGACGGAGATATGGTTTTAATGGAACCAGTAAGTGAACCTTCTCTTTTGAGAAACGGTACTATTGTTAGCGCAATGGTACCAGGCTTGGGAACTACGTTAAAACATTTTTTTCGTGATGGAGCTTTAGTTCGTTTAGAAGCTGCTAATCCAGCTTATGAACCTATAGAAATTGCTGCTGATCAAGTTCATATTCAGGGGAAGTTAGCAGCTGTTTGGAGGAAGACTTGAATCTATTTAGACAACTAATTAAAATCATGAATGTTTTTATTTGATTTCCAAGAGTTGAACAAATACTGTCTATTTCTATCTTCTCCATGCACTAAATAATCTGCTGCAGTCAATGGGTTTTCAGTTGCCAAGAAAGGTTTTCTTATTTGAACTCCCAGTCCTTTTGCTTCTATATAAATTCCTCCTTCCATATGTACTATTTGAAATGTCCAATTTTTATTCCAATAAATTGAGAAAGGATTATGCATAGAAATACTATGACTCTAGTTTTCTTTTAGTGGTTTCAAAGTCAGCAAAATAAATTAATTAATTTTTAATCGGCTTATATAAAAACTTACTCTCAAAATACATAATTGAAATTAGCGCTTTATCATTTTTTTTATTAAAAAATAAAGATTTGAAGAAAGTTATTAAATTTTCTAGGAATTCATACTTTAAAAATATTAGGCTTTATGAGAATTGATGATCTTGAAAGGTAATTAGAGTTATTAACTAAAGACTAGCAAGAGGAGCACGCTTGCTCGAGCTAGAAAGGCTATATTGTATAGTACAAGGCTGTTCTACGTTATGAATTCTTTTATCTTTCTAGCTAAAAAACATAACGGGATTAATTGTTTTTCTTTTTGAGGATGAACAAAAAAGAGAAGGATTTCGAAGTGTTTACGAGGTAGTTTTCCACTTTTCCACAATATTCATGATTTAAAAAAAATCTCAACAGGGCTCATGTCAATTGAATAAGTGGATAAATTACAAAAAAAAACAGGGTTAGCGAAATCTCCACTGCTGCAACTGGTCTCAGGGTTTTTGTATCTCTTGATACATTGAAAAGTTCTTGTCAATATTCTCGGACAAAACATTTTGCAATATGAGGAAAATAGGAAAATGTGGAAAAGTATCAATATGTACAACTAAGTGTCGAAATGGATCTTTTTACGTTGATAATCCATCGATTTGTTATTAGCTTTATCAGAATCGGGGCGATTTTTTTAGTGAATTTTTGTTATGAATAATTTTTTTTAGACAACTAATTTAAAAACATTTAAATTTTAATCGATTAGAAATTTAAATCACCAAATGAATCAGTCTTTGAATTCAAGAAAAACAAAATCAAATTCCGAAATTAATTGGCAAATACGCGAGATTTTTTCAGAAGCTGCTTTGACTAGTTTTTCTTATGATCTAGAAAATAAATATCTTCTTGCAATAGAAAAAAAAAGAACAGCTGCCTTTAAAAATGTTTGCAGTTAGAGTTATAAAAATTTTATTTTATTTGATTTGTTGATGATTTTGTCATCAAGTATAGTTTAAGGTGTCAAGTATGATTGTCATTTTATCGAGATTAATTGCAATCCTATTGATCTCTAAAATTTATTGCTCACCTTAATTCGTAATTATATTGACTTATTCTTCTCTGCGTAAAGGAATAATACTTGCAGGTGGTAAAGGAAAAAGATTAGCTCCACTTACTAAATCTATTAGTAAGCAATTAATGCCAGTCTATGACAAGCCCATGATTTATTACCCTTTGGCAACCTTAATGCTTTGTGGTATTAAAGAAATCATGATTGTTAGTGATCCTGACCATATTGGACTATTTCGAAAGCTTCTAGATAACGGGAAAGAATGGGGGATAGATCTTCAATATGCAATACAGCAAAAGCCAGAAGGAGTTGCGCAAGCTGTTTTGATAGGTGAAGAATTTATTGGTAGTAATAATGTTGCTATTGCCTTAGGGGATAATATTTTTCATGGAAATGATTTGATTTCAATTTTACGCTCTGCAGATTCTTGGAATAAAGGTGGTACGATTTTTGCGTATCCTGTAAGTGATCCTGAAAATTATGGTGTTTTGAAGTTTGATCATTCTGGCTCCGTAATTGAGATTGAAGAAAAACCTAAAAAACCCTCGAGTCAATATGCTGTTACTGGGATGTATTTCTATGATAATACTGTTATTGAGAGAGCTAAAAAACTAAATTTTTCTTCGCGAGGTGAATTGGAAATTACAGATTTAAATAAAAGTTATTTGAATGATCAACTTTTAAATGTGAAGATGATGGGAAGGGGAATTGCATGGCTTGACACTGGTACCATTGATTCACTTCAAGAAGCATCATTATATATTCGAACACTTGAATATCGCCAAGGCTTAAAAATAGGTTGCCCTGAAGAGATCTCTTGGAGACAAGGGTGGATTAATGATAATCAATTAGTAAAATTAGCAAATAATCTAAGTCACAGTAGCTACGGTGAGTATCTAAGAAGGCTTTTAGAATTCAAGATAAAAGATCCTTTATCAAATTAAAGTTTTAGTGTCTTGTAAATCACGCTCCTATAAATAAATAAAATTCAAAATATTTTATTATGCATTCCTTTAAATCTTTAAAAAGAGTTCTTATTACTGGTGGCTCAGGATTTATAGGTTCAAGATTAGTTCGTAGGTTGATTAATGAAACCAATCTTAAGTTATTTAATTTAGATAAATTAGGCTATGCAAGTAATTTAGATAAAAACAATAAAGATTGTGATTTGAATAGATATCAATTATTGAGGATTGACTTATCTAATTTTGAAGATACAAAAATGGCTATAAAGTTAGCTGATCCTGATCTAGTTTTTCACTTAGCCGCAGAAAGTCATGTTGATAGAAGTATATCTGGACCCAGGCCATTTTTAGAAAGTAATATAATTGGTACTTTTAATTTACTTGAAGCTTTAAGATTTCATTGGGATACACTTCCATCAATTAGAAAGAATATTTTTAGATTTATTCATGTGAGCACTGATGAAGTTTTTGGATCACTTGGTCAATCTGAACTTTTTTTTGAGGAAAGTTCTTATAATCCAAGTAGCCCATATTCAGCAACAAAAGCTGCTAGTGATCATTTAGTTAAATCTTGGAATAAGACTTATGGAATTCCTTCTATAGTAACTAACTCATGTAATAACTTTGGTCCCTATCAGTACCCTGAAAAATTAATACCAGTAATTATAATAAATGCTATTAATAATAAACCTATTCCTATTTATGGAGATGGTAAAAATATACGTGACTGGATATATGTAGAAGATCATATAGATGCGTTAATAAAAATAGCTTTATATGGAAGTATTGGAGAATCCTATTGCATTGGTGCTGGTCAAGAGAGGAGTAATGAGGAAATAGTAGAAATGATTTGTGGATTATTAGATCGCTATAATAGTAAAAACTCTCCTCATAATAGATTCAAGAGTTATGTGAAAGATCGTTTAGGTCATGATAGAAGATATGCTATAAATAATAAGAAAATAAGAGAAGAGCTGAATTGGAGTCCAAAAATGAAATTTATTGATTCAATGAAATTAACAGTGAAATGGTATATAGAAAATATTGAATGGTGTGAAAAATTTGATTGTTGATAATTTTTTTTAATAATGATCAATTAAAATTAGATTTTGGCTTCCAGTTCTCTGGCAATAAAGTATTATTTTGAGCAGCAGAAAGTGAATCCTTTAGGAACTGAATATATTCTTCAAAAATAGTTTCATCATTGAAAAGATATTTATTTGCCTTTTCATTTATTTGGGTTTCGATATTTTCTCTATATGATTTATCAAAAGCTAGCTTCTTGCATATTGATATATATTCATCTGGTGAATTAGCGATAGGTGCACCTTTGATATCCATTTGCTTGTATCCTGCAAATGCATGTCTAGATTTCATATGATTTGTTGGCATTGTTACTACAGGAGTATTAAAAGCCATTGCCTGATAAAAGGTGTTACCCATTCCAAAATAAAATGGATCAATTATTATATCTAACATTTTTACTATTTCTAAAAAATCGCCAAATGAGACTCGTGGGTAAAATATTGTTCGATTCAAAACTAATTTTGTAGTTTTTGCCCATCTTTCCTTTAACTTATCTGTCTGTAATTTTTTAGGACCATCTGCAAAGAAAAGAAAAGAATTTGGAATGTTTTCTAGAATTTTATCAAGGATTTTATCATAATCTGGATGAAATTTGAAAGGAGCATGAGGTATTCCAATTAAGAATGATTTTTCAGATATATTTAACTTAGATTTATTGAATGTATTTCCTTTATTTATCGGTTTAGAATAATTCACAGGTATTCTATTTAGTTTAATTAATCTTTCAGAATAAAATTCATTAGAATATTTAGTTTCATAATTATCACAAGAAATAAAATAGTCAATTTCAGGTAATCCAGACGTCATTGGATGCCCAAGGGTGGTAAATTGTACCAAAGCTAGTCTTGATAATGACAGAAGATATGTATAATTAGACATCCCAATATCAGGATAAAAAAGTATATCAATTGATTGATTTAATATTAAATCGGATGCCTCTTGTATAGATTCTGGCATCATTATTACCTCTGATGCAAGTGAATCAATCGATTGACTAAGTGAATCTACTTCGGAATAAGGAGTTCGAAATATTATGACCTCTACATCTGAAGATGCTATTTGCTTGATAATGTTTCCAAAAAACATACAAACTGAATGGTTCTTTAAATACTCAGAGCAAATACCAAGCCTAATAGAGTTTCTTCTTTGAGATTCTATTATTCCTTTTTCTTGATTAAATTTAGTATTAATTAATCCTTTTGAATTTCTTAAAACATTACCTAATAGTTTTAAAATTTCCAAGTCATCAGATGCATTATGATAAGCCAAGTAAAATGAAGATGTTGAAAATATTTTTCCGGTGAAAACTGGATTTATATATTGATCTATTTGTGATATTTGTTTCTTATATTGTTTTCTCTCTTTATTTATTTGTTCCTGATTAAAAGGTATTGCAGAGAATCTAAGTTTACCTTCTAATTGGTAAGATAAGTTGTTAGGATCCAAATTCTGAGCATTTTTATATTGATATAAGGCATCTTCTTTTTTATCTGACTTTTCTAATAATTGTCCTAATGAATAATAATAATCAGGTTTCGGTTTTAATTTAATTGCTTTTTTTAGATACATTTCAGCTTCATCTAATTTATTAATTAGAATTAAAATTCTGGCAAGGCTTGAGTGCGCTATTGAAGAATCTGGCTTAAGTTCAATAGCTTTACGTGCTGATAATTCAGCTTCTTGTAATTTACCTGCGTCTTTTAAAATATTAGCTAAATTATTATGTGCATCTGCAAAGCGAGGTCTTATTGATATTGCTTTGCGGAAAGCCAATTCTGCTTGTTCTAATTCTTTAAGATCATGTAATACTGTTCCTAAATTATTATGAGCATTTGCAAAATCATGTTTGATTTCAATAGCTTTCCTTAGATATAATTTTGCCTTATCTAATTTTCCTAATGTTTTCAAAATAATTGCATAGTTTGAAAATACAGAAGCATCAGAGAATCCTTTCTCTACGAAGTATTGATAATATTTTTCGGCCTCTAAAACTTGCCCCTTCTCTTGTAATTTATATGCTTTATTAATTATTCTTTGCTTTAACGATTTTGAGGAGATTTTGGTTGTAATCGTGAGGTCATTTTTTATTTCATCCAAATTCATAGGCACAGGGTATACTATTATTTTATCTTTATTTTTCTGCTGAGTTTTTCTTTGAGCAAATTCATCCATTCCAACCTCTAATGGAATAAGATCTTATAGATTATACTCTTTTCTTGGATTGAATAACTTGATTGTAATTATTGCTGGCTCTTTTGGTAGGTTTAAATCTTTTTAAAACCTATCTTCCACAAAAATTCTTGTATAAAGTATTTATTATTTACAGTCTTTTGATTCAAATATTTAAATTATTTTTTATATGAATTATCTAAAATTTGCAATTGATCTTTTTGATTCTATGTGATGTTGAAAGACGTCTACTTTTTTTATAATAGGATACTAAGAATGAAGTTTTTGAGAACTTAATTAGATCCAATTCTGTTGTCCATAAACTGTTTGCGTAATGAGAATAAGGACTACATATACGTGGACTTAAAATGCGGTCCAATGCTTTTCGCAAGAAATTAGTACTAATTTGCAGACATCATAGTTGACTATCAGCCTAAACAACTCACAGAAAGATAACTTCAAATAGAATCAAGAAAGAACTCTTAGTTGCGAATCTTTTTTAATTTGTGTTTTTTAGAGGAATAAGTGTTAGTTTGGTAATTACAATATATCAAATGATGTGAATAAGAAATTATCTAAGAAATTATCAACTAACAATAAAAGTGAAAAAATTTTTTATGCTGAGTCGGATTATTCACAGGATGAAATCGATGCAGTAATAGATGTTTTAAAAAACAATCGACTTTCTTTAATGGTAGGAAAGCAAGTTAAATTATTAGAGGAAAAAGTTGCTAATATTTTCAATAAGAATTATGGGTTAATGGTTAATAGTGGTTCATCTGCAAATCTTATTTCTTTGTTGTCATTGAAATTGAAGGCAGGGTCCAGGGTTATAACACCTTCTTTGACTTTCTCTACTACGATTGCACCAATTGTGCAAAGTAATCTAATACCTTATTTTGTAGATGTTGAGGAGGAAACACTACAGATAAATACATCCAGGTTGAAGGAGATTGATCTTGATAATGTATCTGCTATTTGTGTTCCTAATTTAATTGGGAATATAGCAAATTGGAATGAGATATATAATTTTGCTAAAGAGAATAATCTTAAAATTATTGAAGATTCTGCAGATACTATAGGTTACACATATCGGACTAAATTAGACAATTGGTCTGATATCTCAACAACTAGTTTTTATGCCTCCCATGTTATTACAGGAGCTGGTTTTGGTGGGATGGTTTCTTATTCTAATTCCGATGATTATTATCAAGGCCTTTCTTTAAGAGGTTGGGGAAGAAGATCATGTATGTATGGGGAAACAGAAGATTATGAAAGAAGATTTGCCTCAAAGATAGATGGACTTGATTATGATGACAAATATATATTTGATCAAATTGGTTTTAACTTTTTACCTTCAGAGATATCTGCAGCATTTGCTTTAGTTCAACTTGATAAGTTGAAGGCAAATCTTAAAAAAAGATCTGACAATTTTAATTTTCTTCGAAAGGAATTCTCTTCTTCAAATAACTTTTTTATTCCTTTTTCTTACGATAATGTTGAGACTGGTTGGTTGGCATTTCCATTGATTTTTAGGAATAAATTAGCTTTGAAAAGAAAGGATATTCAGATATTCCTAGAAAAAGCTGGTATTCAAACCAGGACAATTTTTTCAGGAAATATTATGAGACAGCCTGTTGCTGAGAAATTTAGTTGGGATAAGTTCGGATCATTCGAAGTTAGTGACAATATAATGAAATCTGGCATATTATTAGGAATTCATAATAGACAAAGTCAAGATAATCTAAATTATATAGTTAATAAAGTTTTTGAAGCAGAATATTTATTTGCTAATTGATACATTTTTTGCCTTTCTTATTAATATTAATCGGTTTAACTTTTAGTTGATCACCGTAATCAAGACAGCATAACCTTACGACTATATAAGCAACTAACAGGAAGATGAAAAAAACTACAAAAAGATTGCGGCTCCTAAATGATTTTACAGAATCAAGAGACAAGTAATCTATTTTTAAAGAAATTAATGTACTAGAAAAACTAATTTAAGATCTAAAAAAAGAATAGAAAATTCCAATATAGTAATTATCTTTCTTTCATTAATTCTATAAATTTACTCTCTAGATCTCTTGTAAATAATTCTGAATTATAAAGTGGTGAAGTTTCTTTAAGTTGTTTCAATCTAGATTTCAATCTAAGAATTTCTTTAGGGTTGCTAGCTATATACAAGGCTTTTTCTTCTTATTCACTTTCACTATAAGTAATTAATTCGGGAAGCCCTATCGAAGTAAGAAGACTGTCAGATACTCTAGCAGCAAAACTCTGACCTATCTTTTAGATCCTTCTTGCTTTTGATCTGTTTTTCTCTCGGTCACATTTATTTGCTTTAATAAATCAACTCATACTAATGATTATATCTTGCATTAGGGTTTTAAATTTACTAAGAGAAAATATTTTTATTCTCAATGTTTTGATTTTTTAAGATTGCTACGATCCGTCTTATGAATCTGTGATTTAGATCCCAAGAGAGCAATAATCAACCCTTACAACTCTTTTGTATGAAGCAGGAAGAAAATTGCTGACAGATACAACTTGTCTTAACCACCGTTAGAAGGAGCCCGATAGCTTAAATGCTGCAAGTTCCGCGTCTAAAAATCTATTATCTAAAAATTGACTATTAGCTTTTTTAAATTAAGAAAAGATAAAATATAACAAATTTTTTCGGCAAATAATTTGTTGATAGACAAAAACATGTTTATAGGTAATTATCATGTAATGATTAAGAATATATTTTCTGAAGGCATAAAATGGAAGGATTTAAGGGAAAAGAGAAATTGAATAGAAAGAAAAATAAATCAAATAAATTTGCTGCTTCAATTTCTTTAAATGGAATCAATGAAAAGGATTCTATCTCTACTAATTTCGAAAGTAACAAATCTAAAGAGCAAATTATTAATCAAGCAATAAATTATCATCAAAAAGGTAATATTAAAGAAGCTAAGAAATATTATCAACTTTGTCTAGATCAAGGGTATCAAGACGAAAGAGTATTTACTAATTATGGAGTGATAAAACAGCAAGAAGGCGATTTTGATAAAGCGATAGATCTTTATCAAAAATCAATTTATTTATCTCCTGATAATGCAAATACATATCTTAATCTTTCGAATTTATGGAAAACTATTGGAAAATTAGAAAAAGCAGAAGAATCAATGCGCAAAGTTATAGATATTATGCCTAATTATGCTGAGGCTAATTTAAGTCTAGGAAATATATTGAAATCCCTTGGCAAATTAGAAGAAGCAGAAATATTAATGCGCAAAGCTATAGATATTAAACCAAATTTTGCTGAAGCATATTTTAATCTGGGAAATATATTAAAAGATATTGATAAATTAGATCAGGCAGAAATGGTAATGCGTCAAGCTATTGAGATTAAACCTAATTTTGTTGAAGCTTATCTCAATCTTGGGAATATATTGCAAGCTCGTGATCAGTTTGAAAATGCACTCATAGCTACTAAAAGAGCAATTGAGATTAATCCAAATTATGCTGAAGCTCTCTCTAATCTAGGAACTATATATTTAGTTTTAGAAAAATATAAGCAGGCCGAAGAATCCACTCGAAAGGCTATAGAAATTAAACCAGATTTAATACAGTCGCATTCAACACTGGGAACATTATTGAGATATCTAGGTAAAACTGATGAAGCAGAAGCTTCACTTAGAGAGGCATTAAGATTGAATCCCGATCAACCTGAAGCCTTGAATAGTTTAAGTTTCACCCTTATTGATCGGGGTGAATACGATTTAGCTATAAAATATTTTAACCAGTGTTCTGACTTCCTTAGAGGTGTTAACAATAAAGAACCTTCTCATTTGAGATTTAGAAGAATTAGTAAAGCAAAGATAGATCATGATATTGAGCAATTTCAATATCTCGTTTCTCAAGGGATACAGGCAAAAATGTTTAATGATCTTATTAAATTATATGTGGATTTTGCCTCAAAAGTTAATTGGACTAATGATACAAAATTAATAATTTTAAATGATAAATATCATAATCTAATAAAAAAAAGCTACAATCATATTATATATAAAGTAGATTCACCAAGATTAAAATCATCAGCAGTTAGTCATTCATTAAATGTTAAAGAAATTACTCAAAAATATTTCGAGCATGATTTTGGACTGACGTATATTGATAATTTCTTAAGTCCATTAGCATTAGAAGGTATTCGTAAATTCTTACTTGGAAGTACAATTTGGTTTGATATTAAAGAAGGCGGATATATTGGCGCATATCTCATGGAAGGTTTGGCTAGTCCATTGATTATTCAAATAGCAGAGGAACTAAGAACAAAATTCCCTAAAATATTCAAGGAACATAGATTAGAGCAGGCTTGGGCTTATAAGTATGATAGCCGTGCAAAAAATGCACACTCTAAACAACATGGTATTAATGTTCATGCAGATTTCGCAGCAGTTAATGTCAACTTCTGGATTACCAATAGGGAGGCTAATTTAAACTCTAGTTCTGGTGGTTTGATCGTCTATGACGTTGAAGCGCCAAAAGAATGGGATTTTAAAACTTATAATAATGATGAAATGAGAATCAAAGAAGAATTAAAGAAAAGCAAAGGAAATACAAAAGTTATTCCATATAAAGAGAATAGAGCTGTTTTATTTAATTCTAATTTGTTTCATGAAACGGATAATTATGAATTTAAAGAGGGGTATGAGAATAGAAGAATTAATGTCACGATGTTATTTGGAAGGAGAAACAGTTAATATACTAGTAATAAAAATATTATATTTGGTAAGGTTTTGGTTTTACAAATCTAGAATTGATCTGAACCCATAAATCTATTTGGATTTTTTCTTAAAATATTGATCCATTTTATAAGTTTGTTTTTTATGTTATCGGAGATATGTTAATATTGTGGTTTGATTTATTAGATTTGTAAATTTCGTGTAATTAGATGATATCAAAACATTCCAGAAAATATATCTTTTAATTCATATAAGTGATTGGCTAATCCATTACCAGTTTTAGGATTACCAATATAGTGAGAGTCTCCAATATTCAAATATTCAATATCACCTGAAATATATCTATCTTTCCTCAAGCATAAAAATGGCTGCCATAGAAATAATGGCTCTATATAACAGAGCCTATCTTTACCTAACTTAGTTAAGATCCATTCGAATATTATTGATAATCTTCTTGATGCTTTTTCTCTGAACAAATTATTATCCCATGCTTGATCTAATCTAATTGGAAAATCAATCAGATCATCAATTCCTAGAAATTCATCTTGAAAAAGAGATAAAAATAATAAAGAATGATTTAAATCATCTCTCATCACACCATTCCAATAATAAACACCATAATCATTATTTAATATATTTGAAAAATATATAAACTCATCCTTAAGATTTGGTGGTAAATAATTTATTTTAAGAAAAGGCACTTGTAATGGGTATCCATTGTAAAATGGTTTGATTATATTTCCAAAGTCAACTATTTCGAATTGATTCAAAATATTTGAAGAGCATTCTATTTGACCAAAATTATTTTTATTCTTTGGTGATATTATATTCAAACTTTTTTTCCCAATTATCTTTGATTGATTGTATTGCATAAATCGTCCACCAGATGCATCTAGAAGAATCTCTGGTTTTGGAATTTTGTTATTCATCTGACAAATACTAATCTCTTGCTTATTTATTGCTCTTAATAAAGCATATTCCAAATTTCTTATATCAATTCCTATACAATTATACAAACCAATTCTTTTTATAAGTGATACATCTTCAAGATTTAAAATAGGTTCTAATAAATCTAATTTTACATAAGTTAGCCACCTTCTGGAGAAAGGTTTAATCTTATTAGATTTCAAATCAACTCTCGTTTCATAAATAGTAATTTCTTTTTTAGGGTAAGCCTTTTTGAGCCATAAACTAGCAGCCATCCCTACAGGTCCGCATCCAATTATTGCTATTTGAGAGTGATTTACTGACTCTAGGCATAAACTAGTAGCTTTATTCTTATTTTCTAGCTCTAATAATTCAAGATTTAAATCTTTAGGTTCGGACTGATATTGATAGGATTTTTTTCGTCTTTTATTGTCAATAGTAGAAAAATATTTACTATCAAAATTTATAGAATAATTCCAACCATCGTAGGGAATAGTAATATTGTTACTTCTTTCTATGAAATTATTCTTCCAAGGATGATCAAATTTTTTCAATATTTAAAAATGATACTTTTTATATAATTTAAATTAACATTAGTCGTTTTTATTAGCAAGTATTTATTACCAGTAGTCAAGGTTAAGATCGGACCTCGCTAACATTCTTTTATTGTATAAAAAATGATTAAGAAATTCCTTCGCATTCTTTCTAAAGTGATTTTTAGGCTGTTCAGGACATGTAAATATGAATTATTTGTGATTTCAGCCTCTTGACAACTTCAGAAAGGAATAAAATCAAGAATTAATTTATAAAATTTTCTTGTAGTGGTATTTTATGTATTATGCATATTCTTTTCTAAATGGATGAGAAATGGGATCTCTTGCTGTATGAGTTTTGTAAGCTTGGCGGTATTGCTGAAAATGTATGTTTAAGGGAAGGGGAAATCGGTAGAGGTATTTTCTCTACTAATACAAATATTAAATCTAAAATTGTTGTCCCTTCTCAACTTTTGGTTAAAACTGAATGTATTTGTTTAGAAGATAATAAAATAAGATTAAAGAAAGATATTGGATATAGCGCAGAATATAGAAAATTTTTTAATTATTATCAAGATAATTTTTCTTGGGGAGGTGGAGGTAAAGAAACTACTGAATTATTTGAAAAAGGATTAAATATGTTCCCTTCTGAGATAAAGAAGTTAATTAAAAAATATACTTTATATGATATAGAAGAAAGACATAGGGGAAGCTGGAATGAAATTATTAAAAGACAATTCTTGAATTTTAGAAAAATTGGCTTTAACCATACTGCATCAATAGCCCCTCTTTTTGAGCTAGTAAATCATGAAGTAAATGCTTTGCCTTTCGTTAGAACAATTAATGGACTTAGTACTCCAAATTATAATCCTAGAGAATTTGAATTGACTCATAATTATGGATATCAAAGTTCATTAACAAGGGTTTTTGATTTTGGTTTTTTTTGTGAGGAGTCAATGGTATTTTCTTTACCGTTTAATATAAAATTGAAAGATACAGGAATTGAATTTATTTGTAAAGGATTGGAGTTGATAAACGATAAAGTTAAATTTCAAGCTACTGATAATCAAGTGATTATTGATGGTCTTCCAATTGCACATATTAATAGACCTTCATTTATAAAAAATTATTTTTCACATTTACTAGATATTATAAATATTAAAACTATTGAGCCAGATCTATTCTTAGATATAGTTAAGTTAAATTCTTCGAGACGTAAGGAAATACTTGATCAATTAAAATTAATTGATAACGTTTCTTCTCGAACGATTTGTAGAGCAATTAATTATGAAATAGGTTTAATTTCACATGTATGATCTAATCCATATAAACCTTTAATTGACCAAGGCCTAATCTCTAAGGTTTTTTCTGAGCAATCTATCGCCTCTTTACTTCTACCAAGTCGCCTAAATATCTCAGCCAAAGTGGTATAAGCATCCGCCAGGTTAGGTTTGAGTTCAATCGCTTTTCTAATTGATATTTCAGCTTCTTTGAATTTCCCAAACTCAGTCAATATATTTCCAAGATTGTAATGTGCCTCTGCCATATCTGGTTTTAACTCAATTGCTTTTCGAGTGGACATTTCAGCTTCTTTAAATCTGCCTAGATCGCACAATATATTGCCAAGATTGTAATGCGCCTCGGCGAAGTTTGGTTTAAGTTCAATCGCATTTTGAATTGATATTTGAGCTTCTTTTGAGTTTCCAAGTTGACTCAATATATTGCCAAGATTAAAATGAGCGTTTACTAAATCAGGTTTTAATCCAATTGCTTTACGCTGAGATATTTCAGCTTCTTTGAATTTCCCAAGCTCACTCAATATGTTTCCCAGATTTGAGTGAGCATTCGCAAAATCAGGTTTTAGTTCTATTGCTTTGCGGATTGATATTTCAGCTTCTTTGAACTTCCCAAGACTTTTTAAGATTGATGCATAGTTAGAAAAAACGTTATGGTCCTTAAAACCTTGATTAATAAAATCTTGATAGTATTTCGCTGCTTCTGAAATATTACCTTTTGAATGATACTTAAATGCTTGATCAATCAATTCTTTTTCTGAAGGTTTAATTGAACTATTGGTAGAGATAGAGATATCCTTTTTAACTTCAACTAAAGAAAACGGAACTGAAAATAGCTTCACTTCAGATACGTCGATATTGATTTTTTCTTCCTTACTCGCTTTTTCCACGCTTTCGTTAAGGCAATAATTAATTATATTATCATTGCTAAATCTATTTAAAGATATGGGATGACGGATAAAACCTTTAATTAAAAATATGATATAAGTAATATTAAAGAATATCTGAAATAATGCAATATTGAGAAAATTATTTTTTCATATGCATCTGATCTTTGTTTCACATTTTGGACATAAAGATAGCAATGATGTGCTCATATTATGACTATGACATAATAAGGTATTGTGTTATTTAGAAATAAATCTAATAACTACTCTAAAATAGTAAATAATTTAGTACAAATTCTAATTAAGGATTATTAGTTTTACAAGCTCTTTCCTGGCACGTTTGACAGATAGATGGAAGGGGGGCATCCCCCAGCATGCTGGCACGCAATTTTTGTGCCGCCTCACTCTGGATAACAGTTTCTATCGACGAGTCTCGAACATTGCCTACCTTTAATTGACCATCATGATCAAGAGAGCATAATGTTACGTCCCCATTCCACAGAACGCCAACTTCCTTGAACGGATTCGAACAGTATGTTTCCTTTGTTGCTTTAAACTCCAAGTCATCATTTGCTCTTGTATTGGCAAATGTATGAGCTCGTCTGAACTCCAATTGAATCCCTCTCTGCAAGGAGTAAAAGGTAGACTGATGTTGATTTCCTCGTACCAGATCATTGTCATTATGATCCTTGCGCTTAAATTGAGCCATTCCCAGCTGATGCTCAACTTCAGCGACAAAATCATTCCATTCTTTCAGGATAGCGCTAGCCTCTTTTGAGGTTTTTATCAAACTTACATTTGATGACGTATTCTGTGTCACCATCACCCGGATTACGATATTATTTTTAATTGCACTACCTGTCGATAAACGTTTCATGTATTCACGAACTAATGAACGTAGATTATTGATATATTGATCCCAAGAAATACCAACTTTACCTCGAAGATAATATGTCTCTTTTGTGGGAGTCATATGACTTGCACATAGGGAACCATAGAGCTCGTCTAATATTTTACTAACATTTTTAGTGCTAAGTGTGCTGATATTAGTTGTTAAATTAGTTTTAACTTTTTTGGATGATCCAAACCTTAAAATCTTAATTAAGTCAGGATGTAAGGTTGGCTCACCCATTAAATGGAGATGAACATATTCAGCAAATTTTTTTTCAGCATTCTCTTCATAGAGTTGTTTGACAAGTTCTAATTCCATAGAGCCAAGATGGCGCTTTTGAGAGTCCGATGGGCAAAATGTACAGTGGAAATTACACCTATTGGTTATTTCGAAAAATATACCAGTAGTAGCGGGAGCAAGTGCAACGTCTCCTACTGGTCGGATACCAGTACGGTTAGTAAAAGCTTGCTGTTCCATTGCAACAGATTCTTCGAATTTGCCTAGGTCTTCAAACAAGATTGCTAAGTTGCCTTGGGCTTCGGCATAGTCAGGCTTAAACGCTATTGCTTGGTTATAGCTTGCTTCAGCTTCTTCCAATCTGCCCAATTCTTGTAGCATGTTCGCCAAGTTGAAGTGGGCGGTAGCAAAGTCAGGCTTCAATGCTATTGCTTGTCTATAGCTTGCTTCAGCTTCTTCCAGGTTACCCAGGTTTTTTAGCGTGTTCGCTAAGTTGAAGTGGGCGGTAGCATAGTCAGGCTTTAACGCTATTGATTGCTTATAGCTTGATTTAGCTTTTTCCCATTTGCCCAGTTCTTGTAGCGTGTTCGCCAAGTTGAAGTGGGCGGTAGCAAAGTCAGGCTTCAATGCTATTGCTTGTCTATAGCTTGCTTCAGCTTCTTCGAATCTCCCCAATTCTTTTAGCGTATTTCCTAAGTTGCCTTGGGCGTCGACAAAGTTAGGGTTTAACGCTAATGCATGCTTAAAGGTTATTTCAGCTTCTTCCAATCTGCCTAACTCTTTTAAAGTGACACCCAAATTGCTTATGGCTACGGGGAAGTCAGGCTTCAATGCTATTGCTTGTCTATAGCTTGCTTCAGCTTCTTCCCATCTTCCCAGCTCTTGTAACGTGACACCCAAGTTGCTGTGTGCATCGGCATCTTTTGGCGCCAATTCAGCAGATTTTTGCGTAGGAACTAATGACTCAATAATTCTCCCAGTCTGTTTAAGTAAAGCGCCTAGTACTTTCCACGAAAATGGATGATTGGGAAATCGCTCGACAAGGGATATCGCCAACTTTTCTGCTTTATCAAATTGTCCATTTTGATAGAACAGTAATAGTTGCTTTAAATCTGTATCTGTTGGTTTAAGCTGATTTTTTAAAGAATTTAATTTCTCTTCAGCGACGCCTTCTTTCTTTGCTTGTTCAATAACTTGCTTTGCGACTTCATCCTGATTCTCTTTGATAAGTGTATCGATATAGCTAAGCCAAAACTGTTCTATTTTGGGATTAGCTTCTAATGCAATTTTGAACAATGGTAATGCTGCATCAGATTTATTCTCGGAGACTGCCAACACGCCAAGATTATGATTGGCACGAGGGTTAAAGGGCTGAGATTGCAAGATAGCCCGATAAATTCTCTCCGCTTCTTGAAGTTTGCCTTCTTTATGTGCTGCAACTCCTTTCTGCAGCGCTTGTTCAATTATTTCTTCTTTAGAAAGTTTAGAAAAAGTATTCGTCGTAATAGTAATATTTTCTTTTATTCCCTCTAAAGCAAATGGAACTGGGAATATTTTCCCTTCAGATCCTTCTTGTTTTTGATCTGATTTTCTCTCAGTCACATTTATTTGCATTAAAAAGAAACTATTAATAAGGATTATATCTTTCATTTGGATTTTAACTTTACTAAGAGCAAATATTTTTATTCTCAATGTTTTGTTTTTTTAATGATGGTTGCGATCCGTCCTATGAATCTGTGATTTAGATCCCAAGAAAAGAGGAATCAGTCCTTACAGCTTTTTTGGATGAGGCAGTAAGAAAATTGCTGACAACTACAAGTTGTCGCTAACCAACGTTAGGAGGGGCTCGATGATCTAAAAAAAGTAATGGACTTGATCGTTCAGGACTTGAAAAAGATCAATATTGAGCAGCCGCAAATGGTGGCAAAGCTACTCGTAAATTTTGAAAAGACTATGCAAAAGGACTACTGAATAACTAATTAAGTGGCGTTGCTGCCTGCGTAAGACAAATAATTTCACTGACTGAATTTGCTGCTGATAGTATAAAAAAAAATTGAGTAAAAAAATCTACTAATCTTAGCGGAATTAAGTCAAAAACTAATATTCTCATCTAGTTAGTAAAGGATTAGTTTAATTAAATAATGACCAAGAGAAAATACACATATCTTTTGGTGCTATATTTTTATGATCAAAAGTACTTTCTATAAGTATATATTCTTTCTGCAATTTTTCATTTTCAAAATATATCGATGTGAATGATTCCATTCTTATCAGCGTTACTTATTCTGTCAATTTTTAAGTATCAAATTAACTAATTTAACACTATGATTTGTGCAGGCTAAAATTATTTTTGAAGCAGATTTAAATAAATATTTTCAAGATCTTTAGTATATAATTTTGCATTAAAAAGTGAGGATTTGTTTTTTAGTCTTTGTAGTTTAGATTTTAATTTGAAAAGCTCATTATGATTACTAGCTAGCCTTAAGGCTGTTTCTTCATAATGATTTTCATCATATGTAATTAGTTCTGGCAAGCCTATAGAAGTTAATAGACTAGATGAAACTCTTGCTGCAAAGTGTTCCCCTGATTTAGTTAAGGTTGGCAACCCTGCACATAACGCATCAGAAGTTGTTTTATGACCATTAAAGTTAAAAGTATCAAGTCCGAGATCTCCAAGAGAAAGTCTTGCTAAATGCAAATCAAATGGAACTTTAGTTGCGAAGATTAATCGTTTTGGATCTACACTTCTTTTCTCTGCTTCTCTATACAAATTATCAATTGCAAATTTATTTGGCTTTTTCAACCAAAGTACACTTCCTTTTATTCCTTTTAGTAATCTCATCCAAATATCAAACTCTTTTTTTGTAATTTTGATATTATTATTAAAGCAGGTGAATATAAATCCTTTCTCAGGCAGCTTGAAATCTTTTCGAGAAATGGATTCATCTTCTTTTTTTATTTTATCATCGTTGCATAGCCAACAATTGGGCATTCTTAGTATCTTCTCTGAATAGAATTTTTCATCATCATCTGGAATTATTATCTTATCTGCGATAAGGTAATCAACAACATCAGATCCAAGAGAAGCAGGATGCCCCAAATAGTTTATTTGAATAGGAGCGACTCTTGAAGAAAATATAGAAAATCTATTATGTTTGGTATACCCCATCAGATCTATAGCAATATCAATTTGATCCTCCCTTGCCAAAGATACAGCTTCGATATTATTTAACTTGCTTATGTCTCTAAATATGCATCCAGACTTTCTTGCCCTTTCAGTATATTCATCTTCTTTTGGAACAAAAGAGTATAAATATATCTTAAACCTAGATTTATCATGTAGCTCAAGAATAGGAGCAATTAGTTGCATTACAGGATGAGTACGAAAATCAGCAGAGAAATAACCAATATGAATTATATTTTTTTGCGAAGATTTAATATGTTTGGTTGGTCGAGGATACTTTTCTTTAAAAAATTTTTTTGATCTTTCTAGATGATTTAAAGGATTATCTTCGAAATAAAGTAAAGCATACGGTGATACAGAAGATCCTTCAATGCCTAGATTCTTTATCCAATTAGTTTGTATATCTTGATCACTCCAATCACAAATAATGCCTTTGGTTTCGATTAGACTGGCTTTCGCCATTGATAATTTATTGTTCAATTTCAGCGCTTCTTTGAAGTGAGTTATAGCATTATCAAAATTGCTAAGATCTTTCAATATAAGTCCAAGATTGTAATATGCCTCTGCAAAATCCGGTTTAAGTTGAATAGCTTTGAGTGTTGATAATTCTGCTTCATTTAATTTACCAAGATCTAGTAATACTGATCCCAGGTTGGAAAATGCCTCCGCAAAATCCGGTTTAAGTTGAATCGCTTCTCGTTGTAATTTAACTGCTTCATTTGATTTACCTAGATCTCTTAATACATTTCCCAGATTGGAATACGCCTCTGCGAAATCAGGTTTGATTTCAATTGCTTTGCGAGTGAGTTGTTCTGCATCTTGTAAATAGCCAAGATCTTTCAATATGCTTCCTAGATTTAAATAAGCATTAGCGAAATCAGGTTTGATTTCAATTGCTTTGCGGTATGACAATTCTGCATCTTTTAAATAGCCAAGATCTCTCAATACATTTCCCAGATTGTAATGCGCCTCTGCGAAATCAGTTTTAATTTCAATTGCTTTGCGGTATGACAATTCTGCATCTTGTAAATTGCCAAGATCTTTCGAGATGCTTCCTAGATTTAAATAAGCATTGGCGAAATCAGGTTTGATTTCAATTGCTTTGCGAGTGAATTGTTCTGCATCTTTTAAATTGCCAAGATCTCTTAATACATTTCCCAGATTGGAATGCGCTTCTGCGTAATCAGGTTTGATTTCAATTGCCTTGCGAGTGAATTGTTCTGCATCTTTTAAATTGCCAAGATCTCTCAATACATTTCCGAGATTGGAATGCGCCTCTGCGAAATCAGTTTTAATTTCAATTGCTTTGCGGTATGACAATTCTGCATCTTTTAAATTGCCAAGATCTTTCGAGATGCTTCCTAGATTTAAATAAGCATTGGCGAAATCAGGTTTGATTTCAATTGCTTTGCGAGTGAATTGTTCTGCACCTTGTAAATTGCCAAGATCTCTTAATACATTTCCCAGATTGGAATAAGCTTCTGCGTAATCAGGTTTGATTTCAATCGCTTTGCGTTGTGATAATTCTGCATCTTGTAAATTGCCAAGATCTCTTAATACATTTCCCAGATTGGAATGCGCTTCTGCGTAATCAGGTTTGATTTCAATTGCTTTGCGTTGTGACAATTCTGCATCTTGTAAATTGCCAAGGTCTCTCAATACATTTCCCAGATTGTAATGTGCCTCTGCGAAATCAGTTTTTAGTTCAATTGCTTTGCGTTGTGACAATTCTGCATCTTCTAAATTACCAAGATCTCTCAATACATTTCCCAGATTGGAATACGCCTCTGCGAAATCAGGTTTGAGTTCAATTGCTTTGCGGTATGACAATTCTGCTTCTTGTAAATTGCCAGCATCATTCAATATGACTCCATAATTAGAAAAAACTCTGTAATCTTTGAATCCTTGTTGAATAAAGTATTGATAATTTTTTGATGCTTCTGAAATATTTCCTTGTGAATGAAATTCAAATGCCTGTTTAATGATTTGTTCTTTGGATGGTTTAGATGGACTGGCGGGTGTAGTAGTGGTAATAGAAATATTGTCTTTAATTGGTTCTAAAGTAAATGGAACTGGGAATGTTTTTCCTTTAGATCCTTCTTGCTTCTGAGCTGCTTTTCTCTCGGTCACATTTTTTTTTAATAAACAAGTATTAATTAAGATTATATCTTGCACTGAAGCTTTATCTTTGAAAGGATCAATATTGATCGTCCGCAGATGGTTGCAAAACCACACGTGAATCTTGAACAAGGTAAGCAAAAAGGATCTATGAATAATCAATCAAGTGGCGTTGCTGCTTGTTCATGGCAACTCATTTAACTAGTTGGATTAGTTGCTGAACCCTCTTGCAACAATCTAAAATTGATACATCTATATATAGAAATGTGTAAGCTTTTTATTTTAACTTTTTTAATTTACAAATTATCTTATTTCAATTGTTTTTAAATGATTTGCAAATTAGCTTTAATATCAAATTAAATCATTCAACTAATACATACCAATCATCCACTCTCGATATATTTGTAAATTTTCTTTCATAACCTTTTTTTGTTAAAAGATAATAGATTTTTTCCCGCATAGGAGTGAAATTATGTTCACAAGTAATCACTTTAAATCTATATCTTTCAAAATCAAAAGCTTTTAAAATTTCATATTCACTACCTTCTGTATCAATAGATAAATAATCTATATTCTTTGGGGCCTTATTTATATCTAATAAATCTAATAATGATATTGTTTTAACTATATATCTTTTTGTCTCCTCAATGTATTCTTTCTTAGTGTTATAAAAACTTTCTATTGAACCCATTTGTTTAAAAGTTGAAGGTTCATTAAAGAAGATATCCTCTCCTGAAGATCTCCATACACATTTAGTTTCTATTTTTACAGATCGATTCTTTTTCAATTCCTTATGCCAGAATGTCGCAGGTTCAGCTAATATTCCATTCCAATTAAAGAATTTTTCTAATAGATAAGAATTAGAACCAATAAAACCGTCACATGATCCAAATTCTACAAAAAATCCTTTTTCTTTAAAGTTTAATTCACTGAGAGCAAATAAGTCTTGTCTGAATTGTGATTGAGAGTGGCGAAAGTTTCTTAAACAAGTTGCTTTAAATTTCAAATTAATGTTATTGAGGAAATCTATATCAATACCTTTTTTATTTTCTAAAGCTGCATCTTCCGATTTGCCTAAATCTTCCAGAATATTTCCTAAATTGAAATGTGCCTGAGCAAAATCAGGATTAAGTTCAATTGCTCTACGTGTTGATATTTCTGCGTCTTGTAATTTGCCAAGATCTGCAAATATCTTTCCTAGACTGCAATGGGCTTCTGCGAAATTAGGATTCAGTTTAATCGCTTTTCTTATTGATGATTTTGCATCGATTAATTTATCCATATTAATCAATATATTACCTAAACTGGAATACGCTTCTGCGAAATTAGGTTTGATTTTAATTGCTTTGCGCATATATACTTCTGCTTCGTCTGATTTGTCCATAGCAATCAATATATTACCTAAATTGCAATGGGCTTCTGCGAAATCAGGACCCAATTCAATTGCTTTACGAGCAGACAATTCTGCATCTTCTAATCTTCCGAGATCTTTTAATATAATTCCTAAGTTTAAATGCGCTTCAGCGTAATTAGGAAGGATTTGAATAGCTTTACGAGTTGATAATTCTGCTTCTTTTAAATTGCCGAGATCTTTTAAAATGCTTCCTAGATTATAATAAGCTTCTGCGAAATTCGGGTCGATTTGAATCGCTTTACGAGTTGATAATTCTGCTTCTTTTAAATTGCCGAGATCTTTTAAAATGATTCCTAGATTATAATAGGCTTCTGCGAAATTTGGGTTGATTTCAATTGCTTCTCGTTGTAATTTTTCTGCCTCTTCTGATTTCCCATTATCATTCAATATGACTCCATAATTAGAAAAAACTCTGTAATCTTTGAATCCTTGCTGAATAAAATATTGATAATATTTTGATGCTTCTGAAATATTTCCTTGTGAATGAAATTCAAATGCCTGTTTAATGATTTGTTCTTTGGATGGTTTAGATGGACTTGAGGGTGTATTAGTGGTAATAGAAATATTGTCTTTAATTGCTTCTAAAGCAAATGGAACTGGGAATGTTTTTCCTTTAGATCCTTCTTGCTTTTGATCTGTTCTTCTCTTGATCACATTTATTTTTCTCATGAACAAGTATTAATTAAGATTATATCTTGTACAGAAGCTTTATCTTTGAAAAGATCAATATTGAGCCTCCGCAGATGGTTGCAAAACCACACGTGAATCTTGAACAAAGGCATGCAAAAAGGATCTATGAATAATCAATCAAGTGGCGTTGCTGCTTGTGCAAGACAACTCATTTAACTGGTTGGATTAGTTGCTGAATCTTCGTATTACAAACGGGTGAGAAAAATTCTAGCAATCCAATTTACTATCAGTTTAAAGCTATGACTAGTTGAACTAATCTATTCTTAAGGAATCAGAGAAGTTCCTTGAAAGCCATTGATTTAGTATGTCTGAGAGTTGTAGCTTCTTTATTGAATTTACGTGTTTTCACGTTTGATAGGTCTTTCTTGGCACGTTTGACAGATAGATGGAAGGGGATATTCCCCAAGCATGCTAGCACGTAGTTTTTGGGATGCCTCACTCTGTATCACGTTTTCTATAGACGAGTCATTAACATTACCTACTTTCAGTTGACCATCATGGTCAAGACAGCATAGTGTTACGTCTCCGTTCCATAGTACCCCAACATCAGTGAAGGGATGAGGGCAGTATGAAACTTGCCGTGTCTTTTTCAAGTTAAAGTCATCACTGACCCTTGTATTGGCAAATGTAAATGCTCTCCAGAAGGTCAGCTTAATCCCTTTTTGCAAAGAGTAAGAGGTAGATGAATACTTATTCCCTCGTACTAAATCATTGTCATTATGATCTTTGCGCGCAAAAGGAGCCATACCTAACTCATTTTCAACTTCAGCAACAAAATCATTCCATTCTTTTAGGATATCACCAGCCTCTTTTGAAGATCCAATAATACTCACATTTGAGGCCGTATTCTGGGTAACCATCACTCGTATATCGATATTATTTTTGGTTGCATTTCCTTTTGCTAGCCGTTTAATGTATTCACGAACTAACAACCGAAGATTACCGATATAGCGCTCCCATGAGATAGCAACAGAACCTCGAACATGAAATGTATCTTCCGTTGGACTCATATGACTGGCAGTTATTGTGCCATATAAGGCATCTAATATCTTCGAAACATTTGTAGCCCCAAGGGTACTGATATTCGTTGTTAGATTAGTTTTTACTTTTTTGATTGATCCAAATTTTAAAATTTCAATCAATTCAGGGTGTAAGGTTGGCTCACCCATTAAATGAAGATGAACATATTCAGCAAATTTTTTATCAGCATTTTCTTCATAGAGTTGTTTGACAAGCTCTAATTTCATAGAGCCAAGCCGGCGCTTTTGAGAGTCCGATGGGCAAAATGTACAATGGAAATTACACTTATTAGTTAATTCAATAAAAACAGTAGTAGTAGCTGGAGCAAGTGATTCATTGCCAACTGGACGGATCCCAGTACGGTTGGCAAAAGCTTTTTGGTTATTAGAAATAGCTTCTTCAAATCTACCCAGTTCTTTTAGCGTGTTACCCAGGTTGCTGTGGGCATCGGCAAAGTCAGGCTTCAACGCTATCGCTTTCTTATAGCTTGCTTCAGCTTCTTCCAATCTCCCTAGTTCTATTAGGGTGGCGCCCAAGTTGCTGTGGGCTTCTGCAAAGTCAGGCTTCAACGCTATCGCTTGTTTATAGCTTGCTTCAGCTTCTTCGAATTTACGCAGTTCTTGTAGTGTGACGCCCAAGTTGCTGTGGGCTTCTGCAAAGTCTGGCTTCAATGTTATAGCTTGTTTATAGCTTGTTTCAGCTTCTTCAAATTTACCCAGTTCTTGTAGCGTGATACCCAAGTTGCTGTGGGCTTCTGCATAGCCAGGCTTCAACGTTATTGCTTGTTTATAGATTGCTTCAGCTTCTTCAAATTTACCCAGTTCTTTTAGAGTGATACCCAGGTTGAAGTGGGCTTCTGCATAGCTAGGATTCAACGCTATTGCGTGTTTATAGCTTGCTTCGGCTTCTTCAAGTCTACCCAGTTCTTTTAGAGTGATACCCAAGTTGCTGTGGGCTTCTGCATCTTGTGGCGCTAGCTCCACAGACTTTTGAATCGGAACTAATGACTCAATAATTCTGCCAGTCTGTTTGAGTAAAGCCCCAAGCACTTTCCAAGAAAAGGGATGTTTGGGAAACCTTTCGGAAAGGGAAATAGCCAATTTCTCGGCTTCATCAAATTGTCTTTTTTGATATCCCAGCAATAGTTTATTTAAATCTTCATCTGTTGGTTTCAGCTGCGTTTTTAGCGTATTTAATCTCTGTGTCTTTACGCCCTGATTATTTGCTTGTTCAATTATTTGCTCTTGATAGGATTTATTGGCTGTGTTGCTGTTAATAGTAAAATTTTCTTCTATTTCCCCTAAAGTAAATGGAACTGGGAATGTCATCATTTCCGAGTTTTTTTTCTTTTTGATTTGTTCCTCTTTCATTTTCCTCTTTTTTTTTTCGAGGATCTACTAATTATGATTATAACTTGTGCCAATATTTATTTTTTGCATTTTATTTATCATGCGTAATCAATAAAAATACCATGATCAATCCAACCAAACATCTGCAAAAAACGAATGTCGGTATATGTCCGCCTGTTTTTTTGATTGCCAGCGATGAGAATAAATGTAAGTACCGTTTCAAACCAGTTGAATTTTGAGAGATGCTTGGTCGCTATGACTGTGCAAACACAAACAATAAATCAACTAATGGTTAGAGCAGGAAAGTCGTAGACGACGATAGTTATAAGTGTCACGACTAAAGATGCTCTCAGAAAAATATTTATTTCTGGAAGGTCGAGGCTCATACATCTATATATTCCTTAAGCTTTTTTTACCCTAGTTTTTCAAAAGGCTTTTGGGAGGTTTCTTTGAAAGACAAATAACTTTTGTTCCAGCCTTTTCCATATCTCTTAGAACATCCGCATGTTTTCGTTGGTGGTTTTCATCAATTTAGTATGCGCTAAATTTTAGTTTTATAAACCTAGAACTGATACCTTCCTCTGAAGGTATGTGGATGCTTCTCTTCAAATCTTACCCAGTTGTATAAGTTAGTTTATGTTTGATCCTCTGAGAAATAGTTAGAGTAAACGGACTGAATTAAGCCAATTTTGAACTTAATTCTAATGTTTATTGTGCATAAAAAATCTTCTCTTAGACTATAGCTTTTTGGTTTGTATGGCAATATTTAGACACTTTAAATATTTAAGAAGATGAATCATCTCTTTATAGTTTTCTCATTATTAGATAGAATATAAATTATTGTTCTGAATGTTGTTTATTACCTTTTTATGAAGAGTAATATTGTAAATATCGACTGTACATTGAGAGATGGGGGTTATTATAACTATTGGAATTTTTCTTATGAGTTCGTAAAAAATTATCTACTTGCTTTAAGTGTTGCTAAAATTAATTATGTAGAGCTTGGATTTCGATTACTAAAAAACAAGGGCTTTAAGGGTGCATATGCATTTTGTAATGATGACTTTTTAAATAATCTTGATATTCCAGCTGGAATTAATGTCGCAATTATGATTAATGCTGATGATTTAATTTCAGCTAATCAGTTAAATAGTGAAATACTTAAAATGTTAGTTCCTTTAGATAAAAAAAATTCTAAAGTAGATTTATTAAGGATTGCATGTACATTTGATGATTTTGAAATCATAGCTCCTGCTTTTAAAATATTAAAACAGAAAGGTTATAAAACAGCTGTAAATATTATGCAAGTTTCTAAAATAAGAGAAAATCAATTTAAGAAAATTGCAATAATAGCTAATGAAAATGAGATTGATATAATTTATTTAGCTGATAGCTTTGGTGCCTTAAATCCCGATGATATTGTAGATATTGTAAGATTTTTAAAAAAGTTTTGGGATGGTCAAATTGGATTTCATGCTCATGATAATAAAGGCTTTGCTTTGATAAATACTTTAAAAGCAATTGAAAATGGAATCGTTTGGGTTGACAGTACTATTAATGGGATGGGTAGAGGCGCTGGTAATACTAAGACGGAGGAATTAGTATTATGCTTGGAAAGATATAAGAAAGATAAAACAAATTTGATTCCTCTTTTGAAAATGATAAATAATGATTTTAAAAAACTCAAAGAAAAATATCTATGGGGAACTAATTCCTATTATTTCATGGCGGCTGACTGCTCTATTCATCCAACTTATATTCAAACTATTTTATCAGATGATAGATTTAAAGAAGAGGATATTTTGTCTGTAATTAATTATTTAGAATGCGAAGATTCTACAAAATTTATTTCTGATCAATTAGAAAGCTCGAAAAATTTCTATCATGGAAAACCTATTGGAACATTTTCTCCAATTACAATATTAAATAATAAAGAAGTTTTAATTATTGGATCTAGTAAGAATTTAGAGCTTCATAGAAAAGCCCTTGAAGATTTTATTAGAAAACAAAAACCTGTTGTTATTGCATTGAACGCTTGTTCTCAAATTGATGAAAGTTTGATTGATTATCGTATCGCATGCAATCCAATGAGATTAATGGCTGATTTAGATATATATTTAGGCTTAACTCAGCCATTGATCACTCCGTTATCAATGCTTCCAAAATCTTTGTCTCGCAAACTTAGACGGAAAAACGTATTGGACTATGGAATTGGCATTTCAAAGGATGGATTTGAATTTAATAAGAGCTATGGAATAATACCTAATCAATTGGTATTTGCATACGTTCTTTCATTTATTGCTAGTGGTAAAGCTAAAAAGGCTTTTCTTTCTGGATTTGAAGGTTATGGTTTGGGAGATATTCGAAATTCAGAAATTAATGAATTGATTGATAAATTTAAACAGAGAGCAAATAACTTACGACTGATAGCTATTACTCCTAGTCAATATTCTGGATTAGAAAAAATAAGTATATATGGAATATAGATAATGAGATCTTGCGTTATCATTCCAGCCAGGTATAAATCCTCAAGATTACCCGGAAAGCCTTTAATAGACCTTCTTGGTAAGCCCATGATTATTTGGGTCGCAGAAATCGCCTCAAGAGCAGTAGGTGTTTCAAATGTATTTATCGCGACTGATGACGATAGGATTGCTAATGCAGTAAACCAAAAAGGATATAAATATATAATGACTTCAAGTTCATCCCTTACCGGAACTGATAGGGTTGCAGAGGCAAGTCTTGGATTGAACTACGATATTTTTGTTAATGTTCAAGGCGATGAGCCGCTTGTTAGCCCTAAAGATATTTTGAGATGTATTGATCGTAAAATAAAATATAAAGGTCATATTATTAATTCATATAATCTTATATATGAAGATCAAGACCCTAGTAGTATAAATATTCCTAAAGTAGTAATTAATAATGCTGAAGATTTAATTTATATATCAAGATCCTTGGTCCCTGGATTTAAAGATATAAAATATAAAATAAATTCATATTTTAAGCAAATTTGCATTTATGGCTATAATAAGAAAGAGTTATTGAACTTCCTGCGATTTGGAGGTAAAAGCGAGATAGAAAAATCAGAAGATATTGAGATTTTAAGATTTTTTGAATTAGGCCATCCTGTTAAAATGTTTAAAGCTCATAATAATAGTTTATCCGTGGATGTAGTGGAAGATATAGAGAAAGTAGAAAGAGAGTTAAGATTAAGAAATTAATGCTAAAACTTCAAGAATACAAGTCAATTGTTTTTGATTGTGATGGAGTAATTCTTAACTCAAATAAGATTAAAACTAGAGCTTTTCGAATTGCATCTTTTCCGTTTGGTTACGAGGCATCAACCTCTTTAGAAGATTATCACTTGAGAAATGGAGGTATTTCTAGATATGCAAAATTTGATTATTTTCTTACAACTATTGTTCCTATTAACTCTAAAAAAAATAAGGAATTATATCTAAAAAATATGCTTAAGATATATTCTGAGGAAACCGAAAAGGGATTATTAGATTCAGAAATAACTTTTGGTCTCCATTCTTTACGCAATAAGACTAGGAATTCATCTTGGTCGATAGTTTCAGGTGGTGATCAGGATCAATTACATTCTGTTTTTGCAAAAAAGGAAATAATACATTTATTTAATGGAGGTATTTTTGGTAGCCCAGATACAAAAAATGAAATATTAAATAGAGAATTAGCAAGAGGAAATATTAAATTACCTGCTCTTTTTTTAGGGGATACTGAGTTAGATCATAAAGTTTCAGTCTCTCATGGCTTGGATTTTATTTTTGTAAGTGCCTGGACTGAGTTCAGATCTTATGAACAATATTGTATCGATAACTCTATTAGAATGATATCCAAAGTTTATGAACTTATAGATTAATTGAAATTTTCTATTTCATTCTTTATTTGGTTTAATTCTTTTCCCCATTCTCCTAATGAGGTCTGTCTATAAAAAGTTTGATTTGGGAGCCAATAACTTTTTCTATCATTATGACCATTGAACCATAGACAATTTTGCTTGAGTAATATTTTACTATCTATTCCAAGTCCACCTGCTAATGCAAATGTTGTATTTTCAATGGAAACGACCATATCACAAGCATTTACAAGAGAAGCAAGGTCGTCTAAATTATTAAAAATATCTACTTCTTTTAATTCAAAAATATTTATATTATATTTTATTTTTATAGTATTTATTTCCTCTTTTGTATCGCCATATTGTAGATTTAAAAAGCATATATTTGGTGAGTAAATTCCTAAAATCAATTTTTCCAGAGAAATCGATTGATTTCTTTTAGAATTTGATGACCTCCATGAAATACCGATAATTCTTTTATATTTTGAATTGTGTATAAGCTTATCCTTATAGATATTAGTTTTTATTTCATCAGCTTTCAGGTATTTTTTTTTCCCTTTTTTAAAACTTTCTTTGTCAGTTCTAAGATATTTAATAAGTGAACCCATTGCGATTTGATAATCATAATCTTCTTCTTCTAATATATTATCGTTATGTATATATATAATTCGTTTATCAAATGATCTTTTAAATAATGGAATTAACCTTTTATCAACTTTAACTTTTAGTTGATCGACTAACTTTATCAATTCAGGAATTAAAGAAGAAAATAAAATCTCATCTCCTATTCCTTGCTCTGCCCATAATAATACTCTTCCTCTCTTATTTAGATTCCATTCTGGTTTATTTGTTTCTAACCTATTTCCTATATTAAAGCTTAAATCTTTAACTTTCCATCTAGATTCATATCTAATTAACCCCTCTTTAAAATTATTTGATTTTAGAAGACATAAAGATAGATTGTATTTTGCATCCTCATATCTAGGATCAATTTTAATTGCTTTCATGTATGATAATTCTGCATCTTGTAATTTGCCAAGATCATAAAATGTGTTCCCTAAATTGTAATGTGCTTCTGCGAAATTAGGTTTGATTTCAATAGCTTTTCGTTGAGATATTTCTGCCTCCTTTAGTTTGCCAAGATCTTTTAATATGCTTCCTAGAATAGAATACGCTTCTGCGAAATTTGGTTTGAGTTCAATAGCTTTTCGTTGAGATATTTCTGCCTCCTTTAGTTTGCCAAGATCTTTCAATATGATTCCTAGATTAGAATGCGCCTCTGCGAAATTAGGTTTGATTTCAATAGCTTTTCGTTGAGATATTTCTGCCTCCTTTAGTTTGCCAAGATCTTTCAATATGATTCCTAGATTAGAATGCGCTTCTGAGAAGTTAGCTTTGATTTCAATTGCTTGACGAATGTATGATTCTGCTTCTTTTAAATTATCTAGATCTTTCAATATGATTCCTAGATTGTAATGCGCCTCTGCGTAATTAGGTTTAAGTTCAATAGCTTTGCGAGTTGATAATTCTGCTTCTTTTAATTTTCCTAGATCTTTTAATATGATTCCATAATTAGAAAAAACTCTGTAATCCTTGAAGCCCTGATTGATGAAATGTTGATAATATTCTGCTGCTTTTGAAATATTTCCTTGTAAATGACACTTAAATGCTCTATTGATTATTTCTTCTTTAGAAGGTTTAGAAGTACTAAGAGAAATATTCTTCTTAATTTCTTCTAAAGTAAATGGGACTGGGAATGTTTTTACTTCAAATCCTGCTTGCTTTTGATTTTTTTTTCCTTCGGTCAAATTATTTGTTTTGCAAAGGATCTATTAATGAAGATTATACCTTCTACTAAAGTTTGACTTTCAAAATGAATTGATCCTCTGCAACGCCATCAGTAGCCCATCTCCATGAAAAGGGGAAGTGATTAGTCCAGGCCCACTGAGAGTACAGACGTTTGCTGGTTACCCATCTCTTTTACCTAGG
This sequence comes from Prochlorococcus marinus str. MIT 1214, assembly GCF_027359355.1. Classification (NCBI taxonomy): domain Bacteria; kingdom Bacillati; phylum Cyanobacteriota; class Cyanophyceae; order Synechococcales; family Prochlorococcaceae; genus Prochlorococcus; species Prochlorococcus marinus. The sequence continues at coordinate 798,373 of NZ_CP114777.1, read as the reverse complement.
ATAAAACTTCTTTCTCTCTGGGAATAGTTGGGTAACTTTATCAAGGCTAGTTATGTTAATAGGTTTTACGTCTTTACTTCCCACAGATTCGATACTTCTATGGAGCTGCAATTGTGCTCTAGCCAAAGCGTAATGCCCTCGCTGAGGTCTTTCTAAAACTCTTGGACATCTAGAAAAGCTTCAATTATGTTTTCCCAGTTAGTAACGCTTGGAGCGTTATTCTTTGCTAGAGGTTCAAGCTTAAACTTTGCAGCTTCTTTAAGAGATAGGTTTCTTTCATCAACAAGTCTTTATAGATTTGCAACTGCGGTGATAATCTTCCTTTAGTTTCGGTTGCTCCAGTCATAAGGGGAGGGAGACTACTGAGATAGGATGTTTCTTTCCAAGACCATCTTGGGAACGATAAGTCACTTGGGTTTTATTTCTTCCCCTTATTTCTCTGCTACTAACTGACCATCCATCTCCATTTTCGAGTTTGATGGTTTGGCGCATATTTTTGTGCCATTTTCACCGAGATCCTTTGTGGTTACTAGGCCTCTATGGCGCATATCATTGCGCATAACTGCTTATTTAACCACTATCAAGTGATATCCAGTAAGCCAGCTGATTTTCCTAAATCTTCCAAACTGCTTGATATTACTTCTGTTTCACACACTTGGGGCCATAGCTCAGTTGGTAGAGCACCTGCATGGCATGCAGGGGGTCAGCGGTTCGAGTCCGCTTGGCTCCATTAGGTTTTCACAGTAACAGCAATAGATTTCAGAGAATTTACGGTAGAGCGTGTATAATACGATATTTCCTGATATGGCTAGATATAGCTATTATGCGCTCATTTTCATCTCTGTAATACAATGAGGGAACAGTGGTGTCAACTATTAAGGAAGCAACTTAAATCTGAACATGGAAAAGCTTGGGGTTTGCGCGCAATGCGCGGAAAGGTTCAGCTAACCCTTCGCGTGGATGAAAATGCTGGGATGAATAACCCTAGAAATTTCATATATTTCGGCCACTTGGGACGTAACGTTTGTTGCGCTGTGACCTTTAGCAAGTAATTCAGCAGCCTTGGAAGTTCTTGCATCCATTTCTTGTTTATGAGCTCTTTTCAAATTTCACCTCCACGCAATGTAGATTTAATTCCCTCTGGAGCATGTGCAAATACAATGCCAACTAAAAAAAAAAGGAGGTATTAGTTCTCAATAATTGTTTTTATTTATTATGCTCAGCTTCAACAAGAAATGGACCGATTTGAAGGAAGTCCAACTTGCAATCAATAAACGCTTTTAATGCATCATCAGGACTACATACTATTGGCTCCTCATGAGGGTTAAAGGATGTATTAATTAAACTTGGAATTCCACTTAATTTATAATAATAAGTGAGAATAGAAAAAAGCCCTGGATTATTAGATTTATTTACTATTTGAGGTCTTGCGGTTCCATCTACGTGAACCACTGCAGGACTCTGATTCTTCATTTTTTCTGAACAATTTACAGTGATTGTCATAAATTGGTAAGTATTTATTTCTTTAGAATTATCTTCATAACATTCATAGAAAAACTCCTCCAAAGTAACAGGTGCGAATGGCATGAATTCAGTTCTTTTTAATTTTTTATTTAACCAATCATTTGCGGTAATGTCTGTAGTTTGAAAAAGAATTGATCGATTACCTAAAGCTCGAGGTCCATATTCTAAACGACCATTAAATCTTGCCACAATTTTACCATTATAAAGTTGAGTGGCTATTTCTTGATTTATATTAATTGGTTGATTATAGTTAACATTATATTTAGAAAGAGTCTCTGTTATTTTTAACTCTGAGTAATCAGGTCCTAAAAATGCATTCGATAATGGATTAATAGAATAGCTTTCTCTCTTTTCAGTATTATTAGCCATCATTAATGCTGCTCCAAGTCCTAATCCAGAATCAGTCATGGCTGGATGGATATGTATTTCTTTGACCGAATTCAGTTCGTAAATAGCCTGGTTAAGTTTTACATTAGCAAAAGCTCCTCCTGCTAAAACAAGTGATTTTTTGTTTTTTTCTTTCATATGAAAATCTATATAAGAAGTAATCTCATCTTCAAAATACTTTTGAACAGTTGCTGCTAAATCCTTTGTATCCCATGTACTTGAAACTCCTTCTATAGTTTTTCTTATTAGCTCAAAATTTTCATTTCTCATAACATGCGGATAAGGACCTAGTTTATTTAAATAATCTAAGGTTCCATACCATTTACCATTTTTTGTATATGTAATTTTTTTAAATGCTTCGATCAAGCTTTTGTCAGGTTTTCCTAAAGCTGCTAAACCTGTAATTTTACCTTCATGCCTTACAGGTTTGAAACCACATATTGAAGTAACTAATGTATATATAATGCATATTGAATATATATAATTAGTTGTTTCTTGTTGTTTTATCTTCCCATGCAAACCAGTACCTATTAATCCACATAAATCATCACCTTTACCATCTAGAGTAACAATTAAACAATCATCATAAGGTGATTTATAATAGGCAGAACTAGCATGTGCCAGATGGTGAGGAACATAATATAAGGGAATATTACTATCAATTCCAAGCGAAGAAAGTTTATCAATTATTGTATTTTTTCTATTACTTTGATAATGCAAAGGATACATTAAAACATCATATGGTGTAATTTTTTTTCCATATATATTATCGCAATTTAATCTTTCAATAAATCCATTTTGAATGCTTTTAAAATAGGAATTTGTAGCTCTTTTATGTAAAAGATTAGGATCTTCAAATGCAAAAGCTACAGCATCTATATTATTTCCAGAAACTTCCAAGCAATATTTAATTGAATTAATAGGAATCCCAGTATGGTTTTTAACTCTCGAAAATCTCTCTTCTTCGACGGCTGCAATGATATTCCCATTTGAAACTAATGCAGCATTAGCATTATGTCCATCATAAACCCCTAATATATTCATTAAACTAGAATTTTATGTTTTAATCAAATCTAAAAGCTGATTATTCAAAATTAATTAAATTAAATCATATGGAAAATATAGCTTAACATCTTTCGCAATTTATTTCGAACCAAGTAACTGAATTTTTCTTAACATAATTCGAAAAGATACTATGCATCCCAATCTTTAAAATTCTAATATACTTAGATCAAATTAAATCCATTGTTAAAGATCTAATTAAAGTAGAATAAATCGACTATAATAACTGAAGAGTCATACCTCTCACCTTGGTTGGATTTAAATGTGGGCTGTCTATTGGTAGCTCTTTTTTGTGGGCTTAAGTATAAAGATATATTTATCTATATCAGTGTGTTCATAAGGGATTTAATGGTACTATATCTATGGTTATAAGATATGCGCTCAATTATGCGCGCTTTACATTGTGTAAGTAGTTTTCAGTGGTTGGTTTTGTGTCTATGACTAGGATATTCAGGAATTTTCGAGCTTCATGGCATGCAGGGGGTCAGCGGTTCGAGTCTGCTTGGCTCCATTAAGATTTTCAAGGGATAGCAAAGGTATATATAAAATGTTAACTAGAGCGATATATCTAGATATATTTAGATATATCAATCCTGCTCTAATTTCTGCGCTAAATAATATATAGAAGTTATGGATGTGCTATAGAAAGAATTGTGATATTTATGGAGTTAGTTCTACTACTTTAAAGCCCTGGTAAATTTGTTTTAGGATTTTTAAATATGTGGACGAGCTTTGACTTTCTTTCATGATTTATTTTTTCTTGATTTTTTAATTATTTCTTAGACATAAAGAAGCTCATAAATCATTCTAATACTTGTTGGTTTTTTAGAAAAAATATGTTGAACTTCATACCTGGAAGATTTCAAGAAATTCTTAAATTATATTTTTATTTAAATAGAAACTGATTAATTTACAGTCTTCATGATCTTTAAAACATCATCATTGTTTGTTTTTAATTTATTGACTAGATTAAATGCCTTAACAGCCTGTAGAAGATTCATTTCCAAACCTCCTTTCGTATTAATGTTTTGAGCAGATGATTGTTTAAGAAGAAGGGTTGGCGAAGGATCATAAATTATATCGAATACAAATCTTAGCTTTGAATTCATTACAACTTTATTATCAATTGGTGAGATATTTTTTTGTTCTCCAGTCCCAATTGTTGTACAGTTTATAAATGCATCAAAGTCAGAGATAAATGATTTTGATGTATTCCAAGATATCCAATCAACATCAATACTTTGGCAAAAACTTTTTTGATTTGACCTGGAGGTGCTAATTACCTTAGTTCCTTTTGGAATGAATTCTTGAGAAATATATGTTGCTACTGCTTTTCCTGCTCCTCCTAATCCAGCTATAAGTATTTTTTGTAGTTGATTGTTTGATGTTAGTGATAAGAATGATGAAAGAGCAGCATCTCCGTCAGTATTTGCCCCTATTAAATCACCATTTTTTGAGCGATAAAGGCAGTTAACAGAACCTATTGGTCTAGAAACTTTATCAATATTTGCAAATCCAAGATATTCAGCAGTTTTTTCTTTGTAAGGAAAGGCAATGCATCCACCTAAGAAATCTTTATCATCCTTTAACTTGTTTAAGCTTTTGTTGAATAATGATGGGTCTTTAATATCAACACATATCATTTCTATATCAGCATTTATTTCTCTATATACTTGATTCCATAGCTTTGGAGATCTCGCCCCTTCGCTCGGATTTAATCCGATAATCGCGGCATATTTTTTAGACATTATTGTCACCTAGTCTTATTCTTTTGAAAAATCTCTCTATCTGATTCATTTCTTTCAAATTCATTTTAATTTATTATAATCTACTGAGCCAAGAGAATTCATATTTATAGTATCAAATATAGGTAAAGTGATTTTAAAAAAATAAAAATAAATAGCTTCTGAAGTTTGTTTAAGACTTAATGAAAGAAATCTATTGATATATTCTTGTAGACAAGATTAACTTTAGCTACTTTAAAGATTGTTATGAATATCATCTTTTAGAGTAAATTGATTCATTTTGAGTTAAAAATATATGTGTTTTTGTTTTGTTTTTTTGAATAACACTTTTTTTAACGTAGTCACAATCTAATATTAAAATTAATCTAGTCGTAAACATCTGGCAAAATTTAATGAAATCACTAATAATTATTCCAGCTAGGAGCGGTTCAAGTAGGGTAAAAAATAAAAATATGGCAATGATCAAAGGGAAACCACTAATTTATTACTCAATTAAATCATCTCTTCAAATTGAAAGTACAACTACAATAGTCAGTACAAATTCACCCGAAATTGCAAATTATTCTGTATCATTAGGAGCAAAAGTCCCCTTCTTGAGACCAGAAAAACTATCCAATTCAACAAGTACCTCAATATCTGTAATAATACATACATTAACTGAACTCATGAAAAATAATTTAGAAATACCTGAGGTAATTATATTTAAGCCTCCAACTAATCCACTACTTTCATCAACTTCAATAAAAGATATGCTCAACTTAAAAAGGAATAATCGTAATATTGATTCAGTTATGAGTATACAAGTGCCAAGAGTTAGTGCACTTAATCATCTTTATTTTTCGGAATCAAGTAAAAGAATAAAGACCCAAATATATGATATAAATGGTACTAGATTGTATGATAATGAACGAAGTCAGGATCAACCAAGATCATATGCAAATTCACCCGCATGTAAAATAACAGAAACAGATTATTTCATCAAAAACTACATTGAAAAACAAATTGATATAGAGAAATGCTCTGGTCCTACCTTTAACTATAAAAGTGCTTTAGGTTACTTGATAAACAAACTAGAAGCATATGATATTGATACAAATGATGATTTAGAAATGATTAAAATGATTGTAAATTCAGATATGATTTCAAGAGAAAAGGACTTCTTTAATCATATTTGAATTATCCGAAATAATTATCTCAACTACTAAAAAATATTTGAATAATTATTGATGTTCATTGTTGTAAAATGATAAACTATAATATCCGCTTTTTTCTATTAATATAGTATATTGATAGATGGTCCTTTGTTTTAAAATATGAATGAATTATGCTCCATTATTATAAGGACGAGAAATGAAGAGGAATGGATTACCAAATGTTTAGAAGCTGTTTATAGTCAGTCTTACAAAAATATTGAAGTAATAATAGTCGATAACTCTTCAAACGATTCGACAATAGCTCGTTGCAAGGAATATCCTGTCAAGATTATCAATATTGACAAGTTTTTCCCAGGAAAGGCTCTTAATCTAGGAATAAAATATTCAAAAGGAAAATTTATAAGTTGCTTGAGCGCACATTGTGTACCAACAAATGAGAATTGGCTACAAAAACTTTTAGAGCCACTTGATAATAGATCAGTTGCAGGTGCCTATGGGAGACAAGAACCTACAAAAAACAGTAAAGATATTGATAAGAGGGATTTACTTTTAGTTTTTGGATTAGATAGTTATCTTCAATCTAAAGACTCGTTCTTTCATAATGCAAATAGTGCTTTTAGAAAGGAAATTTGGGAGAAATTTCCTTTCTGTATTAATTCTACCAATATTGAGGATAGGCTGTGGGGTGAAAAAGTAATACAAAGTGGCTATAAAATTGCTTATGTGGCAGAAGCAAGTGTTTATCATTGGCATGGTATACATCACCAATTAAATCCAGAGCGTGCACAAAATATAGTAAGAATCTTAGATAACATTCCTCGATTAAAAACAAAAAATATTGTTAACTATGTGAAACACTCATGTTATTGTATCGTCCCAGTAAGATGCGAAAATCTTAATAGTCTGAATCTTAAACTATTAGAAAAAACTATTTCTATTTTGAAGGAATGTAAGTTAATAAATAAAATAATATTATCAACTGATAATATCAGTCATAGAGAACTAGCCAATAGATTAAATATAAATATAATAATAAGACCAAAAGAGCTATCAGATCCTAAGGCATCTTTAGAAGATGTTTTGTCATTCACTTTGAAAAGTATCGAGTTAGAAGGAGATTTTTGTGACTCTATAGCAGTCGCTGAAATAATATATCCATTTAGGGAAAGTGGAATTATTGATGCAATTGTTAAAACAATGATTGATCAATCATTAGACACAATTTTTGCCAGTTGGAAAGAGTCTAGAGCAACTTGGTTTGGAGAAAATGAAAATTTAAGTATGCTTGGGGGCACTTCTTGGGTAATACCTTTAGGTCAAAGACATGGAGAAATAGTAACGTCGTTGATTGGCTATTTTACAATTACAAAGCCTATGCATGTTCGTGATCATACTATTTTTAAGGGGAATATTAGTACTCACTCAATCACCAAGAGAAACTCTACTCTCGTTTGCAGGAATGATAGAGAACTTAATGAGCTAATTGATATAGTTAAAGATAGTATAGAATAATTATATGTAATTTATAAACAATGAAAATTGGTATTATTGGTCTTGGTAGGGTATATAAGCATTATGAAAAAAACTTTATCCCGAGTTTATTAAAAGACGACCATTCACTATATCTTTTTGACTCAAATATAGGAAAGATGGATTCTTTAAAAATAACTTATAATTGCAAGAAACTTCTATCAATTAATGAGATTATTGCTAATAAAGTTGACTTTGCAATTATAGCAACCCCATCAGGATCGCATTATGAAATTACAAAAAGACTCCTAAGTAATGGCATTAATGTATTAACTGAAAAGCCGGCTACAATGACTGAGTATGAGCTAAGCGAACTTATAAGTCTTGCTGAAAAAGCATCTCTTAAATATGGAGTGATTTTTCAAAATCGATTGAACCCTGCGATCAAAATTGTTAAAAGACTTGTTGATAATAACCACCTAGGTGATGTAAAAATCTGCTCTATTAAACTTCATTGGTGCCGGTTTCAAAATTACTATGATGATGATTGGCATGGAACCTGGAAAATGGATGGAGGAGTTATTAATCAACAAGCGATACATCACTTAGATGCAATGCAGTGGATTAATGGCCCATTCTATTCAGTTGTAGCCTCTGCTTCTAATCAAATAAATAAACTAGAAGCTGAAGATACAATGATGGCTTTAGTTAAATTTAGATCTGGTTCTGTTGGAACTATTGAGGCTTCCACCGCAATTCGCCCAGTTGACAAAGAAGCCTCTATATTTATTTCTGGTACATATGGATTTATTAAAGTTGGAGGTATTGCTTTGAACAAAATAAATGATTTTAATTTACGAGGTTTAGACAAATCAACAGAAACTCTTTTATCAAAAGCCTCTATTAATGTTGATTCAGGTTATGGAACATCTCATAAAGAAGTTATCTACGATTTCATAAAGTCAATTCAATTAGATCGAGCGCCTATTATTCCTGCATCATCTGTTATTGAAACGGTGCGATCAGTCCACTCGTTATACAAAAGCGCTGAGACCAATAGCTGGATAAATTTAGAGAAGAATATTTCATCATCTAGGTTAGGGAAATGATTGATAATTCAACTCCTGGGAAGGATATATCCTTATCAGATATTCAATCAAAATTTCCATTAGCTTCTAAAAAAAACCATGATCATTTTTCATCATTCTTAATCGCAGGAGTGCAATTTGGTAGAGGTTTTTGCCCAGTTTTTGCTGGACCAAATATGGTTGAGTCTGAGAAATTGATAAAGGATATAGCAATAAATGTAAAAAATAGTGGTGCCTCATTTTTGAGAGGAGGTGCATTTAAGCCTTTAACCTTTCCATATAGATCCACAAAATATAATGAATCAAGAGAGAAAGGAATCGAATGGTTAGATAAAGCTAAATCATTTGCTAAAATCCCAGTAATAACAGAGGTAATGGAAGAAAAATTTATTCCTTTGATTTCGGAAGTTGCAGATATACTTCAAATAGGTACTAGGAATATGCAAAATTACCCATTATTAACTGCTTGTGCAAAAACTCAAAAGCCAATAATGCTTAAACGTGGATTTGGTTGTTCATTAAGAGATTGGCTTGGTGCCGCTGAATATTTGTTAATTGAGGGCAACAAAAGAATAATTCTTTGTGAAAGAGGTATTGTTGCACCACACACGCATCGCTCATCTTCAAGATTTTTATTAGATCTACAAGTTGTTCCAGCAGCTCAAGAATTTACACACCTACCAATTATCACAGATCCATCACATGCTTGTTTTTGGAGGCCTTGGGTAAGCCAGTTAGCAAAAGCTTGTGTTGCTGTTGGATCTAATGGATTAATGCTTGAAGTTCATCCGGATCCACCAAATGCCGCCGTTGATCCTTTGCAAGCTATAAATTATTTAGAATTTCATGATTTAATGAAAGATTTAAAATTAATTGGTGAGGTTTGTAAGACAAAAGTAGGAACTTGAATATTAAATTAAATAAGAAATAAATTATATACTTATATGATAAATAATCAATGTCCCTATTGCAATAATTTTAAAACAACTGACAAATTTTTGTTCCAATAAATAATAATAATTTTCTAGTTCCTGAACTTAATAGTATTGAGCGAAAATGGTGTGTTTGCAATGATTGCAAAATCTATTTTTCAGTTCCAAGACTTAATAAAAAGCAAATTAAGTATATGTATGAAAATTATCGTTCAGAAGATTTTAGAAAAGAGACGCCTGATGAATATTTTGACCGCATAATAAATTATGATTCTAAACATAGTGAAAACTATCACAAAACTAATTGGATAAGAGAAAAATTAAAAGAAGAATGGGAACCAAATAACATACTTGATATTGGTTCTGGAGGCGGCGTTCTCCTGCATACTTTAGGGGAGATATACAAAAACGCTTCATTGTTTGGAGTAGAACCTACTCCAAACTTTGCTGATCTTGCATCAAGAAGAACTAGAGCAGAAATTAAGAATGATTATTTCAAAGGGAAACCTTTTAAGAATAAAGTTTTTGAATTAATAACTTGTTGTCAAGTTCTTGAGCACGTAGAAGATCTTCAAGAATTTTTATTAGATATAAGCAATTCACTTGCTATTGGTGGATATGTTTATATCGAAGTTCCAGATATAAGTGACTTTAATGAGCTACCTCTCGATCACTCAAGGTTTAGTGAACCTTCTCATCTTTGGTATTTCTCTTCAGAATTTTTAACGAAATACTTTGAATCTTATGGTTTTCAAAAGCAAGTGGATACAGTAAAAAAAACTGTAAGAAATAGGAATAATTTAATGATTCTGATGAAAAAAATTAGTGAATAAAAGAGTATTTTTTTGGTATCTCTAATTGCTTGATATGAAAGTTTTCTGGAATGCTACCTGCAAGATTCGAATTTACACCCCACTGATTAGAAGTCAGCCGAGACTATCTTGTAAAGGATTGGTATAGCTTGGATTAGAGCTAAGTTTTACAAAGTTATGATCATAAATGTGCGCTTTATACAAAGAAATGTAATATTGATATATTAAGAAAAGGTGTATATAAGCTAATTACGTTTACTTCTAGGAGCGATCAATATTTTAAAACTCGTACTAGGTTAAGTGAATGGTTAGTAATGGCAAAGAGAAAACCAAGTTGTTAGCAGTAAGTGAAATTGTTCATGAAGATCAATTAGATGAGATGAAAAATAATAGAGATATTTTACAAATTGGAACAAGAAATATGCCAAACGTTCCCTTCTTATTGCACTTTGCAAGAAGTGGCAAATCAATATTATTTAAGTGGGGGTTTGGAACCTCCATACGTGATTTAATTGGAGCAACTGAATATATTCTTCTTGAAGGCTATTCACAACTAATTCTTTGTGAAATAGGAATTATAGCTCCTCATGCTTACAGACCAAGCTCTAGATTTCTTTTTGATTTGCAAGCGGTCCCAGCACTCGATAAAGCATTCATAGCAACAAATACCGATGGACTAATGCTTGAACTTTATCCTGAGCCCTCTAATTCGGCTGTAGACCGTTCGCAGCTATTATCATTTGGTGATATGGAAGATCTTATGCCTGTTCTATCAGCCGTAGCCAAGCGGCAAATGAAAGGTTGCTTGGAGGTGAGACATTAACTAAATGAATTTGAATTGTCCTTTTTGTAAATCTAGAAATCTAAAAAGCATCTATGAGGATAAATATCAATATAATTCATATTCTTTTATACTTTCTAAATATAAGGAATGTACAGAGAAAGAACTTATAAAAGATTCTCAACCAATGCTATGTGAATCTTGTTCTTTAAGCTTCTTTAATAATTGGATTTCTGGTTATGATAACTCGATTCTTTATGAAGAATTAGTCTCTACTCATCCAAGTTGTGAGGCTATATTAAATAAAAAATATCACTTTAAGTCTGAATATTTAATTTCAAGATTGATTAATCTTTCTAGAGATAATATAAGTGAAGAAATTAAAGGGAAATCTAGAAGAGAAGTTAATTCTATATTAAATAGCATAGGTTTAGAATTAGTAGAAGACGTATTATTAGCAGAAAATCAAGTTAAAGAAATAATAAATAAATTCAATGACAAAGTACTAAAGGCTGATCTAGAAAGTATATTAATACCGGGCAGTAAATATGCTGGATTTAATCATAAGAATATAGAGGAAATTATTATAGATTTTAATTTGAATTTAAAAGATGATAAAATTAATAGTTGTGAAAAAAATAATTTCTCTTATACAGAGATAGGTTGCCCTACTTGGGGTTTTTTAAATGTTCCAAAACTCCAAGAGATGTCACTTTGCTTTTCTACTGATGTAATGGAAAATTACTGGTCAGATCATCACGAATATTCAAATAAAAATTATATTGCAATGCCATGGAAGGACATAGATTACTCTAATATTATTGGGGCATTTGCATGTATTGATCATTCAGATAATCTCTCTGAATTCATGCAAAAGCTTTTTACTAAAACAAAATTTATAATAGGAACATTTGAAAAGTCACCAGTAGGATTTGCTCCACCAATACAACATCATTATAATCTAAATTATGAATCATTGAATTCTGCTTTATCATCCTTATCATTTAAATGTAATTTATCAACTAATAAATCTATTTATCAGAAACATTCTTTTTTTCAGATTAGATCTGAATAATTTAATCAAATATAAATTATTAGAATTATATCAAAATTTGAAATAGAAATGTGTATCTGTCTTACTTTTAATCAATATATTTTACTTGGGTTCAAGAAGATTTGTCATTTTTGCTTGAAAAAATAATTTGCCAAACATAAAAAGTTTTAAAATAATTAATAGAATTTAATAAAAATAGTATTTTATTAAGTAAAATTAGTATATTTAAAATCCTAGTTTATAGTTCTTTCTTTATCTCATATAAACATTTATCCCAGCTCTCGTAATTTACTCGTCTAAATAATTTAAGGGATGGGAACCAATAGCAGTAATTATTATTGACCCCAAATCTCCAATTAGAATTCGTATCAAGAAGTGTATAACATTTAGTACCTATCGCTCCTGCCAAATTAACTGTTATATTTGAGACAGAAACAATTTCATCACAGGCAAAGATCAAAGACGAAAGCTTATCAATATCATTGAAATTATCAATTTCTTTAATTTGATTGATCACAATTCCGTATTTTTCTTTAATAAAATCTATTTCTTTATCTACTTCTCCATATTGTAGAGAAACAAAACAAATATTCGGTAAAAAAATTCCCTTGATGAATTGCTCTAGTGAAATAAATCTATTACCCATATTCTTGTGTTTTGCTGTTGATTTCCAAGAAATACCTACAATTTTTCTTTTTGTCTTTCCGATTAATTTAGATCTGTATTTTTTAGATTTATCTTGATCAACATTAAGTCTAAATTTTTTTGATTTTTTGAAGCTAATCAAGGAACTTCGTAGTATTTTAGGTAAGGATCCCATTGCAATTTGATAGTCATATGTATTTTCATTAATTGACTCTTTTCTAGATATGTATTTGACTCCATTACCAAATGTTCTTTTAAAAAGAGGAATTAATCTTATGTCAGTTTGAATGATTAGTTGATCAACTATTTTTATTAATTCAGGTATTAAAGAAGCATATAATACCTCATCTCCAATACCTTGCTCTGCCCATAATAATACTCTTCCTTTCTTATCAGGTCGCCATTCTGGTTTATTTGTTTCTAATCTATTTCCTATATTTAAATTTAAATCTTTAACTTTCCATCTCCATTCATATTTATTAAATCCCTCTTTGAATTGCTTTCTTTTTAAAAGAGTATGAGAAAGATTATGATATGCCTCTGCAAGGTCAGGTTTAAGTTTAATTGCTTCACGGTACAACATTTCTGCGTCTTGTAATTTGCCAAGATCTGCAAATATCTTTCCTAGACTGCAATGGGCTTCTGCGAAATTAGGATTCAGTTTAATCGCTTTTCTTATTGATGATTTTGCATCGATTAATTTATCCATATTAATCAATATATTACCTAAACTGGAATACGCTTCTGCGAAATTAGGTTTGATTTTAATTGCTTTGCGCATATATACTTCTGCTTCGTCTGATTTGTCCATAGCAATCAATATATTACCTAAATTGCAATGGGCTTCTGCGAAATCAGGACCCAATTCAATTGCTTTACGAGCAGACAATTCTGCATCTTCTAATCTTCCGAGATCTTTTAATATAATTCCTAAGTTTAAATGCGCTTCAGCGTAATTAGGAAGGATTTGAATAGCTTTACGAGTTGATAATTCTGCTTCTTTTAAATTGCAGAGATCTTTTAAAATGCTTCCTAGATTATAATAAGCTTCTGCGAAATTCGGGTCGATTTGAATCGCTTTACGAGTTGATAATTCTGCTTCTTTTAAATTGCCGAGATCTTTTAAAATGATTCCTAGATTATAATAGGCTTCTGCGAAATTTGGGTTGATTTTAATTGCTTCTCGTTGTAATTTTTCTGCCTCTTCTGATTTCCCATTATCATTCAATATGACTCCATAATTAGAAAAAACTCTGTAATCTTTGAATCCTTGCTGAATAAAATATTGATAATATTTTGATGCTTCTGAAATATTTCCTTGTGAATGAAATTCAAATGCCTGTTTAATGATTTGTTCTTTGGATGGTTTAGATGGACTTGAGGGTGTATTAGTGGTAATAGAAATATTGTCTTTAATTGCTTCTAAAGCAAATGGAACGCTAAATGTTTTTACTTCATTGACATTCCGTTTTTCATTCTCTTGTTCATCTGACCCCTTCATTTTTTTTCTTTTCTACCTTTAGATTTCTACTATTTTACTCTAATCCTTGATCACTAAAATATAAGTTGATTTAGCCGAAAATTTCCTGAATGGCATATAGGTTGCCAGAGGTTTAGAGTTCGCTTGCTTCTATTTCAAATATAATTCTGGTAATCAGCTCATCCCAATTATTAAGTTCTTTCTGATGAAATAGCCTCATAGAGGGATACCAAAAAGTACTTTCATGTAAACCAAATCTCCACGAAGCAGATCTTTTAAGGAGTACCCATGTTGGTTTGCCTAGCGCTGCTGCTAAGTGGGCCACACATGAGTCAGAGGTTATAACAAGATCACAATTAATAAGTATTGCAGCAGTATCAAGAAAATCACAATTTTGATTGATTATGTTTTGACAGTCAGCAAATTTATTTTTAAAAGAACAATTTTTAAATTGTTCCATTCCAAAACCTTTTTGAACTGAAACCAACTTTAAATTTTCAAACTTTTTAAATCTAGAAAACTTTTCTAATGGTATAGATCTTCCTTTTAGAATACCTTTCTCCGTATTCGGATTCCCTTGCCAACTTATACCTATTATCTTTTTATTATCATTTCTAATAATTTTCTTCCACTTGTCAACTAATTCTGACTTGGTAGAGATGTATGGGGTGGTAACTAGTGGATTGAAATTGTTAATATTTAAAAATTTTGGAAGAGAAAGTAATGGAATATATTTACCACTTTTAATTAAATTTGTATCTTCCTTTAATATAGGGTGAGGATGAATATCTGATACTATTATTAGTTCATGTAAAACTTTTTGAGCACAAAATGATATATTTATCCCTTGAGATCTTAAATATGGTATATATCTCATGAAATGAATTGTATCTCCTAAACCTTGCTCACTTATAACTATTAATTTAGAATCTTTATCTAGGCTTTCTCCTTTCCAGATAGGAACTTTAGGCTGGGCGTGAATGTTAAATTCTTCCATTTCCAACCTTGATTCATAATTTAACCAACCATTACTAAAATCATTTGTCAAAAGCTGGGCTAATGATAAATTCCATCTAGCTTTTATAAGTTTTTGATCAATTTCTAAAGCTTTTTGAAAGGATTCAATTGCCTCTTTTATAGAATTATTCTCATGTAATATATTACCTTTAAGAAAGTGAAAAATGGCATGATCATTTTTGATTTCAATTGCTTTATCAATATATATTAGTGCTAGCTTAAAATCTTGTAGATCTAATAGTACTTGACATAAATTTGTATATATAGCTAGGGAACTGTGGTTTAATTCTAAAGATTTTATTAGCAATATTTTGGCTTTAATTAATTCTCCTTTCTTAATTGAAATAGTAGCTAAATTATTATAACCCTCAATAAGATCTGGCTTTATTTTTAATGATTTTTTAGCATAGAATTCAGCTTCTGTTAATCTATCTAAACCTTTTAGAACGGTTCCTAGATTAAGGTTATAAATAGGATTATCAGGTTCCTCTTTTATACAAATACGTAGTTGAGATTCAGCTTCTTCAAATTCACCCAGGGATAATAATGTAGTTCCAAGATTCGATCTGTAGCTTAAATTATTAGGATTAAATTCGATTGATTTTTTAAAATAGTATATGGCTTTTTTGTTATCATCAAGTAGCTTGTGGAGATTAGCCAAGTTGTAATATATTTTTGAATTATCAGGATAGAGTCTAATCCCTTTAGTATAAATATCTAATGACTTTTTAAATTGATTGTTTTGCTTACACAAGGCACCGTAGTTGATAAATAAACTAGAATTTCTGTAACCTTGATCTAACAAGAATTGATATAATTTTTCGGCTTCTAATAAATTTTTTATGCTATGAAAATATAGAGCTTTTTTAAACAATTCATCTTTATCATTTATGTACATATTCATTTAATAAATATAATATAAATAATTATTATTTTATTATAGGTTTAAGTTTTTCAATATAAATATCTCGTATTTTTTTCTTATGTTCAATAATTTCTAAAGAACGTTTATGAATATCAAAACTTCGTATTTTATCAACTACATCATTTATCTTGGTATTAGGAGTGATTAGCTCAGACAAAAATCCCCTTACTGTTTCTGTGCGTTTAGAATGGCTAATTACAAAAGATGGAACACCTAATGAGGCCGAAGCTCCAGCCCCATGAACTCTAGTGGTAATTACTAAATCGTATTTATTGTAGATTTTAAAATAATCATCAGCATTATAAGAGTATCTAATTGGTATATTTAAATGAGACATTTCTTTGATTTCGTCGATGTAATGACAAACGACTTCACAATTAAATTCTTCCTTTAAGGTACTAAAAAGCTTTAATGTATAATCATAAACTCCTTTACTTGATAAAGGCTGGATTGATAAGTCTGGCTGGGTTGAAAGTGCTATCTTTAGCTTGTTATTATTAACTCTTGGAGTTTCTTTTATACTGGAAAATAATGCAGGACATGGTAATTGATGTGAGCCAAGTTTAGAAAGTAAGTTTTGTGCTTGACTATCTCTTGTAGTTAATAATTTAGAACGTCTTAAAACACTTTTACAAGATTCGGGTAAATTTTCAAAGCTCAAGTTTTCTCTACCTTCAAAACCTCCAACACCCAGATAAATAACTGGTAAGTTTGTTTCAGATAGTATTGACACCATAGGGCTTACCATTTTACCAAACCATTCAGGGGTCCCAGCGAAAATGCAGTAGTCTATATTATCAAAATTATTACGAATATGCCAAGAATTATCCCACACCCAGTTAGTTTTATTTATGTATTTATCTAGGTTTATTTTAAAAATTCTGCCATCCTCTAATTTTATTTTCAATTCATTATATAGCGTTCTTTGTTTATGCAAATCTGGATTTCTATTGTATATAATATAATTCACCTCAGGTAATATTGAATCTAGTAAGTTGCGAACTCCAAATGCTATAAAATCATCTCCACAATTCCAGCCATAACTTGTAGATAACAAAATATTTTTATGCATAATATATATTTAGCCTGTTTGATTTTTTATAGTATAAACACTATGAAAAACTAATTGAAATATTTATTCAAATCTTAAGATTAATACATCATTTACTTGGCTTGGTAAATTTTTACTAGTTTTATTAACTATTTATAAATAAAACTATAATTTTATTTATAAATATCTCTAACTTAATAAAAATCATTAATCTTGAAAATCAGCAAATATATACCAGTCATCTGGCTTTGAAATTTCCGTCAATATCCTTTTATATCCTTTGCTTTTTAGTAGAGTAAATATTTTTTCTCTATTATTATTTCTCTCAATTGTAATTACTCTAAATTTATATTTTTCAAAGTCAAAATCTCTTATAATCTCGTACTCACTTCCTTCTGTATCCATAGACAGATATTCTATGATATTGGGCGCCTTATATTTTCTAAGTAAATCTAGTAGTGAGATGGTATCTACTTTGTAGAGCTCTCCATTTTCTCTCAACGAAGTAGTTTTATTTAAATCTTTGCATATTTCTATTGTTGATAATTGTTTAAGAGTTTCTGTTTCTCTAAACATTAGTTCCTTATTAGAGCTACTCCAAACACATTTCTTTTCAATATTTACTCTACGATTGTTTGTTAATCTTGTATGCCAATATTTTGCAGCTTCTACCAATATCCCTTGCCAACCAAATTGTTTTTCTAAAAGATAAGAATTTGATCCTATTAAACCATCAGCAGCTCCTAATTCAACGAAATATCCATTCTGTTTTAAATCTAGTTGACTCAAGACAAATAAATCCTGTCTAGCCTGTGATCTTGAGGATTCCATAAGTTGAGTAATATTGTATATATTTTTTTTATCTAAAGTCTTTAAGAAATTAATATCATCATATGTTTTAAGTAATATCTCAAGTTTTTGTTTCTCTATTAAAGTAAGTCCAAGTTGATCAACAAGTTCATTTATTGAGCTTAAGAGTTTATTTATATTGATATCTTTTTCCATATTCTTAAGATTAGTAAAAATTATATAACAAGTCTTTATATCGTACCATTTAATGTGATTTTAGAGTCTTGGTTTACGCATACTTTTAAAATTACCATTACTTTCTTATAGAGCTAAATTTAGTTCTACTAATTGAATTATTAAATGACCTATTAAAATATGAATTTCTTGAATTCTTGCAGTTCTTTTTGAGGGAACAATTATTTTAGTTTGAATAATTTTTGCAGCTTTTCCTTTATCGTTTCCTAATAGTCCAATTGTTTTTATATTCATTGATTTAGCAGTCTCTATGGCTTTAAGAATATTTGGACTATTACCAGAGGTTGAGATAGCAATTAGGACATCAC
Organism: Prochlorococcus marinus str. MIT 1214; assembly: GCF_027359355.1. Lineage (NCBI taxonomy): Bacteria > Bacillati > Cyanobacteriota > Cyanophyceae > Synechococcales > Prochlorococcaceae > Prochlorococcus > Prochlorococcus marinus. Next base: position 779,894 of record NZ_CP114777.1, on the reverse strand, counting down.
CTTTTTTACCTAGGGCTTTTAGCTGTCTTGAGAAAACATCATTAAAAGAGTAATCATTAGAAATAGCAGTCAATATTGATGTATCTGTGGTTAATGATATTGATCTAAGTGGTTCTCTATCAGATATGAATCTGCAAACCAAATCAGCTGCAAGGTGTTGACAATCAGCAGCGCTACCACCATTACCGCACCAAAAAATGGTACCTCCTGAGTTAAGTGACTCAGTCAAGTAATTTGCAATCTCTTTGGTTTTTTCAATAAAATGCTCTTTGTTATCTTCAATCAAATCAATATGGTTAGATATTAGCGAAGATAACAATTCATCTTTATTAGTATCAGACATATATTTAACTTTATTTAGAAAGAGACTGCAATTCATTTAAAAGTGATAATCCTTAACATAGTTTAACTATAAGAACTTACTTTTTGTTTTAACCGTTATTTGGGTTGTTGATAGAAAAAATTGGAATTTAAATTTATTATAATTCTAACTTTAATATCCTTTGAACCTAATAGACTAATTAATAAATTTTGTTTTAGTTGATAACATTTTAAGTATTAATATGATGACTTTTGGCATTTAAAAATATTAAGTATTGGTCCGATAAGAAGCCATTCCTGCAATTAATTAAAACTAATTTTTATTAATTTCAATCAAGTTTGTTTTGATATTATGAATAATAATTAATATTTATAATTTTCGTTGTAAAAATAACTACAATTATTTAAATAAATTTGATTCAGATAGTTTTGCGTAACAAGAAAGACACATTGATAATTACCGGTTGCGAAGGCTTTATTGGGAGTAATTTAGCAAAACTTTTTCTTATTAAATATAAACATCTAAAGTTGATAGGTTGCGGAAATTTGAATAATAAAGAAAAATTTTTTAATATTAATAATTTAGAATTAGTTGAATATTGGAATAGAGATGAACTTTTTATCAATCTTGAGAAGATTAATAAAAATAGATTGCTAGGGATTGTTCATCTTGGTGCTTGTTCTTCAACTACTGAGTGGCGCGGCGATTATCTTATTTCTAATAACACACGATATAGCAATAGTTTAATTGATTTTTGTATTACAAATCAAATGAGGTTGATTTATGCATCATCTGCTTCAGTCTATGGGATGCGTGGTTTTAAAAACAAAGAGAATCCATCAGACTTGAACCCATTAAATATGTATGCCTACTCTAAGCTTTTAACTGATCAATATTTAACTTATAAATACCCGAATCAAAATTTAATTACTTCTCTTCGATTTTTTAATGTATACGGTATTAATGAAAGACATAAAGTCGGCATGGCTAGTCCAGTCCATACGTTTAATGAGCAAGCAAAAATTAATAATGAGATCCATCTTTTTATGGAGGACGATAGTGAGAATCCATTCCAAAGAGACTTTGTTTCCGTTGACGATATCTGTACTTTGATAATTGATCTTCTAACAAGGTCTGACATGTATGGAATCTTCGATGCTGGTACAGGAATCCCAATTTCATTTCGAAGAATTGCAGACATAATCTCCAAATGGTGGGGAATTAGAGGTAAAAAAATAGAAATAAAACAAGTTGGCTTTCCAACTAAGCTCAGAGGGTTCTATCAGCCGTATACTTGTGCTGATATGAGTTTTCTAGAAACAAAGAAAATCTATTGGCATCCTAAAAATATTAATAAAGGAATTCATGATTTTCTGGATAGTTCTAATACAATAGATTAATTAAGAAACTATTTAATGAAGATTTTAGTAATAGGAGAGGTATTTCTAGATGAAAATGTTGTAGGAATATCTGAAAGATTATCACCTGAATCGCCTGTCCCAATATTAACAAACTGTAAGACCACAGAACATCTTGGAGGTGCGGCTAATGTGGCAAAAAATATTTCTAGCTTGGGATGCGATGTAAGTTTACTTACATTGTTTGCAGATGACATCTATGGAAGGGAAATAAAAAACAAATTATCAAATTACAATGTTAGCATTATAAATTCTAATACTTTCCCGACAAAGACCATAAGAAAAATTAGATATCTAGTGAAAAACCAACAATTGTTAAGGCAAGATATAGAAGAGAAATTCGATAAGCTTTCATCAGAATATATAACTAACCTACTATATTCTATATGTCAAAGATTTGATATGATAGTTATTTCAGATTACAACAAAGGATTACTTTCGACATTAGTAACTAATAGATTAAAATCTATCAAACCTAGCTTAATTATATTACTAGACAGTAAATCCGTCAGTAAAAAATTAATAGATGGATCTACGCTATATAAGCCGAATTCCCACGAATTTAATCAGATTATTGGTAATTTATCTAATGAATTAACGAATGATTTAACTTCTATAAATGATAAAATTAATATATTTTATGAAAATTTCTCACCTTTAAACTTATTACTCACCCTAGGTGATGAAGGAAGTATTCTTGTAATAAATAGCAATGGAAATAAGCAACAATTCAATTTGCCAGTTTATAAGAGAGATGTTTACGACGTTACTGGAGCTGGAGACACTGTTTTATCGGTATTAGCTGTTTGCTTGGCACAAAATATTTCTTTGGAAGATTCAGCAAAAAGAGCTAATTATATAGCGTCAAAATCTGTGATGTTTCAAGGAACATATACACCAACTAAACAGGATCTTATCGATTCAAGTTGCTTGAAAATATTTACAAATGGTTGTTTTGATGTTTTACATTTAGGTCATATTAAATTACTTAAATACTCTAAATCTCTTGGAACTAAGTTGATTATAGGACTTAATTCTGATGAATCAGTAAGAAGGCTAAAGGGTGAATCTCGTCCTTACAATACTGTTTCTATACGTAAGGAAATCCTCGAAAATATTAAACATGTTGATGAGGTAATAATCTTCGATGAAGATACACCTTACGAATTAATAAAAAAGATTCAACCAAATATTATTGTAAAAGGTGGCGATTATGAACAACATTCAGTAGTTGGTAAAGATATTGTTGAATCTATGGGAGGTCGGGTTGAGATCTTTCCTTATATTGAACATTATTCAACAACCTTGTTGTCTAATAAAATAATAAATAATCAATAATGAATAAAGTTTTGTTCTTAGACCGTGATGGTGTAATTAATTATGATTATGGTTATGTTTATAAAACTAATGATTTAGTCTTTATTAAAGGAATTGTTAATCTAATAAAAAAAGCGAAAGATTATAACTATAAAGTTATATGTATTACAAATCAAAGTGGAATTGCTAGAGGTTTATATAGTGAGTCTGATGTTCATCATTTTATGAAGCATTTGAATGATAAATTGTATGATCTGATCGGCACAAGGTTAGATAAATACTATTTTTGTCCTCATCATCCACATATTCGGCTAAACCACTATGGCAAAAAATGTATTTGCAGAAAACCTTCTCCAGGTTTATTCTATAAAGCCTGTAGCGAATTTGATATAAATACTGCTGAATCGATTTGTGTTGGAGATAAAATTACTGATTTGATTTCAGCAGAAGCAATTAAAATTAATAGACTATACTTATATTCACCTAATGATAACATTAATCTACCTAAAAAATACAAACTTATAAATTCATTTGATCATGTTGTTTTAAGTAATTAATTTTTTCCACCATTTCTTTTATCTTTATTCTTTAATAATGCTTAATATACTAATTAAGTTTTTGCAAATCTACTTTCATATAAGTTACTTTATCGTTTCTCGCCGTTCATGATTTTATTATCAGCTATTAAATATTCATTTGCAAATTCTTCAATATCTTTATCTCCATATAAATCCAACTGATAACCACAGCTTTTAATAGTTGAATTTGCGATTTTTTGTGCCAGTAATTCCTTATCGATATTTTGATAACCTTTCCTTTTCTTGAATGCTTCCTTGTTTTCTGAAAGTGAAAAAATCATGGCACTTTCTTTTGAAAGTCCAAAGCCAGTTGAATTACAAAATTTCTTTGTAAAATCTTTTGTTACTCTTTCAATTAAATCTTTTGTTGGTTCTTCAGCTGCAGAGAGTGTTTTTATTGGTAGTAAAGTTGTATTTGAAATTAATGTGAAAACACAAATAAAAAAGATAAGTGCAATTTTTTTTTAACTTTTGCGTCATTTTGCTGTTATTCGATAGAGATAATTTAGTACCTTTAATTATGATCTCACTTCATTCGATATAACCTTTAACATAATCTGCTAATAAGAGTTTTCATTATGATTAATGTAATTATATATCAATTATATTATTAACGATTCTTTTTAATTCTTACTAATTTTATAACAATTTAATTCAATAATATTAATTTCTTATCCAAGGATCTATCTTCAACGTATTGCTTGCTGTCATTTACTATAATTTAATTGTATAAAATGTTTCATAGGAAAGTATTGTGATTGCAGCTTCTCTTCCATCTGACTTGATTAAAAATGCGTCAGTTGCTTATATTCATTATTTAAGTTTTATGCTTTGTTTCGGTGCGTTGATATATGAACGTATCTCTTTGAAAGTTGATTTGAATCGAAAAGAGGCAATATCAATGGTTGTAGCAGATATTATCTACGGTGTTGCTGGTATAGCTCTTTTGGTAAGTGGTATTTACAGGGTAATAAAGTTTGGGCAAGGTTCTGAGTTTTACACCCAAAATCCTTTGTTCTGGACAAAGATGGTTGTTTTTGGTTTGGTAGGATCATTATCACTTTATCCCACTGTTACATATGTTTTGTGGGCTTTACCCTTAAGTAAAGGTGAGTTGCCTAAAGTAACTAATAATTTGGTTTCTAGATTAAGGATGATAATAAATATCGAGCTTTTGGGTTTTTCTTCTATACCATTTTTTGCAACACTCATGGCAAGAGGTGTTGGTTTGTCTTGACTTAATACTTATGAAAATTACTGGAGAATTAATTAATAGCTTTTATTAATCTCTAATTAATAGAACATTAAAATAGGGATATCATTTTTAGTTGAAAGATTTTTAAACATATCTAAAAAGCATTTTCTCTTTTGAGATCTTGATATACTTTGGAAATTAATAATTTTGATAGTATTTCTCTTCAAAGATTTCTGAGTTGTAGGTATAATTAATATTTTTTTTAATGCTTGCTCTTTTGTCATTTTCTTTATAAACAGATCTTGCTAGTTTGATAAATTCCTCATCAAACTCTTGTTTTCTTTCTTTTATTCTAATTTTATCTTCGATTTGCCATAGACTACGATTAATTTGCCTAAGTTCATTCTTTAAATCTGTATTTACTTCTAATTCTTTTTCTTGCAAAATATCTTCAAGTAATTTTAGCTCTTTATTTACATTGTCTAACTGATCTTTTCTCATATAATTTTTTTTTATTTCTAGGATTGTAATCTTATCTATTAGCTCACCATATGATATTGGAATATAAATTTTCGATATTTTTTTGTTGTTAAAAGTCATTTAATTCTGCCTTTAATTTGTTCGATACTCTCTCTATTACTTCTCTCCAATTATATCTTTCTTTTTGGCGAAATAATTTCATTGATGGATACCAAAAAGTAGTTTCCTTTTTAAGCCCCCATCTCCATTCAGGCATATCTCTAAGTAATAACCAAACGTTTTTTCCCATACCCCCAGCAAGGTGAGCTACTGACGTGTCTGAAGTTATTATAATATCACAATTAGATATTATTGCTGACATTTCATGGAAATCCCAAATAATGTCTATTTCTCTTTGACAATTTACAAATTTTTCTTTAAAAGAGCATTCTTCTAATTGTTCAGAGCCAACCCCTTTTTGAAGAGAGATAAAGCTTAATTCAATTTTGCTCGCAATAGTAGAGAAAAGCTCTAAGGCTAAGGATCTTCCTTTTTGTATACCTTTCTCGGTCTCTGGATTTCCCTGCCAATTAATCCCAATTATTGGCTTTTTTTCAAGAGATAGAGCCTTTTCCCATTTCTTAATAAGTTTATCGTTTGGGATGATATATGTATTAGTAATTATCGGGTTTTGGGGACTTACTTTTAGATATTTAGGTATTGATAATAGTTGAATCCATTCACCTTGCTTAATTGAACTGATTTGATTAGGTCTTAATGGATTTGAATCAATCCCCGATGCTTTTATCAATGAATGTAATTTCTCTTGTGCACAAAAAGATATATCTAAACCCTGATTTTTTAAATAAGGGATATAACGCATAAATTGCAATGTATCTCCTAAGCCTTGTTCACTTATGATTAGAAGTTTTTCCCCTTGCTTAAAAATATCTTCATCATGCCTCCTTAAAGTTGTATATGCGTGAGGGAGTATTGCTTTATTTTGTTTGAATCTAAATTCATAATTATCTAGACCAGATTGATAGTTTGAGTGAAGTAGTTGAAGTAATGAAAGGTTAAAATAAGCATCCGCAAAATTAATATTTAATTCTATAGCCTTACGAAAAGCCTTTTCAGCGTCTTTTGGTTTATATAGATACTTTAATATGGTCCCCAAGTTGTTATATGCTTCAGGATAATCTGATTGAATTTCTATTGCTTTGCGTGTTGATTTTTCAGCTTCTTCTAATTCCCCAAGGTCGATAAATATAGCTCCAATTTTAAGATGAAAACTTGCTGAATTATGTCTAACTCCAAGTGCATTTCTTAGAAATAGTTTTGCCTCTTCTGATTTACCAAGATCTTTCAATAAATTTACCATATTGGAATACGCCTCGGCATAATCAGGCTTGATTTCAATTGCTTTTCTAATTGATATTTCGGCTTCTTTTGATTTACCAAGATTTCTCAATATGATTCCTAGATATAAATGTGCACTTGCAAAATCAGGTCTCAGTTCAATAACTTTATTAATAGATAATTCAGCTTCTTGTAATTCACCAAGATCTCTAAATACATTTGCCAGATTGGAGTGCGCTTCTGCATAATCAGGTTTTAGTTCAATTGCCTTTCTAAAAGATATTTTGGCTTCTTTTGGTTTGCCAAGATCTTTCAATATGATTCCTAGATTTAAATGTGCATTAGCGAAATCAGTTTTTAGTTCAATTGCTTTTAAGTATGAAAATTCTGCGTCTTTTAATTCACCAAGATCTCGCAATACATTTCCCAGATTGTAATGTGCCTCTGCGAAATCAGTTTTTAGTTCAATTGCTTTTCGGTATGAGACTTCTGCGTCTTTTAATTTACCATTATCTCTGCATATCACCCCATAGTTAGAAAAAACCCTGTGATCAGCAAAGCCTAAGTTAATAATGTTTTGGTAATGTTTAATTGCTTCAATGATTTTCCCATTTTGATGAAAATTTATTGCTTGATTAATTATTTGTTCGGGTGAGTTTTTTGAGCGAGTATTAGTAGTAATAGTGATCTTTTCTTTAATTTCGCCTAAAGCAAATGGAACATTGAATGTTTTGATGCCAGTTGCCTTCTTATTATTTTGCTTTTCTGTATCAAGTTCTTCCATTTTTTCTCTTCTAACCTTTGATCTCAAGCATTTTACTATTAACTCTAATCCTTGTTCACCTTGTCAGAAATTAATTAGGGATTGTTTTTTCTGACTATTGGAAAGCTGCTTGAAAAGTGTTCTTCGCGTATATTAGTAGCCATTCATAAGGAAGGAGATTGATGCTATTGATTAACAATTCGCATTAAACAATTGGCCATGATTCTAATTCCTCCTTTGAGTTTATCCCTTGTTTGTCTCAAGTAACTTTTCACACTTTTAACTAACAACTATGCTCTTTGTATTATGTCTACTTAGAAATTGTAAGATATTTATTGAATAAGGTATTAGTTTTTAACTAATGCGTTTGTTGCGATTTCTTTTTTAAGTGCGATTGATACTCTTTCCATCACTTCTTGCCAATTATGTCGCTCGTGTTGTCTGAATAATCTCATCGATGGATACCAAAATGTTGTTTCTTCTTTTAGTCCCCATGTCCAAAAGGGTATATCTCTTAAAAGTAACCAAACTTTTTTTCCCATTCCTCCAGCTAAATGAGCAATTGATGTATCACAAGTAATAATCAAATCGCAGTTCTGGATGATGGCAGCATTTTCAAGAAAATCCCAAGTGGAATTAATTTGTGGTTGGCATTCAACAAACTTATTTTTAAATGAGCATTGTTCTAATTGTTCTGAACCAAACCCTTTTTGTAGAGAAAGTATTGATAGTTCATTCTGCTTAAAAAGAAGCGAGAAAGTTTCTAAAGGAATTGATCGTCCGTGGTAAGAACGCTTTTCCATCTCCGGGTTTCCTTGCCAATTAATCCCAATGATTGGTCTTTTTTCTTTAGAAAAAATATTTTTCCATTTTTGAGTGAATTGATCTGTTGAAAATATGTATGGTTGAGAAATGATTGGATTTTTTGGACTGATTTTGAGATGTCTAGCTAAAGATAATAGTGGAATCCATTGACGTGCTGAAACTTTTTCTACTTGTTCTGGAGTTAATGGATTTTGATCAATGGCTGAAGATTGGATCAATGAATGTAGTTTGGTTTGAGCAGAAAAAGAGACATCAAGACCTTTCTTTCTTAAATAAGGTATGTATCTCATATATTGAAGTGTGTCTCCTAAACCTTGCTCACTAATAACTAAAAGTTTTTCTCCTTTTTGAAATTCTTTATTATCTTTTCTTTTGATTTTTGGCTTGCAATGAGGAATAACGGGTTTCTTTTTTATTAATCTAAATTCATAGTTCTCTAGACCATCTTTATAATTTCCTTTTAAAAGTTCTATTAATGAAAGGTTGTAATAAGCCTCATTAAAATCTTGATTAATTTCAATTGCTTTGCGCAGAGAAGACTCTGCTTCTTTTAGTTTACTAAGATCATCCATTAATACAGTTCCTAGATGGTTATAAGCTTCTGCAAAATCAGATTTAATTTTAATAGCTTTGCGAGTTGATATTTCTGCTTCTTTTAAGTTGCCTTGATCTCTATATATTATTCCTAGATTATAATGCGATTCTGATGAATTAGGTTGGAGTTTAATTGCTTTGCGTGTTGACATTTCGGCTTCTACTAGTTTTCCAAGATCTATCAAAATAGTTCCTAAATTGTAGTGAGCTTCTTCAAAATCTGATTTAAGTTCAATCGCTTTACGAGTGTTGAATTCTGCTTCTTTTAATTTACCAAGATCTTTCAATATGATTCCATAGTTAGAATAGACTCTGTGATCTTTAAACCCTCGATCAATGAAATCTTGATAATATTTTATAGCTCCTTTTATATCCCCTTGTGAATGACATTTAAATGCTTGATTTACTAGGTATTCTTTAGATAGTTTAAAAGAGGTGCGAATACTAATATCATCATTGATTCCTTTTAGAGAAAATGGTACGGAAAAAATTCTAATCTCATTTTTTTGATGATTATTATTATTATTTTCTTCTTCTTTACCTTTGGTTGACATGTCTATTTCGTATTTTTTTAGAATAAACCTTCTCAATTATAATTGCTGTCTAAGTTATCTGTCATTGTTTGAATTTATAATACAAATTTATTAAACTATTGTGCAATTTATATATTATAAATATTTTTTTCATGATACATCTTTAGATAATTATTAGTTCCTTTAGTACCAAAGTTGCTAAAATCACCTCCTTTTGAGTTTGGGAACCATGCATCTTTATGCTGCGCAAGTATTGTGCCTTCAGGAAGAACATAACTAGTATTTAATTTTTTATGGTTAGGAGTAAGAGGCATAAAGAAACCTAAAACATGATTAAGTTTCTGTCCAAAAAATGCATAGGCTCTTCCTAATACTCCTGGCCCAGATGGGCAAACAGGAGAAACCCCATAAGATTCATTTGAACAATTTTCTAAAACTAAATCTATTGCCTTAGACATTATTGGATGATTTTTCTCAATATAAAAAAATGAATTTTGTATTGGGTAAACCAATTTATTTGGTAATCCAAGTCCATCTCCTCGATCAATAAATCCTAAAAATTCAAATTCATATTTAGTATTGGAAAATCTTGCTGAAGTAAGCCTTATTGAAATATCAGCATACCAACCGCCATAAAGATAACTTATGCAATATCTTGCTAAATCAGCCTTGTAGGCATAAGGCTTTAATTTGTTGAAAGCTGAAAGTACTTCTTTCCCAAATTCTTTCTTGATTAGTTCTATTATCATCTCCTTACTATAAAGAGTGTAGGTATGATCAGAGTAAGCTTCTCTGAATATGCTGGTTGCTTCTTTTAAAGGAGGTGGTAGCTCTTCTTCTTTATCAGTAATAAATATTTGGAAAGCATTTTTAGTCATTTTTTCTAGTCTTATGAATTAATTAAGGCTCAAAAATTTTTATGACAAAGAAATTATTTAACTTTGTCCGCATTTTAAAAAATTGTGCTCAGATTTTCATACTACTTTGCTTTCATTAAGTGCAAGCAATGTTTAAGCGTTCCAATTTAGGTATATCTTAGCAATATTTAGCCGTATCTAGCCATTAATAAGAATTTATTCTTGCTTCGCTAAGTGTTGTAGAACTAAACAGCGGACAAAAGTCCTTACTAGCAAGTTGATTTTCGGATATTTTCTTTAACATTAAGTATTAGGGAATATCAAACTTTCAACCATGAAGAAACGTGTTATTTCCTAATCCAATGAGGGTTGTTGCTAGCATTGCACCATAAATAAGATGAAAACTTTCTAAATAATTGGTAGCGACTTGGATTATTTCAATTGGTTAGTTTGATTCAACATATGTAATTCGATGCAACTCTTCCTCTCGTTATTTAGAATTTTTTTTTTATAGATTAAGACTAATAATTAATTTATAACTGGTAGTTTGTCATCAATACTACTTTTAGCGATAGCTATGTTTTAAGGAATTGGATTGACTGCTGATTCTTTAAATAACAATCGAGTAAGAAAAATCCAGATTTTAATCTGGAACCAAGTCAAAAGCAATTACTATCCTTTCTGTATCAGTCGAAAAGGGTATGGTCCTGTGGTGCAGGGAAGAAGGGAATAAAACTATATCTCCTGCTTCTGGCTGATGTATTAATTTTGGAGAGTTTGCATCAAAATAATTCTGACCATTTAAACTGAATTCAATTGCACCTTCATCCTTATCCATTGGAGGAACAACCTTCAGATAAATTACTCCACTCAGCCATCCACCAGGATGTATGTGAGCACTCTGATATCCTTGCGTTTTAAGAACTACATGCCACGCTTTTAAATCTTTATTAGATGGCCATTTTTGAATATAGGAGCAAGAATCTTTTTTGAATTTTAAAAAATAAGAATCTAATTCTTTTACAATTATTGATTTAAGATATGAAATATTTTCAGATGAGTTAGAAAACAAATTTATATCATTAGGAGTTTGAAATCCATTATGAGTTGCCTTGTTTAGAGGTTCCCATATGGTTTTAATATCAGATAATTCATTAATTATTTTTTTTATAAATTCCTTATAGTTTTTAACATAAAAGTTTAGGTTATTAAAATGTAAAAATGAAAGTGGGTTTGGACAGAAATTATTATAAGTTTCTTTGTTTTCCCGCTTTGAGATAAATGAAGAGAATGCTGCAAGTCTTATGTTCTCATTATCTATTTCACAGGAATTTTCTATTCTATTAAAAATCTCTTGAATCCTACCTAATGAAAATAGAATTTCTAAGGAAAATGCTCTGCAATTTTTTGTATTACATGAATCTGAATCTTTTAATGCTTTCTCAAATTCTTCTTTATCAAAAAACAATTGTGCTCTATTCGATAATGCAAGAGTGTAATCTGGATTTAACTCAATTGACTTTGAAAAACTAATTTCTGCTTCTTTTAACTTGCCAAGATCTTTCAATATGTTTCCCAAATTGCAATGAGCCTCTGCATAATTAGGATTAAGTTCAATTGCTTTACGAGTTGATATTTCTGCTTGTTTTAACTTGCCAGAATTTTTTAATATGATTCCATAATTAGAAAAAACCCTATGGTCATTACATCTTTGCTTTATTAACTGTTTATAATATTTTCCTGCTTCCAAAATGTTTCCTTCTGAATGAAACTTAAATGCTTGATTAATTATTTGTTCTTTAGTAAGTTGAGAAGGAGAATTAGTACTAATAGTAAAATTTTCTTTAATTTCTCCTAGGTCAATAGGAATTGGGAATGTTCTTAATTTGGAGCTTCCTTCCTTTTTATCGATTGTTCTCTCAGTCATATCTATTTTTTTCAAAGAATCAATTTCATTACGATTATAACTTTCACTAAGGTTTTTTACGTTAAAAGGAATATTAATCCATGCCTAATGGAATGGGTTAATATTCCTTTTAAAGGGAAGTGATTTGTCCAGATCTCTTGAAAAATAAAGGCGATATCTGATTTTCCAGCTTTTTTGCTTTACGAAAATCACTTTCCCTAAGGGAATATTATCGTGAACTTTAGCAACGCTAATTACATTAACGGTTTGACTCTCTTCCCCTCCCGTAGGCTAGAGAGGACTTAGGAACTGCAATCGCGCTTGACTTAAGCGTAATGACCAAGCTTTGCCATATTTGGAAGACAAATAATTGAACATGCTGGACTATCTGCTTATTCCTCACATAACAATCGAGGGAGAAAAATCTAATAATCATTTTATTGATTATAAATTATAGTTTATAAAATTAATTCTTTAAAGCCCATTTCCATGTTTGAGTCAGCCCAGCTTCTAAAGTTACTTTTGGATGGAAGTCTAAATGAGCTCTTGCTTTGTCAATTGAGGCAAGTCTTCTTATAGGTTCATCATCAGGATAATATTCTGGATATGGAGTTAACTCATAACTAACATCTATATTAATTGTTTTACGAAATAATTTAACTAAATCTATCATTGATATCTCAGGTTTGTCATTACCAATATTATATGTCTCTCCATTGACTCCATTTTTTAAAACTCTCATTATCCCTTCAATTGCATCTGTATAATAACAAAAAGTTCTTGTCTGTTTACCATTACCGTATATATTAATAGTCTGCATTTTTAATGCAGATTTGATTAAATTTGGAATCATTCTATAGTCTGTTTCGATAGACATACCTGGGCCATAAATATTAAATGGTCTAATTATATTGGTACTTATATTGTATTTTTTGTTGTATATATAGCATAAGGTTTCTCCAAGTCTTTTGCTTTCATCATAGCAAGATCTTGATCCTTGACATGATACATAACCTTTATATTCTTCTTTTGTAGGTATATTTTCTGGAGAAGGGTTGCCATAAATTTCGGATGAAGAGAAGAATATGAATCTTGCATTCCACTCTTTACATTTTTCTAGTAACTTCCTTGTAACGGTTGTACCAATGTCTACTGTCTCAAGAGGATATCTATTGTAATATACAGGACTAGCTAGACTGGCCAAGTGAATAACAGTATCAAAATCTTGTAGTTTATCAAAGTCAAAATTAATTAAGTCAGCTTCGATAAAGTTATATTTAGAATTAGTTGTATAAATATTTGATTTATTAGAACTAATGAAGTTGTCTATACCAGTTATATTAGTAATCGATTCGAATTGATTTGAATTTATAAGTTTAGATAAAATATGCGTTCCTAGAAAACCATTTGAGCCAGTCAGAAGAATTTTTTTCATCAATTATTTCACATTAAACTTTCTAATTATATGTTATGGAAGAGCTATTACAAAAATATTAGATTCTTTTTTGTAATTATATGACTTTTATGATTTAGCTTTGATCAATCTTTTAACTCCTTAAATTTGTAATTAAATAAATGCATAAAGTCATTTTTATGAGATATTTATAAGGTTTAGCTGGTTTTTAATAGATTTAGCTTCATTTAGATTAATTCTTGTAGGAACAAAAGGGTTTCCAATTATCTTCAATGAATTTTCCCTGTTGTGCTATTTTTACAGCCTCAGTAAAAAATGTATAATATTCTTTGTATATTTCATGATCATTAAATAGATACTTATGAGCCCTTTCTTTTAATTCATCTTTTGTGTTTTTAAGAAACAAACTGTTGTTTGCATATTTTTTACACCAATTTATATAATCTTCTTTTGATTCAGCAATAGGAGGCTTTTTAACGCCCATCTGTTTATAGCCTGAGGCAACTAAACTACCTCTTTGACTGAACGGATATGTAATAAATGGTATACCAAAAGCCATCGCTTCATAAAAAGTATTTCCGCTTCCAAAATAGAACGGATCTAACATAATGTGACAATTTTTTGTTGTATTTATAAAATCATCCTTAGACATTCTATTTAGAAATATTGATCTTTCTAGTAATAAATTACTTTGTTTTTTCCATCTATTTTTTAGGTTTCTTGTTTTATATTCCTGTTTATCTTTTAGAAGGATTAAATATGCATTCTTTATCTCGCTTAAGATTGATTCTAGTACTTGATCGAAATCAGGATGAAACTTAAATAACGACTGAGTAAGTCCAATTTTAAAATGATTATCAGAATTTATTATACTTGTACTATTTAATTTGGATTCATTGATCTTTGGAGTGGGATAATTGAAAGGCAATCTACTGAATTTTATTAAGCGTTCTGTATAGCTAGATGATGGGTGATGAGGGACTATATCGTTAGTAATAAAATAATCTATATTCTTAATTCCAGATGTATTTGGATGACCTAAGCTAGTTGCCTGAACTAACGCTAATCTTGATAATGCAAGAATGTATGTATAGCTAGACATACCAATATCTGGATAAAATAAAACATCTAGATTGTCCGCAACTATTAATTTACTTGCTTTTTGAGGTGATTTTGGAAGACAGTTCACTCTTTCAAAGTTGTTTCTAACTAAATCGAGCTCTGAATGACTGATTGTATTAGGCGGAATATAAATATTAACTTCAATACCAGCTTTTACTAAATCTAATAAAACTTTTGTATATAATTTACCGATTGTATGACTCTCTCTAAGAAATGCAGAGCAAACACCTAACTTTAAGTTAGTTCTTTTTGATGAAGTTGCAAGATATTTTTCCCTAGAAAAACCTTTAAATGTTATTCCTTCCACTTTGGATATTGTATTACTTAACTCTTCGAGAATAACCTTATCATCTAGTCTATTTTGATAAGCAAGATAAAAAATATTTGTATTAAAAATGTCTGCGCTTTCATAATAAATATTTTTATTATTCTTTAATTTTTTTAATTGTCTTTGGTATTCTTTACGCTCAGTATTTATCTGTTCAATATTATTCATTATTGGCGATAATTTTAATTTCGAACTTATAAAAAATAAAATATTATTTGGTTTCTTTTCTAAAGCAAGTAATAATTGTTTATTTGCCTCTTTCTCTTTTCCAAGATCCTCTAATAAATTACCTAGGTTCATATATGCCTCTGCGTAATCTGGTTTAATTTCAATTGTTTTGCGATAAGAAAATTCTGCTTCTTGTAATTTGCCAAGATCTCTTAATATGTTTCCCAGATTTTGATGCGCTTCTGCATAAAGAGGTTTAATTTCAATTGCTTTACGCGTAGATAATTCTGCATCTTGTAATTTGCCAAGATCTTTTAATATGTTTCCCAGATTTAGATACGCTTCTGCGAAATCAGCTTTGATTTCAATTGCTTTAAGCGTAGACAGCTCTGCTTCTTGTAAGTTATTAAGATCTCTCAATATGTTTCCTAAATTGTAATGCGAATCTGCGACATTAGGATTCAGTACAATTGCTTTTTCTGTTGCTTTTTCTGCTTCTTTTAATCTTCCAAGATCTCTTAATATGTTTCCCAGATTTTGATGCGCTTCTGCATAAAGAGGTTTAATTTCAATTGCTTTACGCGTAGATAATTCTGCATCTTGTAATTTGCCAAGATCTTTTAATATGTTTCCCAGATTTAGATGCGCTTCTGCATAAAGAGGTTTGATTGAAATTGCTTTACGGGTAGATAATTCTGCTTCTTGTAAGTTATTAAGATCTCTCAATATGTTTCCTAAATTGTAATGTGAGACTGCGACATTAGGATTAAGTTCAATTGCCTTATCTATAGCTATTTTTGCTTCTTTAAATTTGCCAAGATCTCTCAATATGTTTCCCAGATTGGAATGCGCCGTTGCGAAATCAGATTTAATTTCAATTGCTTTGCGAGTTGATAATTCTGCTTCTTTTAATTTGCCTAGATTTTTTAATATGATTCCATAATTAGAAAAAACTCTGTAATCCTTGAAACCCTGATTGATAAAATATTGATAAAGTTTTTCTGCTTCTAGAGTGTTTCCTTCTGAATGAAGCTTAAATGCTTTGTTAATTATTTCTTCTTTAGAAGGTTTTGAAGGTCTAGAAGTACTAAGAGAAATATTCTCCTTAATTTCTTCTAAAGTAAATGGGACTGAGAATGTTTTTACTTCAAATCCTGCTTGCTTTTGATTTTTTTTTCCTTCGGTCAAATTATTTGTTTTGCAAAGGATCTATTAATGAAGATTATACCTTCTACTAAAGTTTGACTTTCAAAATGAATTGATCCTCTGCAACGCCATCAGTAGCCCATCTCCATGAAAAGGGGAAGTGATTAGTCCAGGCCCACTGAGAGTACAGACGTTTGCTGGTTACCCATCTCTTTTACCTAGGATAAAACTTCTTTCTCTCTGGGAATAGTTGGGTAACTTTATCAAGGCTAGTTATGTTAATAGGTTTTACGTCTTTACTTCCCACAGATTCGATACTTCTATGGAGCTGCAATTGTGTGCTCTAGCCAAAGCGTAATGCCCTCGCTGAGGTCTTTCTAAAACTCTTTTGTTTATAAATGCTTTGCCGACTTAAGTTTTTTGTTCCTAATCTATAAGTAATAAACAAAATTTGTTTATTACCCTCTTCTTATCAGACAATGTCTATTGGTATAACTAGCTTTTTTGAACGCTCCCTGCAAGATTCGAACTTGCGGCCCACTGCTTAGAAGGCAGTTGCTTTTCTCCTCTAATCAATTGGTATAACTAGGTTTAGCGCTAAATATTATAAAGTTATGCGCATCAAGGTGCGCACTATATCCATAACAAGATTAATTGGAACTTCTCGCTAAATTCCTCATCCTCAGGTTATTCTTTTAACATGGAATTAAAGGGCTACCATCCGTTGCAGGAATAACTACTGTAGTATCTATCTTTAAAAGCAAGTTCATATCTTGGAGTACATCTATAATTGAAGATTCCTCCTCAGGAATAGCAAGAAAATTTCTACAATCAAGATTAGTACCTAAGGTTACTTCGTTTAACATATAAACTCTATATCTCTTGGATTTAAAGTAACTTTTAAGGTGTAATAAATTATTTCTGTCTGTGAGTAAATGAGCTTCAAAGAATATAAATGGTTTTGATTGATTTACAATTTCATGAGCGCCCTTCAATACATCTACTTCCATTTTCTCAACATCAAGATGCATAAGGAATATAGAATTTGTTGATCCTAAACATTCACTTGCTAATTCATCTAAAGTTCTAGAAGAAGTAACTTTAGGTGAATCATTTTTTGTTTCTTTCCATCTTCTATCAGTATTCCAGGAAGGAAGATCATCACGAAAATGTGTAAAATTAATATCATTCTTATATGAACAAATAGAACATTGAGTAATTAAATTATTGATTTTATTTTTATCTGCAATCATGTCTATCCAATCAATATTTTTCTGTGAAGGATCTATCGCTAATACCCTTCCTTTTTTTTGCTCAATCATTTTTGACCAAACCAAGGAATTATCACCAATCCAACATCCTATATCAATAACATCTGATTTCCCAGGCACTGGAAGCATATTCAAAATGATTGAACTTATTCTTCTTAGAAGGACTTCTCTTTGAAATCTAATAGGAAAATTCTTCCTTGCATATTCGTCAAACTTTGATCCTTCATTCGAACTAGGAATAATTATTTCAATATTAGATTCGTCAGGGAAAAATACAGAGGAATCCATGAAGAATCAGTTTTGATTTACTTAACGCTCTCATTTTAATCAATCGAGGTGAAAAATTATTCATCTGCTTAGGCTTCACCTCTTATTTCTCGCACGCTCATAAAGTTCCCACAGCGAAGGAAATCAGCATCTTTCTCCGATTTTTTTTAAAATTGTGTGTAGATTTTCATACCTCTTAGCTTTCATTTAGTGCCAGCAATGGTTTCAGCGTGCGCATATTAGCAATATTTAGACATATCTAGGCATGGCGTCCAATGCAGTAGTTCTTAGTAGAATTACTGTAATCTCTTGGTAGCACTTTGGTTTGAGTACGCTCCCTGCAAGATTCGAACTTGCGGCCCACTGCTTAGAAGGCAGTTGCTCTATCCAGCTGAGCTAAGGGAGCAGAGTTAAGTTGGATGGTTTGCTCACTTGGCTGGTCACTGAGTAAGCAAATCAATAAAAATCAACTAACTAACTAACATTACATTCAGACGCAGCAACAAACAATCTAAATTATCAGACCCGTATCAGTCCCTTTGGATTCCAATAATTGTACTTCTGCCAGCTTTTTTCTTCTGCATTATTTCTTTGGCTTGTGCTGGCTCTTATCTTTGGAAGTGAGCCTCATTACACTTCAAAGCTTTTCCTGATAATTCTTTGGCCTTGATAGAGCAGGCAGGGCTATTTAATTTATTCAACAATCTCTTCTGGATGAGCTTCAATTACTCTTCCATGTTCGTTCTCTTATTAATTTTAGAATCGGTCAAAATCTTTCTGATAGTCTTTGGCATTTTGATGCTTTGTAAAAATTTTTGCAAGAGCTTTCTTTGGTTTATTTTTATGAGATTAAAGATTGAATAAATAGTTTATATTTTATATATAGATTTTAAAAATAAACTATATATTTGGCTATCATATATATAGTTTATTTTGAACTTAGAGATCTTGATGCTAATATTAGTCTCTAAATTAGAATTTTATAAATGACTAATTGGAACCTTCCAAAGAGTAAATGTAATGATTATGAAGCTAGATTTAGAGAAATTATTTCAGACCCATTAAATCTTATGATTTCAAGAGTCCCTGACGCAGGTTACTTGGAATCAAATCATGTAACGCTTCACAATGGAGTCAAAGTAAAGATAGAAGGGGAATATTCTTATTATGATAAATTTAGTAAAATATTACTTTTAAATAGAGGAGTTCATGAGCCATTAGAAGAATTTGTTTTTCAAGAGTTAATGAAGAAGATAAATGAGTTCCCTAGGATGATTGAGCTGGGAGCTTATTGGGGGCACTATTCAATTTGGTTGAAAATTACTAAACCAAACTCAATATTGGACCTTGTTGAACCTGATATTAATAATTTAAATACTGGTAAGTATAATTTTGAAAATAATGATATTAATTTAGAAAATGTTCGATTCATAAACGAAAAGGTTGGCAAAGATTATTTTTCTATAGATGAATATATGAAAAAAAATAATATTCACCATTTGGACATTTTGCATTCTGATATCCAAGGTTATGAGCTAGAGATGATTATAGGAGCGCTCGATTCATTCAAGAAAAGATTAATAGATTATGTTTTTATTTCAACCCATTCTAATATTATTCATTATAATATACTTGCTCGATTAGGTTTATTTGAATATAGAATAGAAGTATCATCTGACTTTGAAAATGAAACCACTAGCTTTGATGGATTTATTTTTGCTTCAAGCCCAAATGTAAAACCTTTATTGCCTAATTTTAGGCCACTTCATAGAAGTGAAATAGCGCATAGTACTACTACCGATCTCGTAAATTATATTAAAAATATCACTCAATAAATTAAGATTTTATTGAGTGATATTTTTAATATAATTTTCGAAATTGTTCTTCTAAAGCTAATTAAGCAAAAAGTAATCTTAAACTCTTAGTCTGTTTAAGACATATATAAGCTTTGAAGCGGAAATTTATTAAATCCATATTCTTTCTCATCCTATTTGTTTCTTAATGACTACCCAAAAATGTGCTGCTTTTTTGCAGCATTCCGAAGTCTTTTTCCCATTTAGCTAATACAGCCATCTAGTTGCTCATATAGCGGCAACATAACCTCAAGCTGAGCTATTAGCAATTCTTATTAGCCACTGAGTTGGTTGTTGTGCTGCTTAAAATAACATAGAAAAACATAAGCTTATCTATAGTTTTATTAGGTCAGACTAGGCCTACTAGCTTGGGATCAATTCTATTGGTGTTGGCATGACTTATTTTTTTAACCCTTGTTGCAGTACTTATAATGTCGTTTTTCTATCTGGTTGGGCCAAGGGATCCTGAGTCATCTTTAAGAGAAAATATTAAGGAAGCCCTGATCTAATAATTGCTATTTTAGCCTTCATATTTACATAGCTGCTCACAAGGCGAATTAAGTACACCAAGAATAGCTTGGTTATTCCTTTTTTGAAAAAGGCTCTTTCTAAAGATAGGAAAGTAAGATGCATATGCAAGAATTAAGCATTTGTAGGCCTTTATGTTTGTTTTTTCTGGTTTCTAGTCTTTTGAATTTTTATAGAGAATTTTTAGGTTGAGAATTATTTTTACTACTTCTTATGATTAGGTCTTATCTTAGATGTATAGAAATGATAGAGATGATTTCAAGAAGATTGACCAAAACACAAAAATCTGAAATCCTTGAGGCTTATAAGGATGGAGATAATACTAATGTCCTAGCAATAAAATATAATTGCACTACAAATACTATAAATAGAACAGTTAAAACTTTATTGTCAGAGACTGAATATAACCTTTTAAAGAAAAAAAGATCGAAGATTATAAATAAAAGCGAGAGTTTAAGTGCTAATAAAACTGTAAATGAAATAAAGCAAGATTTTGAGAACGAAAATTCATTAATTTCATCAAAAGAAAGAATTAATGTAGAAGATCTAAGTGTAAAAGTAAGTGGAGAATCTTTTAGACCTGACTTTGATGAAATTACTTCTTTTGATCTTGATAAAACTGATGACTTTCGTGAGCAAATAGATTCTGAAAATCAAAAAAATAATCTGAATAACGATAGCAATAATCAAAATTTTGAGGAAATTGCTCCTTTGATTTCTAGTTTTGATTTTGATATGGAGAATCAAAAATCAGATTTTGAGATTCTTAATTATGAAAGCCTTCCAGAGAGCGTTTATATGATTGTTGATAAAAAAGTAGAGCTAGAGTTACAGCTTATTTCTGATTTGCCAGAATGGAGTTTTTTACCTGAAAATGAATTAAAAAGAAATGCAATTTTATTATTTTCTAATCAACGGTCTGCAAAAAGGATTTGTTCAAGGAATCAAAGAGTTATTAAAATACCAAATACAAGTGTTTTTAAACTCTCAAAATCATATTTAATCTCCAAGGGCATTACTAGATTAATTCTAGAAGATTCAATAATAGGCTTGGATGATTAGTTTTTAAAAATTAATTTTTATCTTTAGTGTCAATAGTTAATACTGAAGTTATCCCTCCAGAAAGTAATCCTAATGTAAATGATGTACCCATTATGAAACCAATAGGAAGAGCTACAGTTTTATTAATTAAAAAATCTAATTTATATTTTTTCTCTAGGTTTTGAGATCCAAGACAAAGAAAGAAAATTAGTAATATTGCTGAGGCAATATTTAGAGTTAGAAGTTGTAGTTTGAAAAACATTTACAAAAGTTTTAAATTAAAAGTAATGTTTTAATTAGCTTTAAGCGAAAAAGTTTATTTGTCAAGTTCCTTATGTAATTTGGAATAAAGCCATTTTTTTTCATAACCTGTTTCATCTGCAATTTTTCGAGCAGCGACATTAGCCCTTTCTCCTTGTTTGATTAATTTATTGAGTTTATTTAGAGCATTCGATTCACTTGTTTTATTCTTTTGCTTATTAGTTTTGCCTCCTAGAACTATTGTGAATTCTCCTTTTGGCTTTTTGTTAAGAAAATATTTAAGTACCTCTTCAATCGTTTCCCCAATTGATTCTTCATATCTTTTTGTAAGTTCTCTTGCTATTTGAATAGGGCGATCTTTTCCGCATAAAATAGATAAATCTTCTAAAAGTTTTATTAATTGATGAGGTGACTCATAGATTACTGTTGTTCTACCTTCTTGAGAAATATCTTCCAAACGTTTTTTTCTAATGCTTTGTTTTTTCGGAAGAAATCCTTCAAAACAAAATCTTTCTGTGGGTAATCCACTGATTACTAATGCTGTTGTTGCTGCGCAGGGACCAGGGATGCAAATCACTTCAAAACTATTTGACCTGGCAGCATGAACAAGTTCATGTCCAGGATCATTAATACCTGGTAAGCCAGCATCACTAATTAAAGCAATACTTTCATTGCTTTCTAGTATTTCTAATAATTGAGATTGCCTACTCTTCAAATTATGTTTGTGATAACTAAGTAGAGGTACCTTAGATTTGATTGTTTTCATTAGTTTTCCACTTCTTCGAGTATCCTCACAGGCTATTAGAGATACATTTTTGAGAATATATTTTGCTCTTGGAGATAAATCATCTAAGTTTCCTATTGGTGTTCCTACTATGTAAAGAGTTCCTGGGCAAGGTTCTGATCTTTCTTGTTGAAGCCGGTGATTATCAATTAAAGCCATTATGTCAATTGATCTTGTTGTGCCAGAAGAGGTCGAATTAACGACTTTATTGGATGAACTTAAAAAGCTTAGCTGGGCGGCTGCTGATGTTTTGATGGCTTATGCAAGAGGCCAAAAACCGCCATATGGATTTCAAAAGTCTTTAACTGTAGAGGAAGGTGGAGATGGTCCAGTATCAGCAGCTGATATGGCAGTGAATGAATTATTGATCTCCGGATTGAAGAACAATTTTACTTATGATAAATGGGATATTTTAAGCGAAGAGACTTCTAAAGAAAAAACTTTTGAACGAACACACTTAAAAAACGATTGGTGCTGGATTATTGATCCACTTGATGGGACAAAGGATTTTCTTCAAGGATCTCAAAACTATGCAGTTCATATTGCTTTGGCATACAGACAAAAGCCCAAAATAGGGATAGTTTTGATTCCCGAAAAAAATGAATTATGGTTTGGAATTATTGGAAGTGGTGCATGGTGCGAAAATCGTGATGGTTCTAAAAAGTACATTTCTTTTAGTGAAAGGCTAGCTATTCCTGACTTGGTTCTAGTCTCAAGCAAAAATCATCAACAATTAAAACTTCTAAATCTCCTATCATTTTTTTGCTTTGCTAAGACAATAAAAATAGGTAGTGTTGGTTGTAAGGTTGCATCAATTTTACGAGGAGAAGCTGACGTTTATATCTCTTTATCTGGCAGAACCTCCCCAAAGGATTGGGATATGGCCGCTCCACATGCACTTATTGAGGCAGCTGGTGGAATTTTCTCTCATGCAGATGGTACAGATTTGATCTACCAAAAAACTAACTATTCTCAGTCTGGTTGTTTAATAGCGAGTCATGGAAAAAATCATCAAAAGATATGCCAAAAAGCTATGGAGTTTTTCTTCCTCGAAGAACCTGAGTATAAAATCTAATTATTAAGTAAGCGGAGCAACTGGAGTAGGAGTTGGCTCGGGATAGTTGTTCATGCCACCATTTTGAGCTACTCCTCTTAAAGTTAAATTAATACGACCACGATTATCTATTTCTCTTACCCTTACAGTTACTTGGTCTCCAACTTTTACAACATCTTCAACTTTTTCTACTCTTGCTTCAGATAATTGAGAAATATGGATCATTCCCTCTTTTCCTGGAAGGATTTCAACAAATGCACCAATTGGAATGATTCTAGTAATTGAGCCAGAGAAGATTTCTCCTTCATGTACTTTTCTTGTTAAACCTTCGATGATTCTCTGAGCTTCTTCTGCCGCCGCCCCATCATGGGATGCAATAGTAACAATGCCTCCATCTTCTATGTCGATTTTTGTGTTAGTTCTTTCTGTGATTCCTTTAATTGTTCTTCCCCCTGGGCCAATGACAGTTCCTATTAGCTCTGGATCTATTCTGAAACTTAATAGTCTTGGAGCATGAGGCGAAAGAGTATCTTTAGGCGTTTCAATCGCTTCTAACATTTTACCTAATATGTGAGTCCTAGCAGGTAGTGCTTGATTAATAGCTTCCCCAATTGTCTCAATTGGAAGTCCAGTTATCTTCATATCCATTTGTAAGGCTGTTATCCCTTTTTCTGTTCCTGCAACTTTGAAATCCATATCTCCAAGGAAGTCTTCAATTCCCTGAATATCAGTCAATATTCTCACTTCCTTTCCTTCTTTAATTAGGCCCATAGCTGCTCCACCTACTGGAGCTTTTAAGGGAACGCCTGCATCCATAAGTGCAAGTGTACTTCCACAAACTGAAGCCATTGAAGTCGAGCCGTTTGAGCTCAAGACTTCACTAACAACTCTTAGTACATATGGGAAAGTGTCTTTCGCTGGAAGGACAGGGATTAATGCCCTTTCTGCTAAAGCTCCATGACCAACTTCTCTTCTCCCAGGAGTTCTCATTGGTCGAGTCTCTCCTACGGAATAAGGAGGGAAGTTGTAATGATGTATATACGTCTTATCGGTATTAGGGTTAAGGTCGTCCATCTCTTGAGCATCACTTGGAGTGCCCAGTGTGGCTGTGGAAAGAACTTGAGTTAAGCCTCTTTGGAATAAGGCTGATCCATGCACTCTGTTAGGTAAAACGGCAGCATCGGCATCAATTTTTCTTACTTCGTTTAATTCTCTTCCGTCGACCCTTTTCCCTTCCTTGATTATCTGCTCTCTCATTAATTTTTTGGTTAACGCTTTATAGTTATTATCTAATAATTTGTTATTTGAAGAAAGAGATTTTTTAACAGCATTATCATCTTTTAGTCCATCTATTTTGGAAGATATATTTGTTTTGATTTCTTCAATTTTATTGTCCCTTTCTTCTTTTGTTTGATCAAAATTTTTCAGTACTTCACTAATTGATTTTGTACAATTTTTATCTAAATAATTTGATATTGTGTCATCAATTTGAGGCGCTTCAGGCATCTCTTGTTTGATTCCTGATTCTTTTAAAACTTCCTTTTGTGCATTGATTAATTCAGTTATGGCTTCGTAGCCAAAATCAATGGCTTCAATGACGTCTTGTTCTGAAAGTTGATTTGCTCCTGCTTCAACCATTACCACCCCATCAGGAGTTCCTGCGACTACAAGGTCAAGATCACCTCTTTCGATTTCTCGGTAACTTGGATTAAGAACAAAATCATCTCCTAAGAGACCGACTCGAACAGCAGCCATAGGGCCTTGGAAAGGAATGCCAGCCATTAATGTTGCCATTGAAGCTCCCGTTACAGCTAAAACATCAGCAGGAACTCTTTCATCTAAGGAGAGACATGTGGCAACTATTTGTATGTCGTCTCTCATCCAACCAGGGAAAAGAGGTCTCATTGGCCTATCAATAAGTCTTGAAATCAAAGTTGCTCTTTCAGGAGGACGTCCTTCCCGCCGCATGAAACTTCCTGGAATCCTTCCTGCTGCATATAGCCTTTCTTCGTAATCACACATTAAAGGTAGGAAATCAACTCCTTCTCTTCCTGTAGCTTTTGTTGCTGTTACGAGAACGGAGGTATCCCCACACTCAATCATTACTGAACCACCAGCCTGTGGAGCAAATCTCCCTGTAGTGAGCTTTATCTCTCTACCATCGAAGGAAACGGATTTTGTCTGACCTTGCACGTGACTTTATAGCTTTTTGTCTTTAGACATTCTTACACTTAATGGGACTAATTGAGTAAAAATTTCGATAGATTTGTTTCCTAGAGGAAACATTTACCACAATTACTGAAACTATAAAACTAAAAAAAAGTGGGACATATAATCTGTCCCACTTTTTTGGTATGAATAAATTTATAGTTATTTTTTACCAACTTGATTTTACAACTCCAGGTAATTCCCCGTTATGTGCTCTAGATCTAAGTTGATTTCTGCAAAGGCCAAAATCTCTGTAAACCCCCCTTGGTTTTCCGGTAGCCCAACAACGATTTCTCACTCTATTTGGTGCACAATTTCTAGGCAAAGCTTGAATTTTTCTATGAATTTCTAACCTTTCCATAGGATCTTTGGATGCTTTGAAAGCATCAATTAAAGTTTTACGCTTAGCTGCGTATCTCTCTACAAGCTTTTTGCGCTTCACATCACGCGCTATCATTGACTTTTTGGCCATTAAGGGGCTTATTTAGCTTATTTAACGATCATTTTAACTCCTTAACTGATTGTTTTAAGACATTGCATGGAATTTATTTTCAAAATATTTTTGGAAATTTAAAATTATCTGTGAACCAATTGCTGAACTGCAGATAGTTGTGTTGTATCTCGGATTATTAAAACCACACTTAGTCCTACAAGTAAAACAAATCCAGATTGCATAAAAGCTAATTGAATTTTTTCAGGAACAGGCTTCCCACGTATACTTTCTAAAATGAGAAGAACTAATTGTCCTCCATCTAGCAGAGGCAACGGTAATGAGTTAAGAACTGCAAGATTAATTGAAACCAAAGCAGAAAAAAGCACGAGTCCTGACCCGCCTTGCTCT
Organism: Prochlorococcus marinus str. MIT 1214; assembly: GCF_027359355.1. Taxonomy (NCBI): domain Bacteria; kingdom Bacillati; phylum Cyanobacteriota; class Cyanophyceae; order Synechococcales; family Prochlorococcaceae; genus Prochlorococcus; species Prochlorococcus marinus. Next base: position 753,482 of record NZ_CP114777.1, on the reverse strand, counting down.
GAAAGTTGAGCACCAATTTCAACAATTTTCACAGGTCCACTTAACTGCTGAGCAGTTGAAGAGAAATTAGTAATTAAACTTTTATAGCCAACAACTGTTCGACTTAGTAACTCATAAAATTGTGAATTTGAGCTATTAACTATCTCACCAATATTTTTTGCTTTTGATACTTCATTTGGAAGATTTGGTTGTAATTGAGCTCCAATCCTTCCACTCCCTTCATTTTCAGCTGGAATTATAGAAACTGTATTGCTTTCTCCTTCATTAACTCTCTCAAAAAGTAATTCTTTCCCAGAAGATTTTTGAATGATATTGACTAAATTCATAATCCCCTCTTTGCCGCTGCCCAGTGCTTGACCGTTCACGCTCATTATTCGATCTCCAGCCATTAATCCTGAAGTAAAAGCAGGCTCATTTGGCTGGATTCCCATGATTATCACTCCTGGCTCAGGTTGATTAGGAATCCCAATAAAGCTTGCTTGACCAATAAGAACTATCCAAGCAAGTAATAAATTTGCTATTACACCTGCTGAAATAACTATTGCTCTTTGGTGAATTGGTCTGTTTTTTAAAAGATCAGGGTCATTGGGTTGAACTAGTGAATCTGTTTCTTCATCAGGAAAGGAGACGAATCCCCCTAAAGGAAGAGATCTGAGTGAATAGGTAATTCCATTTATTTCCTTTTTCAAAAGAGCTGGTCCAAAACCAATTGAAAAACCACTGACTTTGATTTTTTGCAGTACTGCGGCTAAAAAATGACCAGCCTCATGAAAAAAAATCAGAAGGCCAAGTACAGCTATAGATAAGAGAACGTTCATTACTGAGTTTTTGATTAAGTTATTCTGGCTGTAATTTGTTCGAACCGAAGTAAGGTATTAAGGCTTTTGGTAAATTGATACTTCCATCTGATTGCTGACCATTTTCCAAAACCGCAGCCATAGTGCGACCTATAGCTAATCCACTCCCATTTAAAGTATGCAAAAGTATATTTTTTTTATTGTTATCTTTTGTTCGTATTGATGAACGTCTAGCTTGAAAGTCTCCACAATTGCTGCAACTAGATATTTCTCGAAAGGTATTTGCACCTGGAAGCCAAACTTCCAAATCATAGGTTTTCTTCGCTGAGAATCCTAAGTCTCCCGTGCAAAGTTGAATAACTCGATAAGGTAATTCTAGTTCTTGCAAAACAGATTCGGCATCAGATGTGATTACTTCTAAAGCCTCTTCAGATTTTTCAGGGGTTGAAAACCAATATAGTTCAACTTTATTGAATTGATGAAGTCTTATCAGACCTCTAGTATCCCTTCCGTAACTCCCAGCTTCTCTTCTGAAACAAGGGCTATAAGCTACATATTTCAATGGCAGCAAATCCTTAGGAATGATCTCGCCACGATGTAGTGATGTTATGGGCACTTCAGCAGTAGGCGTAAGCCATAAATCATCATCAGCACATTTAAAGCTTTCTTCTGCGAATTTAGGTAGTTGTCCTGACCCAGTAAGACTTGCTGTGTTTATAAGAGCTGGAGGAAGAACTTCTAAATATCCCTTTTTAACATGTAAATCGAGCATAAAATTTATAAGTGATCTCTCAAGTTTTGCAGCTTGGTTGAAAAGAGTTACAAATCGACTTTTAGCTATGACTGAAGATCTATCGCTGTCCCAGAGATTTAATTGATTAGCAATGTCCCAATGTTCTTTGAAATTTTTTCCAGAGATAGGTTCACCCCATCTTCTTAATTCCTTGTTATCTTTTTCGCTTTTCCCTAAAAGAGAATCTCGTTCAGGAAGGTTAGGCAAGCAAAGGATTTTTTCATTTAATTTATTTGAAATCGATTTTTCTTGATCTTCAATAATTCCAACCTGCTTTTTGATTTGATTCCCCTTAATGCGAAGGTTTGAAATCTCCTCAGAATCTTGTGAAAGACCTTGTTTTATTTTTTGTCCAACCTCTTTCCCAATCAAATTCCCCTGAGCTTGCAAAGAATTTCTCTTTTCTTCAAGGTCTTTAAGATCTTTGCAGAATTTTTGAAGAGGTTCTAAATCAACATCCATTCCTCTTGATTGAAGCCCTTCCGCAATTAAATTAGGATTCTCTCTTAGTAGTCTCTGGTCTATCACTATCAAAATATTAAAGTTCTTTTAGCCTAATCCTTAATTGTTCCTAAAAAATAAATAACACTTCCAAATTTCTTCTAAATAAATAACTATTTTTGATTAACTAAATGAAAATACTAGAAAATTCTAAAAAAGTTTTGGAGAAGAGGCTCTTGCTCTTCCGCTAGAGGCCCATTCTTTTAAAGATTCAAGTTGTTCTCTTGCAGTTCTAGAAAGAGGAACTAGTTGACTTGTAGCAAGTATTAAATCACCTTCAAGAAGCTCTCTTTTCTCTGCGAATGCAAAGTACATTGCCTCTATGACTGATTGTTCTAATTCTGCTCCAGAGAATCCCTCTGTTCTATCAACAGCTGCATTTAAATCAATTTTCAAATTGGGTCTTCGTTTTTGAAGATGAAGTTCAAGAATGCTATGTCTTTCGTTTCTAGAGGGTAATTCCAACATGAAAATCTCATCAAATCTCCCTTTCCTTAGTAGCTCAGCAGGAAGCTTATCTATTCCATTTGCAGTAGCAACAAGAAAAACAGAAGAGGTTTTCTCTGACATCCACGTGAGAATATTTGCAAGTACTCTTTGACTCGTTCCTCCGTCGCTTCTTCCATCTCCACCAAAAGCTTTATCAATTTCGTCAATCCATAAGATGCAAGGGGCCATGGCTTCAGCGCGCTGAATGGTTTCTCTTGTTCTTGCTTCACTGGCACCTACTAAACCAGCAAATAATCTCCCTACATCAAGTCTCAATAAGGGCATAGACCAACTATTTGCTATTGCTTTCGCTACTAGAGTTTTTCCTGTACCTTGCGGGCCAACGAGCAAAACTCCTTTAGGCAAAGGCAAGCCAAAATCTTTTGCTTCTTGGGAGAAGGCTTGTTTCCTTTGCTTTAACCAATCTTTTAGTATTTGTAAACCACCAACATCACTTGGAGTCTTATTTGTTGTGCAATATTCCAGAACTTCACTACGAGCAATAGATTGTCGTTTCTCTTCCAGTACTTCTGATAAATCTTCTTTACCAATTTGACCTCTTTGAGCAAGAGCTCTAGCGGCTACTTTACGGATCCTTGATTCACTCAGACCCCCACATGCATTTGTAAGTTCCTTTAATACGTTCTCGTCTAATTTAGAGTTACTTGCTTCAGCAATGTTTGATAAAAGTGTCTTAATTTCATTCTCCTTGGGTAGGGGAAGATCAAGGATTGTTAGGTCTTCCTCTAAATCATTTGAGGGACTCCATAAACCAGAACTGATAATTATTGAATGCGGCTTGGAGCGAAGATTAGTACTTAAATTTTTTAGCATTCTTAGAATGCCTGGATCTTCACAGAAATGGTGAAAATCTTTTAATAAAAGGATGGTTGGGGAACTTTCATCCAGTTTTTTAAGCCATTCAAGAGCTGCCATTGGCTGCCTTGAGCCAAGATTATTAGAATTAAGAACGTTACTAATTCCATCAATATAATCCCAAGTAGCAAGTCTTCTTGGGGAAAGCCTTTTAGTAGAATTTTTTAAAAGTGTTTCAACTCTTTCTTCTTCATTACTCCTTATCCAAATAATAGGAGTTCTCGCTCGAATTAGTAGATCGAGTTGTTCGTCCCAATTAGACATCAGTTATAAATTTGATTCTATATAAGGCTGAATTTATATAATAAGTTGATCTTATAATTATTTATTACTTTTTGGTTCAAAGGGTAATCTATCGGAATCAGATATTACTTCCGAGGCAACAGCAACAGATGGTTTATCTTGCTGCTTAAGTTGATCGTCAAGTATTTTTTGCAAGTTATCTGGGAGCGATTCTCTGCTAAGGAGAAAAGTTTGTAACCCCTGAAAAATATTTGCGATTACCATATAAAGCAAAACACCAGCAGGCAAAGGGAAGAATAAAAACATTCCTGTAATCATTACTGGTGTGATTTTGTTTGCCGTGGACTGTTGTTTATTTACAGGCATTCCTCTTCCTGATAACACCTGAGAAATAACGAGTGTTAAACCAAAACCTGCTACTAGAATTGCAATATCCCAATGAATGGCGCCATCTACATAAAAGCCAACGTTTCCTAGTGCTTTTATAAACAAGAATCCGCTTTTCGCAGCCAAACCAGGGATCTTTGCTTCTACAGTTGCATCACCAGGATTAAGTGCATTTACTGTCCCATCAGAGGAAACTTTGATTATGTCTTCACCCTTCGTCACTTTCCAAGAAGGAGAAAATTTAGATCCATTTTCATATTTCTTTAATTCGTTTACATATGAATCTCCACTCAAAGTTTGAAGGTTGATTTTAACTGACTCACCTGAACCGATTTTTGTGCCACCTGGAAGAGCTGCGATAACAGGGAAATGATTCTTTTCAGTTATAAATATGGAATGCTTAGCCGTCTTGAAAGGTTTGGGCTCGATAGCCGCTATTTGGTCTGATGGCAGAACTTTGATATTTACAAGATAAGGTACATCAGCGAAAGGTGAACCTCTTAGAGTTGCGAATAATGCAAATAATATTGGCATTTGAACAAGTAGAGGAAGGCAACCAGCCAAAGGGCTTCCGAATTCCCCCATTAATTTTCCTAATTCCTCCTGTTGCTTTTGAGGATTGCTTGCGTAGCGGCTTTTAATCTCAGCTTGTCTTTTTTGCATGACAGGTTGAGCTATCTTCATCCTTCTTGCACTCCTAATGGAGCCAGCGCTAAGAGGGAAAAGTGCTAAGCGGATGACTATGGTTAATGCGACAATCGCTAGTCCATAACTTGGTATTAATCCGTAGAAGAAATCTAGGATCGGGATAAGTAGATTGTCGGAGATGTAACCGATCACGGTTTTTAAGGTAGAAAGGTTGGAGTTCTTAGGCCAGTTTGCCTTAGAAGATGTGTTCTTGTCTTACATAATTGTAAGGACTAATTAGTTTGAAAAGCCCTGAACATCCTTATCGAGATTATTAGTGGGTGATTTTTCTATTTTTTTAAGAATGTAAGATTCTGTTTCTCGAAAATTAGGAAGTGATCTCATTTCAAGTCGAGCTCCATCTTTAAGAACTAGAACCATATCACCATAAGATCCTAACCCTCTTGGAATGGCTCTGATCTCGGCAATTTGACTATATACAACTTGAGTCTTATCCCTACCAAGCCAGCCACCAGTGACAGATATTCTACGAGTCGTTATTTTGTATCTAACCCATAGGGCTCTAACCAGGGCTCCAAAAGTAAAAGGGAGACCAATAAGTGTTATGCCAGCCATTAAGTTTATTATTAGGTCCCCGCTGGCAGGACCGCCTTCGTAAAAAACGTCTTCTTTGGGACTAGTAGTCATCTTGTTATTCCAGCTTTAGTGAGTAGTTTGTCACATTCTTTAAGCAGAGTGCTGTGGGAATTTTTCATGCAGGAGGGTTTTAATGAAATAAAAGCCCATAGTTCATTTTCAGGATATATTTTAGAAAGTTTGTATGACAAATGATGGTGGAATAACCGTCGAAGCTTATTTCTTGTAACTGATTTTTTGCTTACTTTATTGCTTATTGATATGGCACACTTTATAGAAGGCCTAATGTTTGAGTTGATCCCTTTAACTTGTAGTTTTGTATTTGCGTTTGTAACTCTAAGAACCATTGAAGGGCTATAGAACTTTGAACCCTGCTTATAGATGAAGTCAAAACATCTATGACCTTTAAGCCTCATATGTTTTGGCAAAACCATTAGAAGTAACTTTTCTTGGAAGTATCTTTATTTAAAAAGATTGCTTTTATACAGTTAAACGAGCTCTTCCACGTTTTCTCCGAGTTCTTACAACTCTCCTTCCAGTATGCGATCTCATTCTCACTCTGAAACCAGAAACCCTTTTCCTTTTTCGACTGGTTCCTCCAAAGGTCCTCTTTGTCATTTTCTATTTATGCTCGTATTGGTTTAGATGTAAAGGTTAATTTATCAGTTCACTGTACGTCTATGTTCCAAGTCCCTAAATATGTTGAGATAGGAATGTCGCCACCTGATTGTGATAGCGCTCGGAATTGAAACATACCTCGTTTTCTAGGATTGAAAATTTTCATTACTACAGCGTAATTATCCTTGTTATAAGGTATTGGTTTTTCTGGGAAAATTTCAATAATAGTTTGTTTTTTGTTTACTTCAATCAGAGAAGGGGTATTTTCTAAACAACGAGTCCTTTCGGTATATCCACCAATTTTAACTTTACAGAGGCTTAGTTTTTTTGTCTTGATTTTTGCTTTAAAATAATCAGGGACTGCAATGGTCAATTTTTCAATATCTTCTTTTCTTTCCTTACCTCTAAGAAAGAAGTAATAAGTAGATCTTTCATTCCTTTCAGAGGAGGATTGATAATACTTAAGTCTTTTATATCCAGGCTCAGGATCCCATTGGTATTCAAAGAAACCTGGGGATGCAAAAGATTGCGGAGCGAAAAGAGAAGCCCCTGTTCCGAATAAAAAAGCTGAAAAGCCAATAAAAAAAACTTTCTTGAAAGTTGATAATAATTTTTTTTTGAACATAACTTGAAGTTCCCTGAAATATTAATCACTTGAGTATTTTCAAGTGCATTTGCATGATCTTGAATGAATATAAGATGTTGTTGGAAAAAAATCCTGATTTATCTGTCAGGACGCAAATTTTTTGCTTTTCCAAGATAAGGATTTTGGGGTATTTGCTCGTTTGGTAAAGAAACGTAAGCAAGTAGACGAATACATTTCGATAAGTCGTGTTTAACAAACATTTGTTGGCAGTCTAAAAGTGCAATATTTTCCCAACCTGTTTTTTTTCTAGCAATAGAAGCTGGGAAACAAGCATCTAAATCTGAAGTTACTGAGAAAGTAACAGAAATAATTTGATCTGGGATCAAATTATTTCTAGAAACTAATTCAGCTAACAATTCCTCTACTGCTGAGCTGATTGACTCAATAGAATTGTTTTCACAAGTTGTTGCTCCCCTCAATGCACATAGATAAGTGGATTTATTTTGAAAATTCATGGCTTATAGAGCCAAAGGATTTGTCCATTTCCCTCCAACTCAAGATTTAATGCATTTATAAGATTCTGGATTAATTTTCCTCCTGGTAAAAAACCTAATAATTTCTTTTTGGTTTTGCCAAAGGTAATAGGTTTTGTTTTCTCATCGAGGTTCGCAATTTTTATAGCAAGTAATTTTGCATCATTTTCATCACCAATTTCATCCACAAGTCCAAATTCTTTGGCTTGCTCTCCAGTAAAAACTCTTCCATCCGCAAAACTCTTAACAACTTCTGGGGTTAAATTTCTTCCTTTTGAAACTGCTAAAACAAATTGTTCGTAACTGCTATCAATCAACGATTGTAGTAGTACTCTCTCTTCAGACGATAAAGGGCGATCAGGGGAAAGAATGTCTTTATAAATCCCACTTTTTACGGTCTCGAATTTAATACCAATCTTTTCTAATAACTTTGATAAGTTGTTCCCTCTTAAAATCACTCCAATAGACCCTGTTATTGTTCCTGGATTGGCAACAATTTTTTCAGCACCTACTCCTATATAAACTCCTCCTGAGGCTGAGATATTGCCAAAACTAGCTACAACATGACAACCTTTTTCTCGTAGCCTTAAAAGTGCACTATGGATTTCCTGGCTATCACCAACTGTTCCCCCAGGGCTATCAATGCGAAGTAATAGGGCTGGAAACTCTCTTTCCTCAATTTGCTTTAATGCTTTTAGAACATTTTTTCGAGTTTCTGAATTGATAGGACCTTCAATACAGATTCGTGCCATCCTTTTTTTGGATTTTCGTCTCAAGGGCCAAATCATTCAATTTATGCATAACTTCATTGATCTTAAAAAGGAGATCGCTTTCTGACCTTATGTTTGTCATTTGGAATTGGTTTTTGATGATTTTGCCGTTCGCTCTTTGGGGAACCTCAATGGCGGCAATGGCACCTTTGGTTAATGAAGCGGGGCCTGAGATTGTTGCCTCACTAAGGCTTTTGCCAGCAGGTCTAGTCGTTTTGGCTTCAGTACCTTTCTTGAAAAGGAGTTGGAATATTTCAAAAGATGATTTGGTGTGGTTTTTAGTATTTACATTGATTGATGCAACCCTTTTTCAGATTTTTCTAGCCAAAGGGTTAATGGAAACAGGAGCGGGATTGGGCTCTGTTCTTATAGATTCCCAACCTTTGATGGTTGCTTTATTAGCAAGAATTCTTTTTGGAGATGCAATAAATCCAATTGGATGGATTGGCTTGGTACTTGGCTTGGTTGGAATAATTTGTCTTGGAGTCCCTACTGAGATGCTACGGAATTGGTTTCTGCTTGGAAAATTTGAATCAGAAAGTAATTTTTTAAGCCATGGAGAAATTTGGATGATTTGTGCAGCAACTTCGATGGCTTTAGGAACGGTGCTTATTCGCTTTGCTTGTAGAAACAGTGATCCTGTTGCAGTAACCGGATGGCACATGGTTTTAGGAAGTGTTCCTCTGCTCGTTTGGCATGTGTTCGACAAAGATTGGCCGTTAGTTCCAGATTGGTCTGCTTTTCAATGGACTTTGATGTCTTATTCAAGTTTGTTCGGAAGTGCATTGGCATATGGATTATTTTTTTGGTTTGCAAGCCGTAAAGAATTAACAAGCTTTAGCACCCTTGCATTCTTAACACCTGTATTCGCCTTGATTACTGGTGGAATTTGGTTAGGCGAGAGACTCTTCTTTCTTCAGTGGATTGGAGTGTTTTTGGTTTTAATTTCAGTACTATTTGTAAGTCAGAGGAGAAGATTCTGGGGGGATAAACGTACTCATGAATTTATAAAAGAGGCTTAATTCAAGTGATAAACAAGCAATTAAAACTAATTCTTGTTAGTACACCTATAGGCTATTTGGGGAGTGGTAAAGGTGGAGGAGTAGAACTTACTATTGTGTCTCTAATAAAAGGATTAACTTCATTAGGTCATAAAATTATTTTAATTGCACCAAAAGGATCAAAACTACCTTTTGAAAGTGAATTACTTGAATTAAGGTTAATAGATGGAATTGATCAACCTAGTTGGCAACATCAGAAGCAAACAGATCCAGTTTTAATTCCTTCTAATAGTGTGTTACCAAAGTTATGGGAAAATGCAATTGAAATAGCAAACGAATCCGATGCAGTTATTAACTTTGCATATGATTGGCTTCCATTGTGGTTAACAAAAACTCAGACAATTAAAATATTTCATTTGATAAGTATGGGTGCTGAATCAATAATAATGAAAGAAATTATTAGTGAAATAAGTCAATTATTTCCATTTCAGTTAGCTTTTCATACAAAAAGACAATCTAACGATTATTCCTTAAAAACTGATCCAATTATTGTTGGCAATGGTTTTGATAAGGAAAATTATATATTCAATGAAAATGAAAATGGACCATTAGCTTGGGCTGGAAGAATAGCACCAGAAAAAGGTTTAGAAGATGCTGTAAAAGTCGCGAAGAATTTAGGTGAAAAATTATTAGTTTGGGGACTTATAGAAGATAAAGAATATGCTTCAAGAATTGAAAATAAATTCACAAAGGAAATTATTGTGTGGAAAGGGTTTCTCCCAACAAATAAATTTCAGGAACAATTAGGACGATGTAGAGCGTTGATAAACACCCCTAAATGGAATGAAGCCTACGGTAACGTTATTGTTGAAGCTATGGCTTGTGGAGTTCCCGTGGTTGCATATGATCTGGGAGGACCGGGAGAATTAATCGAAGATGGATTCAATGGTTTTTTGGTTAAGCCCAATGATATTGAAGGATTGATAAAAGCCACAAAAACAATCTCCTCAATCAAAAGAAAAAATTGTAGGGATTGGTTTGAAAAAAAAGCCACTAATAAAGTCTTTGCAGAACGCGTGGTGAATTGGCTGGATAATGGCTTAAATAAAAAAATCTCTGAAGACTTTCAAGATTAATTGAAAAGTTTAACTAACTCTTTTTCCCCAAATAAAAAACAAAGAAGACGTGGTCTTCTTTGTATTTTATTTCTTGGTTTAATACTTTTTGTTTGGCAATTAGGAAAAACTGGTTTAGTCGATGAAACACCACCTTTGTTTGCTGCAGCCAGCAGAGCAATGGTAGAAACGGGTAATTGGTTAACACCTCAAGTAAATGGATTACCTCGATTTGATAAGCCTCCTTTGGTTTATTGGTTAATGGGGCTGGGATATTTAATCCCAGAGAATATTTCTTGGGATCCATTAGGTGCCTGGGCTGCCAGACTGCCTTCTGCATTATCAACAATTTTTTTAATGCTTGTTTTAGGGGACACAATGATGAAATATCCCCAAGATGAAAATAATTTCAATAGAAGAACAGCTGTTGTTACTACGCTGATATTTGCGTTGTCACCTTTGGTAATAATTTGGGGGAGAATTGCTGTAAGTGATGCACTCCTATGCAGCACTCTAGGAATTTGTTTACTTCTTAAATGGAGAAGATTTGCTAATCCAGAAGGAGAAATTTGGTGGTTGTCTTGGATTTTTTTGTCATTAGCAGTTTTAACTAAAGGTCCTGTTGCCTTGGTTTTATCAGGATTAACAATTTTATTTTTTTCATTATTTCAAAATAATTTTCTTGAAATCTTAAAAATATTGAGGGTACTTCCAGGACTTTTTATTGTTTTTGTTATAAGTTTTCCTTGGTACTTAATTGAATTATTAATAGAGGGAAAACCTTTTTTAGATAGTTTTTTTGGATATCATAATCTTCAAAGGTTTACCTCAGTAGTAAATTCTCATGGAGAACCTTGGTGGTTTTTTTTAATAGTTTTATGTATAGCTTCTTTGCCTCTTACGCCATTTTTATTAATCAGTATTTGGAAGAATTTATGCAATATATCTAAACGTTCTAGAAGAATTATTAAAAAACCAGATCAGTCATTATTTGAGTTTTCATTTTTTTGGTTAAGCGCTGTTTTTGTCTTCTTTACTATTTCAGTTACAAAGCTTCCGAGCTATTGGCTTCCAGCTACTCCTGCGGCATCAGTTTTAATATCACTTTCCTTAACGAATAATATTAAAGAGGAATTTTTAAAATCTTTTGCTTGGAAATTTACAATATTTATATCAATACTGTTTTCTCTATTTCTCTTCTTTTCAAAGTTTTGGATTCAGCTTCTTAACGATCCTGAGATTCCAAATTTCTCAGAAGAATTAACCAATAGCTTTTTAATTGAAAAAGCCGGATTTATTTTTCTTTTAATTGCTGTTCTAGGAATAATATTTTCCTCTAGAAAAATATATGGAAAACTATTGATTTTGCAAATACCTATATTTTTATCCCATTTTCTGATTGTTTTACCAACTTTTGATTTGGCAGATAGATTAAGACAACTACCTTTAAGACAAGCCTCAGAATTACTTTTAAATTCTCAAAATAGAAATGAGCCATTAGTAATGATAGGAGCTATGAAGCCCTCAATTCATTTTTATACTAATCAGATCATTGTTTTTGAGGGTCGATCTAAAAATGCTTTAGTAAATGTTTCAGATCGACTAAAAAATGAAAAGCGAAGAGGGTGGAAAGGAAGGCCAATATATGGATCCAATGGCTCAGAAACTACTCTTTTACTTATTGATAAAAGATCAGTGGAAAAATCTTATTGGCAAGGACTTAATCCAAAAGTCTTAGGTAATTTTGGTGTCTATAGCGTTTGGAGACTTAATAGAGAAACTCTTGAAAGACGAGCTAAATATTTGAAAACAGAGGGAGTTATTTCTACTTGGAAAAATCCTAGACCGGAAAGATTTTAAAAAAATGACCAATATCTATTAAATCGAATTTATTAAATCTTGCTTGCTGCATTTTTCTGGGATGATAACTATGCCTAGATCATCCTGAAGGATCTCTAAATCAATTACCGAGTCTTCAGTTATTGAGCTTATTACATCCTCAAGACTTGCACCCATATCGTTTGCCATCTCTATTAACATGCGCAAAGTCTCATTTTTTAAAGAGAGATTTACGTTAATAGAAACGTTTTGATCTGAGCAATTATTTGAGTTCATAAAGAAAATATTAAGATATTATCGGGCTGTTTGGGATTATTTCTTAAATAGCTTCAGAAAATGACTTTTTTAGGGATATTTTTAAGTTATCTTTAAGGAATTTTTTAATTTTATAAAAAAACAAAAAAAATCTTCCTAAGTAATTACTCAGGAAGATCTAAAAATTTTTGTTTAAGGCCTAAAACATTTCGCCTTTTAGTTTTTCAGCCCATCCTGAAAGCCTTTCATCAGTCATGTCTGATTCACTGTCCTCGTCAAGAGGTAATCCGCAGAATTCTTCACCAACTACACTTTTTGACTCGTCAAAAGTGTAATCGCTTTTAGAAGTGTATCCAACCATTGAAGCACCTGCTTGCTTGAAGTATCTATGAAGTTCTTCCATTGCATCGCAGTAGTTTTCGGTGTAAGTAGATGAATCACCCAAACCAAAAATCGCAACTTTCTTACCGCTGAGATCTAGCTCTCCAATGTCTTCAAGGATTGAGTCCCAAGCAGTTCCTGATCTCTCAGAGTCAGCACCGGTGTTCCATGTAGGGATTCCACAAATAACCCCATCATGTCCAGCTAATTCACTAAGGTCATCGACATCTGAAATATCCACTGGACCTTCAGCAGAGTCAAGTAAGCCGTGCAGCCTTTCCGCTATATCTTCGGTTTTACCTGTTGTTGTAGCAAAGTAGATTCCTACAGTCATGGAGCAATTTAAAATCAAGGATATTTTAAAGCAGCTTTGCACATTTAGAGTGAATTTGGTTTTTTTTAAATTTTCTTGTCTATTGAATATTGATTTTTGATACATGAAAAAGTCAATATTCTTTTTTTTATTTACTAGGAAACTAATTTTCCATTTTGCTTTTTATGATCATCTTCATTCTTAAACTAAGTGAGGAAAAGGCTTTGAAGAGAAAACGATTGAAAATTTTTCAGAAAAAAAATGAAATTCTATATATTCTTAATCAAATAGATTCAAAATATTCATAAATCACACAAAGTCTTATTTACAAAAGATCTTTATCTGAAAACATTTGTGGTTAAGAAATTCCAGTTCTCTAAAAAAAGTCAAACTCCAAAATTATAGAGTTTGACTTTAGGATGGTTTTCTTGGTTTAGATTAAATTATTTTGATTGTTGTTAGTTTCTTAGTTTCAAGTTGAATCAATTTATAAGTTTGGTCCCATCATTCCAAATCCACTTTGTAGTCCAAAGGAAATTATTACAAAAGTACTTATAGCTAAACCAATCAAAATAGAGGTGTAAAGCCTGTTTACCCCATAACCAGCTTCTACAGGGTTGAAATCTGCAACTACAAAAGATTTTTTGCTGTATTTCCCTCTATCGCTAAGACCAATAGCACCCAGTGCTGAATTAGGAGTGAGTGTCCCACCTTCATCATCAATGAACCATGGTTTGTTGGATCTTTTCGTATCAGTCCCTGACTGAGCAGAACCTACTGGAGAACCACTATTAATTCGACTGGAATCTTCTTTGAAAAATGTTGGAAACATATAGGTATGCCATAGGCCAATAACTCCGGCCCAAGCAATCATGCTGACCCCAGCAAGTCCAAAAAGGATTTCTTTAAAACCAAATTCCATAAATAAAAACCAATAATCTATAGGCCTGCCATAAGGCAATAAAACTACCTTATCAGAAGTAAAGCTAGAGGCATAAAGGAGTCTTTAAAGCTTCTGAAATTGGATTAATTTGTTACAGAATCCTTAGGGTCTTGTTCTTGATCAGCCTTTTTGGCTCTCATATGCCAGGATTTGTGTCATAAATATCCTAGATGGATGAACACACTTAAATTATTGCTGGTTCTTTCTCCAGTTATTTTTACTCTTGCCTTTGCTGATTATTGGTTGCGTAGATGGGGGGTATTTGTCTGGGATAATGGCCCAACTATTAAAAACGAGCAAGTTTGGGAAGATACTGCAATTGTTGCTGATAAAGGAAGACCAGCAGGTGGCTATCCAGTTTTCACTGTTAGGACTTTGGCGGTGAATGCATTGGGTATTCCAACAGTATTTTTCCTTGGTGCAATTTTTGCAATGCAATTTATTCGCCGCGGTGTAATAAACGCTTAACAATTAAATTTTTATACGGTTAAATTTCTTTTTAAAAATTGAAATCTTAAAAAGACCTAAATTTATTTAGGTCTTTTTTTATTATTTTTCGATTTTTGGATATTTGTTACCAATAAATATTAAATTATTTCTTCAATACAAAAATAAGGAATTAATCTTATAATTATTCAAAATTTCAGTTCTTGATGGATTCAGCAAATACTGTAGTTGATTACACAACTGATCAAGAGGCAATAGCTTCGATAATTGAAGATTCTTTTCCAAAAGACAACACTAATCAGGATTTGGGAAATCCACAATCTGATGCTAATAGATTGGGATCTCGCATCTTTTATTTATGGGTTTGGCCAATAGTCGCTATTAATAAAATTAGAAATTTATTTAATAGGATGGATTTTGTTAAACCTTACGAACCAGGTATTAATGATTCGTATGAGGTAACTGATACAGAGACTGTTTATACAATGACCAAAGATGCTTTTGCAGGTGAAGGTGGAATGAAGTTCATGGGACTAAGATTTATGTCTGTATGGGTTTTTCCTATGGCAATATTAGGGACTGTTATTGAGTTTCTTTTCGTAGGACCACTTAAGGGATCTAATCCTTTTGGTTGATATCTAAATAAAAAACTATCTCTATTTAATATTATTAAATAGAGATAGTTTTTTATTTCTTGATATTTTCAAACGTTTCTAAAAGGGAAAAAAGGAGTAACTTTTTTTGTTGGGTTGCTGCTTGCAATAGCTTTACCTCTAATATACATAAATAAACCAAGAGTAATTATCATTACAGGAGGGTGCAAAGCTAAAGATCTTCCAATCAATTGCAGTTCTTCTACAGGCATTAAATTTGTTCAATTCTTTACTAACTATAGCTTCTATATGAACACAAGAAAAATAATTTAATATATATAAAAGAATCTTTTTCTTATTTGTTTTTTATATATGAAATTTTTAAAACTAATATAGAAAAATTAAAAATAAAGGTGATTATATTGGCAACTAAAATAGGAATGGAATTGATCTTTAAGCCGTAAATAATCCAACAAAAAAGACCTGTTATGAAAAGAATTAACATTACCAACGAAACATCATCTGCTGATTTCGTTTGCCATGTTTTATATAACTGAGGCAAAAAAGCAATAGTAGTAAGTAAAGCAGCTGAAAATCCAAATAAATCTATATAATTTAAATGATTCATTTTTCTTTAGTAATCGATTAAATAATTTTGATAATAAATAAATCATCATTTAGATTTATTTTACATGAGTAGGTTTAGAATCTAAAAATTATGAATGATCAGTCTGATTTTAATGATGATCTTTTAAAGGATAAATTGGAAACTTTATTAGATGAAGATAATGAGATTAAAAAATGGAATGAAGACCTATTAATAAAATCACTTATCCTTTTGCCAATAATAATTTTTTTAGTGGGTTTATTTATTGTGAATAGACCAGAAAAATTAATAGAGATATTATTTATACTTCTTTACCCTTTATCCCTAATATTGATAGGGTTGATACTTCTATTTTTTATGAGAAGCAAATTGAAGTAGATAATAATAATAGAATCTTTTTACTTTAAATCTTGGTTTTTTGTAGCCAATCAGGTAGTCCCACTGTAAGCTACTAGTAATTAAACATTAATATCCTATGGCAGGCGGACCATTATTACAACTTTGGGAAACCCTACTACCATTTGCTAAGGATCTAAGAATTCGCTTTGCAATAGCAATGTTAGGTAATGTTTTAGCAATATTATTTATTTTCTCGCTATGTAAAATGTTTATTCCAGGATTGGAAGAACAACTATTTAATTGATTTTCTAGCCCAGAACTGATACATTTCTCTAAAGCAATTAGGGTTTAATTTTTCAAATTTATCCCATAATTCTAAATCTTTTAAAGAGTCTATATCTTTTTTATCTCTCTGATATTTATCTTTTATATCTTTTGAAAGAGTAAAACCTAGGAATTCCAGATTAAATACTTTTAACATCTCTTTGATTTCAATTAATGAGTAACAGTTTTCGTGACTATGAAAGCAGAGATCTCTACACATTGAGGTTGAGTAGAAATCTGACCAATTAGTTATTTTATTTAACTCTTTTATTTCTCCATTAAGAACGTCGTTTCTGAAGCTTCTTATTCCATCAACGCTTGGTTGAATATTTTTTTCTTTGATGAGTTCTCTCGCTTTTAGTATTTCTTTTCTTGCATACTTGCTATATAAACCTAACTTTAAAAATCCTCTTGGTTCTAATACATTAAATAGATTTGATAATCCCTTATTAGGATCATTCATATGATGGAGAACACCTGAGCATTCTATTAAATCAAATCTTTTATTTAGTGCTGTCAATTCAAGTAAATCCATTTCTATAAAATCTACATTCTTTAATCCATATTCATCGACCTTTCTCTTTGCATATGAGATACTTGAATTGCTTAAATCGATTGCTGTTATTTCACAATTACTATATCGAGATGCTTCGAGTATTTGAATCCCCGTTCCACAACCAGCTATAAGTATATTTGTTTTTTTATCTTTTAACTGACTTGAATTAGATTTAATTGTATTTGGATAGATTTCAGCATTAATAACTGAAAAAAAGTTTAATTTGTTTTCTTTAGCATATGAATTATATCTCCACCTAGGATACGGATTTAATTCATACTGATTCTTTACTTCTTTAGATATTGAATCTTTTATATTTCCTATCTTTTTAATTCCTTTTGATATATTTTTTTCATCATTTAACTCTTTGAATTGTAAGTTGAGTAAACTATTGAATTCTTTGTTGTTTGATACATAAGTATTTAAATCGATTGTTGTATTATTGATAGATGATAGAGATTGATAACATGATATTATTGCTAATTTATAGTCTTTATTTATATTCTCATTGATTGTTTTCTTAAGTTCCTCTAGTTTATATTTTTCTTCTGTTGATATGTAATAGACATACTCATTTAAGAAACATTGTGATCCAAGCCCGATAATAAAGTTAAGAATACTATTACTTACCTTATGTTTATCTGAATAGCTTATAAGAAAAATCTTGCGTATATTTACTAAGACTTTTTCCCATAACGGAGAGCAAAATATGAGTAGAGATAGTGCTTTTATTAATTCCTTTTGATTAATAAGAATATTAAACTCATTATTCTCATATAATTCCGAGTCTAAAATAGATAATTTTTCTAATAATTCTTTTGAGATAATGTTGTTTATGCACCCAAATAGTTCTCGATGAGAAATATCTTTCCTATCTAATATATTATTAATTAATTCTCTATTATCTTTCTTTGATATATTTAATAATTCTCCTTTCTTAATTATCTCACTTAAAAGTTGAAAACTTAACTCACTATTTTTATTCAATAAAATTTCTTTTTTTATAAATGAGAGTGATTTTTTATAATCACCAATTTGGTTATATATGGTAGCTAGATTTAAATTACATTTTTCTAGTTTATTATCTATCTCTATTGCTTTTTCTGTATGTAATATTGCCTTTTCGAGTTCTTTTTTCTCTTTGTAGCATGCTCCTAGATTTAAATGAACAATAGCAGATTTATCATTAATTTCTAAAGCTTTTAAATAATACTCTTCGGCTTCATCATATTTATTAGAATCTTTATTTAATAAACCTAGATTGATATATGCATCAAAGAAATTTTTATCTAGTTCGATTGCTTTCTCAAGTGATAATTTTGACTCATTATATTTATTTAAACTTTTTAAAATCAATCCTCTAATACAATGTCCATTCGGAAGGCTTGGCTTTAATTTAATTGCTTCCTCTATTATTATTTCTGCTTTTTCTAAATGATTTAATTTGTAATATAAAAAAGATAAATTTAATTTCGAGTAAATATGGTTTGGAAAACTTTTAGTACATTTTTCGTATAATCTTATTGCTTTATCATTTTCTTCTTTTTCTTCACATATGAGTGCATAATTTGAAATTATATCTGCATCAGAATACCCATTGTTTAAAAAAGCCATATAACCTTTTTCTGCTTCCTCTAAATTTCCTTTGATATGATTATTGATTGAGTGTGCTTTCAGATCTTTTTCTGAAAGCTTTTGGAGTTTTTTAGAAGAGACTTTTTTCTCTTTTTTCTTTTTCCCGAAACCACTCAAGATCTTTATTTAATTAATACCATTATACTAAAACTCAAAATCTTATCTTTTTACTTAATAAATTTATAGTTTACAAACTATAGTTGCTACCTGCTGATCTATAAATTATAGAGTTAATTCTATTTTATTAACTCTTTTCGCCTCCGATATGCCTTGATTTTTTATATAATATAAATATTCAGTTTTAGGATTCAAATGCCTTTAAAGTTAGGCGATCAAATACCTGATTTCTCACTCTCTGATCAACTAGGAGTCGCTAGGACGAATAAGCAAGCTAAAGGTAGGCCTCTAGTTTTATTTTTTTATCCAAAAGATGATACCCCAGGTTGTACAGCTGAAAATTGCGGCTTTAGAGATAAATACGACCTTTTTAAATTATTTGGTGCTGAAGTTTGGGGGGTAAGTGGGGACGATGAAGAAAGCCACAGATCTTTTGCAGACAAAAATAAACTTCCATTTCCACTATTGTGCGACACGGACAATTCTTTGAGAAGAGCTTTTGGTGTCCCTAAAGTTCTTGGTTTGCTTGATGGCCGAGTGACATATATCATTGACTCCAAAGGGGCTATTAGGCATATTTTTAATGACCTTTTGAATGGTCCTGCTCACGTTAATGAAGCACTAAGAGTATTGGGTGAAATTAGAAATTAACTTTTATAAATATAATTTAAAATTTTTGATTGGTTTTTATATTTATTATTAAATGGTCAAGATGTCACTTTGCTAGCAGTTTTTTTTCTTTGTAATTTTTCTACAACTGTTTCAGAAGAAATTTTTGCAATATCATTCAAACCGTTTGCATCAAACAATGGGGCTGTCGCCCAATCGAATCCTTTGCCAAAAGTATTGTCTGGAGAAACTATGTACCAATGGCATGCAGTGTCAGGTACATCCACTGCACATCTTGACCAATTATCACTCCACTGAGGTACTTGAACCCAAAGTAATGTTGAAAAAAATAGAGAGAATAAAGAAGTGAACATTTCTTTAGATTTACTTTAGCTTAGTGTTTTTTTCTCTTGACTGAGGATTTCAAAATTCTTTTTTTTGCAAGATAATCAAATAGTAATTATAAGTTAATCTAATTAATCTTCCTATCATCTTTTAAGTATCTCAGGAATAAAATTTCTTGGGACTCTTCATTTTCTCCAGAATGTACTATCCATTCTTTAAATTCTTGATAAAGAACGGATCTATCTATTCTATTTATTTCAGTCATCCTAATTAAGGTACAGCTAAGTGTGACTGAAATAATTTCTTCAATAGAAGGACTCTTCTTCAATTTTTCTTTTGGATCTAATCTAAATAAGCTAGTTCAAAATTCTCTCTGACGAGTCTGTTTTGCCATAATTTTATATTCAATTTATCAATCGAATATAATCATTTATAATTCTAAGGTATTTTTATAAATATTACTCTAAACTAGTTATTATTAGTTTATACTACTTTTTTAAATCTATCTTTCAATGGTAAAAGAAAGAAAAAACTCCTCAATCCTTATCTGGATTGAAGAGTTTTGGGAAGAAATAGAGGTTCAATTGTATGGAATAATAGGTGCAATATTATTCTTTATTATAGTTTATTTAATTTTCCAACCTCCTTGGATGAAAGCTATAGTTTATCTTTTTCAAAAGTAAATTCTCTGAAAGTTAACTCCTAAAGTACTAAGAAATCTATGGCCAATTAATTTAATAATGATTATTAGTGTTCTAAAGTTTTCTCTTTGGCGACTAATTCTATGAATTTCCATACAAGGGCATGTTTGTAGTCATCTTTGTTGGGACAAGCCGATACTACCTCCCGCCATGTGAAATCTTCTTCAGCTTTATTTTCTTCTAGTGGTGATCCAAAATCTCTTGCAAGATTAGAAAGAAAAGAGTATCCGAGTTTTTCAGAAATGTATTTGATTATTTCATCTGAGTAACTCATATAGAGCAAGAGTGTCTCAGCTTGATAGGTATGTCTTGTGCATGCCCCGTTAGAACAACCACTGCTTGCAATCTCTAAGCATGCTTTATGGTCGTAGGTTTCTTTAATTAAATCAATTAATTTTCCCATTTGATTCTTCAAGCATCACTAGTGTTATAGCTAATAAAAAATTTAATTACGCATTGAACCAAATAATCAAAAGAATTAAAAAAATAAATAAATGCTAATTTTTCATTGGATTGCAATTCTGTAAATTTACTAATTTTTATGGATTGCTAAAGTCCTTAAATTCAAGTAAAAAAAAGAATCCTTGATTTCGTGTTAAGCGAATAAAGAAAAATCTTATTAAAGATAATTAAAGCTAAATAGATAGTTCGAAACTTCTCAATAAATTTTTTAGAGAATAATTATTTCAGTCAACGAATCTTGAGTAAAGCCATCTAAAAAATGCTCCTATAACTGGAATATTACCAAACGTTCCAGAACAAAAATCAAAATAATCTCTATGTTCTTTAACTTTCCCTTCTTCATCAAATATTAATCTTGTTGTCCCATCGTATAAAAATTCGAGACCTTTTATTTTTAAACCCATTGTCCATTCAACAAAAGCAATATTCTTATTGATGGCAATTGAGTGTGATTCTAGATATATATCATCACATCTTTTGATTAATCCATATTGAGCATTGATATATGCATCAATTCCATTTCTTTCTTGGGTAGGATCGATGAATTTAACTTCTTGATTGTATAACGATTCCCATTCTTCCCTTGATGGAGCTTTCTCTCCATAGGATAGATTAAAGAATTTTTTTAATTCTTTCTCTTCGATGAGCATTGAATTTAAATTTAATAATTACAATTTAGATTATTTAAATAGACATCGCGTTAAAGCCATGTGATGTAGATAACTCAGAAATAGCTTAGATTTAGAGTCTATTCAATTAGCTCATATGAACAGGAAGAACATTCTTATTTCTATTGGTGTCCTTGGAATAGGAATAATCCTCTATAAATTGCTTTTAGGACTTGTCCTCCCAATAGCTTTGTTTGTCTCTCTTAGATATGTTCTGAAGTTTTTACTTAAAGACTCGGAGGCTGATTCGGTTAAGGAGGTTTCTAAGATTTTTACTAAAAGTGAGACCTCTACTTCAATTGACAACATAGTTGAAATTAAACCGATTGAAGAGAATCAACCTGCTAAGGAAGATCAACCTGCTAAGGAAGATCAACCTGCTGAGGAAGATCAACCGATTGAAGAGAATCAACCTGCTAAGGAAGATCAACCTGCTGAGGAAGATCAACCGATTGAAGAGAATCAACCTGCTAAGGAAGATCAACCTGCTGAGGAAGATCAACCTGCTGAGGAAGATAAACCTTACTAAGCGGTTAGAATTGGATAATTTTAATCACTAACAAGTTTCATTAATGGAGAAAAATTCAAAAAAAGGTTTTTGGGATTCAAAGCCTTATTGGTGTCAACCATGGTCAATTATTAGCTTTGGAGTTTTATTTCTAATTATTAGTTGGAAACTATTTAATAACATTATAATTTCTTCTGTTTTAGGCATTTTTATTCTTGTTTGGTGGATATTATTTTTAATACTTGCTCCGCTTTCTTATCAGGTAATAGACGAAAAATAAAATCCATTATTTATAAATTTATATTTTTAGCAGTAGCTTGAATAATGAAAAATACATTTAGATCGGGAATTTATAAAAAATAATTTTAGGTTAATTAATTATGCCTCCTAATGCAAACTTATTTTGGAAGGGAAGCCTAAGTAACTACCAGAAAATCTCTTCCGATTTGTCCAGTAAAATTCAACTAACTCTCTTGTGGAGCTTGTTATGAGTGCTTCTCTTCCTAATCTAAGCCCGGATGAAAGCTTTAGGCTCTTTTCTGAGTTCCAGCTTGAAGTGATAGAAGATTTCATAAGATACTCAAGTTGTTTGGTTAATTAAATACGGGAGAATCTCCTTGTCTTCATAGACGGTTTCATTAATCATACAAAGCAAATTAAATGGTTTTATTAGAGTGGAAACAAGAAAGCTGAGCCTCGTTAACACGGCCAACTCCAACTTTATAGTACATCTGTATTATATAATGTCAATAGCCTTCTTCGTGGAGGAGATAAAGATTAAAACTAATTTTAGAAGAAATATTTGTTTTATTTAGTCATGAGTTAAAGAATAAATTAAAATAAATGTATAAATTGTGTATACTATAATATTATTAAAATAATTTCATAGTATATATGGATCATAATTATATTATATATAGAGGCGTTTACTATAATACTATAATTATAGTAATATATATTCAATAGTCGTTATTAAAAAACATATTAACTTTATTTATTAATTATATTGACTCATTTAATATTAATAGTTAAGTTAATATTATCGATTATTTTAGGCAATTAAATAAATAAGTTATTAGCAAAGATTTTTATTTGATAGCCAATGAATTCGATATGTTATGAATAATTTGTAAATAGAAGATATTTTTACCCAAATGTAAACTTATCTATAATAAGTATTTCTTGTTTGGAGAAATCACTTTCTGATATACAATTTATCCACTCTTTAT
Organism: Prochlorococcus marinus str. MIT 1214; assembly: GCF_027359355.1. NCBI lineage: Bacteria > Bacillati > Cyanobacteriota > Cyanophyceae > Synechococcales > Prochlorococcaceae > Prochlorococcus > Prochlorococcus marinus. The sequence goes on along the minus strand of NZ_CP114777.1, from coordinate 730,618 downwards.
ATTCTTGTGCAATTGCTAATTGGTCACCAGGACTAACCTCTACAGTTCTCTTTAAAATATGTGATAAACCTTTAACTAATATATCTTCTATATTTTTATTCTTTTTCATTTAATAGCTGCATGTATTCTAGAATAACCTTTTTTAAGTTAGATGTAAAGTGACAGATCATTATAAAATTAAAAATATATAGTTCAGATAGTCAAATATAAAAAAATTATGCAACATTAGTATCTTCACTATTATCTATTGAGGGTATAAAACCATATTCTTCTATTTCTTCAACTAATGTAAGCTTTGAATCTTTTTTTGTTGATTTTAGATTAAGTGTGTCAGATTCTATGACCTTTTCATTTTGATTAAACTCTTTAGATGATTTTTTTATTAATATATTTGATTTAATAGAGCTTATAAAATTCTCAATATAGTTAATATTAATTAAGTATATTGAGAAAACAATACCTAACAGAACTAAACGAATATTATGAAATAAAAAAAATGAAAGGACTAAAGTAGGAGATAAGTATTCTAGCAAATAATATATATTATTTCTTTTCATGATTAGGCAACATCCTGTTGATTTCTCTTGTTTTGTATTTCTAGTAATGTCAGATCATAGGATGATTGTATTTGATTATTATAATCTAGAGTATTAATAAATCTTGAAAAATAATCTTTCTTATGAATCGATTTATGCGTATCCTTTTTAGGTAATTCAGGTAGTTCTATTTCATTTTTGTTTAGAGATCTTATATATCTCTTTCTTTGCCCGCTATCTTCTATCAAGTTAGGGATATCATTATTCACTGAAGGTTGTTTTCGCGTATCTCTTGACTCTGTTATCAACATTAACTCTGAAAGACTTCTAATAAATGGAATCATGCTACATACCTCTCATCATCATTCTTAATTAAATTATTATTTAAATTATTTACTTTTTTATATGCATTTATGTAGTGCACGTCATAAGTGCCTAATCCTTCAACCTTAGGATTGTATAAATGTACGAATCCTTTCCTAGTCTTAGTTTTTTTATTCATAATCATAACTCAATGTAATCTTGTCATTCCTATTCTGTATTGTCTTGATATTACAAAGACTCTTAGGTTTATATTTTTCAAGCAACATATTCATTATACCCCAGTTCAAATTGTCAACAATTTCAGAATCAGTACTATTTTTTGCTGAAGAGCTAGAGTTTAGATTTATTTGGTCCATTAGTTGAATAGTGGGTGTAGATTAATAGTTTTTAAGAATATATATTAAACAAGAGAATCAATTTTTGTTCTATTTGATAGAAGCTTGCTAAGCTTTTTATTTTCATCTTGAAGATTATTGATCACTTTTTTATATGTCTCAATCTTATCTTTCAGGTATTTCACTTTTTCGCTTTCACTCTTACCGGAAGATGTACTCGCACTTTTTTTTCTCCCTTTTACTAAAACCCTTACAGCCGCTTCTGTCATTCTTTCTCCATTTTCGACGGCCTCGAATACTTTCTGACGCTCCTTATCTGTAACACCCTTGCCTCCCATTAGAGCTAATGATCTAGGTGTTAACGAAGCAAGTAGATTGTCGTCTATGTCAGAGCCGCTTAGCCAGTTCGTGTAAGCGCTGACAAGATCAACTGCGAATCTTTCGGAGCAATTGATCGCGCCGGACTTCAAAAAAGCCCTCCAGTTTCCGGGCTTGATATTACTCTTGATATCGGAGAGGTTAGCCGCAACGGCTCTCAGGGACTGCCCAACACAACTCAGTTCCTCGTTGATTTCAACGACTGACTCCTTTACATATTCCACTTGCGCGGGGACAAGGCCTTTGGTGACCTCAGTGTTTAGCGGAATACTCGCCAAGTCAACCACCTCCGTCGGCGATAAGTCCATAGATCCATGCGAACGCCTTCTTAATATACGCCTTGTGACGAATCGGAACAATGGGTACTAATGTACTATTAACCTTAACCTTAACCTTAACCTTTGATTAAGCTATTATTCCCTTTAAAACCAATTAACCTTATTAATTAACAGGTAATTGATAATATTAATTAATATTGATAAAGTAATAGGTGAGAATTTTAACAGCTTATAAAAATAGAATAGACTTTTTGAATTATATATAGATAAATGTTATTCTTTGCTATGAAAAAATAAGGAAAAATATATTATTGTTTAATAAACGTTCTGTTCAATAGTTTATCGTCAGATACTAGCACCATCTAAGTATTTATACTTAGATGGTGCTAGTATCTGACCTTGTCTAAATACTCGACCTTGAATACTAGGAGGTTGTTTTGGCTTTAATCAATTATCTCGGTTGGATGCTTTAACCTCGAGAGGCAAAGCTGCCATCTCTTGAATGTCGGCTCAGCCATGCCAAACAATTACCTCTAATCCCAGGTATATCATCACTAATATATTTTTCAATACATCAGTAGATATTTCAAAACCAACCTTTAGAAGTCAATTATACCAGTAGTCTTATTGGGCTTTATTACATCAATATAAGTTGGTTATGAGATGTTTAGGTAATAGGTTGTATTTTATTGAAAGTAGTTTTATTTGAAGGATTTTCAATTAATAATGGAAGTTACTAAAATATCTCCTCCAGTATCTGGTTTTTTACAAGTGAGACTGGATCAAGAGATCATTGATTATTTATGGAAAATTATTGATACATCCCAAAAAAACAAAAATAAGAATGCTAAGGGTGAATTAATAGGAAATATTTCTAAAAGTATTTTACTTGAAGATATAGATTCATTTTTTTTTAAATCTGTTTGTGTACCTTTAATTAAATATTACCGGGAAACCAATATCACAAGAACTGACCCTGTTGCTCGAAATGCCTTATTGGGTCCTAAAAGTAAATTGGTATTAGATAAACTTTGGGTCAACTATCAATATAAGACAGAATTTAATCCATATCATGATCACTCTGGTGTCTATTCTTTTGCTATTTGGTTGAAGATTCCATATGGATGGTTAGATCTAAAGAAATTACCTCAATATAATGATATGAATGATGATGACATAAAGGCAGGTTGTTTTGAATTTGAATATAATGATTCTCTTGGTGGAGTTCAGAATTATTCATATAGATTATCACCCGAACTTGAAGGAGTTATGGTTTTCTTTCCTGCTAAATTAAGACATTGTGTTTATCCATTTTATGAAACTGACGAACCAAGAATTTCAATAGCAGGTAATCTTTCTTATTTACCTTCTTGATTGAATTTAATTATTCTAAACTATATAAATGTTTCTAAATGCTGTTTTGAGGGGTTATTTTTAGTTGTTTAAGTGTATATTTAAATTAGGAATTAATTAATTCAAATTTTACATTAATCTAGACAATTAAATATATATGTATTTTCAGGACATAATTTCTAGCCTCAATAATTTCTGGAGTGAGAAAGGTTGTTTACTGCTTCAGCCGTATGATTTAGAGAAGGGTGCAGGAACGATGAGTCCTCATTCTTTTTTGAGAGCAATAGGTCCTGAGCCTTGGGCTGTCGCTTATCCAGAACCCTGCAGAAGACCAACTGATGGCAGGTATGGAGACAATCCAAATAGAGCTCAGCATTATTTTCAATATCAAGTTCTTATAAAGCCTTCTTTAGACGGTATACAAGAAATTTATTTGTCTTCCCTTGATGTATTGGGGATTTCAGCTAAAGATCACGATATTAGATTCGTAGAGGACAATTGGGAGTCTCCGACATTAGGCGCCTGGGGAGTTGGTTGGGAAGTTTGGCTTGATGGGATGGAAGTTACCCAATTTACATACTTTCAGCAATGTGGAGGTCTTGATTGCAAACCTGTTTCGATTGAGATCACTTATGGCCTTGAGAGATTGGCAATGTATTTACAAAATGTTGAAAGTATTTGGGACCTTTCCTGGAATGAAAAGAATAAATATGGTGACATCTGGCTTCCTTTCGAAAAAGGCCAATGTAAGTATAATTTTGAAGAATCTAGCTCGGGAAATTTAAGGAAACTTTTTGAAATTTATGAGGAAGAGGCTCATCAATTAATTGCTAAAAAGCTACCTGCACCTTGCCTTGATTACGTTCTGAAGTGCAGTCATACATTTAATTTATTAGAAGCAAGAGGGGTTATCTCTGTTACTGAGAGGACTAAGATTATTGCAAGAATTCGATCTTTAGCTCGTAAAGTTGCTGAGGCTTGGCTGGAGGAGAGAGATGCCCTTGGCTTCCCTCTTTCTGCTAAGAATTAATTAACTCTAAGTAATATTTTTAGATTAATTCGGTAACAAATAGTTCGAATAATATATCTCGCCGTATAAAAAGATACTTCTAAGAGCTTTCGCTCTGAATTGTCTTATTGAATACACTATTATTTGGTTGACATATTTGTGTGAGGACACAATGAAGCTTTTTCAGCGTTTGCTGGTAGCTCCTGCTGCTTTGGGCCTAATGGCACCATTAGCTGCAAATGCCGATGTTACTGCGGTATCTAACGAGTCTGATTTAAGTTCTGAAGTTATTCAAGCTCGTGTTGATGGCGTTGAAGCTCAACTCGGCGAAATAATGGCTGGTCAGTTCTCTTCATCTACAAAGATGAGCGGAAAGGCTGCTTTCATAACTGGTTATGTTGATGATGATGCTGAGTCAGATACTGACAGCATCACTATGGAATATATGTATCAGTTGAACATGAACACCAGTTTTACTGGTGAAGACATGCTCTATACAAGACTTAAGGCTGGTAATGTATCTGACCATTTCGTAGATAAGGGTCAAGGTACTTATCTTTCCGCTGGTAAGAACACATCAGATGCTCTTAAAGTTGACAAGATTTGGTATCAATTCCCAGTTGGCGATGACGTAACTGTTTGGGTTGGTCCAAAAATTGAGAACTACTACATGCTTGCAAGTTCTCCTTCTATCTATAAGCCTGTAACTAAGCAATTCACTCTTGGTGGAAATGGAACTGTTTATGGTTCTTCTACTAAAGCTGGTTTTGGTGCCGCTTATGTACAACCAACTGAAGATCCTTCAGCCGGTAGATTCGCAGTAAGTGTTGCTTACACAAATCAAAGTGGTGCAAAGTCTGGTAAGGACCAAGGACTTTTTGGTGAAGATGGTAAGTCAGCTTTACTTACTAAGCTTGAGTACGGAACCCCTCAATGGCAAGTATCTGGTGCTGTTGCATTGAAAGAAAATGGCTGGTCTGATAGCTACTTCACAACAGCTGCAGGCAAGGCAAGATCTGCGGCTGGTTCTGAAACTGCAGTCGGTTTAAGAGCATATTGGAAGCCTGATACAACAGGAGCTATTCCTGAAGTACAGCTTGGTTATGACGTTTCTACTATTGACGATGCTCCAACTGGATTTGCTGATGAAGCATCAGGTTGGATGGTTGGACTTGGTTGGAAAGACCTACTAATCGACGGAAACAGAGCTGGTGTTGCTTTTGGTTCAAGAGTTAGCGCTACTTCTATTGTTGGTGGTACTTCTGATCCTTCTGAAGATAACAGTGTTTGGGAAGCTTATTATTCCTTCAAAATTAATGATGGCGTAACAGTTACTCCAGCAATCTTTGGTGGTTCAGATGTTGAGTCTGAAGGCAAAGATGTTAGTGGAGCAGTTGTTCTAACTGAATTTAGATTCTAATTCTTTTAATTAATAGATTTGAAAACGCCCCAAATAAGGGGCGTTTTTTTTTGCATTAAAAAAGCCCCTGAAAAGGGGCTTTTCTTCTTTTTTATATTTTAGATTTACCAGCAGTTCTCACCCTCACCAATAGGGATGCAAACATTTGATTTCTTAGCTTTATCAGCAGCTTTTTGAGCGGCTTCATCAAGTTTTCCGTCCTCATCTGCTTCTTGATCAGTGGTCCATTCTTTTAAACCACCCATATCGCCATGTTTTTCCCCAGCCATTGAATTTTCAGGAATAATTGCGTTAGTCGCTAAAGCAGCTGCCGCCGCAAGGAATATCCCGATAGGTGATTTACTTGGCATAGTATTTTTTCGTTGTATTTATTTTGGTGGCTCAGGCCTTCTTATGAAAGTTCTTTTTTTACCTCTGCTTGTATAAAGTGATCGATTCAATCTCCTAATCTTCTTAGGATATTGCTGTAAGACTGAAAGATTAAATCTAACTCATCGGATCTTCCATGTTTTGCTAGTAAGCCTTTTGCTCCTGCATCAAGTCCAAATAAGAAATTTCTATCTTCGTTATTTTGTATATAGCTTTGAATCCAGCCTACGCATACATGTCGTTCACCATCTTTGACTTCAGCAACAGAATGTAGTTGAGTGCTCGGATAAATTATCATTTCTCCAGCAGAAAGTTTAATTTTTTCAGTTTTATTTATCGTCTGAATACATAATTCACCACCTTCATAATCTTCTGGCGAATTTAAAAATAAGGTAAAAGATAGATCACTTCTTCCTGAGGACATATAAGGATTATCAATATGTGACCCATATCTATGCCCAGCTAGAGATTGAGTAAACATGACTCCATGAATAAGACTAGGTAATGTAAAACTTTTTAGAAGAGGGTTCGAAATTATTTTATTAACAATGATATCTCTAAGCTCCTTGGATAATTTTGAATTTTTATCTAATTGAAAGTTAGATTTGATTTCTGCAGCATGGCTTCCAGCAGTTTTTTTGCCATCTTGCCATGATGATTTTTCTGCTTTTAGTTTATTAACTATTTGAAGTGCTTCTGATTTATTGATTAACGAATGAGTTAAATATTCCATGTTTATTATTTAGACTTCATTGCTATTCTAAAGTATAAATAAGATATCAATTTATACTTTAATACGTATAAAAGTTGCGAAGCCATATTTAGGTGTTTCTTCTTGTCTAGTCTATACAAAGATATTGATCACTTCCCTAGAAAGGTTAATGAATTTAATTAAGCGTCTTTTTACTTCAGTAGTAGCAGGCACTCTACTAGTTTCTTCAAGTTTAAATAATGCAAAAGCCTCTGATAGAGAAGTAAGAATTTATTCAGGCAGGCATTACAACACTGATAAGCAAATATATAAGAAATTTAACGAGGAGACTGGAATAAAAATTCGATTAATAGAGGCTACAGGTATTTCTCTAGTTGAAAGATTGAAAAGGGAAGGATCAAATTCTAAAGCCGATGTGATTCTTCTTGTCGATGCTGCTCGAATTAGCAATGCTGCAAAAAGTGGTCTTCTTCAGTCATATAGGTCTTCCAAATTAGACAAAAATGTTCCAGTGGAATATCGAGATCCTCAAGCAAGATGGTATGCCTTAACAAGAAGGGTGAGAGTTATGGTCGCTAATCCTAAGAAAGTTGATATAAATTCAATCAAAGATTATTCAGATCTTGCTAATCCTTCCTTGGACGGTCTTGTTTGTGTGAGAAAAAGGAGCAGTCCATACAATCAATCTTTAGTGGCTAATCAAATTGTCAATAAAGGAGAAGCAAAAACTAAAGAGTGGTTGAAAGGTATGATTTCAAATATTTCTCAGCCTTTTTTCCCTGGTGATATTGGTGTTATAAGAGCTGTTGCTCAAGGTAAATGTGGTGTAGGTATTGTTAATCACTACTATGTTTCAAGGATGCTCGCAGGTGTTAATGGTAGAAATGATAAAAGTTTGGCTAAAAAAGTAAAAGTTATTACTCCTAATCCAGCTCATGTGAATGTCAGTGCAGGAGGCATTGCTAGATATGCTGAAAATAAAGAGGAAGCGATTCAACTACTTGAGTATCTTGCCTCTCCTAATGGGAGTAGAGGATTAGCAGGTCCAACATTTGAGCACCCTTTAGTTGGTTTTAATAAAACAGATGAAGTTACACAATTTGGAGGATTTACTCCTGACAGTGTGACCATTGATCAATTAGGAACTAATAACAAGAAAGCAATAAAACTTATGAGAAAGGCAGGTTGGGATTAAGTAATTAAGAATAAGTTTTTAAATCTGTTTATTCTCAAGAGAAATTAGAAGATTGCTTTAAACTTTCACTCAGGGAGAGGTGGCTGAGTGGTCGAAAGCGAACGACTCGAAATCGTTTGATAGTTAAAGCTATCCGTGGGTTCGAATCCCACCCTCTCCGTATTGCTCAGAAGTTGATTTTTTCCTACATATTTTCTTGAAGATTTTTAAACTGACTTTATTGAATGTGCTTAGAATAAAGAAGAGGTAGAAATCATTTGAAAAAATTAGAAGAGCCTTCATTTTTTTATTATGAAGCAATTAATTTGATTGATTTAGAAGATTATGATGGGGCCATTAACTCTATTAAAAAGAACATTGATAGTCTTGAGAACCCAGATGATATTGCTTTAGCATATTTAAATTGTGGTTTCTTGAATGATAAGTTAGGAGAAAATTTATCTGCTATAGATGACTTCTCAAAGTCAATTTTTTTTGAATCTAAAATAGATATTATTAAACAAAGATCTAAAGATATTTCATTTAATGGTAGAAGTAATTCTAGATATAAAGCTGGAGATTATCAGGGAGCTATAGATGATAAAAGAAAAGCTAAAAAAATTAGATTATTGGAAATTGATAAATCCAATGAATTAGATACCACTAAAATAGATTATAAAAATATTTTGTTAGGTAAATTTAAAGACATGGATCTAGAACCTAAATATAATGCTCTGATTAAAGGTTCAGAAATACGAAAAAGTAAATATGATTTAATTGCAGATTATATAAAAGTGATTAGTGAGAAAAGAAAAGAGGAGGTAATAAATAAATTAGAGGTTATTAGTGAATCAAAGTATAAAATAGGAGATTTTAAAGGTTCTATTAAAGCTATTAGAAGAGCAGAGAAATATTATTGATAATAAAAAAATGGATTTATTTGTTTTTACCAATAAGGATCACTAAAAAATTCAACATTTAGTTCCTTTTCATCTGGAACTGTTGCAATACATGCACGGACCACTTCACCATTAACTTCTATTTCGCAAGCACCGCAGCTACCTCCTAGGCATCCAGTAGGGATCTCGAGACCAGCATCATAGGCAGCTTTTAACCAATCAATGCCAGGAGAGCAATTGCTTGATTTCTTATTAGGCCAGTTTATTTTCACTGTATTCATTGTTAAAATCATTTGATTAAAATATCTATATTTATATTTTTTTCGAAGGCATCAGTTAATAAATCTAATAATTTTTCTCTTTTATCACTATTGTTTTCTTCATCAAGTCTTAAATGATTTAATCCCTTTTTCTGTCTTATTTTATTGATCCATTGCCTTCGCCATTCATCATTTTCAAAAATTCCATGTAAATAAGTTCCTCCAATAAAGCTTTTATCTTTTTTTTCAATTACCCACCCTAAAGAACTGTTTTTAAATAGAGAAATAATTTCTGAATCTTTATTATTGATCAAATCACTTTCCCCATAATGCATTTCAAACCCTTTTATTTTCTGAGAGCCTGGCCATGAAACTCTTTCTTCTATTTGTGAGGTGTGCTTGATTTCTCCAAAGGTTGTTTTTATTGGAAGAAGGTTCATCCCAATATTTGAAAATGTACTTAGTTCATCATTGCTTTCCTTATTATGAGGATCTTCCAATGATTTTCCAAGCATTTGTAATCCTCCACAAATGCCAAAAATATTACCTCCATTTTTTGCATAATCTTTTATCTGATTGCTCAAACCAGAATTATTTAGACTCTCTAAATCTTTAATAGTTTGTTTGCTTCCAGGAATTATTAATACATCAGGTTGGCCTAGGCTTTGGCCAGGTTCTATCCATCTAATTTGAATACTTGAATCACTAAAGAAAGGGTCTAGATCAGAAAAATTACTAATTCTAGGTAATTTTATGATTGCTATTTCTATTTCTGCACTTTGATTTATTTGTTTCCTTTCAAGTAGATCAAGGGAATCTTCAGGGGGGAACATCTCTTGTAGCCAAGGTAATATTCCTAAAACTGGGATTCCTGTTTCTTTTTCTATCCATTTAACTCCTGATGCAAATAAGGCTTTGTCGCCTCTGAATCTATTAATAATTATTCCTTTAAGTAATTTTTTTTCATCAGGTTTCATCAATGCAATTGTTCCAATGATTTGGGCGAAAACGCCCCCTCTTTCAATATCTGCCACTAAAATACAATTTGCATTTAAAAATTTTGCTAATTTCAAATTCGTAAGATCTTTATGTTGTAAATTCACCTCTACCGGACTTCCAGCCCCCTCAAGAATCAGTCTTCCGTCTCTTTGGCTATTTGATAATGTTGATAGGCCTTTTTTAATGGCTTTCCACCCTGAATCAAACCAATCTTCGTAATAATTTATCGCTTTACTAGTTCCTACACTTTTACCTAGGTGAATCACTTCACTTGTACAATCCCCCTTTGGCTTCAGAAGAACAGGATTCATTTCAGCACTTGGTTCTAATCCTGCTGACCAAGATTGAAGGGCTTGAGAATATGCCATTTCTCTTCCCTTAGTGTCAACCCAAGCGTTATTGCTCATGTTTTGGCCCTTAAAAGGAATTGGCTGTTCCCCTTTCCTTTTTAAATATCTGCAAATAGCTGTAGCTATGAGTGTTTTCCCCGCACCACTAGAGGTCCCTAAAACCATTAAAGGAGTACGTTTTAGTTCTATGCTCATCTTGGATATAATTGGTATTTTAGGCATTTAACTAATTTTTTTATAAGCGATATTTTTTTAGTAAATAAATCTGTACTGCTTTCTATAACTTGTCTACCTATTGGTGTAATACGAACTTTTGAAGTAAGGCCTTGGCCATCAACTTCCCTTCTTAAAACACCTATTTTAATTAATTTAAGAAATTCATTCTCTATGAATGAAGCACTATTGATAAACATAAACTCTTGATTCAGATATTTTGATTTTTTCTCAAAAACATTTTGAGCACTTAGGCTCCCTTTTTGAAGACTTTGAAAAAGAAATAATTTGAAGGGAGAATTCCTAATCCCTTTCTTTGCTCTTTTAAAGATTTTTTGGTCAATCAGCAACATTTAATTAAAAGGATTTATTTTTTTAATAGACGATCAATAATGATCGTAAGTATTAAAAAACTTAGATTTCTATGTTTGTGCTTGCCTCTGCATCTAAAGCACGTCAAAAATTACTTGATCAAATAGCTTTGAGACACAAAGTTATTGTAAGTGATTTTGATGAGACACAGCTTCAGGAATTAGATCCAATTTTGAAGGTCAAATTATTAGCTAAGGGTAAAGCTGATAGTGTATTAAAAAAGTTGATAGCAAAAAATCATGCCTTAAATACTTATCAAGCTTTATTAGGTTGTGATTCTTTGTTTGAGTTTAAGGGGGGGATTTTCGAAAAACCAATGAATAAAGAGCAATTGATATCTAGATGGCAAAGGATGTCTGGTCAATTTGGTTTTTTACATACTGGTCACTATTTGATTTCATTGGATAATTCCAAATCTGATATGAAAAGTATTTTACAAAATAATAGTTGTGAAGGAGTTGTGAGCACAAAAATTGAATTTATGAATTTATCCAATTTGGAGATTAATAAATATGCTTCAACTTCAGAACCATACAATTGTGCAGGAGGCTTTGCGATTGAAGGAAATGGAGGACTTTTTATTAAAAAAATAGATGGATGTTTTAGTAATGTTATTGGTCTTAGCTTACCTTGGTTAAAAAATAATTTAGAAAAATTGGGTTTATCTCGCTTGCTTTTAGATAGATAAATAATACTAAGATCAAATATTTTTAAACATAAAAAAAGCCCTCTTTAATAGAGGGCTTTTTAATTTTATTAATAGATCTAATCTAGATCAGGCATTGAAAGAGCAGGCTCTTGAGAACGACTGATACCTTTTTCAAATCCAGCTGCAGCGGCTCTCGCACGACCAGCATGCCAAAGATGACCTACAAAAGTAAACCAACCAAGGAAGAATTGAGCACCTGCTAGCCATTGACGCAAGTTAACAAAGTTAACAGCATTAGGCTCAGTAATGATTCCACCAACAGAGTTGATAGAAGCGTTTGGAGCATGTGTCATGTATTCAGCAGCACGGCGCACCTGCCAAGGCTGAATATCATTTTGAATCTTCTCAAGGCTGAGACCATTTGGTCCTCTAAGAGGCTCAAGCCATGGTCCTCGGAAATCCCAAAAACGCATAGTCTCTCCACCAAAGATGATTTCACCAGTAGGAGAACGCATTAGGTATTTACCTAAACCAGTTGGTCCCATCGTTGAACCTACATTCGCTCCAATTCGTTGGTCTCGAACTAGGAATGTAAAACTTTGGGCCTGAGAAGCTTCAGCGTTTGTAGGACCGTAGAACTCAGATGGATAAGCGGTGTTGTTAAACCAGATAAAACATGAGGCAACAAAACTTGCGACACAGATTCCACCTAATGCATAACTTAGAAGTCCTTCACCATTCCAGATAAAGGCTCTTCTTGCCCAACCGTAAGGCTGAGTGAAGATATGGAAAAGACCACCGATTATTTCAATTACTCCCAGGTAAACATGTCCTCCGACAATATCTTCCATTGAGTTAACACCAACCATCCAACCACCACCACCCCAAGGGGTTGATAGTAGATATCCAAAAATAATTCTTGGATCGAGTGTTGGGTTGATCAACCTAACCTCTCCTCCACCTGGAGCCCAAGTGTCATATGCACCACCTATGTACATCCAATTTATGGACCATAGAAGAGCACCAACACCTAGAACAACCAAATGAAAACCAAGAATGTTGGTCATTTGGTTTTTATCTCTCCAGTCAGTTGAGAAGAATGGGAAATCTTCTTCAAGTTTCTCTGGACCTGCAAGGGAGTGAAAAACACCACCAAAGCCAAGAATTCCAGATGCAACTAAATGAATAACACCAGCAATGAAGAAGGGCCATACATCTGTGACTTCTCCACCTGGACCAATGCCGTATCCAAACATGGCTACGTGAGGCATACAAATTAAGCCTTGTTCCCACATGGGTTTATCCATGGTGAAGTGACTTACTTCGAAAAGCATCATCGCGCCAGCCCAGAACACGATTAGTCCTGCGTGAGCAATGTGAGCACCTAATAGCCTTCCAGAAAGGTTAATTAGCCTTGCATTTCCTACATACCAGGCGTAACCAGTCTCTTCAAGACTTTGATTAGGGGCTTTAAGTAAACTATTAAAGGGCGTTTCCACGTGGGAGTACCTCCTCAGGGAATACAAAGTTTTCGTGTGGCTGGTCTACAGAAGACATCCATGCACGCATACCTTCATTAAGAAGGATATTTTTGGTGTAGAAAGTTTCGAATTCAGGATCTTCAGCAGCTCTTATTTCTTGGCTGACAAAATCGTAAGCGCGAAGGTTTAGAGCTAATCCGACTATTCCAATTGATGCAGCCCACATGCCTGTTACTGGCACGAATAGCATCAAGAAGTGAAGGAAACGCTTATTTGAGAAAGCAATACCGAAGATCTGGCTCCAGAAACGGTTTGCAGTAATAAATGAGTAAGTTTCTTCTTCTTGAACTGGATCAAAACCTCTGAAGGTAGAACTCTGAGCTTTGCCGTCAGAGTACTGACTTGAATCTTCGTAAAGGGTGTTCTGAACTGTTGCACCGTGAATAGCACAAAGTAGAGCACCTCCAAGAATTCCTGCTACTCCCATCATATGGAATGGGTTGAGAGTAATGTTGTGGAATCCTTGTATGAAGAGAATAAAACGGAATATTGCTGCAACTCCAAATGAAGGAGCGAAAAACCAACTGTGCTGTCCTAAGGGATAGATAAGGAAGCAAGCAGTAAATACTGCAATAACTGCTGAGAAAGCCAGAGCGTTATATGGACGGATACCAACTAGTCTTGCAATTTCGAATTGACGAAGCATGAAGCCAATAAGACTAAATGCGCCGTGCAGAGCAACGAAATTCCATAGGCCACCAAGCTGGAACCAGCGTGTTAAATCACCCTGTGCTTCTGGTCCCCAAAGGAATAGAAGACTGTGACCCATGGCATCGCCAGGAGTACTAACAGCGGCTGTGAGGAAATTACATCCCTCAAGGTAAGAACTGGCTACACCATGGGTGTACCAGGAAGAAACGAAGGTTGTACCTGTAAACCATCCACCAATAGCTAGGAAAGCTGTAGGGAAGAGAAGTAGTCCAGACCAACCAACAAATACGAATCGGTCGCGCTTTAACCAGTCATCGAGGGCGTCAAACCAACCTCGTTCTGTTGCGCTTCCAACAGCGATCGTCATGGGAGGAGCGTTGCTGAGCTTTTGTATACGTCGGAGACTTTAACAACGATGACGGGGTTTGTGGGTAAATCTTTAACTTGATGAAATCCCTTGTATTGAAATGAGATAAAATAAATGTTTTTTATTGCTACTTTTTATATGTCAAAAACTTAGTCTATATAATGTTTTGAAAGGGATATGCTTCCCAATTTTATGAACTTATGTCATCTGAATCAAATTTAAGCCAATCAGAAAAAGAGTTATCCGGTTTGGTTTTAGAACAAAAAATTAAAGGATCGCGTAAGGTTTCGAACTATTTAGTTGCATCGATGCTAAGTATTGGTGGTGTTGGATTTTTGTTAGCTTCATTCTCTAGTTACTTTGGAAGAGACTTTTTACCACTAGGGACCCCCTCTACCTTGATTTTTGTTCCTCAAGGCTTAGTTATGGGGTTGTATGGTGTAGCGGCTTTCTTGCTAGCTCTTTATTTTTGGCGGCTTATAAGCATCGATTATGGTTCTGGTGTTAATAGATTTGATAAAAATAAAGGAGTTTTATCTTTATCTAGGAGAGGGTTTTTAAAGAATATAGAAATAGAAATCCCGATAGATGAGATTAAAGCTGTGAAATTAGAGGTAAGAGAGGGTTTTAATCCACTAAGAAGAGTATCTTTGAGAATTAAAGGTAGAAAGGATTTGCCAATATCTAGAGTTGGATCTCCTAAACCATTATTGGATTTGGAGAACGAAGGTGCTGAAATTGCTAGATTTTTAGAGGTTAACCTTGAAGGAATGTAAAAAGAGAAATAAAATTATAAAGATTTTAAATCATACAACTTATAGATTTTTTCAACCAGTTTATATTTTTCTAATTGTAAATTTGATATTAATAACTGGATGTTCTTCTTTAAAGGAAAATGAAAATATAGATATATGTTCTTCTACAAGATTTCCATGTTTAAAATCAAATGAATATGTCTTACTTATTACTAATAAAGGGAATATAAAACTAGAGCTCTATGGGGAATTGGCTCCAATAACTGTTGGTAACTTTATAGATCTTGTTGAAAAAGGTGTATATAATAAAACAATTTTTAATAGGGTTATAAAACAACCCTACCCCTTTTTAATTAGAGGTGGAGACAATAGTTTAATAGAAAATAAAAATAACTTACAAGATACTAAAACAGGAAAAATAAGATACATTCCCTTAGAAATAAAACTAAAAACGAATAACTTACCAACATATGGAAAAGAAATTGATGCGTCTAGTCAAATAAATAATATCGAACTTAAGCACAAAAGATCATATTTATCTATGGCAAGATCAAAATCAGTAAATTCAGCAAGTTTGCAGTTTTATATATTGCTAAAATCTTTGCCAGAACTTGACGGAAGGTTTTCTGTTTTTGGAAAAGTGATTAGTGGGATGAATATAGTTGATTTGATCGAAGAAGAAGATTTTATTATTGAGGCAAAAAGAATCGATTCTTGATTGAAAATATTATTTTTTAGCTTTTAACATTTCAGTGTTAACTCCTGAGGCTCTTTTAAGCGCAACTTTTCCAGTCCTGGCTATTTCTAAAATTCCATAAGGTTTCAATAAGTTTTCTAGAGCAACAAGTTTGCCTGGATCTCCAACAACTTCAAGTGTCAAAGCATTATCAGAAACATCTACAACTTTTGCTCTAAAAACTTGAACAAGATCTAAGATTTTTCCTCTATTATCTGATGATGCAGAGACCTTTAAGAGCATTAATTCTCTTTCCACAGCTGGTAAAGTGGTTAAATCAAGAACTTCTAAAACATTTATTAATTTGTTAAGTTGTTTAGTCATTTGTTGAAGTGTTGATTCGTCCCCTTGAACAACCATTGTTAATCTAGAGATTCCTTTTGCTTCTGCTGGGCCAACAGCCAAGCTATCAATATTAAATCCTCTCCTTGCAAAAAGGCCTGCAATCCTGCTTAATGCTCCAGATTCATCTTCAACTAAAACTGAAAGTGTGTGCTTCATATTTTTTACTTAGAAGTTTTTAAGTTTTTCAGCCATTTCAGAACAATTTGATTGAAATGTTGAGGTGATTCATCGTGGAGGCAATGCCCTGCTTCATTAATTACAGATAATTTAAGCCAAGGATGGAGCTTTATTAGTTTTTTTGCTAAAAATATTGGTATCAATTTATCCTGTTTGCCCCAAATTAATAAAATTGGCGGGCGATTTTGAAGGTTTTTAATCTTTTGAATGATAGATGGACCTTTTGCAGAATTGGGTCTATTGCTCATTCCAATGCACATAGCTCTAAGAGCTTTGGAGGCATTGATTCTCCTCGCAGGGACTGTAACTATCCTCTTTAATGGCGTATCATTTGAAATTGAACGAAAATAAGCGCTTTGAAGCGCAAAAGTAATTAATTTTGTTCTTGATATTAAATTTATTAATGTCTTAAGTGGAAATAAATGAAAAACAATTTTTATCAAAAAAGTTTTAACTTTTATTAGCCAACTTGGAAAAGAAAATTTAATTGGATTAATAAAAACTGGCTCTGGTATTGGCGCTGCAATAATTGTTTTTATTAACTCAGGTCTCTCAGAGAGGGTTGTGATTGCTGTTAAAGCTCCCAAGGAGTTCCCAATTAATATAACCTTACCGTTATTTTTAATATCTACAATTTCATCAAGAAAAGAAGCTAATTGATTTGCCCAAAATTGATTCTCTAAATACTCTACTTTTCCTTGAAGATTTTGCTCTGATTTCCCAAAACCTATTAAATCTATTCCAAAGACCCTAAAACCTTCTGAAGCAAATACTTCTGCATTATTTCTCCAGTGATCGCTGCTGGCTCCAAACCCATGAATTAGAACAATGGGAGGATTAGATTCATTTCCAGTCACTCTGAAGTGAACCCTAAGATCTTTGTAGCGCCAATATTTAGATTCACCCCAGTCAGGGGATTCAACGAAAGGGTCTTTGTTAAAAATATTTGACTGCATTTAGTTCAAAAATCACTTTAACTTTTAGCTTTATATTTTTTATTCCATTTTAAGTTTATTTTAAAAATTTGCGGATGCCTTTGGATTGTTATCTGAATGTAAGGGCTTTAGGTTTTAATAGTAAATGAGTTAAATTATCTGAATGGCCTCAGAAATTTTTGGAATCGCTGCAGTCTTTTGGGTTTTAATTCCCGTTGGGCTTTTAGGAGGAGTACTTCTTTTGAAACTTCAAGGTGATTAATTTCCACAATCCATAGTTTGCCCATTTAAGCTCCAATCTTGTAATGAATTCAACTATGCAAGTTCTGGTGATTGGTGGCACAGGAACTCTTGGTCGCCAAATAGCCAAAAACGCCATAGATGCAGGGCACAAAGTGCGCTGTATGGTTAGAAAACCAAAATCTGCTTCATTTCTTCAAGAGTGGGGTTGTGAATTAACTCGTGGCAATTTAATAAACAAAGAAGATATTGAGTACGCTCTTGATGAGGTTGATGCCGTTATTGATGCAGCTACTAGCAGACCTGATGATCCCCGCAGCGTTTACGAAATAGATTGGGATGGAAAATTAAATTTATATAATGCGTGCGAAGAAAAAAATGTAAAAAGAGTTGTATTTCTATCTTTGTTTGGTGCAGAAAAGTATAGAAACATCCCTTTAATGGACATTAAATATTGTACTGAAGAATTATTGGTAAGTTCATCTTTGGACTACACCATCTTGCAAGGTGTTGCTTTCATGCAAGGGGTAATAGGTCAATTTGCTATTCCTATCTTAAATAATGAGCCAGTTTGGATAAGTGGAAATCCCACTGATATTGCTTATATGAATACGCAGGACATAGCTCGATTTGCTGTTGCAGCTTTAGACAGGCCCCAAACGATAAAAGGAAGATTCCCTATTGTTGGACCCAAAGCTTGGAGCGCTAAAGAATTAGTAGATTTATGTGAAAAGTTCAGTGAAAAAAGAGCAAGAGTACTAAAAGTTTCTCCAACAATAATTTCCGTTGCTCAATCAGTTGTATCGTTTTTTGAACCAACCTTAAATGTAGCCGAAAGGCTAGCTTTCTCTGAATTGAGCGGTAGTGGAGGTAAATTGGATGCACCCATGGATGATACTTATGTTGCTTTTGGCTTGAATCAAGCCGATTCAACAACTATGGAGGGGTATATAAAAGAGTATTACGGAGTCATATTGAAAAGGCTTAAAGATATTGGAGTTGATCTTGATATTGAAGAGAAAAAGAAATTCCCGATATGAGCTATTGCAAAAATATAGTTAATATGTACTATTAAGGAAAATCTTTCTTCTGATGTCAGTTAGTCAAATCAAGAACCTTAATAGAAGACTCGAAAATCTATCTAAAGAAGCTTCTGCAGAACTAGATAAGTTATGTGGTAATGAGTTATGGAAAAGTATTGGATTTGAGGCTTTTGATGGTTTTTCTGATGCAAGTTTAAGAGCTTCCGCGAATTATTATTATGGACAATTTCAAACTGCTCGAGAGTTGCAAGACATTTTTAGTTAAATATACATTTATTGTTTAATTAAAGACTTTTTAGAATACAATCATTTTAGTTAATTAGTGATGCAAAAAAAAACACATGATTGAAACATCTGGCGTGATTGAAAAAGAGCAAGGAAATGGATTCTATCTTGTAACTCTTGAACAGCCCGCTGGACATCAATGCTTGTGTAGGGCAGCAGGTAAATTGACAAAATTTAGAATAAAATTGCTCGCAGGAGATAAAGTTCTTGTTGAAATAAGTCCCTATGATTTAACAAGAGGTCGTATTACCTATAGAGAAAGAAATGTAGGTCCTGGAGCAGGAAGGCAAGGCGGTAATAGACCAGGAGGGCCAAGGAAAAGATAATTCGCTAATTCACTAGTTCATCTAACGCGGATTTATATTCACTTCTTGCTTTGACACCTTTCCATTGTTTTTTTAATTCCTTATTTTTGAAAAGATGTACTGTTGGAGTTCCGCTAACTTCTGCTTGTTTTGCTATGTCTTGATCGTTCTCAATGTCAATCTCAACACCTATTGCTTTCCCATTTGATTCGTTAAGAACTCTGTGAAGTTGTGGCTTGAGTATGTGGCAAGGCCCACAACTACTAGATGTATATATTACGAAAAGTGGTTTTTGGGTCTCGTGGTACAACTTTCTCAGTGCATAACTTCCCTTTTGCCAAGTTTTCTCGGGATCAAAATTTTTCTCATTACTTACTTCTAAGGTTTTTGTCGACTCTGCCTTTGATGGTTCTAATTCATCTCGTTTGATAAGAGTTGCAAGGTTATTTTTTGTTAGCCATCTTTCAGCGGCTAGAGCTGCTTTGCAACCACTGCCTGCGGCTGTAACGCCTTGACGCCATTCCGAATCGGCAACATCTCCAGCCGCGTAAACACCTTCTAGCGAAGTCTCTGGTCTTCCAGGTTCGGTTAGTAAGTAACCTTTTGAATCTGTATTTAACTGATTAATGAATAAAGACGTATTAGGAGTATGACCAATTGCGTAAAAAAGCCCCTTAGCTGAAATTTCATCTTCCTGGTTAGTATTTCTTCTTTTAACTTTTAATTTCTCCAACCATTCATTACCTAAAACATCTAAAAGCTCAGTCTCCCAATGAATAGAAATGTTGGAATTGGCTTTTACTCGATCGGCCATTGCAGCAGAAGCCCTTAACTTTTTTGATCTGACTAATAAATGTACATGGCTACCATATTTAGTTAGATATTCAGCTTCTTCACAGGCTGAGTCCCCTCCTCCAACTACTGCTAATTCTTCGTTCCTAAATTGAGGAGTTGCTCCATCGCAAATTGCACAGGCACTAATACCTTTGCTCCAGAATGACTTCTCGTTTTTAAGGCCTAGACGATTGGCGCTTGCTCCAGTGGAGATGATTAATGAGTTTGATTTAATATTTTCAGTGGAAGTAACAATAGAGAAGGGTCTTTTGCTTAGATCAATTGATATGGCATCTTCTTCAATTAATTTTGTCCCCCATCTAACAGCTTGAGCTTTGATTAAATCCATCAATTCTGGTCCTTGAACTCCATTAGGAAACCCTGGAAAATTTTCTACAAATGTTGTCGTCATTAATTGACCACCAGGGATTCCACCTTTTTTAAAACCAGTAATAAGTAATGGCTGAAGATTCGCTCTTGCAGCATATATAGCAGCGGTATATCCAGCGGGTCCTGAGCCTACAATTACTAAATTCTCAGTTTTTAATTTTTTTTTCTCGGCTGGCATGCCATACCAAAATCAAACTGACTTACACGATATAAGAAAAAATCTTGAAAGTGTATCTAAAGCATAAAAAGGATTATTTTTAAATCTTAAATTTATTGAAAATCAAAGCTCTAAAAGTTCATCAGCATCAAAATTTTCTTTTTGAAAATTAGGAACTTGTAAGGTTGAGGCTTTTATTCCCTCAGGGTACGTATTGACACATGTAATCCATTCACAGAATTCCTGATTGATAGCGTAACTATCTTCATATCTTTCCACACTATCAAGTAAAGCTATTCTGCTTGCTGCCCAACAGCTTGCGATACTTATTCTCTTGTTGAAAGAAGCATTCATAATTAATCCCCAACGACCACACCTTGACATGCCATTGGTAGATTAACTTGTGTTTTTTGGTACAAATTTGCGTTTTGTCTGGAAAACGAAATTATCACTTAAGATTTAAGATTTCCTTAATATTTGGATTTAAAAGTTTTTTTTTTGCTATGTCGACAATATTGATAGCTAATTAATATAATTATTTAAATATTTATTGCCTAGCAAGTTAAACTGCTTCTGTATGATTAATTAATAGTTTTTCAACATCATTAATACCCTCAATCGCAGCATTTTTTGCTAATTCGAAATCACCATTAGCTTCTTCTTCCAGGGCTTTTGCTATCTTATTGGTTAATTCTTCTTTTTTGCCTTCAATCATTACAATTATTTCATTCTCTATTACTTTTCTAACAGCTTTAGATGGCAATTGATCATCTTTAGCCTCTGCGAATGTGCCTTGCACAAGTTCTTGAATAAATAGACGATGTACCTCGCTACTTCTTAAAAAACTTTCAGTAGCGTTGATGATACCTTCAACCAATGCTTCGTCTGGTTCAGATTCTTTGTTTGCCAGTTTGAATTCCCAGTCGAGATGTTTCCTCTGCCAACCAGAAGAATGAAGGCTTGGCATCACTGTTTGAGAAAAAGTGTCTACAGACATTTCGTAAATTCGTTCAGCTAATCGCTCACACCATTCTTTGCCATGACTTTGCAGATTTTTTTGCATAGCTGTTCTTGGAACAGCATGCCCACCGTGATGGCTATGACAAACACCATCAGGACATTCGATCGCGGTGAGGCTCATTTTTTCTTGATCGATAACAATTTCTCATTTCCTTCATAGCCAAGGAAAACTATTAGGAAAACCTTTCTTAACTAAAAATGGTGGTATTCAAACCTTTCCTCTCCTAATCTGAAGAAGGATAAATATTTTTACTTTGGTTAGTTTCTTAATTCCTTGCGAATCAGCTTTAGGGGAAACACGCGTTTCAGCTACTCCAGAGACTGTTAAAAAGTTTTTGGATTTGGGCTGTAAAGTTTTTTTTGAAAAAGGTGCAGGTGATTCTGCTGGCTTTCTAGATAATTATTATGTGAAGGCAGGGGCTGAATTAGTTGAAAAGGAAAATAATGAGGTAAAAAAATTAGTTGATATTGTTCTCTGCGTTCAACCTCCTGAAGAAGAATTTCTTTCACATTTAAAATTCGGCTCTTTTCTGGTCGGCTTGTTGGATCCTTATGGGAATAAAAAATTAGCCGAAATATTGAAATCCCAAAAAATTTCTGCAATATCTTTAGAGTTACTTCCGAGAATTAGCAGAGCTCAATCATCAGATGCATTATCTTCGCAAGCAAATATAGCTGGATATAAATCTGTACTTTTAGCTGCTAGTGCTCTTGATCGATATTTCCCAATGTTAATGACTGCTGCTGGTACTATTCAGCCTTCAAAAGTTGTTGTTTTAGGTGCTGGGGTAGCAGGACTTCAAGCTATTGCAACTGCTAAAAGACTAGGTGCTGTGGTTTATGTGAGTGATATTCGAGAGGCAGTAAAGGAGCAAGTTGAATCACTAGGAGCAAGATTTATTGAGCTTCCAAAGACTGATGAAACCCCATCAGAGTCAGGCGGATATGCAAAACAAGTTTCTGATGAATTTCTGATTGCACAAAGAAAAGAATTGGCAATTCAATTATCTGAAGCTGACGTGGCAATTTGTACTGCTCAGGTGCCCGGTAAAAAAGCTCCCAAACTTATTGATGAAAATATGTTGGATGATATGCGTCCTGGTTCGGTAGTGGTTGATCTTGCTGTGCTTAGTGGTGGTAATTGTGCATGTTCAAAACCAGGAGAAACTATTGTTAGAAAAGGGGTCAAGATTGTGGGTGCTTCTAATCTCCCTTGCTCAATACCAAATCATGCAAGTTCCTTATATTCGAGAAATTTATTATCTCTTCTTCAGCCAATGTTTAAAGAGGGTAAGTTTTTAATTGATAACGATGATGAGCTTATTGCTGGTTCTTTGATTAGTAAGGATGGAGTAATACTCAAATCAGAGATTATTGAGAATGGAGGAACTAGGTCATGAGTTTTTTTAGTGAAGCTCTTTGGGTGCTTCTACTTGGAAGCCTTTTGGGATTAGAGCTTATAGGAAAAGTCCCTCCAACTTTGCACACTCCACTAATGAGTGGGGCTAATGCAATTTCAGGCATCACGATGCTTGCAGCTTTAACTTTAATAATAAAATCCGGAGACAAATTACCTTTACTAATAATTGGATCAATATCTCTTGGATTTGCTTTGTTTAATGTGATTGGTGGCTTCCTCGTTACAGACAGGATGCTTGCAATGTTTAGTCGTAAAAAAACTCGTAAATAGGATTATCTCTTATGACTTTTATTGCTTCCTTTAAGTTTGCTATTGATCTGCTGGCGGTGTTATTGCTTGCTTTAGGTATCAAAGGCCTTTCAAAAGTTAGATCAGCAAGAGAGGCGAATAGGCTTGCGGCCATTGCAATGATATTGGCTGCTTTTGGAGTATTGATTAACTCTCAAGGAACCATAGGCATTTCTATTAACTCTTGGATTTGGATAATTTGTGGAACTTTAATCGGAGGCCTTTTAGGTGGCTTAACTGCTAAAAGGGTTCCAATGACTGCGATGCCTGAAATAGTAGCTTTGTTTAACGGTTGTGGGGGGATGTCATCGCTATTGGTGGCGCTTGGTGTGGCTTTGTTCCCATCGACAGACGGCTCAGATGGTGTGGTCGGTCAACTTATTAGAAATTTCTCAATAGTCGTTTCACTCTTTGTTGGGGCCATTACATTCTCTGGATCAATTGTGGCAATGGCCAAGCTTCAAGGTTGGCTGTCTACACCTTCTTGGACCCAAAGCAAAGCCAGGCATTTCTTCAATATTTTTTGTGCTGTTATTGCGTTGATAGGTGGAATCTATCTTTCAATCGATGGACAAAATGGTCTTTTTCTTATTGTAATTGCTTCATCTTTGCTGGGTATTGGAGTGACTCTTCCTATTGGAGGAGCCGATATGCCAGTAGTTATATCCTTGCTAAATAGCTACTCAGGAGTTGCAGCAGCAGCGGCAGGATTTGTTGTCGGTAGTCAACTTTTGATTGTCGCCGGTGCAATGGTTGGAGCTGCTGGATTAATACTTACTCAAGTGATGTGTGATGGCATGAACAGATCTTTAGTTTCTGTATTATTTGGGGGTGCACTTGGAGCTAATTCTGTTACTTCAGGAGGTGGGGGCGGAGAATATACGAATATTACTAGTTGCAGCCCAGAAGAATGTGCACTTACTCTTGAGGCGGCAGAGAGGGTCGTGATTGTTCCTGGTTATGGTCTTGCTGTAGCTCAGGCACAGCACACACTAAGAGAGGTCACCAGAGTTTTAGAAAACGCCGGCATTGAAGTCACATATGCTATTCATCCTGTTGCAGGAAGAATGCCTGGTCATATGAATGTTCTGTTGGCCGAAGCAGATGTTCCTTATGAGCAATTAAAAGAAATGGATGTAATCAATCCTGAATTTCCCGCGACGGATGTTGTATTAGTTTTAGGAGCGAATGATGTAGTTAACCCTCAGGCCAAGAATGATCAGACCTCACCTTTGTATGGAATGCCAGTTTTAGATGTTCAAGAAGCTAGAACTGTCTTTGTTATTAAGAGAGGAATGAGTGCTGGATATTCAGGAATAAAAAATGACCTTTTTGATTTGCAAAATACCTCTATGGTCTTTGGAGATGCAAAAAAGGTGCTTGGAGATCTTTTATTGCAATTAAAGGAGCTTGGAGTTGGGAGTAAAGGATAATTTAAAAAAAGAAGATTTACTTTCAGATTTAGGAATAAGCCCTTTTAAAGAGCGTTTCCCATGGATCGGTCCTGACCTTCAGACACTAAGAGATACCTTTGCCTTAGATGAATTGCCTGATGCCTATTCATCTGAAATTCGTATAAAGGTCCCACCTCTCAAAAGTAGAAAGACAGGAGGAGGCTTCTTGGTTGCCTACTTGGATAAACCAACAGGTGTATCGAGCATTCATGGTTTAGTTTTACTTCTGCATGGTCTTGGTGGTTCTACTCGCAGAAGAGGTTTGACCAGAATGGCGAGTGCTTTGGTGCAATCAAATTTCGCTGTTTTGAAGCTTAATCTGAGAGGTTCAGATCCTTGTAGGGATTTTGTTGATGGTACCTATGCTGCTGAATGCAATAGTGATTTGATTCCTGTATTAAGGCGTGCCAGAGAGATTTCATATCAATTAACTGAAGACTATCAATCTTCAAAAAATATTCCTGTCTTTGGAGCTGGGATCTCTTTGGGTGGAACTATTCTTTTAAATGCTTGCATGTGTGATGAGTCTTTATTAGATGGATTGGTATGTATAAGTAGCCCTTTGGATTTGAATGAATGTAGTTCTTCTATTGAAAGACCAAGAAATTTTATTTATCAAAAATGGTTGTTAAATCGTTTAATTAGGCAAACTTTAGAAGATCCTTTTGGGATAGAAGAAAGGGAAAAGAATGCATTGTTAATAAATAGAAAGGATAAAGAAAGAAAAATAAATGATATTAGATCTTTTGATAATTTGATAACTGCTCCAAGGTGGGGATATAAAGATGTTGGAGAATATTATGCAAAAGCATCTCCTTTCTTCTCTCTTATAGAAAATAAAAAATCTCTTCCAAAAACATTATTTATTCAATCTAAAGATGATCCTTGGGTGCCTTTTTTAGCTGTTGAAAAACTAATGGAAAAAATGAAGTTTTCTAATAATCAAATAGCTAATCAATTTATTTTTACTGAGAGAGGAGGACACAATGGATTTCATGGGGTTCATGGTTGTTGGGGGGATCAAGTTGTTTCTAAATGGTTTTTATCTTTGAAAACTATTTAATCTAAAACTGTATTTTTGTAATATTTTTTTCTGAATAATATAAAACTTCTTCTCTGGCCCAGCTGTCAATTTCAAGAATTTCACTGAGGTTTGGACTTAGATTTAGGTCGCATTTATGTTTCTCGCAAATCGCCTCAATTACTTTTGGAATATCGATAAATTTAACCCTTTCTTCTAGAAAAAGTTCTACGGCTTTTTCATTAGCTGCATTAAGCACTGCTGGCATTGTGCCACCTAATTCCCCTGCGCTGTAAGCAAGTTCCATACATGGATATTTTTTAGTATCTGGTTCTTTAAAAGTTAAATTTCCTATTTCAGTAAGCTTTAATCTTGGCCATGGTGTTTTAAGTCGACCAGGCCAACTTAAACAATACAAAATGGGGAGCTTCATGTCTGGCCATCCTAATTGAGCTAAAACTGATGAATCATCCAATTCAACCATCGAGTGAATGATGCTTTGTGGATGGATAATTATTTCGATTTGGTCATATGAAAGACCAAAAAGATAATGCGCTTCAATGACTTCGAGTCCCTTATTCATAAGGGTTGCAGAATCTACAGTTATTTTCTTTCCCATGCTCCAATTAGGATGGCTAGTAGCATCCTCGACAGTTGCTTTTACTAAATCTTCTGCTTTCCAATCTCTGAATGCTCCTCCTGATGCAGTCAATTGTATTGATTTAAATCCTGGAGTAGGCACTCCAGTTGAGAGTCTTGCATTGTCAGCCCATGGCGTTCCTTGGAGACATTGAAATATCGCTGAGTGTTCAGAATCCGCAGGCAAGAGCCTACTTCCACTTTTTTTTAAAGCAGGAATGACAACTGGTCCTGCTGCAATCAAAGTTTCTTTGTTTGCTAGAGCTAGGTCTTTCCCTGCTTCAATAGCTGCAAGTGTTGGTAGGAGGCCAGCACAGCCCACTATTCCAGTTACAACAAGATCTGCACTTCCCCAAGCTGCTGCAGTATTAAGTCCTTCGGCTCCCGCCATCAATAAGGGCTTCTTGAATATTTTTGAATTTTCATTGAGACTATTTATTCTCCTAGACAGTTCTGGCAAAAGAGACTCATCGGCTAGTGAAACGACTTCAGGTTGATGAGTTTCAATTTGTTTGATTACTAAATCAAGATTCTTTCCTGCTGTTAGTGCAACAATTTTGAATTGATCAGGAAACTCTTCTGCAATTTGAAGGGTTTGAGTTCCAATAGATCCTGTTGAGCCTAAAACGCTTATGGCTTTCACATTGTGAAGTCAAGTATGACCAGTCTCCCATTTAAAGGTATAACCCAGTTATATATTTACCAGTTTCTTCTGGATTTTAATAGAGTTTTATTATGCAAGAAAGGGAACAATGGAGATCAGGACTTGGATTCGCACTCGCCGCGGCAGGTAGTGCTGTAGGCCTTGGAAATCTTTGGGGCTTTGCTTATAGGTCATCTCAAGGCGGTGGACTTGCTTTTCTTATCCTTTATATATTGGTTGTTTTAGTTGTTTGCCTACCTGTCTTAGTTGCAGAGATGGTCTTGGGGAGAAGCACTGCAAGTAGTCCTTTCCTTGCTCCAATCAAAGCTGCTGGAGAGAATTGGAAGCCTCTAGGTTGGTTGTTTGCAATAGCTTCTTGTGGAATTCTTTCTTATTATGCAGTGATAATGGGATGGACAATTGATACTTTCTTCCATTCTTTATTTATTGGTTTACCCTCAGATATGACTGAGGCGGGAGACTTCTTTGGTAAAATTAGCAGTGGTAATAGTGTATTCGTAGGTCAAATAATCAGCTTATTGTTAACTGCTTTTGTTGTTGTAGCAGGCGTTCGTGGAGGTATAGAAAAACTAACAAAATGGGCAATGCCATTTTTATTTGGACTCCTTATTTTGTTGGCTATATGGGCTGCAACTTTATCTGGGGCCTGGGAAGGATATACATCATTTTTACTTAAATGGGATTCATCTCAACTTTTTGATAAAAACACAATAAGTAATGCATTTAAACAAGCTTTCTTTTCTTTAAGTTTGGGTATTGGAATTATGGTTGCCTATTCTTCATATCTAAACCGTAAAAATCATCTTCCTAAAGAAGCTTTGAGAGTTGCAACTTTGGATACTGCTGTGGGTTTACTTGCAGGGCTGATTACATTCCCTGTCGTTATGAGTTTTGGTTTGAAAGATGTTATCAGTGAATCAACCGTTGGGGCTTTATTTATTGCTCTTCCAACTGGATTTGCAAATCTTGGATTGTTTGGGAGATTGATTGCTGCCGTTTTCTTCGGATTAGCCTTTATAGCTGCTATTACTTCTTCTATTTCATTAATGGAAGTACCAGTATCTTCTTTAATGGACAAGCTGAATTGGAGTAGGAAGAAGGCCGTTTGGACTTCAACATTAGTGATCTTTTTGATTGGAATACCGTCTGCTATTTCTACAGACTTTTTAGGCAAGTCCGATGCTATTTGTAATACTCTCTTGATATTAGGTGGTCTTCTGATTTCAATTCTTTTGGGTTGGATTGTTCCAAATCGTTATGATGAGGATCTTGCAAATTCTAATGCTAATTTAAGAGTTAGAAGGTATCTAAAGTTTATGCTGCGCTGGGTTTCTCCACCAGTTATTGCTATAGGACTTTATTTAACAGTCTTATCTACAATAGAAACATTTGCTTAATCTGAAAGTTGTTTCCATTCAGTAACACCTTTAGGTTTATCAATTAAATCAATTCCAATATTTTTTAAATCAGCTCTTATTTTATCAGCGAGTAAAAAGTCTTTATTAGATTTTGCTAAGGATCTCTTCTTGATAAGTTCTTCAATTTTATTAGTGTCAAGTTCAGTATTTATTTTAGGTTTTTCTTGATTTAAATTTACTTCTAAGCCCAGAACTCCTGCTAACTCAGATAGTAGTTCCCATTTATTATAAACTTGATTTAAAATATCTTTGTCAACTTCATTGATATTTTTTCCTTTTAATAAATTTAGGCACTTTCTAATAGGTTGAGACAATTCAAAAAGTATAGATAAAGCTCCAGATGTATTTAGGTCGTCATCCATATAGTTTTCAAAGTCTGATAATAATTTAAATGAGTCTTTATCAAGTTTACTGTTAGCAGATCTTTTTAAAGGTTTATCTAGGTTGATTTCGTTTTTAGCTTGATCTTTAATTTTATAAATATAACCAAAAGACAGGCAATTATTTAATCTTTCCCACCCTTTTGAAGCAGCTTTTAGCGCTTCTTCCGTAAAATCTAGGGGCTTTCGGTAATTAGTTTGTAGCACAAAAAATCTCAAAGTCATAGGTGAAATGCCTTCATCTAATAAGGACCGAATGGTTGTAAAATTCCCTAGTGATTTACTCATCTTTTCCCCCCCAACATTAACCATTCCATTGTGAAGCCAGTATTTTGCTAACTCTTTCCCATTACAGGCTTCAGATTGAGCTATTTCATTCTCATGATGAGGAAATATGAGGTCTGAACCACCAAGGTGAATATCAATACTTTCTCCTAATTCTTGTTTAACCATTGCTGAACACTCAATATGCCAACCTGGTCTACCGTTTCCCCACGGCGAGGAGTAACTAACCTCACCTGATTTGGACTTTTTCCAAAGAGTAAAATCAAGCGAGTTCTTTTTACTTTCTTTTTGAGCTGTTTTTAATCTCCCTGCTGCATTATCTATCTGATCCTCAATTTCTCTTCCACTAAGTTTCCCATAATTTTTATGTTTAGCTACTGAAAAATAAACATCACCATTTGATGAATAAGCTACTTTTTTTTGTTCTAATTCTTCTATGAAATTAATAATTTGATGGAGGCATTTTGTTGCTCTTGGCATGCTATTTGGTCTAAGAATGGAAAGAGTATCCATATCTTTGTGAAATTCATCAATATTTCTTTCACTTAATTCATCAGTAGAGCATCCTTCTTTATTTGCTCGATTAATAATTTTGTCATCAATATCAGTGAAGTTTTGTACAAATTTAACTTCAAATCCTTTCCAAATTAAAAACCGTCTTAATACATCCCAATTAAGATAGCTTCTTGCATGACCAAGATGACAAAGATCATAAACAGTTACACCACAACAATATATTTTAACTTGATTAGGATTTATAGAAATAAAATCCTCTTTCTTTTTGGATAAGGTGTTTGTGAATTTTAAGGACAATTTCTTAGATAAAAATGTGAGAAATTATTGAATTTGTCAGCAACTATTTTGCCTCCATCCAATTTACTCCAACGCCAGTTTCAACGATAAGAGGGACACTAAGTTTTACAGCATTTTCCATAGTATTTTGGACAAGGAGTTTTGTTTCCTCCAAATCTTTTGGATTAACTTCTAGCACGAGTTCATCATGCACTTGAAGTAGAATTTTCGCTGCCAATCCAGTTTTTCTTAAAGCTGAATGCAATTGAATCATTGCTAGCTTAATTATGTCTGCACTTGAACCTTGAATAGGTGCGTTTGCTGCGGCTCTTAATTGTTGTGCTTCCATCCCTGCTCTTCTGGCCGTAGTTAAATCAATTTCATGTGGTGGCGTTCCCTGCAGTCTTCCAAGCCCATTTTTATTGAAATGAAAATATCGTCTTCTCCCTAGCAATGTTTCAACAAACCCTTGACTTAGGGCAAGTCTTTCTTGATATTCTAAAAATTTAAAAACGGCTGGATAACGTTCTTTGAATTTACTTAAAAAATATTTTGCTTCTATTAATGAAACGCCCGTTGATCTTGCAAACCTTTGAGCCCCCATACCATAAATAACCCCAAAATTTATTGTTTTTCCTATTCTTCTTTCATTGTCGTCAATGGCATCTTTTTCAAATAAAATTTTTGCTGTTAAAGAGTGGACATCTTCATTTTTTAAATAAGCATTTTTTAGTACTTCTTCACCTGAAAGATGAGTGAGTATACGAAGTTCAATTTGTGAATAGTCTGCGCTTAGAAGTTTCCAATCTTTTTGCGGAAGAAAAGCTTTTCTTATTCGTCTACTAAATTCAGTTCTGACAGGGATATTTTGGAGATTTGGATTGCTGCTACTTAATCTTCCAGTAGCGGTTACGGCTTGATTGAAATCTGTATGTACTCTTCCCGTTTCTTTCTCAATAAGCTGAGGCAAAGCATCTACATAAGTATTAAGCAACTTGCTTGTAGTGCGATGTTCAATGATCATTTTTACTATTGGATGGTCTGATTCCAGCTTTTCTAATACAGCTGCATCTGTACTCCATCCTGTTTTTGTTTTTCTTGATTTTTTCCTATCTAAATCAAGTTTCTCAAAAAGTAATTCACCTAATTGTTTAGGTGATGAAAGGTTAAACTCATTTCCTGCAATCTTATAAACTTCTTTCTCGATAGTATTTAATTTTTTTGTGAACTCTAAAGATAAATCTTTTAGATAAGGTGTATCAATAATTATGCCTGTGGATTCGATTTCCGCTAAAACCTGCTCAAGTGGTTGTTCAACTTCTTTGAGTAAGTTTATTAACTTTTTACTAGTTTCTTTTAATCTATTAATATAAATAATTGCTAATTTTCTTGTTAAATAAACGTCCATTCCGCAGTACATACTCGCAGACTTAATATCCACATAAGAGAAGTCTTCGCCTTTTTTGACAACATCAGAAAAACTTTTGGGCTTAAATCCAAATTCTCTATAAGCAATTTCATCTAAACTATGTTTAAGAGTTGCATCACATATATAATCTGCAAGTAAAGTATCAATTACAACGCCATTTAATATAATTCCATGTCTAAGCAAAATCAGTCTGTCGTATTTTGTATTCTGTAAGGTTTTAGGATTTTCATTGCTAGAGAACCAATCCTGGAGTGCAAAGATAACTTCTTCAATCTTTAATTGATTTATTTGATTAATTTCTACTAAATTGGCTTCTTTATTTTGATGTCCTATTGGTATATAAACTATATCTTTTAATGATTCACCAAAACAAAATCCTAAGCCAACAAGTTCAGCTTTAAAAGGATTCAAATTAGTTGTTTCGGTATCAATGGCTATTGGTTTTGTCGCATCAGTATGTTTCATTATTTGTGCAACAAAGATATTAAGTTCTTCCAGATTATCTATAATTTTAGGCTCTATCTGAGGGATCTCTTTTGTTTCATTAAGCCTAGTTAGTTCAATATTCTCGCTTTTATTATTAACGATCTTACTTTCTTTCAATGAGCGATTGTTGTCTTGCTCTGATAATCCTTCTTTAGAAAATAGAGCTTTAAAAGTTGAAACTTGTTTTAATAAACTATGTAACTCAAGTTTTTCAAGGCTTTCAGTGAGTTTTGATTCGTTAATACCTTCTAAATTATGTTCTATTTTTGGACTTATAGGAATTTTAATTAATATTTCTGCAAGTTTTCTGGAGAGATATGCATTATCTTTGTCTGCCTTTAGCTTTAATCTTACGGCTCCTTTTATGGCGCCTCGTTTAGCTTTTTCGCCTTCTTTCTCAAGCTCTTGGAGTGATTTATAAACTCCATCAAGATCATTGTTTTCGTTTAAAAGATTTATGGCCGTTTTTGGACCAACTCCTTTGACTCCTGGAATATTATCTGAGCTATCACCAGTTAGGGCTTTCAGATCAATAACCTTGTTTGGATTGACTCCAAGTTTCTCCCTTACTCCCTCTTCCTTAATAAGTTTAGGATTTCCGCTTTTTGCGTAGGGACCGCCTCCCATGTACAAGACTGCTATATCTCTTGCATCATCCACTAATTGAAATAAGTCTCTATCTCCAGAAAGAATTCTGACACTCCATCCTTTTTCAGCGGCATCATTAGCAAGTGTTCCTAAAACATCATCCGCCTCATAGCCTGGGGCTTTGCAGATTGAGAGATTTAGGCTTTCTTTGAGAATCTCTTCAAGCTTGTCTAAATCTTGAAAAAATACATCTGGTGCGACATCTCGATTTGCTTTGTAGTTTGGATCTTCTTTGTGGCGAAATGTTGGCTCAGCGGTATCAAAAGCAATTGTTATCCCTTTTGGTCTGAGAGATTTGCAATTATCTAAAAGGCTTTTTAGAAAACCATAAGTAACACTCGTAGGGAAACCATCTTTTGTCGTAAGGCCTCCTTCACCCCCTTTGCTAAAAGCATAAAAACTTCTAAAAGCTAATGAGTGGCCATCTATTAATAATAAAGTTGGCTTTCTTATTTCTTCCATGAATCAGTCAGAGAGGGATTGGTGTATTAACTTTTCCTTTTTTTAGCCCAAGGAGGAAGATCAATAAAAACTTTTTCTCCAGGTTCTAATCCAGATATTATGGCAGTCTTGCTACCACTACTAGTCCCTAATTCAACTTTTTTAAATTCTGGTTGATTGTTCTTGCCGACTATTAGAACTCCAGTTTTCCCCTCTTCCGTGACAATTGCAACTGTTGGAATAAGCGTGCTGATTTTGGTTGCGCCCGTTTGAAAGTTGATATCAGATGTCATGCCAAGGCGTAAATCTACAGGCCTATTTCCCAACAACAATGTGACTTCAAATGAAGTTACGTTGTTATTCTTGATTGCACTTGGAGAGATTTTGAAAACAACTGCTTTAAAACGCTTGTCAGGAAAAGCATCTACCCTGATACTTGCTTCTTGTCCTGTTTTTATTCTTCCAATATCACTTTCAGGAACTTTCGCAACTATTTCAAGACCTTGAGAAAGTTTGACTATTGATGAACTTGTAGCTCCTCCCTCTCTTGAAGAAGAAGCAGAGGTCGTAGGAGTTACGAATGCCCCAGGGACTGCGTATCTGCTAGTTATTACTCCTCTAAAAGGTGCTCTTATGTTTGTCTCATTCTCTTCGACTTCTATTTGTTTAAATTTAGCTTCGCTTCTTAAAAACTTATTTTTGTATTCTTCATACTCTTCTGCACTTATGGCCCCTTCATTGAAGAGCATCTTTCTTCTTAGATAACTCGCTTTATGAGTCTCATAATTCGCTTTTATTTCGTCAATTCTAAATTCCAAGTCTCCAAAATCCATTTTTGCAATTAGATCTCCTTTCTTGACCTGATCACCTTCCTCCACGAAAATTTCATCAAGTATTCCTTGTCTTTTTGGACTTACATTTACGCTTTTATTTGCTTTTAATTCACCACTCGCAGTTATCAGACCAGGCAAACTGCCGCTCTCAGCTGCAATTGTAAATTCCGTTATGTCTTTATTTGATCTATTTCCTTGTGAAAGTTTAAAACTCATTCCACCAACACTTAATACAGAAAGTGCAATGATGCCTAAAATTTTTTTCTTTTTGAAGTTTTTCCAAATCATTTTGTGAAAATCAAGTGCTCAAGAGTTTTGGAAGTTTGGATGAAGTAAAGAAAAAGCTTAAAAACTTTCCTTTGGATATTTATCATTATATTTTCGCTGTTAAAGGGCACTATTGGGTTTAATTTAGGCAAATTAATCAGCTGGCGTCTTTCAAAGACCCATTTCAATGCTTAAGGCCGGAATTGTTGGACTCCCAAATGTAGGAAAGTCCACTTTGTTTAATGCTCTTGTTGCGAATGCTCAAGCTCAAGCAGCAAACTTCCCTTTTTGTACAATTGAACCCAATGTAGGCTCTGTATCAGTGCCTGATCAACGTTTGAATTTGCTTGGAGAACTCAGTAATAGTAAGCAAATCATTCCTACTAGAATGGAATTTGTTGATATTGCTGGTCTTGTTAAGGGAGCCAGTAGAGGGGAGGGACTGGGTAACAAATTCTTAGCAAATATAAGAGAGGTGGATGCAATAGTTCATGTGATTAGGTGTTTTAGCGATGATGATGTTATCCATGTGTCTGGATCAGTAGATCCATCAAGAGATATTGAGATAATAAATTTAGAATTAGCATTGTCTGATTTAAATCAGATAGAAAAACGTAGAACTAGATTAAAAAAACAAATAAGCACTAATAAGGAAGCAAAGTTGGAATATGAGGTATTGGAAAAATTAAGCGAAGCGCTAGAAAATGAAAATGCAGTTAGGAGTGTTTCATTAACAGATGAAGAAAGGAAATTAATTAAACCATTAGGTTTGCTGACGGAAAAACCAATTATTTATGCAACCAATCTTGGGGAAGATGAACTTGCGAAGGGTAATTCCTTTTCAGAAGAAGTAATTACACTAGCAAAGAAAGAAGGTTCTGAATGTGTGAAGATTTCAGCGCAAGTTGAGGCTGAGTTAATTGAATTGGGGGAGGAGGAAAGAGATGATTATTTAAATGATTTGGGAGTTGAAGAGGGAGGTCTAATTAGTCTGATTAAAGCTACCTATCGGTTGTTGGGGTTAAGCACTTATTTCACTACTGGAGATAAAGAAACTAAAGCTTGGACTATTTCGGATGGGATGACAGCTCCTCAAGCAGCTGGAGTGATTCATACGGATTTTGAAAAGGGATTTATTCGAGCTCAAACAATTTCATACAAAAAACTACTTGAAGCAGGATCATTAGCGGAAGCTCGAAATAAAGGTTGGTTAAGAAGTGAAGGTAAAGAATATATCGTAAATGAAGGTGACGTTATGGAGTTTTTATTCAACGTCTAAAAAGTCTGTAATACCAAGGGTTCTCAGGGGTTAGACTAAGGCTTGGTCTAACCATTTAGTCTAACTTTTTGAGACATGAAAACTGGCTTTTGAGACAGGATGTCTAAATAATCAAATATCAAGGTAACAAAACAATAATGATTATCGTTTTCATATTCAATGTATATTCTTATACATTGATTTGTGTGCTGTATGGGCAGCAATACGTGGCTGATTTCAGGATCGCCAGGCTGTGGCAAAACGAATTGGATCCTTAATAATCTCAAGTCACACAAAGGTAGTTGTGGCTTTTTGCGTCTATCTGGTTACGGAGATATTGATCTACAGCAAGTAGCTTCTACGGATATTGACTATGCCTTTCTTAAAGATCAAATTCCTCAATTAATAGATTTATCAAGCTCCAGTGCAGACTCTATTTCGCATCAAGATGATTCTTTTATATTTATTGAGCTTCCTCAGTTTCGAATTCCTAAAGAGCTTGGTTTGGCTGGAATTGATCCGCGCATAATCAAACAACTTGCAACTTTAAACCTCGAACCAGATAAATACCTTCATTTTGGACGTGATATGGAATTACCAATTAATGACACATTAAATTTCAATCAAATTGAATCATGCAGGTTCAAGCTTCATCGGAATGTTTGGGATCCACCTAGTCTGAATACCTTTTGGTTCGAGCTGGTTAATGGTGCTTATGGAGATGTTTATAGAGCTAAAGCCTTGATGAATATCCCCGATGGTAGATCTATGTTCTTTAACTGGATTGTTAGTCAAAAAGGTTCGCAATTTTTACCTCTTAATACTGTCTCACCTCCAAGTGGTAGACCTACAAGAATATCTGAACTTGTTGTTCAAGGGAAAAATCTTGACTCTGTACGAATTGAATCAACTATTGAGCTTTGTCTCTTGAATGATTCAGTTTTGGAGCTTCATCAAGCCCCTCTTAGAGATACACAAATGCAGCCTAGTTTTTCAACCTGACGATATGAAACACGCAGTAATTTCATGTTTACATGCCAATCTCTCAGCAGTGGAAGCTGTGCTAGATGATATTGATCGGCAAGGTATTGAGACCATTACATGTCTTGGCGATCTTGTTGGCTATGGTCCTCAGCCAAATGAAGTTGTTGAGCTTATTAGAGATAGGAAGATAGAAACCTGTCAGGGTTGCTGGGATGAAGACATAATTGATGGTCTTGATGCTTGTGATTGCAGCTATCCATCTCAGCTTGCAGAAAGGCGGGGGCATATGGCTCATCAATGGACAACGGAGAAGTTGACTAATGAAAACAAAGAATTTCTAGCTAGTCTCCCAACCTCGATTAGAAGAGGTAGATCGTTATTCGTACATGGAAGTCCCAACAGTCAGCATGAGTATCTGCTTCCAGATATGGATGCATTCGCAGCATTAGAACGAGTTGAGATGAGCGGTGCCGATACTTTGTTTTGCGGTCATACTCATCTCCCATATGTACGTGAATTAGGGAATGGATCAATTCGCGTAAATATTAAAAATGCTTCCGATCGTGAAAGAGAAGATACAAAAATGACTTTACCTATGAGAAGAATTGTAAATGCTGGATCTGTCGGAGAACCTCGTCATGGAGGAGTAAATGCTACCTATGTTATTCATGACGATATAAAGAATGATGTTGAGATTAGAGAAGTTGCTTACGACATTGATCGAACATGTGAGGCAATTATTGAGGCTGGTCTACCCCATGTGTTTGCATGGCGTTTGAGCAACGGTTTTGAATTTGCTGAACTGGCTGAAGATGCTAGCCACGTGTGCGAACGATGATTGAACGTTGGGCACTTTTAAGTGGTCTTATGGGTGATCTTGAGACCTATGAATTGATTCAAAAAGATTTAAAAAATACTCGCGGAGATATAACTCTTTTTGTTTTAGGAGACGTTGTAGGACCAAATAAGAATTGTGATGCACTTTTAAATAGATTAGTAAATCCTCATCGTGGTGATTTGAAACCTCACTGTATCTATGGCTGGTGGGAGGAACAATTATTGGCAGAATCAGGTTACCGTGGGGAGAGAAAGGCAGATGCTTTACGACTCAATAAAGGAGACGATGCTGTCAATGCTCTTATGAATGCTGTAGATCCATATTATTTGGGATGGATATCATCACTACAATTTGGATTTGTAGAACTTGATTGTGGTTTGATTCATGGAAGCTCAAAAGATGTAGGAGACATTCTGACAATGCAAACACCTCCACTTACTCTTCTTGATCGAATTACCCGCCTTAATGTGAATAGATTATTCACAGCTAGAAGTAAACAGCAATTTCATCTTGAGTTGACTGATGCTGTAGTTGACTCAAAAGTAAAAGATTTAAATGGAAAACGAAACCAGGAACATACTCTTCCTAAACGTGCAGTGATAGGAATTGGAGCAGGGGCTAATTACACTCTTTATGACGTTGGCAGTGATCAGACTCACTTCTTAACGGTAGGTGATGTCACTAAATCCAGAGGGCGAGGGTTCGCGTAATCAATCTTTCCGAATGAATTTCGAGGATAGTCCAGTTCAAAGACTTACTAGAGTCTCAAGGTGTCTCGAAAATGGTCTAACATTTTGTTGTACTGGTCTAACCCTGATTTTTGCTCGTAATCGATTGGCATGACTGGACGTTATGGAGTTTTTATTCAACGTCTAAGTATCCATTCATACCAAGGGTTTTCACGAGTTAGACTAAGCTCTGGTCTAACAAATAAGTCTAACTTGTTGAGACGAGAAACTTGTGTTTTGAGACAAGCTGGTCTTAAGAATCCAGATTTGATTGGTAACTGTTATTTTTTTTTGTTATTAGATATTTATCTGTAACTAAAAAATCAATCTCTGAAGTTCTTAAATATTCAAGAGCTGTATTAGCATCATTAATAATAGGCTCTCCTTTTCGATTGCATGATGTATTCAATAAAAGTATAGGCTTATTTATTAATTTATCGATAGAATTTAATATTAAATAGAAGTTATTTGAGCTCCTGTCTACACACTGAACCCTTGAGGAACCATCGACATGTATTACTCCAGGGAAATATATATTTTTAGCTTTACATGTCATTAACATATATGGATTCTTAGGACCATTGAAAAAATAATTAAAGTATTTTTCAAGGCAAGCAGGTGCTAAAGGTCTCCACTTTTCACGATTTTTTATTGAATTCACCTTATTAGATACTTCATAATTATCTGGAATTGCAATTATGGATCTATTACCTAATGCTCTTGGCCCAATCTCAGAATTATCTTTTAAAATTATTCCTACAGATTTATTAACTAACATTTTTGCGACATTGTCGCTCCATGAAATAGACTCTATCTCTTTGAATAATAATTCATCTGAGAGTTGTTTAATGAGCTCATTTTTTAGTGGAATAGCTTTAGGACCCAGGTATGGAGATGAATAATTAGTTTGATTAGCTTTTAATTGGTTTATTGATAATTTATTATTAATAACGTTCTCTAAAGCTATGGCTGCTCCAAAGCCTAAACCTTCATCATTACAACTAGGCTCTACAAAAACATTTTTATAACCTGTCTTTTCTGCTATTAAAGTATTAGATGGACAATTTAAAGCAGAACCACCAGATAAAATAATTCCCTCACTCTCATTATCTAAATTATTTACTACCGTTCTATTTAAAATAGAGATAGTTTTTAAAAAAGTTAATTCAAAAATAGATTGAACATTGGCTGCATAATTAACTATTTCTTTTGATAAGAGGTCATACTGTCTATCAATTATATTGATAGAAAAATAACTTTGATAATAAGCAAGAAAGGCTGCCTCAGTGAGAGTATTAATATTTTCACCTAACTTTAATGAAATTAAATTTATAAACTCAGGATTACTTTTGCCATATGAGGCCAATCCCATGAATTTGCCACAATCAAGTCCAATGTAACTTGCACAAATCTCATAAAATTGACCTCCTCGAAAAGTTGTATGCGCTAAAGGAAATATTCCTGATTCTGTTTTAATCGACGCTAAATTACCCAATAAAGAATCTCCTGAACCATCTGAAGTAAAAACTAATGCCTTATTAAGTTTTGATTTCACAGAGGATGAGTATGTATGAGAATAATGATGATCAACAAGAAAACCAGGTATTTTTTTTCCTTGCAAATAAACATTTATAGGTATAAAAAAGTTTTTAATTGCCCATTCCCTAGATTGATTAAAAGAAGATTTGGATTTTTTAAAAAAACAATTGGTTATTTCCTTAAAATCTGATCTAGATGTACATAAGTAAGGTTGAGAAGGAAGATTAATCTTTTTATTAATTTCATCAATATATGGAATTATTTGTGGGTATTGCTTCGAGTTGAAATAAGTTGCTTTTGGGTTTTCATTTGTAGTTAAAGCACCAACAATTTCATTCCTTTTTATGTATTTATCTTTATTTTTAATGAAATAATTATCAATATCTGAGTCCACATTGTTTGAAGAATATTCAAAATTAAAATAATTAAAATCTTCAAATATGAATTCACGATATTGAGTATTGGTTATAGCAATTTGTTCAATTTCATTAATATCTGTATTTGAATCTGAAAGGCACTTTTCTATTAGAATCCTATCCACTCCACCTTGATCCTTAATACAAGAGATTCTTTCTCTTTGTATGTATGACTCAATATGGCCATTATTTAAAAGAACAGCATGAGAATTATGACCAAAATGTAGAGCTAATATCTTCGTCACGTAAAAAGATACTATTTAGATTAAAAGTCTATATCTTAATATCTATTCTAAGATCTTTCCTTGAGGTTTTTAATTTTTATTTATTTTATTTTTTAATTTTTTTTCTTAAGGCAAAACCTGAAATCATAAAAATCTTTGAAGACTTTCTTTCCGTCTCCAATTGTGTTATGCCTCAGTAGCCCATAGATGATTAATGCCTATACCATTGGACATGTCTGGCTAGCCCTTTAAAGGGTCTCATTCTGTCTCAAGAAAGGTCTAACTTTTTAGTTTGAATAACAGTTTTTTGAGATGATTAAGACTTAAAATGAGCAGTCTTTCGCTGGTGCATAAGTAGCTTTTCTGCTAAAAATAGTTTTTATTGTGCTATTTCTGGAAAATTGAAATTTATATTAAGTGAGAATCTTGGACCTATATCATTTTGTTTGTATTCAAATGAATGCCAGCTTGTATTCGATCTGAAGAAAATAAGAGTAAATTGATCCTGAAACTTTGTATGTATTGGAGAACATGAATCTCTTTTAAAACTTTCGTACTCTTCGTCCCATAATTGTTTAGATGAATTTTCTATATTGTTTTCATAAACTCTATTACCCATAAGATTTTTTGGTTTCCAAAAGGTAGTGCCGAGGGAGCTATCTCTTTGCTCCTGATTTTTGGGTAGGTATATCATTATAGAAGCAATTTTTCGAGAGAGGTCAGTATGAGGTTGAATACATCCACCTTTCTCTATCCTTGAAAATTCAAAACTGGGAATATATGGTATCGAGTTCTCTGATAAAATAAACTCCTCAATTGCCTTCTTTGTAAAAGAAGGCATGATTCTCCAAGGATTTTCTTTGTTGCTTTTTACCTGTAATAATTTATATTTATTATTGCTTATTTTTTGAATTAAATCATATTTATTTGTAAAATCTGATAAAATATTCTTATATTCAATATGTTGGATGATATCTGTGTTGCTTTCAAAAAGTAAATTTCCTATGACTTCCACAATACTTTGATTTTCAAAAATAGAGATAATTCTTTGTATTGGCTCACTTTTAAAAAGAGCATCATCTAGTTTTTTACTATTACTCATTAATGCATATTTTAAGCCTCTTGAATATTGAAAAAACTTCTCTTTTGGAGTATGGCTTATTACTTCTTTTAAATTAGTTTGCAGATCTTTTTCTATTAAATTTGAAAATCCCCATACAGAGTCTCTAATGTCCAATAGTTTTTGAACTTTTACCTTTTTCATAGTTAAAATTTACCATGTCTTATTACTTTTGAGTGCTCTTCTGGCATTCTCTAACGAATTTATGATTTGCTCTAAACAGATTCTTGCTTGAAATCAGATTGTGTTAATTATCGATTCTCATGACGTCTCGTCAATGATCTGACTTTTTCTTGTTTTGGTCTAACCCTAAAATAGAGCACTAAATAGTTGCCATGACTTGATCTGATGGAGTTTTGTCGACGTATAGAAAGATAGTTATTCAAATCTTTCTCGAGGGTTAAAAGAGGTTTTCTTTTGGCTTTGTTCTGACTTTTAATTCGGTAGAGCAATAATCTGTATCTTTAAAAAATGACGAAGTCAGTCAAACTGATGCATACTCGTTTCAAAGAAATTCTTTTAAAATTAAATTAAAAATTTAATCACTATCATGTAACTCTCGATTAATTAATATCTATCTATTAAATTAATTTGGCAAAAGCTAGGGATCTAAAATTTCGATCTTTGTATTAATAATTGATTTTCATGCTATATAATCTGGTTATGTGTTTATCTATAAATAAGATATGGATAATATAGATGGACAAAATGCAGAGGGGAGGGAAGTCAAAGAAGTAAAAACATTTTCTGTTCCATTTCCTTTAGAAGAAATTAAATATAATTCTTCTATTTCTATTGATACCTTCGCAAAACCATCTAAAGAACAAATTAAAAAGCAGGCATTGCAATTTCATTCACAAGGAAATATTTTAGAAGCATCAAAATATTATCAGTATTTTATAAGTCTAGGGTTTAAGGATTACAGGGTTTTTTTAAATTTTGGGAGAATACTTAAAGCTTTTTCGAAGTTTGATGAGTCACTAGATTTTTTGGAGAAATCAATTAGATTAAATCCTTATTCAGCTTTCCCTCATATGTATATTGGCGAGATTTTATTAATTAAGGGAGATATAGATAATGCTGAAAAAGCTTTTTTAAAGTCATTAGAAATAGATCCAAGTTTAACAATTCTATATATTAATTTAGGGAAAATATTTAAACTTAAAGGTAGGATAGAAGAATCTGAAGCCTTATATTCTACGGCAATTAAAATGGCTACTAGAGCTGAATTGCAATTTATTTAAAGATATGACTAATTATCTTATTACTGGATCAAATAGAGGTTTAGGTTTAGAGTTCTGCCGCCAGCTTAACTCTGAAAGAAATAAGATAGTTGCTATATGTAGATCAACATCTTCTGAGCTAGCAGATCTTGGTGTTCAAGTGGAATCCGGGATAGATCTTACAACCTATGAATCAATTTATAAACTTAGAAATAAATTAAGTGACTTTAAGATAGATATAATGATTCATAATGCTGGTTTGCTTGAACGTGATTCTTTCCCAAATATAAATAAAGAAAGTGTTCTTAGACAATTTAATATAAATGCAATTAGCCCACTAATTCTTACAAAAGTATTTCTTAAAAACTTATCTAATACGGGTAAAATAATTCTTATTTCTAGTCGAATGGGATCTATTGCTGACAATTCCCATTCAGATTTTTATGGATATAGAATGTCAAAATCTGCTCTTTGTATGGCTGGTAAGTCATTATCTATTGACTTAAGAGCTAGAGGAATAGCTGTAGCTTTATTGCATCCAGGGATGGTTAATACTCAAAATAGATCTATACCTAAGGCACTTACCCCTGAATTATCTGTAAGAGAACTTATAAAAAAAATTAATTTACTAAATCTTGAGGATACAGGAAAGTTTTGGCATGTAAATGGAGAAATTATATCCTGGTAAACTTTGTCGTTATATTCATTCCTGCTATAGCAAGAAATCCAGCTTCAATTATCGCATCTTAAGCCTTAAAGAAGATGTTATTGCGTATTAATTAATTGATGCTTTTTAAGCTATTAATATACTAATTTACTTTATATAGCTAAAGTTGATTATTCTTTCTTTATGTATTGGGTTTTCATATTCTCGTCTGATTTTCTGACTAACCATAAAACATCGCTGTCATCGTTTGCTATGAATCGACTACTATGAGTTTATATTCAACTTTCAGGATTTCATTTATACCAATAATTCTCGGGATTCTCCATAGGCTTTTATTCTAACTTTTTAGATCAAATAACTTTAATTTTCAACAGATTTATAATTGATGTCTGAGATGTATAGGTATGAAGACAGATCATGCTTACTATTAATAAAAACCTTATATTATTATCTTTTTCTTACCTATAAACTTACAAATATAACTTATTTATCTTGTGCTAAATATACTTACGTATTTGATAGTTAAAAATATTTGTAAAGGTAATTAATCTCTTCACTTCTTTGATGTAGGTAATTATGTTTACTGCGTTTACTTAGTATCGTTTCGCTAATTTCATCTATATGGTAAAATCATAATTCATTCCGCTTTTTAGTACTATAATATTGAGGATTATAATATAGTGTGAGCTCATCTTTTGTTAAGAACACAACTAACTTGGATGAAATTTTTTATATAATTGATTCTCTGAAAGCTCTATTCCAAAACAAACAACATTATCAAAGTCACCTTTTGAATGCATCTCTGACATGTAATTTTTTATTTCTGACTCATCAATAATCATTCCATAATTATTACAGTATTCTGATAAAATCCTCATTGCCCCTTCATGATCAAATAAGAATTGTTCACAGATCTCTGATAAACATTCACTCTTTAAATTTTTTATCATTTCTTTAAATTCAATGAAATTACTCATTAAAGGAAGTCGATGAAATAATATTATTATTAAGCAATAAAGAATAAACTTGCAAAGCAATTATCACTATCTAATGTAGTAAGATGAAGGCTATTGATGAAACATATGCTACATTTTTATGTTCTATGAATATTAGTTTTTCTGGTTAAAAATATCTTCATGATGTATATTCCTGGAGAGTGACTGCCTAGTCACTTGTCTCTAAAGATCCTATAGATAGATGTCTAAAGTCATTAGCTTCTTTTGTTATCTCTTGGTACTGAGAAAAGCGCAAAAATATTTTTAAGGTACCATTGGGTTTGACATTTTGAATAGGTTCCTATCCTTATATGGGCCTTTCTAATTTTAGATCCTCTTTCTTGACGCAATTCTCATTTGATAACCGATTTAGTTATCTTCACAAGTAACAGTTTTTCTTTTAAAAAAAATCGATATACTAGAAAATATATAAAAAATATGAATGCTAAAGGCAAGTCTCAACTGAACATTAAGGTTGATCCCAAACTACTACTCAGGCTAAAGTCTGAGGCTATTAAAAATGGAAAGACACTAGCTGCTTTTATCACTGAGTTGCTAGAACAAGGTTCCATTAAACCGACTGCACATATTGATATTCTTGAAAAGAGACTTTTAATAGTTGAACAAAAACTCAATTCATTGGGTGGTTTGTTGTCTGATAAAGAAAAAGATTTAAATACAAGTGAGAGTATTTTTTCTAATAAAGGAGCAAAAAAATATGGAGAGATTGCTAGGGAATTATTTGAGTTACATCGGAAAGAAAAGAAACTTTCTTTAAAAGATGCTTTTTCAGAGCTATCTACTTGTCTTTCTAATTACGATAGTCAACCTGAACTAGTCTTTGAAATCCTCTCGGGAAATCATGAATTAACAGGTTTAGAAATGACAGATGCCTATAGGAATGGGTCTTGTGGAATGAGAAGTGCCCTATCTGAATGGATTAACAGCCCTTTAGAACCATTAAATGAAGCTTTTCTAAACGCTGTGGAGGTTGCAAATCTTGTATAGATATAGATTGATTGGTTCGTTCGTTGCAAACTTTTGT
Organism: Prochlorococcus marinus str. MIT 1214; assembly: GCF_027359355.1. NCBI lineage: Bacteria > Bacillati > Cyanobacteriota > Cyanophyceae > Synechococcales > Prochlorococcaceae > Prochlorococcus > Prochlorococcus marinus. The sequence continues at coordinate 685,705 of NZ_CP114777.1, read as the reverse complement.
CCTGATTGAGTTGTTCTATCAATGTTCTGCTCTTCTAAACTTACGCCTAACCGAGATGTTACTTGTAATCAACTGCTATGACTGGACCTGATGGAGTTGTATTCAACGTATAAATTACTAGTCATAACATGGCTTTTGACTAGTATCAATAGTGTTTAAATAGCTATCTTTCCCTCCCAAGGAGCGGTTTTATAGTTTTTTAGAAGGGTCTCTATGAGATTCCATGAGTATTTTTCGTAATCTTTCAAAAAGTCTTTGAAATTTTGTGCGGCTGAATTATCAGCTCCGTCAGAAATAACACGAACTATTAGCCAGGGCACTCTTTCCTGATACGCAACTTGTGCAACTGCTGCTCCTTCCATTTCAACAGCACATAATCCTGGAAGATCTCTAGAAAGATTATCGATTAAGGATTTCTCTGCAACGAATCGGTCTCCTGTAGCTATTAAACCAGTTTCCACTTTCCCAAAATGCTTGCAGTTATTTTTGGAAATGGAGTTTTTAATTGCATAGCTAGCCCATTCAACCCATTTCTTTATTGAAGAGATTCTCTCTTGCTTAAGAGCTGGAATGACATATCTCTGAAAAAGAGGTCTTGCATCCATATCATGTTGAACCAATTCATTTGGGATAACAATGTCCCATTGATGAAGTGTTGAATTGGCGGCGCCTGCGACTCCAGTAAAAAAAATAATATCTATACTTCTTTCCTTAAAGAAAGTGCCTAGAAGTCTTGTCGCTGCTCTGGCAGCACTAACTTTACCCCACCCGCTCCATGCAACAGAAATGTATAAAGAAGGATAATTTGCTCCAGGCTCATACCATTCTCCCGAAATAATTCTAAGATCTCCCCAATGAGACTCAATTGGATTTCGTAAATTTTCTATAGTTGAGCCTATTTCTTCAGGCATGGCACACAGCAGTCCAATGTGCGAAGGGTTAAACGGTGGTTTTTCCAATATTTTTAAGAGCCAGATTGTTCTAATAAGTTAGCGATTTAATCTAACCCTAAATTATCGTTATAATTAGTTGTTAGGAATTTGATGATTAAGAGAAGGAAAGGATGATTGTGATGACTACCATAGGTTCCAAGAAAACTACTATTGCGAGATGCTCTTTTCATACATCTAGGAAGAGCATTCTTCTCAATGAAGAAGAGATAAAGGAATCTCAAGATTTCTATTGGCATGAAAACAGCAAGGAAAAGAATCATTCGCAATTTTCCTTCAGCAGCTTCCCTGCTTCTTCATCTCCAAGATCTACTGCTTTTCTCCAGTCTTCGCATGCACCACATAGATCTTCGATTTCTTTTTTTATATGAGCACGATTAAAATATGCATCGGAGTCCTTTGGGTTGATTTTTAGGACTTGTGAATAGTCGTCAATTGCACCAGCAAAATCTCCCATTTTAAATTTTGCACTACTTCTATTGAAATATGCATCTGCATATAATGGGTCAAAATCTAATGCTTTGTTTTGATCAGAGATTGCCCCTTCAAAATCTCCTGAATTACGTTTTGCATTGCCTCTCATTGAGTAGACGAGGCTAATTTCAGTAGGTGAAAGTCCTAACGCTTTGTTGTAGTCGATTATTGCTCCTTCATAATTAGCAACTTCAAATTTATCTTGTGCTCTATTAAAAAAGTATTCATAATCTCTCCCATTTTTATTTGAATCATCTTCATCTCTTAAAGAAATCATCAACCCTGCTCCTACAACTAAAGCTGTTGATCCAACAATAAAATCCTTATTCACTTTCAGAAGAGATAAGCTAGCAGTAATTACTGCACCTACTCCAAAAGCAATAGCAGTATTAAGGAGTTTCATATTTTATTCTTGCTCCACTCACATTGACTTGCATATCTTTCATAGATGCTTCCAAAGCCTTTTTCAACTAGCTGTTCCTTAATATTTATAGACCCTTTTGACAATTCAGCAATTGTTCTTCCGTATCTATCTTTCGTAATGAGCCTTATTGATACTGTTGAACCAACAACGTAAAAATTGAGATAATCTTTTGCTATCAACTGCCTTCTATGAGTTGATATTTAATGTTTAATACGCTTTTCATACCAAAGCTTCTCGAATATCAAATTACAAATCTCCTGGCTTTTAATCTAACGACTGACTCGCTTTTCAGTCATTCAGACTGTTCTAAACCCTACTTTTGAAATCGTTGAGATCTGATCCTAAGATTTTGTTTCTCAATAGAAATTAAAGCTATTTGTATTAAAAGCAATTATTACCATCTAATGTAATAAAATATTGGCATTAATGAAACATATACGACATTTTTATGTTGTACTGGGTATGAGTAGAGAGTTCGATCAAGATGATGGGAATATTGAGAAAAAGAATGACTTAAATATTTATTCCGTTCCATTTTTATTGAGTGAAATTCATGGAAATATAAATATTTTAACTAATAAGTTTAAAGATGAAATAATCGCAAAAGCATTTAAAGCACATTCAAATGGTGACATTTTAGAAGCAGCTAATCACTACGAACGTTATTTAGCTCTCGGACTTAATAATTCAGTTGTTTTATCAAACTATGGAATTATATTAAAAGTTCTTGGCAAAATTAAAGAAGCAGAAAGATATCAACGTAAATCTATAGAGCTTAATCCAAATTTTGCAAGAGGTTATTATAATCTTGCAAATACTTTAAAAGAAATTGGTAACTTAACAGAAGCAGAACTATTTCTACGTAAAGCTATTAATTTGAAAATTGATTTCGCAGAAGCTTATTGTAATTTAGCGACTATATTATATGAGCTGGGTAAACTTAGCGATGCAGAATTTTTTATTAGGAAGTCAATTCAATATAATCCATGTGATGGGAAAGCCTATTCCAATAGAGGAATAATCCTCAGAGAGCTTGGTCAATTAAAAGAAGCAGAATCATCTCATCTTAAAGCAATAGAACTTACCCCTGATGTGGCAGATTTTTATTATAATTTAGCGAATACATTACATGACTTAAGAAAATTAAAGGAAGCAGAATCTTTCTATCAAAAATCTATAAAACTAATGCCTAATTTTGCAGAAGCTTATTCGAATTTGGGTAATGTTCAAAAGGATCTTGGCTATTTAAATAAATCCGAATTGGCTTACCTGAAAGCTCTTGAAATTAAAAATGATTTGGCTGGAGCATACTTTTCCTTATCTACTCTTTTACCCATAGGAATAAATACTAAATGGCGAAATAAATTATTTTCTAAAGTTATTTTAGATAACAAGAAGCCAAAAGAGACAATTGATATTTATTTTGCTAGATCAAATATCTTTCATAAGGAGAAAAAATATATAGATAGTGCCGAATGCCTTCAAATTGCGAATCAAATTAAAATTAAAATTAAACCATTTAATCCAGAGATATATTTCAATAAATCAAAGCAATTACTTACAGTCTCTTATAAAAAAAATAATAATCTAATAATAAGAAAAGATCCTTTTCAATGTATTTTTATTGTTGGAATGCCAAGATCAGGCTCTACATTATTAGAATCTATTCTAAGTATTAATAGTGCTGCTTTCGATTTAGGTGAGACAAATATTTTAGAGGAAGCATTTTTATATTGGAATAAGGTTAAATCTATTAATAAGAACATAAATCTTTCTAATTTGTATTTGAAAAAAGTAAATATTTCTATAAGAAAATTTAATATCATAACTGATAAGATGTTATATAATTATCAATACGCAGGTATTATCGCTAATCAAATTGATAATGCAAAGATCATTCATTGTTTTAGAAATCCTTTAGATAATATACTTTCAATTTATCGTGCAAATTTTTCTAATGGGAATGAGTTTTCTTCCTCTTTAGTTGATTGTGCCAATGTTTATTTAGATCAAGAACAAGTAATGACAGAATATAAGAATAAATTTAGATCTAAAATATATGACTTGAATTATGATTCATTGGTTACTAATTCTGATATAGAAATTAAATCTTTGATTTCTTGGTTAGGTTGGGAATGGGACGAGTCATATCTATCACCGCATCTTAATCCTCGCGCAATTTCTACAGCAAGTACGGTTCAAGTTCGTACACCAATCAACCCAAAATCTGTAGGTGGATGGAAAAATTATAAGGAGATGCTCCATCCTGCTTTGGAAATCCTTGCTAAACATGATAAATATCGAGACTTGTCTTCTTAATTCATTGGCAAATAAGGATAAATATAACTTTTATTACTCCGCTCTATTGGTACAACCTATGTCTAACTGTGATTTTTGCTTGTGATCGATTTGTATAACAGGATTTTATGAGTTTTTTAATTAATTTATAAAAAAAGCTGCAAATAATTTGCAGCTAAGATCATGAATTTTTGATTTAACTGAGTTAAATCGATTTCAAGGGACTTTAATGTTTAACCAAATAAAGCTGAAGCAACACCAGCAACGGCTATTACAATACCGCCCCATTTTATTACAGCCTGATCCTTGTCGTAGGTATTTGAGACAAGAATTGCAGCGAGTAGAATTTCTACTAGGTTTTCATTGATCATGGGTCGAAGCCAAGATAGTAGTTGTTGATACTTTTTCTAGCTGATCTTCGTTGCTTAGGCAACAAATATTAAGTATTTAGCTGACTTCTTTTTGCTCTAAGGCAAAAAAAATATGAAATGTATCTGTAATATTTATTTTTATTTCTTAGTGCGATCTAATGATGTCTCACAAATGATTTATCTTTTATTGCATTATTATCAGCGAGAATTTGATTGTAATTGGTTGTCATGTCAAGTTTGTAAAGGGTTTTTAGTCGATCTATAGTACAATGATAGTACAAAGCATTTTTAGCTTTTCTATAAGATTTAGTCTGACTTTTCAGGAGAAAAGTCTATTTCTTAAACCTTAAGGTCTGACGAGTGCAACTTACGTTTGAAAAAATAAAAGAGCTATGACAATTAAAAAAGGAGATAAAATAACTAAAGATCAAATTATGAATCAAGCTTTTAAGTTTCATTCACAAGGAAAAATTTTAGAAGCAATTAAATATTATCAATCTTTCATAAATTTAGGCTTCGAAGATCATATAGTTTTTTCTAATTATGGTGTCATATTAACAGGAATTGGCAAGAAGAATGAGGCAGTTTCATTATATCGCAAAGCAATTGAGGTTAAAAATGATTTCCCGGATGCACATTACAACTTGGGAAATGTTTTAAAAGATCTTGGGAAATTAGAAGAAGCAGAACTATCATTTCGCAAAGCAATTGAGCTTAACTCTGTTTGTAGAGATGCTAATTTAAATCTTGCAAATGTATTGAGAGAACTAGGTAATTTAAATGAAGCAGAATTATTTACACGTAAGACAATTGAACTTGATTTTGGATTTGCAGAAGCACATTATAATCTGGGACAAATTTTATGTGATCTTGGAAAGATAGAAGAAGCAGAATTATCATTACGCAAAGCTATTACGCTTAAGCCTGATTTTGTATATGCTCATTATAATCTTGGAAACCTAATTAGCAATCATGGTAAAGAGAAAGATGCTATTAAACACTATTTGTTTGCATTAGAAAAAGAACCTAATAATTTAAATTTTAATGTGATTTCAAAGTTGAGATTATCTCCAATAATGAATGATGTTGCACAGATAGAAACTGAGCGTATCGAATACAAGAATCAATTGCAAAAAATAAAGAATAAAAAAAATATTTATTATAATAACGAAAATGTTTTTGATACAAATTTATTTTATCTAGCTTACCACAATAAATTAGATGATAAGATTATTCTTGAGGAACTCAGTAAAGTAATATCCAATGTCAAAGGAGTTGTTTTTGATGGGTTTTCTAGAAAAGAATATCTTGTTAACTCGATAAACAAAAATAACCTGAGGTTAGGAATTTGCTCAGAATTTCTTAGAGAAAATCATACTATAGGCAAATTGTATATTAATGTTCTATTAGACCTATTACTGAAGACTGATCTTGAAATTATAGTTTATGTTCCGCCAATAAATAAAAGTAATTCGGATGTAGAACTTATCAGGAATTTATTCAAACAAGTAATAGAGCTACCAAATTCAACATACAAAGCATGCGAATTAATATTTTCTGACAAACTAGATATTTTATTTTATCCAGATATAGGGATGTCTAATTATACCTATATTCTTGCATTATCTAGATTGGCATTGGTTCAGGTTACTAGTCTAGGACATCCAAATACATCAGGTATCAAAAACATTGATTATTTTATTACTAATGATATTACTCCTCATCATCCATCATCTAGCTATACAGAGCGCTTAGTAAGGTTCAGTAGATTGCCTTTCAATTATCCAATTCCAAAGATAAATGAATCTAAACTAACTTATAATAACAGATTAGATTTAGATAATAAATTTATCATTGGACTTACTCAATCAATATTTAAGTTGCATCCTAATTTTGATAAGGTATTAGCTTCTATCTTGCAAGAGATAAATAATGCATATTTAATCCTTATTAAAGATAGAAATGAAAATAGAACAGAAGATTTAAAAAATAGATGGAAAAAGCATAATAATATATTACTTGAGAAATCAATATTTCTTAAAAGAATGTCCCAAGACGATTTTATAAATATAACCAAAAATTGTCAAATAATGTTAGATCCATTTTATTTTGGTAGTGGTAATACCTATTATGAATCTATGGCTTTTGGTGTACCATTTATTACCTATCCATTTAGCCAAAGAGGTAGCTTAGTTGCTTCAGGTTATAAACAGATGCAAGTAAAAAAACCTCCAATAGCTTGTACACCTGAAGATTATATATATTTATGTAAAAAATATGCAACTAATAGTTTGTTTTTGCATAACACAAAAAAAGATTTAAAAGAAAGGGCACATAAGTATCTATTTAATGATAATACAATTTTTAAAGAATATTATAATTTTTTTACCGCCGCTGTAGAAAAAGCACGGGAAGGAGAATATCTTGAAAATAATTGGAAGCCATTTACTTCTATAACGAATTAATATTTTGAGTAAATCTATTTTTTCTATAAAGTAGATTCTTATACATGTATCATACTATGGTGATAAATCTAAACAAGATGACACTTGAAAATTAATTATTGTACTAAAATTGAACTAACTAAATAGTTAGAATTAATTACTATGGATAAAATAATACCTATCTCTGAGGATGAAAAAAAGGCATGGCCTTCTAATGTAATTGTTGATCTACCACCGCCTTTTTCGGACCAAAGGGGGTCCATACAGCCTTTGCTGGATATAGATATGAAGAGTTCGGTTTTAATATCCTCTAATACAGGATCAATTAGGGCAAATCATTACCATAAAACAGACTGGCATTATTGTTATGTGCTTTCAGGAGAAATTAAATATTATCATCGACCTCACGGTAATAAAGAATTGCCTAGAGAGATAATAATCAAAGAGAAGCAAATGTTTTTTACTCCACCTATGGTTGAGCATGCAATGGTTTTTACTGAAGCAACTCAGTTCTTAACTTGGAGCAGAAATTCAAGGCTTCAAGAGATTTATGAGTCTGATGTGTGCAGAATATCTCCAATAAATCCATAGTCTTAAATGAGAAAACGACATTACCGTAGATCAAATTGCAGGCAATGCAATTCTAATAATTTGACATTGGCCATAAAGCTCAAAGAAACACCTCTAGCAAATTCCTTTGTGAGAAAATCTGAGTTGAATAAAATGCAAACTTTATATCCATTAGATGTCTATTTTTGTAATGAATGTAAGCATTTACAATTAATTGATGTTATTGATCCTGTCTATCTCTATAAAAACTATCTTTATGTATCGGGGACATCTAATGTCTTTATTAAGCATTTTCAAAACTACTTTGAATATATCAGAGAAAATTATTTTACTAATGGATTAGTAATCGATATTGGCTCTAATGATGGAACTTTAATGAAATTTTTTAAAAATGATGGATATCAAGTGATTGGAATAGAGCCTGCTGAGAAAATCGCTAATGAAGCAATAAAGAATGGTATCCCTACTTTGATTGAATTATTTAGTAAAGATTTAGCACGAAAAATTCTCTATCAGTTTGGATCAGCATCAGTTATAACAGCAAATAATGTTTTCGCCCATATTGATGATCCGAAAGTTTTTTTAGAAGGTATAAAAACTTTGATTAAAGATAAAAAAGGTATCTTTATTGTTGAAGTTTCATATCTGCTAGATGTTATAAAGAATAGTTTATTTGATACTATTTATCATGAACATTTAGATTACCATTCAATTATTTCTTTTAATAGATTTTTCGAAAATAATGGTTTTGAAATTTTCAATATAGAACATGTAGACTCTCATGGAGGCTCGGTTAGAATCTTTACTCAACTCAAAAGAGGTCAATTTGATATTTCAGATTCTGTTGTTAAGTTCATAAAAGAGGAAAAGGAATTAGGCCTAGACAATCTTACAACTTATTTAAACTTTTCTGATAAGATTAAAAGTTTGGCGAGAGAGTTAAATTCTTTGCTTAGAACATTGAAATCAAAGGGAAAGACAATTGTTGGTTATGGAGCACCAGCCAAGGCTACAACTTTATTGCACCACTTTGATATTGGTTCAGACATATTAAGTTATATAGTTGATGATAGCAAATGGAAGCAGAATTTATATACACCAGGAATGCATATACCTATAGTTTCTAAACAATTTTTACAAGAAAATAAGCCAGATTATATTCTTATTTTAGCTTGGAATTTCTCTTCTTCAATAATTAAGAATAATATGGACTTTCACAATAGTGGGGGCAAATTTATTATTCCCTTGCCTAAGATAGAAGTAATTTAAAACATACTATTGAATATCTTTTGAAGTTTTCATGACAGATAAGATCATAAAAGATAATTATGTTAGCAAAATAGGTTTAATTGGATTAGGTCGTTGGGGTAGGAATATAGTCAGGGCCACCAGTAAAATTCCCTTTTTAAAGTTGACTTGTGTAGCCAGTAAAAATCCTGAAGCTAAAAAAATAATTCAAAGTGATTGTAAAATTTTCTCAGACTGGCGGAATCTTATTAGTTTCGCTGAATTAGATGGAGTAGTTATATGCACACCTCCAAAAACTCATTTTGAAATTGCAAGTCGTTTAATACAAGCTCGCCTTCCAATTCTCATAGAAAAGCCTCTTACACTTGATATTGATGAGGCTAGAACTATTTATAAACTCTCTAAAAGTCATGAGAATTTAGTGATGGTTGACTTCACTCAGTTATTTAATTACAAATTCATTGGATTAAAAGAATCATTAAATTTAATAGGTGATATTAAATTCTTATTAACAAAGGCTGGTAATTTTGGGCCCTATAGAGATGATGCACCCGTACTCTGGGATTGGGGATCTCATGAGTTATCAATTTTACTAAGTTTAATGGGAAAATCTCCAATTAAAATGTCTACTAAGAAACTCATAGAAAATTCAAGAAGAACTCAGGATGAATCAATATGGGAAATAAATTGTTCCTTTGGTGAGCAGGTTGAATCAAGAACATTGATAGGAAATATGATGCCAAAAACCCGGAAATGTGGTGTTTTAGGAGCATATGGAATGCTTGTTTTTGATGACTTAAGTAATGATCCTTTGTGCTTATATACTAATTGGAATAAAAAAGAATTTCCAATTCAAGGAGGTATTTCTATTGATATTAAAAAGAATAAAGAACCTCTTGTTCTGGTTTTAGAATCATTTTCTAATTTCATAAAGAAAAGTTTAAATACGCATTGGAGTTTGTCCATGGGAGTTGAGATTACTAGACTTTTAAATAATTGCTACTCTAATAATTGATTTCTATTTGATTTTTAAGATTTTATTATTAGGTTTCTAAAATCTAATTTTTTCTGTTTTTAATTTAATCTATTTACTTTTAATAATATATTAAAAAACAAAAATTTATTATTAGCACTTTAATGAATCCAATTACTATAGTATTATCAAATCGATCCAATTGTCGTTTTAAATCTTTTCTAGTTGTTCATCTTATGTATGGATTTATAACAATATGATTACTCTGTTGAGAAAATTATAGAGATAAATAATTTCATGTGTTCTAAGAAAGAAAATAAAAGTATATTTAATAGTAAATATACTTTTAAAGAATTTGATTTAATTAAGTTTGACTTTAATTAGTTAGAGAAATTTCTTCTTTTTTATAATTAGATAAATTTTTCTTTTATAATCTTTTTCTTACATACACTCAAGATTGGAGATTGAATAGTTTTTTTGAACAGGGTTCAAATATGTATCGAGTTAATCAAGACTATGTTTCTTATCCTTGTTTAATTGTCAATTCTGCAACTGTTTAGACCTTGCTTTTATATTCTGATTTGGACCTGACTTTAATTCTTACTGGTGATCAATTTATCTTGATTTCTGTGATTAAGTCTCTCTTAAACCTTTAGAAGGCTATTCATAGAATAATTTTTCACTACTTTGATTTGATCTTACTCGAACTTTATTCTGACTTTTGTTCATATCTTAAGCGCTTTTAGTTATATAATAGATATGCTTATTAATATGATTTTATAATTCCTATAAATAAATGGGTGATGATCCTATCTGTCAAAACGAGCCAGGATACATAAAAGTGTCTGGAGTAAAAGTGTTTTCCGTTCCATTCTCTTTCGTGGAGATCAAAGAAAATATTACTATTATTACTAATCTTACTAAACAATTTTCTGAAGAACAAATCAGTAATCAAGCATTTAAATTCCATTCACAAGGCAATGTTCCTGAGGCGGCAAAATATTATCAGTATTTTATTAATCAGGGTTTTAAGGATTCCACAGTTTTTTCTAATTATGGAACCATTTTGAATGAGCAAGGAAAATTAAAAGAAGCAGAAATAATTACTAGGAAAGCAATTGAACTTAATCCTGTACTTGCGGAAGCACATAATAATCTGGGATCCATCTTGAATGAGCAAGGAAAATTAAAAGAAGCAGAAAGATCAACAAGGAGAGCGATAGAACTTAAACGTGATTATGCAAAAGCATATAGTAACTTGGGAAATATTTTGAATGAGCAAGGAAAATTAAAAGAAGCAGAAAGATCAACAAGGAGAGCGATTGAACTTAATCCTGTACTTGCGGAAGCACATAATAATCTGGGATCCATCTTGAATGAGCAAGGAAAATTAAAAGAATCAGAAATAAGTACTAGGAAGGCAATTGAACTTAAACGTGATTATGCAAAAGCATATAGTAACTTGGGAAATATTTTAAATGAGCAAGGAAAATTAAAAGAAGCAGAAATATCAACTAGGAAAGCGATTGAACTTAATCCTGCACTTGCGGAAGCACATAGCAATTTGGGAAATATTTTGAATGAGCAAGGAAAATTAAAAGAAGCAGAAATAATTACTAGGAAAGCAATTGAACTTAATCCTGCACTTGCGGAAGCACATAACAATTTGGGAAACATTTTGAGTGATCAAGGGAAATTAAAAGAAGCAGAAATATCAATCCGCAAAGCAATTGACCTGAGAAATGATTTCGAAGAGGCTATTAATAATCTTGGAAAGGTTTCAGCCGATTTAGGTAAATCACAAGAAGGAGAAATATTGCTAAGAAAAGCCATTAACTTAAAACCAAATTATGCGGAGGCGTGTTTTAATCTTTCATTGATTGAACTTTTGAAAGGCAATTATCAATCTGGTCTAGAAAACTATGAATTTAGATTTAAAACAAAGAAATCAATTCGTCCTCATTGCAAGCCGAAAATCAATAGAAAAGATAATACAGAATTTCAAAAAGGAGAAAAACTTTTAGTTGTTAGTGAACAAGGGTTAGGAGATACGCTTCAATATATGCGCTATATCCCATATCTCAGACGAAAAGGTTTAGAGATTTCTTTTTGCGCACAGCAAAAATTACATTCTTTAATCAAATCATCAGCTATTGATCCCAATCCATTAACTACAGATCAAGCCATAACAGTTTCCCAGGGAAAATGGATACCTTTATTATCTTTAGCAAAACATCTAAAAATCAGACCGGAAAATCCAATAATTAATAATCCATACATTTTCTCAACTGATGAACTTGTTAATAAGTGGAAAAGCAACCTATCTAAAGAAAAAAGACCCATTGTTGGTATTAATTGGCAAGGTAATCCAAATGTCGAAAAGAATTCTCTCAAAGGTCGTTCTCTCCCGCTAAATACTTTCTCTTTACTCAGTAAAAATAACAGTGTCAAATTCTTGTCGTTGCAAAAGGGATTTGGATCAGAACAGTTAGAGAATTGCGAGTTTAAAAATAATTTCGTTGAATCTCAAGAAGTAATTAATTCCATTTGGGATTTTATGGAAACTGCTGCAATAATTGAAAATTGTGACTTAATCATTACTTCTGATACTTCTGTTGCTCATTTAGCGGGAGGAATGGGAAAAAAAGTTTGGTTACTTTTAAGAGATATACCCTTTTGGACGTGGGGTCTAGAAGAAGAAACGACATTTTGGTATCCATCCATGAGATTATTCAGACAAAAGAAAAGACATAACTGGAATGAAGTTATGGAAAGAGTATCTGATTTGATCAAAGTAGAGATGTCTACTTTAAAATAGTTTTTAAATAGTCTTTGCTTAATTGAGTTACCTCGGTGAGTCAGAAATTCAGGAGACCATCAACAACTTTGTGCTGCTTCTACTTTAAGTTCATATATCCTTTACTTTGTTTTTTTATCCCAACTTTGATCTAACCAAGCCCCCGACTTTTGCTTGCTTTCTTAGCAATCCTGATGGAGTTTTATATATTTTGCAACAAACCAATCAGCAAATGTATAGAGCAAAAAGGCAAAAAAAAAGCCCTCTAAAAGAGGGCTTTAAAAAATCAAGTTAAAGACTTAACCGATTGCAGGTGCAACAAGAGCTACAGAAGTAGACTCAGCAGCTGCTAGGTCAAGTGGGAAGTTGTGAGCATTACGCTCGTGCATTACTTCCATACCAAGGTTTGCACGGTTAAGTACATCACCCCAGGTTGGTACAACCTTGCCTGAAGTATCAACTACAGACTGGTTGAAGTTGAAACCGTTCAAGTTGAACGCCATGGTGCAGATGCCCATAGATGTCAACCAAACACAAATCACTGGCCATGAAGCCAAGAAGAAGTGAAGGCTACGGCTGTTGTTGAAGCTTGCATATTGGAAGATCAAACGACCGAAGTAGCCATGAGCTGCAACGATGTTGTATGTCTCTTCTTCTTGTCCAAACTTGTAACCGTAGTTCTGTGAATCAAGTCCTGTGGTCTCACGGATAAGTGATGAAGTAACCAAAGAACCGTGCATTGCAGAGAACAAAGCACCACCGAACATACCTGCTACACCAGCCATGTGGAATGGGTGCATCAAGATGTTGTGCTCAGCCTGGAAAACGAACATGAAGTTGAATGTTCCAGAAATTCCTAGAGGCATACCATCAGAGAATGAACCCTGACCGAATGGGTAAACAAGGAATACAGCGAAAGCTGCTGATACAGGAGCTGAGTAAGCAACACAGATCCATGGGCGCATACCTAAACGGTATGAAAGCTCCCACTGACGTCCCATGTATGCAGAGATACCGATAAGGAAGTGGAAGATTACAAGCTGGTAAGGGCCACCGTTATATAGCCACTCATCAAGAGTTGCTGCTTCCCAGATTGGGTAGAAGTGAAGGCCGATAGCGTTACTTGAAGGAACAACAGCACCAGAAATGATGTTGTTTCCATACATGAATGAACCAGCTACTGGCTCACGGATACCGTCGATATCAACTGGAGGAGCAGCGATAAATGCAACGATGAAACAAGTTGTTGCCGCAAGAAGACAAGGGATCATCAATACACCGAACCAACCGACATAGATACGGTTGTTGGTAGAAGTAACCCACTCGCAGAATTGTGGCCAACCTTTGAGCAACGAAGAACGTTGCTGCTGAATGGTGGTCATGAATAAGAACGTTTTGTTTTGCCCTAAGAGCAAGAAATAAGATCAGAGAAAAATCTGACATTAAGAATTTAGCTTCTTAATCAGATTTCAAGGATGGGTAAACTCACCAAACTTTGGTTAATGGAAATTAGTAAATCTAGTTTTGTAAATAATTTTTTCTTATCGGATAAGTTCCCTTTTTATCTAATTAATTCATTGATAAGTAGAAAAAATTGCACTTAGAGACTTCGACTTTTACTTTTTCTTAATATTTGCGGTTTCACGCTAAATACAAAAGCTAGATCTGCTATCTTTTTTCACAATTTATTTATAAGAATTATTCATAATGACTGGCACTCCAGGAAATTTCGATCCACCACCAGCATTTATTCCACCACCACAAGGTCCACCACCACAAGGTCCACCACCACAAGGAAATTTCGATCCACCACCAGAATTTATTCCACCACCACAAGGTCCACCACCACAAGGTCCACCACCACCAGGAGAGTTTGCTCCACCTCCACCAGGAGAGTTTGCTCCACCTCCACCAGGAGAGTTTGCTCCACCTCCACCAGGAGATTTTGGATCTGGTTCACCTGGTTACATACCTCCAGGGCGAGGTGCAGAAGAGCCACCTGGTCCAAGTGCAGAAGATATAGCTGAAAGAGATGCTTTTGAGGCGGCAGCAGCAGAGGCAGGAATGGCTCCTGAAGATTACTCAGACACCCCGGAAGGTAGAGCTAGAGCAGAAGAAATGGGGAGAAGGGCAGAAGAAAGAGCAAGAGCAAGAGGAGAATATTTCCCACCAGAACCCTCTTTCGCTGATGGAACTCAAGCTAGCCAAGATCAAATTGACGGATGGCAAAGAGGCGCAGACGGATCCTTAATGCCTCCAGCTGATTGGGCTGTTGATGGTCAAGGTGGATATGTTTACTCACCCCCAGAAGGTTTTGAAGGAGAGGGGCAAGGAGCTATAGCTGATGGAACTCAAGCCAGCCAAGATCAAATTGACGGATGGCAAAGAGGCGCAGACGGATCCTTAATGCCTCCAGCTGATTGGGCTGCTGATGGTCAAGGTGGATATGTATACTCTCCACCTTCTTTTGGATCTGTAATAGATGTTGGTGGCCCTGGCCCTTATCGAGGTGGCGAAGCAATTGAAGCGGAAGAAGCTAAAAGGAGAAGAGATGAAACTTTACGATCTTTAAATCAACTTGCTTGGGATCCTTTAACTGGCACTGGGGTTGCAGATGGTGGTGGATTCGATCCTTTATCAGGGGAGTATTACAATCCACCAAACTCAGAAGGAGATGATGGTCAGGGAATGGCTAGGCCAGCAATTGGAGCGAAGGCCCCTGAGCATGTCATAGCAAGTTTTACTAGAGATATAAATGGAAATATCGAAGTTCCGGCAGATTGGAAATGGGATGGGCTAGGGGGCTTTACATATGCTCCACCAGAATGGGAAGTGGATTTAGAAGGCAATTATAGATATCTAGGTCCAGATGAATTGGCTAATTCTGTTCCGAGTGCTTTGATTCCAGAATCAGATATTGTTCTCGCTGGAACCTTAGCGACTGAGGCTCAAGTAACAGGGTGGTCTAGAGGCGCTGATGGAAATGTCGTCATCCCACCAAATTGGGCCGATGATGGCAATGGAGGATATGTATATTCTCCACCTACCTCAACTGTTAATGGTATTGATGTAAATGATTTTCAAGTATCAGATATAGCCAATCTTAAATATGAAGAAATTCAAGGCTTAAATAGAAACCATTTCGCAGCATTTGATCCTCAGGCAATGACTGGCTTTGGAAGTGATCAAATAGAAAATTTTGACCCACTTGCGATAGGTGGATTAAGTGAACATCATTTTGCAGCATTTGATCCTACTGCAATTGCTGGCTTTAAAAGTAAGCATGTTGCAGCTTTTGACCCAATGGCAGTTGCTGGTTTTGATGACAGACATATCGCCGCTTTTGATACTGAAGCGATCGCAGGATTTAATGCTGATCATGTGGCGGCCTTAGAAGCAAAAGCAATAGCAGGTTTAGATAAAGATCAATTTGCTGCCTTTGATCCATCAGCGATGGCAGGATTTAATTCTGATCATTTTGCTGCGATTGATTACGGCTATATGACAACTCTGGGTATGGAACATGTTGCAGCTTTTGACCCAATGGCAGTTGCTAGTTTTGATGATAAATATATTTCGGCGTTTGCTCCTACTGCAGTTGCTGGTTTTAGAAAAGATCATTTAGCTGCTTTTGATTCTGCAGCAATGCAAGGATTTATGCCAACGCATGTTGCCGCGCTTGATCCAGAAGCTATGGCGGGATTTAGGGGAAATCAATTAAAGGAATTGGATCCAGAATCATTCGCAGCTTTAACTCCAGAACAAGCTGCAAACATGGCTCCAGATGCAGCAGCAGCATTTAAGAATTGGGTGCTTCCAGATGACGATATTATTCGTTGGGAAGGAGGACTCAGAGGACCTGATGGTTCATGGATGTCTGCGGAATCCTTCTTCAATAAAAGAACAAGTGGTGATCAACCTGCTATATCAACTGTCTGGACTCCACCAGAAGCAGATGTAATCGCCAAGACAGGAGGCTTTACAAAAGCCGATGGAACTTTTGTTGAAGAAGACGACTACTTTAAAGATCCATTATCTGCAGGATGGACTGTCCCTCCAGATGAATTGATTAAAAAGGATGGTGGTTTTAGGAATCCCAATGGAAAGTGGGTTACCGCAAAGGATTTTTTAAATAACACAGGGATTGTTCCTGAGAAAGATGTAATCAAAAGAAACGGTGGTTATTTTGATGTCGATAACACATGGGTTTCCTCAATAGCACATTTCGGAGAAGGAAGCGCTGATGCGCAAACCGTTGCATGGGCTCCACCACCCGCAAAGGATATCAAAATCGATGGAGGTTTTTGGGATCCCTTTGGCCAATGGGTGAAAGCAGAATCTTTTCAGACAGAAGGATGGAAAGTGCCAGAAGCAGAAATTAAACCTGTAATTCCAGAGGGTATTACGGCAAACGAAATTAAATTGGCAGGTGGCTATCGGTCCACCAGTGGCGCTTGGGTTACAGATGCCAGCTTTTTTGATACGTCACTAGATAATGAAGCTAACAAGATCGCTGGATATTGGGGTGCAACTAAGGATCCAATTAAAGAAGCAGCGACCGCTGTGGAGCTGGCGGAAGAAGAACTTGATCCAACTGCTTTAGATCTCGATAAAAAACCGATTGGTGAAGTTGCTTATCCTTGGATGGATATTAAAGAATTAAGGGATCCTACGTCTACGGAGAGTAGTGATTCGATAAGTCATTGGGCTTCATTGGTTAAGAGTAAAGATGATGGTGATGACAGACTGGAAGGCGGAGAAACTTCAGATAAATTATTTGGTGGTTTGGGCTCAGATTTCATTGATGGAGGAGAAGGAAAAGATGTCGCTTTTTATGCTGGAAATTTTGAGGATTATCATTTTGATAGAACAAAAGATACTATTTCAATTAAAGATCAAAGAGAAGGACTGAATGATGGAAATGATACCTTGAAGAATATTGAGTACATTCAATTTGCTGATCAAAAGGTAGACGTCTCTAAATTAGATGTCGTTAAAACATATACAGGTAAGAGTAAAGATTTTAAATTTTATAAAAGGGATGATGGAACTATCGAAGTTAAAACAGATGATGGATTTGATGATATTACTGGTGTTCCGAAATTAGAATTTGACGATAAATCTTTTAGTGGTATTAGAGACATACAAGAGACATTTGATCAAGTTAAATCAAAAGATGACGCAACTGGACAAATGTTTAGAGTTTATAACGCAGCTTTTGCAAGATTCCCTGATGCAGGCGGACTTGAGTATTGGATTGAAAAAAATGCCTCTGGAGAAAATAGTAATCGCCAAGTGGCAGACTCCTTTTTGGCTTCTGATGAATTCAAATCAACTTATGGAGAGAATGTTGATACAGGAACCTATGTGAATACTTTATATAAAAATATCCTAGGTCGAGAGGCAGACCAAGCTGGTTATGATTACTGGGTTGAGCAATTAGATAGTGGTCTGGAAAATAGAGGTGAATTACTCTTAGGTTTTGCTGAATCGGTAGAAAATCAGGCTCTGTTTTCTGAAGTAACGGGATTGTTTTGAGGAATATCAGACATATTTATCAATTCAACTATTACCTAAATTGAATCTTCAAAAAGTATTTTTCTTTATGTAAATTTAGATGTATTAATTACATTCGTTTTGCTTTTATAAGTTTTTAACTTATTTATAAATTTCCATGAGGATGAAAGACTCTTTTTGTATTTTTCAAAGTGTATTAAAATATACATATTGAGTCTTTCATATTCCTTTAAGACTCTTTTTGTATTTTTAGCTACCTGTGAAATTAATAATTTGATTCATATTCAATATACTTATTTGGGGTTGATATGTTTAAAGATTACCAACCTAAAAAGGGATATGATGAATATTTTTCTTCTGATAATTATTTGCCAAGAACATCTCTAAAACCTTTGCTTTCCTCTTTAGGAAAGATGGGTCTAGATCAGTTGAATGTAAGTCATGAAATCGCAAGGAAGCTACTTCTTCGCCATGGAGCAACGTTCCGTCTAAATGAATCTGGTAACAAAGGTTCTGAAAGAATTCTTCCGTTTGACCCTCTGCCTAGAGTAATTGGTTCTTCTGAATGGTTAGATTTAGAGAGGGGACTAATACAAAGACTCGAAGCAATAGACTTATTTTTAGCCGATGTATATGGAAAACAACAAATAATTAAAGATGGGATTATCCCAAGAGATCTCATAGAGAGTTCTGATGGATGGCGACCTGAGATGAGGGGTTTTGTCTTACCACTAGGAAAATGGTGCCATGTATCTGGTCTAGACCTTATTAGAGATGGCAAAGGCGAGTGGCTCGTATTAGAGGATAATCTTCGCTGTCCTTCAGGTGTTGCTTATTTCTTAGAAAATAGATTAGTTATGAAAAGGGTTTTTCCCAGCCTTTTTAATGGAAGAGTAGTTAGACCTATTGATGATTATCCTTCTTATTTATTGAAATCTCTCCAGGAATTAGCAGTTTGGACGGATACTCCAAAAGTTGTTCTACTCACCCCTGGAGTTTTTAATAGTGCATATTTTGAGCACAGTTACTTAGCTCAACAAATGGGGATTCAATTAGTGGAGGGAAGTGATTTAGTTTGTAAGAATCAAAATGTTTATTTGAAAACCACTTCTGGTATCAAAAAAGTCGATGTAATTTATCGCCGAATAGATGATGATTATTTAGATCCTAAGTTCTTTAGAAAAGATTCAATGCTTGGAGTTCCAGGTCTTATTGATGTATTGAGAAAAGGTCGAGTTGCTATTGCAAATGCCCCTGGGACAGGACTTGCCGATGATAAATTAATTTATACTTTCGTTCCTGATATGATTAGGTATTATTTAAATGAAGAACCACGAATTAATAATGTTAAAACATATGTTTGTGCAAGATCAAGTGACCTGAACTTTGTACTAGAAAATCTTGATAAATTAGTTGTAAAAAGTGTATCAGAAGCAGGTGGCTATGGAATGTTAATCGGTCCACACTCTTCTCAAATAGATATTAATAAATTTTCAGCTAAAATAAAAGCTAATCCAAGAAATTATATAGCGCAACCAACATTAGATTTGTCTACAGTTCCATCACTTAGTGATGGTGAAGTTTATCCCTGTCATGTTGACTTAAGACCTTATGTGCTCAGAGGCAAGAATACTTGGGTAAGTCCTGGTGGATTAACAAGAGTAGCATTGAAAAGAGATTCTTTGATTGTTAATTCATCTCAAGGAGGAGGTTGTAAGGATACTTGGGTCGTTAGTAAATAATTAAAATGTTACTTAGTAGAGTCGCTGAATCACTTTATTGGATTAATAGATATCTGGAACGTGCAGAAAATATTTCTAGATTTGTTGAGGTAAGTGAGTCTATGGCACTAGATTGTCCTCCTGGTAGTGCTGAGCCTTGGTTGCCTCTGGTCGACGCTAGTGGAGATAGAAAGAAGTTTGATGAAAGTTATATAAATACAACTCCTAGTGATGTAACAAATTTTCTTATTAGAGATAGAGAAAATCCTAATAGTATTTTAAGTTGTATTTGTATGGCAAGAGAAAATGCTCGTCAAATAAGAGATGTGATTACTTCTGAAATGTGGGAACAAATTAATAGTTTATATTGGAGTATTCAAGAAGGAGAAGTGATATGGCATCAGCCTGCTCAAGAACAATTATTTGAGATTAGAAGAGGTTGTCAATTATTTTATGGAGTTACTGATGCTACTTTTAGTCATGATATCGCATGGGATTTTAGTAAATTAGGAAGATTAATTGAGCGAGCTGATAAAACTTCTAGGATATTAGATGTAAAATATTTTTTACTTTTACCAAATTTAAAAGAGCTTGGAGGAGCTTTAGATGAGCTTCAGTGGATTTCTTTATTACGATCAGCAGGAGCTTATCAGATGTTTAGGATATCTGAGCAAGGATCAATAACACCGAATGCGATTGCTAGCTTTTTGTTATTGGATCCTATTTTTCCAAGATCAGTTAGGTTTTGCCTTGAAGGCATTAATCAATCTTTGGGTAAGATTCAAAACGCTCCTGTTTCTGAAAAGCCAAATGATCTTGAATGCTTAATAGGCTTATTGCTTTCAAAATGGAGCTTTGTAAGAATCGATCACTTGATTAAAGATGGTTTACATGAAGCTATAGATAGTCTTCAAATTGATTTAAATAAATTACATGATCTTATACATGGGATTTATTTTAGAAATGATAAAAGATTTGATGTTGAATCTTTACAAGAATGAAAAAGAAAATAATTCATACATTAGTTTATACTTATGAAATTCCAGTAACACTTGATAATCATTTAATTTGTCTTAAACCAAGATCTAATAATTTTCAGAAATTATCAAATTTTGAACTTAAAATATACCCCTCTTCATATTCTATTTTCCCTTTGCTTTCAGAGAACGGAGATGATATTTTTAAAGTGGTTTTCACTGGGTCTACAAATTCTTTTACCATAAAGGCAGAAAGTGAAATAGAAACAAAGATTCATTCAGATTTATATCAGTTAAAAAATGATTATGACTTAAGTTTGCCTTTGAAGATTGAATCCAATAATTCATTGATTGGATTTATTAATGGATGGTTCCCTAATGGTCAACATGATCCTGCCGCAATTAAAATCGCCCAAGAGGCTTTGGTCGGAATAAATAATAATAATGTATTGGACTTTTTGTACCAATTAATTGAATTAATTAAAGATAGAGTTAAATATACTCCAAGGCATATTGGACATGCATGGACTTCTGGAAGAACTTTGAGCGAAAGAGTTGGCTCTTGTAGAGATTTAGCAATATTGTTGATGGAAACTTGTAGATGTGTTGGTATACCAAGTCGGTTTGTTAGCGGATATCAATTTATGGATGAACCTCCTGAAAAGTATGAACTACATGCATGGACAGAGGTCTATATACCTGGCTTTGGATGGAGAGGTTTTGACCCCACTGGTTCCGGACTTATTAATCATAATTATGTCGCTTTAGCTTCTTCTTCAAACTCTGAACTCGTAGCACCAGTTAGAGGAAGTTTCGTAGGGCCTTCTAAATTAAAAAGTGAACTACAGTGGAATATCGAGATTACTTAATTCACAAAAAACAAGATTACTATTTAAACTATTTATGCTAGCATAAATAGTTTAAATAGTAATCTAACTTCTTCTTTGGAGATGATCATTTCTCGTTAACATTTTATTGCTAATATAAAACAAATGATTATGATTGACCAAGTCATGTCTCTGGAAAAATGACTAAAAGTCAGTTTAATATAAAGATCTCAAAAGACTTATTGATTAGAGTTAAGCGACAGGCAATGATGTCGGGTAAAAGTCTAACTGAGCATATTACTCATTTAGTTACTAAGTCCTTATCTGATGATGATATTCAAAATAATGATTTGCCTTCAGTTAAAAAGATTAAGGATTTAGAAGAAAGATTGTTGTCTCTTGAATCTATAGTGAGTAATCGTGAATACTTAAGTCAAAAGTTAAAACCATTTACTAACTCTGAGGCCATCAATTGTACAAGATTTATGAGAGGTGTTTTTGATAAGGAATTCGAAAAAAGAAATTATGATGACAAATCTGAGGCGTTTGATGATTTTCTTCAGTCAGTAGAAGTTTATGATCAGTTAAACGAGTCATTTTCTAATCGATTGAAAGAAATAATGCTAAGCGATAAGCCATCTCCTTGGACAGGTAAAGAACTTAATGAATTAACAGGTGAGGATAAATGTAATTGTTCAATTAGAAGAGGCTTAATCAATTGGACTGGAAAAATAGAATGCCCTTAACAACAAGAAATATGTGATAAAGGAGAAGAGTTACTTCCTTTTTTTTAATTGTATATTAAACATCTTTTATAAGCTTTTCGCTTATCTCCCACAATTTTCTTCTTGAGGTTTGATTTAATGCTTTTGGCGCATTTCTACATATTTTTGGTAAACCTCTAAAGTTAAATTTAGGCCCATATTGTTCTCCTCCTTTAGCGCTAGGTAATGTAGCGGCAGATATTTGAGGCAATGCCCCCATTTTCGCGCTTTGAAACATGGGATCCATCAATTTATAAGCAAGTCCTTCTTTCCATGATTGATTAGCCTCAACGGACTTTGGCTGTAAGTTTGTACGTGCAAATCCTGGATGAGCTAGTAGTGAAGAGCTTTTTGAATTGCTTTCTTTAAGTTTTGAATCGAGTTCCAATCCAAACATTACGTTTGCAAGCTTGCTTTGCGCATATGAAGCCCACCGATCATATTTAAGACTTCCTTGTAAATCTTCCCATTGTATTTTGCCAAAATATTGAACCCCTGAGGTTACGGTCACAACTCTAGAATTATTTTTTTCTTCAAGCATGGACAATAATTCTAACGTTAAGCTCATATGAGCAAGATGATTAACAGCAAATTGTATTTCGAATCCTTGCTTGCTAAAAGTCTTTGGGGGAGCCATTATCCCAGCATTGTTAATTAAAACATCTAAGTAATCAAATTTATTTTTGATAAATTCAGCAAAGTTTTTAACATTTATTAAATCTGATAAATCTAATTCAACTAGTTCAATCTTTCCAGGAAAATTAAATCTTAAAAGTTCTTCTTTGGCTTTCTTTCCTTTGATTAGATTTCTGCAACACATAATTACTGTTGCCCCCCTTTCTAAAAGGAATTTTGATGTTTCGTAACCAAGACCACTATTTGCTCCAGTGATTAAAAATATTTTTCCATATTGCATTTGAATTTCATTTAATCTAACCATAATTCTCACGATATCTTCAATTACTATAATTATGATTTGACTTTTTTGTGGTAGGTGAAATTTATTATGTTTGAATTTATATAATATAAATTTATAAGATGTTAGATCATATTCAGTCTATAAAATGAAGTCCTAAATTTATAAAAGCCTGAGTTAGCATAATTCCAATATCTAAGATCTTCTTCTCTGTATATATAATTAATAATAATTTGATTTTGACTAGCGAATTTATTTATTAAATCTAGATTATGCCCAACTCCTGGGTAGATAACATCAATAAAATTGTGATCACAAAAAAGGATTTCTATGTCAGTTGATTTTAATACTTCTGAGTTTGGGATTAACTTATTTATATTGTCAATTAAACCTAGTTTAAATTTGCTTACTTTCTCGCTTAGCTCAAAGCCATCATTGATGATTCCATTACTAATTATATAAACTTTTGAGTATAAATTAAATAACTTAGATCTGTTCAGAATATTCATATCATTATCAAACATTAGTAGAATCTTACTAATAGTAAAATTTCTTTGAACTGGAATTTTATTTGATTGAAGAGGATTATATTTTATGATATTAATATTTTTCGATACGCTAAAGTGAGTCTTTCGGAATCGATTAATTGTGTACTTATCGATGTTTTTCTTGGATGCTAAGTAAGGCCTCTTATTTGTATGCATACCTGCTACCCATCTCCAGCTAAGGGTGTTTGATGAAGCGTCCCCATCAAAAAGATGTTTCATAAAAAACCTTGCTCCTAGTTGCCATGGAAGTCCTAAAGTAAAAATCCATATGCTTGCAAACCACATCCTTGAGTGATTATGTAAATAGTTATTATCTCTAAGCTCATCTATCCATGTATCAAAGCAATCTATACCTGTATTACCATCCATAGCATTATTTAAGTTAGAAAAATTTGAATTTTCTTTGAAATTTATATATTCAAACCATATTGATTTATGATTTTCAAGGTAACCCTTCCAATATATCCTCCAGAGAATTTCATCAGTATACTTTTTTGTCTTGTCAAATTTTTTTAATTTTTCAAGTATATCATATTCGTAAAGTATTCTATGAGATGTATATTTAGAAATATTAGAAACATTAGTTCGGTTTTCTATTCCGTAATCGTAATTTCTTAGCTCATGGTATGAAACAAGACGGTTGATAATAAAATCATCTAATACATCATTAGCCTCTTTAAAAATATTCATTAGAGTATTAATTTTAATTATTTTCTAATAATTGAAGTTCTTTTAATGCTTTTATAGCTTCTTTTATATGAGCTGGACCATTTAGAAGGTCTTCAAATATATGTTTGATAATTCCTTCAGAATTTATTATATAGGTTACTCTTCCTTCGATGAATCCTAGCTTTTTCTGTACCCCAAATTGTTTTCTAAGGATATTATTATGATCGCAAAGTAATGGATACTGAAGGTTATTTTTATTTGCAAATATAAGATGACTTTGACGATTACCATTGCTTATTCCCCAAACTTCAGCACCTAAAATTTTAAAAAGATCATATTTGTCTCGGAAGCCACAAGCTTCAATAGTACAACCAGGAGTATCGTCTTTTGGGTAAAAAAATAAAACCAGAGACTTTTTCAATTTATTTGATGTTCTGATGTTTCCATTTTGATCTTTTAAAGAAAACGATGGAATACTATCCCCGATTTTAAGCTTCACTATATAGATTAAAAATTAATTATAATTAATTCTTCTCTCTTCGAGAGCTCTTTTTTGGTGTAAGAACACCACCTAGACAAAGAAAAATAAGGACTGAAAATTCTGAATATCTTAGTTGAAATTATTAAGTAAGTTTAGACATGAAGTCATAAGCATTACGTCTATGATTCATTTTTTTATTAGGATCCATTTTTTCTAGATTTCTTAAAATCATAGACAATCGATATTGGCCCTTAAACTTATTTTTATAGTCATCTATGAATGTCCAAAAAAGACTATCCCAAATTGAGCACCAATCTTCAGATTTATAGTTAGACATTTTTAGGACATAATTAGAACCTGAAATATATGGTTTAGTTGTAAATAGTCCTCCATCTGAAAATTGACTCATTCCATAAACATTTGGAACCATAACCCAATCATATGAATCTATAAATAATTCCATAAACCATTTGTATACTTGATTAGGATGGAATCTGCATAGAAGCATTAAATTTCCAACTATCATTAGCCTTTCTATATGATGTGCATATCCGGTTTCTAAAATATTTTGTATTGAGTCATCCAAAGGCCTTATTCCTGTTTGACCAGTGTAAAAACTAGATGGTATTGGTTTATCCTCAAAATTCCAGAAGTTTCCATTTCTAAGTTCTAAACTATTTCGTTTATACATTAATAGGATGAATTCACGCCAGCCAATAATTTGTCTAATAAATCCTTCAAAGGAATTAATAGAAATATTATTTGATTGGTAAAAATCGCAAGATTTATCTATTATTTGGCTTGGAGTAAGTAAGCCAGAATTAATTAATGGAGAAAGAACACTATGCCAAAGGTTCCTATGATATGAATGTATTGCATCTTCGTAATCTCCAAATAGATTAAATCTTTCAATTAAAAAATCATCCAACCATTCTTCAGCATCTTTATGAGAAAGTGGATAATTAAATTTTTCTATCCTCCCATAATAATCTTTATAATTTATTGAAACTTCTTTCTTTGCTTTATCTAAGAATTTGTTATTTTTTATAATTGGGATTCTCGGTACTTTAATTGAATTTGGTAGCTTCTTTCTATTGATTTTGTCAAAACTCCATTTGCCCCCGGTTGGCGAACCATCTTTCTCAATTAGAATATTTAATTTTAGTCTTTGAAGTTTATAGAATTTCTGCATTCCATTAATTTTTTTTTGATTAAGGATTTCATCAGATATTTCTGGACAAGTTAAGAACATATCGTTTTTTCTTATTTCTAACTTTGTATTATTTTTCAAAGAGAAATCATTAATTCTTTTTTCTAGCGACCAATCAAACATTTCATAAGTAATGAAATAATTAAAACCTTTTGCTGCAATATAATTTAGATACTCTTCAGTTCTGCTTTCTTTTTTATGTTTTATATAAATCACATTAAAGCCATTCCTTTTAAGATTTTCTTCGTAGGAGTCCATACTGGCTTTGTGAAAAATTATTTTTTGACAATGAAATTTTTGTTTCCATTGAGAATCACAGCCAAAAAATAAGTTATCTTGGATTAAAGCAATATGTTTAATATCAGAAAATTGATTTTTTATTTTGAATAATTGATTTGGAAATACCAGGAATATTTTTCTCACTTTTTTGATTAATAAGTTAATTACTTCTTAGAAAATAATTAAGAAGTTGATTAATTCAAATTAACTCAAATCTTTTTTAAGTGTGAAAAATTAATCAATATAATTATTTTTGATTTTTTCTTCTTCTACATCTTTCTGAGCAATAAATGACATTTTCCCAATCTTTTGCCCATTTCTTTCTCCATTTAAAGTCTCTGTTGCACTTTGGGCAATTTTTTGTGGATTTAATTTTCACTTTTGGTTTGGTGACTTGAACCTTGGCTCGTAATTAGGGAACCCGTGCTTGGTTTTTCTTCCTGAGACTCTTTTTCTCCACATTCTGAATGAAGATGCTTTTAGATTAGAGCGCATTAAATGAATAACTTCTTTCTCTTTTAAATTAAATTGGAAGAGAATTGCTTCAAAAGGAGTTCTATCCTCCCATGCCATTTCGACGATGCGGTCAATATCAAGCGAACTTAGATCTTTAGGTATAATTTTTTACAAATCAATCTATAATCTAGAAGAGATTAAGATAAACATTGTGTACGTATAACCCTCAAATATTTTTGGATTTATAAAATCCATTTCCTCCAATTTGTTTTGGTTGTATGAAATTAATTATTTGTTCTCGCACTATGAGTTGATTTTTGTTATGACATTTCTGTTGATGGGAATTGAAGTCGAAGTTCGTTTCTCTGTCAACACTGGAAGAGTCCTTGCGCTCTTCCAGTAAATATTAAAATGTTGTAAAGGTTAAGTATATCTTATTGATTTTTCTAAATTAAATCAATTTGCTTATCTTATAAGTAAAACTTGTATTAATAAACACTAATTTGACTGTTAACTTTTACTTATATCTAGGTGTAAAATGATATTGTATTATTAATCAAACGACGTTTTCTTTCTTTTGTAGATAGTTAAATAGTCTACTAACTTGTAACCTGTAAAATATATATTCTCCCCCCTGATTTCACATGCAGACCTATGGAAATCCAGATGTCACCTATGGTTGGTGGGCTGGTAATTCAAGGGTTACTAACCGCGCCGGAAAGTTTATTGCAGCTCATGCAGGTCACACCGGCTTAATATCATTTGCTGCGGGAGCTAGCACTCTTTGGGAGTTGGCCAGGTTTGATCCTTCTATCGCTATGGGTCATCAAAGCTCTATTTTTCTTGCTCATCTTGCATCTATTGGGATTGGATTTGATGATGCAGGTGTCTGGACTGGGGCGAATGTTGCGTCTGTAGCAATTGTGCATATTATTGCTTCGCTTGTATATGCAGGAGGAGCTCTTTCTCACTCTCTTCTTTTTGATGGTGATTTAGCTGATGGACCAGGACCTACAACTGAAAAATTTAAGCTTGAATGGGACAATCCGGATAACTTGACATTCATTCTTGGTCACCATTTGATTTTCTTTGGTGTCGCTTGCATAGCATTTGTTGAATGGGCCAGAATTCACGGAATTTATGACCCTGCAATAGGAGCTGTTAGACAAGTTGAATACAACCTTAATCTGACCAATATTTGGAATCATCAATTTGATTTCTTGGCTATTGATAATCTTGAAGACGTTCTTGGTGGGCATGCATTTTTAGCATTTGTAGAGATAGCAGGTGGAGCATTTCATATCGCCACTAAGCAAGTAGGCGAATACACCGAATTCAAAGGAAAGAATATTCTTTCTGCTGAAGCGGTACTTTCTTTCTCTTTGGCCGGTATTGGTTGGATGGCTATTGTCGCAGCTTTCTGGTGCGCAACAAATACAACTGTTTATCCCGAGGCTTGGTATGGAGAACCTCTGGCTTTGAAATTTGGTATTTCTCCCTACTGGATTGATACCGCAGATCTAAGTGATAGCACTGCATTTGCAGGTCACACCACAAGAGCTGCATTAACCAATGTCCATTATTATTTTGGATTTTTCTTTTTACAAGGTCATTTATGGCATGCAATTCGTGCATTAGGCTTTGACTTTAGAAGAGTTACAAATGCTGTTGCGAGCTTAGATACCGCAAAAGTTACTCTTAATGGCTAGTTGATTTAATTATTGAATATTTAATAAAAAGCCCCGTATTTTTTTTTGCGGGGCTTTTTTTTTGATGTAATAAAAAAAATTGACTGATGTTAATCGAGGATTCTCAGTTTCCATCTGTCACTGCTTTTGTGGGGAAAATCAATGAACAATCACAGTTATTTTATTAATTAGTTTTGTGCATTAAATTGAAGACCTTTTACGATTTCAAGCAAATTTATTGCACTAAATGTAAGGTAGGTCGAATTTCGACTTCAATTTCCTAAATTATGCAGTCCTACGGAAACCCAGACGTCACTTACGGGTGGTGGGTTGGTAATTCTGTTGTAACAAATAAGTCAAGCCGATTTATTGGCTCGCATGTTGCTCATACAGGATTGATTTGTTTTGCAGCTGGTGCCAACACACTTTGGGAGCTCGCTAGATACAACCCAGATATTCCAATGGGACACCAGGGAATGGTGAGTATCCCACATCTTGCTTCTATTGGCATTGGATTTGACCCAACTGGAACAGTATTCGATGGCACATCAATTGCTTTTATCGGCGTATTCCATCTGATTTGTTCAATGGTATATGCGGGTGCAGGCCTATTGCATTCTTTGATCTTTAGCGAAGATACCCAAAATAGTTCAGGTTTGTTTGCTGATGATCGCCCTGAGCACCGTCAGGCAGCAAGATACAAGCTTGAATGGGATAATCCAGATAATCAGACTTTTATCCTGGGTCACCATTTGATTTTCTTTGGCGTTGCCTGTATTTGGTTTGTTGAGTGGGCTCGAATTCATGGTATTTATGATCCTGCCTTAGGAGCAGTTCGACAAGTCGAGTACAACTTAAATTTGACCAACATTTGGAATCATCAGTTTGATTTCTTGGCTATCGATAGTCTTGAGGATGTAATGGGTGGCCATGCATTTTTAGCATTTGTAGAGATAACAGGTGGAGCATTTCATATCGCTACTAAGCAAGTAGGCGAGTACACCGAATTCAAAGGAAAGAATATTCTTTCTGCTGAAGCTGTACTTTCATGGTCTCTTGCTGGTATTGGTTGGATGGCGATTATTGCAGCTTTCTGGTGTGCAACAAATACAACTGTTTATCCCGAAGCCTGGTATGGAGAAACATTAGCTCTTAAATTTGGTATATCTCCTTATTGGATTGATACTGCTGATATGACTGGTGTTGTTAGTGGCCATACTTCAAGAGCTTGGCTAACAAATGTTCACTACTACCTTGGTTTTTTCTTCATTCAAGGTCACCTTTGGCATGCAATACGTGCTTTAGGCTTTGATTTCAAGAAGGTTACTGATTCAATTAGTAATCTTGATAACGCTAGGGTTACTCTTTCTGATTGATAATTGGTTTTTAAGATTCCAAATAAAAAAGAGCCTCGTCATTAGACGAGGCTCTTTTTTTATTTGAAAAAAATTAAAAGATTTTAAATTCCTTTAGTTTTTATAGTTTTCAGGCTTAGCCCAAGGATCGATCCTTTTTGAATCATCAGAATAATAGAAGAATTGAGATGCTCCAAATACTGCTCCAAGACCACAAAGAGCTGCGGCTATATTAAATCCACCGGATGGTTTGATTAAACCAATATCTGATGGGTGTGGAAGTTGAGTGGCAAAATCAAGAAGGTGAGAAAAATCAATCATTGAGTAAAAAAATTGTTTTTATTGTTAACCCAGGTGGCCACTATGCCAAACCCGTGTTTCAGGATAATACATTAATTTGAGAACTAACTTTGAAAAACAAAATTTTCTTAGTCATTTAAAATCCTTTTGGTCGTGATTTCTTTTCAGGAGGGAGTTCGCCATCAACTTTTGCTTTTTGCCTGTAATTCTTTTGAAAAAAATAAAAAACCACTGCTAAAAGACAAACTCCAAGTAGCACAAACCAAATTATTGTTGCTATGAAAGGAAGTCCATGAAGATCTTGTAGTTCAAGTTGTAAAGCAGATTTCATTTTTGATATTTAAATTTTTCTTGAGTATTTCCATGAAAACCTAGTTTAGTTGCGGGTTAAGCCAATTTGAAGAAAAAAAACTTTACTACTTCTGAATAAGACCTTATTACTAATAGTAGTTTTTGAATTGAGCTGCCTGTAAGGTGTGCTCACCGTATTACGCCAAAATTCTTAAATCATGCAGACCTACGGAAACCCGGATGTCACCTATGGTTGGTGGGCTGGAAACGCTGGGGTTACTAACAAATCTGGTAAATTCATTGCTGCTCACATTGCGCATACTGGGCTAATAGCCTTTGCTGCAGGTGGAAGTACTCTTTGGGAACTAGCAAGATATAACCCTGAGATCCCAATGGGACATCAGAGTTCTATCTTTCTTGCTCATTTAGCTTCAATTGGTATTGGCTTTGACGAGGCTGGTGCTTGGACAGGGGCAGGAGTCGCTTCGATTGCTATCGTACATTTGGTTCTTTCCATGGTTTATGGAGCCGGTGGTTTATTGCATTCAGTGCTATTCGTTGGCGATATGCAAGATTCAGAGGTTCCTCAAGCTAGAAAATTCAAGCTTGAGTGGGACAACCCAGATAATCAGACATTTATTCTTGGACACCATTTGCTTTTCTTTGGTGTCGCATGTATATGGTTCGTTGAATGGGCACGAATTCATGGAATTTATGATCCTGCAATAGGAGCTGTTAGACAAGTTGAGTACAACCTTAATTTGACTAACATTTGGAACCATCAGTTTGACTTCCTGGCTATCGATAGTCTTGAAGATGTCCTAGGCGGGCATGCTTTCTTGGCTTTCATAGAAATCACAGGTGGAGCTTTTCATATCGCAACCAAGCAAGTTGGTGAATACACCAAATTCAAAGGAGCTGGTCTTCTTTCAGCAGAATCAATTCTTTCATTCTCTTGTGCTGGTATTGGTTGGATGGCTGTAGTGGCAGCTTTCTGGTGTGCTCAGAACACAACAGTTTACCCTGAAGCTTGGTACGGAGAAGCTTTGATCTTAAAGTTTGGTATTGCTCCTTATTGGATTGATAGTGTTGATCTTTCAGGAGGTCCTGCTTTCTTTGGCCATACAACTAGGGCTGCTCTAGCAAATGTTCATTATTACTTTGGATTTTTCTTCCTTCAAGGTCATCTATGGCATGCTTTAAGAGCTATGGGATTTGACTTTAAGAAAGTTCTTAAAGAACCTCTTCCAGCTCAGCTTTATTGATTAGAAAAAAACAACATGTTTTTAAAGAGGAGATTTATCTCCTCTTTTTTTTTGCAAATTTTTATCTTTTGATTTCGATCGAAAAAAAAATTATTGGTTTTACAACGTTGAAATTTTTAATATCAAATATTGTTAGATCTTGTGGATTGAGCTTTTTTGAATGATTAGTGGAGGATTTGACTTGTTTAAATCAAGCTATGATTAGACTTTGGAAGATTTTTACTATTTCATCGAGTTAATATCTCAGCATCCATAAAATCGTTTTTATTTTTGAAATGGGCAAAAATAGTCAAACTAAATAACGACCTCTAACTATTTTGCACATATCATTTCAGCAGCGTGTAATCTGCACGCATATTTCGCCTGTATCGCTTAAAAAATTATGCAGAGCTATGGAAATCCAGATGTTACCTATGATTGGTGGGCTGGTAATTCTGTGGTCACCAACCGCTCAGGCCGATTTATAGCCTCCCATATAGGGCATACAGGCTTAATCGCATTTGCGGCTGGTGGAAGCACCCTTTGGGAGCTTGCCCGCTACAACCCTGATATTGCAATGGGGCATCAGAGCTCACTATTCTTGGCTCATTTGGCTTCAATTGGAATTGGTTTCAATGAAGCAGGAGCATGGACAGGTGTAGGAGTAGCTGCAATAGCTATTGTCCATTTGGTCTTGTCAATGGTTTATGGAGGAGGAGCTCTCTTGCATGCAGTCTATTTTGAGGCTGACGTTGAAGAAAGCGAAGTGCCTCGCGCTAGAAAATTCAAACTTGAATGGGAAAATCCCGATAATCAAACTTTTATTCTTGGTCACCATTTGTTTTTCTTTGGTGTTGCATGTATATGGTTTGTGGAATGGGCAAGGATACATGGCATATACGATCCTGCGATAGGAGCTGTTCGCCAGGTCAATTACAACCTTGACTTGACAATGATTTGGGATAGACAGTTCGATTTCATTGAAATTGATAGTCTTGAAGATGTTATGGGTGGACATGCATTCTTGGCTTTTGCTGAATTGACAGGTGCAACTATTCATATGGTTGCTGGTTCAACTCAATGGGAAAACAAGAGACTTGGAGAATGGAGTAAATTCAAAGGAGCTGAATTGCTCTCAGCAGAAGCTGTACTTTCATGGTCTCTTGCCGGTATTGGTTGGATGGCTATTGTTGCTGCTTTCTGGGCTGCAACTAATACAACCGTATATCCAACAGAGTGGTTTGGGGAACCATTGAAATTACAGTTCTCTGTGGCCCCTTATTGGGTTGATACTGGAGACCTTTCTGATTCCACCGCTTTCTTTGGTCACTCAACCAGAGCTGCTTTGGTAAATGTTCACTACTACTTTGGTTTCTTCTTCTTACAAGGCCATTTTTGGCATGCTCTTCGTGCTTTAGGATTTGACTTCAAGAAAGTTGCTGATGCTATTGGTAACAGTCAAGGCGCAACAGTTCGAGTTGAAGGTGCAGGTTTTAATGGAAGAGCACCAAGATAAATTCAATTTAAAAATAAAAAATACCTCCCTTTGGGGGGTATTTTTTTTTGTTTTTTTTCAGTAAAAACTGATTTTTTGGTAAAAAAAGATAGATACCTATAAAGACCTCTAACTATTCTGGTAAAAACAATTGCAATAAGTGTATGGTACCCAAAATTTCGACTTTAATTCCTTAATTATGCAGACCTACGGAAATCCGGACGTCACCTATGGGTGGTGGGTTGGTAATTCTGTGGTGACCAATCGCGCAGGTCGATTCATAGGGTCACATATAGGCCACACAGGTCTTATTTGCTTTGCAGCCGGTGGAAGCACCCTTTGGGAGCTTGCTCGCTACAACCCAGAAATACCAATGGGACATCAAAGTTCCATATTCCTTGCTCATTTAGCCTCTCTTGGAATTGGCTTTGATGAAGCTGGTGTATGGACTGGCGCTGGTGTAGCAACAATTGCTATTTTCCATTTGATTTTTTCAGCTGTATATGGAACTGCTGGATTAGCACATTCACTTTTATTTGATCCGGACTTGAAAGATGGTCCAGTCCCTACCACTAAGAAATTCAAACTTGAATGGGACAATCCAGATAATTTGACATTCATTCTTGGTCATCATTTGATTTTCTTTGGGGTTGCAAATATTTGGTTCGTTGAGTGGGCAAGATGGCATGGGATTTATGACCCGGCTATAGGCGAAATCAGAACAATCTTCCCTGGATATGGTGATTTTGGAATGGTTTACGGGCATCAGTTCGACTTCTTAACCATTGACAGCCTTGAAGAAGTAATGAGCGGACATGCATTCTTGGCATTCGTTCAAATAAGTGGTGGTGCATGGCACATAGCTACAAAACAACTAGGCGAATACACTGAATTCAAAGGTAAAGGATTGCTCTCAGCAGAAGCTGTACTTTCATGGTCTCTTGCTGGTATTGGTTGGATGGCAATTGTTGCGGCATTCTGGTGTGCTCAAAATACAACTGTTTATCCTATTGATTGGTATGGAGAGCCTTTAGCTTTGAAATTTGGAATTTCTCCTTATTGGGTAGACACAGGAGATGTTTCAGATAGCACAGCGTTTTTAGGCCATACAACTAGAGCAGCATTGTCCAATGTTCACTATTACTTTGGATTTTTCTTTATTCAAGGTCATATCTGGCATGCTCTTAGAGCAATGGGCTTTGATTTCCGTCGTGTTGTTGGATCAGTCGCCTCTCTAGCATCAACTGAGAGCTAGTAGATTTAATCGCAAATTTCAATCAAAAAGCCTCATCAAATTTGATGAGGCTTTTTATTGGAAAAAATATTTAATTAAAAATTGCTCGTTTTTTTATCAATATTTTCATCATTAATTGAATCATCAGAAGGTTTTTCTAATTCGCTAGTTAATCGAATTTCAGGATCAGCAGTTACCTCAGGTTGAGCAATAGCTTCAGGTTCAGTACTTATCTCAAGTTCAGAGGGTGATTTGGGTTCAGGATCAGCAGTTACTTCGGGTTCAGCGATAGCTTCAGGTTCAGTACTTATCTCAGGTTCAGAGGGTGCTTTAGGTTCAGGATCAGCAGTTACCTCGGGTTCAGCGACAGCTTCAGGTTCACTACTTATCTCAGGTTCAGAGGGTGCTTCAGGTTCAGGATCAGCAGTTACCTCGGGTTCAGCGACAGCTTCAGGTTCACTACTTATCTCAGGTTCAGAGGGTGCTTCAGTAGTTACCTCTGGTTCAGAGGGCACTTCTGATTGTGAAACGGTTGATTCATCTTCCAGTTGAGTTGGCTTTTGATCTAATTTTGATTGAATGACCTCTTTAACTATCAAAAAAAGCTTTTTAAAATTTGAGAAGAGTTCTTTGAAATTTACATATATATCTTTGAGACTGCTTTTGATTTCTTGAGCTTTTTCACCTTTATTAAAGAAAAGCAAAGCCGAAACTACTAATACTGAGATTAATATGACAATAAATAGTGCGCCCATTTTTTTTTAACAGTTAGATATCATTAAGATCGCTCGTTATTCGTATGCTATCAAGTGTTTATTTACATTGAACAACGAAGATAGCCTTCCATTTTTAAATTTAAGGTTTATCAGTATCTAGATTTTTTTGAATCTAGTCAAGCTTACTATTTTTTTTTGATAGAGGGTGGTGCCCCTTATGTAAAAGAGAGGTTGATTTCTTGCAATCAAGAAATCAAAATGGATACCTAAGCTTTATTGATATAAATAGTTCTAATTTTTCTTTAGACTTTAAATACAGCATTTCTTATAAACAAGCGATGGAGAGAATCCATGCTTTGAAGAGTGATGGTTCAGTAATCAAGGATATTAAGGTTTTTCAAGAGGCTTATAGTTTGATTGGTTTAGGGTGGATTTATAAACCAACAAAATTGGCCATTTTAGATAAATGTATTGAGTCTATTTATGAATTGTGGTCTAAACATAGATTGAAAATAACTTTTCGCCCTTCTATCGAAAAGTTATGTGCCGAAAGCGGTCGTGAGCTTTACTGATTATATGAAAGGTTAATTTATTTAATCTTAAATTTCAGTTTTAATTAAAAAAAATAATAAATTTACTATCCAAATGTTGAACTATTAAATCCCCAATTTGAGGCTTTAACGTCGATAAATTCGATATAAATCCTATTCTTATTTATATTCGTTTTAGATGCAATTAATTCGCATAAAGACTTGCTCATCGAGGAGGGTGTTAGAGAGCCAATTGATTTAACATTAATAAAACAGCATGGTTCATCGGATCCAGCGAATGTCATCTTGTTATCTCTTTGGATCATCGTCATTACATAATTTTCAGGTTTGCCGGTTAGATCAGCAACCATTTTTGAAATATCTTTTTGGAGCAAATCAACATTTTCTACATCACTTTTGGAGGATGTGTTGATTTGTATGAATGGCATGAGTGAATAAGTCTTTATCAGATACTAATACTTGTGTGCGATATTGATTTTTTTTAAATCTAGAAACATCTAAGCTGCCCTTATTAGGAGATCTCAGTAAAAAATATTATTAAAATCTTAAAAAATTAGAAAGATCCTGTTAATTCTCCTGTTAGAGCCTCAAAAATTTTGTTTTTCTAGTAACTTAGTCATGTCTTTTTACGAAAAATGAATCAGAATTTTCAAGCTATTGTCCAAGAAACTTCAGAAGATAATTCTTCGAATGAACAGACTTTTTTACTAAGTGGAGCCTTGATATTTTTTAATGTGTTTGTCATGTTATTTGTAGGGTTTTATTGGATGAATCCAGTAATGCACGAATTTATCTCCGGCAGACCTCTTTTGTGATAATCATTTAGATATTTCCTCTTACATTAATTTGTCTTATCAATGTATATAAAATTCTT
The DNA here is from genome assembly GCF_027359355.1 of Prochlorococcus marinus str. MIT 1214. Lineage (NCBI taxonomy): Bacteria > Bacillati > Cyanobacteriota > Cyanophyceae > Synechococcales > Prochlorococcaceae > Prochlorococcus > Prochlorococcus marinus. The sequence goes on along the minus strand of NZ_CP114777.1, from coordinate 649,043 downwards.
TAATAGGAGAGATAATTGCATTATTCAGGTGGATTATCATCTTTACTCATGAATTTAGATCTTCTTTTTTCAAAAATAATTAAATATGTACTGAGCCTTTTAATCATATTTTTTGGAGTTAACCCAGCATTTGCGGGTGCAAACGTGGCCGTTAAGGGAGAAGGGGACGAAGTTCCAAGCTACGTTCGATCTGATATCACTGGGTTTAATTTTCATGGAGAAGACTTACATCTTTCTTCAATAGCTGGTGCTATGGCAAGAGATGCTGATTTTAGTGATGTTGATCTTCACGGAACAACATTGACTTTGTCTGATTTAAAAGGTTCAAATCTTAATGGGATAGACCTTACTGATACCCTTTCAGACAGGGTTAACTTTCAGAAAACTGATCTTAGAAATGCGGTATTGATAAACATGATCGCCTCGGGTAGCAGCTTCGCTGGCGCTCAGATTGAGGGAGCTGATTTTACATTTGCAATTCTTGATAGTGAAGATCAGAGAAATCTTTGTAAAATAGCGGATGGCGTAAATCCAACTACAGGTGTTTCTACCAGGGAAAGTCTTGAATGCGTAGGAGATAAAGAATCATATAAACCAGCCATGCCAGCTGCTTAATTTCTAGGAATAGTACAAACAATATTTGTTATAAAAAATTAGAATTAGTTGCAATTTTATTTTTATTGGTTTTCCTAAAAATAGAGATTTAATTTATCGTGAAGAATTTTTGGCCACATCGATCAAAGGCAGAAGGGTTCTCAATTCAAAATCTTGCGCGTAAATATCGTTTAAAGATCTCGAGCGTCTCTTCTAATCAAATATCAAATCAATTTGTAGATGATAGGAATGTTATAAATATGAAAGAAGAAAGTAAGAAGATATCGACGGTTAATCTATCTATAAAAAGAATACATTGGGCGAATAGAGATTTTTCAGAGTATAAGCAGGCAGCTTGATTTTATTTTTTTGAAGGACTTTTTGTAGCTTGTATATTTTTAGTAAGAGGAATTGTTGATAAAATAAAAGAGATGACAAATAATACTGTTATTCCAACAAGGCTCCAAAAAGTTAGATTAGATAGCTCTAATTCTCCAAATGAGACTGTTAGGTATGAAATCAATGTTTAATTTGCTAATAAGTTTTCAATGTGATTTTAGCAATAATTATATTTTTTATAATTATTGCATTTCGTCTTTTAAGATTTACACATATTTTTTCTTTCCATCATTACTTATTTTGTAAATGCCCCCTTTTGGTCCTACAAATAGCATCTCACCATTGATTTTTGATTTACCAAATTTACTTAACCTAGATCTATGAATATCTGCTTTTTCTCTTAGTTCATCCTCTGAATACCATGTCCCCAAAGGGATATTTTTACAAGGATCAAGTAAAAGAGAATTTGTAAATTCTTCAGATATCCTTTTTCGACGAACATTTATATTTTTGAACCTTTTCTTGAATCTTTCCATTAAACTCTTTCTGTTAGTAAACTTTGCTCTCTTTTTTAAAGTTAATAATATATAGATAAAAAATATTATTAAAAATATTAGAATCAATTTCACTATGGAGGATTATAACCTTATCTAATTAAAGCAACTTATAGAAATAAAACCAGTTGATTACAAAATATGAAATTAATTTCTCTTGACATGGTTCTTTATTTTCTCTTGATTATCAAGTCGAAGCCTAGATCCGTTTTTTTTGAAAGTACTTCTTTTTTTACAATACCTTTTTTAAATAAACTGATAATTATTATTATTGATTCAACAAAAAGAGAAATAATTGAAAATATTAGGATTATAAAATTATTAGTAATAGAATTTTTATTGTTTGGTTTTGGATTTTTATTTTCTTGCTTTTTCATTTTAGTAAGGTCCGTAATGGGTTGAGCATTCAGCACCGCAATATGCACCTATATTAATGGCTTGCTCTAAATTTAGTTTTGCTGAGAGAGCTGTAGTGACAGCTCCCGCGAAGCAGTCTCCACATCCATAGGTGTCGATCTCTTTTGAGCTAGGCTTAATGGATTTGTATTTAATATTTTCAGGGAAAATTGTCCCACCTGATTTACCTTTTGTCGAAATGTATATTTCTGGTTTAGGTTCAAGTTCATCAAAATTTATTGCCTCTCCAGGATCAAGACCGCTTCCAATTAAAGCATCGATTTTTACTTTTGCATTCTTTAGGGTTTTCTCGCCTGTTCGGGGAGTAGCAGATAGGAATTTAGCTTTCCTGGCAAGTTTTATTCCTTCTTTATCGGTTGCGGTAACAAAAATACCATCGTAATTTTTCATATCACCCCAAGGTAGTTTGTCAGAAGCGATTGGCTGTAATCTCTCTCCAATAACTGTAATTGCTCTTTCTCCATCTTTGCTAATCAAGCTAATACCTTTTCTTGTAGGTTTTTCACGCCAAGCTACTTTTAATTTTAAACCAAGTTTACTAAGCCTTTCGTAGCATTTTTCACCATAATTGTCTTTACCTAATGATGTTATTAAATCAACAGGTCCATTTATTAATCTTGCCATTTGAACAGCTGCGACTGCCGCCCCCCCTGCGGCTTCCTCAAAGCAATCTTTTGCATGTGAAATTTCTCCAGCTAATGGAAGCTGATCTACCTTTAAGAATGTGACCCATTCAACATGACCAATAACAGCTAATTTAAGTTTAGGGAGTTTAAATATTTTTTTAGGTGCATCAGTTCTCATTCTTGAATAGCTATATTATTTCTAATATAGTTAGTTAAGTTAATAGGTAAAACTATGATATTTTTTTTTTCATAAAATAGACAAATCAGAGAATATTTCTGATATATTATTTTGTATTTAATAAAATTTTTTATGATAAAACAGATTAAATGGTTGAAATGGGTTTATTTATTATTGTCTATATTAGGAGCCGTTTTACCTACACTCGCAAATATTGAATTTGTAAAAAGCTATGGACCTGGTTTTGATATTCAATTATTTGTAGAATTGGCTAATAATAATCCAGCTTCACAGTCTTTATCTAGAGATCTGTTTATAGGCTCAACAGCAGTATTTATTTGGATACTTTCAGAATCGAAGAGACTAGAGATGAAAAACCTATGGATTGTAATATTAACTACATTTACAATCGCCTTCGCCTTCGCAGCTCCTTTCTTTTTATATTTAAGGGAATTAAGAATTGAAGAAATGAATAGAAATCAAATTATTTTAAAAGGATGAGATTTTTTTATTTGATATATTTAGATATTGGTACTAAGGCTAAACAAATAATACTAACAATTAACCATAAATGAAAGGCTGTATCGAAATTATCAATTAACTTGCCAGCCATCCATGGAACTGTTAAAGCGCTAATTCCAAAACACTGAGAATATAAAGCTATTACTCTACCTTGATATTTATTTGGAGAAGACTTTATGATTGCATCTGAAGCAGATGGTAGGAATATGCATAGAGAAATTGTTAGAGGTATGAAAGCTAAAAGTATTAATATATATCCATTAATCAATAGATTAGAAAGTGATAAGAAAATAAAACCTATTAGTAACGATATTAAGCATAATTTGAATTTAAAAGATGAATTTTTATTCCTTAAAATAAAACCTACTGGCCATTGAAAAATTGCAAGCAAAACAAGTTTAAGTGTTACTAATGTAGCTACTCTTTGCTCTATGAATGGCGGCCTTATTATACCACCGTTCGCTAAATCTAATGGAAGAATACTTTGCAATAAACTCATTATACCTGTTACAAATAGGGTTACTAAAAATAAAGGAAATAAATTTATAACCCATTTTAGATTAGTTTTTTTCTCTAGATTCCTATGATTAAATTCTATATCATCTTTCGACTCGATTTCGGTTTCGCTTGTACATGTTCCTAGATTTTTCAATATAACATTGAATATATATAACATGCATAAAATATCAATTAAATATATTATTCGTGCGAATTCAAAATACGTTCCAATTGTGCCTAGCAAGACCCCTAATGTAACTCCAATAGCGTCAGCACTTCTTGCAAGAGAATAACCTTCACTTGATTTAATTTTGCTATGGCAATTTAATGGAACTGCTAATTCTGCGGAAGGCCAATAAATTCCAGCTGCCGCTCCTAAAAAAAACTGACCACAAAGGTATGCTAAAAAGCTTTGAGAATAAAAAAGTATGATATCCGATAATATTGCAATTAAACATGCAACCTTAATTGCTTTTCCATAGTTAAATTTTCTGTCAAGTAAAAATCCTGTTCCAAACCTCGTCGTTATTCCAGCGAATGCAGCTGTAGTTATCCCGCTACCGATTTGCTCTGCTGATAAACCTAAACTATAAAAAATTATTGGACTTAAATACATTACCGCTCCTGCGCCTATTGCTGTCCATAAACGAGCCTTTATGATTAATCTTAGAGATACCGGGAATCTCTCCCAGTAATTGCTAAAACTTGACGTTGAGAACAAATTCATTCATTAAAAAATTAGTTGTTCTTGGAACCGTTGGAAGCTTACTAGCTCCTTATTGTTTTTATCCAAAACTACGAGCAGCAGAGAGATTTGAAATTCATTTTGATGGAATGTCTATTCCAATTTCAATAAAAGAATTGATTGATTGGAGTAATGGTGAAGAGGAAACAAATTCAGAATTAGCCAGCTGGCTTAATTTACTAGGCTTTAAAGAAAGGGAAGGTTTAGCAAAGTTTTTAAGTACCCCTTTGGTAAGAGATAAAAGTATGGCAAGACAAATTTTACGAAGTTGGTCTGGTCGAAAATTACTGGATGAGGTAAGTGATCTAATTCTTATGGATGAAGACAGCTCAGGCGAAAGTGTTCTAGATACTTTGGAAAAACTATTAAATGAAAAGGATGAGGTGACGACTTTTGATCTTTTGAATTCACTATCTGTTAAAGCTATTCATATTGATTTGGATGGGTGGATTGAAGTTGCTAATAACTGGAGAAGTGAATTAAATAAACAACAAAAACTCACATCTGATTTGGTCTCAATTAATGAGTTATCAGTTAAAAGAGAAGCAATTAATGTTCTGCCTCTTGAAATAAAAGAAACTGAATATGAATTGATTTCCTTAAATGTTCCTCATCGAAATGAGCCTTTAAATTTAGATGTTTGGAACCCTTCTTCGAGGAACACCATCAGAAAAAATTGGGTTCTTTTAATGCCAGGTTTAGGAGGAGATCGTAATCATTTTAATTGGCTTGCAAGAAGTCTTAGTCACAATGGTTGGCCTGTTGTCGTCCTGGATCATCCAGGTAGTGATTCATTAGCACTTGAAGCCTTGGTGAAAGGAAGACTTCCTCTACCGGGTGGTGAAGTTATTCCTGAACGTTTGAACGATATCGATAATATCCTCAAGGCAAAAGAATTAGGGCAAATTGATATCTCAGCTGAGAATATTGTACTAATGGGGCATTCGCTAGGAGCCCTCACTGCTATTTTGGCTTCAGGAGTAACAATAGATGAAAAGCTTGAAAATAGGTGTCAGAAGGTACTTGATAATCTTTCTCTTTCTAATTTATCTTCACTTTTACAATGTCAATTAGTTGATATTACCTTGTCAAAGAGGAAAAGCATAGAAAATCTCTCAGCTATTGTTGGTATGAATAGTTTTGGGAGTTTTTTGTGGCAAAAAAATTCAGATAACCAAATAAATATACCTCTTTTTCTTACCGGAGGAACTTTTGATTTAGTTACTCCATCAATAAGTGAACAACTCGGATTATTGCTTGCTTTAAGTTCAAGCTCCTTGAGTAGAGTGCTTTTGATTGAAGGAGCTAGTCATTTTTCACCTATTAGAGTAGAAGGACAGATGGATCAGTCTAAAGGTAAGGACTTATTTAATCTTGGAGAATCAATTGTTGGATATCATCCACTTTCAGTTCAGAGCCTATTGTCTTTTGAAATTATCAGCTTCCTAGAAAAATTAGAAGAGAATAAATCCATACCTCCTAATACTAATTTAAATAAAGGTGAGCTTAGGTTTCATATTTTGGATAGAAATATAATTGAAAAACTTGTCAAGATTCAATAGCTAACTCTAGGATCAATATATGCAATAGCGATATCTATTCCAACACTAATCATGACAACAAGACTAGATATTACAACAACTATTCCTTGCACAACAGTATAATCTCTTTGATTTATAGCCTCTTGAAGTCCAAGAGCAATTCCTGGCCATGAGAATGTTATTTCAATTAAAAGTGCTCCACCTATTAAAGAAGAAATGGTTAATCCAGTAATTGTCAATATTGGAAGAAGTGTATTTGGAAAAGCATGCTTAATTAATATTCTTAAGTTATTAATACCTCTACTTTTAGCGGCCTCAATATAATCTTTTTTTAAAACTTCCTCAAGATTTAATCTTAATGATCGACTAAAGATTCCGCTTAATAATATCCCTAGAGTGAATGAGGGTAATATTAAATGTTTAATAGAACTAAAAATGATTTCAATGTTTTTGTCTAAAATACTATCTAAAAGTAAAAAACCAGTAATTGGGGGAGGAGGAATAGCTCCAGGAGGTAATCTTCCACCAATGGGTAACCAACCTAGCAAAACAGCGAAGATAATTTGAATTAGCATCGCTGCCCAAAAAGGAGGTAAAGCATAGGTCCCAATGCCAAAAATTCTTCCCCAAAAATCTATTTTGCCTTCTGGTTTAATTGCTCCTAAAAAACCAATTAAATAACCTACAAGTGAAGCTATTAATATTGAAAATATAGCTAATTCCAAGCTTGCTGGAAGAGCCTTAGAGATAATTACTTTTACAGGTTCTTGTGTGTTTAATGAAATTCCTAGATTCCCATGAATTAATTGATTTAAATATTCAAGATATTGATTAATAAGAGGTTTATCTAATCCAAGTTTAATTCTTAGGCTTTCCCTTGCAAATTCATTAGCTCGAGTGCCAAGAATTGCGTCTACCGGGTCGCCTGGTGCAATTCTCAACAATATAAAAACTAAGCTCGAAATAATCCAAAGCATAATTGGCAATAGAGTTAATCTCGAAAGGATATATTTGAAAAGTTCCTTTTTAGATGACAAAATTAGTCTCTTTTTAATTTTTTTAGAATAATTAATCCATCACTTGAGAATTCTGGTTGACTTATATCTTTTAAAGACCAAGCTTTAGGATTAACTAGCCAAATTGGTAAGTAGGCACTTCCTTGTGCAGCAAGTTGCTCAACTTGTATTAACTTCTTTAACCTGCTTTCTCCTTCTAACTCTTCACTTTTCTCTAGAAGTTCTTGAACTTTATTATCACCCCAAAAACTACCACTGAATACAGCTTCACCCTTGAGGCAAGAACTATTATTTATTTCATTACAACTTAATAAGGGAGTTAAATATGCTTCCGGGTCAGGATATGCTCCAGTCCAATCTAGTATGACTGCATCAAAAGCCCCTTCGGAAAGTTGTTTGTAAACTGTGGTTGATTCAATTCCATTTAATGTTATTTCTATACAATCAGATAAATCTCTTTTTATTTGATCTTTCCATGTAAGTGCAAGTAATTTATCAGCAGGTACATTAGATCTAAATGTTAATGGAATAGAAAGAATATTTGATTCGCAGTAGCCTTCTTTTTTTAATAAGGATCTTGCAACACTAGGATTATATTTAGGCCATGGAGAAAATTCCTTTTTGTGTAATTGAGGAGGAACTATTGATCTTAAGGGTTCTCTAGTTCCAAAACTTACTTGCTGACTAATTAGTTCTCTATCAATTGTGTAGGAAAGAGCTTCTCTTATTGTTTTATGTGCTAAAGGTAATTCATTACTTTTAAATGTAATATATCCTATCTCTATTGGGTCACCTTCTCCTGATCTAAGTTGATCTTTATTAACCATATTATTTAAAGCTAATCGCTGCATATCATCTATAGAATTTGAGATTAGGACATCAACTTCTTTCGTTTTTATAGCTCCAAAAAGAGTACTAGAATTACTGTAATTGATAAAGTCAATACCTTTGTTTAGAGGCTTTTCTCCCCAATAATTATTGAATGGCCTGATTATTTGTTGACTTGAGTTGAAACTTTCTAAGAAGTAAGGACCCGTACCTATGAAATTTTTATTATTGAAACTATCTTTATAATTTGAATATGAATTAGGAGATACAGGTGTTAAATTTACAGATGTTAAAAGACTTTTTAAAGAACTCGATGGCTTTTTTAATTTTATTCTTATAAGGAATTCATCCTTTACTTCAATATCTTCTATCTTTTCATTTAATAGGTAATTTAAAGTTCCTATTTCCCTAAATCGGTTAAGACTAAATGCCATCGCTTCTGCATTGAAAAGACTTCCATCGTGAAAAGAAATATTTTCTTTGAGTGAAATATCAATTAGCAAGCCATTATTACTTATTTTTGGTAAATCTTTAGCTAAACTTGGCTGAAGATGTCCTTCCTTATTTATTTTGTATAAAGTATCTCCAAGAGCGCTTAATATTTGTAGTGTCCTAAGAGTATTAGCTTGAGCAGGATCAAGAGATTCAATTTTACCTGCACTTGCAACAATAATTTTTTCTCTTTCCTGGTATTGGGCGCAAGATAATTGTAATAAAATAAAGATAATACCTGAGCCTTTTAAAATATTTTTAATGCAATTCAGTTTTAACATTTAGTATACAATTCTATGATTATCTCAACGTGAACAAAATATTTATTGATTAGTTGAAACTTGTTTGATTGATATCTCGAAGACAGGAGATCCATTGGGATTGAGAGGCCATTCGCGAACCCAGCATTTTTCATAAGCATTATCTATGCCTAATACTTGAAAAAGTTCTTCTTGATTATTTAGATAAACACAATCTCCTTGATTAATATTTTTTCCTGTTTCTTTTTTGGCTTTCTCAATTACGTTTTTGGATGTTGTCATGGTTTAGTTCCGAAAAGAAATTTAAGATAAAATTTCCTTTTTCTATTTATATAGTTAGCAACTTAATTCGGATTTGACTAGTTTTCGTTAGCTAAAGGCAACCCATCGTTGCTGCAATTCTCCTGACTTGTGACAAGTTTTCTATTTCTAAAAGAGCATCTTCCAGTTGACCTTGATTAATCTTGTGAGTAATAACTACTATCTCTGCTTGTTTATCTATTGCATCGAATTGCACTATTGATTCAATAGATATTTTTTTCTTTCCAAAAATAGTCCCGATTTCTCCAATTACTCCTGGATTATCTTCTGCAATAAGCCGTATGTAATTTTTTTTAGTGATTTTTTTCTTTTCTGCTACGTGACAATTTCTCCATCCTTTTGCTGATAGAAGTGGATCTAAATTAAAGATTTTGTCTCCACTCATAGACTGAATGCCAGCAATGTTAAGTATGTCTGCAACAACAGCTGATGCAGTTGGACCGGACCCTGCACCTGGTCCAAAAAACATTACTTGGCCTATGGGATTTCCTTCCACAAGGATTGCATTGTTAACTCCATTTACCCCTGCTAATGGATTATCTTCAGGTACCAATGTTGGTTCAACCCAAACAGATAGTGGTTGACTTTTTTCACTTTTCGATTGAGTTTCGCCTTTTTCAGATATTGCTAAAAGCTTGATTCCATATCCTAACTTTCTTGCATAATTAACATCTATGCCTTCTAGGAGATTTATTCCAGTTGTTGGTATGTCAGCTCGATTAATTGCTCCGCCAAAAGCAAGGCCACTTAGAATTGCAATTTTGTCAGCGGCATCGGCCCCCTCGACATCAGCGGCTGGATCACTTTCTGCATATCCAAGAGCTTGGGCATCTTTTAAAACATCAGCATAGTCAACTCCTTCTTTATCCATTCTGGAGAGTATGTAATTAGTTGTTCCATTTATTATCCCGCTTACTTTAGTTATCTGATTCCCTCCTAAAGATTGCTTTAGAGGCTCGATTATTGGGATCCCACCTCCTACTGCTGCTTCGATTAGGACATAGACCCCTGCGGCTTTTGCTTCATTGGAAATCTCTTCACCATGTCTTGCAATTACTGCTTTGTTTGCAGTTACAACAGATTTGCCTGCTCTTATGGCTTGGATAATTAATGATTTTGCTGGCTCTATTCCGCCCATCACTTCAACAACTATTTGAATATTGGGATTATTTACTATCTCAATTGGGTTTGTTGTAAGAATTGAATTTGAGATGGATATATCTCTTCTCTTTTGGAGATCCCTTACTGCAACACCAATAAGTTCAAGTTCTCCCACCAATGGATGTCTGTCATTTGGGCTACTAATGATATTTGCAACACCCTGGCCAACAGTTCCTAGGCCAAGTAAACCGATACCAACTTTTTTCATGTTTTTATAATGTGATGATTTGTTGAAATGCTATTTAGTCATTCTCATTGCTTTGTATTGACAGGTTTTTTGCTTGAGCTTTCATTTTGAGAAATATGTTGAGAAAACCATTTGCTCTCGATGGCGTCAAGCTTTTGCTTAGTCCTGTCATCTCAATAAATTTTTCATTTATAGAGAGTACTTCAAAAGGTGTTAGATCATTTAAACCTTTTATTAGAAAAGCCAGCAATCCTTTTGTTATGAGTGCGTCTGAATATCCTTTCCATTGAATTCTTTCATTCAAAATAGTCCCAAGAACATATACTTCTGAAATGCAACCTTTTACTTTAGTGGTTTCCAGGTGGAGATCTTCACTTAGTAACGGCAAGCTTTTTCCAAGCCATAGAATATATTCATAGCGCCTTTTGGGATCTGAAGTTGATTGTAGACGCTCTATAAGATTATCTAATGAATCACTTCCGTAGGTATTGATGAAAGACTTTTCTTTGATTTCAGTCACCTCTTCAGATTAAGCAATTGATTTATCTTAAAGCTTAACTACTTATTTAGTTGCTTCAATTTGATGTAGACCATTTTCGCTAATCCAACCATTAAATGGAACGTCCCATCTGTTTCTAGGTAATGGTTTTTTAGAAATGCAATTATTACTGATGACAACAAATGATGGTATAGAAAACCACAAATCTTTTTTTCGAAGTCGATCAAAGTAACCTCCTCCGTAGCCTAGTCTGTATCCTTCTTGATCGATAGCTATCGCGGGTACAAATAGGATAGAAATAAGATTAGGGTTAATAGCTTTTTCTTGGGATGGTGCAGGAATGTTGTTTGAATCTATCTCTAGTTGCTTGTTTGACCAATGATGATAGCTAATGCCTTTACTTTTAGAACTCGAAGGTAAAGCAACTTTTTGATTATTAATTTCTTTTATAAATCTTATATCTACCTCACCTTTTAATGGCCAATAAATACCTATATATTTCCCTTCAAAATGATATTTATTTAACAGTATATTTAATGATGATTTGACATTTAACTTTATTTTTTCATTTATTAAAAATGAATTTGAATTACGGATTAAATTATATTCCTTTCTTTTAATTTCTTTTATTGATTTAATATCATCATATATATTTTCCATGAAAAGGTGCTTTTAACTATAGATATTTTATTTAAGATAGATTCCAGTAAGTGCGATTGCTAGGGCATCAGCAGCATCATCTGGCTTAGGCGGTGAAGTGATACTGAGTTCATGCATGACAGATTTTAAAACCTCATCTTTATCGGAATGACCATAACCGGTCACAGCAAGTTTGATTTGCATTGGTGGGAACTCTTGAATTGGAAGATTGTGCTTTCCTAAGGTCATAATTATCACTCCACGAGCTTGAACAACACTAATAGTAGTACTAGAACGATAGAAAAAAAACTTTTCAACTGCTGCAGTATTTGGATTCCATCTGTTAATTATTGAGCTTAAATCATTTGAAATCTCTACCAGTCTTTTTTCTTCTTTTTGTATTGATTTCGTCTCAATAATTCCGCAATCAAGCATTATTTTCTTTCCGTCTATTTGATCAATAATTCCATAACCTACTCTTGCTAAGCCAGGATCTATTCCTATTATTCTCACTTAGTTTGTTGCTGCTAGTTCAAATTCAGATACATCAGTACTTTCATTCCTTTCAAATATTTTGCAAAAAGCTTTAATTACTCTATCTCCAGAATCCACTTGTTCTAGAGGATCTTTTCGAAGTCTATGCCTTAAAGCTGTCGAGACTACCCGAGCAATATCTTCTTCCGTAACCTCTTTCCTTCCTTCAAAGGCTGCAAGAGCTCTGGCCGCTCTATTGGTCACGATATCTCCTCTAAGTCCATCAACATCAAGTTCACCACAAACTGCTGAAATCCTTAGTCTGAGATCTTCATCTATGGAAACCTCATTAAGTAAATTTTGAGCATCAACCACTTTTTGTTGAAGGGAGTCTTGATTAGCTTGAACCGAATCGCTAAAAGATTCAGGATCATTGTCAAAGGCTGTGCGTTGGTCAACAACTTGAACGCGAAGTTTTGCTTCCCTTACTGTTCTAACTTCTACACTCATCCCAAAACGATCAAGTAACTGAGGCCTTAATTCACCTTCCTCGGGGTTGCCTGAACCTATAAGTACAAACCTTGCAGGATGACGAACCGATATCCCTTCACGTTCAACTGTATTCCAGCCTGATGCTGCAGAGTCTAGAAGTACGTCAACGAGGTGATCATCTAGTAAGTTGACTTCATCAACATAAAGCAACCCTCTGTTTGCTTTGGCTAGAAGTCCTGGTTCAAAAGCTCTTACACCTTCGCTAAGAGCCTTTTCAATATCAATAGTTCCGCAGAGTCTATCTTCAGTAGCACCTAAGGGTAGATCAATCATTGGAACCTGCTTCTCGCCTTTTTTAATGTCACTGCCACTGTCTATTCTTTCCCTGACATCATTGCTTTGAAGGTCTGGATCATCAAGTGAGCTGTTATAGGGATCTCCTTCAACAACCTCTATAGCAGGTAAGAGATCGGCAAGTGCTCTTATGGTCGTGGACTTTCCAGTGCCTCTATCACCCATTATCATTACCCCGCCGATTCTCGGGTCAATAACATTTAAAAGAAGCGCTAGCTTCATCTCTTCCTGCCCAATCACTGAAGTGAATGGAAAAACTCTGCGTTTTCTAGTTGAACTCACTTTCTTAGTACTATTAAAAAGATTGTTTCATAACCAGGCCACTTTAGATTGATAAAGTTCAAAAAAAAAATGATAATGAAAAGCAAAGATTTTTTTTAACCACTAAAAAATCTAATCTCGAGTACTTGAATTTTGACTTGGCATTAAAAAAGGGACTAATTCTGCCGATAAATCTCTTATCAACTTAGATGATCTTGGATCATTAAATGGACCTTTGACGATAAAACTTGCGAACGCCCTTGTGTTATCTGGAGCTTGAATCAGAGCAGTATCTGAATATGAGATTCCAATATCACCAGTTTTGTTGTGAACTAAATAACCTTTTAATGAAAGATGATAGTCAGTGTCTTTAGATTCTTTCCCAAGACCTTTTAATATCCCAGAGGGAATTAAGGTGTTTGTGTTTGATTTTTGCATTATTTCCCTGAAAATATCTCTAGAATTAACATTAAGTAGATATCCGCCATCTACAAGAGCCATTGCTAAAGAGAGATCTTTGGTGGATGTAAGATTAGTACCGTCTAGATCAGGCAAATAGTTATTTATTTGTGTATTTTTTAATCCAATTTCTTTGAATTTTTGATTAACTATATTTATTCCTCCTAACCTTTTAATTAATAAATTAGTTGCAGTATTATCACTCACTCTTATCATTTCCGTAGCTACTTCAAAAACAGGAAATTTTTCACCAACTTCTTGGTAAGCCATCCAGCCTGAACCACTACCAATTGTTTCTTCTGTAAGAATCAAATCCTCATTCCAAAATATTTCACCTCTATCTAACATCGTAAGTAAAACTATTAGAATAGGAACCTTTAAAGTACTAGCTGCAGAAAGCTTTATTTCTGATTTTACTTCTGCATAAATTTCATTATCTAATGATAAGAAAAAAGCACTAACTTGTAGATCTGGATTCTTAATTATAAGATTCTCCCATTTATTGATTAAAGTTTCTAGTCTTTCAAATCTTTCTAATTTATCATTAGAAAATAATTTTAATTTTGATTTTCTAATTTGTAATTGTTTTTCATTTGATATTCTTGATTTGCCTTTAAGATTAAGTTTTCTGTTAGCGTTACTTCTTTGAGTAATAGGCCCAACGATTCTTAGTGAACTTCCAAGTAGAACTGATAGGCTTATGCTGGTTAAAAATATATTCGTGATTACTTTTAGATAACTTTTCACTTTAAAATCAAAGAATATAAATATTTCCTATTTATTGTAGCTTGATATCTTAATTAATCATTTGTATTGTTAATTTTCCATCGTGCTTGGCTAATTATTCCTCTAATTAGTGCAACTTCATCATCTTTTATTTCGGCTCTTATAAGCAACTGTTTGATTTTCGCCATCTTTGCTTTATATGTATGCTTCATTAAGAATCCAATATCAAGCAAAAGGCCACCTGCATCATTCATGCAATCATCTAATTTAATAAAATTTGCGGGATATCTTATTATTTTATTGGGTTTTAATAAATCAAGTTCATTAATTAGATTAAATTGATGCAAGATTATTGCTACTGCATGTGAAAGATTTAATGATGGATAGCTCTTACTCGTATTAAGACTAATTACTTTATTTGCTTTTAGAAGCTCTTCGTTAGTTAAGCCTCTATCTTCTCTTCCAAAGACCAAAGCTATGGTTTCATCTCTCTCTGATTCAAGTGCCCAACTCAATGCGTCTTTGTTTGAAGCCAGCGGAATCTCTCCATGATCCTTTCTCCCACAAGTAGCAATAATTCTTGTGCAGTCTGAAAGTGCTGAATTTAGATCCTTAAATAGTTTTGCCTTTTCTAAAATTTTTATTCCCTTGACAGCCATCTTTTTCGCTTCTTGATCTAAATGATTGCATTTAGGAGAAACTATTCTCAATTCATTAACACTAAAATTTTCACATAGTCTTGCAACGCTACCAATATTTATTGTTCCTGCTGGTTCAACAAGTACAACTTTTAGAGTTTTTTTGTTAGTCACAAGTTAGTTTAGAGAGTGCATATATGCCAATAGATCAGCCATTGATTGCGGTTCAATTTCAAAACTTGGCATTGGTGGAGTCAATCCCTGAATAACTTGATTGATAATCTTTTTATCACTCATTTCTTGCGTTGCTTCATGTAAGTCAGGCCCTACAAAACCTTGAGCGGAAATCCCATGGCAACCTACACAATTGATTTTGAATAATTTACTTCCAGATAGAGCCTCACCTTCAATAGATAAAGTTTCAGATATAAAAGGTTCTTGTTTAAAGTCTCCAATTGTCCAAAAAATAATAAGTAGGATGACAGTGGTAATAGATAAAAATAACCTTCTCCAAGAGCTGATTTTTTGCTCCATATCAATTAATGATTTTGATGACGGAGTATTCACTAAAACCTCTTTGACATGAAAGAATTGTTAACTGTAATCATAAATATGCGAAAAAATGATTGAGCCTCTGCTATGTGGGATTGTTCTTGGACTTGTTCCCATAACATTATTAGGCCTTTTTGTTAGTGCATGGAATCAGTATCGTCGAAGTAGTTCAATGCCTGATTGGGAATAAGAAAAAGAAGAGAGGTGTTTCCATAGAATTTCTCTTTATTTAATTCCCAACCATTATGTATTGTTGGCAATGATTTTGACGAGCATTCGCATATCAAAGTTGATGATTTTTTAATCCATTGTTTTGCCAATAAAAGTTCTTGAGAAATTTCATATAACTCAGATTCGTATGGAGGGTCAAGAAAAACAAAGTCAAATTTTTGCTCAGAACGAGGAAAATTTTTAATAAATTCAATTTTCTTGTTTTCCGGCCCTTTTTTTAGAAAAGAGATCAATTCATTACATATGACTTCAATATGCAATGAATGACCCACAGTTTTTGATATGTCGATAAGGTTCTTTTTACATGTTTTTGCGGTTTCTCTTTGTTTTTCAATGGCAAGAACCCTCTTTACACCTTTTTGAAGGGCCTCACACGCCATTGCGCCACTTCCACTACAAAGATCTAACCAACTTGCTTCTTCGAGTTTCTTTCCAAGAATATTAATTATGGCCTCTCTAACTTTTGAGGACGTAGGTCTTGTATTTTTGTTTAAAGGACTTTCTATCCGTTTCCCAGAAATAAGTCTCAATTTCCCTTTCAAACTAAAAGTTAGTTTTTTTCAACCAATTAATCCAGTTTAAAATAAGTTTTTGTCCTGCAAGACCAGATTTTTCAGGATGAAATTGGCAAGCACCAGTGTTTTTATGCCAGACGATGGATGAGAAGTGGGTCTTTCCAAATTTTGTTATTGCTACGGTATTTTTTTGTTCTAAAGGACATGCTGTGTATGAATGAACGAAATACATCCAGTTGGAATCTGGATAGTTTTCTAAAATGGGACATTTGTTTGTTTTGAATACTGGTGACCAACCAATATGCGGTATTCTTTCACTTTTTTCTTGAGGCAATCTTCGAATATGGCCTTTTATAACCCCTAAACCTTTTGAAGTTCCCTCATCACTAGTCTCAAATAAGAGCTGTAACCCTAGACATATGCCAATAAGCGGTTTGCCATTATTTACCCAATCAATTATTGAAGGTATTAAATCAGTTTTTCTTAAATTAATCATTGCAGGATCGAAAGCCCCTACACCAGGAAGAATCAAAGCATCGCATGATTTAAGTGCTTTTATATTGCAAATAATACTTAAAGGTTGATTTACCCTTTTGAATGCTTGTTGAACTGAAAAAAGGTTTCCCATTCCATAATCTATTAATCCAATTTTTGCCAATGGATTTCCCCTAGAATCGTTTTAAAGTGCTATGAAACTAAATTCTGTAATTTGATCAAAGATGTTTAGATATTGTTCCTGAAAGCGTTGCTTTAGGGACTGCTCCAACAACTGTATCTACTTTTTGTCCTCCTTTAAAAATCATTAAAGTTGGGATGCTTCTTATCCCGTACTGACTTGCCACATTTGGGTTCTCATCAGTGTTTAATTTAAAAACTTTTATTTTACCTTCGAAATCTTTAGAGATTTCTTCAACAATTGGCGCAACCATACGGCAAGGCCCACACCATGGTGCCCAGAAATCAACCAAAACAGGCACATCGCTCTGGAGGACTTCTTGTTCGAAAGAGGAATCAGTTACTGCAGAAGCTGTGGACATACCTTGGAAGTCTTAAGAACTAGATCATAACAATTGTATTTTGCCTAAAAAAAGTTTTGCTGCCATTTTTAAATGAAGTTTGAATATTAATTTGTTTGCTTTTAATAAGAAAAACCCGAATAATTCGGGTTATGTGGAGTGTGAGGAGTGTGAGAGCAAAGGCTCTCACTACCTAATCCTAACCGATGTATTAAATCCTGAAATCTTTCCGTATCTTTATTTTCCCATTCCAAGTTGTTGTGCTTTTTGGTAAACCTTTCCTTCTGTTAACAAAGAAGGTGCAACTACTACTTCAACTTTCTGCATCTCTTTGATGTTTGTAGCTCCAAGAGTTCCCATTGATGTTTTGATTGCTCCTAATAAATTGTGGGTTCCATCATCAAGAATTGCAGGTCCACAAAGAATGCTTTTTAAACTTCCTGTTGTTCCAACTTTAATTCTTGTACCTCTAGGGAGGACAGGACTTGGTGTTGCCATGCCCCAATGAAAACCTTTCCCAGGAGCTTCTTCGGATCTAGCAATTGGGGATCCAATCATTACCGAGTCTGCTCCACAAGCTATGCATTTACAAATATCTCCACCAGTGATAATGCCACCATCAGCAATGATTGGGATATATTTCCCACTTTCTTTTTGAAAATCATCCCTTGCCGCAGAGCAATCAGATATGGCAGTTGCTTGAGGAATTCCAACTCCTAAGACGCCTCTCGAGGTACAAGCTGCTCCTGGCCCAATGCCAACCATTACTGCTGCTGCTCCTGCTCTCATTAGCTTTAAAGAGACTTCATAAGTAACGCAATTTCCTACGGCAACTGGTATGCCAATGTTTTCACAAAGTTCATAAAGGTCAAGATTTTGACTGCCTTCTTTCCCTAGATGTTCTGTAGAAACTACTGTTGCTTGAAGGAAAAATAAATCTGCACCTGATTCTTTGACTAGATCCCTATATTTAATCGCAGCTAATGGGGTCCCGCTTACAGCTGTAATGCCTCCACTTTTTTTGATTTCTTGAATTCTTTTTAAAATTAATTCTTCTTTGATTGGTTTCTTATAAATTTCTTGCATTAGTGGAACAAATTGCTCTTTACCAATTGAGTGGATTTTGGTTAGGACTTCTGTCGGATCCTCATATCTAGTTTGGACTCCTTCTAGATTTAAAACACCTAAGGCACCTAATTTTGACAAGGCAACTGCCATTTTTACATCTACAACTCCATCCATCGCACTTGCGATTATGGGAATATCTCTTTCAATCCCACCGATTTCCCAGTTGGTTTTTGTGATTTCTGGGTCAACTGTCCTTCCTCCTGGAACTAATGCAATTTCATCAATTCCATATGCTCTTCGAACAGTTTTGGTTCGTCCTAGTTGAATATTCACCCCTAAATTTTGTAAGTTCTCGTCAAACTACCAACTGAAGTGCCAAATTGAGCAAATGTTGGGAATAGATAATCAAGATTTTTTGTTTTTTCTGAATTAACTTGCTGATTTAGGAATTCTATGAGGGGTTTTTTTATCATTTGTTTGTAGTCGTTGATCTTGTTAGAGGTGTTTTACTTTCAGTTATATGGTTATTTACTTTAAAAGGTTTATTAATGCTCGAATATTCTTATAATTGGTAAAACCCTTATATATGGCTGATCCATTGGGACCTAATAGTACTGGTCCCGGGGAATCCGACGATCGGATCATACAGACTGACTTAAGAAACGAAATGTCGCGTTCCTACTTGGAATACGCGATGAGTGTAATAGTTGGAAGAGCTTTGCCTGATTCGAGAGATGGACTTAAGCCAGTTCATAGAAGGATTCTCTATGCGATGTATGAACTGGGATTAACTAGTGATAGGCCATACAGAAAATGCGCTCGCGTGGTTGGAGAAGTTTTAGGTAAATTCCATCCCCATGGTGATACTGCCGTTTATGACGCTTTGGTCAGAATGGCGCAAGATTTTTCCATGCAGATGCCTCTAATTGATGGGCATGGGAATTTTGGTTCTGTTGATAATGATCCCCCTGCTGCAATGAGATATACAGAATCCAGATTGCAATCTTTAACCACTGATAGCTTGCTTGAAGATATTGAATCTGAAACAGTTGATTTTGCGGATAACTTTGATGGATCTGTTCAAGAACCAACAGTCTTGCCGGCAAGAATTCCGCAATTGTTATTAAATGGTTCGTCTGGAATAGCTGTAGGTATGGCAACCAACATACCTCCTCATAATTTGGTCGAATTGATTGATGGATTGATGGCTTTAATTTCTAATCCTCAGCTAGAAGAAATAGAGTTGATGAATATAATTAAAGGCCCAGACTTTCCAACTGGCGGTCAGATACTTGGCAGAAGTGGAATTAAGGAAACATATCTTTCTGGTAGAGGATCAATCACAATGCGTGGAGTCGCTGAAATAGAAACTATTGAAAATCCAGGGAGACCAGATAGGGATGCAGTGATAATCACTGAACTTCCTTATCAAACAAATAAAGCAGGATTAATAGAAAGAATAGCTGATATGGTCAATGATAAAAAACTTGAAGGCATTGCAGATATTAGAGATGAAAGTGATAGAGATGGAATGAGAATTGTTGTTGAATTAAGAAGAGATTCATATCCTCAAGTTGTTTTAAATAATTTATTTAAACTTACTCCTTTACAGACTAATTTCAGTGCAAATATGCTTGCATTAGTTAATGGTGAACCTGTTATATTGTCACTTAGAAAGATGTTGCAAGTATTTTTAGATTTTAGAGTTGAAACCATTAAAAAAAGAACTAAATATCTTTTGAAGAAGGCTGAGAGTAGAGATCATATATTATTAGGATTATTATTAGCTTTAGATCAGCTAGATGAGATAATTAGTCTTATAAGATCTGCCTCTGATTCCGCTACTGCTAAAAGGAAATTACAAGAATTGCATGGTTTAACAGATATACAATCTGATGCTATTTTGCAGATGCAGTTAAGAAGGCTGACAGCTTTAGAGGCGGATAAAATAAGACTTGAACATGAGGATTTAGTTGAAAAGATAATAGATTTAAAAGATATTTTAAATAAAAAAGAAAGGATATTTGAAATAACAAATATTGAATTAAATGAAATAAAAGAAAAGTACAATACCCCTAGGAGAACCAAAATTCTTGAACTTGGTGGTGGACTTGAGGATATTGATTTAATTGCTAATGAAAGATCAGTAGTTTTGTTAACTGAGACAGGCTATTTAAAGAGGATGCCTGTTAATGAATTTGAAGCAACAAGTCGAGGTACTAGAGGTAAAGCAGGTACGCGAAGCCAAGGAGAGGAAGAGGTGAAAAAATTTATTAGTTGTAATGACCATGACAGCCTCCTACTTTTTAGTGATAGAGGAGTTGCTTATGCTCTTCCTGCTTACAGAGTTCCTCAATGTAGTAGAACTGCAAAAGGTACTCCTATAGTTCAATTACTCCCAATTCCAAGGGAAGAAGCTATTACTTCATTACTTTCTGTGAGTTCTTTTGATGATGAAAACTATTTATTGATGCTTACTAGGGGGGGCTATATAAAAAGAACACCTCTTTCAGCTTTCAGCAAGATTAGAGCAAATGGACTTATCGCAATAGGATTAGAAGGTGGTGATGCTTTGACTTGGGTTCGGTTGGCTGAGTCTGGGGATAGTGTTTTGATTGGTTCTAAAAATGGAATGACTATTCATTTTAGATTAAATGATTCTGAATTACGCCCTTTAGGCAGGTCAGCAAGAGGTGTTAAGTCAATGAATCTTAAGTCTGGAGATTCTCTTGTAAGTATGGATGTTTTATCTACTGAGTTAGCTGATCATGTTGATAAAAGTGAAGAAGAAGAACTACACGATGAATCATCAGAATCTGAAGGACCTTGGGTACTTGTTGCTTCTGGAAGCGGCCTAGGGAAAAGAGTACCTGTGACACAATTTCGGTTGCAAAAAAGAGCAGGAATGGGTTTAAGAGCAATAAAATTCAGAAAAGATGGAGATGAACTTGTAGGTTTAAGGGTTTTAGGTAAAGGAGAAGAATTATTGTTAGTGAGTGAAAGAGGAGTAATTGTAAGAACTAGTGCGGATAAAATCTCTCAACAATCTAGAGCTGCAACCGGTGTAAGAATTCAGAAGCTTGATAATGGTGATAAGTTGTCTGAAGTTGTTTTAGTCCCACCAGAGCAAAGTAATGATGATGAAGAAAAAGAATCATCTACAACGAATGAATCCATAAATACTATTGATCCAACGTCAAAAAATTGAAATTGAATAATTCCGATGTATTAGTTATGGGAGCAGGACCAGCGGCTCTTTGCATAACTGCTGAGTTAGTACAACAAGGACTTGATGTTCAGGCAATTGCGTCTAAGTCTCCTTTAGAACCTTGGCCAAATACTTATGGGATTTGGGCATCAGAACTTGAGTCTCTAAATATGCAAGAATTATTGAAATATAGATGGAAAGATACTGTCAGCTTCTTTGGAGATGGATTAACTAAAAAGGGCAATAACTTTATAAATCATTATCTTGATTATGGTCTTTTAAATTCAATTAATTTTCAAGAGGCTCTCCTTGAGAGATGTAATGGACTTGCATGGCAAGTAGAAACTGTAAAAAATATCGATTTTAGGGAAAGAGAAACCGTTGTGATTTGCACTACCGGGAAAAAATATTTCGCTAGGATTGTTATTGATGCAAGCGGTCATAAAACGCCTTTTATTAGACGACCTAAGCATGATCAAATAGCTAAGCAGGCAGCCTATGGCGTGGTTGGAAAATTTAGTTCTGCCCCTGTAGAGAAGAATAGTTTTGTATTGATGGATTTTAGACCGGACCATTTAAAGGCTAAAGAATTAGAAGAGCCACCTTCATTTCTTTATGCTATGGACTTGGGAGACGGGAGTTATTTTGTAGAAGAAACATCTTTGGCATGTGCACCTCCAGTTTCATTTGAATCATTGAAAGCAAGATTAAATTCACGATTAGCTAATAAAGGTATTCAAATTGAGGAAATCATCCATGAAGAACATTGCCTTTTTCCAATGAATTTGCCATTGCCTTATAGAGATCAACCTCTTTTGGCTTTTGGAGGCTCGGCCAGTATGGTCCATCCTGCTTCAGGATATCTAGTTGGATCACTTTTAAGGAGAGCACCCTCATTAGCAAAGGAGATAGCAAAAGTAATAAAGAAAGATCCTAATATGCCTACTTCTCAGATAGCCAGAAGAGGATGGAAAACCCTATGGACATATGAATTAGTTCAAAGACATCGTCTTTATCAGTTCGGTCTTCAACGACTAATGAGCTTTGATGAATCTTTATTAAGATCTTTTTTTGATACCTTTTTTAAATTACCTAAAAAAGATTGGTATGGATATTTAACTAATACTCTTCCTTTGCCCAGACTATTTATCGTTATGCTCAGATTATTTTATATTGCTCCATCTAAAGTCAGATTAGGAATGATTGGTTTTCTAGTAAAAAAGCAAGAAATTATTTAAATTTTCTTTTTCCAATCTATTGGAGAAATCAAAGGAAATATACAATCTTCTTTTTCTATTTCTTCAAAACTTGTATCATTTATAATTTTATTATCTTTTATTGCATTTATTAACATCCAAAATCTTTTTAGATGCAAATTTATTCTTTCTCTTGCAAGCTCTGTAGTTGTTCCTGCCTTGAGAATGAAACTCCAATCTGAAGATTGACATAGTAAAAGCTCTCTTCCAGCTTGTTTAATGATTTTGATATTTGATTCTTTTATTAACCCCTCGGAACAAACACTTACCATTTCTCTTCCAGCTTTACTCCACTCATGAACAATCCATGAATTTGACTTGTTTAACCAATAATTATGAAAACCACCTTGTCCCCAACTTGAAGGGGAAGGATTGCATAATTGGATTTTTGGTGTTAATTGTAGAGCCTCTTTTAAGGTAATTAACTTGATACCTTCCCCTTTAGATTTAATAAATAAATGCTTGAGAAATTGCGGACCTTCAAACCACCAATGACCAAAAAGTTCTGCATCAAAAGGAGCGATTAATAATGGCTCTATTTGCATTGATTCTCCAAGCTTTATAAGTTGTTTCTTTCTCTCCTTTAAATAATTTTCTGCATCTTTTTCAACAATCTCTTTTGCCGCATTTGGCTCATATTCTTGCTTGTTTTCTAAAGATGTATTTTTAGATGAAATTTTAAATAATTTAATTCCTAAAGGCCTTTTTTCATTAATTCCTATCTTTTTGAGACTCTCAATCGATAAATCCCAGCCTAAGTCTCTATGGAATTCTCTGTAGTTTGGATTGCCTGGATATCCATCTCTTGCTGACCAGACTGGAAGAGTTGATTCACTATCTCTACCAAAAAAAGCTACTCCTTTTCTTGTGCAGATAGGAGCATATAGGCCATATCTTGGCCTTGGATCTGCATTTAACAAGCCATGACCATCAAGAACTGCATATCTCAATCCTGATTCAGCCATTAATTCATCTAAGCCTTCGTAATATGCACATTCAGGCAACCAAATCCCCAATGGTGAACTAGTAAAAAGGCGCTTATGTTCTGTTACGGCAGTTTTTAATTGAGCCCTGACGGCCTCAGGGTTTTCTCTTAAAAGTGGTAGATATCCATGAGTGGCTGCACAAGTGAGAATATCAATTACCTCTGATATTTGTAATTTTTTAAATCTTCCTATTAGATCACCTTGACAATTCTTCCAGCTTTCTAGCTGGCGTTTAAAGTTCTCTTTCAAGTGTTGTACTGCTTTTATGCTGTCTTTCTCTAAATTATTAAGAACTTCTATTCTTATAGTTACCCATTTCTCAAATCGATTTTTTAACACCTGATCTTCCAAAAGAGAAAGCAAAGTTGGCGATAAGCCTATTGTGACTTTAGGCGCTTGATCTTTTGCACTAGCGCTATTTTCAAGTGTCTCTAACAGTGGTAAATAACATTCCACTAGAGCTTGAAAGAACCAGTCCTCTTCTAATGAGCCAGGTTCTTCTGATCGCACGTAAGGTAGATGGGCATGCAGGACTATGGCGAGATTGCCTTTAGTCATTAAAATTTCCAGATTGTTGGATTTGATCCTTGAATACTTATACTCTTTAGAAGCATTGAAAAAGATAAACTTTAACTTATAAACTAAAACTGGTAAAATTAGATACTTTGAAAAAATTATTTTTTATTTATTAATTAAAAATTTTCTTTGAATTTGATATCCAATCTTTATTTTTTAATATTATATAAATAAAAAAAGATCAACTAAATAATTAGAAACTTAATAAACTTTGTAGAAATATGAGATAAATATACTACAATCAATTCAATTCATATAGATCTTAAAAAGGTCTAATTATCTTTATATATTTCATGCTATGGCCAAAGATCCGGGCCGAGTTTTAATCTTCGATACCACGTTGAGGGATGGAGAACAATCCCCTGGAGCAAGTCTTAATTTAGAGGAAAAATTAGCTATTGCTCAACAATTAGCAAGATTAGGTGTGGATGTTATTGAGGCAGGATTCCCTTTCGCTAGCGCGGGCGATTTTGCTGCAGTCCAGAAAATAGCTGAGAATGTAGGAGGAGAAGATGGACCTATTATTTGCGGTTTATCAAGAGCTTCAAAATCTGATATCAAAGCTTGTGCTGATGCCATTGCTCCAGCCCCAAGAAAAAGGATTCATACCTTTATAGCAACCAGTGACATTCATCTTGAACATAAATTAAGAAAATCCAGAAAAGAAGTTCTTGATATCGTTCCAGATATGGTTGGTTATGCTAAAAGTTTTGTTGATGATGTTGAGTTTTCCTGTGAAGACGCAGCAAGAAGTGATCTAGATTTTCTTTATGAAGTAATTGAATTAGCCATATCTTCAGGAGCTAATACTATAAATATTCCAGATACAGTTGGTTATACAACACCTTCTGAATTTGGAGGTTTAATATTAAATATCAATAAAAATGTTCCAAATATCAATGAAGCAGTTCTCTCTGTTCACGGTCACAATGACTTAGGATTAGCAGTCGCGAATTTCCTTGAGGCTGTCAAGAATGGAGCTAGGCAGCTTGAATGTACTATTAATGGAATTGGTGAGAGAGCTGGTAATGCTGCTTTAGAAGAATTGATTATGGCTCTTCATGTAAGAAGATCATATTTTAATCCGTTTTTTGGCAGACCTCCTGAATCTCCCACCCCTTTAACTGCAGTAAGAACAGAGGAAATAACTAAATCCTCTCGTTTGGTTTCCAATTTGACTGGGATGGTGGTACAACCAAATAAAGCAATTGTTGGAGCAAACGCTTTTGCGCATGAATCTGGAATACATCAAGATGGAGTTTTAAAAAATAGGCTTACATACGAAATTATCGATGCAAAAACAATTGGGCTGTCCGACAACAAAATTTCTTTGGGAAAATTGAGTGGTAGGAGTGCTGTTCGAGCTAGATTAGAAGACCTTGGATACGATTTGAATAGGGAAGATCTTAATGATGCTTTCGCTAGATTTAAAGACTTAGCTGATAGGAAAAGAGAGATAACAGATCGTGATCTAGAGGCCATTGTTAGTGAACAAGTTCAACTTCCAGAGGCTTTGTTCCAATTGAAATTGGTCCAAGTGAGTTGTGGAACATCTTTAATGCCTACTGCAACAGTAACTGTTGTTGGAGAAGAGGGAGTGGAGAAAACTGCCGTCTCTCTCGGAACAGGTCCTGTTGATGCAGTTGTACGAGCTTTAGATTCGTTAACCCAAGAACCTAATGAATTGATTGAATTCTCCGTAAAGTCAGTTACAGAAGGAATAGATGCGTTAGGAGAAGTTACGATTCGAATAAGAAGAGATGGTAACCTCTTCTCTGGTCATTCTGCTGATACTGATGTTGTTGTTGCAGCCGCCCAAGCATACATAAATGCTCTTAATAGATTAGTAGCTGCTCAAGGAAGGAAATCCATTCATCCACAACATGATTTGGCTCAGGTCGATAAAAAAGGGGTATGAGAATTTTTCAATTAATTATTTCAACTATATTTAGAAATATTCCAAGTGTTCCGTAAATTTTTTTAGATAAATCACTATTTCATATTAATTAAAGATTAATATGTGTTGTGACGATTTGATATGCGCACATAAATGGCTTTTAAAAGAAATCTTTACAGACTTACAGGCCTCGATGGTTCACCTCATCATGTTCTGGATGCTCCATATGAAAGTATTGATGCAGCACTTAAGGCGGCAAAAGTGTGGTGCAATGGTCAAGGGTTGAGATGCACAATTAAAGATAGAGGTATCGGTGTACAAGTGCTTGCAGGGAATGGAACTTGGAGAACTGTTTGTTATCCATCTAATTGTTTGCAACCTTCTCTCGCATGAAAAAATTATTAATGCATTATTATGATTTTTTTTAAGAGAATATTTTTTTAAAAATGGGTTCAGGAATGCGCGGCTACTGGACGCTTACTTGGTTTGGTTTGATCTCTAATACACTTGCAATTCCTTTTATTGCTTATGTAGTTGTATCAGGACCGCCCCTTCAAACTGCCAATATCACCCTTGCTATTAGTCTTGCTTGGCCAGCTGCAGTAACTGGAATTGTTGCTTCAGCAGGTCTTTTTGCTCAAAGAGGATGGGGTGTGATTTTATCAATAGTTGCTTTGTCTATGACTCTTTCAGGAACTTTGCCTTATGGAATAATCAGATTAATTAAAGTTAAAGATCTTTTTGGCATTAGTGGATTATTGTTGCTAATCGCTTTGCTTAACTTATTAGCTTTACTCTATTGGTGTAGAAGAGGTCATAGGCGAATAAGACTTTAACTCATATTGATATTTCAATAAAGTTGATATTTTTTATCTTGAATTAAAGCTTGGATATTTCAATCTTCTGTGACGCATCCTCCTCCATACAGAGACAAAGGCCCTAAGGATTATTTCTATTTCTGCTCTAGTTAAACTGCTTTCTTTTAATTGACCATCAAGCTGACGAGATTGAATTATTTTTCTAACTGTTTTGCACGCTTCGTTGTCTGAAGAAGAAGCATCAAGAGCTCTTAAAGCTGCTTCGCATCCATCTGCAAGCATAAGGATCCCAGTTTCTTTGGAATGAGGAATAGGTCCTTTATATCTGAAACGTTTTTCAGATGCAGAAGGATCACTTTCTCGAGCTTTATGAAGAAAATATCCCATTTTCAATGTTCCTTGATGTTCAGGTATGAAATCAGCAATAGGCGATGGAAGTCGATATCTCCTCGCAAGCTTCAATCCTTCATCTACATGGGCTTGAAGAATATCGGCGCTTTTATACGGGTTTTTTATTTCTTCATGTGGGTTTATTCCATCTTTCTGATTTTCAATAAACCAATTAGGTGCATGTAATTTTCCTATATCATGATAAAGAGCTCCAGTTTTTATCAAGTCAACATCAGCTCCAATGACTCTTGCGCCTTCCTCCGCAAGACTTGAAATTGTTAAAGTATGCTCAAATGTTCCTGGGGCTTCTCTAGATAAACGGCGCAGTAAAGGGCGTTCTTGATCAGCAAGTTCCATTAATCTTGCTCTAGTAAGTAATCCAAATGTATTTTCTAATATTGGAATAATTAATATAGTTATCATTAATATTGCACTTATAATAACTGTTTCATTAAAAAGGGAATTAGGGTCAATAGATAGGTTGTTTGATCCTATATTTTTCTCTTTAATTAATTGATTAAAAATAAACCATTGACCTAATAATGCACCAAAAGGTATAAATACAGCTATTTGAAGAACTTGTGCACGGCTTCTCATCCTTCTACCTAAAAATGCAACAAAAGATCCAGCAACACAAGCAATTATTAGTCTAATTTCAGTTAATTCATTAAGTGATGATGGCCACAACAGACTAGCAGTGGCCATCCAAGCTAATGAAGTTGTCGTACCTATTCCTTGTGAAAGAAGTAGAGTTGGAGGTAATATTAATTGCATAGGACTTGCTAGCGGTCCAATCCAATCTTTCGTCAATTGAACTACAAATAATAAAGTTAAGGATAGCAATCCGTGTCTAGCCTTAAGCCTGGGTTTCTCTCTTCTCATAATCATAAGAAGTAATCCGCAACCACACATTGCTTCGGAGAAAGTAATTAACCACTTTAAAGGCCTCGGACTTCGACCTACTTTATTAAAGTGTTCTAGAATAGCAAAATCTTGTGAACTTATTGTCTCTCCTTTCTTTAATATTAAATTGCCTTCTTTAACATTTATTGTGTTTATACCATCTTGATGAATTAAATTTTCAAGTAATATATTGGTTTTTAACTCATCTACTATTAAGTTACTTTTTTGATGAAAGCTACTTGATAATATTTTTGCACCTAATGATCTACTTGGAGAATCTTTTCCACCTAGATCTATTAATTGAAGTGAAGAAGCTTCATTAAGTTGATCTAGCGCAAGTGTATTTATAATACCTTGAGAAAGCATTTTTCTTGAAACATTTTTTATCTCTTCTTTCCATTCTTCCCATTTATTATCGGAAACATTAATAAGCCAACTTTTCTCTGAATTTGTTAAACTGTTTTCATTTAAATCTACCTCAAAATTATTATCCTTTAAGGTGCGAAGTGTATTGATTTTTTTTAAAACAGTCTTTTCTAAATTATTTGATTGATTCTTGTCTATTACTTGAACAAAATTTTCTTTTAAGCCTTGTTTCTTTTCTTTTAAATCCTTAGTATCTATTATCTTTGCATCTCTAGGGGCTATTACATTGAATTGAGCAATATCTCCTGGTTTGAGATCGGGAACAGCAAGTAACTTATAACTTGAAAATATTGCTAATAATAGGCAGACCATTAGTAGACCTAACTTGTCAGTGGCTGACCAGCGAAGTATTGGACGTCTGGGAGATTGACTCCCTAACCATATCCTCCAAATTTTTTGTGGACTGGGTAATTTGGCCAAAGTCTTTATCACCTACCCTGACGCTAGGTTTAATGAGTTTTTAATTGAAATTCTATTCATTTTCATTTTATTTATGCCAAAAATTTTAGATGGAAAAAAACTTGCTCAGGAGCTTGAACTCATACTTCAAAAGGCTATCCAATCTGGTTTGGAAGTTGCGGAACGTCCACCTGGTCTTGCTGTCCTTAGGGTTGGGAATGATCCTGCCAGTGGAGTTTATGTCAATTACAAG
The DNA here is from genome assembly GCF_027359355.1 of Prochlorococcus marinus str. MIT 1214. Classification (NCBI taxonomy): domain Bacteria; kingdom Bacillati; phylum Cyanobacteriota; class Cyanophyceae; order Synechococcales; family Prochlorococcaceae; genus Prochlorococcus; species Prochlorococcus marinus. The sequence goes on along the minus strand of NZ_CP114777.1, from coordinate 619,728 downwards.
GAAAAAGCATGCGATCGAATAGGTGTTAGAAGTTTCGCAAAGCATTTAAGAGAAGATATTTCATTGGAAGAGCTTATAGAAACCATTAAAAGTTTGAATGATGATAAGAATGTTGATGGAATTTTATTGCAACTACCATTACCCGACCACCTTGATGAGTCTACCTTGCTGAGGAACATTGACCCTGATAAGGATGCTGATGGTCTACATCCTTTGAACCTAGGAAAATTAATAAAGGGAGAAAAAGGCCCAAGATCATGTACGCCTGCTGGTGTTATGTCTCTTCTTGAGCGAAATCAAATCAAAATCGAAGGAAAAAGAGCCGTTGTTGTTGGCCGTAGCATTCTTGTTGGTAAGCCCATGGCCTTAATGCTTGAAGCTGCAAATGCTACTGTTACTATTGCTCATTCAAGAACTAAAGATTTACCTTCTTTGACTAAGCAGGCTGATTTACTGGTGGTAGCAGCTGGCAAGCCTTATTTGATTGGTAAAAATCATGTAAGTGAGAATTGCGTGGTTATTGATGTGGGCATACATAGACTTCAGCCTGATCAGGAAAATATAAAAGAGCTCAAAAAGACTAAACTTTGTGGAGATGTAAAGATATTTGAAATTGAAGATAAAGTAGCTTCTTATTCGCCTGTCCCTGGCGGAGTAGGGCCTATGACAGTAACAATGCTTCTAGCAAATACGGTTGACAGGTGGCAGAAACATTGTGGATTACCTTTAACTATTAGTAATTTACTTCCATGAATCACAATGTCCTGAGAGAATTATTAGGAATAGATTTTTTGCATGCAGGAAGCAACCGCTTCTTTTGACTTCGCTGAGTATCTAGATAAAGCTAGAACTCGCGTTGAAGTTGCGCTTGATGCGTCTCTAGGCCCTGAAAAGCCAGAAAAATTAAGAGAGTCAATGCGTTATTCCCTTTTGGCGGGAGGGAAGAGATTAAGACCAATACTATGTCTTGCTGCCTGCGAACTTGCTGGAGGCGAAGTTGAAAAAGCATTGCCTACAGCAGTTGCTCTGGAAATGATTCATACAATGTCTCTTATCCATGACGATCTACCTTCAATGGATAATGACGATCTTCGTAGAGGGCGTCCAACAAATCACAAAGTCTACGGAGATGCGGTAGCCATACTTGCTGGAGATGCTCTATTGACTAGAGCTTTTGAGATGGTTTCAATTCGAACAGAGGGGATACCGTCAGAGAGACTATTGAAAATTGTTGGTGAGCTTTCTTTAGTAGCAGGAGCTCCCGGACTAGTGGGAGGACAAGTAGTTGATCTCGACTGTGAAGGGAAAGAAGTTGATTTAGAAACCTTGGAGTACATTCACCTTCATAAAACAGGCGCTCTGCTAAGGGCCTGTGTCACTTGCGGAGCATTGATTGGAGGAGCTGATGAGAAACTTCTGGAGGCACTAAGTGTCTATGCGAGAGGTATTGGCTTAGCATTTCAAATAATTGATGACATTCTTGATTTAACAGCAAGTAGTGAAGTATTGGGTAAAACAGCAGGAAAGGATTTAATTGCTGATAAGACTACTTATCCCAAATTACTTGGTCTTGATGAATCAAGAAGGAGAGCAGATCTTTTAGTCGCTACAGCAAAAAATGCTCTTGATCCTTGGCCAGAAAAATCAAAACCTCTTCTTGCATTGGCTGATTACATTACAAGTAGAGATAGATGAATCTTAATCCAGGTTTCGAATTTCAATTTATTTATATTCTTGATAATGCTGTATTGGCATGGGGCCTAATAGCGTGTGGACTTGCTCAGTTTTCTAAATTATTATTTGAATTGATTTTTAAGCAAAAGTGGAGACCGTCAGTACTTTTAGAAACAGGAGGTATGCCTTCAAGTCATTCGGCTTTGGTAACAGGAACCGCTGCAGGAGTAGGCCTTCAGCTTGGTTTTAATGATCCAGTATTTGCCTTGGCTTCAGCAATTGCTTTTATTGTGATGTACGATGCTTCTGGAATAAGAAGGTCGGCAGGCTTAATAGCAGCAAAAGTTAATCAAATTTCAAAAGATAATTCCAAGGAAGTGTCTTCAGAAACCACTTTAAAAGAATCTTTGGGGCATACCAAAATCGAAGTATTAGTAGGAAGTCTTCTTGGTCCAATTGTGGCTTTGCCAGGTATTTTCTACATTGGTTCTCCTTTGCATATTTTGCAAATGATTGGATTAGTTTCTTTGTGAAAGAAGTAATAGCAAAAGAGGATTGTGTTTTTTTAACTAAGGATCAAGAAAAATCTCTTCAATTATTCACTGAATGGCTAAAGGCCCCATATTCTTTTAAGCCCTTCGTAATGAAAGGCTTTGCAGGGAGCGGCAAAACATATTTATCGATGAAATTATTAAAAAAGGTTGATGAATTAGGTTTGTGTTGGACCGTAGTTGCACCAACTCATAAAGCTGTAGGTGTGTTAAGGGAGGGGTTAAAGAATGAATCTATTCAGCCCACATGGTTCCCCTCTACCATTCACCGTTTGCTTCGACTTAAGTTGAAAAGACAGGCGGATGTAGAAATATGTGAAAAAACAGATCAAACAGAGAACTCTTTGGAGAATTTAGGACTTGTTCTAATTGATGAAGCATCAATGATTGATTCCAAACTATTGGAGATAACTCTTGAATGCGCAAGATTTAACTCGACTCGTTTGGTTTTTGTTGGTGATCCTGCTCAACTCCCACCAGTAGGAGAAAGTTCTAGCTCGGTTTTTTTAATGAAAAGGTCAGTTAATACTGAACTTAGGGAAGTTGTTCGTCATCAGGGGCCTGTTTTGAAATTGGCAAAAATAATTAGAGACGGGCAAATCCCTTGTAAGCAGCCACCAATAGTTCCAGTTATTAATTCTAAGAAAGGTAATGTTGGAATATTAGATAGAACAAATTGGCTTGAAAGAGCCAAAACAGCATTAAAGTTGTCTTCCTTAGAGGACAATCACGATAGAGCCAGAATTTTGTGCTTTACGAATCGATTTGTTGATAATTTAGTTCCTCACGCAAGAAGAGCTATTCATGGTGAAATGGCAGATCAGTATCAGGTTTTACCTGGGGAGGTTTTAATAAGCCGTAAAGCTGTAATGGTAAATGCCTCATTAAATGAGGACGAGCTTGGAGAAGAACCAGATATTTTGATTAGTTCAAATAGAGAGATGGTTGTAGAAGATGTGATTCCAAATAGCTTTGACTTGGCTTCTTTAGGAACTCATCATGATTTAGAAAATCCTTTACCTGTGATTGAAACTCAGATAGCTAAAGTTAGTTGTGATCAAAAAGAATTTTCTTTGAGGTTAATGCCTCATATAGGTTCTAAATCTCGTAGTGAATTGGACCTTTCTTTGAATGGGTTGAGCAATCTTGCAAGAGAGAGAGGAAAAAAAAATAGTGCTTCGATTTGGAAACTTTTCTTTTTTATCAGAGATTCATTCGCATCCTTAGGTCCTGCTTCTGTTCTTACAATTCACAGGAGTCAAGGAAGTACTTTTGGAGAAGTATTCATAACTTCTGATGTCTTTTGGCCTAAAGATCTAGAATTTAGAAGAAGGCTTGTATATGTTGCTGTAAGTAGAGCGAGTAATGGAGTATGGATTGTTGGGGATAATAGAAGCAAGACGAATCAAGCTCTATTAGAGAAATTATTAATCGATTAATTTGAAAAATATTATGTTTGAAAACAGATTTTCTCAGGCATGTTTAATAATAGATTTTTTCCAATTTTCTAGTATAAGAGGCGAACTTGCCCAATGTAGATGTATCCAGCTTGCATGAATTAAATGATTACAAAAACCTTCATTTTTAATTTCTAAATCCCATCCTTTGATATCCCATAGGCAATTTATTTCTGAATTATAGCTTTCATTAATTATTTCCCAACGATGAAATTCATGTCCTATTATTTTATTTCCAGGTGAGGTAATAGGACTTTTATTTTTACTCTTCGCTTCTCTATAACCGATTTTTAAATTACCCTTTTTGGCCTTAAAAGGTAATATCCCAGCCATTGAATATTCTCTCCCTTCAAAATCAAATATACTTTTACCCAAAAGCATCATTCCTCCACATTCAGCATATATAGGAAACTTTTTTGAAAATATTTTTATTGAGTTCAGGCTTATTGTTGAACTACTTAATTGCTTTGCATGTCTCTCAGGAAAACCACCAGGTATTATTAACCCTTTAGCTTCTTTTGGAATCAGCTCATTTTCTAGTGGTTTCCAAGTAATTGTTGGCATTCCGTTTTCTTCTAATAATTCTTTTGTTTCTTCATACCTAAAATGGAAAGCTTTGTCTTCAGCGATAGCAATTGGGTAGATGATTTTTGATTCTTTCTTTGTCAAGAAATTAATTGTTTTGTTGCTATATTCTGGCGCTGATAAAAGTTTTCTAAAACTTTCAATGTCTAAATAATCTTTGGCTATCGATGCCCACTTTTTAACTTTAATTTCTAAATTCTGAATTTCATGAGCTGGAGCTAAACCTAAATTACTTCCTGTAAGATATAAGTCTTCGCAATTAGGAATGCAACCTAATGACTTTATATTGATGCGATTAAGAACTTCCAATAATATTTTTTCATGTCTAGGACTTTGAACATTATTGAGAACAACCCCTGCAATTTTTAATTCTTTATCATGTTCTGTAAATCCTTTTATTAAAGCTGCTAATGATGCTGCCTTACCTCTTGCATCAACAATAAGGACTACTGGTAAACTTAAAACCTTAGCTAATTCTGCTGTGCTCCCTTTTGAAGTACTTCCAATTCCATCGAATAATCCCATCACCCCTTCGACAAAAGAATAATCAGATAACCCTCCGAAGTGATTAAAATTTTCTTTAACCCAATTTTCACCGGAGAGAATTAAATCAAGATTTCGGCAAGCTTTTTTTGAAACTGCGGTGAGTTGTTGAGGGTCTAAATAATCAGGTCCAACTTTAAAAGTCTGTACTGTTTTATTTATACTTTTTAACCAAGAAATTAAAAGAAGACTTAAAAGAGTTTTACCACTATTACTAGAAATAGAAGAGATTACGCATGCCATCTAATGAATATATTTATTTGGCTTGATTAATTAAATCAAGCATTTGTTTCGCTATTGGTGCTGCACTAGCAAGTAAAGGGCTTGTATTACCTCTACTGCTGGAGAGTAAACGAGCGACATCATTTTCTAATGAATTTTTTTGAATAGGAACGACTTGTTCAATAAGTTCCATCCTTGCCATGCCTCCAGCTTCTAATCTCATACATTCCCCAGATTCTGATGCGAGGATTACACAAATATCGTTGTTTTGTTTGCTTTTGGCTTTTGCAATCAATCTCAAACCAACTATTTGTCCAGGATTTATGCTTGGCTTACCAATAGGTAGTGACGTAATACCAACTTCAACAAGATTTTTGTCAGGACGAATAAAACTAACTTTCAGCTGATCTTCTTTTGAGAATATGCAATTTTCAAGTTTCCAATTGAGGCGATCTGCAATCCATGCAGCAAGTAAAAGACCTTGAACTGTTTGAGAACCTTCAATATCTATATCAATTTTTTGTAAATTATTAAGAGCATTTCTTCTTTGAAGTGGATCAAAAACCATCGCTAAAGTTTCTCTCCAACCTCTAAGACGAAGCCAATTCAGGTCGTTAACAGCTTGCCCAGATTGAATTCTTTGAAGCAATAAATTCAAGCAGACTTTTGGTTTGCCTAGCGCAGTATCAATAATTAATCTTCTATTTGGGAGTGCTAGAGCATTAAGGAATTCAGGGGCCTCATCAATTCTTCCATTCCACCACAACCAAGAGGGAAGTTCATCAGGAACAAGAGTTTCAACAATTTCAAGTCCATCATTAATTGCGGCGTTATTACCTCTTAAAACAATTACGTCACCACAAGCTGTTTTACCGCCACCTTCTTCAGGAAGAGGACAATATGCTGCTACTAAAGTTTCTAAATTATTTTCATTTTCAATTGTTGGCGCAATGGTTATTAATCTTCGAGGTTGCAAATTACTTATTGAAGTGTCAATGTGTTGCCCCCTAAGGTCTTCTACATTTTTAATTAACTTTTCAGATTGAATTGAAGATTGAACTCTGAAATCTAGTGGTGAGGTGCTATTAGGCAGATCTCCTTTTAAAATAATTTCTCTTGCAGCTTCTATAAGATCATTCCTTTGACTACCTACTACTGGGCCAGATATTTTTCCTGTTTTGACTAATTTTTGTTCAATCCAAGCAGGTTGCCAGACAATCAAACAAAAAGTGTTGGCACCTTTATCTCCTCGCTCGTCATGAGACCAGAGCTGCTCAAGATAAGTAGGAATTTCAGCTGGAGGTAACTGAAGAGGTGTTTGGAGCGTTAATTGAGGAGACATTTAATTTGGTTTGAATAAAAGATTTAGATTCTATTTTTTAAGGTCTTCTCCACAGAAGCTGATCTTTGCCAATCAGTAAGTCTGATTCAGTAGGCCCCCATGTTCTTGATTCATATTGGTAAACAGGTAATTCCCAGGGTGAATCCTCAATCTTCTCTAGTAAAGGAGTGTATAAACGCCATGCAGCCTCTACTTCGTCGCTGCGAGTAAACAATGTTGGATCTCCAAGCATTGCATCTGCAAGGAGTCTTACATAACCCTCATCTGATGGTTCGCCAAAGGATTCATCATAAGAAAACTCCATATTCACAGGTCTACTTCTCATGCCAGATCCTGGTGACTTCACCTCAAAACTAAATTCAGCTCCTTCGTTGGGTTGGATTCTTAGAATTAATTGGTTTGATGTTGGGCATCCACCTGCTGCATCAAAAAGGTGAACAGGAGCTTCTCTAAAAGTAAGAACAACCTCACTAAGTCTCTTGGCTAATCGTTTCCCTGTTCTCACATAAAAAGGAACTCCTTGCCATCTCCAATTATCTATGAAAAGCTTCATTGCTACATATGTTTCGGTTGTGCTGTTTGGATTAACACCTGGTTCTTCTCTGTACCCAAGAAGCGGATCTTCATTGCTACCTCCCCTTGAGTACTGTCCCCTAACGCAACATTCCCAAGGCTTTTCTTCATTAGCAAGTTTGACTGCTTGAAGAACTTTGGCTTTTTCATTCCTAATGGCTTCTGGATCAAAATGTCCAGGTGGTTCCATTGCTGTTAGAGCAAGCATTTGGGTTAGATGGTTTTGAACCATATCCCTTAAGGCGCCTGAAGATTCGTAATATCCAGCACGATCTTCAACTCCAACTGTTTCGGAACTAGTAATTTGAACACTCGAAATATAGTTCCTATTCCAAATAGGTTCGAAAATTGTATTTGCAAATCTAAGAACAAGAATGTTTTGAACGGTTTCTTTGCCTAAATAATGATCTATTCGAAATATTTGACTTTCTTGAGCACAAGCCTGAACGAGAGAATTAAGTGACTGAGCGCTATTGAAGTCTCTTCCAAAAGGTTTTTCAATGACAACCCTGCTCCGCTTGGGATCTTTCAATAATCCTGCGGCTGCTAAAGCTCTACACCCACTTCCATAGAATTTGGGAGATACTGAAAGGTAAAAAGTTCGATTGCCGTGAGTTGCTCTTAACTTATCAATTATTTCAAGTCTTTCCCCAAGTTTTACTAGGTGTTCTGGTTGCTGCAAGTCTACAGGTTCATAGAAAAGATTTTGAGAAAATAGTTCCCATTCTTTAGGACTTTCTTTTATTTGAGAAGCAAGGGCTTCTTCCATTTTTTCTTTAAATATTTCATCATTCCATGGTCTTCTTGCACAGCCTAAAACTGCAAACTCACTTGGTAATCTTCGTTGCTTAAAAAGCTCAAATAGAGCAGGAACAAGTTTCCTGTGAGTCAGATCACCTGAGGCACCAAAAATAACCAGACATTGAGGAGGAACTACCCGCTCTTGGCGAAGACCGATTCTCAATGGGTTTGTTACTGGCATGCTCATTGATAAATTCCTTGCCTATTAGATTAGAAATATTATCCAATTTGCTTCTAATCAGTCCGATGTTTTGTTTGTCGGATGTCAAAAACAAAATTGATATTGATTGATTAAATATAGAAAAAATATTTCTAAAGTAATTAATAATTATCGCTTTCCAGACTTTTTTATTTATTTAGTAGGTCTCAGCATGCCATCTGCCTGCTTTTCTGAGTTTAGGTCTAAGTTCAGACCAGTCCAAACCTTTTGCCGCAGCTGCAGTTGTCATTGCCTCATCTATACCTGGCTCCATTCCTTTTAACCCACACAAGTAAATATGAGTTTTAGGATTCTCAATCATATTGAAGATTTCCTCAGAATGTTCAAGGACCCTGTCCTGAATATACATTCTTCCTCCTTTTTTATTCTTTTCTTCTCTGCTGATTGCTTTGGTATATCTAAGATTATCGGGGAATTTTGATTTGTAGTGTTCAAAATCATCATCGTAAAGCAAGTTAGCTGTCTTTGGTGCTCCCATAAATAACCAAGCTTTTCCTTTGAAATTCCACTTGTGTTTTTCAATTTCGGTAGGTTCAAACATCCTTCTTAAATATGCTCTCATTGGCGCTATGCCTGTACCTGTGGCAAGCATTATTATGTTTGAATCTTCTTCCTCTGGGAGAAGCATCTCTTTGCCCACTGGTCCGCTGATCTTTACTTTATCTCCAGGAGATAGATTACAAAGGTAGGTAGAGCAAACCCCATTTATTGTTTCACCATCTTTTTCGTATTGAAGTTGGCGAACACATAAAGATAATGTATTTCCTGCAAAGTTATCACCGTATCTTGTGCTAGCTATTGAATAAAGTCTTGCTCTATGAGGCTTGCCTTTTGCATCTTCACCTGCGGCAAGTATTCCGCAACTTTGACCTTCAACATATTTAAAGTCTGGGTCTCCACCTGATATATCAAAGGTTATATGTTGAACTTTCCCTATCGCTCCTTCTTTTAGTGCTGAATAATTTTCAGTTACTGTTCCTGTGAAAGGTGCTTTTGGTTTATATGTATTAACTGGTACATCTGCATGTGGTTTCTTTGCAGCCGCTTTAGCAGGAGCAGCCGCAGCCGGTTTAGCAGCCGCTTTAGCAGGAGCAGCCGCAGCCGGTTTAGCAGGAGCTGCCGCAGACGCTTTAGCAGGAGCTGCTTTAACTTTTTCGCTTAAAGCATTCTTCCCAGTTCGCAGCATTGCCCCAAAGGAATATTGCCTGCGTATAAGGTAGAAAAAACCAATTATGATAGGAATATGTGCAAGACCACCAATAACTACCTTTGTCTCTGAGTAAGCCATAAAAACTTAAATTAGAAATTGAGATTACCAAGAAGAAGTAACTTTTAGCTGTTTTATCTCGATATTACTAATTTATTAGTTCACCTTTTGAGACCGTCACATGATCATGTTGATGCTTATATCAAGCTAACAAAAGGGCTTTTAAGGATTTTAGTCTTTTTGATTATCTAATATTATTTTTCTACATTTCTTTTCTCAATGTACTAGTGGTAAATGATTTATCAATAGATTTTTGCTAAGCGAATTAAAAGCCATTAAAAAAACCTTCTACTGTGTCTAGTCCAATAAAAGGTTTCAAATAAATTTTTTTTATAGCCCCAAGGGGATTCGAACCCCTGTCGCCTCCGTGAAAGGGAGGTGTCCTAGGCCTCTAGACGATGGGGCCATGTACGGTGATAAATCACTTAATAAGCAATTTTTATCACAATTGAAAGTTACGGGCCCGCCTTGCCACTCGTCAAGGCTTCTTGATCCTTATTTTGGCCACGCCATACAGGAACGGTGAAGTAGAAGCATGCACCTTCAGTCGGTTTGGAAACGACCCAGATCTTGCCACCGTGTACTTCAACAATTCTTCTGCAAACTGAAAGACCAATGCCAAAGCCGGTAGTCTCTTGAGATGTTTGTGGAAGTCTCACTCGATCAACAAATATTCTCTGTTGTTCTTCTGGGGGGATACCAGGTCCATTATCTCGAACGATTACTTCAACCCATTGATTTGTTCTGTGAAGCATTGTTATAAAAATCTCGCCTTTGTCTTCGGAAAATTTCAAAGCATTTTCTATGAGGTTTAATAAAACTTGCATCATTCTTCTTTGATCTGCAAAAACAGAGGGCAAATCAGCTGGAATATCTGTATTTATTTTTATCTTGCGATTAAGCCATAGCTTTTCAAGCTCGAGAATCGCTTCAGCAGATATGTTTGCAAGATCAATTTTTTGTGGATTAAACAAAGTTTCCCATCGAGTACTCCCTACTTCTAATAAGTCCTTTGAAAGTAATTCAATTTCTTCCAGCCTTCTTTTTAAGACCTCTTGAAATTTAGTCATGGTTATTTGTCCAAGTTTTTGACTTTGTAGAGCTAATCCAGCTGCCGTTAATGGAGTTCTCAATTCATGAGCAACCATTCTTAGAAGACTTTCTTGTGAATGTATTTTTTTAGTAAGAGTTTCGTTTTCTTGTCGAAGAACTAATAGATCATCCTCTAGTAGAAGTTCTTTTTGTGTTTGATTGGTTTCGAGTGATTTGGCTCTAAGATTTATTCCCATACCTTGAATTGGCCCTTCATGTTTCCATCTTGGAACCCAAGTTTTAACTTGATCAAAAATCGAACTCCCAGCAAAGACTTGTTTGGGAGAAGGTTCTAATTTTATTAGTGCAGGAAGCGCTACTAATCTATAAAGCTCAAGTAATTCTGGATTATCAGAAGGATCTGAAACTGCTAGCGTGACGTTAAATCCACAATCTTCTTTTTCCAAATATTCAATTAACGAACGAATATCTCCCCTTGAGAGATGGTGGCGTGATGCCACAAGCAACAGTTTTAACTGCTGTCTGTCGTTAGCTTCGGCACTATTCACAGTGTCGAGCAATCTAAATAATTACGCATACCTTAAGGTAATGAGACTCATTTTAGGTATTAGCTAATAATTAAGTGAATACTTTTTTAAATTCTCAGTTCCAGTAAATGGCAATATCTCATTCATCTGGTATTGGAAGAACTAGAAATTCTTCAGTAGGTATTGATAGGCTTAGGATTGACTTTGATAGTAATTTAAAGCGTTGGTTTGGCAGAAATATTGGCTTATGGCATTCTAGGCGACAATATTTTTTTGATGATGAAAAGGCTATTAATTTGGAAATGTATATCACTGTAAGTAAGTTGATTCAAAGCGATTCTGAATTTGAAAGCTATCGGTTTAAGTGGTGGTGCGAAGATGAAAAAGATTTTTTTACTAAAAGACCAACTTATAAAAGTGAAGGTGAAATAACTGCTCAACTACAAGGTCATCAGCTAATACGTGATTGTTCTTATTTATCTGATTCTTCATGCATATCAAACATTAGACAAGTTGATGAACATGAATTGATCTTTGAGTCTAATTACGATGATTGGCACGTTTTAGAACATACACGTTTAATAGCTCAAGATAAATTTAGATCTAGAAATATTTATAGTTGGTTTAATGATAAGTTGAAAATAGTTGAAAATCATCATGAAATAAGGATTCAGAATCCCAACTAATTGAATAGTGAAAATTATTTAATATACCTCAAACGTAATGCTGTATAGTCTAATAAGCAACTATGAATCTATTTTAGGTTTTTGCTAATTGATGTTTTTGGATTGGATTCTCTTGATTAAATTACTTAAATCTTTAACTGAAAAAATTTTAGCAATATCTTTTTTAACCATTCTGATTTCTACTTCTACAAGTAATTCTTCTTTAAGTAAAGAAAATAGGCTTGTAAAAGCAAGTCGTTCTGATATGCTTTTATATGGCCAAATTTTTTCTAATTATTTTTGTATTGCTAGAAGATCTAAGGTTAAATTTGATGACGCTATTTCCATTGCTGCTAATAATTTAACAGCAATCATAATTAATAAACATGGAGGCCTTCTAGAGGAATTAGATGGAAAAACGATAACACCTAAGCAATTGCTCAACGGCTCATCTAATGTGATAGTTGAATCGGCTGTATTAACTTGTCCTGATAAAGTACCCGAGAAGATAGAGCGAAAAGTAAGAAAGACTATTGAACAAAGAGCAAAATCACTTCAGAAAGAAATTAAAGAGAATTAATTAGTTTTTAATTTGATGTTATGATATTAATTTAGAAAATAGTTCTATATGAAAGAAAACATATCAACAAAACTATCAGAATATATACCCTACCCTTTCCTGATACCAAAAATAAATATAGATTTTAATATTGGAGAAGATAAAGTTTCTGTAGAAACTTCAATGGTTATAAAAGCAAAGTCAGAAGAATCTCCAAAATTAATTCTTAAGGGTTTTGAAATTGAATTACTTTCAGTATCAATAGATGGTAAAGAATTGGATTCTGAAAAATATAGCTATTCAGGCAAATCATTGATTATAAATAAACCACCAATATCTGAATTTGTATTGAATATTAAATCAAATATTAATCCATTTAATAATACATCATTAGAAGGTTTGTATTTGAGTTCTGGAATGCTAGCAACCCAGTGCGAAGCGGAGGGTTTTAGACGAATTTGTTTTCATCCTGATAGGCCTGATGTTTTAAGTAAATATACAGTAAGAATAGAATCAGATCAAAATTTATATCCAATCTTGCTTTCAAATGGTAATATGAAATATTCAGGAAAATTAAAAACAAATCTTGATAGACACGAAATTATTTGGGAGGATCCTTTTCCAAAGCCATCTTATTTATTTGCATTAGTTGCTGGAAAATTAAATGAGGTCTCTGATAATTACATTACTAATTCAGGAAAATCAATTGATATAAAATTATATGTCGAGGAAGGTGATGAGAAATATACGCAACATGCTATAAAATCTCTAAAGAAAGCAATGAGATGGGATGAGGAAAAATATCAATTGGAATATGATTTAGACGAATATAAAATTGTTGCTGTCAGACATTTTAATATGGGAGCTATGGAAAATAAGGGTTTAAATATTTTTAATTCAAAATTGGTTTTAGCTGACTCAATGACAGCAACCGATGATGAATTAGAAAGAATTGAAAGCGTAATAGCACATGAGTACTTTCATAATTGGACTGGTAATAGAATTACATGTAGAGATTGGTTTCAGTTATCCTTAAAGGAAGGATTGACAGTCTTTCGTGATCAATCTTTTACTGCAGATCTTCATAATAAAGGACTAAAAAGAATAGAAGATGTTTCATTCCTTAGGAATTTTCAATTTTCTGAAGATAAGGGACCTACTTCACATGCAGTGAAGCCTAAAGAGTATGTAGCCATTGATAATTTTTATACAACAACAATATATGAAAAGGGAGCTGAGTTGATAAGAATGCTTGAGCTTTTGCTTGGAATAGAGAATTTTTATAGAGGTATTAATCTTTATTTTGAAACTTTTGATGGTAGTGCTGCTACAACAGAGGATTTCATTAATTCATTAATAAAAGGAGCATATTTAGAAGAAAAAAATTGTCCTTTTGATGTAACAAAATTTCTAAATTGGTATTATAAATCAGGTACACCTAAAGTTTATATAAATCAATCTTGGGATTCAAAAAATTCGATTTTGAATGTTTCTTTTGAGCAGAAAATAGATAGTGAAAAAACTAATGAAAATATCGAAATGGTGATTCCAATTCTTTATTCTTGTTATAGTAAAGAAAGAAAAGCCACACCTATTGTTGAGGATAAATTATTTATTTTAGATAAAAATATAAAGAATTTACAAATCAATACTATTCCAGGTGAAAAAGAAGCACCAGTCTTGTCCATTTTTAGAGGTTTCTCTTCACCTGTTGTTTGGGAATCTGATTTTTCTATAGACGACTATCTTTTCCTTTTCTCAAATGATAATGATTATTTTTCTAAATGGGACTCCGGTCAATTTTTAATGCGTGAAATCATAAAAAGTAGGCTTTGCAACAAGGCAAATTATATATTGGAAGATATGTTTATTAATGTTATTAAAGAATCCATAAAATCCTTAGAAATCAAAGATCCTTTTTTCTTGGCAACACTTTTAACAGTACCTGGTTTAGCAGAATTGGAATCTTTATTTGAAAAAGTGGACCCCATAAATATTTATAAACAGTCATTAAATTTTCAAGTTTTAATTGGTACTGAAATTCTTCAAGAGTTAAGAATAATAGCTAAAAATTTATTTGTGAATATTAATCATGAATGGCCAATGGGTAGAGGAGAAAGAAAACTATTAGCAACTATTTGGTATTATTTAACTCTTGCAGGCGATAGAAATGTGCAAAAGATTTGTGTTGGTTCAATAAGTCATTCTTCAATGACCATAGCAAGGGCAGCGCTAGAGGCATTAAAGCCACTTGATATTCCTGAGACAGAAGAAGCTTCTTTTTTATTTTATAATCTTTGGAAAGATAATCCTGTGGTTTTAGATTCATGGTTCGCTTATGAGGCCTCAAGACCTAATAAAAAAGGAATTGATGTTATCGAAGAATTGTTATCACATTCCAAATTTGATTGGAAGACTCCAAATTCAATAAGAGCTGTTATTGGAGGTTTTAGTAAAAATATTGAATTATTTCATTCTCTTGATGGACAAGGTTATTTATTTATGGCTGAAAAATTAATAGAGGTAGATAAAATTAATCCAATAACGGCTTCAAGAATGGTAAAAATTTTCAGTAAATGGAAAACTTATGTAGATAAAAATAAAGAATCAATGTATAAATCAATATTAAAAATTAATAATGCAAATATATCTTCAAATACGAGAGAGGTCGTGGAACTAATTTTGAAGTAAATTTAGAAAATCATCTGAACATTGAGCTAACAGAACTTTCTTCATGAATTCTCCAGATAGCTTCTCCAAGCATATTTGCAACTGATAAGACCTTCAATTGTGAGAAATTTAAATTATTTGGAACTGGAATACTATTAGTGACAATAACTTGTTCAAAAAGGCCTTCTTTTGAAAGTTTCTCGTAAGCAGGTGGAGAGAAAACTGCATGAGATGCACATGCAATAACTTTTTTTGCACCCTCTTCCCTAAGTAATTCAGCTCCTGCGCAAATAGTGCCTCCAGTATCAATCATGTCATCAATCAATATTGCAGTTTTGCCAGAAACCTCACCAATAACTGTGAGGCTTTCGGCAACGTTATGCCCTGAACGACGCTTGTCAATAATCGCTAGAGGTGAATCCTTCATTTGCTTAGCAAAAGCTCTTGCTCTGGCTACACCACCTACATCAGGAGAGACGACTACGATTTCATCAAGTTTCATAGTTGATAGATAATCAACTAATACCGGAGAACCATATATGTGATCGCAGGGAATATCGAAATAACCTTGTATTTGTGCCGAATGTAAATCCATTGCTAGAACTCTATCTACCCCTGATTTGACAAGAATATTTGCAGTTAATTTCGCAGTTATTGATTCTCTACCTGCTGTCTTTCTATCGGCTCTTGCGTAACCAAAATATGGAATTACAGCTGTAATTTGTCTGGCAGATGCTCTTTTGCAAGCATCCACCATGATCATAAGCTCCATTAAGCTGTCATTAACAGGAGCACAGGTTGGTTGTATAAGAAAAACGTCACAACCTCTGATTGATTGTTGGATTTGAACATAGAGTTCACCATCAGCAAACCTTTTTGAAACTAGAGGGACATTTGTTATCCCCATGTAAGTCGCAATTTCTTTTGCTAACGCTGTATTAGATGTCCCACTAATTAATCTGAGTCTATTAGTGTCATGTTTGAGACTAGTAGACTCAGGATGCGCTGCAGTGATAAAACTGGTCACGGTTCCAACGCAAGCGAGAAATAATATGTACTAATCTACCTTTATGTTGATCCATGATCATCTAAATGCTTTTTTAAATTTTTCCTCATAAGGTATTTTTCCTTATTATGAAACAGCAAACCCCTGTCATGTCTTCTGTTTGGGGTGGTTGAATAAATGAAATATCTTCTGAAGAATTTTCTTTTGAAAACATTAATAATTTGACTTCAGGTAAAGGCTTAATGATTTTTAACCGGGATTTTGCTGAAAACACACATTTAAAGAGAGATTGATTTAGGTATTTGGGTCTTTACAAGGTAAGAATTTGTTTGAAATGAAAAAATACTAATCTAAGGCTGGTTCTTGACTCGTCTGGATTGCTTCTCTTGAAATCCTATTCAGCTTTTCAATTAGATAATGCTATTGGTGGAAAGAAATATATTCAGGAGTTTTTTTAACTCAATAAAAAAATTTGGTTTTTATATAAATGTTTAAGTTATTAATTGATTTGTTAATATCTAATTACTAAATTTATTTTTTTTGATTTTTAAGAAAAAGATTTCCCATCTCACAATGGAATCCATTTTAAATTTAATAAAAAAATAGAATTATTAGTATTTCTTTCGTATTTTTAGAGATAACAAAAAGTGAAATTGGAAAGAAATTCAGGAATCCTTCTTCATCCAACCTCATTACCTGATAGTCCTGTTTGCGGAAGTTTTGGTAACCCTGCGCGAGTATGGCTAAATGAACTTGCTTCAGCTGGTATAGGAGTTTGGCAATTTTTACCTCTTGCCCCTACCGATTCATTTGGTTCTCCTTATAGTTCTCCATCAAGTTTTGCTTTTAACCCATGGTTCCTTGATCAAGATGATTTAGTTAGAGACGGTTTCTTAGCTAATAATCTAGAAAATTTATCTTCTGAAAATGATTCTTCTGATAATAGAGTTGATTTTCAATTAGCTAATTCAAAAGTTAATTCCTTACGTTATTCTTTGGTTGATTATTGGGACAAACAGCATAGAACTATTCAAGAAGAATTTAAAATCTGGTGCTCAAGGCAATTTTGGTTAGATGACCATTCAATATTTATGGAACTAAAAATTCAATACAATGATCTTCCATGGTGGGAATGGCCAGATAAATATGCAGTTCGGGATAAGAAAGAATTAGAAAATTGGAAAAAAGATAACCAGAGAGAGTTGTTAGGACATAATCTGCTCCAATGGCATTTAGACAGGCAATGGAAATCAATCAGAAAACTTGCAAACAATCTAGGAATTTTTTTATTTGGAGACGCCCCTTTTTATGTATCAAAAGATAGTGCTGATGTATGGAGTAATAGATCATTATTTTCAATTTTAAGTAATTCAGATACATTCCTTCAAAGCGGCGTACCTCCTGATTATTTCTCTGAGACTGGGCAGCTTTGGGGTAACCCTGTTTATCGTTGGAGCAGGCACAAAGCTAGTAATTTTAGATGGTGGAGAAAAAGAATTTCAAGACATCTAGAGCAGGTTGATTTCTTACGTCTCGATCATTTTCGTGCTCTTGAAGCTTTTTGGTCAGTTCCTGGTAAAGATAAAACAGCTGAGAATGGCTTCTGGTTGCCTTCCCCTGGAAGACAGCTACTAGGTTTAATAAAAAAAGATTGTAGTGGTTTTCTTCCTTTAGTTGCTGAAGACTTAGGTTTAATAACATCAAAAGTTGAAAAGTTACGCGATGATTGTGATTTGGCAGGAATGAAGATACTTCAATTCGCTTTTGATGGAAATTTAGATAATCCCTATTTGCCAGAGAATATTAAAGATGAAAATTGGGTTGTTTATACAGGGACTCATGATAATTCAACTTCTCAAGGCTGGTGGAGAGAAATGGATCAAGACAGAAAAGAACAATTAAGAGAAAGGATTCATGATTATGAGAATTTCACTTCTTGGGAATTGATACGAATTGGCATGGAAACTAAAGCTAAATTATTCGTAGCGCCTATGCAAGATTTATTAAACCTTGATAATAGCTCTAGATTAAATAAACCTGGCACAATAGAAAATAATTGGTCATGGAGATTGTCGAGAAATGATTCGAATATTCAAGAAGCTTTAAATAGGTATGGTGATTTAGCTAAAGCAAATAAAAGATATAATCACTCTTCTTTTTGAGTCTTAATTGTATTTACATCTTTCATAACAGTCTTTTCTGTAATTATGGGTTCAGTCGAAATACTATTTATTTTTATAAGATATCTTTGTTGACTATTAAGAGCTAATATAGATAAAAGCATAAAGATAATATACAATAAGCTCCCAATCCAACTATTCAGGAAGTCTATATTTAAAAAATTAAATTTAAACTTAGGGGTATTATTAACATTATCTTTTTGTGTTGATAAACCATTTAAACTTCCTTTTTCTAAATTGAGCTTAATCTCAAGACTTTTGATCATTGATATTAAATAAGTTTTTTCTGGTAAATATTTTTTCCATCCATTTTCAATAGCTATTAATACATTTCTTGAAATTTTTGTCTCCTTTGACAATTGCTGTAATGAAATCCCAGCTTTCTTTCTTTGAGTTTTAAATAAATTAATTGCATCTGAAAAATCATTATCTGAAACAGATTTATCTGCTACGTCTGATAAGCGTGATGAGGATTTTTTAAAAGGAAAATTTAAAACCATAAAATGCAAATATTTTAATTAATAATTGAAATCCATTCCTCTGTCTTTAGCTCTCTCCATTTTCCTTCTTGCAGTCCATTTAAATTTATATTTGAGATCGATGTTCTTTGCAAATCTTGAACGGGATGTCCAATGAGATTTGCTATTTTACGAATTTGGCGATTGCGGCCTTCTTTGAGAATTACTTTTAGAAGAGTCTTGTGATTAACTTTATCTAATACTTCTATTTGCGCTGGCATGGTCATTTTACCATCCAGTAAAATTCCTTTTCTCCAATTATCTAATATTGATTTACTTGGCTGACCACTTACCCAAACTAGATATGTTTTTGTGTGAGAGTACTTGGGATGTGTAAGTCTTAGCGTTAAGTCTCCATTGTTAGTCAATAGAATGGCTCCTCTGCTATCAAAATCTAACCTTCCCACAGGATACATTCCAAAACGTAAGTGTGATGGAATTAAACTTAAAATTGTTTTTCTTCCATGATTATCTTGGCAGCTAGATATGACTCCATAAGGTTTATTTAATAAAAAAACTTTATGATCTAACTTCTTAGGTAAATCTCTCCCGTCAACTAAAATATGATCAGTATCAGGATCTGCTTTCTCTCCTAGAATAGCTCTTCTACCATTCAGTGTTACTCTACCTTGTTTTATTAGTAAGTCAGCTTTACGTCTTGATAAAAGACCCGACTCAGATATTATCTTTTGTAATCTATTAAGTGACATTATTCCTAAACTATATATTTATTATATTCATTGTTATATTAGGTTGATAAAAAAAAATGCAATAGATTTAATATATTAGTACTAAAAAAATTCATCTATTTCTTTAACTGTTCCGGCCTCTACTTGGGCTAATAAATCTTTAATAGCTTTCCACATGCTTATGCCAAAAAGAATTGAGATTATTGAAGAAAAAATTAAAGATTTAATAATAGAAAAGTTTATTATGCTTAAGGCGCTAACGAAAATAATTGTTAACCCTGTGAAGAATGAAAACCAACTTGAAATTGTTCTGGGGTTCTCTAGCGGGATTGGTGATATCTTTTTTGTCGACCAATTATTTAATTTTGATTTCATTATGTCGGCAAATATCAATCCAGACATCAGGCAAATGAATGCACCACAAGACAGCCAAAAAATAGGATCTTCAATAGGCTTTATTTGTTGATATTCTGAAATAAATTGATCTATATTAGGCACATTTGCATCATCTATACTAACTAAGATAAATGTAAATATATTTTGAATATTGCTATTTAGCATGGTTTCAATTTCTATTGAATTTTTCGATATTATATTTTATAAAAATAATCTATGCAACTTGTGTATTATTTTGTTTTGTTAGACCTGAAGCCATTCTTATAGGATTGAATGTTTTTCGGACTAGCTTGATTAATTGCTTCATATCTTTTGTATCTATCCTTTCATCTTTAATAATACTCATTAATAAGTTTTTCCTTATTAATGAGCCTCTAGAGCTTGTTAAGAGCTTAAGACCTGCACCTGCTACTGGAATAAGCTCTTTTGCAGGTGTGCTTGAATCTTGTACTAGAACATCAAATAAATTCTCTATTCGCTCAACTCTTATGTGCCCATTTTGATCAAAAATAACGTCTAGTAATATATTTATCATCTCATTGGTATCTGAAGTAAGTAATCTTTTAGCTACGTACGGATAGGCTAAATCAATAATCTTAAAATCAGGATCTAAGCGAAGAGCAAGTCCTTCTTGACTAATTACTGCTCTTATAATTAAAGCAAACCTTGCAGGGACTCTGAAGGGGTAATCAAACATTAATTCGGAGAATTTATTGGTAATCTCTTTAAAATTAAAAGAAGCAACATCTTTACCTATTGCACTTCCAAGTACTTCTTTTAATACAGGTATTAGAGGTTTAAGGTCTTCTGCTTCATTTAAAAAACCTAGCTTTTGAAAATCTTTCGCAACAGAGTGAAAATCATTATTGATAAGGTGAACAATTGCACCAGTAAGAGTTAATCTGTCTTCCTCTGAAATTGAGTCCATCATTCCAAAATCTACATAGGCTATATTTCCTAAATCACCATTATGACCTTCAAGAGCAAACATGTTTCCTGGATGAGGATCTGCATGAAAGTATCCAAATTCTAATAATTGCTGTATTCCACTGATAACACCAGTTCTAATAATTTTTGATGGGTTTAAATTATTTAGAATTAATTCATTTCTATCTTTTAATTTTGTACCATCAATCCAGCTTGTGGTTAACACCTTCACAGACGATAAATGTCTTTCTACTTTTGGTATGGTTACTGACTTATTGTTGTGGAATAGGTTCGAAAATTTTTCAGCATTATTAGCTTCTTTTTTATAATCAACTTCGTCAAATAAACTTCTTCCAAATTCATCTATTATTTCACCTAATCCGAACCCAAGATTTAGAGGAAGTATTGGCGCACTAAGAACTCCAAGTATTTTTATAATAACGATATCTCTTCTAATGTTGAAAATCAGATGAGGCCTCTGAACTTTTACTGCTACCCAATAATTACTAGTTAACTGTGCTTTATAAACTTGACCAAGGCTAGCTGAGGCTATTGGTTTAGATGGGAATTCCTCAAAAATTTCATCTGGTGGCTTCCCTAGCTCACTTTCAATAATTTCAAGTGCTTTTTCATGAGGGAATGACGGTAAGTTATCTTGTAAGTTTGTTAATTCTTCTAGCCAATCTTTTCTTATAAGATCTGGCCTGGTTGAAAGTGCTTGTCCTACTTTTATAAAACAGGGACCCAATCCAACAAGAGTCTTAAGTAGAAATTTAGCTAGATTTTTTTGAGTTTTATCATCATTGCTTGAACCTTGAAAAATAAGTCTTGCTAATAGAAGTGATATTGCGCCAACTATCTGAATAAATCTTGGCAGCAATATCCATGGCTTTGAAATCAACCATATTAAATCTCTTTTGAAGTCGTATTTCATGAATTCATAATAAGTTCTTCTAGCTATCCTTCTAAGAAGTTCTTTTGATTTGCTTACTGATTAATTACATTGATTTTAGGTAATACTTTTATTCTATGGGGCTTTTAAACTTGCTTTCTGAAGATAGAAGCGAAAATCTTTTCTTGCCAGCCCATGGAAGAGGTAACGCTCTACCCAAAAAGATAAAAAATCTATTGAAGCTAAGACCAGGTATTTGGGATTTACCTGAGCTTTTTGAGATTGGTGGCCCATTGATTCGTGAAGGAGCAATAGCAGAAAGTCAAAGGTCTTCTGCTATCGAAGTGGGTGTTGATAGATGTTGGTACGGAGTTAACGGTGCGACGGGTTTACTTCAAAGTTCATTGCTCGCTTTAGCTTGTCCTGGTCAAGCTGTTCTTATGCCAAGGAATATTCATAAAAGTTGTATTCAAGCATGCCTGTTTGGAGGCTTAATACCATTGCTTTTTGATGTCCCTTATTTAACTGATAGAGGCCATGCCTCCGTTTTTGATAGAAAATGGCTTCATAGGGTTTTAAAAAAAGCAAATGAACTCGAAAATGATATTGCAGCGGTAGTTTTAGTGAACCCCACATATCAAGGATATTCTGCTGATATTGAATCTCTGATTCAGGAGATTCATTCACATTCTTTACCAGTGTTGGTTGATGAGGCTCATGGAGCATACCTAATCAGTCAAATAAGACCAGATTTACCTAAGTCAGCTATCTATTTTGGCGCAGATCTTGTTGTTCATTCTCTTCATAAATCTGCACCAGGATTAGTTCAATCCGCAGTTTTATGGTCTCAAGGTGAAAAGGTTGATCCATTTAAAATTCAGAGAAGTATTGAGTTGCTTCAAACTTCAAGCCCAAGTTCTTTGTTGATAGCTTCATGTGAAAGTTCAATTAATGAACTTATTGAATCTAAAGGGATAAAAAAACTGAGTTCCCGAATAGAAGAAGCTGAGTTATTAAAGAATTTTTTGATTAATAAACAAGTCCCTATTCTTAAAAATAGCGATCCACTCAGAATTATTCTTCACACATCAAGATTTGGTTTAAGTGGTATTGAAGTTGATAAAAGCTTTATAAAAAAAGGAATAATTGGTGAATTAGCTGAGCCAGGGACACTAACTTTTTGCCTTGGCTTTTCATCTCATAAGAAATTAGGAAAAAGATTTTTAAGAATTTGGAACGAAATTCTTACATCTTTTGGTCAACAAAAATCTTTTTTATTTAAAAGACCACCTTTCAAGATGGTTTCTAAGCCATATAAGTCATGTTCTTATTCTTGGGGCTCTAATTTTGAGAAAGTTAATCTTCAGGATGCTCAAGGAAGAATTTCAGTTGAGATGGTTTGCCCTTATCCTCCTGGGATACCTTTATTGATTCCAGGGGAGATTTTGGACAAAGCGCGTATTGATTGGTTGATAGAGCAAAAAGGCTTTTGGCCAGAGCAAATCCCTGATTTTGTAAGAGTTATTTCTTGATTAATAATATCTATTTATCAGCTATAATGAAAGTTATTATTAATAGACCCTTTTAAGTATGTTTTATAAAAGAAAGCTATATTTTTATTTCTGATTTAATGTTTTTAGCTGTTTCGAAAAAGAGATTATTAAGTGGACTTTTAATTGGCGCTTTTGGCTTTTTAATAGTCTCTCTGGGTAATTGGTGGTTTGCTATTGCAATTAGTTTAATTGTTCATTTGGCTCTTCTAGAGTTCTTTAGGATGGCAGAATTTACTGGTATAAGACCAGCTACTAAGACAACATTATTGGCATGTCAGATATTACTTTTTTTTACGCAATTATCTTCTCTTGGATATATCTCTATTGAAATATCTGATGCTATTTTGCCATTATCAGGGGCAGCTATTTGTGGTTGGTTATTGCTGCAACCTGTTACTGGTTCTATTGCCGATGTGGCAGCATCAATCTTTGGATTATTTTATTTAGGCTTCTTGCCAAGTCATTGGATTAAGTTAAGAAATCTTTTGGAGACTGATCTAACAAATAATGTCAATTTGATTCCCGCTAATTGGTCGTCATCTATTACTTTTGGAATGCTAATAACTTTTTCTACATGTTTTATGATCGTTGGATTTGATATAGGATCTTATTTTGTCGGTAAGAAGTTTGGCAATCACTCATTATCCCCAATCTCACCCTCTAAAACTATTGAGGGTGTTATTGGGGGCTTATTGTTTTCAATATTTATAGGAGCCTTTTTTGGATATCTACTTAGATGGGAATTTGGAATATTCATAGGAATATTTATTGGTATTTTAGTGGCATTGTTTTCTCTGGTTGGTGACCTTACAGAATCTATGTTAAAAAGAAATGCAGGATTAAAAGATTCAGGTAATTTTCTACCGGGTCATGGAGGAATTCTTGATAGAATAGATAGTTATTTATTTACTCCAGCAATTGTATTCTATATTGTAATTTTATTATCACCATTAATTATGTCCTAAAAGTTTAAAAACTAACAGCTGAATTTGCCGCAATATTTATCAAATTATTTTCAATATATATATTTTCAATATATATTTTATCTTCAATTGGGATCTGAAAAGTCTTATTATAAATTTTATTTTCCAAATAGATTTTACCTTCCTCTACTTTAATATTAATCTGATCTCCATTGTTACTTATGATTTTTTCTTTAGCAGATTTCATTAATAATTCCCCATTCTTTATTTTTATATCTTCTAATTTTTCTTGGTTTAATATTTTTTTGCTAATCATATTTCCAATCCAATTCCAATTTTCAGATAATATAATTGTTTTGAGTGATTTCTGAGATAAAGAAATATTGAATTTTATTTTAGGATTGTTTATAAAGGATAATTCTTTATTAGCTAATTTAAAATTTATTTTAAGCTGATTAGCTTCTAACTTAAATTTATCGAATAAAAGATCTTGATAATTTATATCTTCAGCAATAATAATGATTTGATCTATTTTACCTTTAATTATTTGAGTAGAACTAGAGATGATATCTATTTTTATATTGCTTACTTTTTTACATTCTTTTATGAGTAAGATCCTTATACATTGTTCTAATAATTTAGCAAGAATCCCTTTCTCTTTAATCTGCTTCTCAATCATTTTATTTTTTTAATTTTTCCCAAGCTTCAGAAACTAATTTTGGTTCTTCTAAATGTGGAAGATGTCCTGAATTTGTTGCTATTTCTATGTTCGAGTTATAGTTCCTGTTGGTTTTTTCCTTTTCATTTTTTGGAATGATTCTGTCAAATTTCCCTAAAATAATTTTAAGTGGTTGAGTTGGTTTTGGGAGCCCGCAATCAGATACGCCTCCATCTGCTGCAAAATCTGCTAATGATGATTGCCAACCAGGAACTTTTAGATGAATGGATGCGATTTGTTCTTCTGCAGGACCAACACTATTTGTTGGGTCTGCGAATGCCTGCCTACATAATCCCCTACGAACAAAGGGTTGACTAAGGAAAAAGGCTCCCAAATGATTAAAGGGCCATGGAATTTTTGGGTTTTTGCCTGCTAAACCTGCTGGTGATAAAAGTAGTAATTTATTGATTTTATTTGGGTTCTGTCTAGCGAGCTCAAGGGCTAAAGCTCCACCCATTGAGGCACCTATGACGCCTATGGGTTGATTCTTTGCAAAATAGTCTAAAACAGAATTCAAATGTTTCATTAAATATTTAAATCCATATTGATTGCCACTAGATCTAGGACAAAAGCCGAATCCATATAAATCTGGAATGATTAGTTTATTATTCTTTTTTAGAAAAGGTGTAAGGCGTCTAAATTCAAGAAAGCAGCTGTCAAAACCATGAATAAGAAGAATTCTTTCTCCTTTACCTGTTAAAACTATTGGAAATAAATCTGATTTATTTCGTGAAATATCTTTCAGTTGTATCCATTTTAGATCTTCAAAAAGTGTACTTGCTTGTTTGTCAATAATTTGATCTTTTATTTCATTGATATATGCCTTAGTAGCATTTATTTTATCTATATTTTTATTTTTTTCTTGATTCAATTCTCTTAAGTATTATTTATTATTATTTTGGAGCGTGGAGGTAAGGATTGAAAGCTTTGAATTGCTTCGAAGAGATCATTTTCATTTATTGGGAAAGGTAATTGATGTATATCAGAGTTAGCATTGCAGGCAAATTTACAGGCTTTATGGATTTCATTCGCGGTCGAATTTCTAGGACAAATAGACTCAAATGAAAGAGGGAGATTTATTTTAGAGAAGAAATCTATAAGTTGTGACTTGGCTTGTTTCGGTAATTGACTGTTTGAATTTCTCTCTTCCAAATGTAATTGTACTAGCAGACCAAATCCAACAAGTTCACCATGAAGTGGTTTGTTAGTGTAAGAAAGTTGTGTTAATCCATTGTGAATTGGATGAGCTGCTGCAGTTCTGCATCTGGCACCCCCAAGTCCTCCTATCATTCCAGCAGTAAGAGCACATCCTTCTGCAACAGTTTCCCAAGAATTGCTTAATGGATCTAAGAAAGCTTTGTAGCCGTTTAAAAATAATTGATCTCGCAAAACCCTAGCCATCTGAACTGCTTGTTGTACAAAACCATCTGAACTTGTAGTGCTTGTTAAGGATGATTCATACCATTTTGCGACAGCATCTGCCATGCCGCTGGCAAGGGTTCTTGGTGGGGCGGCTCTAACAATTGTGTGATCAAATATCAATAAGTTTGGACAGGTTTTTAAAGTTATATCTTTTACGAATTTGCCATCGGGGGTATAAATATTAGATAAAGCCGTCCATCCTGCACATGTGGAAGCACTTAATGGCACAGTAATACAATTGATGCTAAGTAAATCAGCAATTAATTTTCCGGCATCAAGTACTTTTCCACCTCCTGCTGCAATAATCCCATCGCAATTATTGTTTTTTGAGATTAGACATGCTTTCTGGATATCTAATTCACAGCAATCATGATTTAACTCAATTGAAATTGATTTAATACCTTTTAATAGTAGATCTTTTTCAAATGAAGTTCTTATTTCTTTGGTAGAGCTACTTCTACCTATTATCAAAGGCCTTTTGCATAATTTAGTTATTAGCTCCAAAGATTTAAACCATGCCCCATCACCTCTAACTACCTTTGAAGGTGAAATGCTGTGATTATTTATAGACATTTAACTGATCTATTTAAAGTTAAACAGAGGCACTAGCTAATTCTGGCATGGAACTATCTTTCCCAAGATGCTTAACAATTACTTTTTTACTTTCATCAATATCTACCTCTGCTTTATCTCCATCTTTTATCCTTCCAGATAAAACTTCTTCAGCAAGACTATCTTCTAACAACCTCATTACAGCTCTTCTTAAAGGTCTTGCTCCATAAGAAGGATTGTATCCTTCTTCAACTAATCTTTCTTTGAAATCATCTGAAACAGTTAAAGATATTCCTTTTTCTTTTATCCTTAAGAATACTTCTTTTAACATTATTTCTGCAATGTCTTTCACTTCGTTTCTAGAGAGCTGTCTGAACACAATTATTTCATCTAATCTGTTAAGGAATTCAGGTCGGAAATATTGCTTTAATTCTTCATTTACCAGTGATTTAATTCGATTGTATTGAGTATCTTCTAAATTCTCACCTGAGAATTCAAATCCCAAACCTCCGCCGCCTTTTTCTATAACTTTAGATCCAATATTAGAGGTCATTATTATTAAAGTATTTTTGAAATCAACAGTTCTTCCTTTTGAATCGGTTAACCTTCCTTCCTCTAGTAATTGAAGGAGAAGATTAAATACGTCTGGATGAGCTTTTTCTATTTCATCGAATAACACGACAGTATAGGGTCTTCTTCTAACAGCTTCTGTTAGCTGCCCACCTTCATTGAAACCTACGTAGCCAGGAGGAGAGCCTATTAATTTACTAACTGTGTGTCTTTCCATAAACTCAGACATATCTAGACGTATCATTGCTTCTTCACTACCAAAGAAATATGCCGCTAACGCTTTAGTAAGTTCAGTCTTCCCTACTCCCGTTGGACCAGAAAAAATAAAACTAGCAATTGGTCTATTTGGATTCTTTAGGCCAACTCTTGCTCTTCTAATTGCTTTTGAAACAGCTTTGACAGCTTCGTCTTGACCAATAAGTCTTTGATGTAATGTCTCTTCCATATTTAGAAGTTTGACTGATTCACTTTCAGTTAATTTCTGGACAGGTACGCCAGTCCATGAGGCAACAATATGAGCAATATCTTCTTCATTAACTACAGGCTGAGAAATTTTTAATTCATCAGACTGAGCAATAACTTGTTCGGCATTTTCACTGTTTTTCTCTGGAACATTATTAGGTTCAGGACTTTCGTTTGATGAGTTTTTTTGTCTTATATTCTGCAAAAGATTTCTGATTTTATCTCTAAGTTCAACTTCTTTTTCTCTAAGCTCCCCTGCTTGGGTGAAATTTTGATCTCTGACTGCTTCTTCTTTACTCTTTTGCACTTTCCTTAATTCTTTATCAACTTCTTTTGCCTCTGGTGGCAACTTGGAGTTGAGTAATCTGACTCTACTGCCTGCTTCATCTATTAGGTCTATAGCTTTATCAGGTAAAAAGCGATCTGAGATATATCTATCTCCAAGATTCGCAGCAGCGTCTAGAGCTTCATCAGTGATTTTCAATCTGTGATGTTGTTCATATCTCTCTCTTAACCCTTTAAGGATTTCAATTGTATCTTTTATGGAAGGTTCTCCAATCATTACAGGCTGGAATCTTCGTTCTAATGCAGCATCTCTTTCAATATGCTTGCGATACTCATCAAGGGTCGTAGCCCCAATACATTGAAGTTCTCCTCTTGCTAAAGCAGGCTTTAATATATTTGCAGCGTCTATTGCTCCTTCCGCGGCACCTGCTCCAATTAATGTATGGACTTCATCAATTACTAGAATTACGTTTCCGGCAGATTTAATTTCTTCCATTATTTTTTTTAGTCTTTCTTCAAATTCTCCTCTATATTTAGTGCCTGCTACGAGTAAACCAATATCAAGAGTTAATACTCTTTTTTCTTCAAGTATATCAGGAATATTTCCTTGTTGAATTCTTTGGGCAAGTCCTTCTGCTATGGCTGTTTTCCCTACTCCCGGCTCGCCTATTAAAACAGGATTGTTTTTTGTTCTTCTTCCCAATATTTGAATTACACGATCAATTTCTGAATGTCTTCCCACTACTGGGTCGAGCTTTGATTCACTAGCTAATTGAGTAAGGTTTGTTCCAAACTCGTCAAGTGTTGCCGTTTTCGCTGACCCTTTAGACGAACCTGCCCCTGTTGTAACTTCTGCGGTTTCACCAAGCATTCGTACAACTTGTGTCCTGACTTTTGTTAGATCAACACCTAAATTTTCAAGAACTCTTGCCGCAACCCCCTCGCCCTCTCTAATAAGCCCAAGTAATAAATGTTCGGTGCCAATGTAATTATGACCGAGTTGACGGGCTTCTTCTAATGAAAGTTCTAATACGCGTTTTGCTCTTGGTGTGAAAGGGATTTCTACCGCAACGAATCCTGATCCTCTTCCTATTATTTTTTCAACTTCTACTCTTGAATCTTTTAAGTTGACACCCATTGATTTGAGAACTTTAGCTGCCACCCCAGTACCTTCACCTATTAGACCCAGAAGGATTTGTTCTGTTCCAACAAAATTATGCCCAAGGCGCCTTGCCTCTTCTTGCGCAAGCATGATCACTTTTATTGCCTTTTCTGTAAACCTCTCAAACATTTACCTTTTGCCGATAACTATTTAATCTAATTTATCAGGGTTAAGTGTGAAATGTGTACGGTTAGGTTTTTTTTTATAAAGGGTAAATATTAAGTGTTCGTTGAAAAATAATTAAAAGTATTAATTGATGCAATGAAAAGCCTATTTATTTGTTTTGGATTTCGGTAAACCGTACTTAATTATTGATTTTATGATTTGTTATTGGTTTCTTTTTTGAGAATAAGAGCATCACTTCCATCTTTATAAAGATTAGATCTATAACCCACTGTTTTGAAACCCATGGATTTGTAAAAAGCTTTAGCTGTCTCGTTATTGTTTTTAACTTCTAAATGTATGCTATTTGTTTGAAGTGATTTTGAACGCTTGATTAAATTTGTCAAAAGAAATCTTCCTAGTCCTTTTCTTTGATGAAATGGATGAACG
Source organism: Prochlorococcus marinus str. MIT 1214 (assembly GCF_027359355.1). NCBI lineage: Bacteria > Bacillati > Cyanobacteriota > Cyanophyceae > Synechococcales > Prochlorococcaceae > Prochlorococcus > Prochlorococcus marinus. Next base: position 590,212 of record NZ_CP114777.1, on the reverse strand, counting down.
GCTATAAAAGTTATGTGTAATTCGTCTATTACTAACCATGCGGAACATATGCCTAAAAGTTTTTTAGTTTTCAATTCTATGATTCCAAGACAAATCCTTTTAGGGTCAATGAGTTCTTTTTCCCATTGAGGTTTTGTCCAAAGACCATTTAATGATTTTTGATCTAGATCCACGCATTCATTTAAATTCATTATCCCAAGTTCAATTATTGTGAGATTCATATCTAACTATTAATTAATTAATCCTTCTTTCTTTAAAAAGAATACTAATTGGTTGATTGATCTCTAGATTAGTTAGATATTAAAGTAAAAAATTTCTATGCACGGATCAAAGGCTTTTGAACCCAATCTTGATATAGATAGTCCAAATCGAAATATAGCTCCTCTTTCTTCAGAAATTAATGAGAATAAAAAATTAGTTGTTGGTGGATGTCAACTTAGTGAACTCGCAAAAAAATATGGCACACCTTTATATGTTTTTGATGAGTTGTCACTTAGGACTGCATGCAAAACTTATATTTCTTCCTTAAAAAAACATTATCCAGGAGAATCACTCCCTTTATATGCTTCAAAAGCTAATAGCTCACTAGCTATTTGTGCCGTTGTTGCTTCTGAGGGGTTTGGACTTGATGCAGTATCAGAAGGTGAATTACTTACTGCCTTAAAGGGCGGTGTAAAAGGGAAAAATATTGTTTTTCATGGAAATAACAAGTCTCATGATGAATTGAAATTTGCCTACAAAAATAATGTGACGATTGTTTTAGATAATTATCACGATATTGAGTTGTTAAAAAACATTGCTTCTGATAAAAAACCAGCAAAGTTAATGTTGCGGTTTACTCCTGGCATTGAATGCCATACTCATGAGTATATAAGGACTGGTCATTTAGATAGTAAATTTGGTTTCGACCCCGATGAACTTAAGTCAGTTTTAGAAGAATTAAAAAAATATAATTGGGCATATTTAGCTGGTTTACATGCACATATAGGTTCTCAAATTTTTGAGGTTCAACCCCATATTGATCTTGCTGGAGTTATGGCTGATGCTTTAAAGCTTGCTCAGGAAATTGGTCATCCAATAGTTGATCTCAATGTTGGCGGTGGTCTAGGGATCAAATATGTGAAAGAAGATAAACCTCCTTCTATTGAAAAATGGGTCGAAGTTATTTCTCATGCTGTTGTTGAGGCCTGCAGGGAAAGAAATCTAGATTTGCCAAGATTAATGTGTGAACCTGGAAGATCTCTTGTCGCTAATTCAGGGCTCACTATTTATAAGATTGGAGCTAAGAAAGTTGTTCCAGGTATTAGGACTTATTTATCTGTTGATGGAGGGATGAGTGATAATCCTCGTCCAATAACTTACCAGTCTTTATATAGTGCCTGTTTAGTAGATAAACCATTAAGTAAGAATTTTGAAAAAGTTACTATCGCTGGTAAGCATTGTGAGTCTGGAGATGTTTTATTAAAAGATTTTCTACTTCCGTCTTGTAAAAGCGGAGACTTTCTTGCTGTGTTTGGAACAGGTGCATATAACTATTCAATGAGTTCCAATTACAACAGAATTCCTAGACCTGCGACAGTTTTGGTTGGTAAAGGTTCCGCCGAGTTGATGCAAAGGAGAGAGCTTCCTGAAGATCTATTGCAATTAGATGTATTACCTGATCGCTTTATTCCCAAGTATTAGGTAAGTTGAAATAACGTTGGAGTGTAGGAGTGAATTCTTGGTGGCTTATAAACTTGCGTGTTCTCCTTGATGTCTTGTTTGCTTCTTCTTTTGGAGTGCTTCTTTTTACAAGAGTTAAAGAACAAAGAACATTATGGCTTTTGAGAGGTTATCTCTTTTTGGTTTCATTAGCCTGGTTTGTTCAAAGGTTTGCAAATTTACCAATTACTTCAGAACTTGTTAATGCTTTGGTTTTGGCTTGCTCATTATCTTTGGCAATTCTATGGCAAGGAGAATTAAGGAGATTAATGGAATTATTAGGTACTGGACGTTTAGCTGTGATTCTTGGAAATACTCAAAAAGAATTTAGGGCAAGTTCTAATACTTTCGCTCAATTAACCGAAGCAGCGGGACGTTTGTCTCAAAATAGAAAAGGAGCATTAATTGTTGTTGATATGGGTAGTGATTTACGTCCTGAAGATTTCCTTTTCCCAGGAGTGCCGTTAGATGCTCAGTTGTCATCTGAATTGTTATTAAATCTTTTTGCGGCAGATACTCCTCTTCACGACGGAGCTGTTTTGGTAAAGGGAAATAGAATTATTTCAGCAGGAGTAATCTTGCCTCTTTCAAGGCAAGGAATTAGTAGATATGGTACTAGACATTTGGCGGCCCTAGGGATAACAGAACGATTCGATCGATGTATTTGTGTTGTAGTTTCAGAAGAATCAGGTACCTTGTCATTAGCTAGTCAAGGACGACTCGAAAGACCTATTACGAGTAGTCGGTTGCTTGACCTTTTGAAGGAATTGTTGGATCCTTCAAATTCATCATCATCTAAGTCCACCAACATTAATTCTTCATTGAAAACAACCTCCTCTAATATTGAATCTAAAGTTGCTCAATCCAGAGCTAATCTTGGAACAATCAATGACAGCAAGGAGTCGTTGAAGTGACTTACCCTTCAGTAACAAGAACTGAGAATTCTAGACAGGTATCCCCATTGCCTAAAGATTTAGACCGTCTTCGCATGCCCGATCATATTGCGGTAATCATGGATGGAAATGGTAGATGGGCAAAAGCAAAAGGTTTGCCAAGAACAATTGGACATACTGCTGGCGTTGAGGCTCTAAAAACCACTTTGCATTTATGTAGTAATTGGGGAATAGGAGCTTTAACTGTTTATGCGTTCTCAACTGAAAATTGGTCCAGACCTAGTGAAGAAGTTAATTTTTTGATGACACTTTTTGAAAGTGTTCTTAAGCGTGAATTGAGTAATTTAAAACTTGAAAAAGTAAAAATTAATTTTCTGGGTGACCTCGACCCATTACCCATTTCATTAAAGGACTTAATAAAAGAGTCCGTTGAATCAACTTCTAGTAATAAGGGTATTCATCTTAATGTTTGTACTAACTATGGAGGACGACGAGAATTAGTACGTGCTGCTCAAAAATTGGCAGAGCGATCTGTTAAAGGTGAATTAGATCCTTCTTTAATCGATGAAAATGTATTTGCTTCGGAATTATTTACTGCCAGTGAGGTTGATCCAGACTTACTTATTAGGACTAGTGGTGAAAAAAGAATAAGTAATTTTCTATTGTGGCAATTGGCTTATGCTGAAATCCATGTCACAGATGTGTTATGGCCAGATTTTAATGCAGATACTCTTGCGAATGCTTTACTAGACTATCAGTCTAGAAGAAGGCGATTTGGTGGGGTATAACTAAAACAATTGAATATTTTGATTTCTATGATTTTTTATAGATTATCAGCTAAAACTATATAGCAGTTAAATTTTTCATATTCAAATTCTTTTATGACGTTAATTAATCCTAATATTCAGGAATCTAATAAATTCACTTTCCAAGATGAATCATACTTAGATTTTAATTCCATAAAGGGTGGAGATATTAGACATGATTGGTCTTTAGATGAAATCAAAGAGATACTTGATTTACCATTGATGGATTTATTGTGGAGAGCTCAAATAGTTCATAGGTCTTACAATCCAGGTTATAAAGTTCAACTTGCTTCCCTACTAAGTGTGAAGACAGGAGGATGCTCAGAAGACTGTGCATACTGTCCCCAATCTGTACATAACGAAACAACGGTTCAACCTAACCCTGTACTCCAAGTTGAGTCAGTTCTTGATAGGGCAAGAGCGGCTAAGGATGCAGGAGCAGATCGATTTTGTATGGGTTGGGCTTGGCGTGAGATTAAAGACGGAAAAGCATTCGATTCAATGCTTGAAATGGTCAAAGGTGTTCGAGAACTTGGCCTTGAGGCATGTGTCACAGCTGGAATGATTACTGATTCTCAAGCCTCTAGATTGGCAGAAGCAGGTTTAACAGCCTATAACCACAATTTAGATACTAGTCCTGAACATTATTCCAATATCATTTCAACAAGAACATATCAGGATCGACTTGAAACATTGAGTAGAGTACGCATGGCAGGAATTACAGTGTGCTGTGGTGGAATTATTGGTATGGGCGAATCTGTTTCCGATAGAGCATCTTTACTTAAAGTTTTAGCAACTTTAGATCCTCATCCTGAGAGTGTACCTATTAATGCGTTAGTTGCAGTGAAGGGGACACCTATGGAGGATCTGTCTTCTATTGATCCATTAGAGATGGTGCGCATGGTCGCGACAGCAAGGATCATTATGCCTAAAAGTCGAATTAGACTTAGCGCAGGAAGACAACAATTAGGTAGGGAAGCTCAGATACTATGTCTTCAATCAGGAGCGGACTCTATATTTTATGGAGATACTCTTTTGACTACTAGCAATCCGGAGGTGGAGGCAGACCGTAAGCTTTTAGCCGATGCTGGAGTCGCTGCCAATTTCTCTCAAGAATAAGTAAGTATGAAAACAGAGGATAGCCTCAAGAAATTCAAATATAAAGTTGCTGCTTTTTACAATTTTATATCGATTATTGACCAAGAAATTCTTTTAATCAAAGAAGAACTAACGAACTTAGCAACTAATCAGGAAATAAAAGGCACTATTTTATTAGCTTGTGAAGGTGTTAACGGTACGGTTTGTGGTACTGAAAATGCGATAGTTCAATTTATTGAAACCTTAGAAAAACTTTTAAAGATATCGGATATTAATGTCAAATATAGTTGGAGTGAGAAGCAGGCTTTTCGTCGCTTTAAAGCTCGTAAGAAAAAAGAAATTGTCACGATTGGACTAAAACAAATTAATCCTACTAAATCTGTAGGTAAATATATAAAAGCTGGGGAATGGAATGAGTTTTTAGAAGATCCAAATACTGTCGTTATTGATACCCGCAATGAGTATGAAATTAAAATTGGAAATTTTGAAGGTGCTTTAAATCCTCATACAAGCTCATTTCGTGAATTTCCGGCTTGGGTACAAAAGCATTTAAAACCTTTAATCGAAGAGAATCCCTCTCTAAAAATAGGGATGTATTGTACGGGTGGTATAAGATGCGAAAAAGCTACCTCTTATTTGATAGAAGAGGGCTTTCCCGAGGTACATCATCTTGAGGGTGGAATACTAAAATATCTAGAAGATGTTCCCTTAAAGAATAGTTTATGGAATGGTGAGTGCTTTGTTTTTGATCAACGTGTCTCTTTAGACCATGAGCTATTACCCGGTTCATATCGTATGTGTCATGCATGTGGATTGCCCATATCTCCGGAGGATATAAAAAAAACAACGTACATTAAGGGGTTGCAATGTGAGGCTTGTGTTGACAAATTTACAGATAGCGATAGGGCTAGATTTGCAGAGAGACAACGTCAAATTGATGTATTAATGAAACGTCTACCTGAAAACTCTATATGGCCATCTTCATGACTAATCCTAATTTAACTCAATTAGAAAAAGAAGCATCTAATATGGGCTTGTTGCTGCGAATACAAGTTAGGAGGCCTCTTAATATTTGGTCGTTTAAGCTAGTTGTTGGCCAAAAAACTAGTAATACTAAAATCCAATTGTTGGGTGAAATGAAAGGATGGGCCTATCAAAATACTAAAGGTCTTCAGCTTGATACGATGAAGGTTGCAAGTAATGCCAACTTTAAAGTAGGTGATTTAATTTGGACCGCAACTATGGCATGGGCTTTAGAAGAGACTCCATGTCGCAGTGCGAGATTATTGGCTATTTACGATGACAATAATCAGCATGAAATCTTGCAACGTTATTTTCGTATGCGTGGATTTAATACTGTACGTAAAGTTGGATCTTCTCCCTTGGATTTACCTTTGAGACTTGTTTGGGGAGGTGCAGGTGCATTTATGGTAGCAAATTGTGAGAAGGTGTTTGAAAGAAGTTATAGGAGTTGGTCGGAGTCAGTAAAACTATTTAAAGGAGACTAATCTAAGGTCTCATTCGCATGGTAACTGCTTCTTACTAAAGGACCGCTATTTACTTTTTTAAAACCTAATCCCTTTGCTATTTCAGCAAAATCATTGAATTTTGTTGGCGACCAATAATGAGAAACGGGAATATGAGCAAGTGACGGTCGTAAATATTGACCAATAGTCAAATATTGACAGTCGACTTCTCTAAGGTCTTTAAGGGTTTGAATTATTTCATAAAATTTTTCTCCCAGCCCAAGCATTATTCCTGATTTTGTTGGAATCTTTGGATCGATTTCTCTAGCAAATTTGAGAAGGTTGAGTGAGTGTTCGTAAGTAGCACCTCTTCTGACGTCACTTTGAAGCCGCTTCACAGTTTCAAGATTATGGTTGAAGCAAATAGGATTAGCTGAGAGAACTAGCTTAAGTCTCTCTCTTTGCTTTTCGACATTGTCCTTATTGCTTCCACCCCAGAAATCAGGTGTTAGTACCTCTATTGCAACATCAGGATTCAATGATCTAATTGCATCCATTGTTGTCGTGAATAGACTTGCACCGTGATCTGGCAAATCATCTCTTGCGACTGCGGTTAGAACCACATATTTGAGATTCAAGACCTGAACAGCATTTGCAACTTTTTCTGCTTCAAAAATATTTACTTTTTCGGGGGACTTTCCTTTCTCTACCTGGCAAAAAGCACAGCTCCTTGTACATATTGAACCGCCTAATAAAAAAGTAGCTGTACCAGCGGCATAACATTCTCCTCTATTCGGGCATCTACCTTCCTCACAGATTGTATGTAATCTGTTTTCCTTTACGAGCTTTTGAACTTTTTCCAGTTGAGTTGCGTTACCTATAGATGGCTTGATCCAATTAGGTAAACGCTCTTCCGGGAGGAAGCTACTATATTTTGTTGTTTTTCTTGTTGTTGTTGTCATATGTTTGATGTTTAATCTAAGTCTCTACGACCTTCTAAAGCACGCGAGAGTGTAACCTCATCGGCATATTCCAACTCACTTCCAACAGGAAGTCCATAAGCAATACGAGTGACTTTTGTGAATGGTTTTAATAATCTACCCACATAAAGACTAGTGGTATCACCCTCAATACTTGGTGTGAGTGCAAGGATGACTTCTTTGATATTCTCTTTATCGACTCTTTTGATAAGACTTGATATTTCAAGCATTTCTGGCCCAATCCCATCCATCGGAGAAATTAATCCACCAATTACATGGTAAAGACCTTTGTACTCGCGAGTGCGCTCAAGAGCAAGCAAATCTCTTGACTCAGCAACAACGCAAATGAGTTCATGATTTCTTTGTTTGTTTAAACAAATTTCGCATTGTTCTCCTGCAGTTAAATGAAAGCACGTCTTACATTGACCTACTTGACTTTTCGCATTAACTAGAGCTTCTGAAAATAATCTTATTTTGTCTTCTGGCTGACGCAAAAGATGAAGAGCTAATCTTTGAGCAGTTCTTGGGCCGATACCAGGCAATTGCTCAAACTGATCAATTAATTTTGATAATGGTTTAGTGAAGCCGCTCAGAGTTCAAAAGCAATTAACTTGAATGTAGTCAGAGTTTTATCTGGGTTGCACTAATTTAAAGAAGTTTACCGTCAGTTAAATTAGAAATGTATCAAAATAGTGATGCTTGAGTCTCCAAAATGATCAACTTTTTTCGAACATCTTTTAAATCAATTATGGCTATAGCGTTGATCTTGACGCTCGGAGCTTGCTCTACAGGGGGGGCTGCAGGCTTGGAACCTTTTAAAAGTCAAGATGGGCAATATGGTTTCCTTTTCCCAACAGGGTGGACGAGAGTGGCTGTCGATAATGGACCAGAGGTTGTTTACCATGACTTGATCAACTCCGATGAGACTCTCAGTCTTGTTATTTCTAAATTGGAAAAAGAAGTGGCTTTAGATGATTTGGGTGGAGCGGATGCCGTAGGGGAAAGACTTTTCGGTGAAAAAAATGCTAATAATCCTATTCAATTAATTGATGCTTCAGAGAGAGAAGTTGATGAACGCAAATTCTATGATCTTGAATACTCTGTAAATTTAGGAGAAAATAGTAGGCACGAAATCGCTAGTGTCGTAGTGGATAGAGGTTATTTATATACACTTGCTGCTAGCACTAGTGAACAACGCTGGTCAAAAATGCAAGATACTTTTAAGAGAGTTGTTAGTTCTTTTACTTTTTTCATATAATTTAAGTATTATTTTCACCAGCTTGAATTTTCCAAAGGTAGTAATAGAAATCTCTATTTTTTAGGAGAGAAGCATGTGTTCCTTTCTCGATGATTTTTCCTTTATCCAAAACTATGATTTCGTCGGCATCTATTACTGTGCTTAAACGATGTGCAATAACAATTGTGGTACAACTATTTGTAATCTTCTTCAGAGACCTTTGAATAGCGGCTTCAGTTTCATTATCCACGGATGCAGTTGCCTCATCTAATACTAATATTGGGGAGTTTTTTAAGATTGCCCTTGCGATAGCTATTCTTTGTCTTTGTCCACCAGATAATTTTTGTCCTCTTTCTCCCACTATTGTTTTTAGCCCATCTGGAAGTTGATTAATAAATTCTGTTGCTTCGGCAATATCTGCAGCATTTTTGATTTTTGATTTATCAATATTTTGTGATCCATAAGAAATATTCTCTTCAATTGTTCCTTGGAATAAATATGTTTCCTGACTTACTAATGCAATACATCTTCGTAAACTTTTTAAATCGAATGTTTCAATTGAGTTCCCATCAATTTCTATTGAACCTTTACTGATTTTATACAGCCTTAATAATAGTTTTACAAGTGTACTTTTACCAGAACCGGTGGCACCTACAATGCCTATCTTCTTCCCAGGTAAAATATCTAAATTAAAGTTTTTTATAACTTGAGCCCGACCTTTATAGGTAAAATCAATATTTTTAAATTTGATTTGACCTTGAACATTATTAGGATCTAATTTGATTTTTCCAGTTTTAATTTTTATTGGAGTATCTATTAAATCTAAAACTCTATTTGTTGAGGCCATTGATCTTTGATAATCATCCAAAATATGACCTAATGTCGTTAAGGGCCATAATAATCTTTGAGTAATAAATACTAAAAAACTGTAAGTTCCCACTGGCATTAATCCTTTCCAAGTTTGGAAACCTCCAGCAATTAATATTGCAAGGAATGCAAATAGTATTGCGAATCTAATTAATGGGATAAATGCTGCTGATAATTTAATTGCCTTTCTATTACTTTCTTGATATAAATTGCTATCGAGTCTTAATCTTTCGAGTTCCCAATCCTCAGTAGCGAAACTTTTAATAGTAAGCATTCCACTGAGGTTATTATTAAGTCTTGAAGCAAGATCTCCAGCTTTATCTCTGACTTCACGGTAACGAGGAGCTAGGTTCTTTTGAAAATTAATCGAACCCCAAAGAATAAATGGAATAGGGATGAATGCTAGCAATGCAATTCCAGGAGCTAATAAAATCATTGCCCCACCAACAATAAAAACAGTAATTATTAATTGAATAATTTTATTAGCCCCTTCATCCAAGAACCTTTCTAGTTGATTGATATCGTCGTTCAGTACGGTCAAAAGCCTTCCTGTATTATCTGATTCGAAGAATGTCATCTCTAATTTTTGTAAATGGTCATATGCTTTGATTCTCAAATAGTGCTGTGTCTTTTGAGCTAAATTTCTCCACAATAATCCATATAAATATTCAAAGAATGATTCAGCTGTCCAAATTAAAAATGAAATTATTGCAAGTGCAATCAACTGATCTGGAACAGTATTAAAGCCAATTGAACCTAACCATGAACTTTCTTTTCTTACTACTACATCAACAGATATACCTATCAATACAGGTGGTGCAAGATCAAAAAATTTATTTAATACAGAGCAAGTAATAGCTGAATATATTAGACGCTTTTGACTTATAAGATTACTTAAAAGTCTTGCTAATGGTCTTCTGTTTGTTTTTAAATTCGATGTATTCATTTGATTTAAATTGCTATTCTTTTAGAGGTTATATTTCTCAGAAGCTTTATTTCTACAGTAAGCTCGAGAGCTTTTTAAAGAATTGCCAGAATTATATTCTTTAAAAAAACATTCACATGTATAATCACTAATTTCATTTATATCTTGTTTATTCTCGATCTCAAGTTTTGATTTTAATGTCGCAATACAGAATTTATTAATAAGACTATTTTTATTACTAATTGTTTTTTCTTGAGCCTCCAAATTGCTACTCATATCTATGAGAAGAAATATGATCATGCTTCTGAATAATAATTTACTAAGCATATTATTGGTATTTTTTCTATCAGTCAGCTCTGTTTATTTGTAATTCTCTATTCATTACTTTGACTTTCTTTAAAGCTTGAAAAACATTATCAGGCATTTGTTTTGGCAAATCTACTAGGCTGTAGTTTTCAAATATTCTTATTCTGCCTATAGATCTTCCTTTAAGTCCTGCTTCGTTGGCAATTGCTCCAACTAGATTCCCAGGCTTAACTCTATCTCGGTGCCCAACTTCAACCCTGAATCTATCCATTTCATCGTCAAGTCTGTTGTTATCAAAATCACCTCTTCGACGTTGCTTGAATTTATTGTCTCGTCGATCATTTCTTGTGTTCCTATGAGCTGATTGCCTGATCCAATCCTCATTCCCGTTCTCAAGGAGTGGATTAAAACCAACCGCTAAATTTAATGCGGCAAGAGTTAATTCTTTTGGATCTATATCTAATTCCTTTTCAACATTTTTTATTAATTCTTCTAAAATATCTGCCTCTTCTGGGTTGTCTCTTTCCGTCGAGGCGGCTTTTATTAATTTTGCTTGAAGCTTCTTAATTCGGTTGCTGTTGATAAGTTCATTGTTTGGAATATCCATTTTCTCAATTGCTTGACCTACAGCTCTTTCAAGATTACTTAAAAATGATCTTTCTCTTGGATTAACAAAAAGAATAGCTTCACCATTTCTCCCCGCACGACCAGTTCTGCCAATTCTATGAACATAGGCTTCGCGATCAAATGGCATATCATAATTAATTACTAAACCAATTCGATCCACATCAAGACCTCTTGCTGCGACATCTGTAGCTACTAAAATATTGATAGAACCCTGTCTTAATCTTTCAACTGTTCGCTCCCTTTGATTTTGAGGAATATCCCCATTTAAGACAGCTACATTATATCCATGTGATTCTAATTTTTCAGCTACTACAATTGTAATAGCTTTTGTTCTCGCAAATATGATTACTCCTTCTTCTGAAACAGCTTCAAGTACTCTTTGAAGTGCATTGACTTTATACACATTTTGAACGCTTATATACCTTTGCCTGATAAGCCTTTCCTTCAATTCAGTTGCTTTTATAGTTATTTCCGCAGGACTATTTAAATATTTTTTTGATAATCGTCTTATCTCAGATGGCATTGTCGCTGAGAATAAAACCAGTTGTCTCTCCTCTGGCAATTGTTCTAAAATCCACTCAACATCATCAATAAATCCCATTCTTAACATTTCATCTGCTTCATCTAGAACTAAACAACTTAAATGACTAGTATTGAGAGTCTTTTGACGCATATGATCCATGACTCGCCCAGGAGTTCCCACGACTACATCAACCCCCCTCCTAAGAGTGTTGATTTGATTTCGAAAATCAGAACCTCCATATATAGCGAGAACTTTAAAATGCGGATGACCTGCGGAATATGTGCGAAATGATTCAGCCACTTGCATAGCCAACTCGCGAGTGGGAGCTAGAACTAAAACTTGTGGATGTCCAACATTCTTTTTAAGTCTCTCAAGGATTGGCAATGCAAATGCAGCTGTTTTACCTGTACCTGTTTGAGCTTGTCCAACTAAATCTCTACCAAGAAGTAATTCAGGAATTGCAGCTTTTTGAATAGGAGTGGGTGATGAGTAGCCTTTATCAGAAATTGTTTGAATTAGTTCTTCACTAAAGTTAAATTCAGAAAATCCATTTTCTGAATTTTGATTACCTTCATCCAATATTTTCTCAGTAGATTCCTCGAGAACGTCTTGATCTCCTGGACATGATGTATCCTCATGTAGATTTTTATTTGTCATCTAATAATGGTTGCCTTTTTGTCCTTCAAATTAGGCAGACAACTTCCGATCGGTGTATAACCGTGCTTTGCTGACTCGCCTTGTTAAAGGGATATAAAATTAATTTTATCATCTCAAAAATCCTTTTAGGAATAAGTTGACCACATCTTTAAAAGTCTTCTTCTTGATTGGTGATTACTAGTAATTGTTTTTTTGCACGGGTTATTGCTGTGTAAAGCATTCTTTTTTCATAATCATCAGAATACAATTTTATGAGATTATTGTCTTCTGAAACTTTTGAGGTACTTGGCCAAAGTAAAAGAACTTGATCAGCTTCACTCCCCTGAGATTTATGAATTGTCATTGCATATGCTGCATCATACATATTTACCCTTGATGGGTTTATTAATCGAGTTACTAGTCTTTGTTCTTCCGAAAATACATTAAATAAAAAACGTCTTTGCTCGCCGTTGCCAATAATTATCCCAACGTCTCCATTTGCTAAACCTATCTCAGGTTGATTACTTTTTGCCATGATCGGTGTTCCTGCCTCCCACTTGTGTGCTTCCTTCTCAAATCTCTTTCCTAAAATGATCTCATGGATTTTATTTACACCCCAGGGCCCATATCTTTGCGGACAAAGTATAAGAAGATTATCTATGAATTTAAAGAGTTTTATTATCTCAGCGGATTGCTTTACCTGAATCATGCTTGATTTCCATGCTTCAGTAGGAATATAATTAATACAATTTTCTGTTAATTGTTTAAGTTTCTTTCTATAGTTAAAAAGGGTTCTTACTACGGGATCTGGAATATTTTTTAGGGATGAAATGTACTGACTTATATTTGATGAATCTTCTTTTATTGAAAGCAGCTGCCAAAAGGCATCTACTCCTTCATCTTTTAGTTTATTTCTCAATAAAGCGATATCTCCTTTGTTTCGATATGCCTTTGTAAGTTTGACTGAGTTTGTTTGTAAGTTTGTTTTCGTTTCTTTCTCTTGCAAAATTTGCCATATACCACCGCTTCCTACAGGCAATAATTGGTCAGGGTCACCTACTAAGATTATTTGACATGATTTTCTTAATGCATCGAGTAATCCATTAATGGTTGACAGGTCAACCATTGACATCTCATCTACGACTATTAGATCTAAATTTAATAGTCGTTGAGAGTTTCTTCTGAAGCCATTTGGTCCTGCTTCTAACCATTTATGTAATGTTTTAGAAGGAATATTAGAAAGCTTATCCTTAAAAGGATCTTCAAAATCTTGAATACCTGATTGAATAGTATCTTTTAGTTTTTTTGCGGCTTTCCCTGTTGGAGCAGCCATTGCAATATTAAGAGTCGGATTTCTTGTTAGTGCTTGTAAAAGCATTTGAAGGATAGTACTAGTCTTACCTGTTCCTGGACCACCACTTAATAAGATGATTTGTTTACTTTTAACAAGCTCAACAGCTTCTATTTGTTGAATATTTAGATGCTCTAGATTTTTAGCACCAATTCGATCAGGTAATTCTTTTGATAGGTGATTAATAGGTTGATTCCTTTCGAGTATTCTATGAATGGTTTCAACTATCTCATTATGTGTTCGACGCCAACTGATTAAATCCCCATTTAAAACTATTGGGGATTTATTCCCTTTAGTCCAGCCACTCTCTAATAAGGCTTTCATATGGTTGCTGGGCCAACCTTTATATTTAAGAGCAAGATTTTTAGGGATTTCCTTCATGTCTATATAAACATCACCTCTTGATAATCCTTCCATTAATACATTTACGACATCAATTAAAGCCTCATTAAACTCTAGAGGTGGGAAATAGCGAATTAGAGTAGCTAATAATGATTTATTTAAATCAGGTGAAAATTTTTTTTTCAAAGGTTCTCTCATATATGTCGTCTTTTAATCAATAAATCTAATTTTTTTATTCTTTCTATAGGAGCTGGTTCGACGATTAAGCCTGGAGTCCCTTTAGGGAAATTATTTTCTTTTAAAACTTCTTCATCTGGAAGTCCTCTCAAAAACACATAAATGTAACCTCCAAGATGTTTTTGAGGTGAATAATCAGGGAGCCTCCAATTTAAAAATCTATGTAAGGCAAGTAAATATATATGGGCTTGTAGTGGATAGTGATGATGGTACATTTCTTCATCCATTCTGGTAATTGAATAATTTGAGGGGCCACAAGAAGAAGCACCATTCTCTTTTGATAAGGGAGTTCCTATCCAGTTACTTTTCCAATCTAAAACCCACCATTTAGCAATTTCGTGATTTGGTTTGTCTGCAAAAACATGGTCTATGGATCCGGTTAAGAAACCGCTGCTATAAATATTTAGATTCATCAGTTTCTTTATATAGTCTGAGCCATATTTATTTTGGATATCTTCTCTAAATATTGATGATAATTCTAGAGTATTTATTGGATTACCTTCATGACAAAGTGGAATATCAAATTTTAATTCTTTGATAGAGCTTCTTGAAGCTAGATTTTTCATTTTAAAGTTACCTAATGGACCGCCTAAAGGTGTATTTGCAATTCTCCTTAATAAAATATTAATTGGTTCAATAAATGAATTACTTATATTAACTAAATTTAATTCCTCTTCTATTATAGATGAAACTTTTATTTGATTTTCAATATCATTGAAATCTATTCTTTCAAGTATTTTATGAAGACAAGTCCCTGCTATTGGTCCTCTAGGAAATTCACTTATAGGACTTTCTTCAAACCATTTTTTATCTGCAAATCTATCAATACTTTGATCTTTTTCTATATATACTTGATCAATTTCTTGGAGAGAAACATCCTCAATTTCATCTTTAAATTCATGATCTTCATTCAACTCATCTGATAGGTTTTCAAGAATTAATTCCACATTTTTTTGTTTGATCCATTTTGAAAAACTATATCTTCCCCAATTATTCTCAAACTGATGATTAGGGATTGCTCCAAGTGACAGTTTGAGTTCACTTTTAGGCTGAGTCAATGTTTTATTGGTTTCAATTACTTTTATATCTTGAATATCAACTTTTAAATTCCTTTTCTTGAATGACTTTTCCATCATTTCTTTTGTATGTTCTTCTATATTTAGATTTATTGCCTCAGATCCAAATAAAAATCCTGAAAGAGGGTTCCCTTCTTGACCAGCAGCCTTTGCCCACAGGATTATTAATTGTTTTTTAGCTCTTGTAAAAGCAACGTATGCTAATCGCTCTGCCTCACTTAATGATTCTTTTCTAATGAAATCTTGATATAAACAATATTTGTTTTGCCATTTATACTTTTTAGAAATTAATAGATTTTGATTATCTCTCCATAAATGACTTTTTTTATCTGGAGGCTTTTGCCATAAGTATGGACAAATTACTATTTTAAATTGAAGTCCTTTACTCTTGTGGATTGTAATTATATTTACGGAGCTATTACTAATGGCACTGTTAGGTTGATATTCTTCAGGTATTGGCTTAGTGGACTGGAACCGTTGACTACCCAGCCACTGTGATGCTCTTAAAGCATTAAATTTCTGTCGATGGATTTGTTCGTCTACTAGCTGAGAGATTTGGTATAGATCCCCTAATAAAGTTCCTCTATTAGAAAGATCAGCTATTGATTTCCCTTCTAGAAAATTTGATAAAGAACCTAATAATCCAATCTTTGGAAATAATTTTGCAAGTTCATAGAACTTTGAAGATAATGTATCAAAATCTCCATTAATTTTTGATTCAATTAGTTGTTCCTTTTGCCATTGCATTAGCTCAGAACAAGCTAGCAGGGCAAGTTTTTGTTGGTTATGTGGACTAACAATACAGTTAATGAAAATCTGTAGGATTTGAGCACCCTCTCTAGTAAATATATTTTCATTGCTTAGGAGTTGTGAAGGAATTTTTATTTTTGATAAATAGCTATGTATGTTTTTAGCTTGATCGTGTCTATTGACTAGTATGCAAATATCTGAGGGGGTTAAGTCTTTGGGATTATTGCTTAACAGTTCTAATAAATAATATCCTATAATTTGCGGTATCTTATCCTCTATTTTGCTTTTCGATTCTAATTTTATTCGTTGTATTTTTTCTTTTTTATGATCGTCTAATAGATTTAATATCTTAAAGGGTGCTTTTATTCCATTCAGTTTTAGTAGATCTTCTTGTGAACAAGAATTAAGTTCTTGAGTTGATAGATTTGACCTTATTAAACCATCAAGAAATAATTTATTGAGTGTTAAAATTAGTGGTTTTGTACTTCTATAATTAGAATTCATTATATGAATTTGATCACAAGCTTCTCTGGCTTTCATATATGTATTTAAGCTTCCGCCTCTGAAACTATAGATTGCTTGCTTTGGATCTCCAATCATTAGTAGTAGGTGCGTTGATCGGTTTCCAAAGGCTTCATTTAGTAATCTTAACTGGACTGGGTCAGTATCTTGGAATTCATCGATCAAGGCTGCTTTATATCTAAGCTTTAAGTTTTTATAGATATTATTAGGTTTAACTTCATCTTTAATTCCATTACTATTTAATTTCTTGGGGTCTAGTAATTTAAGCAGATCAGAATAATTTATCAAACCCTTTTTAGATTTTCTTTTTTCAAGTTCTCTCTTAGTCCATAACAAAGCATGTTCCCATACGAATTCACCTGGACCATCATATAAATCCCCTATAATATCAAGAGTTGACATCATTCCTTTTGAACAAGAATCAATTCTATACTTCATATCTAATTGGTAAATATATTTAGGATGAAAATATTTATTTATAAGAGTTTGATTTTGAATCTCTTCATATGATGGTCGCTTTTTATCTTTATATTTTTCAATCCAGTTACTTAAAAGCTCATAACGATTTTTTCTAGGCTTGGAAGAGTATGGTTTTGTCTCTGTAATACCCTGAGATCTTAGATCCTTAGCAATCTGCCTCAAGCAATCTTCAAGCTCCTGTCCCTTTTCTTCCCAAACAGTCGTAAATTCTATCCATAATGATTCAATATAGCTGTTTAATTGATTTGAAAGACTTTCTTCTATTTTTAAGTTATTAAATGTTTGTTTGAAAATATTATTTGGATCATTATCCAGAGAATTAAGAACATGAATTAAATTCTGACAATTGAAATTAGTTTTAAATATACCTTTTAATTCTGAAATTTCTATTTCTAATATTTCTTTTTTCCAATATTCTTCAACAATTTCTTTTATGAGATATGCTGAATCTTTTTCGATGGTTGGGTTTAAATTATTTCCATTCTCAATAGCTTCTCTACGAAGTGTTTTGCTGCAAAATCCATGAATTGTTGTGATATCTGCATTGTCAATTCGCTCTAATGCCTCTAAGAGTAAGGAAGCTATATGTAAAGCTTTTTCTTTAGATGTTATATTTAATTCGACCCATTCATTTAATACGCTGTCAATTTGATATTGTTTTACTTTTGTATTTATTGATTCAATAGTTTTTAATGCAATAATTAATCTTTCAATTATTCTGCCTTTTATTTCTGAAGCTGTTGCTTCTGTAAAGCTAACAACTAGTATTTCGTCTATTGAATATTCTTGTTCAGTCAATAACCTTAAGACAAGATGAGAAAGAGCAAATGTTTTTCCTGTTCCAGCACTTGCTTCTATCAGACGTGTTCCATTCGTTAAAGGATATTTATTCGCTTGAAATAATTCTATATTAGTCATGATTATTTCATAGGTATAATAATAAAATAAGAACTAAGCCTTTTTATCTCTATTTCCTCTTGGCTTTGATGTTGTAAATTGTTTATAATTACCATTTCAGTATCTCCAATCTAAATATTTTATTTTTTTTATAATAGCTGGCACTTCTTTCATATATTTTTTGTATTCAGGAAATTTAATTTTTAGTCTTTCTTCTTCCTTTAAGGCTTTTACTCTTAAAATATAAGCTAATGAAATGAGTAGAGATAGATGTAGTAAACTCAATGATAAAATACATATTCCTAATGAAATATATAATAACCCCTTATAAAGAGGATGCCGAACACTTTGGTATGAATTATTTTTTATCAGACTCGATTCATTCATTGGATAAGGAAGTGGTGTAAGATTTTCTCCTAAATCTATGAAAGCTCTAATGGCAATGAATAGACCTTGAATTGAAATTGCTAATCCAAGAATTGTACAAAAAGTATTTATTGAATATGTTATGTGCTCTATTTTGGGGTAGGGAGGTATTAAATGTAGGAGGATTAAAAATATTTGAGAAAATAAATACCACTCTCCTTTTGTATTATTCAGTAGCCCCTTCTTGCTAAATCCCCATTTTGATAAGATAGTTTTAATATCCTTAAAGAGATTTCCTTTATTTAGCTTCATTTTATTTACTAGATTAGTTGGTTCTTTTTAGGAGTGGTTCATAAAGACTCATTAATATATTATGAAATGATTCATTGTCTAAAAAAGTAGAGGCTTTGCATTTTTTGCCAAAGCAAAGTTCCATTGTTAGAGTTTCGCGTTCTCCTTGCATATATAAATCACCTTCCCATCTCTTTTGAAATAAATCTTGCTCATTCTTATTCTTATCTTTTGTAGCAATGGCATAAGCCATCCCACTTTCTGGTGGTATGGGCCAACAAGTATTTCTTCCTGAGGCTGCTAATTGATGTATTTGTCTTAGAGTTTCAGTCGCTTCTTTTGTATTGATTGGTAAAATCTCCTTGCTTACTTCGAAATCAATTTTTTTGCCATAGCATTTTTTTCTAGAAATAATCAGTGTTTTACAATTAAATGAACTATTAGCAGATAAATATAAATGATTTAGCCATCCATTCATAAGAGTTTTGTATTTTAAACTTCCAATTTCAATCTGTATTAAATTCTTCCCTCCAAAGTAAAATTCACCCTCTAACTCTTGCATCTCAATACTCTTTTTCGTGATTTCTCCGTTTGCGCATATTGCGGATATTAAATTATTCCATCGCTCCTCAAGAAGTTCCTCCTCTATTAAACCAGAGCTTTTTGGAGGGAAAACACCTTTTCCTGAATAGGTTTTTTTCCAGTAGTTTGAATTATTTTTTGTGCCGTTAATTTTTACGAGATCACTATTTTCTAGTCGATGTTTAAGAAGTTTATATCTTTCTAATTCTGTAAGCTCTAGTAAATCATTGTCTTCCATAAGATTGACAAATTCTTTTGATTGGATTTCATTCTCTTTTAGCCATGTTATTTGTGGATTAAGCAACCATTCTTTGGTTTTCTCGAAGGAATAAGATTTTAATACGCTTACGTTTAGTTCTTTCCACTTTATCGGTAATGCTAGTGAGATATTTTTAGTCGGTATTGCTTTTTCAAGCCATTCTCTAGTTTCTAGATTCTTCCTATCACAACTCATGATTTGTGAATTTTCGGTTTTTATAAAGTTCAAATGATCAAGAGGATTTGCTGGTGGCTCAATGAGAATGTCTTGATAAGTATTAGCTCCTAATTTGATTTTTAAGTAATTTAGCCATTGTTGAATAGGGCTGGGAGGTTCGAGGTCTTCTCCTGTTTTTTCATCTTTGGAATTCCAAGAAAATAAAAGATTATGACGAGTTGAGATTAAAGCTTCTAACAATGTATAGCGGTCTTTGTCATATTGGTTAGGGTCTCCAAGCTCTCTTTTTCTCTCTAGGAGGTTAAAACTTCTTCTATTATCTATTCTTGGAAAAGTTCTACTTTCTAGTCCCATAACGATGATGATTTTATGAGGGATTGCCCTCATTGGTTCTAAGGCGCTGATCGTGATTTTCCCTGTCCTATGACCAAATTTGCCATTTGAAGCACTTAATGCTTTGGTGATAATGTCTTTGACTACTAAACATTCAATTTCTAGTTCACAATTATCTGTTATGAGACCCCAATAATTAACAATAGTTAGTAGTTGTTTCTCTTCCCATGCCCATTCCCCACCATCCCCAAATAAATCCTTTATGAGTGATGTTATAAGTTTTATCCATTCTTTACATGAACGTTTACAGCGAATCGCATCGATATAATTGCAAATTTTTGAAAGTATACCCCAGGCTTTTATAAACTCTGTACTTGAAATATTCTCTGAATAAGGGGAGATATTTCTTATCCCATTAAATGGATCATCTGGTAATACAAGACCAAGGAGAAATCTCTCTAAACACCAACATAGGCTATGAGCTTCTTCCCCAAATCTTTCTGAAGAAT
The DNA here is from genome assembly GCF_027359355.1 of Prochlorococcus marinus str. MIT 1214. Classification (NCBI taxonomy): domain Bacteria; kingdom Bacillati; phylum Cyanobacteriota; class Cyanophyceae; order Synechococcales; family Prochlorococcaceae; genus Prochlorococcus; species Prochlorococcus marinus. The sequence continues at coordinate 569,975 of NZ_CP114777.1, read as the reverse complement.
CAAGTCCCCAAGTAAAGCCAGCGGATTGAAGGCTTTTGGTTATGTCATTCACCTCGTCAATACTTATATTCTGTTGCGTTTGTAATGCTGGATTAGTTAATAAATTTTCAAAAGTTGATGCGGTTAGACGAGATGCAGAAATCTCTAACAGATTTAACACAAAATGTATTAAACCTACTTTGTCTTCTTGACTTCTATCTGTAATTACCCAGGGTAGCTGAGTAGTATTTTTATCTATATTGTTAAAGACTGAGGTAAATATTGACGCATAGCTATCAACCTGTGGTGTCATTATTAAAATGTCTCTAGGTTTAAGTTCCTTGTCATTGGCGAAGAGCTGCAATATATGGTCTCGTATCAATTCTACTTGCCGATACTTTCCTGGTGCCTTAAGGAAAAGTAGTGATTTATCAGATTTTTCTTTGGTTAAAATACTTTCACTTTTTGTGGATAACAATTCTTGTTGTAGTTGTTCTAATAAATTTGGTTTGGCCCCTTTGTTGGTGGCGATATTTGCTGTAAGAGAAAAAATATCTTCCTCATTTCTATCTCCTAATTGATATTCACCACTCCCCTCTAGCAACTGTTGAAATTCGGCCCCCATCCGTCCAAGGAAGGCTTCAAGTCTTGGAGATTCTAGTAACCATTGTCTGTCAGGAGGAGTATTCCACGTGTTTCTAAATTTCAGTCTTCTTGCTTCACATCTTTGCCAAAGATCATTGCAAGGGGAAATTAAATAAATTTTTATATTTATTACTTTTGATAATGCTTGAATTAAATCTATTTGTAATGGTGCAAGAGTGCTAAGTCCATAGATGTATAGATTTTTTGGATAATCCAGTTTAGAAATATCATCTTTCTTTAAACATTTAATAGCTTTTTCGACTTGAATGCAGAAAGGATCTTTATTTATCTTTTTATATAATAAATTAAATAATACTTCTTGCCATAAGATATTTTTATTAACACTAATTTCTCTACAATTTATCTTTGCTTTCTTGCTTAACCATTGCTTGATAATTTCAGGCCTATAAAGTATGTAATCATCAAATATCTCTGCAATATTGTTTGCTAGATCCCATAAATTCAGATTGATATGCTTATTTTCTTTTTCGCTTATGTTTATCCAGGATCTAATTAACTGTGCTTCTTCTTTTTTCATTAATTCTGGTAATAATTCTAAAATATTCCAAACAAGATGATTCTTTTCCCATGGATCTTGTTCATTAGGATCAATACCAATAATTCCCTTGACTAACCTTTTTAAATATGTACCAGGGAAAGGGTATTTAACTAATGCATTGATATTATTAATTATTGAAAGTTTTTCACCTAGCCATCTGCTTGATGGCCATGTACTTACAATGATATTAACTTCTTCAGTTATTTCAGGAGGATTTAATCGGAGCTCCTGGCCTAGTATCTCTGCTAACCATTCAGCTTTATTACTTCGATAAATTGTTAGCAAGAGTCAAAAAGCGATTTAAAAATATTTTTAAAGTAAGAAGTTGTCTTTCCTTGGATTGATGATTAGGCATTTCATTTCTTTTACTGCCTGAGATAAACCTACTGAAAGGGCTCTAGAAATAATTGTATGGCCAATATTTAATTCTTCAATCCCTTCAATAGCTGCTATCGGTTCAACGTTTTGATATGTCAATCCATGCCCTGCGTTTACTCTCAAACCATAGGATTTTGCTTTGGCTGTACTCTCTTGAAGAATGGATAATTCCAAATCTCTTGCATTGTTTTTTGTGATTGCATATTTACCTGTGTGCAGTTCAATCCAGGCGGCATTTACTTCAGCACAATTTTCTAATTGAGCTTGAACTGGATCAACAAAAAGACTAACCGGAATATTCTCATCTGAAAGACGTTGGATTATTTCCTTTAATTTGTTTTTGTGTTTAATGACATCGAGTCCTCCTTCTGTAGTGACCTCTTCCCTTTTTTCAGGAACTAATGTAACCATCTCTGGCTTGAGATTAAGTGCTATTGAAGTCATTTCTTCAGTTGCAGCCATTTCCAGATTTAGTCGCGTATGCACAGTCTCTTTTAGAAGATTTAGATCTCTATCTTGAATATGCCTTCTATCTTCTCTTAGATGAACTGTTATGCCGTCAGCCCCACCTAATTCCGCTAAAAGAACCATTTTTACTGGATCAGGTTCAAATGTCTTACGAGCTTCTCGGACATTTGCTATGTGATCAATGTTTACACCAAGACTTGCCATAGGTATTTAAAATATACTTTGATTGTATTCATCAAAAGCAAAATAAGGTTTAGCCGCTGGAGTAACTGCCCAGTCCGACCGTTAATCATAAAGCTTTCGGAGTTAACTTCATTACATGGTTTGTTAAAGAGGGATTTTTTGCCCCTTCTTCATAGAGAAAAAAAAATATGCCTTGGGATTGATCCTTTCTGGAGTCGATTAGCGATGCTTGCTACGCAAGATTTTGCGTTGAACAATTTTTTTCGAAGAAGAATAGTTATTGGGGGAGAGAATTTACCTTTAAGTGGTTCTGTTGTACTTGCTCCCACTCATAGATCTAGGTGGGATGCTTTGATGTTGACTATGGCAGCTGGGAGAAGGATTACAAATAGAGATTGTAGATATATGGTCACTCGATCAGAAATGAAAGGGTTACAAGGTTGGTTCTTAAATAGGTTGGGTTGTTTCCCAATTGATCAAGGAAGACCTTCTTTAATTACTCTTAGATATGCAGTGGATTTGTTGATTTCAAGTCAGCAATTAGTTGTATTTCCAGAAGGAAAGATAAATCGATTTAGCGAGCCTGTAAAACTGAAAAAAGGCTTGATCCGCCTAGCTCAACTTGCCTCTAACAAAGGCTTGGAAATTAAAATCGTTCCAGTAGGCTTGGCCTACAGTGATGTTATTCCGAAGTTTTATGGATCGGCATCCATTTGTTTCTCTAAACCAATAATTATTTCGAGGGATTTTAAGCAATCAACAAATGAATTTAATATTGAACTTTCTAAAAGTATGAGAAGTGCTGAACAATCGGCTTTGTTAGCTGTGGGTAGAAGATAATATGATTTTACTTCGTTGAATATTTAGTACTTACATTGAAATTATTTTCTCCAAATTCACTTTAATTACTTATTTGAAAATGATTACAGCCCAAGAAGTTACTCTTTTAATTAAGCAATCACTTCCCGATGCTCACGTTGATGTAATAGATATGGGCGGTGGTGATCATCTTGAAGTCAATGTTGTATCTGAAGAATTCTTTGGCCTATCTCTTGTACAACAACATCAACTTGTTTATGGTGCGTTAAAAAATGAATTGAAAACAGAAACAATTCATGCTTTGGCCTTGAAAACCTCAACTCCTCAATAACTTTTCAGATATGGATTCCACAATTCGTTCAAAAATCGAACTCTTAATAAATTCAAAACCAATATTTGTTTTCATGAAAGGTAATAAGTTAATGCCCCAATGTGGTTTTTCAAACAATGTTGTTCAAATCCTCAATTCATTGGGAATGAGCTTTGAGACTTTTGATGTACTTTCAGATATGGAGATTCGAGAAGGGATTAAAGAATATTCAAATTGGCCGACAATTCCTCAAGTTTATGTAAAGGGGGAATTTATTGGCGGATCCGATATTTTGATAAGCATGTATAACTCTGGAGAATTGAAGGAAAAATTAGAAATTGCACTAGCTTCATAACTTGTTACTTTTTTGATTCATTATCTAGGTTTCTTTTTGAAAAAAGAGGTTATTAATATCGCCATCAGGACCAATAAAGCTTGAAGGATCCATTATCCATCTATCAATTAATGCTTCTAACTTCTCTTGATCCCTAGAGCCTAATCTCTTGCAATTCCTGAGAGAATGCAAATATCCGTCTGCATAGATCCTAAGCTCAGAAGGACTGTGGTATCGACTTATTAGCTCCTGACAGGCATCACAAATTGATTGAAAGTGTTTTATTGCTTCTGGAGTATCAAAAGATGTCATGGTTTGCTAAGACACAAACTATTCTTGATAGTCAGCGAACAGTTTGCTTTAATATCTTCTCCAGTCTAAGGGTCTACATTTCCGACTTGTGACATTAATACCTGCAGATCAGCTTGCTACTGAGCAAATTCAAGGATCCTCCTCAGGTTCTTCCCCTACTCAAGCAACCACGCAATCACCTTCAAAGGTGCTTGTTGTCGAACCACATCCGACTCTCAGAACTGTTTTGGTTCAGAGATTAAGGCAAGATGGACAATTGGCAGCAGCAGTAGGTTCTGCTGAGGAGGCAGTTGATCTTTGTAGGGATCAATCTCCAGATTTATTAGTTAGTGCAGAGATATTGGAAAAAAGTTCAGCTCTTCGACTTGCACAACAGTTGGGATGTTCAGTGATTGTCTTAACAGCAAGAACGGGAGTTGAACCCGTAGTAGGACTTTTAGATGACGGAGCTGATGATGTTTTAAGGAAACCCTTTGGCTTAGAGGAATTAGCTGCTAGATGCAGGACATTACTTAAACGAGGAAGAATTGGTTTACAGGAACGTGTCGCTGTTGGTCCACTTGAGGTTCATCTGCTTCTCAGACAGGTCACGTTGCGAGAAAAACCTGTAGAATTAAGTCCTAGGGAATTTGCTTTGTTGTGTGCCTTGTTGATGCCACCTGGCATGGTAAGAAGTCGTCATGAGCTACTTCGAATGGCTTGGCCTCCATTTAGTGGAGGTCCTCGTTCTGTTGATACACAAGTTTTGACGCTTAGAAGAAAACTAGAACAAGCAGGCCTAGGTGATGGCGGTGGAATAACAACAGTTCGACAGCAAGGTTATAGATTTAGTCTTGATAATTTGCCTTCGTAGCTTTTGGTAGGTTTTTGATAATTTATTCAGGAAGCTCCCATTTGTTCATCCCAAGCTTTGATCCTATTTTGTGAGCACAGGCATAGCCGCTAAAGGCCACTGCATTTAATCCTTGACCCGGGAAAGAAGAATCACCAACACAATAGAGTCCTTTTATCTTTGTAGTATTAAATGGCATAGGAAGAAGACCAGGTAATCTCATTGAAGGTATTGGCCCATAACTGCCTTTATTTCTAGAAAGAAACCTTTTATGTGTTCTTGGACTACCTATCTCTTTATGTAAAATATTTTGACTAAGGTTTGGAAACAATTTTTCTAACTTAGATATAAGTTTTTCTCCATCTTCTTTTTTCTTGTCAAGATATTCTTTGTTGCTTAATCCCTCCCAATAATCCATTGAAGAAGGAGTAAAGGCATGAACAATATGGCTATCTGAAGGTGCTAATGATGGATCTAATAGAGTAGGGATTGATAGAAAAGTAACTCCTTGTTCTTGTTCCATTTTTTCCCATTTATCGAGAAGTAAGTGATGGCAATGTGTATTCGAAGGAATTGAGTTTTTACTTACTCCCAAATGAAGGGATAAAAATGAAGGAGAAGGAATGTATCTATTATTCCATTTTGTCTCAGCTGTTGGAGTTTTGCCTGGCTCAACAAGTGGATCATTGATTCCTTGGCCACCAAATGTATCCCATCTTGTGGCATTAGAGACTATTGTTTTACCAAAAATTTCTTCACCATTATCTAATGAAACACCTATTGCCTTTTCGTTCTCAAAAATTATTTTTTTAACTTTAGTTCTATACCTAACTTCTCCTTTGAATTTTTCAATTCCTTTAACTAACTTTTCTGCAATAATACCAACACCTCCTTTTGGATAGTTAATACCCCCATAATGTCTATCAGAAAAAACCATTCCTGCATTTATCATAGGTGTTAAGTCGGCGGGCATGACTGACCAGCAAAAACATTCAATATCTATAAATTTTAAAAGTGCGGGATCTTTGATATGTCGTCTAGCAACATCTCCCGCATTAACTGGTAACCATCTAGCGAGGCCTAGGCATGATAAGGGTGATTTGAAAAAAACTTTCATTAGATATCCTGGGTCCTCTATTGAAAGTAATGGCATCGAATTCAGACAATTAAATACATCCCAGCATGTTTCGTAGAAATAATTTATTCCTTTCTCTTCATGGGGAAATAAATCAATTAGCTTAGTAATGAATTTTGTATAATCTCTATCAACTGTAATTTCTAAATGATTAGGTAGATGATATGCCAATTGTGTTGGGTCTGGGACCGTTTCACATTCTTGCCCAACATCATTGAGGGCTCGTGTTAGCAAATTGGTGTACCCCTTTTTACCAAAGCCGAAAATCATTGATGCTCCAACATCAAACGTAAATCCTTTTCTTTTAAATGAACCACCACTTCCACCAGGAATTTTGTACTGTTCCAGCACAAGAACTTTTGCACCCTTACTTGCTAGTTGACTTGCAGTCACTAATCCACCAAGACCCGAACCAATAACTATCGAATCCCAGTTGCAAGAAGCTTTAGTCTTTTTTGTTAATTGAGTCATGATTTAAAAGAAATTTTTTAATTGGACGGTTGAGTAGAGTTTTTATCTAATAATGTTTCTCTTAACTTTTTTATTTGGCTTAGAGCTCTATCTCTATATTTTTTGTATCTTTCACGTTTGTTGTGAACTCTATTCTCGAGTTCAGGTAGTAATCCGAAATTAGCTGGCATAGGTTGAAAGTGTTTTTTATTTTGAATTCGTAAGCTTGCTTGACTATTACTGACAAAGTTTGTCAACGCCCCAATCATGGTAGACGATGGCAAAGTAATTGTATTGAATCCCTTTGCCAACAGTGCTGCGTTAGTTCCTGCTAACCAGCCTCCAGCTATAGCTGCAGCATACCCCTCTGTACCAGTGAGCTGTCCAGCAGCAAATAAAGTTTTTCTATTTATAAACTGAAGTGTTGGCTCTAATAGCTTTGGAGATTCAAGAAAAGTATTTCTATGCATTACTCCCAAGCGAATAAATTCTGCATTCGACAAGCCAGGAATCATTCTGAATACACGTTTTTGCTCGCCCCATTTTAAATTTGTTTGAAAACCTACGAGATTCCATAGTTGACCTGCTTTATCCTCTTGTCTTAATTGAACGACAGCATGAGCTCTTTTAAGCCTTCGGAGGGTTTTGTCGTTTACATCTCCCCACCTTTGATCCCAGAGACCTATGGGCTTTAATGGGCCATAACGCATAGTCTCTAGGCCTCTTTTCGCAAGCTCTTCTATGGGAAGGCAGCCTTCAAAAAAAAGAGCTGATTCTTTTTCAAAATCCTTTAGTTCAGCTTGTTCAGCTTTGATTAATGCAGAGTGAAATTTAAAATATGACTCTTCATTCATCGGACAATTAACGTAATCAGCATCGCCTTTGTCGTATCTACTAGCCCGAAATGCTGTTGAAAAATCAATGCTTTCACCAGTAATTATTGGACTAGCCGCATCAAAAAAATGACATTCATTTTCTCCTGTGAATTTTTTGATGTCCTCAGCTAGCGATTCGCTTGTTAAAGGACCTGTGGCCAGAATCGTAATTTGTTGCGCATTTGGTAGGCACGGACACTCATCTCTAATGATTCTTATTAGGGGATGAGAGGAAAGTTCATTTGTGATTGATAGGCTGAATTGACTTCTGTCTACGGCAAGTGCTCCTCCCGCTGGGACTGAGTGTTGATCAGCTTTTGCAATAACAATAGATTTTAAATTTCTTAACTCTTCTTGTAAAAGTCCTGCCGCTCTATCACTACTAAGCGCTCCAAAGCTATTGCTGCAAACAAGTTCAGCGAATTCCGATGAGTGGTGAGCTGGAGACTTCTTCTTTGGTCGCATTTCAAAGAGAGTTACTTTTACTCCAGCACTTGCTATTTGCCATGCTGCTTCTGAACCTGCGAGACCAGCGCCTATTACGGTTACCGATGGATTTTCTTTCAAACTGTCGTGTTTTTCTTTTTAAAAGCTTAATTAAATAATATTCTGATGTCCCTCAACTATTTATTAAGACTTCAAAATTATCTAAAAAATCAATGAGGATGGAAAAAAAATATCTTTAAATTGTTTTTTAGTCCTCAAAAAGGAACATTAAGGTCATTAATGCTTCGACAACGTGATATTTTTCATATTGGACCATTATTATTGTGTATTAGGGGTCGCTAGCTCAGTGGTAGAGCATCCGGCTTTTAACCGGCTGGTCCTGAGTTCGAATCTCAGGCGACCCATTTTTGTTTAAGACTATTTCTAGATAACTTGAAGTGATGGCCACTTCTGAAAATTTGAAGAATTATTTGTTTGTGATCCTTTTGACATTCAGTTTTACATCTGTAAATGCTGGTTTAAATAGTTTTACTAATTTGATTTTCGTTGAAGATTGGCTTATCGAGAGGAAGGTTGATTTAACTATTAATGAGACAAAATGCAGAGCCTCAATACCTTCGCATGCAAATTGGTTTGGAGCTCGTATAAGACTCGGACCAAGTAATGAATTGATAAAACCTATTTGGATCTCTGTTAAGGCTGACCAAGTAGCTGATTCAAAATTAACTAAGATTAAAGAACTTCTTGATGATTGCAGGTCTGGACTTCTTTTCCTTCCTGAAAATCTATAAAAGTTAAAAACCAATGTGTTGATGAGAGTATAAATACTTTCTCAAAAGACATTTTATTGCTGAATTAAAAATGTAGTAATTAACTTTTATATGAAGAAGCTAACAGTAGGAGCAGCTATTGCATTAAATATATCTTTGTATGTTTGGGCTTTAATAGAATTACCCTTTAAATTTTAATCAGTAAAAAAGCTAATATTTTTATTTTTTACGCTGACTTCCTAAATTTTAAAAACTATAGTTTTTAGAATTCATTTTTCTTCTAATGATTATAAGTACGTAAAAATTTTAGGTTTGAAATTATTAATTTTTTAGTTTTTGTAATTTGAAGCACTTTTTTAACTTTCTTTTTTTTTTGCAATCTCAAACCTTTTTCTTTACCTATAGCGGTTAGGGTCTTTGTGAGGTGTGAAACGCCTTATTGTCTTATGGAAATGGGGGCATGGTTAAGAAATCTTCTTCAATTACAAAATCCAATTCTAATTGGTTGTGGAGGTGGGCAGAACCTGAAAGCGAACTCTCAGTAATTCCTAAATCAAAAACGAAACGATTGGCCCAACAGGCAAAGCTGGCAAACGTTGATGCTGAGAGGGCTGTTTCTAGGGCATACCAAATTGAATTATCAAGAACGAAGGCAATTGGAGAGGCAATGTTTAAGTCTGGCAAAGCATTGCGGTTCACTCTATCGAGTTCTGGTAGGCAGTTAATACTAAGAACACAGGCGGCGAGAAGACAATTTGAGCCTGGCTTTAGAAATAAAAAATGATTCTCAGATAGAATAAAAGCCCTCCGAAAATAAAACATGCAGTTGTATGTAGTCACTTGGAAATTCGAATCATCTGAAGATCAAAATTATTCATCTGAAGCATTTGTAGATTATGTTGAAAGTGGAAAATCTGAGAATCTTATTGATGGCTATGAGAGGATTTCATGGGCTCATACGCCACAAGATGGTACAGGAGTTATAATTTGTAGGGCTTCAAGTGCATCAATTTTATTTAAGGTTTTTGGATCTTGGAGAGATAAATTCGGAATGACTTGGGAGTATAAACCTGCCTTAACTACTGAGGAGTTTGTTACTTTAATAAAAGAAAAATAGGTATAAATTGCTTGTATTCATTTGATCTCATTTAAATAAAAAATAAACTTCTGTCTAAAAAACTTTCAAGATCGTGCTATTCAACCTAGCCTTTTAAAAGTATTTTTGTATTTGATGATAACTCATATTTTCTTTGCTTTGACTGCTAGTGAAATGGGTCTTAGTCCGACAATAATAGCCTTAACTGTTGTGTCATCTATCGTTTTTATTGTTGGCTTTGCAAAAAGCTCAAGAGAGAATGAATACAAAAAGTTGATGGATTCATTTATTGAAAGGAAAGAGGAATCTGATTGATTTATTCAGATTAGTAAGAAGATCTGCTTGCTAATCTGAATTTTCATGACTAATAAGGCAGGATGGTAGAAGCGTAGTTTTGAAATTGATCACTTTATTCACAAAGGAGAGAATAGTCTCTCCTTCTCGAGATGTCCTCGCTGGGCTAGTGGTTGCATTCGCAATGATTCCAGAGGCTATAGCTTTTTCAGGTATTGCAGGTGTTGATCCAAGAGTTGGTTTATTTGGTGCTTTTTTGCTTTCTGTAACCCTTGCAATTTTTGGGGGCAGAATGGCCATGATTACCTCCGTAACTGGTTCAACCGCCCTTTTGATGACTGGGATTGTTCAACAAGGAGAAAATATTAGCCCTGGGCTTGGTCTGCAATATCTTTTAGCTGCTGGATTGCTTACGGGAGTTCTTCAGATCGCTTGGGGGTATCTAAGACTTGCACATCAGATGAGATTTGTACCTCAACCTGTTATGGATGGCTTTGTGAATGGTTTGGCTATATTGATCTTCCTTGCTCAATTGCCTCATTTAGGAATTGACATAGCGCATTCTGCAAAAGTTGTTACTGCAACACAAGTACCTGCAGTTTGGGGATTGACCATCCTTACATTGTTGATTATTTATTTGCTGCCAAAAGTTACCAAGATTTTGCCTTCAGCCTTGATAGCAATTTTTATTTGTTCAGCAATTTCTATTGGATTTAAATTAAATGTTCCAACTGTGTCGAATTTAGGAATTCTTCCAAATGGATTGCCTGGCTTTGGCTTTCCAAAAGTTCCTTTTAATTTTGAAACTCTTGGTTTGATATTGCCAACAGCTTTGGCAATTTCTTTGGTAGGTCTTATGGAGACATTTCTTACTCAAGATATTCTTGATGATATGACTGATAAAAGTACAAATAAAAATGTTGAGGCTCGTGGTCAAGGTATAGGGAATATTGTTAGTTCTCTTTTTGGCGGTATGGCTGGATGTGCTTTGGTTGGACAATCAGTTATGAATGTGGGCTATGGGGGAAGAACGCGACTTTCAACATTAAGTTCAGGGGTTTGTTTAATAGCAATGATTCTTGCTGCTAAAGATTGGGTGAATCAAATCCCAATGGCAACATTGGTTGGAGTAATGATAATGATTGCGATCAATACCGCTAATTGGATCTCAATAAAAGATATTCGCCGTATCCCTAGAAGTGATAGTTCAGTTATGATTTTAACTGTATTTGTAACTGTTATTACTCATAATCTAGCCTTGGGTCTTCTTGCAGGGGTAGGACTTGCCGCAATACTATTTAGTAGAAAGGTTGCAAAGGTTATTAAGGTTGAGTCTTCGCTAAATGGTGAAGATCACAGGATATATAAAGTTAAAGGTCAATTATTCTTTGTTAGCAGCATTTACTTTAGGCAAGGATTTGAACTTCATGAACATCCTAAGAAAATTACCATCGATATGGCCGGAGCTCATATTTGGGACCAAAGTGGTGTAACCGTTCTTGATCAAGTAATTAGAAGAATAAAATTAGGTGGATCTGAGGTTGAAGTGATTAATTTAAATGATGAAAGCTTGAATTTATTTTCTCGAATAGGACAAGCAACAGAAGCTGGAGGAAGAGGAGGAGAATTTAAATCTGCACATTAACTAAACTTCTATTTGAAATTTTTGCAGATTTTTTTAATAGCTTGCATAAAAGGCTTATAAGGGTTCATTTCCATTTGACTGTAAATTGTAAATTTTATACATATAAATGTATAAGGCTGAGTCTCAAATAATCAACCTTCATATCTTATAGTCATACAATCTATAAGTTTTGCTTATATGTTGTTCCTTGATTGTCGTTATAAATTCGATTTTTTTGATAGTAGCAATGTCTTAAGCCATGGTATTTGAAAATGTTTTTGTAATTTGAATTAAGTTAAAAAAAAGATCTAAATCCATCTAGGTTTATAAAACCTGATGAATTTAGATCTTTTTTAGTTTGAGTCCCAAGATAGATTTTTGAAAATCTATAATATTAGTTAGGAAATTTGGCTAATAGATATTTGTCTATAAGCTATCTTCCTAAGCTTCAGAATCAAATTTAGATAGATTAGGACCAGCAATTACACCAACTAGTCCAAAAAGAACAAGGGATACAACACCGACAATTGTTGCTGAGAGGCTTCCTCCTCCCAAAGCAAAGGTTAAGAATGGCAAATGAAGCATTTTTTTTTAGAAGCAGGTATATATATAAACCTAAAATTGCCCAAATTTAATGAAGTTGTAGCACCTTGATAAATTCAGACATTTTTAAAAGGCTTTAACGAGAGTTAAGCAGTAGGGAAATTGTTTGGAAATCTTGAAGCTAATTCGTCTTGACTAGCATTTGTTTCCCACTTGAGCCAGTCCTTTACGCCGTTAGGCTTTACCTTCTGAGCACTACGCGCAGCAAAAATAATTACATGGAATGGAATCACAATCGCAAAGAAAAAGAAATGAAGTAAATACAAATCCCAAGGAATCCCTTGGTAACCATAATCAGGGAAAAATATTGCAGTAATAAAAGGGAGCACCATGTTGTTCAAGTTTCAACTGTAATAATCATTATCCATAAAGGATTAATTTTTTCGATAAGGTTGAATATTTTAACTTCTAGAAATGCTAAGTATTTTGGAAAAGCTTATGATGAGGTCTTGATTTCTAAGCTTTTTGAAGTGAGTTTTGAATGTTTTTAGAATGGACTGAGCCCTTTAGCCAAGAATAATTAGAAAAATATTATCTTAAAAATAATTAAATTAAAACCCTTAAATATTTAACTAATAAGTCTTTCTATGAATTTAACTAGCTTAAAAGTAAAGTAGATACTAACTATTATCCAAGCTGGTAAAAGGATGTTCCATGCCTTTTGATATTTTAGAAGTATTATTTTATCTAAGACATAAGCTCCGCCGATGGGGATAAATATTAGTAAGCTCATTTTAAAAAAAATCTCAAGGAATGCTAGCGCTGCTATTGGATTTATTAGCCATGCTATCAATATTCCACTTAGTAAATAGCCACCATATTGACCCAATTTCTTTATCATCAAAGAGTTTTTAAAACACTAACTTATTGTATCTAAAATACTACTGCTAATACATAAAAGGTGCTAATTTGATGACTTATTGCGAAGTCTAAGTAATAGCTAGTGATATTTCATGAAATAACTTAGTGTATAACTTGCTATTAATATATAAAGTTTTGATAGGTTTATTAATTCAAATATGTTTATAAGTATTAATCAGATCAATCATTGGACTTAGGGTATAGTTTTTTAATAGCATCAGCTTGTTTTTTTTTCTTTTTCTTTATCTGATTTAATTCATTATATCTTCTAAGTATAATTCCAGGAATAAACCAAATGACTGTTATTACAGCAAAAATAAAAAGTGGGTTATTTATAGTCATATCAACTATAGTAGTTTTTACTAATAGAAAATATATATTATGGATTAATAATAACTTATACGGCATTTTTGTTAATTTTTTAGGATCAGTAAAAGTGTAGGTGTGAATTAATTTTTTTATTTAATCTTAGGCATTCTTCTTTTTGCTAGTTTGATTTGTTTTAATTTCATGAATCCTCTCCCTTAGTTTGGTCTTCTAAATAGACTTTGGATTCATCAGCAATTATTTTTAAATAGTTATCATTTCCTTTTGATTCATCAATATCTTTTGAGTTTCTATATTTAATTGTTATATCTTTACCAGACCATGCTGATTGATTTTTGATAAGATTCCTTTGTGCAAAATAAAATATCTTTTTTCCAATTAATAAAAAGGCTAATATAAATATAGAAAGTAGAAGAACTATTTTCATTTTTTTATGTCTAGTTATTTAATGATAACTTTTTTAAAATCCTATGTTACAATATGAAAAAAAAATATATAAATTTAATTCAGATCATCGCAGTATAAAGTTAGAGGTGCCCTTGGATTACTTATTTGTTCATTATCCATACTACTTTAACTAGATTATTTTTAGGTTTTTATTTTCGTTTTTATTAAATTTCGATATAACAATTGCCATCTATGTAATTGTTTGCTAAAGATATAAATATTTCTAACATTATTCTAAGATGTTTTCTTGTATTAATCAAATGAGAGTTATTTATATTTTATCTAATTTATTTGTTTTACCTGCTACATTTGTTCCTTTTTTTGACTTCATCTCAAATATCTCTTTTTTTATTGCTTTCATTTTATTGATGAACTCAAATTTATTACTACTATTAGCATTAAGCATAGTTTTTATTATTAAAAATAATGCAAATTATCGATTTAATCTGTTGTTGAAGTCAAAAGGAGAAGAAATCTCTAAGTCAGATTATGAATGTGTTTATTTATATGCATGGTGTACATTATTAAGATATTCTCTAATTGGATTAGCAATAAATCAAATTTTTTTATTTTTTAAATAAGTTTTTTAGTTCACTTTTTTTTAAAAGGATTAGTGAAAAATTTTTTTACTAAATTTTTAGGTGGATTAATAATTCCTGTCTTTGCATTTAGTCTTCTTTTGATGTCTTCAATTGTTTTTTGATGCTGAATTTCATTTGAGTCTGGGTCTAAGGAGGCAAACCAATTATGAAGATCCCAACTTTGATGACCGTATTGATCTACCTCGATTTTTACAAATCCCTCTTGACCTGAAAAGAAATAAACACCTTCAGGTAAGTTATTGACATCTAACTCACCATCTTTCCCCTTTCTGATTGAACCCATTATTATTTAAATTTTTTATAGATACAATATCTCATTACTGATGTTTTTTTGCTCTTTTTTCATGTCTTTGAACTTAAATCTTATATCTAAATCTTTAGGAAATATAATATTTTCTTGCTTTTACCTTTAGCAGTGTGAATGATTGAAAATATACATAAGATTTATGTGCCCTTTTAGTAAGGAATTCTCTCTTCTTGCCAAAACATTCGAGTACTCAGATTATCTTGAAGATTCAGATTGGAAATTTCAGAAATATAACTTGGTAAATGCGTCTTGTTATTCTGATCTTCTAGAAGATACGGAGTGGGGTACAAGATCTGACGATTTAACTATTGCTTGAAACTTTTTGGATAGAGTCGATTTTATATTTTTAATCTGCGAAAGTTAATTCAGAAATAAAAGCATCGCTTATCCATTCAAGTTGGTGATCTTCGTTTGGAGTTCTTCCTAGAATAATGATTGGTATGCGAACTTTTTTATCCTCAATAATTTGTCTATAACCAACTAGGAGTTCAACGTATTTTTTAAAAGTCCATCCATTATTCCCTTTTGTATTCGATTTTGAAGAGTTTCTAAGAGATCGATGAAAATCTTCCATTCCAAATTCATTCCAACATTCCTGAATAGCAAGTAAATGATCGTGACCTTCCTTGAGTAACTGTTGATATTGAATCAATTCAGGGGCTTCTTGTGAGTTATCTGGTTTAAGTTCTTTAGCTAAATCGTAGACAGTGACTTTTTTAAGTCTGAACCAATCTCTATCAAAGAGATAAACTGGAAAATTCAAAGACCATTTGATACCGCCTAAACTTTTGTATGTTTTACTAAATTCATTCAAGTGTTTTTCGAGAAACTTGTACTGTCTTTTCATAAATAGATCTCTTATGTAATTACTTTTGAGTTTCAATTTGTAGAATTAACATTAAGCCTTAGAAGCTTTATGTCAATATCGGATTTAGTAAGTATATTATATATAACATTGATTTATTAAATTCAATGAATAATGCTAATAATCGTCCTGCGTGGCTTAATTGGGTTTATCTTTTAATATTTTTATATTCTTCTTATTTCTTGTTCAATTATTGGTTAGCAATTTTTGGAAAATAATGTTATTCATTTGGAAATACTACTTATTGATTCTTTATATATTTAATATTTAATTGTTAGGAAATCTTATTTTTGACTGAAGTTATTTTATTTATATTCAAATTATCCAGCAAATACTGGCAAACCAATTGTTGCTGTGCTTATTAATGCTCCGGCAAAAATAATGAAAGGAATCAATGGGTACTTTTCAATCATGAGACTTTAAATACTTTGTGGTTATAGGTAATTATACCATACTAGGTATTTATACCCCAGCCTGGGCTGAAGATAGTCATAATTGCTTGTTCATTCATGCGAGGAGTAGTACGTCGTTTTACGTCCTCTATTGCCTTTTTGTAGTATCGATACTTTCTTTGGTGATCGCTAAAGATTTTTATAACACGCCATTGTTCTACAGGAAACCTCTTCTTAATTTCCTGAGCAAGTTGCTTCTCTTCGTGATTTGGATTTTTTTTCTTAAGTTTGTACTCTATGTTTATCCATTCGAAAAGTTGTTCCAACTCACATGTGATTTCTCCATTTTTCATCCATTTCTCGATGTATTTTTCATCACCATCCTCAATAAAAAAGCATTTCTCTGCGGATGGTAATTTGATCTTATGCAGTAACTCAGCAAAATTTGGTATGAGTTTCACGGACTAATTTAAGCTTAAATTATGAAAAGATTCTATCCTTTCTACGAAGAAAGCAAGTGTGTTCTAGCTCTACTATTTTAAATGTATGTTAAAGGATCCTATAATATTATCCTATAGAAACTTTAGAATAAAGGATGTATAAAATCAAATATAAAAACCGACTTTACTTAGCTCTCTGATAGAACAACAGAAAGAGTTTTTCATTCTCCATAATCTACTATCATGAATATCTATACAATCTAATATTCACTGGATATGTTTCTTTTTGTTTTTATAATTTCTAAACAATATAAATGCGTAAAGTTATTTTAATTATATGTATTAACTTAAAATAAGAAGCTTTTTAGATATATTTGTATTTTCTTTTTATTTGACCTAGATATATGTTGAATTAAGTTGGCTTGTATTTGTTTGATTAACAATTTTATTTTTCGACTTCCAAGGAAAACATCAAGTCCTATTTTAACTATGTGTCAATCTTTCAAATTAGGTGCTTTCATCTTTTAATTTCAGTTAAATATCTTGCCTCTGATTTGATCAAGAGATGGTCCTCTTTTTTTCTCTTCCCTAGTCAATGGAATCCAGTTCCAGTCACAACTAACAGTGAGAAGGTACCCAACGAGTATGTGCCAAATCAATATTAAAAAGGGGTGATCTAAATGAGGAGTCAAAGGATTCGTTATGAATAAATTTTATCCTAGCCATTTATTAGAATTCTCACGAGTTCTTTTATTTAGACTCAATATATATTCAGTAATACAAATCCATTACTGAGAGTTAAATAATATCCTTATATAATTTATCCATAGGGTTAATATTTCTTTTTTATCTAATGATTTGAGTTAATCTCTCCAGGAATCATTTTTAACCTTTGCTAGCAATGCTTTAGTTTCTCACCGTTTAGTGTTTATTCACACAGGTTCGATTAATATTGGAATTGTTATAAGAAAAAATCAAAATCGAGTCAAATTTTAGATGATTTATTCTCTTAGCAGCTATCAGGGGCTACAATCTTAGTTGGCGGGGCGTGGCGCAGCTTGGTAGCGCGGGTGCTTTGGGAGCACTAGGTCGCAGGTTCGAATCCTGTCGCCCCGATCAGTCATAGACAGGTTTCCCAGCCTGTCTTTTTTAATGGGAATACGCTCAAGGTCCCTCACGGGTCCCTCTTGAGTATTGACTCGCTAGTAATAGCTTTATTTCTTGTTTTTCCAGCCGAACATCTCAGCCATTCTTCCAGTTGAAGCGAAGTATCCAATAGCTCCAAGGAACAAACCAAAAGCAATCAGATTGGGAACGATGCCACCAATAATCTGAGCCTCTCCAAAAGTAAGAAGAGTAATCACAACAAATTATTTTTTAGCCAGGACCAAAGCAAGTAGATAAGAGGAGAAAATAAGATCCAGCCAAATAAGGGATTAGGGAAAATTATTAATCCAAGTATCCAACAAAGCCAAAAAGTCCATCTTTTCAAAAGAGACTTTTCAGTTTTTTGCTTCTCCAACCCTTAAGAGCTTCTAACTCTCTACGCTTAGCTGGTGATTCTGTCGTGTACCAAACCCCCAGGCTTCTCAAGGTGTCTTCCATTATTTCTACATGAGACCGAGCAGAACTTTCCCCATCAGAGCTAAGCGTAATAGATCCTTCCCAATAGCCCCAGCAAAGAATTAGCAAGAAGTCCCTTAATATTTCGTTCGCTGATTCTTGAGCTTCATCGGCTGTCTCTGCTCGTGCAACTGATAAGAACAAGTCTTCTCTTGACCAAAGTCTTTCAATCGCATTTAGTAAATCTTCAGAAAGTGGAACCTTGATATCTATATCAGGACTTTCTGCTTTGATTTTTGCATAAGCAAAATAGGAGGACTCTCTTCCAATCTCTATTCCGTTTTCTATTAGTGGTACTTCTTCCCAAAGAGATTCGCCGCTATAGCTGTTGAATATAGTGTCTTGTAGCTCATCAATAACGCTTTGAATTTCAGGTGTGAGCTTAAATTTGACTTTTCTTTTGGCTATTTTCTCAAGTTGCTGAAGTTCTTTTTGTATTGAAGGAGCTATGGAATAGGAACTCGCAACTTCTCCACCTAGAAGATTTATAACCTCAATTACCTCTTCATTGTTTAGCCTGAAGTACTCCGTTTGAGGAACTCGACAATGCTTGTAGCGCTTATGTAGGAGCTTTTCTATTCCACGAATATTGGAAGCTTCTTTAACTGCTACAACTTCATCTGGTTTTAGTTCCTTTACTCTTCTCTTGATAGAGACAGTAATACCAATTTTATAGAGATCTTTGTTCCTAATTACATATACAAATCCTGGTATATCCTCAATTCGTCGAATCTCGTTAAGAATCGATTTTGGGCTGGCATTTTTCACGCTTATAGGTTAATTCATGTTCCTGACTGAGTATCAAAAACGTAGCCAAAAAGAATGATAATCAAATTGAATTTGTAATCTAGGAGGCCTTTAAAGTTCTATAAATGAAATTCGTTGATATGATTTCTCGAGATAAGTAAACACTTGTAAGGCATTGGTTTTATCTTTGATTATTTTGGGTAAATCATGAGATTATCTTATGGAAATTTTTTTGATATCAAGGTTCAATTAATCTTTCTCTAATGCCAAAGACAATTCCCTCTACTGCTGCATACCCTTCTGATGTTTTCAATCTTGATAGAACTGCTTTAGAAGAATCCTATTTGGAAATTCGAAAGAATTATTCGAGCCTGATGAGAAGTCGTGGAGCTTATAAGGGACAGGCAAGAAAAAGTCAGGAAGCAATGAAGGTCCTTGAGGAAAAACTTCGCGCAATAGCAGAACGGGAAGCTTCAGTCAGAGCAGAAGCTTATGAAATGCTTGATATTGTGACTGGTGTTATTGGTGAATTAGAAGATGCTGGTGATGAGTTGGTTGCAGAATATCAAGCATATGAAAAAGGGAGAAAAACATATCAAGGGGGATCATTTATTGGACGTTTAATAAGAGCAGTGATCAAATTTATTAATCGTTGGACTAGCTCAAAGGAGAAACTTGATGTACTAATAAAAAAACAAGAATCAATGAACAAGAAACTTCAGGAAGATCATGGGACGGATAGCTGATTCTCTACGTGCCAATTTGAGAGAAGTAGCTAAATCTGATGCTAGAAGTCTGAAAGAAATGGATGCGGAATTGAGATCTGCAACTCAACTCTCTGGAACTCCTCAACTTACTCAAAGTAAAAAGGTTAAGGCTCTACTCGGACAAGGAAGCTGGAATCAAACTAATAAAACCTTGCAAGAATTATGTAAAAAGAATGGAATAAAAGGTTTCTGGAATTTAAATAAATCGGGCTTAGTAGCTTTGCTTAAAAAAAATGGAGTTACACCACCTCCTAAGCCCATTGAGCAACTTCTAAAGAAAGAGCTAGTTTCTTTAGTTAAAGAATTGCTTGGTGTGTAATGCTCAATAGAGACGTTCACGTTCCTTTCAATTTTCTTATCAGTTTCATCCGTTTTGATAAGGGTGAGAAAGAGTTCGATCCCCTCTGGTTCCTCAAACATCCCGTATTCATTAAATGATTTTTGCGCAACTAAGCTAACGAATCTATTAATAATGTAATCTCTGAAAGCTTCTAAGTTTTCATGTTCCTTGGATAGTTTTTGTATGTATTTCTCGCCATGCTTTGACTTCATTGGATCAAGGATTTCATCCCCAAAATCATCAAAAAGTTCTTTGAGTTGCTCCTTCTCAAGAGAATAGTTTTTCCCCTTCTTCAAGGAATCTCCAATCAATTCAAGAACCTTTTTTGTCGCTGTCTGCTTTTGAGTCATTAGTCTTCCTCCTCCTCGTCTTCCTCGTCTAATTTTTCTAGGTTTGCCTTTGCTATGAGCTCTATAGATGACCAAACTACATCAATTTTATATTGGTTAAGATAATATTTGTTTTGCTCAAACATCGAGGTAAGAGCCTTCTCCCCACATTTTTTATCGATATACTTCACCATGTCTTCTTCATATTTATCGTAGAGAGGAATAATTTCTTCAAGGGAAGCATGATTATAAGCTCTGCCATTCATGCAGCCATGCTCTACGATCTCACGCTGTGTTTCCAGATCGTATGTAGTCAGGATATCTTCAGAAAATTCTTTAATGAGCACTTCCTCATCGGTTTTAGCGAGGGCGAGAATGAGTTTGACATACTCTGGTTCCTCAAACATCCCGTATTCATTAAATGATTTTTGCGCAACTAAGCTAACGAATCTATTAATAATGTAATCTCTGAAAGCTTCTAAGTTTTCATGTTCCTTGGATAGTTTTTGTATGTATTTCTCGCCATGCTTTGACTTCATTGGATCAAGGATTTCATCCCCAAAATCATCAAAAAGTTCTTTGAGTTGCTCCTTCTCAAGAGAATAGTTTTTCCCCTTCTTCAAGGAATCTCCAATCAATTCAAGAACCTTTTTTGTCGCTGTCTGCTTTTCAGCCATCAGCCTTCATCTTCTTTTCTTCTTACCTTTCTAGCTGATCTGGTTCTATTAGGCATCAAGTAAAAAATGTATATATCGATCAATTAGTACATTCAAACTCTTGCGGGCTGGATCAAGGTATTGCATCATCAGGAACCAACTCACAAATCGGAACGCCATCTAATGATGTCCCGATGGGAAGCGAAATACCAGTTCCTTGGTCAATCAAAGAAAGCCAGAGATTCATCTATTCAAATTGAATTGATTTTTCGCTAGATACAACTCCTCACAATTGAATCCAATGAAAGTTCTATCTCTCATAAGAGCTTTACCTTTTAATGCGGTTGAAATTATTCGACGCACTCCTCCTCTAGTTT
This sequence comes from Prochlorococcus marinus str. MIT 1214, assembly GCF_027359355.1. NCBI lineage: Bacteria > Bacillati > Cyanobacteriota > Cyanophyceae > Synechococcales > Prochlorococcaceae > Prochlorococcus > Prochlorococcus marinus. The sequence goes on along the minus strand of NZ_CP114777.1, from coordinate 548,782 downwards.
TTGCTACAACAGTCTTATCAATTGGTGGGCTTATTGGATTTACAAGTGCATCAAAGATTTTGGTTGATGGTCTAAAACCTGCAGCAAACAGCATCACAGTTACTGGAGCAAGTACAGAGCGAATAGAAAGTGATTTTGCAAAATGGGACATTAAGGTTGAAACGACAGGAAATTCTCAGATTGATTCATATAAAAAACATAAAGTATCTATCGAAAAAACAATGACTTTTCTTGATCGTTATGACGTTAAGAACAATGACTACCAATCAGTTGCTCTATTACCTGCCTCAACCTCAAAAGAAATAAATAAAAACCCTAAAACAGGTGAAATAATTTCTAAGAAATGGGTCACTACACAATGGATCGAAATTGAAAGCAATGATGTTTTTAATATTGATCAAACATATAGACAGATGAGTGAACTACTGGGTAAAGGAGTTCTTGTAAGGCCAAGTCGACCAGAGTATACATATACAACACTCGCAGCAAAACGGGTAGATATGCTTGCAAAAGCCACAAAAGATGCACATACAAGAGCTGAAGCTATTGTCTATCAAACGGGTTCAGAACTTGGCAATGTAAGGAAGGTTGATACTGGCGTTTTCCAAATAACAGTACCTAATTCAACAAGAGTAAGTAGCTGGGGGTCTTATGACACAAGCACAATTAATAAAGACATTACTGCTGTGATGGGAGTCACATTCGAAGTCAATTAAACAGGTTTAAAAATGACGTTCATGGAAACAGGTGACTGGCGCATCGTCATGTTTATTGATGGCACTGACACGGAAGGGAAAGCTACATATCAACAACTCTCCCTCCTTCAAGAGCATTGATAGATTCTTTAATTTCTCTTAGTTGCTCAGCGTTCTCTCGATCTGTAATACCTCGATCAATAATCCTAAATAAACTCTCTACTGCTTGAACAACAACATAACCTCTATTGTTCTCGTCATTAATAACATCGATTAGTCTTTGTGCCGCTGCAGGTGCTGCTGCAATGAGTTTGCTATGGCTTTGATCGAGTGCATCTTGCGTTTGACGTTCCAGGAAATCAGTTGCATCAGGATGATCTCGTACGTATTTCCTGAGTGTTCGATAATCCATTCCAACTGATTCAGCAGCATCTTTCCATGACGATCCATTACCTCTAAGAACAAGTGCTCGTTGTACGTGAGGAGGCAGAGGTATCTCTTCTATAGAAGGTCTTCCTTTTCTTCTTGGTTCGAATCCTGTCGCCCCGATCAGTCAGAGACAGGTTTCCCAGCCTGTCTTTTTTAATGGGAAAGTGAGACTGGGATCTCAGCGGGATCTCCTGAGTCTTTACTCGCTAGTGATAGCTTTATTTCTTAGGCAAATACTGTCTGAAACTACTTGACTTAACAGACTTAGAAATTTGGTCTAAAAGGATACTTCCCTTGCTTGATGGATTTGGACAGAATGGACTTATGGATGAACCTTTATTTTTAAAAGTCAGACCAGGGGACGCTGTTCTATATGAAAAGGACCAAATTGGAAAAGTTCTTACTTTTGTTGGCGGCTCTCGTGATCCTGATGCACCCTCACTCTTTCAAATTGCCAACGTAGATTCTGGCGAAATCCGTTGGATTCATGGTGAAGAAGTTACTGACATCGTTAGCGAATATCGGACAACAATCAAAAAGCCTTCCACTTTCTATGAGCAAATTCAGCAGCAACAACAGTAGAAATGAAGCAATTTAAAAATCTATTCCCTTTTATCGCTGCTATTGGAGTTCTCTTCTTGGCAAGTAATTCACCTATGTGGAAACAAATGGTCGAAAACGAAATCAAATCTATTCCTGAGAGGAATTTAAATAGTTAGAGAATGTAGCTTTCCCAGCGAAAGAAGTACACTCACGCCAACCCTTATAAAGGACGAAGAAACCTTAAGTTCTTTTGCCATTGTGGAGAGGTAACTCTTGATTTATTTGTATCGCACGCATTTTTAGGGTGCCGCATCCTCGGATACATTTTTGCAGCAGTAATAAAAAAGAGAGGCTATTTGCCCCTCTTCTGATTATTCCTTTTAATCCTGCAAAGATCGCAGTTGTCTCTTTTGGGGATGGTGAAGGGAGTAAAGAGTTTCATAAAGCCTCCTTTCTTACACCTTCGGTCTAACCCTTCTTTTTATTGGATGGGAGTAGGGAAGCACTACCCCAACCGAACATCATTACTTCAAGAGTACTCTTTATATTTGTCAAATCGGTGAATGGAATGTTCAACCCTTGTATCACCGAAAATTTTTAACCCTCTCTCTGCCATGACTTCAATCAATAATTCTTCAGCAGTTAAGTTCTTAGCTCTTTTCTGTATCCCTGCCCTTCTATTAGCATCTGGTTCATTTAATGTTGCTTCTTCCGTAATCGTTTAATTAGAATAATGCCTTCAAATTTTTCACCCGATTTTTACGAATCCATCCTTGAAGCTTCAGATATAGGTGAGCTTTGGGGAATAGAAAATAGTGATTTAACCCCGCTAGAAATTCAGTTGCTCCTTTCTCATGACTTCAACTGATAAACCAACATTTGATAAAGCAGCATTCGAAAAGAAGGCTTTTAAGTTTCTTCCTTATCTCATTTTTGGAAAAGTTATTTTTGCCGCTTGGTTCATTTCCTACTTGGTGAAACTCTAATTTTTAAGCCATTGACCACCGCCTAACAGTTGTAGGCTTAACACAGTAAATATCTGCAATCTTTTTCCAACCCCGCCGTAACTTTTATAGCTGTTAATTCTTGTTTTTCCAGCCGAACATTTCAGCCATTTTCCCCGTTGAAGCAAAGTATCCAATCGCACCAAGGAAAAAAGCAAAAGCAATCAGATTGGGAACGATTCCACCAATGATTTGAGCTTTAGCGAAGAGAATCATTTATTGATGAGGAGGTACTTTCTCTCCTCGTCTGACTTTTGCTTTTCTAGTTTGTTCAAAATAAATAACTACACCGCAGAAAACCGCTAAACCGATCAAATTAGGAATGCTTCCACCAATTATTTCGAACTCATCAAAGAATTCCATTTAGGTATTCAGCTATTTAGCGAGAACCCCCATTGTAAAACTATTAAAATCAAAGCAGTGGTTACAAACGGTGCAGCCGGGTATTGACTCTTTAATTTGTTAATCGAAAATTGTGACCATGAGAACTGACTTTCGTTAGTTCTTGTTTTCTTTTCTTTTTTGGCTTTTGGAGGTAAACCAGGTTCTCTTCTTCTTTTTGCTTCTCCGATTCTGATCTAGTAAAAGCAAGATAATAAAAGATGCTTTTTCTTACTGTGACTTTAATAGATCATTCTTTTTTTAAGGGCTGTGTTGAGTCTCCCACCCCCCCCTTTAACTTCGATAGCAATCAGCAACGACAATAGTAAATACTTTAGTGGTCTCCATATAGATTTTTACTAGCTTCGGGAGTAGAAATGTATTAAGGATTTTCAGGAGGTTTAGTTATGACCTGCGGAAACCCCTTCAACCATATGCTTAAAAATATTATGGTTGAAATGTTCGATTCACCTTATTTGTGGAAGATCAGGGACGATAAAGAGTTGGAGTGCCTAACGTATGGTTTTTGCTCTAAGCCTGAATCCTTCCCACAGCCTAGAAGAGTAGTCCTTTAGGAGGTTTTAAATGAAATTTACTGAAATGCTTTTGATTTTCTCATCATTGTCTTTGATTTTCTTAGGCTTTTCATTCTTATAGACTAAAAGCTCGGTTGATAGTCGATTTATCCTGGGGGCATTAGCCCCCATTTTTGTGGATCAAGTAAAAAAAGGTTAAAACAAGAAACCCCTCTAGAAATTCCAATAACTAAAGGGGTTATTAATTGACTCGTACTATATAAAGTCAATTATGTCTTGATGAGGTTTGGCCTCAATTGATTTATAGGTGAACATCAACCAGAGAACAAGCAAAGTTTGGAAAGCACTACCTCAACCGAACATTAGTTTTAAATAACTTCATATTTTTATCACATAAGAGCGAGTAACAAGGTTAAAAGCTGCGTTGCGGATCAAACTCTAGTCAGAGAGGTGACAGTCGTCGAAATCCTGTCCCTTTGCTCGCAAATCATAAAAAGTTTCGCTATACGACTAAGAAACTAAAAAAAATGAGAAAACTTTTCCCATCTAATCTTTTTCATAAAGAACATCTGGATCAGGTCTGCTTTTTAAAATAGAGGTTATCCAGAAGTTCATTTGGTTTGAATCCAAAGGAGAGAGGAAGTATCTTTCTTGAGCAATTATTAGAAATTTAAAATTGGGTATTTCTTTCAGGTAGTAAAAATCATTACCTTAGCGAATGTAGTTGTATGGAAATCTAATTTGTCTCGCCACTATGCCTTTTGCTTTTATTTCTGGAACAGGTAATTGGGTACCTTCTTATTCCCTTCTATATATTGTTTTGATCGTGGGAGCGCTCCTTACAGCTGGTGTCGCTATGTCAGCTTTTTCCTTTTACGATGATTACTATTGGAGTGATGAGGATTTTAGAGATCAGCTTAGGTTTCATCCTTCAAATAGGAATTCATCCAATCAAAAGACTCGAAAGGTCTAAACAAGATTTATAAAGTGAGTCATTAAAAAATATGAAAGGGGACTATAAATTAATAATTAGATATTTTTAATGAATTTCTTACAAAATCTTTCTCCGATTAATCAACTTGTAATTTTAGTTGCTTTTATTGGACTTTTATTTGGTTTTTTGGTGGTTTACCTAGATAACAGCAAAGACTATGCATTAAAAAGAGATTGGCGAGATAAAGATACTAAATAATCGCCTAATAAAGAGAAAAATATGAAATACAAATGATACAACTCCACAACGTTGTCGATGTCCAAGATTTTGTCTTATTTATATTTTGTGACCGTAGGTGATAAAAATCATTTCAACCAACCAAGCCTGTCTTTTGATAAGTCTCATCAACTCTGGTCATTTCTTCATCGTCTTCATGAAAAGCACAGGTATACATAAGATTTATCACACGGTCCAAGTCAATCTTTCTATCTGCAACATCCTGCCAAAGCCTCTTAGTTAACTCTTCATCACCTCGAACAAATTGAGCCTGTACTAAATCTCGTACAACCTGAAAAACTGCTTGGCGGTCATTTCTTATTCTTGTCTCTTGGGTTCCTATTTGAGCTTGCGATGACTTTGATGTGAATTTGTTTTTTAGGTTCAATGTATTTTCCTTGATTAAGGAGTCGTTTTGGTTTTTAAAATTCATGGCTAATGTCAAGTGAGAACCAACAAGTCCTGCAACTTCGACTCAAAAATTCTATATATATGAATAAAAACGATTCTAAAAACCGTTGGATCTCTTCAAATTGTATTGGGTTGTAATACTCATCCCATTGTTGATTTTCTCAGTTGATACCATTGTCCCATCAGTCTCAGGCGAAACAATGTTATTTGTGAGAGACTTTGTTGATGTCGTCGCTGCAAGCAATATAGGTATTGGATTCTTATTGATAGTTGCAAGTTTCATTAGAGAACATGAATCTGCTCGGAAAGTGTTATTAGGTGAGTTGGGCTTGATGTCTTGCTTATTGATAGTTGCAGTATTCAATACTCTTAATGTGGGAATTATTGTCGATTCTGGTCAACCTTTGCTGTATTGGATCCTCCTTATTGTTAACCCTGTTTTGGGTACATATGGATTACTAAAAGATAAGCAATGGACTACTTCTTACTACTCGTCTTAACCGCAGGGGTTCTCTCCTCTCTATAGCTTCCATAGCTGAGAAAAGCCATTAGAGGCCAGAAATAGATTTATGAAATTTTAATCAATTCAACTACTACGGAACAGACGTTTAATTAAAACAAAATTTTAGTTGAAAAAAAAAAGTTCTTAACCAGACCGCTAAGAACTTTTGTTAGATCTTTTCAATAGGTTTTGAAAAAATTGTTGATAGGGTTTAAATGGATTGAGCTCCACTTAGAAAATTCCAGGAATAATTTGACCTGTTGTTGCATATGCACCAAAGGCTGCAACGAAGCCAAGCATTGCTGCCCAACCGTTAAACTTTTCTGCTTCAGGAGTCATGGCAAAAAATGAAATATGAAGCAAATATAAAGAACAATTAGCCATGCTGTGAGTTTTTACTCACAGTTTTTGATTATGGGAATTGATGCTTCTTATAAGAAAAGTTTATTTAATCATCGAGATGATTTGTGCTGAGTGCAATCTTTGCTCTCGCTCTTTTTTTCTGGCTAAGTGGCTATTCAAGCTGGAGGAGTTAGTGCTGCATCTAGAAGCAAGATTCAGTTCGGACTGATGTATTGCTTTTCTTTTTGCCTTTTGCTCAAGTAGCCGAATATTTAATTTGGTTGAGCTTGAATGACTTGGTCTGGAAGATAGAAACAACTCAGCGTTGTGGAGTGAGCTTTTCTTGCAAAGGCTTTTTCTGATTAAAGGAAGGTGATTCATCACGTTTCTCGGTAGAGGTAACCCCGTTCCCTGTTACCTAAACATGCATTTCCCTGAGGAAATCGAACGTACATAAAGTGTAGCGGTTGATACCGTTTTATGCGATCAAGTGAAATACTTAATTTGCCACAATAAAAGTCATGGATGCAAAAAGTATATAAATTTAAAATGAATGCTATTTTCAGAATCTTTCAATGCGTAAGTTCGCGATCTCTTTGTTCGCTGCTTTTTCTCTATTTACACCTCTTCTTGTAACTGTTTGCCAAATGGCTTCGGAAGAATAGACAGAAGAACACGATAACAAAGATGACCAGAAGGGACATCATCATGGTCATGATCATTAGATAGCAAAATTATTTTCGAATAAACAAGCACCCTTCCGCATAGATATGCAAAAGCTTGTCATGCAAGTGGGTTTCCCACAAAGAACATAGCTAAGGCGATGGGCCATGCAAAAGAGGTTCACGATGCTAATTGCGCAAAATTCCAACCTGATGGAACAGGTGAAATGTACGAGAAAGCATTCAAAAAGGTAGAAGCTGCATAAATATCATGCGAAATTTTTTATTAGTGAAATTTATGTCAATCTAGAACCTGATATATTTTTATCAAAAATGTGTGAAGCCTAATTACGTATAAGCGAGGACGCAAAGCCCCATGAGATGAATATTATTTATCAATTTAATTAATTGATTCAGTAGCTACTTGACAACGCCTCCTTGTCGTCGTTAGTACAGGTGTGCTGCTAGATGCATATGGCTCCAATGTCCTTCACCCTATGCCGTTTTTCGTGCATCAGACTGGAATTCAGTGGTAGCAGAACCTATGGGATTAAGGCAATGTCTTAGTATCGCACCCAAAAAGTTCTACCCCAGAAGCGTTGCAACCCAGCAGAGGAATGGGACTATCTCGAAGAAGAGACTCTTAAACACACAGGTTCAGCTAGCGTTTGCATGACATGTCAACATTTCAATTATTGCTGCGAGAGGCATTCCAGAACGATTCTTATTTGTCGTCTACACTAACGTCTTATGCCTCATGGAGACCATCTGACTTCAAAGTGTCTGTGTGGGATGCAGCGACTCGAGAGAAAGATTGGATGGAGTCCAGAGGCTGCTTAGACTTATGAGATGTAAGGAGTAAAGAATGTAGGAGAAGTTTTTTCCTCGATCTTATTATTGTTTTCAGTAATCTATATTTGATTGTCTGCTCTTCTTTAGTTCACCTCTTTTCTTCTTTGACTCAACCCTCTTCCTTTTAGAGGAGCGTGTTGGTTTGGTCTCCCTTCTCTTCTTTAGAGGCGGCTTTAATATCTCTCGTAAGATTGAAGCAAGCCTGGTTAAAGCCAGTTGTCTGTTCTGATATTGAGTTCTCTTATCCTGAACAGCTATACAAATACACCCATTGGTTAACTTAAGTTCATCCTGAATTGAGATCCTTTGCTTCTGATATGGAGTTAATGTTTTTGATTCAGATACGTTAAATACAATTTCAACTCGACTTTCTGTCTTGTTTACGTTCTGTCCACCTGCTCCTGATGATCTAGAGAATCTCCACTGTATTTCGTTGGCTGGTATTTCAAGTTTAGAATTAACCGTTAGATTCATTTGTCTTTTTATTTTTTTTTCGTCATAACTTTTAGAGACTTCAACATTATTTATGAGTAATAACGATCAGCCATCTCTTTGAGCATTTTTCTGATGTGCGCATCTTTGGCATTAGTTTCTTTTTTTAATTTCTCACATGCACCTTTAACTTGCATCCAAACTGCTTCCATCACTTCCCGTTCTCTTCTGTAGGTTTCCACTTAGATGATTCCATGCAAGAGATAATAAAAGAAATTGAACTCCTAAAACGCAATGAAAAGTAGATCAGAAATATTAGATGAGATCATGTTCTATATCCTTGAACGAGCCAAGTGCGAAGAATCGACTGACAAGTACCTTGAGCATGTGCTCGATTACTGCAAGAAGGATTACCAAAAAGTTTGCGACAAGAAGAAGGAAGATTAGTTATCTCTTACCTTCTTCAGCCAATAGGGAATAAAAGTCTTTTCCTTCTTCGCTGAATCATATAAATAGTCAGATGTCCCTTCCAATAAAGCTGCAAGGGTTATTCGCACGCTAGGGAAAGTAAGACCAAAAAGAATAGCAATCAAAAAGAATATTCTCACTTGTTCATTTCAATGAATCTACTTGGTTCATCACCAAAATTTTCTTTTACCAGTCCAGTTATACAACAACCAAATCACAAATCCAACCATAAACAACGGCATAAAACTATCGAGCAGTAAATAGGCTGAATAAACAATTAAAGGGAAAAACATTACACGTTTAATATTTAGACGTCTACCTCTTGATGTTCTTCTCCATAGTTTTATAAAAGGCATATATTCTATTCCTGTTTAGTAGGGGATAATCTATCGATTTTAGCTTGTTGATTTTTTAGTTTTTCTCTTTCTATTTTTGCAGCTCCATAAGTACTCCGAACGCTAAAAGTTATAAAGATTGCATTAATGGCTCCAACGATAATAATCCCTACAATAATTTTATTAATTCCCTCAGGTGAACTTAGATATTCAAATAGGACTTCTTGATTAAACATTTAGTGAACAATCAATCTTTCTAGTAATAGAGCTACAAATACTCCTTTAAAAAAGACAAGCCAAAGTAATCCATAATCAGTCAGACCAAGCTTCTTTTTATACCAAGCAATTAGTTGCTTATTCTTGTCTATAAGTTTCATTCTTTTATATCAATAATTTCATAATAGGGACGGTCCCCATAATCAGCATCAGAGCAACAAACATCGGAATAAATTTCTTCTAATAGATCGTATGCCTCGTCATAGCTGTTGAAAGATTGCTGAGTAATTTCGTCAGATTTTTTATCTTGTCTAACGATTTTATAAATCATGGTGAGATTGATTAGCTTGATAAAAGAGTTCCGAACAATCCCGCAAAGGCAGAAAGGACAAAAATTGCAACGATACCGATTGCAATCACTTTAGATATGTTTTTCATCTGATTTGATAGTGCTTACTTAGTTTAACCACCAAATTGATAATGCTTTCGGACTGCCTTATGAACATCCCATCTACAGTCCATTCCAGCTGGGAAGACAACTAAGTCTCCTGCACCAAACTTTACTGCTTCTCCCCCCTCAGGAGTGACTGTGACTTCACCCTCAAGCAACAAACAAGTCTCTTTATCGTCATAAGTCCAATCAAAAGAGCTTGCTTCACAAGTCCAGATTGGCCAGCTTTTAATTCCTAGTTCCTCAATAGTGGTCTCAGGACAAGGAGAAGTTACTGATATAGACAAGAGGTGAAAATCTAGTGAACTTCTTTTTAGCTTCTCTTGGAAACAGTTGTCTATAGCTAATTAAATTTTTAGCAAAAATGTCTAAAGCCTATTTATGTCATACGGGGAATAAAAGCCATTCCTGTAGAAGCGATTTAGCTTGAGGCTTTTTGTTATTTGAAGAAACTGCGAGCTTCGCTATTTGATTCTCTAATATTTCTATCCAAACCAGATGGAGTATGTAAAAATTTCTTGAATTGATTTTTATTTGATGGCTAAGGGTCTTTGGCTTGTTACTACAACAGTTACGAATCCAGCTTTTGCTGAATATGTTGAAGCCTTTCAGCCTTGGGTTGACTCGGTAGGTGGTTCTGTTTTTGCCAAAGATATGGAAGCCGAAACTGTTGAAGGAAAGGGTGGAAAATTAGGAGTCATTATTGAGTTTCCCTCAAAGCAAGATGCAATTGATGCTTTTAATAGTTCTGAATATCAAGAACTAAGCAAATTACGTTGGGCAAATTCAACAGATACTAATATCACCATCATTGATGGCGGAGTAACTCATTAATGAATGTTTAGTGTGATTAGAATGGATTTAACGGCTAAAGAAAAATGCTCTTAAGATGTTGAGCCTACTTTTAAGTACAAAGTGAAAAAGGTTATTTCATTGTTTTTTGCTCTTTCAGTTATTGGAAGTCCATCTCTTGCATGGGGTTGGGGTGAAGGTGGCTGTTCTGGTTCAAAAGACAAAACCAATCAAGAAACAAAAACTGAACAAGCAAAAGAAACTGACGCATAAGTTGGAAGAACAAGAAAAGCAGCCAGAATTTTTAATTGAATATTTTCTGGTATGAAAAAAGGTAGCTTTCTATGAAGAACCATCTCAAAGGGAGTATCTAGATTAGAAGGTTAAAGCTCGGTTGTCAGTTGATTTATTTGTGGGGACTTAATACCCCTATCTAATAGCCAAGTAACTTTTACGACTTGATTTCGTTGTGAACTTCTAGAAACTCACTATCTGTGAGTACTGGAACCACTTCAATATCAACTCCAAATCCAGCACACCAAGGATGACAAGATTTCCAAACAGCTTTGTGGTCTGAGGCTTTAACGATTTCCCATCCGTTAGCACCCTCAGGATTTACAACTCTTAAAACGACTTCAAAACCTTCAAATTTGTCATACTCAGCACCGCCTTCAAGATATTCAGCAAATGCATCACAGCCTTTTATGTGTGCTTCTTGATTAGGGAACTGCCAATGAACTACGTAAGTTTGCATCAATTAAATTTATAAAAATTTATTAGACCACAGTTTATGAAAAAAGGATGTTCTTTAAAAAAGAAGATGCTGAAAAGTAAACTATTTTTCTTGCAGATCAACTCCTAGCAGTTAAGCTGAAAGCCAGGCTGAAAGCTGATTTATCTTGTGGCTTTGGCCCCCATCTTTATGGATCAAATTACTGATATAACTACTACAGTCATAGATCCAAAGACAACAAAAAAGAAATATCCAGAAGCAAGGGTAATAGTTCTTGATGACAATTTTAATTCGTTTGAACATGTGGCTAATTGTCTTGAGACAATCATCCCAGGAATGAGTGAAAAAAGATCATGGGAACTTGCCTTCGAAGTAGATAGGGAAGGTTCGGCGAAAGTATGGAGAGGCCCTCTTGAACAGGCAGAGCTATATCATCAGCAGCTTGTCAGCAAAGGATTAACAATGGCACCAATTGAAAAAACATAATTTTTCTCATTGAATTGAAACCCTTACAAAAGCAATGAAAAAACTCTTATCGCTTGCTCTTGGTCTTCTTTTGTTTTTCTGTCCTTTAGAAGTTCAATCAGAGGAAATAGCTGATTCATCTTCACCTGATCCAATGTCGAAAGAGGTAATTAGATTTTTACAAGGGGAGGACATTTATCAAGGCACTCTTTCTTGGCAAGGCAACAAAGCTTTGACCAAATTTAATTACGACAAGCCAAAGAAAAAATAGATAGGAAAGCCCTACCTCAACCGATCATCAGTTTAGAGAACTTCTACTTGGACTAATCAAATGCGAGAGTAAGTAACAGGGTTTAAGGCTGTGTTGCGGATCAAGCCAGTCAGAGAAGGGGACAGTCGTCGAAATCCTGTTCCTTTCCTCGCAAATCATAAAAAGCTCATTGGGTCTTTACTTTTTTTGTCAACAAAAACTAATGTTAAGCCTTACATTTCCTACATACAGGGCGTAACCAATTCACTTCGAGACTCAAATTAGGAGCTTAAAGTAACTATTAAAGTTAGTGCCCCCCTTGAAAAAAGGGGGAGTCTATTGGAGAGCTCAAAATATACTAATTAGAAAACCTTACGTGTCAGCTTTCCTCGGTTATGGTCTAAAGCTGCTAGTTTGCTTTCTTCGTTTTTATCCAATGTTGGATGAACTTAGAGAAACAACACGCGAAAGTTTTAAAACTTCAAGCCAAAGCGGATGCTTGTACTTCAAGAAAAGAGGCTCTAAAAATTTTAAAAAAATCTGATAAGGCTCTCCATAAACTTTCTAGGCCATAAACCATCGCCCAACTTATTCTAGGACTGAATCGAAGTCACGTAGATATGAGTATTCTCCTGTAGTACAAAAATCTGATGTAGAACCTCCACTACCTTTTACAGAATCACAAGTGAAATTGCCTGCGCCATCTATATCCATAAAATCTAAAGCACCTATTCCATAGCCGCTACCACCTCCTCCAGCACCATGCATCCAGTCAGTAATACCGCCAGGGGAAGAAAAAATAAATTACGCAAAAGTGTCGAAGACTTTCTTCTCATACAAACTGGAATTTTCGTATTACAGAGAGAAAGCAATAGAAAAAGGGGGCAAAGTGCCCCCTCATGATCGTCTCTCATCCACTGACTGTATTTACTAAGCAGTGACTTACTCTTTCTCCTTCTTAGCTGGAGCAAGAGATTTGATATCCTCTTGAAGCTCATGCTCACGATCATCAAGAACCTTTACACGAGCCTGATAACTCTCCTCCAATCTCTTTCGCGAAGTTTTGATATTCTCGAGTTCTTCTTCTCTTTGGCTTCGTTTGATTTCTTCCAACTGACTATCAGAAACTACATAAACTGTTCTCACAGGAGATAAGAATGAATCAGCGAATACTGCATCAAATAAAGAGGAATACATTACATTCATTTCAAAGGACATATTTACTTTGACTCGACTACATGGAATTTAAAATGTTCTAAACCGAAGAATTAGATACGGCCTTTACGACCAAGATCGCTTGCTACTACTGATTAATTGAGTATACCGAAATATAAATAAAATGACGCTTATGAAAATTTATATTTGGTCTAACAAGACCCTACAAAGGTCCTTCTAGCCTATAAACAATATCTTTGCAGTTGTTAGCTTTGTCCCATTCCCTAGCAAAAGGATTATCGAGGATTTTCGCAAAAGCATCTAAGCTTGTGACGTTATAGAAAGAGTGTGATTTATGATCATTGATTTTGTTTAGGTCATAGTCAATAACAACTCCATCTCCATATTCTTTGACAAAATTTTCAATAGTTTCTTCGTAGTACTCAAAGGAACAGTCAAAAGTACATACAATAAAGAGTTTTTCCATTTCTCTTAACCTGCTAAGTAACTGGTAATAACGGTTGAGTCATATATATGACCTGTAGCTTCAACAGCTCCTCTACTTGCTTCAAAAAAAGCTTTTGCAATACCCTCTTCTGCTTGATGGATCACAACAACTGATTCAGGATCATCTTTGCAAACACCTCTGTATAAGGGCTTTATTGCGTTAGCCTCGTGCATTGCAACAACCTCAGGACTATCAAATCCCTTAGACCAATCTGCAAACGGAACAGAAATCTTGAAAGTAAATACTGTAGTCTCCAGAGCCATCCAAAATAATTACAAGTCAACTGAGCTTCGCATATATCTTCTAGATTCTCTAGGCGAAAGGCCATCCTTTTAGGTTCTTCTGACATAAGTATTCTTCAAAACTAATATCATTCACATGCGCCTAGTCGAGGTAAACTATTGCTGATGAAATGATTGGTATATGGGGATTCGGAATGTTCTACGAATTGGTCATCCGGCATTGCGCAGTCGCGCAGAAGAAGTCCCTGATGACTGGTTTGGCAGTCAACGTCTACAGGACCTGATAGACGATCTGTTCGATACTAAATTGGCTTGTTCTGGAGCAGGGCTAGCTGCACCACAGATCGATGAACCTTGGAGGGTTCTTGTTGTTGGTATGGACCAAAACCCTCGATACCCCGATGCTCCTCCTTTACCTGAACTTGTATTGATCAATCCTGTTATCAAATCAATTGGAGAGGAATTGATCGCTGGTTGGGAGGGTTGCCTCAGCGTACCTCGCTTGCGCGGTGAGGTGCAGCGTTGGAGACATATTCACCTGAGATGGCAAGACCAAGAGGGAGCTTCCCATACAGAAGAATTTCAAGACTTCCATGCACGGGTCGTTCAGCATGAAAATGATCACTTGGATGGTGTTCTTTTCCCTGATCGTCTTACCAGTCCACTGGCTTTTGGATTTACGGATGAGCTACAGGCTCATGGACGGATTCCTTAGTTGTCTATTTAGGGATAGTTGATGCTAGATAGCAAATGTCTCTTCGGATGACCCACATCATCCCGTCAATAAAGGACCCTGATGATCGCTGTTATCTCAATGATTTTCCGTTTCGCTGCAACATCGAGTCTAAGTCTGATGGCAACTCTCGATTCAACCATTCTCTTATCTTCATTTGATTCAGATATTCGTTATTTGGAATTTCAAAAGTATCTCTAACCAAGCGAATTTTAATTTTTTTCCTTTTTCCTTTTTGGTTTGGTCTTCCAAGAACTAATTTTACTGGTTTATCTTTTGGTCCTTTAATTAATTCAATTACTTCTTCTATACCCACTCCTTTAGTTGACTTCCCATCTACCTCAAGAATTACGTCACCTGATTCAATATCTGCATTAGAGGCAGGAGTTCCATTAATAATTGATTTTATTATTATTTCAGAAGTTTCAGTATTTAGGAAAAGATTAACGCCTATACCAGTAATTTCTTTTATGAGCTTAAGACTTGAACTTTGGTTTGTTCTTACGCAGCCTGAATAATCTCTAGCATCGAGACAGCGTTTATGAATTTCATCACTTATTTCAGCCTGTGTAGTAGTAGGGAAAGCAAGAGCAGCGAGTAGTGGAAGTAGTAAGCGTTTCATTTATTCACCTTTTAGTAATCCATAAGTACACAAAATTGGGTTTGTAATTAGAACAATCCAAAACGGTGGAGGTGGACCAGCATCAACAATGACTCCTGCATTAAGAGTATTAAATACTGCAACTATTAAGAGGCAAAGCATCAATACCAATTCACCTAATATAACTTTTTTGGCAGATTCGTGATCTCTGATGGAACTAGAAATTATCAATAAGAAAGCAATATCTAAATTTGTAGTTGCAACATTTTATGTCGATAACAGCTACCACATCATTGTTTTTAATTAGCTTTTTCCAGATTTTTTTATTCCATGTAATGTCCTAAAAGTGAATAAGCGTATAAATTTCTTTTTGATATCAAAGATAACAATATTCACAGCCATTGCTTATTCAGGCGTAATAGCTTAAGGAAAAAGCATAGAAGCTCGTCCACATATACAAATACTGAGTTAAGTAATAGAAAGACATCTACTAATTATCCTTAATAAAAGAGACATAGTATTCGTAAAAAGTTCAGTGCTAAGTGATTCTTCTGTTGATTCTTTTTCTCAATTCCTTTAATTGAACGTTGAATCTTAATTGCCTTATATGATTGAGCTTTTCAGCCATATCTACAGGCATTGTTCGAGCGGCTTTAACTAACGCGAAAGCGTACCTATGTGTATCTTTAGAAAAAGAATCCATAGTCGAAGTAAGGACTTGTATGTACACTCAAGCGAAAACGATAACCATTTGTCCATATGTAAATAAAATTTGAGTATTAGTGCCGAGAGCTACAAAAGAGAGTTTGAGCCTTTAATAGAGAAAATTTGGCCCATTCAGGAACATGACCAGAAAAGAGTTCATGGACAAGTTCTTTGATCTTTGCAAGGACGCTCAAGAAGAAATCCCACCAAATGTGATTGCAGAAATTCTCAGAGATTATGCAGATAGGTTGGATTAGGTGAAAAAACTTTTTGCTTTTGTTCTTGTTTTGCTTTTGTTTCTCTTTCCTTTAGCAGTCCAAGCGGATGATGTTGCGCTAATACCGCAAGAGTAAATAGCTGAAGCACCTGCACTTGAACCAATGACGGAAGAGCAACTAAACGATCTACTGGGTGAGGAAATGTATTTAGGTCCTCTTGATTTGCGAGGCAACAAGGTTGAAATCAAGAGGGATTACAGCAAGAAAAAGAAAAAATAGAAGGGGAAGCCCTACCTCAACCGAACATCAGGAATCAATAAATCCTTTTTAAAATGGTCTCATATTGATGGCGTGATACGGAAGCATCATCAAGCTAGATCGGAGGACGGTCGTCGAAATCCCAGTCTTCCCTTCGCTAATTCTTGCATCAGGCTCATTTGATGTAGCCAATCCAGTAATCGTTTAGGACTAGAAAAATGGACATGAATCCTTTCAAGCCTTTAATTCAACATTGCGTAGATTTCTACGGAAAAATACTTTCTATAAAAGAGCCACTAAACAATATTTATTTAAAACTACGTCTAAGCAAAGCCAACGCTTAAAACTATGTACGGAATCAACGAAGCAACAATTATTGCCAGCTTGGCTATTCCAGCGGGACTGTTCATTGGTTTTTCAACAATCCTTGTTAATAGACTTCGCCAGTGCATGTAATGCCAACATATACTTCACTACAACCAAAGAAGAAATCATGACTCTGACTAGGAGAGTTTATTGGTGGAATTTTGTTTGCCCTTTACGCCCGTTTCTAAGCAATTGACCACCGCCTAGCAGTATTTGGATTAATTCCTTAAATTTCAGCGTAACTTTATTTACAGCAAGAAGATGAGTTGTACTAGATCAGCTAAAAGAAACTAGAAAACAAATAAAGATTCATTTACCACCATTACATTGAATAATTGCTACGACTGCTGAATTAAATTTCTGACCTAGCTTTTCCATACAATAAATTTCCGCTGTGGTTTTAATTGCTACTGGAACTTGAGTTAGAGCTAAAAGCATCAGTGCAAATCCAGTCCCTGGTGCATGAATATTTAATTTAAAACCGCTCATCCATGTTCTCTTAGACATGCGTATCAATCATTTACTCCTTGTTTATAGCTATCCTTAGGCGGAAGTTAATGCATGTAGTAATTTTTACCTTTAACAACATCAAAGTCATGAAAGCAGGATGAATAAACAGAAAAAACGTTTTTTAAGTTAAAAATATGCTGCAAAATAAATTCTCAATGTCCTCTAACTTTTATATCGTTCATCACGAATTCAGAGCTGGTACTTCCTCTAGGTGGTGGGAAACTGCTTATGCAGCAATGGCTCCTGGTGGAGGATGGGATGAGGCTGTAGCAGCTAACAAAGAAAAAGGGTTTTTCAACCATTCAGCCAATGCTGTTACTGCAAATGGTCCTATCTTCTGTATTTGGGAAACAAAAGAAGGGATTTCCATAGAAGAATTCCAGGAATTCATTGATGGTCCTTCAGGGCCTGGATTTGGACTGAGTGCATTAATGAATATCTGCAAGCCAATAGACACATCATTAATGAACGGACAAACTCCATACCCAAGAGTTTTCTCCTAAACCTGTCAAAATGAAAAGGTTGACAGCTGATTGCTATCAGAACTAGTGGGGCTGACATAGGTCGACCCCTTTATTTGTTCCCTATCGAATGGATAGGAAGTAGTACTTGAGTAAAAACCGAGGTGTTTAAATTAACAGGAATCAAGTAGAACATATACACCCGAACAGGAGGTTTATGAAGATCAGAACCCCATTTTCATTCATCAAAAACGCGTTGAGTGATATTCGAGTAATGCATGATTTCAATTACGAAATCCCTGTTAAAACAAGAGAGGAGTATTGGAAAGAAGAATGTGAAATCCACCCAACTTCTTCAACATGCAAAGTTTATGACGACTAATAAAACAAAAATTTAATGGGTCCGTTAGATCCTGCTCTTCAAAGCACTGCCGTATCCGGAGTTAGGCCTTTACTGACTCTGGCAATATTTGCTGGATTAGGATCTTTTTTCCTTGGAGCACTTGTTACTGCGATTAGAAGGGGAATAAAAGAAAACGGTTGGTTTAAATTTAACCAAGAGAAAGAGAAGCAAGACTAGGCAATTGCTTTTTTAAGTCTCTAATCTAAATAAGCCAGTTTGGAGTCGATAAAGATATATATGGTCCTTTGTAAATATGTAGGGGTGAATTATATTTTTTCTATGATGCTTTATTAAATGAAGCCATATAAGAAAACCATTTCAGCGGAGGGTTAACTAAAGATTGTGTGAGGAAATTATCGAAGAAACAAGGTTGAACATTCCAGCTATTCAATGTCATGAACATAAAAAGCTGGATTCGTAACTGTTGTAGTAACAAGCCAAAGACCCTTAGCCATCAAATAAAAATCAATTCAAGAAATTTTTACATACTCCATCTGGTTTGGATAGAAATATTAGAGAACCCTTTAACCTCACTTCTTCCATCTAATTTTTGGAGAGAATAAAACTTGGCATTTAAAAAATACAGGCTGGGAGCTGCTTATCTTTAAATAAACTTCTTAGACCCAAAGGCGAAGGTAGTTGTGAATGTTTTTAATTAATTAACTTCTCTTCAACACAAAGCTATTAATTGCAAATGTTTTAGAGGTAACTTCCATACATATTTATAGAAGACAGCTACTCAACTAATGACTAATTCAGTTGAATCTATTCTTATCTCGTTAGGGAATGAACCTGCAGAGGTCCTTGGATTCAAAACAGAAGAACAAATAGAAACAGCCTTAATCCCCTTAATGGCAGATGTTTTTGACAATGAAACCCTTACTGTTAAATAAACCAATTCACGAAGAATAAGATGAAACTAAATCACTTTATAAATTATCTAAGGTCCTTGTATAGACACAAAGAGTATTAACTCCAATTTCAATATCAAGATTACTAGCTATTGAATAATAAATAGATAAGTTATTACACGAATGAATTCTAATAAGGAGCTGAAAGACATATTGCATATGGCAACAAAGAACGCAGTTTCAAGAATGAAAATCTTAAGAAGTCCTGCTGATCGTCGTTGTCTATTCCATGAATACAAGGAATGGCTAGGAGAAAGTATTGATGATGAAGTCTTAGCAATTCCCACAGAGATAATTCAAAACGAACTAGATAAATAAAGTCCACTCAAAAGGAGACAACAATACTTTAGGCTCAAGCAATAAGAAGATTAGTCTTTTAATTTGCCATTAAAAAATAAAAACAGGGAATAGTTTCCATGGGAGTATCAAATTGGAGATGAGAATTATCAAATAGAGCCTTGGATATTCAAGAAAGGGAAGGAATATGTAACTATTGAGAAAGACAAAAATAATAAAGCTTTTTTCATCCTTCAAAAGGATGAAGAGAAACGTCTATCTCTTAACGGTTTACAATCTAAATTGACATATCATCAACTGATTGAGTTTGGATATAAGCTACGAAACCCTAAGATTGAAATTACAATTAAAGATTAATATTACTAATTCAACTAAAAGGTCTCATTTGTTATTTGGAATTTAAGATTAGTTGGTAGGGTCGATTGCAACTCTTGATCATCTATTTCGAATAGCTTATACAAATGACTGAAGACTGGAATACGACAGATGAGCTAAACAAAGACATTATTACAGCTGTTTATAAGGACATAAATGATCAAATAGAAGAAATGATTGAAGATATTGGTTGTCCACGAAGTTTTGCAGAAGGATTATTGATATCTATTGCAGACAACTTTAAAGATGGAACAAAAGTCGATCAGACGGTATCTTCCTATTCTTCTCGTCATACCTCAACACCAGAGGTTGAAATGGGTGCACAAGAAATAGTGAGCAAGCATGAAGAAGAAGCTAGGAAAACCTTCTCTGATTTGTTGAAAGATTTCAACAAAAAGGTAAAGGTTCCTGGAAATGACGATATACAAAGTTCTTTATATTCCTCTCGACATATCTCAACTCAAAATGATGAAAAAGGAGCTGAAGCAATCGTTACTAAGAACGAAGAAAAAATTAGGGAAGAGATGAACAAGGAGAAATTGTAAAAAAAGAAATGGCCATAGTGAAATGGCTCTATTTCCTAATAATTTTTCTACTTTGTAATGCTATGCAGCTTCAGTAACTCTTTTTTCGTTGCGCTTTTGGTCTAAATAAATTACAGAGTTAGCGACAGGAAATAATTTCTTTTCTAAGTGAGCTATTGCAATTCTTTTTGTTTCTGTCATTTCTTCTGAATAGAATTTCAAAGTCTGAGAAACATACTGATTGTCTCCACTCATTAAACAATTTCTAGAACATCTCTCTCTTATATAAGCGTATTAATAATTTGATTGCATTAATAACTACACAATCAAATTAACTATTCAAAGTCAATTTCCACTTCTTCTTTCATATCCCTATCGAGGTCTGGAAGATTTGGCTCTATCCAATGAGATTTATTATCAACACCAGCCGCAGTTGCATATTTCATAATGTGCTGATCAACTTGTTTATAAATGTCATGAAGGTTCAAGTCCTTACTAACACCATGTGCTATCTCCGAAACTTGTTGTTCTGTTAAGCAATGATCAGGATGTAGTAAATCACAGCAAGGAATTCTTTTTTCTATCAACTCATTTATGTTGATTTTAATTTCGTAATCTGGATGAACAGTCATGGTATGAAAGAACTTTTTTACTATTTTTAATTCAATATTAGGATTATTTTTAAATTTATCGTTGATCCCAAACAGCATCAAATTGATTCGCAATTATTTTTAAATCTGATTTGGAATAGGCCCGACATAAAAGGACATAGACTTGATCTTGTAATTCACTCTTCAACCCCATTGCTTCCATATCGACTGAACCTTCTTTGAGAAAGGCGGCACATGAACAACACATGCCTACAAGGCAATAAACTCGTTAGCTCCACTTGCATCGGCATCAGCCTCTAATACGGTCTAGTCTTACTTGCAATTAAAACTTTTCTGAACTTGATCGATCTCGATATTTATCGAGAATAAGAGATCAGACAATTTAGCAAAGAAGAAGCTTGCCTTATTATGGCTAATTTATTACACGAAAGGAAATCTTTTTATACGAAAGTTATCTTCTATTTTGTTTTCTCTGTAAAAGCATGATCGAAAATAATCATCAAAGTCTTGAACTGTAATGTTCTTGGAATTTTGAAATCATAATTTTAATATTAATTACTACATAGGGATTGTATACAAATAAGTAAGAGTGTATGCAACCATAAACAATGTAGCCTTCTTTTTGGTCTACTCCTCCTGTTTTAATAAGGGAGTAGGAAAGCATTACTCCAACCGAACATCAATTTTAAAGAACTTCTATTTAGAATATTAGGTAAGAGCAAGGGGCAGTTGGTAAAAACCTGTGCCATTGTCCGCAAAAATTCGAAGAGCTCAAATGATCAGCCTCGTCTCTTCGAATACTTCCGCACGCCATCATTAGTTAACCCTTCATAACAAGATGGCTTTCTCATACCTAACAGTATTCTTAATCAGATGGCTGGAATGATTAATTCAATTGAGAAAATTTTATTTGCTGCTTATTTATGGGTTGGAAATATTCAAAACGAGATGGATGCTAGATATGAAGAAAAGTCATCGCTGACAAATCTTTTTACAGAGCATAAATTTTGGGGTTGGGCTGGACTTCTTTCAATCTTTATAGCATTAGCCTCGATATTTTATTTCCAATTTCAGGTATGGGAACAAGAAGATCAAGAACAAAAATAACCAGCTAAGTCATCTGACATCTTCTCACTGATGAAGGAGTTTATTTGTGTTTATCTGCAATCTTTTCTAGGCCCATGCATAAAAGCGACAGCAATTAATTCTTTTTAAGTTCATTTGGAGATTATTTAATATCTTTATCTCGTCAATCTCGCTTTAATACATAGTCTTTGCTGTTATCAAGGTATACAACTAGGAAGCAAATAAAAGACCGGTAAAATCGACTAAAACAACAAGTTGATTGATTGGAGAAAGATTTTGTAAGTAATTCATAATAAATAACTAATTCTTAATTTATAGACGAATACTAAACTTTTTAACTACAAACTTTATAAATATCAGTAATATTTTCCAACCCCATCAACAACTATTCATTAGAAGCGAGGCAATTAAGTATTAATTACTGTTAATCATCAATCTATTTTATTCTTTCATTGTGTTTAGTTTTATTTAAAGTTGTTTTTCAAGTTCTTTTTTGGCGATCAGGTTGATGTCTGGTTTTCTTTTAAGATATTTGATTCCTTTATCAGTTTGTTTTAAAAGAATTGCATTCTTTGATGATCTTAAGGCAATGAATTTGGCTTGTAGTTTTTTAAAGTTCTTTCATTTCAATCTTATTTATAATCGAAGTTTTCTTTCTTGAGGGTTTATCGGAGAGGAGGCATGGAAGTTTTATCATTTTGGAAATAAACTTGATTGTTTTCTATAACGCCTTAGTTTCGTTGATTTAGTATTTATATTTGATCAGTTTTTGATGTGTTTGGTTTTTTTCTCTTAGAAAATTTTCATAGTTTTTTTTGGAGAAAAATTTAAGATAACCTATCGTCTTGAAATAGCAGAAATTTTTTAAAGCGAAAAATGTTGTTTAGCGTTATCTATCGAAGAGTATTCTTAGCGCGTGCTGTCTCTTAAATGCGAAGTTGCTTTTTCAGCTCCCGCATTTCTGCGTTTCTTCTTTGAGCTTCAATCTTTGCTATTTGCTTTGCTGGAGAAGTGTATTCAGTCATCTTGGTCATAAGGTCGAGAGTTGTATGAATGATGATCTCTGGATAAATAGACGGCGAATGTAGCGTGAAAGTCATCGATTTTACTTCAAGACTCCACTAAATATGGTGCTATTGATCCTTAATGGAATCGGAATTTACACTTATTCGCAAAAAACAGTAATTGAATTAAAAAAATGGGACTTGCTTGTAGCAAGAACTTTATCAAGCCATAAATATTACTTACCAAAGTCAGCCCCAATGGTTCCGATAAAAATGGGCTGTCAACCTTTTTAATTTGACAGATTTAAGCGAAAACTCTGGGCAATGGATTTTGTCCGTTCATTAGTTCTGTGTCTATTGGTTTGCTGATGTTAATTAATGCGATTAAACCAAACCAAGTTTCTGTAGGGCCAATCAATAAATACTTGGAATTCTTCTACTGATATACCTTCATATGGTCTGATGGTCGGTTGAAGCAGTTCTTCCTTGCTATCTTATTCAAAATAGGAGGAGTAGACCAAAGATGTAGCAAGGAGGTTTTATGAGACTATTAACTCCTTTCACCATTCCTCAAAAAGATAATTGCGATCTTTGCAGGATTAAAACTAATAAAAGAAGGCAAGTTGAAAAAACATTTTTAGATCGATTATTTAAATTCCTTTATAGGAATAGGTTTGATTTCGTTTTCGACTGGGTGGGGTTGATTCATTTTTTCGTACATTGGCGAATAGAGAGCCAAAAAGTAAATACCAAGTGAAGCAACAAGTGGACTTATAGCTTTTATTTGATTCATTAGCTTTTTCTATTAGAAAGATGACCCTCTTATTTCTTGTACTTCCTCTTTTCTCGAGCAAGTGCATCATTTTCAAGCGTTGTATTTATCAAACCTTGATAGTCTCCACCTGCTGAGGCGAGACCAAACATAACAACAAAACTTAATCCCGCGATAATCGTCACAATCCATGTACCTGTACCCATGTTTAGAGGTATTGCAAATAATGGAGAAGTCATTAGAAATTTATTAATAAAAAGATACTAGACATTTCTCTTCAGCGTTTCATCCAAAGCAGTAAAAATATGTGTCGTTTGGAATCTGGAATAGCTCAAAAGGTGAGTATATAAAATTTGACCTATTGCATCAGCCATTTTCCTCCTGCTTTATTCATAACTTCTTTTAAATTAATGTATTGATATTCCACGATGTTTTGTCAATAACGTTATCTCTAATTCCTTCTCTAGCTGAAAATATTGCCCATTCAAATTCTTCAACAATAAGAAATAAAAATATAAAGGCCAAAACAGAGTTAGCAATAATAAATCTAATTGCTTCTAATAACGTCTTAAGATCAAAGATTTCTCTGTCGCTATAGCTATATGTAGTCGCAAATGTCATCCTTTAAAAAACATCAAGATGTATATAAGAAGAATAAGAAAATCTTGTTAGAAGTCAAGATGAATCAAGCCAAGCTTAACTTCATCATTTTTAGGACTTACGCTAGAAATATCAGGGAATTTTTTTATTCCAGCGACACCTTCTATAATCTTGGCTTTTGGTTGTGTTGACTTATCACCAGATATAAAACATTAGAGCAACCTTGAGCACAACGTGAAGTTATGCCTAAGCTAATTTTAATGTCATAATTTTTAAAATGCTTTTGTCAGAAGAGCTTGAATGGATGACTTTTCCAACATAAACTTCATAAGACATATATGATGCTCCCCCCACAATGAGTTACTTTGCAGGTTGAAAAAATGAACATTCTTATCAATAAAAAACCTTAGCGATGGTTCCTGCGGGGGCAAGGGATTCGGATATTTTTGCTAGCCTTTCTTAATGACCAACCCCTCCATATCTAGGGCTTTTAAATAAAGTTTTGTTAAATAAATCTGTATATGGTGTTACGAGAATTTGAAAGTTTCTCTGTCTTTACTAAGGTTTCAATGACTGGGTGATGGGTCTCAGTCTTTTGGTTCATAAAGGCTTAAGCGTCAGTATTTAAATTGACGCTTGACCTTTGTTCTTTTTGGTAAATTTTATGAATCTTGGATTGCTTTTTCTTGAATCAATTTCAACTGGAGTTATCACTTCAGATGAGATGAATTGGGTTACATCAAATCAGCCTCATTTTTCACGAGTTGAAGAAGCGACAGCTTTGAAACTTGGTCGACTATTAGATCGAGGCTTAATTCAAATTGGTTGTCGTATTAGTAACAATTAAGCATTCAATCGACTACTAACAAACGACCTAATTAGTCAATTCATCGATTTAGAACTGATTACTAGACTCAAATAAAAGATGATGACTACCAATTTTAGCATTGTTTTTAGTTCTTATATGTCTACGAAGATTTATACACCTTTTCAATAAGTGGTTTTCTGTTGAAAAGTTATTTATCAGAAATTATATTATTTAACTTGTTTTTTTATGTTTGCTTTGTTTTAGTCAAGGAATAATTTCATAGGAGGGGGCTAATGGCCCTCTACTGATCGACTCTCAACAAGATTTATTCAGTCGGAACTGTTGTTTCCTTTCCTCTGGCCCCTGCTGAGGCGCTAAAAACCACCAACTCTCCATTACCATTGTTTTGACAAAAATGAGGTGTGTCCTGGGATGAAGCGAAGCTTTCACCAGACTTCACTGTCAGGGATTCTCCGTCACTAGTTTCACAATAAAGAGATCCTTTTTGTACGTAAACAATCCCAGGTTGTGGATGCAAATGAAGAGGTGTTTTAAAACCAGGTTGTGCAGTTATTTTTTCGAGTTTCATCTCAGCTTGCCCTCTTGGATACTTAAAAGAATCTCCATTCCACGATTCATTGGCACTAATAAGAGTCTCTACAATCACAGGTTCAAGGGAGTATTTTTGATTTGGATTACAACCAACTAATGGGATAGAAATTCCTGCTGTTAGTGCAAGAAATAAAAAACGGCGCATAAAGCTATGTAAATACAAACTCTTTATACCTGATTTAACTGAATCAGTCATAAAAAATTGACTGAATTAAGCAAGGCCCATTGATTCCTATCGCAATAGGCTATTGGATAGGAATTAATTTAACCAACCAAACCTGTCTTTTGATAAATTTCATCCACTTTGGTCATTTCATAATCGTCTTCATGAAAAGAACAGGTGTACATAAGATTTATCACACGGTCTAGGTCAATTTCTCTGTCTGCAACATCCTGCCAAAGTCTCTTGGTTAATTCTTCGTCACCTCGATTGAATTGAGCCTGCACTAAGTCTCGTACAAGTTGAAAAACTGCTTGGCGGTCATTTCTTATTCTTGCCTCAGATGTCCCAGCTTTGACTTGAGTTGGTGTTGTAATAATTTTTTTTTTGAGGACCACTTTGTATTACTCCAATTTTGTATATATTTTTACAAAAATAATTTACATCGCAATCGGTATTTATTTGGGTCCTTATTCAACGGTTACCGGCATCACCATTATGTATGTTGATTGAATGAATTAATATATTTGATGTTTTATACAGTTGAAGTTAGGTTGACATTCGATTTATCTTGGAAGTATTAGCCCTTTTTGCTAGATATGGGAGAAGCTAAAAGAAGAAAAGATTTGGGATTGCCTCCTAGAGAAAAGAAGATAAATAAAGAACAAAAGAAAGCTGGTTTTATAAGTAATCTCTCAGCCAAGTATCCATTTTTGCCGTTCATTCTCGGAGGCTTACTTTTGATTGTCCTTATTGTTGATCTTGTGAATTACTACAAATAAAAGTATGGATTGAATAATTTCTTAAATTCTATTAGCGGAGTTTTATCAAACGCTTCAAAGTTCCTATTTACACCATTGATACAACGAAAGAGTTAACTGTTAATAATTCAGACCAAATAAGCTGATATTGAAGCTATTAGAGTAAAAGTCGGGTTGACTAAACTTTATATTGGGCATTAAGACCTATTGCTATTTTGTAGCTGTTGATACAAAAATGTTGCTCACTAAAGAAATGGAGCATTAGTTATGCCCCTTACAAACCCATTCTACGTAACTGATCATGGCGGATCTATACATTGTATAGAAGGCTTGTCAGGCAGAATCTTTAGAGCTTGTTCTGCAAATCATTGCACTTACACAGGGAATCTACATGGTGCAAAATCATATTTGGACTTTATCGAAAACAATAGTGTTAAATTTCTACCATCATCAGTAATTAAGGATAAGATTCCATTTCAACGTAAAACAACACTTAAATGGAATTCTGATGGAAGTCTCTCTTCTCTAGATATGGCTAGGATATTAAGTCGTCTTGAGCAAACAAATTTGACTGAATGTGAACTTTCTTGTGAATGGGGAACCACCTCAAACAAAGAGAGTTAATTGGTGGAGAGACAATTCTTTTTTTTAGTAGTAACTAATTCATTTTTTGTTACGGTTGCTAGAAACCATGTGGATTCGTACTGTTGTCCCTGTTCGTACAACCGATGAAACCCAAACAGGGTTTGATACAGCTGCCTTCTTGTCGGTGTTCTTTGTCGCCATTATATATTCAACTTTACAAAGATAAGTTGAATATATATTTGTTTTGGACTTTTTTTTATCCTCTTACGTACATTCTTAAAAACGGAGTGATATTTGCTACTAAATGTCGTCTCTTATAGACATTTGTATTATTTAATCCTAACTTTCAAATCTAAATAACATTACTGATCTGTTGTTATGGAGAGAGTTTTTTATTGCGATGCAACTAATAATCTAAAATTTAATTGCTTTTAATTTAGAAATGACAATTACTTAACGCGATTTTCTACTATGATGTTGATATGTAGATAGGCGTTCGACTAGTCCCTAAAGAATCAGCATTATTAATTGGCACATGGAAAGTAGTGATGAAAGAAACAGCACATTGAAAAGATTTTGGTAAAGATTGGTATGGCTATAAAAATGAAGTTGAAGGATGGTTGAATAAATCTTCGATATGATATGCAACTAATTTAAATACAATTCGCTCTGATTTCCTTAAATTAAACACTTTATAAGCCTGAATGTAAATAAGAAACAAGACATTGTTTCATTTCTTCTAGACTGTTTTTGCCTATAGGAGCGAAAATGAAAAACATATTTTTCAAGCCTAGGATATATATGTTCTTGTCCTCTACTGATTTTATCTTCTTTAAGAGTCGAGCGGAATGTTTTAGTAATAGCAAGCTTCATGCTTTAGATAGATATTGGAGTATTTACAACTCACACCACATGCATGAGGAAATGCATGAAATAATTGAAAACATTTTGAATACCAGAGGTGAAAAAACTATCAAGCAGTCAAGATTAGATTTAGTTAGGAATTTTGAAAGATCTTTTTTAATCTCAACTCCTATGGGTCGTTTGAGTGCAAACATAATTTCATTTGTTTCATGTCTTGTTCTTTCTAAGGTCAATTAAATTAATTTAAAAATATCTAAAATGTGTAGTCAATATAAATCTTAAATTGAGGCCAGAAATCAATGGCAGAGGGATATAAGAATGTATAAGGATTTTCTTCAAGGAGAAACTAAAACCTTTGAAGGTAGATACGCTGCAGAAGAATATATATCAATGGCTGAAAATAGATTGAAAGATATCAACCTAAAGTTAAAGGAAATAGAACATGAAAGTTTGAATGATGCGTTATGACTTTTTATTTCCTATCCAGTCTTCAGGCTTTTTCATCATCCAATTCATAATTCCATCACTATCCATATTCTTTGAACTAAGACCAAAGGCAACGATAAACAAAAAGCTAGAGGTAATTATTATTGCAACTAATATAGGATTTATTCCCATTTCTGAAAGAGTTAGACCAAAAAGATATTGCATGATTTGTGAATACTAGGTTTTTTTGAAATTCTAAAATTTAAGTGTGTGAGTTTGATTACCCATGCCATAAAAGCTCAGATAATTCACTTTTTTCCATTGAGATGAACTGCTGAAACATTGTCTCTTCGTACAACCGTCTAAGTTCCTTCTCATTTGCTTTGTCTGCCATAGCCTTTGCTAAATTTCTCGCTATCTCCTGATGATTAAACTCCTGTCTCATTTGCTTAGAATAAATTTAATTATCCCTTTCTAGAATTAATTATTAGTTTTACTTAGAGGGTATTCACATAATGTATTTCGCATGTATCAAATTTGCTAGTTAAAAAGACTTGGTGTCTCTAAAAATCTATGCGATTCATTAATACGAATAAATTTTGATACTGGAGAAATAGGTTTGGTTCTTGATTCGAAAATCAAAGAAATCGTCAATTCATATCAGTAACCTGAGCAACATCCGCAAAAAAACCTCCTTTTTAGAGGAGGTCTTTTACTTCTTAGACCTGAGCTACCAGTTGCTAGTAAAGTTAGGTCATTAACTTGATGAAATGATCATAGTTTTTTTTTAACCCTCTTCGCTTTCTACTTTTTCAGCAAGTTCTCTAAGCATCTTGGCAATTACATCTTTTGACCAACTGAACTCTTCTTTCATCCCATCCACGCAATCTAAAACAGATTCCCATGCTGCTTCATATTCTTTGGGGTCTACTTTTTCAGTCATACTTAATGAATGATTTTTTTTTATTAAACCGTCTAAAACTTTTCAAGCCAAAGACCAACTCCGATTTATCTTTAGAGGATTACGTCCTCTTTTTTTATGGGAGAAGCTAAAAGAAGAAAAGAATTGGGACTACCTCCAAGAGAAAAACCAGTTGAGTTAAAGTTGCCCATACTTGATAAAGAAAATATTCAAAAAAAAGTTAGGTCTTTTTTGTATAAGAATCCAATTGTTCCATTTGTTTTTTATGGCCTTGTGCTTGGAGCTTTTTGTTGGGGGCTATATAATCTGGTGAAAGGTTATCAATTAATTAAGTCATAGACAATTCCCCAAGAATCACACATGTTGGGGTGTTCACTTGTCTCGCAATAGAATTCTCCATATTGGCCAGAAGTACCATCACAAGTGAATATCCCTGGGTGACCAAGAAAAGTTGGATTCCCACCTGCTGGATAGCTTCCTCCAGCTCTTCCTCTAGAAGCGATGCATCGAGTAAGTAATATAAAGAAAGAGCGAAAAAGTAAATTACGAAAGATTGCCGAAGCTCGTTCACATATATATAAACCTCGTCTTGCAAATAGGCCATGCATAACAGTGGTTGCAAAAACTTAATTTTATTTTTGTTGTACCTAAATAAAACTTCTTTTCCGTATTAATCACTTGAAAGTATGTGGCCTGTCGTTATAACGAGCACAACTTGAAAAGTTTTATGGCTTTCATTTCTCGTTTGATTAACAAAAGGATCTCTAACTTAATTAGTAAATTTAATGTTTCAACTAAAGTTGTTGAACAGTTTGAAAATGACTACCCACTTGATGGCATGGGGGATCATCATCGGTTCTTGCTTTAAGAAATCACTATTGCTTGCACAATTTAGGGTGAGTTAGACAGTGAGGCATGATTTCTAAGTAGGTGCAACTGGTCTTTAAGCCCACAAAAATTCAATAGCAAAGGCAATACAATCGGTTATGAAATACAACTGGAAAGATCTTTTAGTAAATGCTGCGATTTTGTCTGTTTTAGTTGGTGTGTTGGCTCTGATTGTTGGATCATTTCCTGAAACCTTTAGCAAATTTCTCCCTTTTCTTAAATAAGTATGGATATGAACTATCACTTGCTTATTGATATTGTTCTTGTATCAGGAGCACTATCTTTTGTTTTAATCGCAAGGAAATAAAAAAAAGAATGAATCCAATCCTCGCATCCTCTACACAAGTTGACTTACTTCTTTATGTTGGCGGTGGTGGTTTCGTTTTATTAGGAAGTTTTTTCTTTGGTCGATTAGTCACGTTCTTTTTTCCAAAAAACCCATTAATCAGAAACGGCAAAAATGATAAAGATTAATGAGCCTGAATTTCTTAAAGTTAAACCTGGAGATACTGTTCTTGTTGGAGAAGATGAGATTGCTAAAGTTCTCTCATTTGTTGGAGGTGCAAGAGATCCAGATGCCACTTCACTTTTTCAAGTCGCAAACGTTTATTCAGGTGAAATCAAATTTGTTCAAGGTGAGGAAGTGAAACAAATTCTGTCTAAGCGTGAATTGCGGCTAAAAATAATGTTTGAATCTTTATTTACCAAATGCCCTTAAATAAACCTATTCCAGATTCTGTTATAAATTACTGGAAAAATGTATTCAATAATTTTCGGTCTAAATTCAGTGGTCTTAAAAAAGACAACTAGTTATGGATCCAATACAAGTTTTAGGCCAAAAGGATCTTAGGAGAGAGATTCAAGTTAAAGATGAAAATACGGCAGGTCAGTTGTTAGTTAAAAATATACATTCAGGAGAACGGTACATAAGAGGAATGTCTAAGACTGCAAAAAAGCATTACATCAATAGGAAAGATTGTCCTGTCAAAAATCATTTTCTTGATCTACCAAAGTGGAGCAGAGAGGATGCGGTACAAGCTTTTGATACATATCTATGGTCCCAACATCAAAAAGATGCAATAGAGAAACCCCTCAAGGATTGGTTTAATGCCAGAGTAAAGGAGCTAATGGCGGGACATAATATAGATCTTATTGATGATATTGATTATGTAAAAGGGAATGATGATTCTCATGGGTTTACTTTGAAAAATTATATTGAATATTTAGCTAAAGAAATCTAGTGAAGACAGGACCTCCCGACTTTTGAGGACTTACCACAAATATATAATTTATTCATCGAGTTATAACTGCTTACCTATAAGTCGAAAGAACTAAACTTTTAATCTGCATGATTGTGTTTATCAAGCTATTGCTAATTAGGTTTTGCTATTTTAATGAAAAAAAATGGGAAAGAGCTTTTAAAGGATGCTGCTCTATGGTTAATTATTTTTGAGCAGTTTCTTTGCTGGTTTGTTCAATTATTTTGAAGTGAAAAAGATTCTGAATCATAAGTTTAACTAATTCTCGATAACCCCACCTTTGAACTGTCACGTGTCTGAGTATTTGTTCTTACTTTTGTAGTATCTTTCCACCTTCACCTGCGAGTACAAGGTCAAATGGCTCAACGAATTAACGTTGTTTTAAATTCAATCCCACCAGGATGCAGAGATTTAGTTGAATTCGCCTTCTTCTGCGGAGTTGGTTTTACTTTTGGGAGCTTAGGTCTCATATGACTTCAACTACTAAATCAATATCTGAAGCAAGAATCAAAAAGTTTATTCCTTATTTTGTAGTTGGGAAGCTTACGATTTTTTCTGGCTTCCTTATTTACATGATGCAGGGCTAATAGTTCTTCGAATTCATAAAATAAATTAATTCCACGGTTAGCCCTACCCCGACCGAACCTCGCTCAAGCCACATACATTCTTATCTTGTTTTCATCAGAGTTATAGATTTGCATTTCTCTGAAACACTTCCTCTTAATATCAAAATGACTGCTGCAACTTATAAAAAAACTGCTTTGAAAATTTTACTTCTTTGGAACCTTCCTTCATTGCTTCTCCTTGCGGGTGCATTACAAATTGGCTTTTCAGTAATCGCTTAGATTTAGTTCAAGACAATAAAATAAATCTATTTAGGCTGATAATTTTACATTTTGATATATTTTATGGAAAAAATCTTTCAATAAAGAATCCGTTATACAAATTTTATCTAAAGTTCCGTTTAGGTAAATTCACCACGAAAAATTTTTTTGGTTAGGATTTTCAAAAATTCAATCGAGATAAAAGAATTTAATAATTATTGATTTGACAGCTTTTGTATTCATTGGATGCAATACCTCTCAATGACTTTGATTTCTTTGTTGATTTTTTTTTAATGGCCTAGATAAAGCTGTGCCAAGTTTACATCGCTTTGTTTTATCTCTCTTTTTCAAGCTTCAGTGCTGTGGCTTCAACTGTAATGGTGTGAAAATCAATTAGTCATAGCTTTTTAGTTGAAATGCAGCATCAACAGTCATCTGAAAATTTGTGAAGTTAATCTGATATAACCTTCGGAAGCAAATTAACTTTTGTTTAGAAGCTAGATAAAATATGGTTTTGCTAACTCTTCTTTTTCTTATCTGGGGTTCGATTACATGATTTGATTTGAGATATGAACTTTCAAATCATGATTGTTTTATGAAACGCTCATTATTGCTCGCAATATTTTTGATTCTTTTTCCTCCTCTGAATGCAGACACTTTTGATGAAATAGAAGCTAAAAGGGAATGTGCTAAATGGGTTCATGAAGGAGGAACTTACCTCATGTGGCAAAAAGACTGGAAACAAGTCGATGGTGGATTGCAAAGGAAATGGAAAATAAAGAGAGTTTCCAAAAGAGTCTGTCAAATGGATCAATTAAGCAATCAATTTATTGGACTAGAGTACCAAATCAGAAATGGGAACGTTCTTTCAAAAAACGAGATAATTGGGAAGAAACATCAATTAATAATTAAAAGGACTTTTTTCTTTAAGCCATAGATCGTTTTGAATAAATTAGAATAAAATCATTCAATCTAATGGAAGATAATTCACCTAGATGACTGAACAAATTGAAGTGCTTGGACAATTTGATGTCAGAAGAGATGATGTCACTTCAAAAAGTGAAAAGGATCTGACTGGTCAGATATCAATTGATAAAGCGAGAATAACCAATACATTTGGAGGAGATCAATTAAATGCTGCATTGGACGCAGTAAATAATAAAAAAACATATGTCAGAGGTTATGAGAATCAAGCTAAAAAGTTTTATATCAGTAGAAAAGACTGCCCAGTAAGTAATTTCTGTGAGGACTTGGCAGGGCCAAATAAAAGAGCAGAAGCAATACAAATGTTTGATGCACTGTTCTGGGGTTCATGGATTGCTTGTAATGAGATGCCAGAGCAAGCAAAAGAATGGCTAGATGCAAGAGTGATAGATTATAAAGATGGAACCAAGATGGACTTTATATGTGATTGTCGAAAATTTAGAGGTAATGATGCTGATAAGACTCAGGCCAGCGAGATGACTAGGGCAGAATATCCATTTGATTGTCATGGCTATACCCTTAAAAAATACATTGAAGAAGAGGCAAATAAATAATTGATGTTCAATAATTTATTTGCTTGTTAAAGAATTCGATATTTCAAGTTTCAATGCATTGCTTGATTTGATGAATCAGCCAAATAGTTTTTTATCTATTTTTATATTCTAATTAAATATATTCACTAAAACTATTATCTTGTTTTTGGAGAGCTTGATCTCAGCTCCTAATCATTCCGTCAATATCATTCAGAGAGATGTCTCCACCCTGCTTTTAAGTCAATGCTCTAAGAAAACCACATTCCACCATTCTTGCTTGTTTCAAAGAAGCACTTGTTTTGCTCGGCAATATCTTCAATCAGCTTTTTGGACTTGTGCGACTCAACTGTTTGATTGTTTAGGTTCTTTTCTGACACAGGCCATAGCCTTGATAGCAATGATCTTGTTCTTGCTCTAGCAAATGAAACCATCGATCAATAGTCCTATAAATTAGTGGCAGCTGATTAGCTTCCTATATTTTTTATAGCCTTAAAATGGAGAAAACAGATTACATATGTTATGAGATAAAGATCAGCTTTCATATTCCTTACTTGGTTTCAGGATTTATAAATATATGATTTGATTTTTGATATCAAAACTGGATTTAACTATTTAGTAATTGTTGTAGGTAGATCAATAGCAGATGAAACACTGATAAAAAGAACTGCTGTCTTTTTCTACGCTCTAAACAAAGTGAGGGGAAGCACTATTGTTTCAATAAATCATTCTCCAGCGCTAAAATATTAATAGTCTCACCGCTTAAGTATTTTAGTTTTCCTTGTTGTTTATAAACCAGCATCTGTGCTGGATGTATATGTAAGGGAGTCTTTAATCCGATTGGAATATTGACTTTTAAAAGTCTTAGTACAGCTTGTTTCAATCTCGGATATGAGATATTCTCTCCGCTAAGTCTCCTCGATGATTGAATTAATGAACTAACTTCTAGCTTTTCTTGAGACTTTGCTGGTTCAAGAATTATAAAAACACTTGTTAAAGTTATCGCTGACAGAAAAAGAGGGTTAAAGATGTTTATTAGTGAATTTTTAATTTTAAGGTTAGTGCGTTTTAGATAAGAGTCCAACTAATAATGTTAATTCTATTGATTTATTTGTGACTGATATGGTCCCTTTTTATTACTTTGCTTAGAGCAAGAAGATGAGTTGAGAAAGATCAGCTAGAAAGGGTTAATGAAATTCTTTTTACCTATCTACCAGGACCTTAATGATTACCTTGCTGTTAGAACTAAAACTATATCTCGTATAGCTATAGCTGATATTATGGACAACAGTATGCTGATCAGATGGTATAGCAAAATCTTTGATAGTTATTTACTTGTAAAAGACTTGAAAGGTTTTGGATATTTTGAATCTGATTACTCACATGGATATGTACAAGCCACCTTTCGATTTAACAAGCTTGCATTGGAGGTAATACGCTTTCAATTAGACCTGCGTGGACTTAACAGAAGAAACACCAGAGAGATTTCTATTATTGAGGAAGCTATGAAAATCTAATTAAATTTCCGAGCGTCATACTCTATTAGGATTGAAAGTATCAAATATCCTTATATGTCAGAGGAACCTAAAGAGATGTCCATCCCTACAGAAAAGCTATAAAAAAATGCAATGCTAACTATTTTTCTGATCATTTTTATGAATACCCTAAATATTCAACCTTTAGCTGTACTTTTGAAGAATTTGAAAAGGAAATTACTGAGAATTTCTTTTGTTGCTTGGTTAAGGATTTTGTAAGTAATTATGAGTGTGTAAAAGTAAACGACCATAAAGCTCATAAATTAATTCATATCACCGATATGGATAAATTTGGAGCCTCATTAGAAAGCGATGAAGCTAAAGAGTTCGACCAATGAAATAACTGCAAAGATATTGTTTATACGCTTGATCTTATTGTATAAGTAATTCTCTGAAGTTTAAATAGATCATTTCTACTGGAAAAACTTATGAAAATAATAAAAAACTTTTTTCCCATTTATTGCTGCACTTGGGATTTTCTTTTTGGCGAGTAATTCGGAGATGCAGAAAAAAATTAATCAAAATTACTGAATTTATACCAAAATCAAATCCATTCCTGTTGAGGGATTCAAACCGAATGAATGAATTCCAAAATAGCCATCTACAATTTATGGAAGATAAGCTCCTTCCTTTGTGATTGAAATTAACGATTTAGAAGTAAAGTTCAAACTTTGTATAAGCTTTATAGTCAAAGAAGTTATCGCATTAGATCCACTAGCAAGGAGGCAATGGCTTTTTACTTACAAAGGGATTATTCAATACGCTGATTCTCATGGAAGCGAACTTACTAAAGAACAGATTGTAGGAGCAGATATCTATAGAGACCTCATTAAGCAAGTTGAAGAATTAATTAAAGAAGAAGATTTTGAAGGGCAAAATTACAACGCCTATAAAAGCCGGGATCCAGATTATGAAACTATTTATAAAAAACGTTTAAAACAAATACGAGAAGATTTTCCAATACCTGATCAATTTAAAGAAAGGACTTCATAAAAATCCCAGTGGCAACAACAATAAAATGGACTATTAGCTTCTATTTAGGTGATTCTTTTATTGATTCTTTTTCTTAAAGTCTTTAGTTGGTAATTAAATCTCAATTGTTTTATATGTTGCAACTTTTCGGCTAAATCGACTGGCATTGATCTTGCGGCTTTAACGAGCTCAAAAGCGTACCTATGCGTATCCTTTGTATAAGAATCCATAGTCGAAGTAGTTGCTTATAAAACATCTTTGCAATTGAAAACAGATTTTGTCCATATAAAAAAGAAAGTTGACTATTAACGCTGTTTGGTTGGTAGCGGAAATGTTCTGATTATGGAAATATATCGTATAAATCAGTGATCGTTCTCCTGCTTTATCCATTACAACAGTAACCGTTTGTTCTTATCCTTTTCGTTTTTAACGCCCTCAACTTGAATGACCGAACAGTCTTAAAAATTAATTGGTTATGTCAGAAAAGGCTGATGAGATGTCCTCCTAATACAACAATCTTGCCAGAAATATATAATGGTAAATTCTAAAGGAGAAAACTTAATGTCATTCGGAGCCGATACCCCCTTCCTTCTTCTTGCTCGTATTCAAGTTAAGCCAGATAAAGTTCAAGAATATTTATTACTTGCAGCTAAAACTGATAAGGCCGTTGAAGATTCAGAACCAGGAATGTTGCACCATACTTTTGATCAAGATCCAGAGAACCCTCTTCGTTTTGTTTGGTCCGAAGTTTATAAAAATGACGATGCTTTCCTTGCTCATCTAGCAAATCCATCTGTGGGTGAATATTTACAGGGACATGCAGAACTTGGAGA
The DNA here is from genome assembly GCF_027359355.1 of Prochlorococcus marinus str. MIT 1214. NCBI lineage: Bacteria > Bacillati > Cyanobacteriota > Cyanophyceae > Synechococcales > Prochlorococcaceae > Prochlorococcus > Prochlorococcus marinus. The sequence continues at coordinate 511,770 of NZ_CP114777.1, read as the reverse complement.
TAACTTCACTGTCGAGGTCTATGGAACAGTCGGACATCAATGTAAAGCCGCCATGCAAGCAACTGGATTGCCATTGAAAATTTTTGAAAGCAAGTTTGGTTACAGCAGGGTCTAATTAAATGGAATAACTTTTTATTGTATGTACATTTGATTGTTCCTTTGAATACTACGAAGAAACGATTAAAAAGTTCGTCAACGAATATGGTGATGTGGTCGTTATTGACTATGACTTAAACAAAATTAATTACCATAAATCACATTCCTTCCATAACCTCACAAGCTTAGATACTTTGGTAGAAATACTTGATACTCTATTTGCGAGGAAGTGGGATAAGCAAAACAACTGCAAAGATATTGTTTATAAGCTTGAGCTTGTTTAATAATGTTTTGACCACTTTTTTAGGATGCCTCCTAACCTAAAAAAGAATCCGTGACTTATTGGAATAGCAATCATTTTTAAATAACTAGATACACTTGGAATCATTAGAGGGATAACCGTGATTAACTTTCGTGCAAACCCCTGCCAAATAATATCTAGATCCTTTAGAACACACATGTCATTTATATCTCATCATGACTTCAATCCCTACTTATGCTTTCCCATCTTTCTCCCCAATTCTAGTCGTTGGTTTTTTGGGCATAGCTGTTTCTCTCTATACTTTATATACCGTTAACAAGGCTTACTATAACTCCCCGTTTAGAAGTGAGGGTTGATCTGACAAGACCTGAAAACCTGATGAACTTAAATTCCAATCTTGAATGAACTTTAGATACTTCATATGTTCATGTGAGCTTAGTGAAGACTATTTACTCTCTTTATTCGATATAAGCAGAAACTGATTAATTGATTTCAATCTTTCAACCAAATCACTAGGGCACCTCCTTGTACTCTGGCTGAAAGCCACTCACCATCTTCTTCTAATGCAATCAAAGAAAAAAATGACTTATCCTCGTCTACCTGTTCTTTAAGTGATCTGCTCAATAAAATCTTTGAACCTAATTTGAGTTCAATTAGATTAAAAAAGTATGTTAACAAGGGTTGGTCCCCTTCTAAAAAACCAGAGCCTGAAAACTCAATGGTTAAAATTCCTAGTTTGATGGACGTGATAACAGAGAATTTAGCTAAGCCATTTGTAGGGGGATTCTTTTTGAACTCAATGTTTGCCGCGAAGATTTTAAGCATTGAACTGAAAATCAGATCTTCTTCGTCGATGTCTTTTTTCCACACTGATATAAACCTCCAATTACCTACAATCGAATCAATTTTAATTCCACTACCTTGAATCTTTGCAAGTTTTTCAAGTTCAATAAGCTTTTCTTTTTGTGGGAGTTTGGTAGAGGTCTTATTTAAAAGTCTTTCTTTATTGGAATTTCTTAAAAGGGGATATTTTTTCTTGCCACCTTGAAGCAAAAATATAATTGGTATTGCGGCAATTACTAAAGCAGAATCAATTATTAGGAATTTATGTATATTCATTTTGGTGAGCTATGAATAGAAGCGGTAATACACATTCATTTTTTTATGAAGTTTTAATAGGTTTTGAATGGATTTATAGAAATAGGATTTGACATTTTAGAGGTCTTCCAATGAACTTGTTAGTGGCTTTCCTTTAACTTTTCCTAAACCCATAAAGGCCTGAAGAACTCCTAAAGAGGGCTTGAAAACAAATTGATGGCTTTACCGATTGCAGTTGTAATAAGAACGATAGAAGCAAAATCAGGAGCTGTTAGGTCATATGGGAATTTGTGAGCATTACGCTCATGTATTACTTCCATTCGAAGGTTTGCACTAGTAAGTTCATCCTCATCAACATAGGTATTTCCAACTTTGCATGAAGTCTTAACTACAAATTGATTGAAGTAGTGCTAACTAGGTCGGGCTATTTATACTTATCAGAATGATCAATTAATCTAATCACTGGATTAACATCGCTCTAATTAGTTGCTGTATTTAGTTTTTGAGGCTTAAAGTTATTAAGGATTAGAAGAAGCCGTACCCGACCGTATCTTCCATTTAGAAAATTCATACTTTACATTTGTTCACATCAACGCAATTCCAGTAATGACGACATCATCTTCTTCTCAGGTAATCACTGAGTACGGCAAGCAAAACATCTTTGGCCGTGAAACACAGCCCCAGCTTGTTGAGGACTACACCAGCTATCCAGAAGAAGCTGAAAAGACAAATGGCCGTTGGGCAATGATTGGAATGATCAGTCTTTTAGTTTCATACTTCACAACAGGTCAAATCATTCCTGGAATTTTCTAAACCAATAACTATCCATAACAATGCAACCATCTAACAAAACAATCCTAGAAAGAAGCATCGGCAGACCAGCCATGATGGCATTCGTTCTACTAACAGGTATCTACCTATCAACCGGTCAACTTATTCCAGGTATTGTTTAATGAAAAAACAAACTACAGAAACTCCAAGAGTCGAAGAAGGCAAAGTAATTGCTGAAAGACTGAATGGTTACGCAGCATTTGTTGGATGCTGGGCACTAATCGGTGCATATCTAACAACCGGTCAGATCATTCCAGGTGTGGTGTAATGAACAAAGAAACTAACTACTGGAAAACAGCAGAGCAAATGAATGGCCGTCTAGCAATGATGGGCTTCTTTGCCGCTGTGATTAACTACGGAATAACAGGCTGGATCATTCCAGGAATTGTTTAAAACTAACTTTCAATCTGATAAAAAACCCCTTCTCTGTCATTACGGAAGGGGTTTTTATTGGTTAATAGTGCATTCTTTATTTTTTGAGAATATCACCTTTTTCAAATTTTTTATAAAGAACATATCCAACTAGAAAAAGAACAATCAAGGAAAAGTTCTGATTAAAAATTCCAATTATGAGATAAGTAAATATAGGAATTAATAAGAATCTTTTAGCTGAAAGCTTTTCTTCAGGTGTTAACTCTTTCCATTCAAGATACCTTCTCCATTGAAAAACCCTCTTCATTTCTCTTCGCGTAGATTCTCTCCTATTGAAAAAGCTATTAAGCAAGATTTTTAGATCATCTAATCTGCTCATTACCTAATTAGGCCTTCTTTTTTCTTAAGTTAGCTATAAACAAATAAAAATCCTATGCACCATCAAGGAGTTCAACAGTTTTTAATAGCTTACCTTTTGCCGACGTATCAGAGATTTTATTTACTTATGCTGTTCTTTTTTCCATTAAATAGAATAATTTTGAATAGTCTTAAATAGAAGAGCTAAAAGACTGATGTTTGCCGCCTTTTAGCTCAATTACTTACGATTAATGAATCAGGTTTTTTTAACTGTAGATTTTTGCGCAAATCGGACCAGCTTCTTCATCTGTAAATACTGGAGTAGTTTCCCAATCTAGAAATTCAGCCCATTCAGCTGCATGCTCGTAAAGTGCTTTTGGATCTTCTGCTTTAACAATTATCCAACCTTCAAGTGAACCTGGAGCGTGATATCTACCAAGCATCTCTGCACCTGCGTACGGAGCTCCTGTGGCTAAAAATCTTTCTGCACCTTTTTGGTGGTAATCAGGCTTGAATTTCCAATGCTGTATGTAAAGCATGAATCATTTGGTTAATCTTGAACCTTATAAACGAATTTTGTTCTTAATGCTCGTAAAGATCATCATATTTAGATACTTACCTTTCTTTTCTCAACACCTAACTAATACTACAAAGGTAAGAACTTTGGGTGTCTTTGGTTAGTGAGGAGAGTCGGTAACTAATTTTTAGATAGGCATTATTTTGCTTGTTATGCCAAGCAATTAGAAAATTCTTCACTGCCTTGAATATGACCTTAAGCTTCGACCTCTAAATTCACTTTCATGTATCTCTCTGGATCACATTGTTCTGTCTTAAGAATTACCATTTCTATATGAGATTCAGGTTATTGATCTCATTGATAAAAGACTTTATTCCTGCTGTTTCTTGATTAGCTAGATCATCCTTAAATGCTTTTCCTCATTCAGAAAAAATGTTGCTGATTTTAAAAACGATACGGGATGCTACTGCTATTTTGAATTTGAAATCTCTATCTACTACAACATATTTTTTTGGACAGTATGAATTTCCAACTTCGTTTGTTTATGGATGAATTTAATTTCGAAGAATTTGCTCATATCTGGTGATCCTTTCGATTGATTCAAGTGTCATGAATTTATTGTTCCATAAGCAAGAAATTAGGTGTTAAGACGCACTTGTTTATTGTCGTTAATGACGCATTAATTGTTTTATTATGTTTTTAAAATGCAATCACGAGTACTTGATGATTTTATTGATGATTGTTTTCTCAGTGGTGATGAAATTTGTAAATTCCAAATCTATAGGTCAAGAAAATATGAGAATAGAGTTAACCCCATTGCTTCTGAATTAATAGCTTGCAAGCAAAAGATAGATCTAAATAAGAAATCATAGAATGTGTCAAAATTTTTTCTTCTAAGGGACTAGTTACTCGTTATTATCACAATCGTTTTGGCATTATTAGCTTTAACTGGATTATCTTAAGTTTTGCATGTAAAATTAAGATTATGGTATGTGATTTTTCAAAATGCCATTAAAGAAAAAGCCAGCACCAGTACCATGGGAGGTAAAGGAGGGCGACGATAAATACCTAGAAGAGCCTTGGATTCTTAAGAAAGGAAAAGAGTTTATTACTATAGAGACTGATAACAATAATAGAGGAAATATCTTTCTTCAAAAAGATGATGAGAAACGTCTATCTTTAAGTGCTTTACAAGCTAAATTGACCTATCATCAACTTCTTGAGTTTGGTTATAAGCTCCAAAAACCAAAGCGAAAAAAATCAAAGACAAAAGCGATTTCTGATAATTCAACTTGAGTTCTACTACTATTTTGTTTGAGGAAGAAATTCTTAATCTTTATCAATAACATTTGAGGATTTTTATAGTACTTTGTTTTGATGAACACTTGTTAAAGTGTCTTTATCTTCCTTGAAAGTTTTTATATCTAGATTTTATTGATAATATATTAATTGATTTGTATGGGTACTTCAAAATTTATCATTACCAAACCCAAGGCAATAGCTAAGCAATTTTCTTTTGAATATGAGATTGGTTTGTCTACTTATGACTTAGCTTTGATTTCTAGTAATAAAATCACCAAGAAGGTTAAATCATTAATCAATGACTTTCCAGAATCTACGTATTTCAAGTCAAAGTTCAAGTCTTCTGCTTTATGATGGTATTTAAGAATACCTTTTTAAAGTAGATATTTAATTTATTTATAGGTGTAAAAGCTTTTACTAACTAATTAATGTAGCTATTAATGCTATGTTGTTGTAATTTTTTATTAATCTTGAGTTAACTTCTTAATAACTAATGAAAAAAATTATTACCCAATTGTTTTCTGCGAATTTTAATCCTGATGAAGTAGAAAAATATAATGGTTGGCCTGCAATGATTGGAATTATTTCTGGCATAGGTGCTTATACGATTACCGGACAAATTTTTCCAGGGGTTTTCTTGTCCTAGTAAATACTGAGGTAAGAAAACGGAGGTCTTAATACTCCCGCATTAAGACGGATTTACTGTTGGCGTGTATTTCTTTTTAATCAGATATAGAAACACTACTAACGTTAAGAACTACTGAACGCGTAGAAGAGGATTTAAAGCTTCTCTTCTCTAAAAACAAATGTTATAACAATGGAAAACAAATCTTCAACAAACCCATCTAATCAAAATGATGATTATGTAAAAAGGTCTCAAGCAGAGATGCAAAGAAGATTTGTGGATCTGCAATTCAAGAGAAGTGAATTGGAGAAGCAGCTAAAAATAGTTAATGAAGTTCTTTATTCTTTGGGTAGAGAAATGGAGCAACACTTTTCATATAATCAGCTTTATAAGTAATTGTAAATCCCTGAGATTTGTATTTAAATCAAAATGATTTATTCCATTGTGCTTAGAAATAAAATAAGCATGATTTTTAGGTCGCATGTTTTTGATTTAATCTATGTTGAGAATGAGTCCAGACTTATTCCTAAACTGTTTAAGAAAAGATAATTTATGTATATTTACGATAAGCTATAGTTCATATTTTTTTATTAGTTGAATCTATTAGGCATAATTAAAAAAATAGCTATAAATAATGACTGCTATACGAAATTTTATACATCAGGGATTACTCTTAAGTTGTATCATTTTTCTAATTTTCTTCTCTTCTTCTTATAATTTATTTGCGGAGGAAATCGAATGGTTAGAAGTATCTAAGACAAATAATGAATTACTATCTATAAACCCTGATTCAATCAAATATAATAATAATGGCTTTCTTTCAGTTCTTGCTAAATACTCTGAGATAGACCCAGATAATGAATCCATTGTAAACAGTGATTCCTTTTTAATGGCTATTGATTGTGAGAATAGATTATTTAGTAAATTTCCAGTAAATTCTGATGTTAAGCAAGTAAAAAGTTGGGAAACCCCCATTAATAATAAGTTGATTAAGAAATCTATTATAAATAGTTGTAAATTCTAATTGATTGGTATGAAAATACAAAAATATTTCTTTAAATCTGCTGGTCAAATGTTGCTAGCTTTAAGTTTTAGAAAGATGATATTTAATTGAATTTTGTATAACTCTATGCAAAGTAGATATATTGGTTTGCTTCCCCTTCTGTTATGCAGCGTTATTTGATCTCTTATGAATTTAATGATGGAGAAGATCAAGAAATAGGTGGGGATATGTTGGTTAAATGGTATGAAACTGGAGGAGTAGAGAATAGACCAGAAACCTATGAGGTTCATTCATGGGTTTTCATGATTCAGAATGGTACTGGTCACTGCGTGGTTAGGGCAGATTCTTTAGATACGATATGGAAACTATGGTATCCTTGGAGAAAATTGATGGATATAACTATTCAACCTTGTTTAGATCTAGAAGAAACAATCTCAATGATAAAAACAACTAGGACATAGAATAGATCCTATTGTTGCCAAAATAAAAACAATTATTAAAGCCACTTGGTTTTTCATTAGCTATTGAGTGTACTTTGCAAGCTTGTTGGTTTTCTCAGTGGAAAGGATTGCTTCACCTTTGCAGCAGAAACATTGTTGTATGTTATTGGCTTATTTGATGTTGTTGCAGCATTAGATTTATGTATGGGCTTTTAATTAATTATTTCCAGTTCCATAAGAGATTTCCATTCTGCTAGAAAAATTTAGTTAAGTGAGTTGGTCTTGATGTCTTGCTTATTAATAGTTGCTGTCTTTAACATAATAAATGCAGGTATTCTTGTTGATGCTGCTCTGCTCCCACCTTTTGGGATTGTTCTAATCGCAATCCTTTTTTGTGTACCTATGGATTTCTGAAAGGTCTGAATTGTTGATCAAATGAAGTCTGACCTTTTGTATATCTGTAAATGCATTCCGAACAATGAGTAAAGGTAGTGATAATTTTTACTAAGCAATGAATAAAATTAACACAATGCTCTTATATGCTCTGGCTTAATTTAAGAGAATTTATGCTAACTACTTTATTTGCTTCTGCATTTCCTTGGCTCTGGCTTGCTGGAACAGATCTAGGAATAAATCATTTCACCACTGACTTAATTCTTGTTGTTTCATTTGCAATTTTGACAGCTCTACCCATGTCATTCTTAAGGCCAACTATCAAAAAGTGGGAACAAGCTGGAGTTAAGAGCTCTCTTTTTACAAAGTAGAAAAAGAAGTTTACAGACGATTTCTTTGGGGGGCTAATCCCCCATTTTTTTTGGTAATTCATACGGATTGAATCTTTTTGATCTCTTGATTTAATAGAAACAAATTTAATGATTTTATGTCCATTACAGCTTTCTTGAAAAAAAAGATTTCTAAAATAAAAAACAGGTTTGATGTGCAAAAAGTTCCAATGATGATGCAGAAAGATCTAGAAACAATGACTTATTTGAACAAGATTTAAAACGAAATAATTAAGGCATAAGCCAAACTTATGAATAAGAAAGTATGGTAGATCTAATTAAGGCTTAGGTGATGACTGCTACTACTGCTACTGAAACAGTAAAAGATCAGGAATTGATCCAGTATGGGTTGGTTGAATCAGCAAGTGTAAATTCATTTGCTGATTTCGTTTCATCAAATTTGAATGAAACAGAAGTAATTAAGGAAAACGAGGTAAATGATTTTATAAATACTTTTATTTGCCACCTGATTTTTTATGCGGTTTTTTGCATTTCCCTTGTTTTGCACATCCTTTTTGATCTTGGCCTTTGGTCCTTTGTCAAAAATAAATTTCTTCAATTTATTGAAATTGCAAAAAATACTTTTGTAGAGAAAAATCCTGCTTTTGCTTGATTAAAGAATATTAATCAAGCAACTATGCTCTGCAGTTAATACGAGGAGTGTTTTTTGATTTTTGGCTAACTATTTGATGCCATATGAGATTTGCTTCTTTTGCTAAATCCATATATTCGTTTCTGCCTTCAGCATTCTTCATCTTCAATAATGTGAATGCATACCGATAGGTGAGTTTTTTAGTCATAATCTTCATGTCCTTGGATAGAAGGATGTATCAAACTAGTAAAATTGATTGTATTGAAAGTAACAATATGAACTTTTTCTAATGAAACAGCAGTCATTGCAGTTATTTGATTAGCTACTAATTTTTCATCAGATATTTTTTATCTGCCATATGTAGTTAAAGATAAATATTTTTCTTGACTCTTTGTTTCTATTTTGTGGTTTGTGTGATTGATTCTGTGTTCAATATTCCAGCCAATAAAAATTGAATTCAACTTATTTATTAAAGGAGTTCGTTTATTACTGATAAAGTTGATAGATTAATTTCTTGATAAAAACTTTAAATTTGATACTCTAACAAGCACATTATCGTCTACTAAAATCAAAAAATAAATTTTAATTCTTATGGGAGATAAGAAGAAAAAAAAGAAGTGCAAAAAGAAGAAATGCTCTGCCTGGAAGGGTGGTAAATGTATTTGTCATGGTCAATAAAAACAGTCATAAATAGCCGTTCTAGTGATTAGATCCAAATTTTGTGGAAAGTTAAAGTCTTAATAAAATGAATTCATCTCTAGGGTTAGCACTACCACGACCGAACCACCTTGTAGGGAATGTTGTTTTTATTGTGTATGTGAGATTAGGTTAAATACCTTTAATCTTGACTGTAGTTTTACGTAATTTAATTATTAAAACATGACCTCATCTAAGAGCCCTAAAAATTGGTCCGAATGGAACAACTCCAAGCATTTTACGGATTATTCAAGAGATTCAGGCACAGGAAAATTTGTTCGTTTTACTATTGCTGCCTTACTTTTTATCCCTATTGGTTTTCTTTCTTACATGACCACTATCTAAGCGCTTGTTATTCTTATTGATTTGATAGGACCATGATGAGTTCCTTTCTAGCTTTTTAACCTAGTAGTGAACGCATCACCCTCAACAAAAATCTTTTTTCGATTAATACCTGCTGGCAAAGCAAAAATCAGTACCACAGATAGGAACACAATCAAATCCAATGGGAATCTACCTATTCCCCACTCAGAGAAAGCTAAAGCTAAAGGGGTGATTTGCATCTTGATTCTTGATATTTGTGAACCAAATTTATACGAGATTATTAAATTTAGAATATTGGCTTAGTAAAAGTTATTGAGAGGTTTTGGAGTCATTTCAATCGCAGTGACTACGGACCACAGTCAATGACAGATTTCAATATTTCGTAGATATAATAATAGGATTTTGAAACACATCAATATTATTTGAATAATTTGCTGGAAAATTTTGACATGCATACTCTCATAATTTCTGAGTTAATTTAATTGATTCATCTTTGTTTTAGATTCAAACCTACGTCAACTCATAGGCATAAAAAATATCGTTAGAGGAAACAGTTATTAACTCTAAAAAAGATAATTACAGTTCTTAATAACCATAGAGTTGAACGCACAGTTGCGGATCTAAAACCTTTTTTAGGAGAAATTTAAATCATATAAGATTGCTGTTGATTTTAGCTCACAGTCTTTTTTGATCTTTCCGAGGGATATAGATGCCTCACTTTTTATCGTTATGAAGTGGAAATGGATTAATAACCTCACTATTTGCCTCGACATACATATTTCAAAGTCCCCTAACTGTAGAGTTGGGGAGGGGTAACACTTGTTTGAAAGTTTAATAAGTATTAAGTGGTCGTATTAAACTTGTTGGGTAATATCAAAAAGTAACTTAATAATATAGTGACTTCGACTCACGTAATAAATGGCAAAACTGTTAATCTCTCCTTTGCTAATCGTAGGATTATTGGCTCCAGTCGCTACAAAGGCAGAATTATATAACGCTTTATGTGATGTTAGTCAATCCACTTCAAGTAATGACGACTATATTACTGAGGTTTCTAATTGTCAAATAACTCTTTCAGAGGAGGGGTTCTCAGGACCGACCGATTTCATTCCCAAAGATAGTATTTCTCAGTGGTACTCAGTTCGACAAGAAGATAATCTTCTCCTCGGTGTTGCAGGTGCGGCTGGTGGTACTTACACAGGAGCAGTTGTCGGCATTGCAGTATGTGGTGCAAGTGCAGGAATATTGTGTATACCAGCTCTACTTGGAGGCGTGTATGGAGGTGGACGTTTGGGATCTCAAGTAGGGGAAGGGAAAAATTTCTTATTTTCAGTCATTGGTCAGAATTCTGAGGGTAGCACTGTTGCTCAGAATTTTAGAACGCTTAAAAGGAAAACTTCCAAGAAAATTAAAAACGATTTAGCTGAAATTAGTGGTTTAAAAATGGGGCAAGTCAAAATTATTGGGAAATGAAGTGTATTTTTCTAATACAATTAATTGTTGAATAATATTGGTATTAGAAGAAAAGTTGGGAGCCATGAGAAGTTGTGTTTATATATAGTTTCAGGCCATCAAATAATTAACCCTGAAGCTGATGAGTAAGAAAAAGAAGACAAAAAAATCAAATACCAAAAATGTTCAAAAAGTTTTTGAACAACAAAAACCTGACAAAAACAATACTCTTATTTTTGGTGGAATTTTACTTGCAATGACTTCGATCGGACTTTTAATTTTTGTACTTAGCGATAAGGTATTCCATTTGAGTTAAGACTTAGTATCTATCAAAAATTTCTTCTACGAGAAACACCTTTCAAAAAAATTTTATTTTTCGAGTACAAATTATTTGGAGGGTTTGTTTAAACAACCCCTCTGATTTCAAGCTTTGATTGCTAATCCAACTCTTTATGAACAGCAAGATATTCACCATCGGTAAGAAGAGGAATGATCTCAACATTATTTCCCAACCCTTTGCACCAATGCTGGCACTATTCCCAAACTGCTTTGTGATCAGAAGTTTTTACAATTGCTCATCCATTTGCCCTTTCAGGATTGACGACTCTATTGATGACCTCGAAACCATCAAACTTGTCTGATTCGCAACCACTTTCAATATATTGAGCAAAAACCTCAGCTCCCTTCATGTGTGCCTCTTGATTAGGAAACTTGCAATGAATTAAATAGGTTTGCATCAAGTAATAAGAAAGAATTATTACAAGATACTTTTAAAAATAAAAATGTTATTCGGTGTCCATGATGTGCATATAAGCAAATTAGTTACATCAAAGCTATCTCTTTGTCTGATCTTAAGACGAAGGTTATAGAGCAATGAGCAAATTAAACCGAACCATGTAAACCGAATAATACTTACTCACGCTTTCGTTTCTAATGCTAGATGGTTATAGAAATGATTAAGTGAAAATGTCCTATTTTAGGAGTTTCTTTTGAAGAAGTTATAGAAGAAGATATTTATTTCAATTAAAAAACAATACTCAAATTTTTTAGTAGATTCTGAGTGGTTATGAAAACTACTGAATTACTTTTGATATTTTTCACATTGTCATTTTCATTTTTAGGAATATCTTTACTTGTTTTTTATTAGATTTTACTCATCATTTGTTATACAGATAACTTGTATTGGACTAATTACTTATGTTCATTGGGTTTAAAAAGTGCTTTCATATTAATTAAGAAATCACTACTTGTATTCGATTTTTCACGAAATGGAAGACCAAATTAATGCCGCCGAAAAAAGCACATCTATTTCTGCTGAAATATGCCAATGGTCAGGTGCTGTATTTGGTATTTTGATCGGGATAGCTTTTTTCATGGCTGAAGTACAAAAGAATGACTTAAAAACTTTGCCTTGGTGGAAGCCAATCTCTGCCCTCATTGCTGGGGCAGCAGTTTCAGCTCATGGTAGCAACGTTATTAATAATAAAAGGACAGCAAAATTAACTGCCTTGTTAGTGAGATCAACTAATAGCGCTTCTGTGTTGCCGATACCAAAATCACAAGAATATTCTGATCTTTTGGAGGACTCTGATAATGAGTGACTTATTAAGCTTTTCAGCAATTAATGATTCATTCTAATATTTTTTAAGGTTTACTTTTTCTTAAATAGCGAGAAAAGAGAAACCTAAAAACGTCAATGATAATGACGAAAATATTAGAATCAGTTCAATGTATTTCATTTGAGACACTCTAGAAATTTACTCTTTGTGGTTGAGATTGGTAAGAACATATGCCAAATTGCAAGCACTCCATTTCTTCATCGTTGTTTGATGTATGCTTTGAAAAACTGAGTCTTTCAGATAGTTGACTAAGAACTAGTCGAGCGGCATTTTCTGCAGCCTCTGTAGTCAATTGAGCAAAGCGATTTCCGTAGGACATAGGAGGTCTAAGATCCACAATTTATTTCTACTCCTATGGGGTTAATGACACCTAGAGAATAAACGCCTAAGTATTTATGCTGTTTCAATGCTCAATACTAAATACTCAAGATCTTTTTTATTTTAATAAATTTATTTTTCTGTGAATTCCGTGAAGATTTTAAGTGAGGCATACAACATTTTAATGGTTATAGAGATTGGCTTTTTTAGATTATTAGGTTTAATAGATTGAAAATTAAGTGGAACTTGATTGATGAGTGGTGATAACCTGCTTTCTCATTTGCCAATAAAATTTTACTCTGAAGAAATGACGGAAACCAAAAAGATCATTAATTTAGAACGAAGATTTCAAGAATTAGATGAATTTATTGAAAATATTCCTGAAGTAGCATAGTGCTGAATATATTATCATCCAAAATACAACTCTTCTGGTCTAGGTGATTTGGCTTGTACACCACAAATACCAAACTGTAAGCATTCCTGTTCCTCATTTTTTCTTTGTTTTACAGTTTGAAAATCACTGAGGAATAATGCTTGGATATTGTGTATTAAATATTTAAATGGATTTAAAGACATAATTAAGCTCCCTAAATTTCTTCTAACATTACTACTCTAGTCGTGTAACAAAAACCTAGAGAGTAAACCGCAAAGTATTTATACGCCTTTACAGGGTGTGAAGAAACCGTTTTAAGTATCAAATGATGTGCCTAGATTTAACAATATCTAAAGTTATCGAATGATCAAAACAATAATAAGAGCAATGTATTCTGCTTTTATTTCTATTGTCTTAATCTCAATTATTCTGGCTGGCTGGTCTTGTTTTGCTTTTATTTCCCAACCCACAAAATCTGGTGACATAATTAATGTTATACAAGATATGTATAAGAGTCAGAAGTCAGTAATCATAGACGTTGTTGATCTTTCCAAATTATTAATAAAAGGTAAAAGTGAAAGAATAGCTAGTGAAGATAAAAATCTTTTAACAGAATCAGAATTGCTGACTAATGAAGAAGACAAGTCTCTTATAGATGAGTCGTCAATTCTAGAAGACAATGGTGATAATCCTCTCGGGATAGTTATTGAACCATCCTTGCCTGAAGTAAGCGAAGAAAATTTGCCTGAAATCAGTGTAGGAACATTAGATAATGATCAGAGTGAGGTTTCTATGAATGAGATGGAAATGGGAATGGATATGAATTAAGTCAGTTAAACGAACTTTCTTAAAAGGTTTTAATATTGCGTTGCTTCCAATTTTTTTTATGAATAAAATTCTACCTTTAGTATTTACCATTTCGTTTACGAAAGCGCCTGCTTTGGCATTGAGTGACGGTGGATGCTCTTTATCTAATAAGGACAAAGCAAGTCAAGATAAGACGGCTGAGCAAGTCGCTAGTTCCGATTCTTTCGATAGGTAATTTTAAGAAAATGAATGACTTCTTTCTAATTCGAATTGTTTCTTTCTCTCTTGGTCTTTTTCTCATTTTTTGTCCTCCGGCTGGTAATGCAGTTGAAATAGATTCCACGCTTGTCGAGTCAGATCCTACTGAAACAGTTCAAGCTCCTAGACAAATGACAGAAAAGCAAATGAATGATCTTTTTGGAGAAGACCCATATTTAGGACAAACTTCTTATCTTCAGTCTCCGGATGGCTTTAGTCAAAGAGAAAAATCTAAATAATGGAACCTTTATTATCGAGAAAAGCCAAAGAAAAGTGTGGAGATAAAGTCGCCTCGTATTAATAAAACAATGCCTTTCAAGATAAGGACTTGTTGATTCTTCGATAATTGTCTCTATGTATTGAATTAGTTTTACGTGACTGTATAAATAATTGAGTGTTCCTTCCCATAGATTTCTTAAACCAATATGAGTAGAAATTAAGTAGGTTGTTTAGATGTCTAATCATGCCATTCTCAAAGCAATTATTTCGAAATTTTTCTGGGGTTTCTACTCAAGGAAGTGAAATGTCTGATTTGTTTTCTAATTACAAGCCAAAATATGATGATGATGTGATGGAGTGCTTGCAATTTGGAATCTGTTCTACGCGTACTGCCCCCCCAAGAGAAATACCCTATTTTCACTTTTGAAAAACAACTTCCCTTATATAACTTTTCACTATTTACTAGTACTTTCTTTCCTAATTAGCCAAGGTTAGCCAGCGTAAAATTATTAAAATCAAAACAGTCGTAACTAAAGGGAATGCTGGGTAACGGGTTTTGAAATTAGCAGGAGGCCAGGGAGACCAGGAGATAAGTCTTCCTTTGGGTTCTTTAATTACCTCATTTTTTTCTGAAGTCTTTGACGTCTTTGGGATAAATCCAAGTTTTTTGTTTTTCTTTAATTCTGTCATAGTTATTCCTTTGATAAAATAGTAGAAGGTCAATCTGTAGAGTGTGACTTTGAGGGTAGCTGTATTGAGCTTATTTTTTGGTTTTTTTTAAGATGATTTGTACACACTCAGATCCAGAAATTGAATAACATTTTAATAGTTGTTTTTGTGCACTCTTCACTAAAGAATCCTTAGCTCTAAGAATCTCTCGTGCAATGTTCAATGAGAGAAAAAGTATTGAGAGCTTTAATGCTTATCAATGTATCCGAAATTATCTAGTTGACTTGTCACTGCAAGAGTTAATTGAACTCGCGAACGACTATGGAGTGGAAGTGGGTAAAGCTTACTCTTTGAATAAAAAATTGGAGGTTAACCCTACACGCGGTTGATATTTTCCCTTCTCAGAATATTTGAATTAATTCAGTAACCAAGATCTTGTTAAATGAGTAGGCACAACGTTCGGGTAAAAGCTAAAAACTTGAATGGCTACATAAAGAATGTAGCTAAAAGCAAATTTGATGATCGAAATGAAAAGCTTCATATGTTCACCAAAGTTGTTATGGAAAAGCAGGCTTTGAGAGAGAGGTATATTAAGTTGATGAATGATGCTGAAAGAGCCGTTGGCAGGAAAGAAGCTATTTACCTTCTTAGAGATGCTGAAATTATTTGGCAAAAAATTAATAGTTGAGATTTTCCCTTTTTAACTTTCGGGAGTTCAATAAATTTTTACAATTCGATCGTATTAAAAAATAAATTTCTGAATCCAACAAATTAATATTTAAGGTGTTAATACTAGTTATAGATCTTCATTATATTCAGTTATTAAATCTATTAGGTCATCAACTATCTCATCTTCATCTAGTCCAATGATAGTTTGGGTCCCAAGGTCAAAGGTGGATTTTAAATCAGAAAGTAATTCTCTATCTTCTTGGTTTATAGGATTTATTTTATCGTTTTGCATTATTTATAAACAGAAGGATCAAAGTTAATTTCAAGTTGATTAATATTATTTGAAAATTGATCTAGCCCCCACAACTCTCCTCTATCGGAAGCTTCAACTATTGATTCGTAGAATTCAGGAATATGTGATGACATGGTTCTAAATGGATATGGGTGGAATGCCCGCAGAAAGTTGGTGGAAATTAATCACTCCAAAAGAAATGAGAGCGGGAATGAACCAACTAAATGGAAGAAAAGTTCTTATTTTAGATTTTGTATCTTCGGACATTGTTTAAATACAGCTAATCAATCATGTGTCAATTATTTCTTTAACGAGAGAATGATTGGTTCGGTTAACTATATAAAAAACTCATCCAAAGAATCTTTTTATGTTTGTTGTTCCTATTGAAGATAATTAAACTTTGTTTTTAAATTCTAAAGCCGTAACTATGTAGATTTTAAATTTTGGTGTTGATTCATGAGGAACAGCTGTAATGGGAAATCCCACCGGCTCCAAAGAATTTCTTGGGCTTGAGTCTGTCGTATTTTTGCTGTACCTCTAATGATTGTTCCTCGTAAGGTTTCTCTAAAACAGCTTGTAGTTCCATTATGAGACCATAGTCGCCTTTCTCTGCCATTTCGTATGCTGGTGTGATGAGCCATTCCCGCCATGTGTATTTTGGATTAATGCCTTTCATTTTTGCTGATATTTCATTTTGATCACCTTTGTTAATTAATTGATTCCGCCATCTTTGTAGCCAACTGATCCATTTTGTCTCAATTTCTTCTGAAATTGGTAGATAGAAACTGTCTTTTAAGTCGTTAAGATTTTTGGGGATACTTGAAAGTTTTCGGAAAAAGATTGTGTAGTCGAGCTTTGTGTGAACCATGAGCTGTAGCATTTCATTTACTAGAAGAGCGTCATAGGTGGCTAAGCCTAGTTTCTTTGTCCACATGTTCTCCATTTTCTGATTCATTACTGTAGTAAATCCATCGCGGATGCTATCTAGCCTGTCCAGTGCCTTTGCGTTGCCGGTAAGCAGAGGTCGAATCGCCCCCAAAAACATTTGATAATTTGCTTCGGCAGCAACTTGTTGGTTAAAGAATGCAAAATGCTCACCCCCTCCTGTCCAAGGTTGGAATCTGGGATCGAAGAGTTCGCAAAAACCAAATGGACCGTAATCTAAGGTGAAACCACCTGCAGCGCAATTGTCACTATTGAAATTACCTTGACAGTAGCCAATCCGCATCCAATTAGCTACTAATGATGTGAGTCGTTCTCGGAATGAATTTGCGAGCTCAACGACTTGATCGCTAAAGCTAAGGATCGGATCAATTTCCTCCTTGTAATTTCTTATGATTAAGTGCTTCACAATCATCTCGAGCTCTTTCATTGCACCCTGATGCTCATTGTTGCGTACTCGACGTGCAAAGAGTTCTATCTGACCTACTCGTAAAAATGATGGTGCGACTCGTGTTGAGATTGCAGCGGGTGTTTCTACCAATATGTCTGGATCGATTGAATTAGAGTTTTTTGTATACCAAGGCCTGCGGACTGTTTCAGATTTAGAGACATATAGTGTGAGAGATCGTGATGTTGGTACTCCGAGTGAATTCATATATTCCTGCGCTAAAAACTCACGAACACTTGAACGAAGCACTGCTCGTCCATCAGCTCCTCTGCAGTATGGTGTTGGCCCTCCTCCTTTAAGTTGCATCTCCCATCTTTTGCCATTAAAGAGACCTTCAAATACTGAAATAGCTCTCCCATCTCCATAGCCGTTACCTGTCCCAAATGGACACTGCTGAGTATATTCAGTTCCATAGATTGATAGTGCGTAACCGGTAGCCCAGCCAACTGGTCTCATCGGTGTTGTTGCAACACTTATGTCGCCGGAGAATAGACGACGAAAAAGCTCATCTAGAGCAAGTTCCTGGCTCAAGCCTAACTCGTTAAATAATATTTTACTGTGTGCGATATATTCTGGTTTTGGAATTGCTGTTGGAGTGACAGGTACATAGTGACCAGAAAAGACCTCTCTTGTTAGGTGGTCGTCACCATCATCTGTTGCCTGAGGATCAGGTTCGAGAGAATCCATGAATGAGTAGTCAGCTTGTTTTGCAAACTCAGAGAAAGTTCTAGTTGTCTGCATAGCTTTAGTACTGCTCATTTAGATCTTTTTTATTTGGTTAAGTCTTTAATTTGATGATTCTTTCATTTATATTTCTAGCATAGATTCGAAGTTTTAATGTTCTTAAATTTTGTTTTTAACTAGCCGATAAGTCTAAAAAATGAATAGTAAAGTATGTTTGATTAGGCTGTATCCTTGAGAAGGTTGCAAGACATAAAACTACAATGCTAATTCAATTCCATGTAAAAAGTTAATTCGTATCAGCTACATTTTTAAAGAACTCACAATAAACCATTAAATCCGACTCTTTTTCTGTTTTGAGATTTAGGTCTGAAATTGCTTTAGCAGTTTCAATTCTGTAAGCATACCAATCTAGGCAAAGATCTCTTTGTCTTTGAGTCTCAGAGATTACATTTGGTTTTAAGGAACTGACTTGAGAAGTGTTCTTGGTACAGCCACTTATAAATACAGCAAATACAACAAGAGAAAGAAAGTTTTTCATCTTTTAATTAGCTTTGTAAGTAACTAGTGATGACGGTTGAATCATAAATGTGTCCAGCTTCCTCAATTAAAGGTCTTACTTCAGGATTGGAAAACATTGCGATTGATTTACCTTCTTCAGCTTGCTCTATAACAACGGCACTACTTGGATCATCTTTATTTATCCCTCTATAAAGACAAACAATTTTTTCTTCTTTCATAAGTTGTTTGTTTTCTTCACTGTCATAGACCTCTGCCCATTGTTCAAACGGAACAGAAATCTTAAAGCTGAATACGGTTGTTTCTAGAGCCACTTATTTGATTAGATGATTATGAAACAAAAAGAGCATTGCATATTTTTATCTAAAATTCTGTCTCATTAATCATATCTTCAACCTCTCCTAACTCAATTATGATTTTTATTGTTATCACTATTAATTTTCTAAATGACTGATTATCTAAAAAGACCTCCTTTTTTCTTTGGAGTCTTTGCCTGAAGCTGTTCTTCTACGACTAATCTTGCTTTCTTATGAGCAATTTTAGATTCAACCATTGTTGTGATTGAGATCAAAAATAAACCTCCTATTCCAATTAATTGTTCGGCTTTTGTTGGCTCTGTATCACCATTTAAGATGGCTCCTAGAACGAACCAAGCTGTAGCTGCTCCTACAGTTACAAAGTAAGGAATCCAGCGACGTTGGTAAAGGTATCCAGCACCTAAGCCAGGAAGGAAATTTAATGTTGTAGCAACCCATCCACTGGATGCAGCAAGAATTTGTTCCTTAGAGGGGTTATCCATGTAAATCTCTAAAATCAAATTATGTCAATATCAATTGTTTTCTGTGACCTGAACTTGCTGTTGTGAGTTACACCACACACTTAGAATTTAGTTTCAATTTTTTTTAAGCGGATGACCAGACTCGAACTGGCGACATTCAGCTTGGGAAGCTGACGTTCTACCACTGAACTACACCCGCAGATCTTTAAGTTAGCGAAGTTAAATGCCTACCCTATCTTTAGACACTTTCTGAAATGAGAGTCTAATCAGTTCTTTGAATGCCCATATTTCTTTTTTTGCAGTCTTTTTCTATTTCTTTTTTGATCATCTCATAAAGCGCTAATTCTTCTGGATCTTCAGAACCAAGTCCATACCCCATCGTTGCAGCAATATAAATTTTGTGTTGTCTATGAGAACTCAGACTCATTAGCTTTTAAACATTAATCAACGTAATGGGATGAATCATCTTACCTAAGATGATAACTGCAAATGTAATTTTAATAAGTCATGGCGATCTTGAAGTTGATCAATATCTTATTAAGTAGAAATGATTTCTTTTTTTCTTGATCTCTTTAAAACTGCGTAAAAAGCTAAGACACTTATCGTTCCAGATGGACCTATAAATACATGCCATATTTGTTCGCCTGAACTTGAAAGTAGAATCCCAAAGAATGTAGTAAAGATTACTCCCGTGATGGGATATATAAAGAAGACCCAATCTTTAAATCGGTTCCACCATTGCGATATAAGTAGAATACTTATTAATACTTGAATTAAAAGAGTTGTTGACTTGTCTAGTAACCAATAAGAAAAAACCGCGGCAATTATTAACAAAATATTGCTAGTTATGATCGACTTGTTTTTAGCTACTGAAATAGTAAATAACGATAATCCAATAGAAAGAAATGAATAAAACAGCCAATTATATATTGATGAGTGATCTACATATATCCAATCCGTAGTCGTATGATCGAACATCTCAAACATTGAAGCAAGGCCTATTGAGATAAAGGCAAAAGGTGGTAGCAGAGGAAATCTAATTTGCTTGAATCTGTTTATGGACTTAATTCCAATAAGGATAGGTATGAGAAATGCTTGTAGATGTGCTAATAACAATAATGATCTGAAGGTCAATTAAGTTAATTTGGAGCTAATACGAAATTAGCAACTATATTGAAATCTTCCTAATACAAGAACTAATATTTTTTAAAGAAACTTACCAATGATTGAAACCGGGTTAGTTGTTTAACAGAGGGAACCCGAGGACGGACTAGGCGAATATTTGGACGTTGACCGCACATTCCAAAAATAATTAAAATGTATTTCTAAATTCAAGCTAATACTAAGATAAAAGCAACAAGTAAATCAGTAAGAAGATATGTTCTTAATTCCTCCAGACTCACTTTCAAGATTATTGGTTGTAATGGTGGCGACAGTTGTTGAGATAATGAATTTTTTTGCGGTTTTAGATCCTTTAATAAAAACCTTTATGCAAGTTGCACTTGTCATTGGACCATTGAGTCTTGTGGGTTTGGTTTTGCTACTTAGGAAAATTGAAAAAGATCATCCAGAACGTATACGTTGGAAGTAATGAGAAAAGAAAATCAATTCAGCTCCGATTCGAATTATCCAGAAAACTTTTGGCCGAAAATATTAACTCTTCTCTGTATTGGGGCTTTTATTTATTGGGTAATGACTTCTCAAAATGCTGATAAAACTCTCGATCAATATCTTTTCCACCCAATTCTCAGACTATTTGACAGAATAAAAATCAATGATTTTTCGTAAATGATCAACAGACTTATTTCAAGTGAAAGATCCAAATGGATTTTTGTGATTGGTGTCGTTGCTATTGGTGCAGGATTCACGGCAAAGAATGTGATCTCCTATCCAACTGAATGTATGAGCGAAGAAGTTGTACAAGACTTTGCTACACCTAAAGGAACTACAAGCAATTTCACCATTTTCTAGTTTTTATTCCTCAATAAGTCAAAAAAACCTCTACATTTGAATAAAGAAATTTTAAAATGTTTTTCTTTAATCCATTTTGGCCTTTAACAGCTTTAAGAATCGCTTCATTAAAAGCAACTGCAACATTACTTTTACTTCTTTTAATTAAATCAAACCTTCTTCGTTTGAAAGGTGGACTGATAGGCGGACTCGTTGCACTTACACTTATTTCTGGATTAATTGTCTCATCAACAGTTGCTGGCGGAGCTGCTTACTACATTCTTCAAAAAAAGAAATCAAATGATGATGAAGTAAAGATGTCTGACGACGATGTAATTAATGCTGAAGCAGTTTCAGCTTGATTTCGTTTTGCAGTTACGTGCTTTTAGACTTATAAAGCAAAATTAACTAATTGTTTTAAGCACCTTTTTAACAAATTCAATTTAAGAAATTATCTTTTATCGATTTTTCTTTGGGAAACTGAACAATTGCGTGAATTTAAAAACTAGATTTTGAATTGTCTATTGGTTTGTGAATAAATTTAGAATTTCATTTTTTAAATTGTCCATCGATTTAATAATCAAATCTGCACCTGCTTTTCTCAACTCTTCCTCATATCTGAGACGTTTCTCTCGACTTGAAGCTACATGTAAATGTGGGGGGGCAATAGCGAGACTGATAAATTTCTGATCAGGGATCTTAATTCGAGCATTTATAACTGTTTTAACA
This sequence comes from Prochlorococcus marinus str. MIT 1214, assembly GCF_027359355.1. Classification (NCBI taxonomy): domain Bacteria; kingdom Bacillati; phylum Cyanobacteriota; class Cyanophyceae; order Synechococcales; family Prochlorococcaceae; genus Prochlorococcus; species Prochlorococcus marinus. Next base: position 489,750 of record NZ_CP114777.1, on the reverse strand, counting down.
TCTGCAACAGTATCTCCAATATATGCAATTGGAGGATTGGAAAGGCCTAATGGTTTTTTTGAAAGTTTAGAAGATAGTGAAATAAATCCTGTTGGATCAGGTTTTTCTGGCGCTTCACCCATTGAAATCAAGGGTGCAGAGGCTAAGCCGAGCCTCTGCTCTAGGACGAATTTCGCTGATGGTAATTCAGCTCCACTTACGAAACCCCAACCAATTCTTCGCTGGGTTAATTCATCAAAAAGTGTTTGTTTGACTAATAACGTTTCATCTTTAATAAAACCTGACCACTCACTAGAGTCATGGTTTGGATCACCACCAAAATAAAAGTTTTCAAAGCATTCAATTAATATTTTTCTAGACGGAGCTGAAAAAGAAAGATTGTTTTTTTGTACATGTCTATTGATCATTTCTAGGCTCAAATCCCAATCATTGTTCCAACAGCCTTCACTTTTTATAGAATCAATATCTTCTATCGAGGGTCTCCACCCACTAAAAAAATGTACAGTTTCTTGGATAGCTAATCGATAGCTGTTGGTTACGTCACGAATAACCCCATCGATATCAAATAAAATTAGGCCAATATTATTCATTATTGAGTTTTTTTCTAATCAAAAATGTTCAATCGAATTTGTTGTTTAGTTGAAGCTTAAGTTCTAATTCGCGATCTCTGAGTCCTTTTTCATTTTTAATAATTCGATTACCGACCCAGGCAATTCCCATCCCAATTATCGCGGGTATACCAATAGCTGAAAATCTTGTAATACTATTCATTCGTTTTTCTCAATAATGAAGAAGATTTTGTTTGAGTCTTCTTTGAAGTTAACAAGCAATTTTGAAAATTAAAATATTAAGTGAATTTCAACTTGTTTTGGTTCTTCTTAAATCTCTCCATAAGCAGGCCATCAAATAGAAATAACCAGCCATAGCAATGATGAAAAAAGATGTCATTAGTTTTGCTCTGCAGTGGACATTTGAAAAATTGAAGCAGAACTAACTACTAAAAGGACTGCGAATAAAATTATGTGATATGGAGTAAGCATGATAAAAAATCAAAGTACTAGAGAATCTAACCAACGAAATAAGTCGATGTTGTAGTGCAATGCGAAGTTTTTTGGGGTGGTTACACCAATATTTGAGAATATGAGGTAAAACCATACTGAATAAATGTAATGTAATGGTTAGTTTCCTTTTCTTGATATTTAAGCCAGTACTCTTTTTGATGTTGAAAAAATTTTTTAAAAAGCAAATGAAAGCTTTTATTATCAGTGCAATTGAGTGGCTAGTTCTTCAAACAGACAATGATTTAGACGATAAGATTCTTGCAAAGGTGAAAAGTGGAATGAAATTGGGTGTCGTTTGATCAAATGCTTAAGCAAGTAGTAAATGGATTTACAATATTGACTCCATGCAAAACAATTTATATTTTTGTTGTTAGGTGACTGTAAACTGTGACAAAAATGTGGAACGAAGTGGTCACCTACTGAAGATCAAATCGATAACATCATTATTCCACCAATGCAGGGAACTGCTCAGCAATACTCTAAATATGCAATAAACCCTATTTCCTCCTGCATTTATCGCACTAATGCTTCGAGATATTGCTGATACTTTTGAAGAAAATGCAATAATAGAGACAAAGGTTGTGATTGTTGTTAAACCACCTTCTATTAGTCTCCTAATCAAAAGCCAGCAAGTTAACTATCCAGTTGCACCAATAAGCTATTTTGTTTGATACTTTTTTATTTGCCTATTAAGCACAAGTAACGAGGAATACCCGAACTTTTTGTGTACTGCTTGCCTTGTTCCTTGCCTTGAGACATGTTTTTCATTTCTATTTTTTTCTATTCCGTAAGTACTGTTTTGTAGGATCAACCAAAAACTTTCGGCTTGTGCATTCATAGCTGTCAAAAACATAGCCGATGAAAAAATAATAAATTTCGTTTCATAGAACTTCTCCTAGTGTTCAACTCTATTCAGAATTAATCTACGTTTTTGGAGGGATTTCCTCTTTTTGTACCCGAACTGGTTAGCCCTACCTGAACCGACCTTTAGGGATAGATTATTCCTGGTTATATTCCCAATTATTGATTCATATTTTAAAAACATTTTAGCAATGACATCAATTAATAAAATTACTGCAGCTAAGCTTTTAGTTTTAATAAACCTTCCTGTTTTGCTTTTAATAGCAGGTGTTTACCAAATAGGTTCTGCAGTAATAGTTTAATTATTGTTTTAGCTAATTATTGTTTCTAGTTATGGCCAAATGGATTCCGTCCCAAAAGCAAAAGTCAGGTTTAATAAGTAGAACATTCGTATTTTTTATTGATGAGTTAGCTGAATTGCAGGATGAACTTGATTGCCCAGATGAATTCATATGTGATTTTCTTGAAGTTATTAAAAATCGTTGGTCACCAGATAGTTGTCATTCAAAGGCAAGACAGCATAAAAGAGATAATCCAAGCTTCTACTAAAAATGCAAAATGAAAGTTGGCTTGTAAAAAAAGATCGTGTCTGGGCCATCAGGTTTTTTAAAGATAAGCACCCTGATGAAGACGGAACTAATTACATAAGAGTTCACTACGCTAGCTGCAGGCACAGGTTCCTACACGGGATTACTCCTCATGTTGAATTATATGAAAGTAAGAAGTTAACTTATGAAAAAGCAAGAGCCCTATGGATGTTGTCAGTAGAAAGAGAATGGGAAGTTTCTATGAAACCCTTATGGGAGACCTCTTAAAGCTTATTAAAAAAACTTTTTTGCCGAATTATCTTTCAGTTTTGATATCTACTAAAAAGATTTAAAAATTTGAGTAAATACCACTAGATAGTTTTGTATCAAGATGAACTACATGTGCTATGCATTCATAACATAATATTTTTTGTAGCAACCGCTACCAAAACGTTCAACTCGCTACATAGCGAGCCGCATTTCGATTTAAGCCAAGGAACGGGGACTTAAATCAACATTCGGAGTATGGATGATGACTACTCTTCTATATCGTGGACAAAACTATGTCCAGCACAAGCAGCCCAAATCACAAAAAGATTGTGTTGAGTTGACTTACAGGCGTAATCACTACAACACATGCAGAAGCGAAGCCAAGTCGGAGCTAAATTTCGAATTAGCTTATCGCGGTCATCGTTATCAGCATTAGTTTGACACCTCGTTTTAGAAGGCCCTGCTAGGCAGGGTTTTTTTGCTTAGATGATTCTTGCTTGGCTTGAAAAGATATTATCTACTAAAAAGTTTATTGTTGTTAGCCCTCATAAACTTTGCATGTAGATGCTGTTGGGTGGTTACTACATTCTTTGTCCCAGAACTCATCTCTAGTTTCATTGGGAACCGTGTAAGAGAAGTCATGCATTGTTCGAATATCAATTAATGCATTTTTGATTATGTTGAAAGGAGTTTTTAGTTTCATAAACCTCCAATTCTGTACATAGCTGTTCTAATCGATTTTGTTAAATTCATACACCTCGGCTTTTACTCAAGTAGAATTTCCTAGTAGTTGATTAACGATTCAAAGATAACAATTGCAGGAGTAGCGTCTATGCGTAAATCTTTACGAAGTTTAATAAATATAGTCCGTGGTTCTCACCCTTCAAATAAATAATTGATTGGATTATTTTCTAAATGGTTGTGTAGTCATGAAAAATCTATAAATTAACGATAATAAACGCTCTGACGTCTATTTACCAATCTGGATAGAAGTAATCCTCTCCTATAGGCTCTTCATGGAATTGACCAACTTCAATTCCATAAAAATATTTTGTAATTTTGGTCAAGAAATTTTGCATTTAGAATGAAAAAACGGTCTGTGCAGACTCAGACCGTTAGCGAACTATCTCGATCCTATATAAATACATTATTTAAGTTAGTGCGATAGTAAGTAATACCCAATTGATTTGTTTAAGGAGGAGCCTATTCTTTATTAATTGGAATGAGCAATGACAAAGGAAGTTGGCTCAAATTGTTTTTGGAGTTTAATTAATGAATTCACGTTATTTTTTAAAAAGGAACCAAAACCAAGGTCAATAAAAATATAAAGTAATAGGGAATAGCAAAAAACCACATAGAAGATCAAATGACATATGAATGTGTCAATGAGATCAGATTCTTTTTCATTAGTTGTTTGTTCTTCAACATCTATATTCTTTGATTTGAAATCGCTTATTGAATTAGTTGCTATTGACTCAACCCATCCAAACTGAGCTAGTTCTTGATCGATTATTTTTAGCGCTGAAGTCATAAAAAAACAATTTTCAAATATCCCCCTTTTTATCGTGTTAAAAATCAAGTACTAGGCCAAAGTTACATTTTTTTGTTTTTATCTTTTTATGCTTGAAGACGAACACATGATTCCAGTTAATTTCTTCCATTGCATCTTTGAACTGCAAGCATGTTTGCATCAGCATGATTCTTTTCTGATTTCCAAATCTTATTTGAAGTTTGACCAATACAAGCAACTTCAGCTGCATTTTTTATTCCTACTGGTATTTGAGTTAAAGCCAAGATCATTAGGGCAAAACCTGTTCCAGGGGCATGAATATTTAATCGAAAGCTTTTGAGCCAATTTTTCTTACGCATTGATCAATTCCTTTTTAATAATCCTTTATAGCTAATTTTGTTATGTATGCTTGAGTTGAATGAAATGTCTCAAAAGCAAAAGACGAAAATTTAATTAAAAATGTTATTTCCAGAAATAGAACCTAAGGAACAAGGGATATTGAAAGTGAGCCCACTACACTCAATCTACTGGGAAAGAAGCGGCAATCCAAATGGATCCTCTGTCTTGATTGTTCATGGAGGCCCAGGGGGTGGGAGTAGTCCTTCTTATAGAAGATATTTTGACCCAAAGAAATTCAATATTGTTCAATTTGATCAAAGAGGATGCGGTAGATCTTCTCCTCATTCTGAGTTAAAAGAAAATACGACTCATCATTTAATTGAAGACATTGAAAAATTAAGACAACTCTTAAAAATTGAATCATGGCATGTCTTTGGGGGGTCATGGGGCTCAACATTAAGCTTGATTTATGCCATTCAACACACGGAAAAAGTTTTAAGTCTTACTCTTAGGGGTATATTTTTGTGCAGAAAAACCGAATTAAGTTGGTTCTATCAAAAAGGTGCTAGTGAGATTTTTCCTGAAGAATTTGATCTTTATCAGTCTGTTATTCCGAAAAATGAGAGAGGCGATTTGATTAATGCTTTCCATAAGAGATTAACCAGTCAAGATAGGTCTGAGAGAGCCAAAGCGGCACATGCTTGGACGAGATGGGAAATGTCAACAAGCTTTCTCATGCCAAAGGAATTATCCATTAAAAAAGCTGCAAATGATAATTTCTCAGATTCTTTTGCGCGTATAGAATGTCATTATTTTGTTAATAACATTTTTTTAGAGGAAAATTATATTTTAAAAAACATTTCTAAGCTAAAAGATATTCCTGTTTCGATTGTTCAGGGAAGATATGACGTGGTTTGTCCCATGAGAAGTGCATGGGATCTTAATAAATCATTGCCCTCTTCAAAACTTTATGTAATCGATAGTGCAGGACACTCAATGAAAGAGATTGGAATCTCTAAAAAATTAATTGAGTTGACGAATGAGTTAGCTAATTCCTCCTTTAACATCTAATTTTCATTAGCTGTTACTTGATCTCAATGATATTTAATTAATCCTACACCCATTAGAAATTACAAGAAAATCGTTTAAATTCACTCATTGTTTTAATCTTGCTTGCTGTCTTTTTTTAATTCGCCAATAGCTTTTACTGGGAACTTCATACCCTGTCTCCATACAGCTGTAATTATTAAAGCAATGAAAGCAATAATGGGTATGAATCTAAGTACTTCCATCGTGGAAGGTTCCGCAACTAAAGATTTAAAAGGATCACTAAGAGATACGGGAACGACCTCGTATGAATTTACTAGTTCATTTAGATCTACTTGCATTTTTTTAAGGCATTATTTCTGAACCTTATAAAAAAAAAATGCGTATTTTCTTTTGACTCGTTTGTTTGTGATCTGTATGTAAAAAATATACCTGTATAAGTAAATAAAGCTAATTCTTTAGGTGATTTAAGTTTTCTTAACCCCTTCCTTTGACTTGTTGATACTCTGATTAAATTCATATTTGCACGTCTTTTATTTTAGATTTTTTATTTGGTCAACCCTGAAAAGAGAAAGAACCAAGTAAAGATAATTATATTTAGACCAACTGTTAAAGATATTGCGATCACCTTATAAGTGTTTCCAACTTCCTCAGATTTTTGATTGAGCTTTATTCTTTTCATTTCGCTTCTTTGTAAAAAAACTTCTGATTCACTCTCTGACTATAGTTATAGGAGGAGAGGTGACATTTCCCTTTTACTTAATCATAAGAATATTTCTTTTGAAACGGCTTAGATTCTTTGCCCTTTTAGTTAAAGCCAGTTATGGCTATTTCAGGAATTTTATTAGTAGTGGGAGTATTTAAATTTGAGCTAAGTTACTTGTTTCGTGAAAGTTCATGAGAAGCATTTATATGATCCGCTGTCTTTGAGTTGGCTTTAAAATTTATTTTTATTAAGTTTATATGTTTTGCACTTGATTCAATGTCAATGGATTTATTTACTGATTGATAAAACTTTTTTACGAGCTAAAAATGTATAGTTACAGATTAATATGAACAGAGCTCAAATTGCGGCACCTCCTTTACTAAAAGGCTCTACTGAGGTGAAAATCATTGAACGAAGTTGGGGCATTGAAAGGTGCTACGTAACACCAGATGGTGAGAAGGTTTGCACACCAGCTCCGTTTTTAACAAATCATCGAAACCTAGATTGGACTTTCTTTGCTTAAATAGTTTTTCTTGTCCAAAATAATTTAATAACTATTCAAATCGAATTTTGATTTTGAAATCTTTCCTTGATTTTTTCTTAAACCGTTTTCTCCTTCTGACATCTGAAGAATTGATGCAAAACCTGTTATTAATAAAATTCCAAACATAATTACATGGTAGGGAGAAAACATTGTGATTTTGCTTTTAGACTAAATTATCTATTACTACACATCTGATGTTGTAGTGCAATGCGAATATTTTTGAGGTGGTTTCACCCATGCATTAAATTTTTTTGTGATCTTAAAATTCAAATATCTGAAATATCCATCAACACTATGAAATTGTTTACTCCATTCAGCATTCCTAAGTCTGATATGACAGCTCTACCGAAACGGACAAATAAAGCTACATCCAAAAAGTCTCATTAAAAACACCAACAACGTTTTGTAGTACAGTCGTACTGTTAACTTGTTTGCTAATATGAAGCGAGATGGTTGGATTAGGGAAGTAAATGGAATATGGATACTTAGGTTTCGATATGATTGGGAGAGCTGGGATCAAAACCCTAAGGTTTGGATTGAGAGGGGAAGGCTTGAATCAAATGGACCCGCACTTTTAAAAAATCGTAAGAGGATGAGAAGAGGGTTGGCAATAAAACTATGGAGGGAATTATTGTCAACTGGATGGAGACGTATTCCCCCACAGTGGGATTAATAATTGAAATGATGAAGTTCTTATTATTTCCAAGTTAAATTAGTTTTTACACTTTATCTTTTCCACTTCAAACGGAAGATCTGTATAATGTTTGATTTAGCGGACTACTTAATGTATAGATTTTGAACATCTCATCACTATTTAAAAGTAAATTCATTAGGTTAGATTTTCAAATAAACAAATAATCATGACATCGGACATTGAATACTATAAGCAACTGTCTAGAAAGGTTAGTACAACGCAAGATAAAATTATTTTCTTTGATCAAAATCAAAAGGCATTTTACGTAGATATTTATTCTGATAGTTGGTCAAAGATGATGCTGGAATATGCTAAAGCAGAGAATCTAAGTTCAGAGCAATTAAATAAAATTGAGGAAATGAAATGGATTGAGATGCCAGTAAAATTAAAGCTTTTTGCATATGATTTCTGTATTCTTAATGGATTTGTTTTTACTGGGGTGTGAGGTAAATAATACTGATTAATCTGGGATTAAAAAATATTTAGGCGCTTATTCATTTGAATAATTTACCACTTTTCGTTTTAAGTAGATTGATTTTTTTTATTATCATTGCTCTAGTAATACGTCAGATGCTTGTTGCCTCTAGGTTCATTGACTTCTAAATGATGCACGCACAAACTTTTTAATTTTCTAGAGGATGTAATTTATTTTTTCTTTTTCGTCCTTTTGCTTTTTGACTCAAATCCGTCTTTAAAGTCCGAACCGGATTTGTTAAACCAAGCCAAGAAGGCGGCAATAGATGCTCCAATTAAAGCAGCAATAACCCATTGAGATATTTCATCCATTAGCAAAAAATTTTCCTTCCAGTAGCTGAGTAATAGTAGCAAGTACCACCAGCGCCGATATAAAACATACGGTTTTTGTATTTTGACTTTGAAAATTGTTCAAGTCTTCTTTCATGCATATCGAAGTTTTTTGTATTTAACTCTGGATTTCGTTCTCTTTGTTCATTGGTTCCCTCTTCTACATTCCATGCCAATTTTCTTATGAGCCAAATTGCGGCAATAAAAAAAACAATAACTAATAAATCCATTTATTTTGCAAGAGAAAAGTTGTTAGCAATAGTCTCTCAACTCTCTCCATTTATCTAGCCCCGCTTGAAGATTCTCCATTTCAGTTTTGGAACCATTTGTTTTAAATGCTTTAATCAACGACTCTGTTGCTTCGATTCCATAGCTAGCAGCTTCTCTTTGCCTTGCACAAACTCTGTCTCTAGATCCATCTTTTAAATCTGTCTCAATTTCTTTCAGTATTTTGCTTGCTTTCTCTTGTTTTTGATAAAAATCACTTAAATACATCTCAAATTCAGACTCAGCATTAGCTGATATGACTGAAGAAAATAAGAGAACCAAGGATATTAATAATAGAGGAAATAAGCTTTTCATATTTTCATAATGGCGATCTTGCTAATCCATACAACCAATTTATATGCAATGTTATATGGGGAACCCGAACACGCAGCACGAATAAAATGTTTAAATGATATTTATGTGAAATCAAATCAATTTTACCTCTCCGTTTTTTCACGTAAACCATTAGAAATGTGTTTACTTTTTATTTATTGTGCTTCATTAGAATACTTCGCTAGTTGATAGATATTTAAATGAACTCACCAAATGAACTATTTAACAACCTCTTGGCAATAACATTTGCGTTTGTGGTTTGTACTTTCATTACTGATTCTTTGGTGGGTAATTTAGTATCAAGGTACCTTCGATAAGTTTAAAAAGAACACTTGACGTGACCATGAAGGAAGCTTTCCGAAGGATACAAGAATTAAGTGAGAAAGACAGTCAAGCATTAAGAGAGGAATACAAAGAATGGATAGACGCTAGTGAAGGTGGGAACAAACACCCTCATGTTCTATATATGAATCAAATTGAACCCAAAAGTTACAAAGATCATTAAAAAGGGACTTAAGTTGCCCCTTTTTAATGATCTGACAATGAGAATTTACTATTAGTGTTTAGATTTTCAAGCAGCTAACAGTTCTTCCTCCGCTGGTAATATTTGTGTCGTTGACTCATCCAATTCATCACTTCCCTTTATTTCTAGAGAAATAACGTCTCCTGATTCTAGACTTGGCTCGACATTTTGGTCAGAAGCTATTTCCGGATTGGGTCCCATTTTTACTGACGAGGTAATTTCAGATAGAACCACTTGTGCTAACTCAGCTTCTTTAACAACTTGAGACCATGGGTTAACTGTTGCTGCAATAAACTCCCGATTTGCTTCTGTTTTGTTTCCACGGGTGATGAGTAACAAAGGAAGGGCAACGGTAAACATACAAAAAATGGCTAGGAAAAAGTTGGCGATGGCCATTTCTCTACCAGGTTCAAATGCTGCTAGAAGCATAAAAAGAAAAGCAATTTGTATAAAAAATCACTTACTTTTTATCCTTAAGCCATACCTTCGCAAACAAACTTAATCGAAAAATTTATTATGTTCAAAATCAATGACTTTTCAGGGGTATTTAAATTGATGTTTTTATGTCAGTTAGTGATGTCTCTTTCTGTCATTAGACGATAAGCAAAATCATCAACTCTCTTCTGATTCACACCATTATCTCCAATTCCTACTCTTGATTCTGATCTGACTTGAATAATACCTTTTTCTGGAATTGCTTTGAGCAGTAGATCATCGGTATATCTTCTCCATTTTGTCTTCGCTTCAGCATGAATAAATGAATCAGTCTTTTCAACTATTTTTGTTCTGGCTGTTTCAGAAACTATTTTGGTTGCTTTCTTAAAAGCATTTTCTAAATCTTTTACTTTAAAGTCTTCTCTCACGCAGTGCGTTACGACAACACACTCTGGCAGATCAGTTATTATTGCATTTGCTTTATGGGGGGTAATCGTGAGAAGAATAAGAATTGAAAAGAAGAAAGTTAAAAATTGATTAATCATTGATCCAAAAGATCTAGTAAATTAATTTAAAAACAATACAAATGAATATATCCTAGGTAAAAATTAAATGTGATTTAACTCTACCTTTTTTAGGGTTTTATGGCTTGAGAATTAGATCTATCAAAGCTGTAAAAAAGAATTATGGATAATTATTGATAAAAAGACTTTTTTAAACCCATCTGAGCATTTTTTTAACTTGCTAATTCATTTCTCCAGTCTTTGTGTTTTCTATCTAAATCTACTATTGAATTTTTTTGAGCATTAAGTATTAGTAAGCGTTGAACTAGCTCGATTTTGGTTTCAGTTACCTCTTCTGAGTAAAACTTTAGAGGTTGTTCTCCAAGCAAATTGTCGCCGCTCATTAAATAAAAATTTTAAATCATTGGTTTTTTAGGATGAAATCAACTAGAAGCAGTGGTTTTTAAGGTTTTTTTTCTTTTTGCGTTACATCACTCTTGCTGGTTGTCCCTACCTTTACCATCCATTTAGAAAGAGTAGAAGTGGTTAAACTTTTGTTAGGTATTTTTTCCCTTTTTTCGCTTTTCCTCCTGGCGGGTTCATACCAAGTTAGTTCTTCAATTTCTGTTTGATTTAGTAATGCATCCTGTTTTTCATTCTGAATTTATAGGTCTTGATTGGCCCATCCTTTTTTTTGGTCACATCATTATGTTCTGGTCTTTAACTGTAAGACTTGATTGGTCTTGGATTCCGTTAACGGATCATGAGAAATTATGCGGCTCTAAAGGTGATGCATATCGGACTCAAGTGAGTTTATTGGAGAAAACTTTTCAAAATAGCTAAAACCAAATGAAATTACTTCTTGTTTTACCAATATCCTTTTGCTTTTTATTTCCCACAAAAACGCAATCATCAAGAACTGATAAAGTTAGTTCCGTTTGTGAAAGTTTTGCGGCTGGTAAAATTGATGCCGCAAAAACCTTAGAGGCTTTAGATCTAAATATTGATAATTTTTCAATAGGCGTGAATAATACTGCAAAAATAATTTGTGCGTAGTTTTTGAGTTCTTTTTATTATTTATAGCTACTACATTTAGATAATTATTGATCTTTGACTAAGAAATTGTGGTTGTAAAAAAAGTTGATGTTTATCCAAATAATATAGACTTCAATACTTCTGAGTATATTATTCATTCTTCCTTTATTAATACTAGTTACACGAAGTAGATCAAATATTGATTTAGAAACAGTATTCTCATTTTATTTTAAATGGATAGCGCATAATGAAACAGATTTATACACTTGTGAGATAATAGTTCTGTATGCAATTCACTGATGTAAAAATGCATACCCAAGTAAAAGTAATTTCTAATTTTACTTAATTTTTATTCTCACTAAACAGATATGAATATCGCTCAATCATCGCCTTTGTATGAATATTGGAATTCTGCTCAAGACGATAACGATGAAAAAAAGAGATTGTTAAAGCTTAATTCAAAGGAGCCTGCTTCTAACCTTTTTAGGAACGAACCCTACAAATGGGAGAATCTCTATCAAAGTGTTCTTAATAACGTTATTAGTGGTGATGATTCATCAATAAAAGGATTGATGGTTTTGTTATCTACAATAAGTAAAAGGGAGAAAGATATAGTCCTTAACTCTCTAGAGGCTTTGTTAGATAAGCGTATAATTAATAAATTGAGAAATGAAAAACATCAGGATATAAAGTCTAGTAAAAATCTTTATACTGCCTTTAGAATATTGTTCACTATTTTTTTCAATCCATATGATTTAGAACTTAAAAAAGAACCAAAACATCTTTATGAGAAAACAGGAATGTTTTTTTATAAATTTAGAAAGATAATTTTATCAAATAAGTGAGATTTTTATCTCTTGTGAAACATTTCAAATCTATTAAATTTAAATTTAAATTTTAGAGAAGAATAACTATTGGAGAGAAAATTTTTCTATTAATTTTCTAAGTTGTTCTGTTCGAGAGTTTTTTTGTGGTCTGGCATCATCAAGTACTGCTGCACAACATAATTGCCATGATGAACCATCTTTTAATTTCAATTCTTTAGAAATATTGACTGGAGCAGAGGTTAAGGAAGTTATTTCATCGATATGCTCGAGGGTCTCCCACAGTTCACTCTCCAAGAAATCTAGTTCAACTTTTGAGAGGAGGTTTGTTGCTATAAAATCCTTGATTAAATCTGTAAGCTCTAAAGACATTTTTCAATTTAATGTAATCGGCAAAACCATAGGTTTAATGGAAAGAGCAGTTAGTAAAAATTTATTTGATTTTGAGGATAGCACTTATTTAAATTATTTTTTTACGAGCTGATTTTCAAATTTTATTCTTAAAGACATGACTCAGATAACTACAATATAAGAAAGAACTCACTTCCTTAAAGAAAAAATGAGTATGGAGATTACAACTGAATCTGCAAAAAAGGCGCAAAAGGAAGCTGAATGGGCATATAAAAAAGCAATTGAAAAGTTTTATTACTCAATGTTGGAGGTTGTTTTCTTAAGGATTAAAAGTCACCTGTCTACGGAGGGGCTAAAGAAAGTGGTGGAGATAGACAAAAAAAGAGCTAACAACGAAAATCTGGGAGTTGAATTTAGTCAAAAAACCTGGTCGGTATTAGCAGAAGCATGGACAGGTGCAGAAGGTTTGGCGATGACTAAGATCGCTGAACTTTATGGGCTGGCGATATCTGATTTGGATATTTCCAAAATTCAAAAGCTTGATGGAAATGATAGTTCTCCAAAATGCACTTCATCAAAATAACTTTGATGTACATTGAATCTGCTGAATATCTTCACCGATTGATTTGAAGTTACAACAATTAAAAAGGTTCTTGAAAGCAAGAAAAAAGCTACTCAAAAAGAAATATCTTAAGGAACTTGTTGAAAAACAACCAAACTTGCTTTGACTTGAATGGGTGGTATTTATTCCTATGTCGTATTAGTCTAGGTATATGACATATTATGCAAAGCCAAATTATATTCAATACGATGAGTGGTTTGATGACAACATTGATCCGTGCAAATTAGAGTATGAGAAGGAAAAAAAGTTTAGTGATTCTGTTCACGAGAAATTTTATAAAACGTCAAATCATAATTTAATTATCGGTGGATCGGTGTCCGTTTCAGATTTAAATAAATCTGAAAGATGCTCAGGTGGTCTTTGCTCATTAACAGATGAAGAACTCAAGCAACTTTAATCAAATGTAAATTAAGAAAAATATGAATTTGAATGATCATTTTATTATTTATTTAGAAGCGCTTACTTTTATTCTTTTGTCTATAATGTTTCTCCTTTTGTATAGAAGCAATAAATGGTTCCAACGTTCTAGAGCTTTATCTAAAAAAGATGATTGAATTATCTATATGAAATATCTATTATTATTTACTCTCTTTTTGGGCCTAAGCACTCCTTCGGGAGCAGTAACAACCCGAATGTTTAAAGTTCTAGATACTTGTGCAAGATATAGGTTGAAAGAGAAAACTGCTTTAGTCGCAATAAAAGACCTTAAACTCAAATATGAGGGTAAAGATGAAAGTGAGGCAGAGCTGTTTATCAAGTTGTATTGCTCGGTTTTTACGCCAAATGAAAATGTAGATTTTTAATTTATTTATGAGTCGTTTACTTGTTCTTCAGCATTTAGAACGCGAGCGCCCCGGATTGTTTGTCCACCTTGCTGAGGAAAGAGGATTTAGTGTTTGTACTTTTCGTTTGGATCTAGGAGACTCTCTACCAGAACTTAGTGAAGGAGATTTACTTTTGGTGTTGGGTGGACCTATGGGTATAAGAGACATTGGTACTTCAACTTATCCATGGCTTCTTGAAGAAATTGGTCTAATAAAAGAAGCCTTAAATCAAGGCGTTGGGTTGATAGGAGTATGCTTGGGTGCTCAACTTTTAGCCTATGCAGCTGGTGGTGATGTTGAAATGATTCAGGAGGAGGTATCCCATCAACCATTAGCTGAAATAGGGTGGGACAATATCTTTCCTCAATCACTAGAGGATAACTTTAAATTGACAAGACTTTTAAGACATCCTTTCCCTGTTTTGCATTGGCATGGAGATAGAATTTTATTGCCTAATTCTGCAGAGCTTATCGCTAGTAGTTGTAGATGTAAGGAGCAATTATTTAGTATTGGTCCATTAGCTTATGGGATGCAATTTCACGTTGAGATTGACGATGAGATGGTTAATACGTGGATTTCAGAAGATCATAAATTTATTTCTTCAGCATTAGGGGCAGACGGTCAATCCATTATAAAACAACAACAAAAAGAATTTGGTCATAAAACATTAGATTCTAGATTAGAGTTTTTAAACACTTTATTTGACCTATTAATCTAAGTAAGATTTTTAGCCGCTTAAAATATTTACTAAAATGATTGATGACTTCACACTTGCGCAGTGCAGAAAAGATAGGGAGGTTCTTCAATTAAAAATTAAAAATCTTGAGCATGGTATTAATGAAGCCGAAAAAATGATTGCTGAGTCAAATATGAATGATGAGGCATTAACTTTTTTAAGAAGGAAAGTCGCAGAATCTAATCAGGATTTAGCAATTCTGTATTTAATTCACTAAGTAATCTTAATTGGAAATTTTTATTGATAATCGACGTTAAGATCTTCATAAAGTGAGTAAGCCGTACCCGACCGTATCTTCCATTTAGAAAATTCATACTTTACATTTGTTCACATCAACGCAATTCCAGTAATGACGACATCATCTTCTTCTCAGGTAATCACTGAGTACGGCAAGCAAAACATCTTTGGCCGTGAAACACAGCCCCAGCTTGTTGAGGACTACACCAGCTATCCAGAAGAAGCTGAAAAGACAAATGGCCGTTGGGCAATGATTGGAATGATCAGTCTTTTAGTTTCATACTTCACAACAGGTCAAATCATTCCTGGAATTTTCTAAACCAATAACTATCCATAACAATGCAACCATCTAACAAAACAATCCTAGAAAGAAGCATCGGCAGACCAGCCATGATGGCATTCGTTCTACTAACAGGTATCTACCTATCAACCGGTCAACTTATTCCAGGTATTGTTTAATGAAAAAACAAACTACAGAAACTCCAAGAGTCGAAGAAGGCAAAGTAATTGCTGAAAGACTGAATGGTTACGCAGCATTTGTTGGATGCTGGGCACTAATCGGTGCATATCTAACAACCGGTCAGATCATTCCAGGTGTGGTGTAATGAACAAAGAAACTAACTACTGGAAAACAGCAGAGCAAATGAATGGCCGTCTAGCAATGATGGGCTTCTTTGCCGCTGTGATTAACTACGGAATAACAGGCTGGATCATTCCAGGAATTGTTTAAAACTAACTTTCAATCTGATAAAAAACCCCTTCTCTGTCATTACGGAAGGGGTTTTTTTAATGGGTTTTTATTTAATTAGCGAGTGATTAATGCCATACAAATTAATTCAGTAATATTGATGATTATCAACTTGATGTAGTTATTACTATTTGATTCTTGTATCGAGGATCAATATATCTTCTACTTTGCAACTACCATTAAGCCATTCTTTAAACTCTTGAGCAATTGCTAGTCTTTCCCTTTTAGGTAGCTTTTGGGCTCTAATTAAGAGCAATGTCATTGAATCTGCAATCAGCTCTTCAACATTTGGCTTTTCTTGCATTTACGACTATTAACTATTTCTCTTATAAATTATCTATCTTGTTGAATGATTACTTCAGACGTAAGGATATAAATAGAATTTACGAATACTTAACCAATATGTAGGAAATATAAATTAGTCGTTCCACAGACTCATATCTGCTTGACCTGAGGATCTTTGCATCCATGCTACTTTCCATTTCTCATCTATCTTTTTAAAAATCGAAGTTACTGTCGGGAGGTCGTCGTTTTGAGCCCCTTTATAAGTGAATTTTGAGCCTAAAGTGAATACGCACATTGCAGCATTTGAACCTAAAAGTTCAAATTTGTGTACCTTTGTGATTTCTGCGCTTTCTAGTACAAGATCTCCTGAGGACCACATATCTTGAAAACCTTTTGCATCTATCGGATTCCCACTTGGTCTTATAAACAAAAAGTCAGGGGTTGCATTGTCTAAAAAGAATGATCCCATTCTTTCTGTAGAAGCAAACGCTTCGAGGATGGAGAGGATTTCTTCTTTAGATGACATTGATCAATTAAAAACACTAAATTCAGGATTACAGATTTGCTAAATAATGGATGTTTCCTTTGCCATTTTTTCTTATTGTGCTGACAATAATAATTAACTCTCCTACTTGGGAAATACAAAAATAAATGAGTTTACATAGAATAGTTAGGCAGCTTTTCTCGATAAATCATTGGCGGAAAGAGATATAATTTCACCTTTTGGTGTTTTATAAACTCTCTCTACAATTTCACCTTCAGTGATGATTACTTTAGTATTCATTGAACCTGAGGGCAATGTCTTAATGGCTGGGACAAGAGCTTCTTTTAAATCAGGGAACTGCTCCAAATCCTTGAAGTCTTTAATTTTCTTCTTAGAAACCATTCCAATAAATAAGACGAAATTATCCCTTCCTTTTAACTAACTTCTCTACATTCGTAAAGAGCTTGTATGGCTAATCCTCACTCTATAGGACTAACGTGAAAAAATTAGATATATTTTTTGGATTAGGAATTGCTTTTATAAGCTTGTTTTCATTGTTTTCAAAAGTGTTGTATCTGATGTCCAAAATCAATACCATTGCAGTACTCAAAAGCAGGTATCCAAAAATTACTTGTTGTCGTGGAAATATCTTTCTTCTATCTTATTGAGTCGAAAAGCAATCACGAATGATCAATTGATTTTATCCATCTACAACAAGCGCTCTGTTGTACTAAGAATAATTTTTTCCTTTCAGTGTCTCTGTTAATTTCTACTTCTTTTTTTTATTTTCAATTCTGTTTAAGAGATATTATATTAATTTATATTTTTGACCTATAGATATGATTATGAACGTTTTTCCAAAGAAAATAATGCTTTTAGGTAGTGGAGAATTAGGGAAAGAGGTGGCAATAGCAGCTAAAAGATTAGGTTGTTATGTTATTGCATGTGACAGATATAATGATGCGCCAGCCATGCAGATAGCTGATCAATTTGAAGTATTAAATATGAATAATGCTAGTGACTTAAAAGAAGTAATATATAAATGTAAACCTGATATAATTATTCCTGAAATTGAGGCCCTTGCAGTAGATGTATTAAAGGAAATCGAACAAGAAATAACAGTAATACCAAATGCAAGAGCCACTGCAATAACTATGAATAGAGATAAAATCAGAGATTTAGCTGCTAACGAATTAAATATAAGAACTGCAAAATTTAGTTATGCGATGAATCAATCCGAGCTTTATTTGAATGCAGAGTCGATTGGTTATCCATTATTAATTAAGCCAGTTATGAGTTCTTCAGGTAAAGGACAAAGTTTAGTTAATAATAAAAATGATTTAGTCCAGGCTTGGAATTTGGCTATTGAAAAATCAAGAGGTAAATCAAATAAAATTATATTAGAGGAATTTATTGATTTTGATTTAGAAATTACTTTATTAACTATTAGACAATTTAATGGCAAAACATTATTTTGTGCACCGATTGGACACGAGCAAAAGAATGGAGATTATCAATGTAGTTGGCAACCAGCTAAATTAACTGAAAGTGTTTTAGATAAGGCTAAAAAGATAGCCAAATGTGTCACTGATAATCTTGGTGGAGTTGGTTTGTTTGGCGTTGAATTTTTTATTAAGGGTGAGGAGGTGATTTTTTCAGAGCTGTCACCAAGACCACATGACACAGGCTTAGTAACTTTGATTAGCCAAAATTTAAATGAGTTTGAATTACACCTTAGAGCTGTTTTAGGTATCCCAATTCCAGAAATAGTTTGTCATGGAGCGTCTGCGAGCAGAGTGATTTTGGCTTCCCAGAAAACTTCAAACATAGCTTTTACGGGACTTGAAGATGCCTTAAGTCAATCGAATACAGGTATATTTATATTTGGCAAGCCGAGCTCTACTGAAGGTCGTCGAATGGGAGTAGCTGTAGCAAAAGCTGAAACCCTCGATGAGGCAAGAATCAAAGCTGATAAAGCAGCTCAATCAGTCCGATTTATAAATGAATAATTTTAATTCAGATTGTTTATCCGATTTCATTAAGTGCAAGTCGATTTGGTTTCTATTTTTGACTGAGTTAAATTGGAATCCAAGTGCTATTAATCCTCTTGAGTTGGTCCCTGAATCTTTTTGGCCTGAAGTTACCGATCTCTTAATCGAAGCTAGATATATTGGTCAAAGCAGGAAGTATTACCTCAAAGAGTCTGATAAATATATGGATTATTTAAGTAAAGGTGGTAGGCCTTTTAAAGCGGATTGAAAAACATACATATTCTTTAACTTCTTAGCAACTTCCTGTAGCACCGTAATTGTTAACATTTTTGTATCTTGCCTTGCCTAACAAAAACTAAATTACAACAGATTTATGGTGATAGAGGATCCGAAATTTCGTTTATTCATGCTTTTTTGATCAATTTAATAGTGATAGTATTTTTTAGATACTGGGTATTAAATAACGAGGCTTTTGTGTGGTTACTATATGGTTTACCTTCTTGAAATTTTCTGAAAGCATTTGATTCGATTTTCAAAATATTGATTCATCTGGAGTTAAGTCGTTAATTACTTTGATAATTTTTGCCATATTAGGATCCTTTTTTGTTCTTTAATGACTTTTGTAAGAAGAGGGAAAAGGAGGAATGTTGGTTTAGTTTAAAAAAAGAAAAAAGAGGATAAATAATTAACTTTCTTAGTGATTTAAGGGTTTTTTAGTAAGAAATGCAACTATTTCGGTTAACACTACATAATTCACTGTTTTATGTATCATGAGGAACATCGTTTAAAGATAATTTCTGTTATTTTTGATACACGTTCAGCTAAATATCAAGCTGCAGTATGACTCGAGACATGGAACGGGGTCTTGAGCGCTACTAGAAAGAGCAATGACTGTTCTTACTTACAGAGGCCAAGAGTACCTTCAACACAAAGAAGCTACTCCAAAAAAAGTTGTAGAACTTAGTTACAGAAGTAACATCTACACAACTAGGCAAGCAGAAGCTAAAAAGCAGATGCAAGCATCCTTAACTTACAGAGGTAATACTTACCAAAAGTAATTTATAGGATATACAGAAGGGGTAATAAATTACCCCTTTTTTTTATGCTTATTTTCCCAATAAATAACTAGCTGAATAATAGTTTTTGTTCTATGTATTTTTGCCTGAGTTCTATTACTCTGGTTTTATGGGTCACATCCGATGTAGAAATAAGAATGACTCCGAATTAATCACAATGATTACTCAACAGTCATGGCCTAGTTGCAAGCTGCCTAAAACTCAAAAGGCACTTGAAGCTATTTATTCAATGCTCTGGAAAAGACCAAAGGTGTTTAGATGCTATTACAGGTCAAACTAATTGCTTTATTCAAGGGAAACCGAACACGCAAATCACTTACAAATTATTGAGAATAATAATTGAACCATTATTTATTAATGCAAAGATTATTTAAACCTAACAGTAGTGTGTTGGCTTTGGTTATGTTTTTACCTATTACACCAAGTATTGCAGCTATTACTGTATTCACACAGTCAGTTTTAAGCGACAGAAGTTCTGAGGTAACGTCTATTTCTCATCATGAACAGCGAGTGTTTGACGCTACTAGACATTAATTACTAATCTGTACATTGAGCTACAAGTAAAATTTATTATGTGAATTTATTCTTTGCTCATTAAAGCTTTATTTAAAGTCTTATTAATTTTATCCCGATCTTGGTTTAAATACTCTTTACGTCGTGAGATCAGTAGGTTACAAGTCATAAGTAACAGCTTTCTCAAAGTATGGTTTTAACGAAAAAGTTTAAGGCCTTTGATGACGCAATCTTAGATCTGCATCCTGAGTTAAAAGAGTTTCTTAAACCTAATGATCAGTTTCCAGAGCTGGAGATTCTACTAAAAAAAAGATCTGTAAATCTACCTTCTGGGTCCTTGAATACGAAGATAATTATCAATGATGGAGAAATTGTCGAACGCGTATTCAAGACCCCTATGGGCCAAGTCGTCTCGTTATTTTCAGAAAAATCAAATGTAATTCTTGACAAAGTTGCTTAATAAGTGATTTTCAACAAATCATGGTTTTTTTAGATGTGAGATTCAAGTTGGAGATGATTTAAACGCCTTTTATTAATACAGGTCTCTAAACTAACTTTTTGTAAAATTGTCACTATGGCTAATAGTGTAGTTAATAACGTCAAGAAAAAATCATGGAAATAGCTGATGCAATTACAAAACGAAGGACACTTCACATTTTTTCAAAAAAACGTGTTCCTAGAGAAGTAATTAAAAAATCAATATTTGCAGCTAATCAGGCACCTTGCCACAGAAGGACTTTCCCATGGCGTTTTACCAATATTGGGATAAAAAAAAGGAAACAACTATATCAACTACAGCTGACTCTGAAGTTTGGTGATATGACAATAGATGAATCTAGTATGAAAAAAATAAGAGACAAAATGCTAAACCCTTCCCATTTGCTTATTGCCACTCAATTATGTACTGATAATCAAGTTCAAAAACTCGAAGATTATGCTGCTTGTGCTTGCGCGATTCAAAACCTCTCTCTTTCACTTGTTGCTGATGATGTTGGTTGCAAGTGGTCAACAGGAAAAATCACTAAAGACCCTAATACCTATAAAATTGCACAAATAAACTCAAGCGAGGAGGAAATTATTGGCTTTATATGGATTGGGTATGGGACTGAGCCGCCTTTAATCAAAAGACCCTTAATGAGCACTATCTATCGGGAGAGGGGGTAACTTTATTTAACTCATAGAAGAGAGATAATGAAACTGGTAAGGAAGTGTTGAGGCCACACTGAAAATAATTACCATCATCCCTGTCTTATCTAATCGTTTCATATTCAAAAATTTTTGTATTAACCTAATTGAAGAAGCTTTTTCCCATGGGTGTTTTAGGTAGGGAGAACTAGAAACAACTGAGTAATAAGTTAATGAAAAACAAGACCAGGTGGAATAAACTTTTTGTCATGATCAATATATGAACTAATAGAAAATATGCCAGGTCCTAAATCAGGTCTTAGTTCTTGCTTAAATCCACTAAATTGCGTTTTCTTTCAAAAAGAATTTGAAGATGTTGACAAGACCTTTGATCAACTTGTCACGATTGCCCAGAAAATCCCTAGAACCAAGGTTTTAGTGAGTAATGAACATTATTGGAAAGGGGTTTGTCGTAGTTTGATTTTTAGATTTCCAGATGACTTGGAGATTTTAAAAATAGATAAGAAGATTCAAATCAAATCGGCATCAAGATATGGTGGTGGCGATCTTGGAGTTAATGGAACTAGAGTTGGTAGATTATTAACTGCTTTAGAAGAATTCAATAGTTAGCTACCAAACTTTCATAAAATAATAAATTTGTTGTCGTTGGGAAATATCCCAGTTATTTTTAAATAGCTATATAAAGAAGATGAACAGAGCACAAAAATATTTTTTACATCTTCCAAAGGGGACTCATTTTGAAAAAATCATTGATACAGAATATGGGAAAGAGAATATTTATGTAAGCCCAGACGGCAAAAAACATTCAATACCTATGATTCCAAATACGATTTCTTTAGGAAGTTCAACGCCTAAAAATTAGCATTTCGGACAATTGTTTTTCCATCTTGTGATTTTTGTTTCTTCATAAATATGACCAGAGGCTTCAAAGAATAGGCTTTGTTTCCGGACTAAAAAAAATGTTATATAAAACATTCTCAGGTCCTTCAAACATAATAGTTGCTCTTTTAGAGTCTCCTATACACTCACCGATATAAAAAGTTTTAACACCCATTTCTTTAAACATCGCCTGCTGCTCTGGGGCATTCATATGAGTGCAATACTCTGAAAAAACATTACTAAGCTTGAAGTCTAAAACAATGATTTCAGTTACCATGGAAAGGGTAACTGAATTTTAGAGGATATACATGCCTACCATTTTACTTGTCTCACTAAAGACTTTGTTTTTGATTTCATCTCATAGGAAGGATAGAGATTAGTTTGTTTTTTTACTTATGCCGTTAGCGTTTTCGATGTCTTCTAAAAGCCCTTTTGTAGCTTGGTGAAAACCATTTTTCACTAAAAACGTTTGAGCTTTATCAAATTTCTGTTGAATTTTTTTTATGTACGGAGTCATCTCATTTGGAGATAAAGACATCTTTTTTTAATACTCTTATTAAAGTTTGCTTTTTATACAAAATGATATGAAGTGGCAACTGCTACAAAAAAATAATATTAGTAATAACTACTCACTCAATTAATAGAGAAGGCTAGTAGTTTTGCGTATTGCATCTACAGCTTCTAACGATATAACTAACTCAAGTTGCATTGTGACATTGTCTATCTTTAAGCGCTTAGGCAACAGGTTTTCAATGAAAAAGCTTGATAACAGCAAATGTTATTCAAGATGCGAAATGCAACCTTTACCTAATGAGATTTATCAAGACATTGTTGATTTTCAATCCGATGTGAATAGACCTATAGACATTTCTATTTATCGGGAATTTAAAAAAGAAGCTGCATGAGTTTCCAAGTAGATCGTTTTGGTTCTTATTTTCTTTGATTCCACTTATCTATTAATAGGGTGTAAATTATTCAACTTTACAATTTTGTTGAATAAGGTTATCAATTTTTTTTCCCCTTGAGTTATAGAATGACTGTAGAGTAGGAAGAAAGAAGTAATTAAATTTTTATTGATGGATAGCTTGAAAGCCAAGTCTTTAGCTAATGAATTAAATGAATTAGCATGTAAAGGATGCACGGAGGGATGGCTAAAGAAACACGATGGACTATCAGATCCAATTCAAGATATTAATGAGTGTGGATCTCTTGGATTTATTACCCCTGAACGACAAGAGCGATTAATTAATGAAGTTAAAGAGATTAAAGCTAAAAATTAAATAATATGGATAAAAAAAAAGGAAGTAGCCCGAGTAAATTTTCTGTTCCACCTTTCGCTTCAGATGATGAGATATGGATAAAAATTCTTGAAGTTTTGACACCATCTGAGCAGCTAGAGGCTAGCCGTTCAAAATCAGAGTTCAATGATCCATATATGGGTGGTAAAGAGATTATTGTTAAGCGCTCTGATCAGTCCGACATAGCTGTTGCGTTACTTTCTGAAGTCACTGCTGATGGTGATGAATGGGCAATATATAGAGAACTTTGAAATGGATACTTATTCATTAATTGCATTGGGGAGCATTATATTATCTCTTTTTAGTTTGGTGTTGCTTTCTCAATTATTTAGAAATTTAATTAGAAAGCAAATAGATGATCAAATGAAAGATATGATTCCGATAAAAGCTATTAGAGAAAGAATAGGAATAAGAATAAAATTGAGAAGATAGGATGAAAATTATTTTAATTTTGAGTTAGTTGTTTACAGCTTTTCTTTTTTTTCGATTATTTTTATATAACTATTAATATGAGCTATTAAAATAAAAATTAATTCCTATTTCGCCATTTCGTTTTAGTTAAAAATGATTCATATATCAGTTTTTCTTATGCGTATAAGTTAGTAAGTAATACCGATAGAAAAAATAAAAAGAAAGGATAGATTAAATTTAATTGTAGGAAACTTTTATGAATACGATTGATGCTAAGAAAATGTCTCAAGACCAAGTTGATCCAATTGAAGATTATCTTGAGTGTGTAACATATTGTTCAATATCTAGCAGTGCGGAAGAGAACGATTGCCAAACTATATGTATGGAAAGGCATTTGAAAAGCTCATATTTTTAGACTTATTCACCAAAAATTAAAACTAGAGAAAATTACAGCTCTTTACTAATGCAATTAATTTTTGGAATCTCAAATTAGAGCCCTAAATACACTCTCTTATCTGGCGAGCAATAATAGTCGAAAAATCTATGAATAATCCAGTAGAAATAAGTATACATTCGCTTGATTGATAACAAATGTTTTCATGTTTAATATATGACTTGAGCAGTTCTACCTAGTCCTACTTAGCTGTTGATGTGGTTAAAAGAGCAATAGACTTGAGTAATCATTTTTAAAAATCTAATTTTGATGTTGGGGTAATAACAAAAGGTTTAAATACTTATGAAAAAAACGGACATAATTGCCATCTTAAAATTAGATGATATATAAACATTTTGGCTCATCCCATATCTTGGTATTGGCTTGTTGGCTTTTTTCTATGGATGGTTCACAACGTTTTGGTTCTTAATCGTAAAGTTAATATTGACAAAGAACGACAAATATCAAAGCGATTTAATGCAATATCAAGGCTCTATCCAGAAGGTACGTACATTTCACATAGATAATAATCATTAGTTGATTTTAATTATCATCAGCTCTTTCTTGGTTGCCTTAATAATGGGGTGGCTTAGAAGTTTCTTTAGGGAAATATTCTTCAGTTTCATTTTCATATGCGTCACCTTTCTTTTTGAAGTATTCCTCTGATGGATCGTAACCATCGTTGTCTGGATTGATTTTTCCTTTCATAGTTTAATATTTTTTTCTTTGGCGAGATCAGTGGATCTGTCAAAGTATGTTATCCAGCTATCGCATTACAAATAATTCCTGCTTTGGCCATTGAAATTAAAACAAAATGATGAAAGCTAGGAACGGCTTTGTCTAATGCTATGAGAAATATAAGCAATGACATTGATGTCATTGAAAGATATTGCATCCAATGAATACCTGCTTTATCCAGTCCATTTTTGTCAAAACTTGTACTAGTCATTTTCTTTAAAGCTTTGGTCGGTGACCTTAACGCAAAAAATTATTTTTTGCTAGTTATTTCTTTTTCTTTATTGATGCTTTTACAAAATTGATTAACTGCTCTGTGCTGAAATTTCAAAGTTTTTAATCACCTCTTCACCCTTTCTGAAGATTGTTTTAGCATATTCAGTCCATTTCCCCTGTCCCCAATAACGGAAGCAGCTAGTTTCTAATAGCAAAAGGTATAGGAGTGCTTCTTGATAGTCATGGGTTTTTGTTAACGCTGGATTTTGAACTAATAAATGGTCAAATGTTTCGTGAAAATAGGAACTAAGTTTTGAAATTGGTTCTAAAACATTTATATATCCATCTTCCCAACTCAAATCGTTAGTCCAACTGGCTCCACTCAAAGAAAAAGATTGATCTTCCTCTTTTAATTCATTTATTGCTTTTTTAACCAAAGTAGGAGTTATTGGCCCTGAGATTTTTTTCCATATTCTGTCTTGACCGACTGCTTGTATCAATGGATAACTATTTTCATCAATATTTAAAGTCTCCAGGAACGCGAGGTATTCAGATCCGTTCATAGCAATTGTGGGACTTTTGTCGGTTTTCGGACCAATTCTTTTATAAGCCTGAATAAAAGCTTGAGGAAATTCGTTCATCATTACACCGCCATTTTCTCCATCAGCAATTTGGGAGACTAACGAGGGGATAATATGTTGGCCTAAATATTGTTTTTTTAGCCCTATGGCCTCGTAATAAGGTTGCATTTGTCCAACAAGCTTGGTATCTGACCCTTGAGTTTTTATTAGTGAAAGAATAGAGATAGTCTCTCCATGACTTCCTTGTGCTTTGAGCATATTTGGAACATATTTCTGATCGTCTCTAAGACATGAGCCATCAAGATTTTGAACGCTATGCTCTTGA
The DNA here is from genome assembly GCF_027359355.1 of Prochlorococcus marinus str. MIT 1214. Classification (NCBI taxonomy): domain Bacteria; kingdom Bacillati; phylum Cyanobacteriota; class Cyanophyceae; order Synechococcales; family Prochlorococcaceae; genus Prochlorococcus; species Prochlorococcus marinus. The sequence goes on along the minus strand of NZ_CP114777.1, from coordinate 463,576 downwards.
ACCATTACCCAACAATATCCACATTCTTTTAGAGCTTTGATTAATTGAAAAAGAACATCAGGTTGGTTTGGAAGATGCATCTCGGGGAGAGAGAATCCTTTCACTCGATGCAATGCATCTTCACCGAATAATGACGAGAAGTGATGCTGCCAGGCTGTTATCTGTAATTTAAAGTCAGAAGGTGGAGTTGAAGAGGCTACAGCATGACTCCAAAAGGTTCCTAGCCATTCAACATGGGGTTGAACTGTGCAATCACACGTTAGGAGCTTTAATGATGAGAGAATATCCTCGCGACCCATTTGTTCGATTCCCCAAAGAAGATTACCGGAGTAATCAAGCATTATTTTGGGGTCATATCCTTCATCTATCAGGCTTGGAATGATTTCAGCTAGACGTTTGTAGCATTGAGCAAATGGTTCGGCATTGTGATTATCTCCTTCTGAAGTGTGTTCAAACATATATTGCAAATGTGAAATGAGCTCTCCATTGTTACCTGCTGGAATTGTTGGTTGATGCATATGGAGGGCACATGCAAATGCTGAATTAACATTCTCTAACCTTGACTTTTTTTCGAATTGTCTACTATCTCTTTCCTTATTTACTAACTTATTAATTTCAAATTCAAAACCACATATCGGTGGTAAGTCTTTGTTATTCATTTTATTGAGGTTATATATTTAAAGCAATCCCATTGAAAGGAAGTTTTCTGAATTAATTGGAGTATATACAATAAAAAAGGTTTTTCATAGATTTAGTTTGTTTTACGGTCCAATCCTTTGAGAAATACTTTTACTATACGTTGTATTTTTATTACCTATGGAACCAGAACAATATAAATATAGTTATTTTTTAATTGTGCTAATAGACACTAATCGATTGTAAAACAAAATTTATTTTTCCAGGCTTAAAGCCAGGATTCAATTCTCCTGGTTTACCAAATTTGGAATGTAGTAATTGAAATTGGGTTATAGATTCTGATTTAAATATGATTGGAAAAGAAATTTTTTTTGCTAGAACAGTTGGTTCAAGGCTTTCAAAAGGTACTTTGACAGTTGTTGTCCCAAATCTTTTTGTTTCTATTTCTGCTACCCATCTGAGCCCACCAGGTGATTTGTCTAAGAAAAATCCTCTTAATCCAAAAATTCCATATTTACATGACACTCCAAATTTTAAAGTTCGACCTTTACCTTCAATTTTTAATTCAAAACCTTGATAATTGGATAAATTTAGAACAGGTGAAAATATTGGAGATTTGCAACTAACAAAACCTCCTTTTTCCTCAACTACAACACCTTCCAGGGAGAGGCCTTTTGAGGAAGATCTACAAACTGCCTTACTTGAACCTCCCATAACAGTGTCGTTCAAAGAAAACCAATCATCAAAGTCACTGGATGACACGACTTTTGATGGCTCCGTCATTTTTTATCTACAATTTTTTTTACTCTATAAAAATTTTTTGTGAATCATGAGTTTAAAAATGTAGATTTCAATAGTTAAAGAAAAATACCTTTGCGTCTCGTTAAGTGATTCTTTTTGTCTTTGAGTTAATTTTTATTCACTAATAAGGCTGTTAGAATAGCTTTTGATCTGAGATGATTTGCTTGATCTGGCTTTAAGTTTTACCGATTGAAGGTCAATTATTAAAGAGAAGGCAAGCCGGAGATGATGGATTTATAGAGCATTCAGCATCCCAAAAACCTTCAACTTCGACACCTTCCCAATGATTAATCATTGTTTCTAATTCCTTGATTCTTTCTTTAGCGACATCAATTTTTTCAAGGATATTTGATGAAGCTTCTTTCTTCATGATTTTTCCTCGTTACTATTCTTATTTAACTACTAAATTGATATTAAATCTATCGATATAATTACGGATGTATTTGTTCCTATTAGAAATTGAATAAATGTATTCAGAGAACTTTTCTATTTTCTTATTTAAATCTATCTTTGGTTGAAATAGAACGAATTACAAAAATTACCAATATTATTTGTCTCAGCTTTAAGACCTGTTTTCTTTGCAATCACTTTGATCTTTGTATTTTTTTCTTTTAGTGAGTAGTCATTCTGATTAAGGTACATTGTGTAGTATTCCCTGCATAAATTTGATAGCTCTTTCTCTCTTGAAAATGGGATACGACCTACAGATATCACAATCAGAGCTAGAGCGATTACTCCTGTAAAAGCTTGATTGAGTGAGTTACTCATTTGATTTGTGTTTTCATATTGTCTATTAACAATAGCTGTTTTCTTATATGTCTAGCTCTTTGATTAGATCTCTTTGGAATTTGGAACCAAGAATTGTAGTGGCGGCCATAGCGCCACTGGCTGCTACTGGTGGAATACCGATCCCTGGGAATGTACTTGAACCGCACATTAAAAGATTTTTAATTGGAGTTTTATTCCCTGGGAAAAGCCCTTTTGCAGCTGATAATGCTGGACCGTAACTTCCATGTTTAGTATTTAGAAATCTTTGATGTGTAAGTGGTGTCCCTAGCATTTTTATTTCGATTCTTTCTTCTATATCTGGCACCAATTTTTTAATTGGTTTCCAGAAGACTGAGCATCGCTCCTCTTTTGTTTTTTCATATTCGTTAGTACCTATTTTAAGATTTTCCCATATTTCCCATGGCTCATTAGCAGGTGTATATCCGTGAAGGATGTGTTTGTTGTGGGGAGACATTGTTGGATCCAAGGCAGATGGAATAGAGAGAACTACTACATTTCTTTCGGCAGTAATACCTTTAGCCCAATCATCAACCCATATTGAATGGAGTGGAATATTTTCTAGTCCTTCTGCATTAAACCCAAGATGTAGATGAAGAAATGACTTGCATTTTGGAGTTATAGACTTTTCTTCTCTCCATTTTTGAGATATATCTTTTGGTATTAAATCAATGGTGTTCCAAATATCTGTATTGCTAACAATATGTTCTGCAAAGACTTTCTCACCATTTTTTAACTCAATTCCAATTGCTTTATTCCTTTTTATAATTATCTGACTAACTTTTGAATTAAGTTGGAGCTTTCCTCCAAATGAGTAAATTCCATTTAATAGAGCTTTAACGATAGATTCACTTCCTCCCTTTGGATATTCCAGGTAGGCATCTGGTTTAAACCAATCATCAAAAAGGGTTGCCATCGCAGCTGCATTGGTTTCGTCTTTCGATAAACCGCTTATTAGAAAGGAAAGTAAATCAACCCAATTTCGTAAAAATGGATCTTTAAGATGGTCATCTACTAAATTTCCAAAAGCACCTCCTAGGTATTTAAAAGATTTCAAGTGAGAGAGGAGTGTTTTACTACGTCTTAAGAGCTGAAAAATAGTTTCCTTGTTTTGATTTAGCGCTATTAGGGGAATTGCATTAGCTGCTGCACCAATCGGTTTAATCACTTGAATAAAATGTTCCCATTCTTTAATGGCATCATTTCCGCTTATTGAATTGATCTGATCAAAGAATCTTCTATCTCCAACTCCAATTGTGTAGTCGCCTTCAGGAATTTGAACATTCCAATCCTGATATTTAATTAATTCAACTTTTTGGTTAAGAGCTTTTAGGACTTGACCTAAAGGATTTGTCGTAGGCCAAGTACCTATTCCACTCCAAAGAGATGGTCCAGATTCAAATGTATATCCATTTTTCTGAAAGCCATGAGCGGCTCCTCCAGGTTTTGAGTGAGCCTCAAGAATTAAGACTTTTTTGCCAGCTTTTGCTAGCAAGCCTCCGCAACATAATCCTCCTATACCACTTCCAATTACTATTACTTCTGGATTTTTCATTTATTTTTTTAAAAGGAATTTTTCTTCTTTAGAATTTCTACTACAAATTCTAAAGAACTGCTTAAATGAAGTAAGTTTTAAGAAGGAATTTACTTAATTTTTTGTTTGGTTAAGAAGAGGAATTGATGGACGTATGTAAACAAATAATGCTCCGTGCATATCTCGAATGATTCTTAAATCTTCGTCAACATAGATCACTCTAATCTCACAAATTGGATTTTCTTTGTTCCATGGAAGAAGCTTCCATATGGTTTTAACTGGATACCACCTTTCCATGAGAATACTGTCTAAAAAAGGAATTTTTCCCAGTCCATCCACCTCTGATACTTTAGTCTTCTCTAACTCCATTGAAAGAATGTTGTCTTTTAGTTGAAGCCTTTTAGCCAGCGTTATGACTCGACCACCAAAGGTAGGTAAAAGCTTGAACCAACCAAGAATTGGGATGGTTGTAATTCCAAAGATAGTGGTATCAAAGGAGGAGATCATTTCTCCTTTATTAAAATTGAGATATTGACCGACTCTTCCTATTGTTGATAAACCAAATGATCCAACTTGTAAAAGATGAAGCTTGAAAAATAAATCGCTTTTTGATTTGTCGTTTAGAGCCTTTTCTATGGCTAAAAAAAATGGAGAGCTCCTAAATAATTCAACTGATGAGTAAATAAGCTCCCATTCACCTTCAATAGAATCCTGAGATATTTCATCTGATAGGGGTAGTAGATCTTCAACTAGTTTATTCATCTCTACTAATTTATTTTGGTACATAGGAGCAATCATCGCGTTCATCCTTTGACCTCTATCTGTTGCTGCTGCTACCTGGTAAATAAGGGCTTTGAGATCCTTCCTGTCCTGCATTTTATTGAATTGGTTAATTCGTACTTAACACCTTGACCTTAACTAAAATTTTCTAAAGACCTTGAGTTTATATACATATACGTTTACCAAGTAATATTTGTGCGTTTCTCATCGATTTGGCTTATAACATTTATATGATTACAACTAAAACCTTACTATTGACAATATTTGTTCCCTTGGCGTGTCTTAAAATTTTTGGATTCTATAAAAAAATACTCAAGGTCTCAGAACCGTCTTTAAAGCAAATAAAAGCAAAATTAGAAAGAACATTTTCAATAGATAGCTAGGTTGTTGCTCGAATTTTTGTTTTTTGTGTTTCATAGCGATTTTTGCTTACTTTTTAGATAATCAATAAAACTTAATTCCATCTTGATAGTCATTTTCTCCTTAAGTGAGACTTTACCTATCTATTTTCTAAACAAGCCTATAACTTAATTTTTGCGCTCCTTATGTCTTTAAATGAATAGTTTTTTATGTAAATTTATAAGATGCAGATGCTATTTACATCTACATGTAAATAGGTTGTTCGGTTTGGATACCCACAATGTGCTAGATGTTGTATATAGGTAATTCTTAATTCAATGTCTCAATTAAGTATCAAAGTTAGCGCTAAAGGCGAAGCCATGATCGCTACCCTTCAAAAGGAAATTTTTAACCGAAGAAGAAAAAAAGTAACACCATCACAAGTTGTTGAAACTCTTGTAGAGAGCGGTGCTAAGTCACAATCTGATAAGCGTTATGCTGCTTCTTGGAAAAACTTAATAAAGGATATTGAGAAAGCTGCAAAAGTTTCTGAGATTCATGGTAATAAGCCTGCAAATGTTAGTGCTGATGAGTGGGCTTTGATTCTCTCTCACCGTACTCGTAAGACTACGAGTGCTAAAAAAGCTTCAGCAAAACCCTCAGCTAAAAAGGCTGCTGTCAAGAAAACTGTTGCTAAAAAGGCCGTTATCAAAAAAACTGCTGCTAAAAAAGTAATTGCAAAGAAAGCAGTAACTAAAGCAGCTCCAGCCAAGAGCGCTGCAAAAGCAAAAGTTAAGACTTCTAAAGTTAAATCAGCAGTTAAGAAAGTAGCTTCTGCTCAAGCTAAAAAAGCAACTTCAAGCGCAAACTCAGTTTCAAAGAGAGCATCTAAGGCTAGAGCAGGAAGACCTGCGAAGCGTGCAAGAAAAGTTAGTCTTAAAGCTGTAAAAGCTTAGTCAAAAAGCCAGATCCGTTAAAGCGGCCTGAAAAGTGCAATGCTTTTCTCTGGCTATTTTAGTAAAGATGTCATTAGTATCCCAATCCTACATTGCCTTTTGTGTAGCCTTGGCAGTAGTACTTGGCATGGTAGTAGTGATTAGTAATATCAGCTTTCTCTCCTTCTAGTCCATCGATTCTTTTCTTGCCTAATTTCAATTCTCTTGCAGCCTTTTCCCCTGTAATCAAATCAGCGCTTAGACGTCCGCAAATATCATTCACTTTGAAGTCTTTCGCTGAAGGACCTCTGACATAGCCTGCAAAAATTGCAAGAAATAATCCAAGGGTTACAAACCTTCGGTGGTTTCTCCACCATTCATAACTATTGAGATTTAGTCTCTTTTTTACATCAATTTCCATTTATATCAATAATAGATTTGTTCACCTTAGGCCTTAGTCCTTTTCTTTATGGGTGATGTTCTTGATAGGTAAATATTTTAGCTTATTCACATAGTTAAAGAATTAGCCCTATTCGTTTTTCAATAGATCATATTCACGAAGTACGATTGGATTATTGGTAAATCTATTTACGAATGCTTGAGAAGATTTCAAAAGATGATTGGCAATATTTTGTCCCCTTTTTGGCTTGCACTATTTGCTTCTTTGCAACAGATTTCTTTGGAATAATTGATAAGGCTTCCATTGCTTATTGGTCTGGACGTTTGTTTTATGAGCCATACAGGATTATTACATCCCATTTTTTTCATGGTGATGTTAATCATTTATTGGCAAATATCTCTGGAATCATCGTAGCTAGATATTTTCTTAAATCTTTAAGCCTTCAAAGTGACTATTTCTTTCTGGCTTTTATTGTATTGATAATGCCTCTCCAAGCGTTCATTTGTTGGTGCGTAGATATTTTAATTTATAGAAATCCTATGTCTCTAGCCATTGGCTTTAGTGGTGTTTTATTTGGTATCGACGCGTTTATTCTAATGACTACAATTTATGGAAAGAAAAGATTCTTGTTCATTGGATGTCACTTAAACAAAGATCCAAGATTACTTAAATCTATTTCTGTGCTTACAGGTATTGGAATTATTTGGTCATTCTTACCTGGAATTAGTTTGTTAGGTCATATGTCTGGACTTTTGGCAGGATTTCTATTGTTTTGGCTCTAAACAAACTATTGATTTGATGTTATTGGTTCTTACGACAAACGTTATCTTCCGAATAGTAAAAAGCCTCAACTCAACTTTAATTGAGTTGCCTTCACTTCACTTGATAAACTTTTGACCTCCCATTGCACTTACGCACCGCCCATTCGATTGGAGATTTTAAACTTTCTTGTTCAACACAAATAGTCTGATAATTAGCCCATTTAGCTATTGGCCCTAGCCTTATTGAAATTAGTGCAAGGCTAAACGCACATAAAAATGCACACAACAGCAATGCAATTCCAGTAAATAGATCATTAAACTTGAACTTCATTTCTGTCAGATTGAAGTTCATATTTTTCTTTGTCTCACTCATAGAACTAATGGGGTGGAATAAAATGCCTCAATATTTAAAGTCTTATATACTGTTACTTCTTTTATGGTGGCATAGAGAATAAAAGCTGAATGAATTTTATAGATCTATTTATTGATAGTTAACAGTTGGAAATTTTCTTAGGTTTCTTCATTTGTCTTTTCCCCATTAAACATCCTTTTCTCCCCGATCACGATGGTTAACCATCCAAGTGCTAGAAGCCCTCCAGCTTGATAGTCTCCTTTTAGAAAATCAAATAGAGCGAGGGTGCTTGCAGAAATAGCAAGAGTACGAACAGCAAACCTTGCAAAGGTAATTTTCTTTTTTTTAATAGGTTTATTCATATGCCCATTTTGCAGGGACTAACTTCGTAAAACAAAATTTGCTTGGATGACTTATTGAATTTTATTCTTTTGAAAACATCTTGTTAATAGAATTAAATCTATCATTTCTTCTTTGTCGTAAGAAGATTGATCCTTTCCCCTCACACCGCTTCCCTCTGTTAAACCTTGTAATTCTAGTTTCTTTCTAATCAACATTTTTCTTTCTGCACTTGAGAGATTTTTAAAACGTTTTTTCCTTTCTTCACGACTTTCACTATTGCTCATTGGATTTGTTTAATAATAATTTGTCTATTAATAATGAATTGATAATTGTTTTTACTATTTTAATTCATTAAATAATTGTTATCTAGAAGTGCATCAATGACTTTTGCTCCTCTTGATTTATTCCCAAGAGAAAGGGGATTGGCCTTATCTAGTATTGAAGCAAAGCAAGTGAGCCAACTACTACCCTCGCAAACTTGAGCTGCCTCGCAAATGTGCTTTGGTGCTTTTTCTGTGCAACCTTGATTGCGAGAAAATTTAATAGATTCTAGTTGACAATCAAGTTCTAATTCTAGTAACGATATTTCGTCTTTATTAATCCATTCACCAGCAGCGTAGCTTTCAAGCAAAATTTGATAGTTCATTATTTAAATAGTTTTGTAGTATTGAGAACTAAGATCGAAAAAGTTTTTCTAAATCTTGCTTCACTTTCTCCAATTCATTTAGTTTTTTTGGGTTTGTTTTTTGCCCCCATTTATCTACTTCTCCAGTTCGACCATTTTTAATTGTCATCCTTATCCACCAAAATTGAAGACTCAAGAAAATCAGAGCAAAGAAAATTAGTTCAAGAGTTCCTTGTTTCATCCCAAACTATTCTAATAAATTGAACCTTTTCTCATCGTTGTACTCATTTTTCATGTATTGATTACTCATTAGGATCAACTTCAGTGATTTTTAGATTTAAGCCAACGTAAAGAAGAATACCTCCAATAAGAGGGGTCCAAAGCCCCAATTGGTTTAAATCATGCGATTGCAGAAATTCCATTTATTCTTCATCTCTTCTAATGATGATTTGGTTTGTTTTATATGCAGATACTACCCTATTAGCTATTTCAACAATAAATGAATTTGGACATCGTAAAGCTTCTTGTAACTCAGCTAATTCATCAGAAATAAACTCTATACTCCTTGCAATAACTGCTTGATGTTCTTCTTTTGGTTCCCATTCTTTAGCCATTAATTTTCTTGATAATGATCTGTTATTTTGTTAAGCATATTTGAAATTTATTTTTTATTTTGCAGTTGTTTGCGCTTTTATTTTTTCGCATGTGATCTTGACTTGCATCCATGCACTTTCTATCACTTCACTTACTTCATTTGTAAGATGCCATTCTTCAGGAATATTAAATATGAGTTAAACCAAACATGATCCCTTTTGAGATTGCCCATCCAATACCTAGACATATAGCAACTGTAAAAAGTGTTTTTAAAAGGTCCATATCCTTTTAGTCCCTTCCAAATGCAGTTCTTAACGAACTTGAAAAATCGAATTGAACCCCATCATTAGATGAACCTAGATTTTGAATTAGCTTTGAACTGGCAAATCTTGATTGGGTTGATGAATAAATTGATTGAGATTTTACTGATGATGATTTTACTGCCGCTGTTTTCTTTGCTGTCGCTTTTGTTGCTGTAGCTGAGGTCATTAAAAAAATTGTATTTCTTACAACTTAGACAAACTGAGTTAAAAGGCGATAGTTGTTAACTTTTTACAATCTTAAAATCATCAACCAAGCAGGGATTGATATGAGCGAGATAATCGTACTTAAGACAACAAGCGATGTGGCTTCATCTTCATTTCTTGACGCTGCTTGGGATATTAGTAAGACAGATATTGCTGTTGGCGCAGCTGATTGAAGTACTAAAGCCTCTCGCATAACGGTGGGTAATCTGATCGCTAGGGAAATGATCAACATAACGACTGGCAATCCAACCAGTTTCATGATTAAAGCATTTTTAATGGATGTTATTTGGATTTTTATTCTTGAGAGATTTGCTTTTCTTAACCAACTTAGACGCATTCCAACAATTACAAGTGCTAAAACAATTACAACCCTTGAAGGTATCCATAGTAAGGCTGTTAATTGTTTATTCCATGGTGATGAATGAACAATTAATGCGCCAATCAGTCCTTTTACAGCAGGGCTTCTAAAGATTGCTTTTATGAAATTCTGCCAATATCTATTAGAACTTAAAACTTTTGAAGGATCTGTTAGCAGTATTGGACCGATACTCCAAATTACTAATGTCGCACCAAGGTCAAAACCTATGCTGTAAATCAAAGCATGATTTGGAAGCAGTGCTAGAGAAACTGGTATTCCGAAATACCCAGTATTTCCGAATGCACTACCTAATTGAAGAGATCTGTTTGGTATTAAGTTTTTTATACCAGGAATGCGATTTAATAGAGTCATTACAAAGCCAATAGCTACCAGTGCTAAAGACGCAGATTGTATTAAAGGGAATTCAAGGCCAGACTTAAGTAATATCCCCATCAAGCTGATAGGAATTCCATAGCTCATTAAAGGACGAGATATCGTTAGGGATAAATCTTTTTTAAATCGTCCTAGCAAATATCCTATTAAAAGACATGGTATTAATTCAGCTAAAAGAAAGATTATTTCCAACTGAGTAAAGCAAATAGCATTTTATTTTTTCTGAAATTTATGAGTAGTTCTATTGATTCATTTCTTTATTTTAACTTTAGTTTATCTTTGCTTGTACTATTAGGTTTTGCACACATTTTATTTTTCACTGATTGAGAAAGTTTTAATTCGCAATAACCTTATTTCTCCTTGTAAATACTTTTTTCTGAACATCCCAATGTTTCTCCAAAAAGAATATCTGTGCACATTGCATTACATAAAAGATAAACGACCCAACTGGCAAGAGGAACACCAACTAAATAACTAAATGGGTGTTTTACTTTGATGAACCCAACAGTGGCTACTGATAAAACAACAATCAAGTTGATGATTCGTTTGAGGTTTTTTCTTGTTATCTGCATAAGCTATTTCTAGCAGAAACTTTTCTTTTTTATCTAGTTTTTACAACAACTGTTAGTCACTTGTGTTTTGTTTGAGTATTGTTCGCGCAGATTAAAGATTATCGATGTCTTCTACTGTTACCTCAGTTTTTACTTTTAAGGTCGAATGCACCTTTGATGAGTGGGCTGCAATCTTCGACAGCAAAGAAGCTACCAGAAGGCATAGAGAGTTTAATATTCAGCCTTTGTACAGAGGGTGTAGTGATGAAGACCCTCAAAAAATAATTGTTATACATCAGCACCCAGAGGGGGATATTGAGAAATTTATAGAAGCCAATGGAGACTGGATGGCAAGCCACAGAGTCGATTTATCTACAATGGAGAAGTCTGCTTGGACTTGGACCGACAACAGAAGTGTTCAGTGTAAAGCCGCTTAATAAAATATAGGCCGTGTACTTATGTCCTAGCTACATATCATAATCCAGAGTTTTATTCTTACCAGTCAGTTTAATTCATTAATAGTTGTGCATATCTTAATTATCAAGATTTGCTATATTGATTAAGTATTTCTCTATTTAAGAATTTTTTGTGCATAGAGATGTTGAGTTATTAAAAAATTGAAATTGTATTAAATAACTCTATGGGTATTGATATTATTCCAATAAATAAAATTAGAATCGGGAGGTTCCACAATATAATTAACTGAATAGACTTAAACTTGGTGAATTTAAACATAGCTAGTAATCGGTACGCTTGAGTCCCCATAAATGTCCTTGGTCTGAAGCTTTTACAATTGCTTTGTAAATATCTAAAGTCATAACTTTAATTAAATCGAATAACAATTTTAAGTTACCTTTCTAATCACTTGCTGTATGTAGGGAGAAATACAAAATATATAAAGTAAAAATTATTAATGTAATTAGTTTATCTAATAATTGATTATTTATTAACCTCGTTATTTTTAAGTCTTTTAAGATTTACGTAAAATCTATAAAACGTAGTTTAGCTTACATAATTTAGCGCATATTTTTATAAAGAAGTTAGATTCGAAGTTATCTGAGATCTACTAGGTCTAAATCATTAAGACTTTAGATTCGGTTTCCTGTCCAAAAATTGTTCGGTAGATATCTTTCAGAACTATTTTGTTGTTTTTAGTATTGAATTCATTGAATTTTTGAAACATGTCCTCAAGACCTATTACCTCCTGTAAAAGATATGCTGTTAGCTACCGCGATTTGTCTAACAAAAGACATGAGTTAGGGTTTTATGCTATTGATGCTTTTGAGGCTAGACAGCTAGCAATTGAGTTCAATAAATTTGTTCGTGAACATCCAAATTCTATTGATAGGATTTCTCTCAGAAATAAAGTTGTTGCTTGATGCCTCTACGCTTCTAAGACGTTTGGTAATTATTAATATATGTCTAGAGGGATTGATTTTTCAACTAAACACTTTTAGAAGAATTTGCTCAACAAAATATCTAAGGGTTTTTCAAAGTTGCTAGCTTATTTATCTTTTATCCAAAGAGCAAGTCCTCCACCCTTTCCCCTAGCTGACAACCATTTACCATTTGGATCGATAGCTATTAGTGCAAAAAATGGTTTCTTCTTTTGATCCGGTGCCGGTAGAGATTTATTTAAAATAGTCAACGAAGCTAGTTTTATTTGGATGCAATCAAAAGAAAAGGGTAATAATGGCTGCTTCCTTTCTAAATTTGCGTAGCCACTAAATCTCAGAGTTAATAATCCAAATTTAATTGAGTTGGCGATAGTAAAATTCTCTTCTTCTGCATTTTGTCTATCCTTTTTCAACTCTAGACTGGCTGAGAGAACCTGTAGCAAAGTGCTTGAAATCGAGTCTTCTTTATCTGATCCCTGCTTCCAAACTGAATTAAATTTCCACAGCCCTAATAGAGATTCAAATTCAATGCCACTCCCTTCTATTCTTGCGTTTTTTTCTAATTCTCTAAGTTTGTCTAGAGAAGGAAGATCCATTCTATTTCCGTCCATTTCAATAAATTCGTTTAGATAATTTTAATCAGCTATCAGACGTCGAGTGGTTTTAACCTTTTTAATTTTTCAGCCATGAGTAGTTTTCAGTTAATTATTGGCTTAATTGTACAATTATTTATTCATATGTTTTCTTTCAATATCTAACTTTCATTATGTATCTTATGAGACTTTTAAATATTTAGGTCATAATTAGAAACCAATAAGAGAGTGAGTCCCTAGTTTTGACTAATGAATGTAAAGCAAGTACATCACTCTTAACAGTAGGACTAAATTTATTTATGCTTATTTTTTTGCTTTTAGCTATTTAGGTCATAATATTCAAGCTATGGACGGTGCTTATTCTTTTTGTTTGAATGGAGTGTTAATTAACTTCCCAAATGACTACCTTTAGAGAAAGAATTAATTCACATCTCCCGATAGTGCTTCAGTTGTTAAGCACTGCATCCTTGGTTGTGATCGCTCTGTCTGCTATTTGTGGATCTCAATCATTGAAGAAATTGTCTTCTGCCCATGAAATGCCTAGTTCGGCAGAAGTGCATCATGATCATTGAAGTCCTGATCTTAAAAAATGTATAAAAGGGCTTGTATAAGCCCTTTTTTTGTATGATTTTATAGGAAGGATAATTGGTCGGCATTAGGTTTGTTAATTGGCTCGGCTGTCCATTCTTCTGGGTCCCATTTAGTCATTAGCGGTTTTAAAGCTTTAAGGTCTTGAGCATTTTTAACTGAAGAGATCCATTCTTCTTCTAGCCCATTTGGAATAATAACGGGCATACGGTTATGAAATTGTTTGACTAAATCATTTGGTTCTGTCGTTAGCACACAACAGCTCTCTAGTTCACAACCTTCCTTAGACATCCATCGATTCCAAAGTCCTCCTAACCAGAAAGTTTGAGAATCTTTTCTACCTATTAGGTGACCTTTTTCTAGAAAACCACTGGCTGGTATCAAACATCTCTTATGCCTCCAGCTTGCACGAAAAAGTTTCTTCTCTTCAACACTTTCTGATCTCGCGTTAAATGGCTTTGGCCTTGTGTTGTCAAAAGGGTCTTTACTCCACTCAGATATAAATCCCCAAAGCATTATGGATGTTTGTGTCTTGCCTTCATTCTTAAGTACAAGAATTGGAGAACCTGGTTTGATTAATAATTGTGGTTCATAATTTTTACCCAATCCCTTTGGCACATCTTTTTTTAAAAGATCAGGTAAATTTATGAATTTTGTTAATAGCTGATATCTTCCGCACATACCATTAATCCTTTAGACGTTTTTTGATAAGAATCATTTTTAAAACTATTAGCGTTTTTAAAATAATGGCAAAGTTCCTTGTTTAATTTCTTTTTGACTTGAATTTCCTGAAAATAGTATTTTCGAATATTGATCTGCATAGGCGCAGTTCTTGCATGAAGGATTTGATTCTGGAATCTCTGATTGATTCATTAGTGAGACCATTTCATCTAGTCGACTCTCTATCCAATCATTCCTCCATTTGTAGGGAACAAGATATTCATCAAAACGCATGGTCTTATTAAATTCATCTTCATCCCTTTTTGCATTGCAAACTAGAAAATAAGATATTGGATGAACACTAAAACCCATCCCCGAGAGTATGTAAGCATAAAAGTCCATTTGAATTTTATAGGCCTCGTGAAAAGGATCCTCTAAATAATCTTTCTTATCAACTCGTCCGTTTTTTGCTTGTGATTTGTAATCCACAATTATTAGTTGTCTTGTAATAGTGTCTTGCCAAATATCGTCTACACCTCCAGTCAAAATTATTCCGGTATCCTTGTAACGATGCATTAGTCCCCGATGAAGTGAGTTTCTCCAGTTATCTATTTCAGGATGATCAAATGGAACAACATGAGATAGTCCATTAGATGCAAATATTCTGTGTGGAACCTGTTTTTGTCTGCAATCGTCAAATTCTTTTTTTAGTAATAGGTCAGTAGTTTCATTGAGAGTCCAACCTGGTGTCCCAGGAGGATCAAGACCTCTTACCCTATCGAGATAAAAGCACCTTTGACACGTCAGAAAATTTGAGAAACGACCTCTACTAATTTTGAAATCTTCTTGTTGATTTGGCTTATATAGAGAAGATTTGCGACTTCGAAGGCCTGTGGCCTCAATTGGTTCTTTTTTGCTATTTCTTTTGAGATCAATCATTTTGTGTAATCACATAAAGATTTCAACTGGTTTTATTCGATAGATTTAATTTCTTTAGCGCAATTGTCTTTTTCCTACCAATTAACAGATTTAGAACCTTTTTACTTAATAGAGAAGGATTTTTCAATTAATCGTTTTTAAACCTTTATAAGCTACTTTTTCTAAGATTTAGGTAAGGACATATTTTTTTCGCTCGCAAGTTTATTCAAATAACAAAAGTTTTCCACAGATCATATGTGCTTAATATTGACGAAATCCCTCTATAAAAGGTTTTCCAATAAAAAAGACCCTAGGTATGGTGTCCTACGGGTCTGGGTGATGGGGATACTATTTCTAACCCTATTTTCCATATAAATCAACCCCCCCTACAGATGGTGTTCATTTAAGCCTGAGATAAAACATATGGTGCTTTAATGTTGCCTAATCTGATTGATATGATTATTATTTTTGAAAAGCTGGGTGATGGGGATCCTTCAGCAGTTTATTTTGCCCTCATGAGATGAGGGCTTTTTTATTGCTTTTTTGTTTTGTGGTGGACTTATCCGTTTATTTTTTTAATTAGCCTTTATATCCTTGAAGTATTCATCGTGTTTGAGCATGTTCTTTGTTTGATTGTTGGTATTGCAGGCGACATATTTTAGATGTTTTGAAATATATGACTTGACATTACCTATTGGTTTTTGCTAGTACAAGTGTACTGCTAAACGTAAATGACTCCATCTGCTTCCCCGTATGCTGTCTTTAAGGCTGAAGAATGGGTATCTGCCGTAGCCCAACCTATTGGAATTGGTCAATGTCTACGACTCACCCCAAAGAAACTTGCACCGATCAGATCTTCGGTCAAGAAGAAGTGTGGCAATTCCTTGAGAAAGCGACTCTCAAAAAAACATATTCAGCTTGCGTTTGCATGACATGTCAACATTTCAATTATTCCAGCGACAAGTATTGCAGAACAATTCTTTCGTGTCATGTTCATCGTCGTCTTACTCCTCATGGAGACCATTTGATTTCACGTTGTCTTCTTTGGATGCGGCAACGAGAGAAAGAGATTGGTTGGTGTCCAGAGGTAGCCTGATACTTTGAATAGATTAATTTGTTTATTAGTGTTACTACGCCATCTTTGATCAGCATATGAGGTCTATTAGCTTTATTGACTAGCATTGTTTTTATTAGTTTTTTGTTTTTCTCTCGCCCACTAGATATGGCTTTATAGTTAAGATCGAATTATTTGAAGGTATCACTTTAAATGATATTGATAGATATATAAAAATTTAATTGTCGGTTAACCATTGACTATTGAATTGAATACCCTATATGTGATAGATGTATTAAGAAAGTAATTTTTGAGTTATGTCTCAGTTATCCATCAAAGTTAGTGCTAAAGGTGATGCCTTAATTGCTACCTTGCAAAAGGAGATCTTTAACAGACGTCGTAAGAAGGTTACTGCTTCTCAAGTCGTTGAAACCCTTGTTGAAAGCGGTGCTAAATCTCAGTCTGATAAACGTTACGCAGCTTCTTGGAAAAATCTAATTAAAGATATTGAAAAAGCAGCTAAAGTTTCTGAGGTTCATGGAAATAAGCCAGCAAATATTAGCGCTGATGAATGGGCTTTAATTCTTTCTCATCGCACACGTAAAGGCTCTGCTCCAAAAGCTGCTGCAGCAAAAAAAACCACAGCTAAAAAAGCAGTAGCTAAAAAGCCTGTAGCTAAAAAGGCAACAGCAAAGAAAGCAGTAACTAAAAAGCCAGTAGCTAAAAAGGCTGCAGCCAAAGCTAAAGCGGAGGTTTCTGCAGTTGTTAAGCCAAGTGCTGGTAGACCTGCTAGACGAGCACGCAAAGCCAGAAAAGCACCTGAAGCTGCTAAATAAAGCTTACCCAGACCGTCAGGCGGCATGAGAGGTTCAATGCCTCTCACTGGTATTTTTGGTAGATATCTTGTTTATATTTGTTTGGATCTGTTTCCTCAGGTAGGCCTCTTTCTTTAATCAGTAACTATTAAACCTGCATTGCATAGAGCGTTGAATACCTTTTTTTTGCGCTCCATTGTTTTTTCTGTTGGTTGAAGCATATCAAGTATGGACGCAATACAACTTATTTCATAGGAACCCTGGGAAATGAGTGCTGCATCACATATTTCATTATTAGCAATTACAGGTTCGATACCAGTGAATTTCAATTTCTGAATTGATGCTTTTAAAACTTGCTCGAGATATTCTAGTTGTTCGTTATTCAATGTCTTTCTGTCTACATAATCCATTAGAACTAATGAGGGAGTCACTACTAAATCTACAAAAAAATAATTTAGCTGCTTTTTAGAAATATTTTGATCTCTTTGGATTTTTTATCTTTTAGTTGTCTTTTTTATTCATATCGGTTTTATATGCATTGAGAGCCTCTTTAATTCTTCCTGGCGCAAAAGGATTTTTACCTTTTGCTTCTTTCATTGCTTCTTGCCATGCATTGTCGATTTCTTTCTTTGCTATCGGATCGTTTTTGAAATTTGTGTATAGCTTCATCAGATACCAAGTGCTTAAAACTAATAGTCCAAGACCTAATAAATACATGAGACTGTCTCGATAATTACGACAATCTAACCAATTGAATGGAAATTGCGCCTATAAATATAAAAAATACGTATTTGCTATGCCTCTTATCGTAGATCCTTCTAAAGATACGAGTAATGGAGTTGGGAAGATTTTTAGAACAATCAATATCACACTCGCCATCGCACTACCTTTGTCAGCAATTTTGGTGACTATCTTTTGGGGCTTAAAGCATGGTTTCAGTAGTTTCATTTGATTTCAATGGAGACATCATTTTTTATCCAAATAAAGTTTTAATGATTTGAACAAATAATTTGAGACTCCAAAATAAGATGCCACCATAAATAAATCCTGCCAGGCCAGAAGCCCAGTCATTGAAGAATTTCCATGAAATGATTATCACGAGGATTCCAAGTAAGAGTGAATATGTAGCCATTATTTTGTTATCTCTTTCAAGAGACGCTTTGTGAAAAATTTTAGAGGTCGGTATACCTAACTTTTCAGTAGTAGCAACCGAAGTGAGTTGTATTTACCGAATCATTTTCTACGGTATGCCTCATCCCTAACTAAATCAATTTAGGACAGAGTAGTTGTGTACTCCGAAAGAAAAGTTATGTACACTTCACTCTTCGACACTTTTTTCTCTGATTCTTTAATTGCACCTACCAGAACTGTTTATGTGGTTTCTGATAGTCAGCTTGAAGAGCTTAAGCGTAATCAACGTCAAGAGGAACTCGACAATATCGAGGACTCCAGAAAAAGACTAGAAGAGAGCTATCAAGCTCGTATTAAAGTTCTTGATGAACGTCAAAATGAGATAAATGAGGAACTTAAGGCTTTGTCTCCTACAAAGGTTAAGGCTGCCCTTAATAAGAAGTAGCTGTTAGTTGGTCTGAAGAATGTGTTTTTTAGCACCTCTACTATTTAAGTGGAGGTGCTTTTTTTTAGTAAATGTACAAATGATTTTTCTCAAAGCATTGTTTGTACCTAAATCGATGAAAGTGTTAATTGTCTAGATTCTTTTTTTGGCTTTCTTCAAGTGCCTTGTTACCCTCTTTGAGGGTTGTTCTGACCCACCAAACTGAAATTCCTGCAATGGCGATGCCTAATGTCATTATTGAAATTATTGTTGGATTCACTTGTTATAACCTTTAATTGCTTGGGTTGATTTTGCTTTTTAAACAGCTCATTAGATGTCAAAAATTGATTTTCCCTGATTAAAGATATTTTAATTGATGACTCTAAAATAATTTAAAAGAAAGATGAGGATAAATTCACTTGCCATAGGCCTTCTTGATGGCTTATACCGATAATAATTGAAGAGAAATCTATGAAACTTCAAACTTCATTTAGCGTCCCCAGAGACAATATGGGTGACATAGGTAGAAAGCACGAGTTAGTCAAAAGAGGAATGACAGCGATAGCTTCATACTGGGAGAGAGAGTGTGCTTTAAATCCTTCCTCACCTGCATGTCTTATTTTTGATGACTAGTAGTTGATAGGACATAAGGAAATATATTTTCCTTTAGCAAATAGTTTATCTTTTACTTCTCAATGAAAAGTGTTATAAAATTTTGGTTTAGATTATTACTTTCCCTATTTTTAGTAATTAGTGTTTGCTTCCAGTCAGTTGAAGCCCAGCAGGTGTTAATGACATCGGATGTTGATATTGAAAATGATGAAGGCTCAATGGATTCAAAAAGTATTGATGATCTTTTAGGCCCAGATACAAATTTTCCATTTGATCCAGCAAATCATAGAGACGGGTCTAATCCGATTAAAAGAATTGGTAAAATAAGCGATGATAATTTGTAAGTAAGTATCTTTTTATTTTCTAAGCAAAAGTTCTAAACGTTTTTTTTGTTCTTCAAGAGATTCGGTCTTTTCATTTCTTTTTGCCTCCATTCTATTTTTTATAGACTCATCAGCTTGTCTTGCGATACTTGCTTTTCTAAGGAAGACAAGGATTGAAATCACTGCAAATATAAGTGCAAGTGAACCCAATGGAACTATTGTTGCGCTCATTTCTTCCATTAGTAATTACAGGCGTTATATAAACGATTAGCTTTCTGTTGATCCTCACATTTTTTTAGTTTCGTTTCTAACTCTTCCATCTCCTTTTGAGCCTGATTGATTAATTCCAATGACCATTGCCAGTTTCGCTCGTTGCAATGTTGTTTTGCAGAATCCCAGTCCATGGTTGGATTGCTTTAATAATGGGTGATTTGGTCGAGCAGAACTCTTTTACTCCCAGAGGATAACAAGTTTATGAACTAAATATTGTGTTTTTATCTTCTCTTTGAAAACTTTATTTGTATTAACTTTGGGGATATCATTTTAACCCCCACCTTTGATCCTCATTTTTACTCTGCCTCACTTAAGCTCGAAATATCATTTTTTATTCCATGGAAATAGCGTTTGCTTGGAGCCTTTGTCTGTCTGCCGTTGTTGTTTTGCTTTCAATTGGGCCACTAACTTATGGCCGAGTCAAAGCTGGATATTCGGCCGAGAATATGAGTGCTCCAAGAGCTTTATTTGATGAGCTCCCCGATTTTGGCAAAAGAGCTGTTTGGTGTCATCAAAATTGCTGGGAGAGCATAGCTCTTCACGCGCCTGCGTGTTTACTATGTCTGATTGCCGGTGTTGTCTCTCCTGTAGCAGTGATAGCTGCGTGGGTTCACCCATTCGTGAGGTTTATTTATATCGGTGCTTATGTTGGTGATATTCCTCCTGCTAGAGGACTTTGTTGGGCATCGGGCCTTTTATGTTCAACTCTTTTGTATAAAGAGGGCTTAACTGCTTTGCTTTCTTCTTAATTGATCAACGATTAAACTTCTTGGCTTGCCAGTCTTAACAGGATTTAATCGATCAAGTATTACCGCAACAGCAGTGATCCAAGAACTTCCCTCTGGAATATTGGTTTGATTACAAATATGTTTTGGAGCTAGTTCAAGAGAAAGATTCGTATCGATTTCATTGATTACCTGTTGATAATGTTTTTCTAAAAGCTCAACATCCTCTTTCTCGAGAATGTTGCCTGAACAATACCAATCTAGTGATGTTTTCCAATCCATTTTCTGATGATACGTTTATTGTTTGATAATGTCCCATGCTTCTGAAGCACTATCGGCGTATTGAAAGAGATTCATGTGATCATCTGAGATAAGTCCGTGGTCTGAAAGGAATTGAAAGTTGATAACTTTCGACCAATAATCTCGACCAAATAGAATAATTGGAATTTGTGTTTTCATTCCTGTTTGACGTAGAGTAAGTAATTCAAATAGTTCATCAAATGTTCCAAATCCTCCTGGGAAAAACACTGCTGCAACTGATCTCATTACAAAATGAAATTTTCGTAAGGCGAAATAATTAAATTTAAAGCAAAGCCCAGGCGTGATATATGAATTGGGATGTTGTTCATTTGGGAGACTTATATTTAATCCTATGGATTTACAGTCGGCGTCAAAAGCACCTCGATTCGCAGCCTCCATGATCCCAGGACCACCACCAGTGACAATTACATGTGAATTGCAGTGTTCTTTTTGGTTTTGTCTGGAGACAATCTTTGCGAATTCTCTGGCTGAATCGTAGTAATGAGATATCGATTGTAAATTCTTTAGGCGTGTTACTTCTCTATGTAAATTAGATGAGCTCGGATCTTTGGTGAGTGAGTTCATCGCTAGTGCAAGTCTGTGATCTATAGAGCTTTTATCGGTAAGGCTTGCTCCTCCAAAGACGATGATTGTTGATAAAATATTTTGTTCTTCTAGGATTTTTTCTGGTTTATTAATTTCTAGAAGCATTCGCACTCCTCTCATTTCATCACTATTGAGTAACTCTCTATCTTCATGGGCTAATTGGTAATTGTTCGAACTAATAATTAATTCAAGGTTTTTCCTGACTAGTCCTAGATCGTCACTTCTATTTTGAGTACTCATCAAAATATGCCTCCTTGAGTTTTAATGCGGTAAGGAATTAGATCAATTCATCCAACCATGTGAAATGAATGGTGAAGTAGCCGATGCCATTATCTACATTCCCATTGCTCTTCTAAGTTTTGTCGCCTCGTCCATTCCCTCCATGATTGTGAAAGTAGAATTAACTGTCGCGGCTGTACGGAGCTTTGATAGCTCTTGATATTCACTGGATTCATAAGCTTCTAATGCTATTCGCATTGATGGGAATTCACAAATGACAGCTAGGTTTGAATCTTCAGTTTTTTCTTTTCCTATTGGGTCTGTATCTTTCGCAAATACCTCCCCACCATTTTCTTTGAGCCATGGCACAACTTTTTCAACATATTCATTAAATAATTCTTGATTAATAACCTTTGCAGTTGAGATCCAGTACCCTTTGGCTCCTTTCTTATCCATTACCTTTTAATTAATTATAAATTTAGGATAGATCAGACTTAGGTCAAAAAATAATTTTCAAATCAATGGCCTATAAGTTTCAATAATTTATTTCCATAGACTTCTTTTTTTTAAAAGATCTTCGATATTTGGCCATGCTGCAATTAATTCCTTGAGGGCTTGTCTATTTGGAGTGTATAACACACATGAGAAGGCACTGATGACATAAAAGACAAACCACAACTTGTTGATTGAGTACACAGAGACAAAGGAGAAGATAAAACTACCAATGAATACAAAAAAGAGTGATCGATTTATTACTTCAAGTGGAGATCTTCTTAATCGTCTAAGCAATCTTTTTGTAGATTTTGTCTTTGAGAATCTTTGTGCCTCTATTTCTTCTTCTTTGATTAGTTTTTCATTTTCTTGATCTAAGATTTCATTTGATCTGACAATATCCTCTATCTCTTGACTGGATAAGTTATCTAGAGGCTCTGAGTCTTTTTTTATTGCTGCCATTAGTTCAACAAACTTAAAAGTTAGATGGTTATCTGCATATACATTACTAAAGAGAATGTTTGCATTTGGTTAATTGCCTAGGCCTGGTGGAAAAGGAAAAACTTGTTCATCCCCAAAAATATCCTCCATACTCAACTCTTCACTTTGTGACTCCATTCCTACAGCTTCTTCTTCCGATTCCATTCCCATTTCATATGAATCACCTTCTCCATAATCTTCTGGTGGAACCCAGCCTTGTATTACAGCTTCAGCACTATTCAATCCAGAGAAAACAATGAATACGAATAAAACTAATTTGATTAGAAAATTTTTCATATAACCATGCTCTCATTACCTAGGCTAATGCTTGATCAGAAGCTTGTTTAGCTTTAGAAGTTGTAAAAATACCTTTGGGTTTGTCTAAGCTAAATCGAGGCCTTTCTCTTTCTTATTGGCAACTGATTTTAATCAGCATTTTGTCTGACAGGTCTCATCATCCCGCCTCCATCATCATCATCATCCCCAAAGCCAAAAAATAGCCAGGTAATAGCAAATACAGCTAATGCCCCTGATAGCGTCAATGCTTGTAACTCGTTCAAAGCTTTTCGGCTAATTTTTCACGACCTTAGCCCTTATTTCGTTTTTTTGTTGATGAGGAGAGCTTTCTTTCTGGTTATATTGTCGAAACTTAATTTGATTACTAATGGAAGAATTAACCAAAAGAGTGGAAGAACTTGAGCGTCGAGTCCAGCATTTAGAAGCAGTGCTGCAATACCAAGCAAGAAAAAACAAATAATCTCTGTTGCCATCTAACCAATACCTGGAATATCAAATGGGAGTTTGTCTTCCAGTACTACTAAGTATTTTTGGACTGCTGGAATTCGAAGTAGAGCTAATGGAACAACAATATTTAGAACAATCCACGCTCCTCCAACTAATGGAGCCCATTTACCAGCTTTTTTAATAAAGCTCATTCCCTTCTCTTTCTCTGGAGACTGATTCATGTTTTTGATTTATTGATTAGATCTTAGCTAGACCCCAAACTTACTATTTTTGATCAGGTTAAGTGGAAATGCAATGGGCATTAAGGCTGATTGCGTTGAGGTGCGAATAGAGCAAAGATACGTTTGTTGAGCTCAGAGGCACCATTGATGGTCGACACTCCACCTGAGTATTTAAGAGAAGCGAACTGAATTCTGGTTCCTGCTCCAACATTCTCAATGAATAAGTAGGCTATTCGTCTGATGCGACAAGGATCAATGATTTAGGTGCGTCAATTCAGTCGAAACTCCTCTGCATCGTTTAGGTGCCCTAACGGAGAAAAAAAGCCTTTCTACTAGACACTTGGCCCCAGGCCACCAATATCCAGAAGCTTCCAAAGAATCGGTAAAGAAAAAGGGCCCCCTGAGGCCCTTTTTAAATGTCTAATTAAATGTGATTATTATTTCTACGGTTTCCCTACCCAAGACGTACGGTCCTACAGAACCATTGAAGAAAAGGAAAATTTAGGATAAATGTACGTCAGGCAATCAATTGTTTTGGTCATCAATTGATTGGCTTCTGGGGAGGAGCACTGACGTTTTTTATTCAAAGAAACAACCTTCTAAAGCTCAGTATAAAAAGAAGGTTGTCCTGAGAAGTTCAAAAAATATAAGAACAAACCACTGTCAGCCGTGTAGGAATAATTACCTAAATATCTGTTTTTTATTTTCTCTAAAGATTAGTTGCCATCGCAATCTTCATCTTTTGGCAACTGAAGCCATCCACTCGTCCACTTTGAGTATGTTTTTAATTCCGACCATGGAACTTTTATAAGAATTTCGTTGTTGTTAACCGGAAATAGTTCTACCCACCGTTCATCTTTTTTGCCTCCATAGCTTTTAACTTCAAAATGTCGATAACCTTCTCTTTTTACGGCTGAGGTCCAAGCTGCATTCGGTGGCCATCTCATTTAGTTTCCTCTTTTCTTCAAGCCTTCACTCTTTATTTATTTTAGTCTAAATTTATACACTTAAACCTTATTTATGTTTTATATTTTTGTAAACATAACATTTTTAATCTAGAAAGATTCCTTTAACAGATAAATCTTTTCTCTCACTAGGATCTGGATATGTGTTTTTGTATTGGCTAATAGATATAGATGTGCCGATCATTAAGACTAGAATTATTAGAAAATATTTTACTTTGTTTTTCAACTTCTTATTAAATGCTTGATTGATCTAATGATTGGTTTTCATCCAAGCATCAGCCCTAATATTGCTCATAAATATACCGCTTCGCTCCATCAAACAGATATGTTTATTTTGAATTAGTTTTTTTTGCCGTAAGTCCTATATCAAGCTATATTGATTATATCAATAAATATTGATCAATGTCAGTGCCTTCACGTCCTATGCTTTCATTGCTTTTACGTCGCAAACCTTTGATGAGCTTAGCTAAGAAGAGTCTTGTCCTCTCCTCTTTAATTATTCTTGGCTCAGGTGGAAGTGCCTTTGCGGGTGCTCGACTCAGCGGAGCTGGAGCTTCTTTTCCCGCTAAGATCTACACTCGATGGTTCTCTGACTTAGCTAAAGAGCGTGGACCTCGTGTTAACTATCAAGCTGTTGGTTCAGGTTCTGGCCGTAAAGCTTTCATTGATGAAACCGTTAATTTCGGTGCGTCTGATGATCCGATGAAAGCAACAGATATTGCAAAAGTTACGCGGGGATTAGTTCAAATCCCAATGGTTGGTGGCACTATTGCTTTTGGTTATAACTACGATTGCGATCTTAAACTTACTCAAGAGCAAGCTGTTCGTGTTGCTATGGGTAAAATTACAAACTGGAAAGAGGTTGGTTGCACTGAAGGAAAACTAACTTGGGCACATCGTTCTGATGGCTCCGGTACTACGAAGGCTTTTACAAATTCCATGCAGGCTTTCTCTAAGACATGGACTCTAGGAACAGGTAAATCTGTCGCCTGGCCTGCTGGTGTTGGTGGTAAAGGTAATGCTGGTGTTGCTGGCGTTATTCGTAACACTCCTGGTGCAATTGGTTATGTAAACCAGTCATATATTAGAGGTGAAATCAAAGCAGCCGCTCTCCAAAATTTATCAGGAGAATTTTTACAGCCAACTACTGAGGCTGGTGCGATTGCTCTTAATGGAATACAACTAGATGAAAATTTAGCCGGTAATAACCCTAACCCTAAGGCCAAGGGTGCATACCCAATCGCAACCCTTACATGGATTCTTGCTTACGAAACTGGTAATGGTAGAAACACTGATGCCATTAGAGATTCACTTAACTACCTACTAAGTGATAAAGCCCAGGCTAAGGCTCCTTCTCTTGGCTTTGTTCCTCTAAAAGGTGATATTCTTTCCAAGTCTCGCGCTGCTGTAAAGCGTATTGGTAAGTGAATTAATTCCTTATACATTAAAAAGGAGGCAATAGCCTCCTTTTTAATGTCTTTTTTGCTAGCCAGTCACTTCCTAACTTAAGCTGAAAAAAATCTTTAATATGAAAAAAAAAGAATCAATGAATAGTTGGAATGAAATAGTTGGATCACCCATTTGGTGGGTTCCAGTTTCACTACTAGTTTTATTTATTTCGATTGAGGGATTACATCTAGCCGAACATGGTAAAAACTGTAAAACGAAAGCAGCTTGGATGAATGAAGTTGGACTTGAATATGACAGAGAATCAGAGGTTCAGTAGTCCTTCTTTCCCTTGATATTTAAATTTTTTAATTGAAGGTCTTAGGAATTTTTTATAGCTTTTGTATTTGATATCGGAGGTAGTCGTAAACTAGTCAACAATGAGATAAATACAAATAGGCTTGAACACCATAAACATAGTTGCATTCCTATAGAGGCATTAGCTCCTATCATGAATAAAACTCCTGATAGGAGAGTACCAGTCAGTCTCCCTGCCGCATTTGCCATGTAATAGAAGCCGACGTTTAGACTCACGTTTTCCTTGTCCGTATAAGCAAGAACCATATATGAATGTATTGATGAGTTCATTGCAAAAATGAACCCAAATAATATCAATCCAGCTGTAATTGCTATTTCTGGATTGCTTTGTCGCCATAGTGCTATTGCTATTAGCGCTGGTATTGCAGTTAAGGCAGCGCTCCAGAATTGAACAGAAGAAACTCCTGGGCTTGTTTTATTTCCCCATAAATTTCTTAGAGACGGCGCAAACGCTTGAATAAAACCATAACCAATAACCCACAATCCTAGAAAAGCTCCAATCTCAGAAAAATTCCAATTTAGATACGTTTCAAGAAAAACAGGAAGTGCTACGACGAACCATACATCTCTTGCTCCAAAGAGAAAAAAGCGTGCAAAAGAGAGGACATTGATCACTTGAGATTTAGAAAATAAGTCTTTAAAGATGGGTTTGCTTTTCATCTTTCCAATATCTCCAGGCAAAATTAATGTCATTAGAAATGACAGACCTAAACCGATAGCCATTAATTCAACTGCTTTATTAAAACCGAAACTGGTCAGCAACAATCCACCAAGAAAGAAGCCAACTCCTTTGAGTGCATTTTTTGATCCAGTTAAGATAGCTACCCATTTAAATAATTGATTATTTCCACCATTGTCTTCTGAGGAGTCTGGAACGACAGTTTTGATGGCACTTTTAGCACTCATCTTATTGAGATCTTTTGCTATACCACTAATTGCTTGAGCAACCATGACATAAATGACACTCAAAAGTTTCGACCAACCACTCGAAACTGGTATCAACATCAATAAGGCGCCGATTTGTAAAAGAGTCCCGCCCCATAGTGTTAGACGTAATCCATATCTAGCTCCTATCCAACCTCCGTAAAGATTAGTGATGACGCCAAAGAACTCATAAAAAAGGAATAAGAATGCAATTTCTAAGGTTGTATATCCAAGGCTATGAAAGTGAAAAATCACTAGCATCCTTAGAGCACCATCTGTCAGTGTGAATGCCCAATAGTTGGTCGTTACTATTCCATATTGTTGCAATGCCGTTAATCGCATGTTTTTATTTTTTGCCTTTTTCGAGATTTATGACATGGGAAACGAGATCTGCCATTCGACAGCTATAACCCCATTCATTGTCATACCAAATATAGACTTTCAGTTGAGTTTTATTGACCACCATGGTTGAGAGAGCATCAATGATTGAACTTCTCGAGTCATTGACATAATCGATTGATACAAGTGGCTTTTCTTCGTAACCAAGTATTCCTTTTAGCTCTCCTTGAGAGGCTTCTTTGAACACATGATTGACTTCTTCTTGCGTGACCTCTTTCTCTAATTCAAATACAGCATCAGTTAAAGATCCATTGAGGAGAGGAACTCGAACTGCATGACCATTTAATTTTCCTTGTAATTCAGGGAATATCATCCCTATCGCTTTTGCTGATCCTGTCGTTGTTGGAATTAAGCTTTGTGATCCGCTTCTGGCTCTTCTTAAGTCTGGCTTAAATGAATCAACGTTTACCTGAGTATTTGTTAGGTCATGGAGTGTAGTGATGCTTCCATGCTTAATACCAAAGCTTTGATTAACGACCTTAACGACTGGAGCTAAGCAATTAGTTGTGCAGGATGCTGCTGTTACTAAGCGATGTTTATTGGGCTCATATAAATCATGATTAATACCGTAGACGATATTTAGAGCATCCTCTCCCTGTATTTCACCTTTAACAGGACATGCAACGACAACTCTTTTCATTCCAAGAGTATCGAAATATGGATTTAATGTTTGAGGGGTTTTGAATTTTCCTGAACATTCGAGAATTAGTTCTATTCCTTTTACCTTCCATGGGACTTTTATAAAATCGCTTTCCTTTGAAAAAGATATTGGTTGATCTTCAATACTCAGGTTGTTTTGGTCGTTGCTTATCGCTTTGTTCCAACGACCATGCACTGAATCAAATTCAACTAAATGCGCAGCTCCCTTTGCATCACCCAATGGATCGTTGATATGTGTAATCTCGATATTTTCCCTACCCCAGAGCGCTCTTAGAACAAGTCTTCCTATTCGACCGAAACCATTAATACCGATTCGCATAACCTGTAATTGAGTTGATTGAGTGAATCAATAAAGGATAAGATTCCTCATATCAATTTATATTGATGTATAGAGGTTCGTCGATGCAAGCCTTTTCTGAGGTTTGTTTTATCATGTGATTATATTTTTCCTTCTGTGATGGCCACAGCGATAAATAGCGAAGTAGTTCTTGAAAATGCAATGGCCAGGAAATTGCTAAAAGCTTTATCTGATCCATTGCGATTGAAAATCATTGAGTCTCTTTCAGGAGGAGAGCGATGTGTTTGTGATTTGATTAATGAAATTGGCTTGGCGCAATCGAAAATATCTTTTCATTTAAAAGTTTTAAAAGACGCAGGTTTGATTACCGATAGGCAAACTGGT
The DNA here is from genome assembly GCF_027359355.1 of Prochlorococcus marinus str. MIT 1214. Taxonomy (NCBI): domain Bacteria; kingdom Bacillati; phylum Cyanobacteriota; class Cyanophyceae; order Synechococcales; family Prochlorococcaceae; genus Prochlorococcus; species Prochlorococcus marinus. The sequence goes on along the minus strand of NZ_CP114777.1, from coordinate 434,893 downwards.
AGATGGGTTTATTACCAATTGAATATTGACTCATTAATTTCTTTGCAAGATTGGATTGAACTGTTAAAAGAAAGCTCGCAACAACCATCGCAAGCTTGTAAATAAAGCAATTAATTTAAATCTAGTTTCCAATTGATTTAGCTCTATTCAGAATTGTTCTAATAATTTTTAGGTAATTATTTCTACTAGGTATCAATGGATACTCTTTTATGCTTGGATAGTTATCATATTCTTATTACATCAAGATTTTTTGATATGAGCAAGAAAATCTCTAAGAAAGCCAGTGCTATTAGAACAATTTCTTTAGCAGTTGGTTCTCTAAGCCTTCTCGTTATTGCTGTTTCTCAAGTTACAGGCAATGAGGCCTGCACAAGCAATGCTTATTCGATTGAAAATCAAATAAGACTTTCATGATTTTATTTTCAATCCAATATTTATAGTGCTTGATATTTTTAGGTGAATTTTTCAAGAGATATTTTTATTACTAGTTTGATCATTTTGGGATCCTCTTCGATTGTTGGATATTTTTACCAACTGCAAATTGCTGTTGGATATGCATTGTTTAACGTGTTGGTACTATTTATTTGGTCAAAACTCGCATCTCGCTAAACCTTCATTCATCCCGACTTATACATAAATTATTCTTGGTCTTGTGAAAAATCTGCTAGTTCCATTATTTTTTTAAATTCGAGCATCTCCTCATCCGAAACACCTGTTTTCTCCTGAAGTTCTTTTAATAAAGCATCTATTTTTCTTTTGATATTTTCTTCGCTCAAAATTTTTAATTAACTAGATGACTAATTATATATTCAATTCCCCCTTAAACCTGTTTAAAGTCGACATGTTTATGTAGTCAATAAGTACATATTATTTTGGTAGTCAATTCAGGCTTGTGCTCCATCTGCTACACGCATCGTCATTCCTCCATCCATGTCATCATCATCGTTGTTATCCAATATTGCCTTTCCAACCTCATAAAGAAGAAAAGTCCCAACAATTATTAGAACGAAAAGGAAACTAAAATCTCCTGAGTTTGAAGCGTATGTTTGAATTTCACCCATAATTATCCTCTGTTAAATAACCCTCTTCTCTTTTGTTGTGGCTTAGCTGCTCTAGTTCCACGAGACTGCTGCATTTCAGCTTTAGTAATTGGCTTACGATTTTGGAAAGTATCCCAACCAAGTAAAGCCACAGTTCCAATGGCTCCAAAGAAAAGAACTACACCTGGTATTAAATACATCTAGTTGAATTAAGTTCAACAAAGTTAGTGGAATTATTATTTAGACCGTGGATAAAAAATATTGCTTCAGCTAATAACCCTGATAACTTTTGCTGTGTACGGGTGACCCCTTTACATTCCTTTACTTTTCCTTTACATTCATTGCCATTATTTGAGTTTAATCTCGTGACTCCAGAAGCAGAAAAGTTTAATGGTTGGATGGCAATGATCGGCTTTATTGCTGCTTTCGGTGCTTACGCAACAACAGGTCAAATCATTCCAGGTATTTTTTAGGTTCTTATATGACTTCTAGTAACCCAGTTTCTGATCAATCAATAGTTCCAATTGATAATCAATCAGAAGGTCAATCTGTTGATCCAACAGGAATCCCTGCTTACAGTTCTGCTTCTAACCAGATCATTACTGAATATGGCAAGCAAAACATGTTTGCTACCCAAGTACAAACTCAATTAGTTGAAAACTATTCCAGCTATCCCGAAGAAGCGGAAAAGACGAATGGTCGTTGGGCAATGATCGGAATGATTGCTTTACTAGGCGCTTATATCACTACTGGACAAATTATTCCTGGCATTTTTTAAATAGCTTTAGACAAATCAATCTTCATATAAATCTAGAGGTTTGTCTCTAGATTTTTTATGTTTCACCATGCATTTAATACATATTTCTGTTTTTTCAAAATAAGAAATTTACAAGCAAAAAATGCTAAAAGTAATCATCTTAGGAGCATTTCCTTCAACGATATCAGATTGTCCAAGCAAAGTCATTCTTAGGAAATACGATCACTGATCATCCTTATCAATGGCGCGATTGACCAAATCGCAAGCACTGCAAACATGATAAAAATAATTATTTTTGATTCCCATTTTTCCATGAAAATCGCTTATCTAATGATCACTTATAGCTGTGGATTTTTACTAACTTTTGAAAAAATTAGTAATCTATTATAAATCAATACTTTTAAACAAATAATTGATCAGTCTTTACCTGAATTTTTACCAAAACCTGGAATAAAAGGAAATGCTTGATCATCTCCAAGGTCTGGCGCAGAACTAGTTTTCGAGCCATTCAAGGCATCACTTGATTCTTCGATCACAATACCCATAGAGTTGTCTTCGTTCATATCAGATGCCATTTGAGCGGCAACTACAGGGTTGATTCCTGAAAAAACAGTTGTTGAAAATATAAAAACAGACAAAGCTAAAAAGCTAACAGTTCTAAAAATCTTTTTGAACATGGATATAAATCAGTTATGTACAATCTAACGTCGGCATTCACCCGAACGTGTTAGGTCTGAATACTTAATTAATCAGAATCATTTAGATAATAGGGGTCGTAGCAATTGTTGAAACTTCTGAGAAGATTGCAACAGCCATGAATATGTAAGGAACTAATTTCATTGTTTTTGTGAAATATGTATTAAGCATATATGCTCATCATCTAATAAGTGGTAGCTGATTGTACGGTTCTCGCCCCAACGACTATAAGTAAATTTGTTTGTGGCTATAAAAATATCTGATAACCAATATCAATTGCTATCACTGTTTTGTTGGATCGCTTTTTTTGCAAGATTTTCTAATTGATCAGGTGAAACTGGTGTCGTTTTGTTTTTTCCTTCTTTTAATCCTCTTAGTAAAGAAGTAATTATTGCCAGTCCTAAAAATGCTCCTAACCCCAACCAAAAAATTCTCTCTACTAAGAGTGTTGTCGGATTACCAATTGCATCAGTTACTTGTTCCATCTTCTCGATTTTGTGAAAAAAATAAGGATCAGAGCAGTTTTTTACTAATTTTGCCTTAATCCATCTTGGGAATTATGTGCAAAAATTCTTGGCATAAAAAAACCCTCAAATTTGAGGGAGAAGATACTGAGAGATCCCCATCACCCAGTAATTTGAAAATACTACTCGCTGTGTACATATTACGCAAGCTAATAATTCCAGATATGGGCCTTTTTTTCTGTTTTTTTAATCTTTCTAACACCAGATATGGTAGGGGTTGCAATTTGGATGAAAAACAGTTAAAAATAAGATCCCCATCACCCAGGCCCGAAGGACACCATACCTAGGGTCTTTTTTATTGGAATTGCTTTTTATTAAGATCTTGGAGTTATTTAGTGACTCTGCGGCTGTGGAAAACTTAGACAGCTTGAAGTAATTTTTTTACACAAGTTTCGATTAGATAAACATTCACTTCGTGCTAACCGTAACACTAAATATTTTTAGATCAGTTAGGTTTATGCAAACAATTTTCTGATACATGTCTGAGCTTCAGCTAGTTGACTCTTTCCCCATCTGGAAAGCTGTTTTATGGTGTTTCTATCCTATGGCTGCTCTAGTTCTCGTAGAACTAATTTCAAGAGCGTTTCCAGATGATGATGACGATTTCGGTGGAGGAAAGATGATTCCTACTTACCAACCTGTTCGAGCAAGGTAGATTTAATCTTTAGTCCACTTCCATATTCAGCTATCGATAATTAAATAAATAAGTTATTACCCAACTTCTTTTGTTAAGTATTTATACTTAAATGGTGAGATAAGGAATTATGAAAGGTTTTAATTCATTTGTTTTAGATTTTAGTGTAAGTATTCTTGATCGGATCTACGAAGGTAGACCGATTCAACGTTTTTGGGTTCTTGAGGTAATCGCTAGAGCACCTTATTTTGCATTCTTATCAGTTTTGCATTTACAAGAATCGCTTGGCCTAAAGACTCCTTTAAGCAACAAGCTCATGAAGGCTCATTTTTACCAAGCAATCAATGAGACGGAGCATTTAGAAGAGATGGAATCACGAAGCGGCAATAGATATTGGGTTGATCGATTTCTTGCTAGGCATTTAGTGCTCTTCTATTACTGGGTAATGGTTTTTTATTACTTGCTATCTCCATCCAATGCATACGATATCAATATAAAAATTGAAGAGCATGCGTATGAAACTTATGCAAAGTATCTAACCGTTAATCCAAACGATCAGAGGATACGTGAAATTGCTCAAGATGAGATCAATCATGCGAAAGAATTAAAAGAAGCAATCGCTTTGATTAGTTAATACGCCAACACTTTGTTGGTATTCATATTTCTTTGTGGTTATTTCATTATCTAAAGCAAGCATCTCCAACAATTCTAAGCTTCTCAATGCGAGTAAGGTCCTCTCTCTTTAGCAAGGTTTTAGGGGAAAGAGCTAAGCCTAATTTGATTCTGTTGGGCAATGATTCAACTAATGATTCAATATCCGTTAATTCTTCATTGGATGAAGCAATAACATCTTTTGTGCATTCCCAACCTTTGGTTGTAATGATTTGAGGCCATATTAACCAAAGTCCGCTAAATGCTCCGAGAATTATGAAAAACAGATTTCTAATCATTGTTCAGATTTTATTGAGACTCATCTTTTGATTTAATTCTTTATTTATACCAAATCAATGTGGATCCTCAAGACTAGAGACAAGGTTCTGCAGTTCTCGTAACACATGATTTTTTATCTAAATTATCTAATACATTATCGCGAGCCATTAATAATTTCGTGTTAGAGGAATTTCCGTAAGCCAATCCAAGAACTTGTCATGTTCCCTCCCTAAACGGATCGTATTAGAAAATCACTACGCTTACTTTCAATAGTGGAAGTATTTTGAATATGCATCTCAATTTATGATGCAAAAATCAAAAAATATTTTAAGGTTTTTTGGGTATTCGTACCAATTTAGACTTTTCAATTCTTTAAGCTGCGTTTCATTTGGTTTTTTCATATTTGCGTAAACGTTAAATCCGTCGTCTAAATCTTTAGGAATATTTTCATTAACCTAGAGCGATTCTAAAACTGCATCAATGAAGAATGCTTCCTTAGATGAATTGAAAAATTTAATTTTTTGAGGATCAGTTGTACATCCTTTAGCTATTTCTCCAAAAATGCTTATTTGTTCTTGTTTACTTGTTTTATCTCTCGACATATCTGCGACTTGATATGAGAAAAAATTATAGACCCCAAACTTACTATTTTTGATCAGGTTAAGTGGAAATGCAATGGGCATTAAGGCTGATTGCGTTGAGGTGCGAATAGAGCAAAGATACGTTTGTTGAGCTCAGAGGCACCATTGATGGTCGACACTCCACCTGAGTATTTAAGAGAAGCGAACTGAATTCTGGTTCCTGCTCCAACATTCTCAATGAATAAGTAGGCTATTCGTCTGATGCGACAAGGATCAATGATTTAGGTGCGTCAATTCAGTCGAAACTCCTCTGCATCGTTTAGGTGCCCTAACGGAGAAAAAAAGCCTTTCTACTAGACACTTGGCCCCAGGCCACCAATATCCAGAAGCTTCCAAAGAATCGGTAAAGAAAAAGGGCCCCCTGAGGCCCTTTTTAAATGTCTAATTAAATGTGATTATTATTTCTACGGTTTCCCTACCCAAGACGTACGGTCCTACAGAACCATTGAAGAAAAGGAAAATTTAGGATAAATGTACGTCAGGCAATCAATTGTTTTGGTCATCAATTGATTGGCTTCTGGGGAGGAGCACTGACGTTTTTTATTCAAAGAAACAACCTTCTAAAGCTCAGTATAAAAAGAAGGTTGTCCTGAGAAGTTCAAAAAATATAAGAACAAACCACTGTCAGCCGTGTAGGAATATGTACTTAATGTCTAATTCATTGACTCATCCATATTTTGGTTATCGTTTTGATTAGTAAATTTATGTAGGATAAATTTCTCTATCATTTTTTTAATTCAGTATATCGAAAGGCAATTACCCCTATCGGTATTTACGGTCTCTGAGGCCAATTGTGAGTGGTTAAATTTGCATCTGATTTTTAACTTTATTAATGTCTAAAGAAACTTACCAAGAAATTAAAAGAATCAGTGGAGAAGAATTAAGAGAACTCCTATCTGATCTCGATAATGTTTATGACTTAGGTACAGGTACTTTAATGGGTGATAGTTATTTGACTTCTTCAGATTATTAGGTTTCCATTTATTACTGTTTTGTTGTTAAAAAATTTTTTTTCCTACATTTGAAAAAATATGTTTCTAATGAATCATTTTTTTTTGCGACATATATAGATTTTGTAGAAAGTGTTGGTTTTTTCTCTATTGACTTTGAGATTTTTTATTTCCAGAGAGAATTTTTTTTAGACAATAAAAAAGATAATTACATTGAAGCTGTCAAAATAAAAGTTAATGAATGAATAATTTGCTAGAACATAAAAAAATAGAAAAATGCCAAAAGCTTTTGAGGAATTTAAATTCTCTGATGATCAAAAAAAAGGAGCAGTATCAGTATTTTGGGAGAACGTTCATCTTGCAGCCAAGGCCTTGAAAGAAGATACTGATTGTCCCAACGAGATCATTGCTAGTGGGTTAAGAGCCGTCGCTGCTGAGTGGGATTGATTATCTAGCCATCTAAAAATTTAGGATTTTTTTACTTATAATCTTGTTTTGGGTTTCTATTTGATTCTGGTTTCTTTTTGTCTTCTTCTTCTTTTTCAAATTGCTTCATAGCTTTACTGCCTATTGCATCTTCGATTAATTCAAAAAACCATGTTTTAATAGGGTTAGGCATTCTTAGAGAATTAGATAGTTTGTTAATAACCAGAGACCAACGATAAACATAGCGGCTCTTCCGTGAATAACTTCTGATCTGCTTAGGCGAGCAAAGATAGTCATTAATTACCGTGCTGGTATCCTTTTTATATCACTACTTCTCTAAATATGCATGGGTAATTGTTGTGATCTTTCTTTTGTTTTTGGTTTTTAATCTTTTGCTCAATGCTTTTAAATTCTTTTGCTATCAGGCTCTTATACTTTGCACTTTCTCTTTAAATAATTGCTTCTTATCTGTACGTGTATTGACTTTTAATGTTGTATAAACACGTGGTGCACCTTTGCTATGAACCACCTCATGGCAACTCTTTACGCATTCAAAAACTTTATCCCACTCCCCTTCAATTGCAGTACCATTTGGACCCAGTTCATACTCCAGCTTATTTTCTTCAATAATCGATAAACATTCCTTTATGTATGGAGATAATGAAACACCTACTCCTATTGGTACCAAGCAAAGATCTATGCTAACCCACATATGAAAAGAAGAATGAAAGGATTTTTGAAATTCTAGCTTCAAAACTTTTTACTTTATGTCTTCTTAACTAATAGATTAAAATCACAAAATTTTTCGTAGATCGGTTATTACGCATGTTTTTACCCAGATATTTAACTCTTCTTATCTGTGAATTTATTAACATTCAGAAAAATTTTTCTGATTTATGGATAACAACAAAATTAAGGTTCTTCCATTTTTCATCATTACATTCTCTATTTTTATCAGCGGTTTAACTGTTGTCTTTACCTAAGTGTTTGTATCTATACCTCCTGTTAGAGTAAGAAATCTAGTCAAATCAATGTTTTTAAATGAACTTTGCTACGATAGCCATAATCACATTTATTTCTACTGTATCTTTCTACATAATTTTTTTAATGCTGGGAGTTGGTGGTATAGCAAAAAACCGCAGAGCTCAAGGTCTTGATAAAAATAAAACAAGTGATAAATAATGGATTTATAAAATACTTAAATTAGTATTTTTTTTATTTTGTAAATAAATCTTCTTAACCTCTTCCTTTTTGACAAGTACCTATCAATGTTCTATTACTTTGAGGGGATTCAACTGTATATGTACCATGGGTTCCATTTATTTTGTAGATATTTTTAACCCTATTTCTATTATCTCTGTCAGTAATGGTGTATGAATTACGTCTAATCAAAGTCCTGCCTTCTTTTTTTATTCCTTTTTCGTCAATGGTAGATATTAATCCATCCAAATTAATTGTTAGATAGCTCGTTTCCCAATCTGGTTTGATTAGAGCACCTCTATTTATTTCATATTTACCAATACATTTTAGAAAAATTTCTTCAGATTTGCTTTGTTGTAATGGTAGCAAGAGTATTCCTGAAAGAAACACGATAAGGAAACGAAGATTCTGAGGTTTGACAGAGATTATTAAATTTTTTAAATTAGGAACTAAGATTTGAATGTTTTTATCCATATATTTCTTGTATTAAATTTACTTTTTATGATTTTAATCTAAATCCCTATTTTGTAGTTGTTTGTTTAGTTACTCACAATTTGTTAACCGATAAAATAGTAAGAGAAAATAATTTACTCTTTCTTTCCTTTTAAAATCATTGTTAATGGAACGCCTACTGTAAATAGTATTCCTATGGCTAGGATGGTCAATCCCATTGGGGAAAGGATGTCTACTCCTCCCATGATATGTGATGCTTGATGTGGCGTAGTAAAAATCATTAATACATTGCGTAGGCCCAATGTATTGATAGATTATTTTCTCCAAGATACTTTTGCAATTTTCTTGAATTGACTTTTAATACTATTCCGTTTGTTGGATAGCGTTTAAATAATTTACCCTCTTTCCAACATTGAAGATAGATTTCTATATCTGAAATAAAGTTTGTGAATTGGGTTTGAGGAATTTCAAAATTTAGATTTTTCAATTCTTGAAGTGATTGAAAATGATTGATATTGCAGTGAAATATTTGAAAAGCACAGAATCTAGTCCTTATTAACTGCGGTTTAAAATTTTCAATTTTTCTAAATTCAGTTTCAAAATTATTATTTGATGTATTTTCATCGTCGTATAGGACTCCTCGGATTTCTATTTTGCTTTTAATCGGTATTGTGTTAGGTATATTTTTTAAAGATCTTACGCTTTCTGTTATGTCTTGATTATTTTCATTTATTGCCTTATTTACTTTTCCATTGAAATATTGAATTCCAATTCCTGATCCAATGATTTTCGGCTCTAAAATTATTCTCGTATTGGGAAGAAGTGATTCCAACCATTCATGAATATTTCCTTGTCCTAATGTTAATAAGGCTTTTCTTCCAGATTTGTAATTAAAGATAGAATTTTCTTTAGAGATTCTCTCAAGATTTCTTATAAGGTGATCTGATCCATCAGTCTCTTTCCTCATCCTTCAGGCCTAGATTTAATCAACTTAGTTTGTTTTTATTAATCTTAGCTAGGCATATTTAATGTTGATAAATTTTTTTGTAAGATCTGAAATGAGTAGATATTATTGCCCTTTCTGCTCTTCTCGTTATCAATTTCATAAAACCAGGAGTGATGGTCTTTTCATTTGTGGTCTCTGCGGAGACCCATTAGTAAAAAAACCTTTATTAAATTCAAGACGAATTATTGGAATAGTTGCTGCATCCGCATTTCTAGCTCCTTTACTAATAATGATTATTTTTGTTTTTAAAGATTTCACCAATGAAAAATATCCAAGTAATCCTGAATCATTAGCCCTATTAACTGTTGAAAAAACATGGAAAATATAAATCAAGACAATCGACTCAATTTCCCTGCAACAACGAGAAATCGTGAGTCCATTGCCGCAGTCTTGAGTAATTATATTTCTCCTAATAGCTTGGTTTTAGAAATAGCTAGTGGTAGTGGAGAACACGGAGTATTCTTCCAGAAAATATTCCCATCAATTATCTGGCAAACTAGTGATCCTGAATTCGTACATAGAAAAAGTATTAATTCATGGATTAAGCATGAGGAGCTTTTTTCAAAAATGCCTGAACCACTTGATCTTGATGTAGAAATTCGTCCTTGGCCAATAACTGAACAGATTAAATCTCTAATTAAAGGAATTGTATGTATAAACATGATTCATATCTCCCCATGGACTTGTACAAAAGCTTTGTTTGAAGAATCAAAAAATTATTTAGATCAGAATAATTTTTTGATTCTCTATGGACCTTTCATAAGAAATAAAATACAAACATCTAAAAGCAACTTGTATTTTGATCAATCATTAAAATTAGAAAACCCTCTTTGGGGTCTTCGCCATTTAGAGGATGTTAATAACATTGCAATTAGGAATGGGTTTAAGCATGAGAAAACTATAGAAATGCCCGCTAATAACCTTTCAATTGTATATCGCTTGAATTAATATTCCCATAACTTTTTTCTTTTACTAGATAAATACATATCCCAGTTAGCTACGATAGGAAAATAGATATTAAATGCTTTTTTATTGTGGATTATTCTGGCCCAGATGCAATTGATAAAGCTATCCAAGCTGGATTAGATCTTGATGGAACTCCTATTCCTTTAGAGATGCTAGAACTCTATAGAGAGGTCATGGATAAAGAAAATGCGCGAAAAAGAAGTGGTGTTAAGAAATCAATGCGAAACCGTATTGTTAAAACTGGAGCGAAACATTTTGACCAAGACACTCTTAATTCACGTCTGATTAAAGCTGGCTGGGATGGATTGAAAACCAAAGAAATAGACTTTTTTTATAATTGAATTCGAAAAAAAAATTATTCTTTTTAAATCAGTGACACTAGTGTCACACTTTTCCGTTGCTTCTGAATGTATATTTTTGAATATTGTTTTGTTAGTTTAAAATTTATGTTCTCAAAGTTATTGTCATAACTTACTTTTATGTATCCGTTGCAACTGTATTCCGCATTTATGAGGCAAGCCGTACTTTGACGTCTTTACATAAGTTAATACTTAGTTTACATTTATTTACATACACATTTTTGAAACCTCATGACTCCAGAAGCAGAAAAGTTTAATGGTTGGGCAGCAATGCTTGGCTTCGTAGCAGCCTTCGGGGCATACGCAACAACAGGTCAAATCATTCCTGGAATTTTCTAAACCAATAACTATCCATAACAATGCAACCATCTAACAAAACAATCCTAGAAAGAAGCATCGGCAGACCAGCCATGATGGCATTCGTTCTACTAACAGGTATCTACCTATCAACCGGTCAACTCATCCCAGGTGTCGTTTAATGAAAAACCAAACTACAGAAACTCCAAGAGTCGAAGAAGGCAAAGTAATTGCTGAAAGACTCAATGGCTACGCAGCATTTGTTGGATGCTGGGCACTAATTGGTGCATATCTAACAACCGGTCAAATCATTCCAGGTGTTGTGTAATGTCTAATCAAAACAGCACCTCGAGAAACATCGATCCAGAAAAAGTTACAGCTGAAAGACTGAATGGTTATGCAGCACTTTTTGGTTGTATTGCGCTTATTGGAGCATATGCAACAACTGGTCAAATTATTCCAGGATTTGTTTAATGGGAGACAACTTTTGGAAGACAGCTGAAATAATGAACGCTCGTCTTGCGATGATTGGCCTTCTTGCGGCTGTAGTTAATTACGGATTCACAGGCTGGATCATTCCAGGTTTTGTTTAATTACTATTTTTTTATCACAATGGCTTTAAGTTATTGGCTTCGTGCAGAAGTCGACGATCTTCTAAATGAAGATACTTTCTTTGACAGTTCAGATTATTCATGTCTCTTAGAAGATACCGACTGGGCATAGGTATTGTTATGATCTAATAATGGAGATTAGATCATTTCGTTGTGAATTATGCAAAAAAACGTCAGATGAAACTTGGTGGAGAAGGAAAGGATTAATTATGTGCAAGCAATGTTTCTATAGACTCCATAAGAATCAGACTGAAACTTAATGTCCTGTTTTTATCCTCTATTTCTCTATCTAAAATAAATTTTTAAATTAACTATCTTACTAACCTTTATACTTCAATTTAATTTTAGGCTCGTATATTTAATTTAAACTAAACTCTTACTAGTTTTTGCAATTCTAAGTTTAGTTTTTATTCAAAAAACTTTTAATTGTCCTATAACATTGGGAATAGTGATATATTTTTATCGACATTAAATTGTTGCTATTTTTTTATGTGAAATGTAAAATTAATTGGTTAAAATACCTTTCCCCTTTTATTGGTTGTATATTTTGCCCTGTCTTTATTATCTTCTTTTGGTCTCTTTGGTCTGGTCCAGTAGTTGACTATGACAATGAGTTTATTGAAGAAAGACAGCTCTAGAAAATTAGTCGAATTTTATCTTGTTTGAGACTCATTGATTTTTTGAATATCAAGTAGTAGAAATTGACTATGATTAACGTCCAATGTTAGAGGTATAATTGCATTTTCCATTTCATCGTCTGATTGAAATCCTAAGACATCTGCTGGCTCTAAACCTAATGAACTGAAGTCTGGTTCAATTCCAAATGGCTCTATGCTTTCTAGATTTCCAACTATCTCTTCTAGTTCCTCTAATTCAGTCATATGAATTATTATGTAGTTAATAATTTTTTAACAATAAATTTAAGAGACTTCAAGTTTGAAACCTTTGTCTAAAAGTTGTTGATATGTGAGTCTTGCTTGAAATGCAAGGATCTCTATCGGTTCTTTATCGTCTCTTTGCATAATGAAATAGTGATTGTCTTCACCTTTCCTCGCAAAAATAACAATTTCTGATCCTCGTACTAACCTCCAATTTTCCTGAGATTTATGCTCAGATAATGGTCCTAAATCCCATGGAGCCTTCTCTGGATACTTCTCTCTTTTTACCCTTGGCATGTATTAAAAGTGAATATAGCTTTAAGCCTACACTTATGCTCTTGAACGTCAAGAAATAATTTTTTAATCAGGAAATGGCAGCCAACGAATATCCTTCATCAAACAATCTTTGGTAAGTAAATCTAGCCTCATATTCTTTATATGCCTTACTTTTACCATCATTCTTTTGTATGTATACATATTTATCGTCTATACGACTCCTTGTAAATGTATAAACAATATCTGCCTTGGATAGCATCCATTGAATTGATTTATATTTACTTTGATCGATAGTTGTTAAATCCCATGGAATATTTTCCGGATATTTCTCTGGTAGTGTCATTCGAAAAGATCTATTTTTTCAAGTTATGGTATAAAAATTTTGTAGACATGAGAATAAATACTGCTTTTGTTTAAAAGAGATTTATTTGTTGATGCTTTATTCATTTTATTCCAGCTATTAAATTCAATGACTGCGAGGTTAATTTCTTCTTAGGAATATAAGCATAGTATTTTTAATTTAGATTAATTACTTTTCCGTTTCCGTTTTGCTTTTCAGATGTTGATAACATTAAACGAGTTTTCATTGATTCCTTAAGAAAAGAAGTTATTGAGGCGACTTGACTCCATATTTTCCTATTGATATATATATGAGATTACTTGGACTTGATAAGGATTGTTTCTCTAGCTGGTGTGCAAAATTACCAGAGGGATCAACCATGGTTGTACAACCGAAAATTGTTGGTTGTGCAGTAGCACTTAGATATAAATATGGCCAATTAGTAGATGCCTACTCTCGTCAAGACAGTGAGATTATTGAAAATATTAGGAATATCAATGCTATACCTTTGAGGATTGATGACTCTCTAAAAGTTGAAGTTGAGTTGGAGGGTGTTTTATATTCACCTTCATCTAATTCCAAGATTTCAATACAGCAATTGCTATCGAACTCATCTTCGAAAATTGATAACAGTTCCTATCTTTTTTTTAAAGCATTCCAAATTTTCTGCTCAAACAGTGACGAGTTGTCAGATTTGACCCAACTTCAATCCTGGGGATTTGATGTTCCTGTGACTCTAAGAACTGATGATCCTAAGCAGGTTAAAAGATGGCATTCTCAATGGATCAAGAATGAATTGTTTTCAAATCTTCCTACCAATGGGATTGTCGCTAAATGCAATTCCTCATTGACTAAGAACATTTTGGGTGTTAGCCCATCATCACCTAATTGGGCTTTGGCTTTAACTAAATAACTATTTGATTAACTTTTAGAGCATTGATATTAAAATTACTTTTTCTTTTACCAAGTATAGATTTTGTTTTTCTTATTTAGATTGCGAAAATAGCCCAAGGAAAATACGCTTTGACTAGTTGCTCCTCTTCCTCATATGACCTTTACTGACAAGCAAATATTTCAAGCAATCGATGCAAATGGGGATGTCAAAATTTGTTTTGAAAAAATTTCTGACGCATGTAAGGAATTAAAAAGCAAGACTGGTTGCCCTAATGATGATGTTGATCGATTTCTTGAATTTGCAATTGGTAAGTGGGCTGATTAAAATTGAACATCTTAATTTATACGTCTTTAGCAATATCATCAATTTTCACTAGGGTTAATCGGATATTTAAATTTTTATCCTTTCAACTGACAATACTGTTTAGTTGGAAATTTTATGTAGAGGTATTGACTCATCTGTTTAAATAAAACTTATCGATATGTCTTTTTAGACAAAATCAATGATTATATCTCTGGACTTTATCTAGGACTTCTAACTGTTGGTTTTACTACACTATCTATTCTATTATTCCCTATCTCCAATCAGGGCTCAAGCTGGAATAGATGCTTAATTAAAGCAACGGAGACATTAAGTCAAGTCCAAGCTGTTACGACAATGAATGATGAGAGTAAGCAAGTATTATCAGTGATGATAAGTAATGGTGCTGTATTTGAACGCAAATTTAAGACGAATATTCAACAAAGTATCTGTATTTATTTCTAGAAGATTTTATTTCCTGTGATCTTTGTAAATTACGTTCTATAGTTCTTCGTCTGATTTATGAAGAAGAATAAATCTCAAGGAAAGGTTCAAAGTAATTATTTCTTTTTGATACTAGAAATTTAATAGAGTTCCAAATAACTCAGTAAATGCGAAAGGTTGAATATAGATTCAATACAAATCAGGACTATTTTAGAGAGATTCATTTTTTGTTGTAATAAGTAATTTTATTCTGATTCATGCTTTAACAAATACTCAAGTGGAAACCTTTATATATTGATCAATTTGATTGTATGAACTTTTCATTTTGCTCATAGCTGTCTATAAGCTTCTATACATTTCTCCTTATTTTATAAAATAATACTGCTATTGCTGGCGATTGAGGGTTTTCTAAAAGAGAAATGATGTTCCGAATCATTTATTTTACGACATGCCAAAAAGGATCTTTCCTATAAATCTATGCATTCATCTCTGATTAATTTAGCCTCGAACCTTGAAATACTGAGTTTAATCTAGATGCTTCTGTTCCCATAACTTTTAGCTTTAATGTCTAGGACTAATATAAATATTGTAAGTTTGTTAATTATAAGTTAGTATTATAAGTACAACCATTTATTTATCATGCTCACTGGTAAGGATTTATTAGCCAAGGTCAAAGACTTGGGAGATGTCTCAAAATCTGATCTTGTTAAAGCTTGTGGATATGTATCCACAAAGAAAGGAGGCGGAGAGCGTCTTAACTACACTGCCTTTTACGAAGCGCTTTTAGAGGCTAAAGGTGTAAACCTAGCGGCAGAAAGTGCTGGTGGTATTGGTAAAGGTGGAAGGAAGCTTAGCTATGTGGCTACCGTTCAAGGAAATGGAAACCTGTTGATAGGAAAGGCCTATACAGCTCTTTTAGATCTCAAACCCGGAGATAATTTTGAGATTAAGATGGGACGTAAAGGTTTTCGTTTGGTTCCAGAAGGAGAAGGTTAATCACTCCTAAACTGATTCATAATATTTAGATTTAGCCGAGAAGCATATCTGCCTCTTGGCTTTTTTATTTACTAAATTCTCCTAGTTAAGTTTGTCTGATTATTTGTTTATATTTTATTTACCGAGTGAGATCTTTCTTCTCTTTTTCACCTCGTTTCTTATTTTTTCTTTATAGGATTCTTCCTTTTTAAACGCTTTTTTTTTTTAGTTTTCTTAAAATACAGTATTTTTTTCGTAAAAACCAATTACATATACCTTTTTTAAATATCGTTTGTTTCTAGTTTCATGATTCTTTCTACTGAGTTTTTTAGTAATATCCTTTTTGCAAATGCTGATTCTTCTCTTGATAAAATCTTAGGTCTTTAATTCTCAAGTTCCTTTGATTTTAGATTCATCCTTGTCTAGCATTCCATTTTTTTGCCCAATGCACCTTCTATTTCGTCGTGTATACAACCTTTTTTATCTTGCAATTAATTTTTTATATTCACATTTTGATATCTAATTTCGTTAACCTTATGACTTACTTGTATATATGATTCATGTTTGATCCGCTTTATGAAGAAATTGTTACTAATACTTCTGACTTAATGGTTTATGTGGTTAGACACGTTTTTATTGAGCTTGTTTTTCCATTGTCAATCTTTTTTACTGTAATGCTTTCTCTGTATGTGGATTGGAGTTGGATACCTATTTCAAATATTGAGAGTGAAAGAGGTCCGAGTCTAGAGGTACTTAAAAAGCATTTACTTGAATAAGTTAAGTTTTAATTATTTTTCAGGGACATTACTTGGTTATCAGCTTCCTTTTTAATTACATAAAAAACTAAAGATCATTTTATCTTTTTTGTCTTAGCTTGTATTCCGAAATATATTGATAAACCAATCAAAAAGATAACTAGTAATGAAGTGCTATTCCCAAGGATTTCTATAAGCATATTTTGCTTAGATATCTTAATTCTTATTTTACATATCTAAACTCGTCCTAGGTATTGGATCTATCATCTCATCAACTGATGTTACAAACAGAATATAAATTGAAAGTATTTGACAAAATTCAGCCAAAGTTTTGAGACAAGTTTTATCTAAAGCATTAATTAGTTTTTTAATACTTGAATAATCTTCTGAGATCTTTAAGTTAATCAATAAAAATTTTTCTTCTAATTGCTCCTATTGGTTATTAATCTCAAATTCAGCCTTTGTTGATTTTGAGATTATTATCAAACTATTATAATTTAAAATATTTGCTCAACTTCGATTTTGAACTCAGGTTGTATGACACATTCAGAAAAATTGATTATTTTCGCTAACTGGTTGGTGTGACTTTCCTTTTAATGTCAGTGATAACCTTCTTCCCCATAAAAGGAATGGAAATAATAAATTAGTCATCTTGTTAGAGGTGAAAATAATCCTGAGTACTTCTAAAAGTGAGTCGCTTGGCTCTTTGATCTCAGAGCAAATCCAATTAATTGCATCAGCACCATGCATTATCTTTTCATTGTTGATTAGAATTGCACCCTTATTTAAATCATATCCTTGGTTATAGAGTTGAGTTAATAGGGGTAGATTTTTTCTTCCATCTAATATTTCGAAATCAGGCAGAAAGCTTTTTATTTCAATTAATTCAGCAAAGTGATTGCAAAATGGGCATTCACCATCGTATATGAATAAACTTTGATCTGACATGTTAACTTAATTGTATAAGTATTGTACATACACTAACTCTGATAACGTGTCAAAAAAGTAAAATTTTAAGATGAAGCCTAAAAAAATAAGCAGTAATCACATTTGACAATAACTAATTTTGGGGTTTGACTCAATTGCTATTTACTGGTTTTCTAATATTAACAGAAATTAGCGAAAAATATAAAATAACAAAAGTTTCTCTAGTAATATTTAATTAATATATTGATTTATATTAACTTGTGCTTTTAGTTGATAATTTATTCAAATTTATTAACCTTATGATTCATTGCTTCAGCTTTTGAATACATTGCTCTTTACATTCTCTTCTTGTATCTGAGGTCGTAATAAAGACATAGGAAGTGCTGTTACTATTGCGAATGAAAGAACAAGAATTAAATCTGTTGTAAAATGGCTTATTCCTAGCTCTGAGTGAGCAAGAGCAAAGTTGAGTAATGACATTTTGTTGCTTTTAATACTTTTCAATCTTATTTTATTTTGTATATAAATATATATTGTGTAGTAAAAATTATTGCTCGAACACAAAAAGATTTTACTAATAGTTGATAACTATATAATTCCTCAAACATCTTTAACCTTTTAATGAAGTGTTGGTAAAAAACCTCAATTATACTCAATGTACTTTAGTATTTATCAAGTAAATTTTTTGGACTTATTCGTTCATAGGGGACATTATGTTGAAATTCTTTGCCTATGTTCGCTACTCAAATGCATCAATAATGCTTGACTGGCATATCTTTTTGGGTGTCCTCATTTTTTTTATACTTTGTGGAATCTTGATATTTCAAAATCAGATTTGGGAGGAGGAAGACTATTCAAGAAACAAAAAATGGTACAAATGGAAATCTTCGGCTATTAAGGCAAATAAAGGAGATCTATCTGGAATCTACCCAAGTTCAAAGGAATAATCTAATACGAGTTCTTCTTTCTCTAACTATCCAGTCTTAAGCTCATCCTTTTTGGATACAGGTTTTTGGGTTTAACATAATGCTTGCTTGTCGAATCGAAACAAGATAAAAAGTAATAATAGCCTGTGTGTCTCATTTGCTCAGATATGAATGAAATCAAATGTCCTGAATGTGGTAGTACGATCAGAATTGATGAAGATAGTTACTCAAATATTATTAAGCAGGTAAGAGATCAGGAGTTTGAAGATGAAATGAAGAAAAGACTTGAAATTCATGAAAGGGATAAACAGAAATCCGTTGATCTTGCAATTCAAAATCTTCGATTACAAATGCAAGAGGTAGCATTTGTAAATGAAAAAAAAATGCAAGGCCTGCAGTCTCAATTGATTTCTGCCCAGGCTGAAAAAACCATGGCTGTCAATAAGATTAAGCATACCTTCGAAAAAGAGAGAGATTCACTAGAGTATTTATTGGAGAAAACAAGAGAAAAGAATGAATTTGATAAAAAACTTGCCGTAAATACCGCAATTACTGAATTAAAAGAAGGGTATGAAAAACTCAAAAATAACTTAGATAAAGTTGAGTTGCAAAAAGAGTTATCTGAAAAATCTATAAAAATGAAATATGAGATTCAGTTAAAAGATCGAGATGATTTAATTGAGAGACTTCGTGATATGAAAACAAAATTGTCCACAAAAATGGTTGGCGAGTCTCTTGAGCAACATTGCGAAAATGAATTTAATCGGCTAAGGGCTACAGCCTTTCCAAATGCCTATTTTGAGAAAGATAATGATGCTAGTTTTGGTAGTAAAGGTGATTATATTTTCCGTGACTGTGATAGTGAAGGGAACGAAATAGTATCTATTATGTTTGAGATGAAAAACGAATGTGATAGCACTTCTAGCAAGAAGAAGAATGAGGATTTTCTTAAAGAGTTAAACAAAGATCGTATAGAAAAAAATTGCGAATATGCTGTATTAGTTTCTTTATTAGAATCTGACAATGACTTATTTAATTCTGGAATTGCTGACTTTTCATATCGGTATCCAAAAATGTATGTTGTTCGTCCGCAATGCTTTTTACCAATAATTTCTTTATTAAGGAATGCTTCACTTAAGGCTCTTGAGTATAAATCAGAACTAGCAGCTATTAAAGAGCAGAATATTGATATCACAAATTTTGAAAATAGCCTTGAACTATTTAAGGATTCTTTTGGTAAGAATTATTCTCTAGCTTCAAAACGTTTTGAAACAGCAATTATGGAGATAGATAAATCTATTAATCACTTGCAAAAAACCAAAGATGCATTACTTGGCGCTGATAGAAACCTTAGATTAGCTAATGATAAAGCTCAAGATGTTTCGGTTAAAAGATTGACTAGAAATAATCCTACGATGAGAGAAAAATTTAGCTCAATGAGAAAAAGTGATGCGGCATAATTCCCTTATTAATCTTGGATAACTAAGGGTCTAAGTTTATATGAGTGGTTGGCTTTACTTAATAAGGAATAGAGATTTATATAAGATTGGCATAACAAAAAATTTTGAGAATAGGATGAGACAACTTAAGCCAGATAATGTTGTTGCTAAATTTTATACTGCTGATTTTGTGAAATTAGAAAGAGAGTTCCATAATCGCTATAAAAAGTTCAGAATCCCTCAAACGGAATATTTTAGATTAGAAAATTCTCATGTTAAAGAGATAAAACAAAGAATTTACATACTTAATTATCCTTTAAGTTTAACTTTCGGAATTTGTATAAAATCAATATTATTATTATTATTATTTTTTTTTCTTACAGTAGTAATTGTATCTTTGTATGTTAATGACTTAAATATGGTTATATATAAGTCACTTTTTTGGATTAAGCGAATTTCATTTGGACTAGCCTTTATTTCTTTATTTGTTAATTCAGGGAAATATTTAAGTTTTTGGAATGAATTAAAATATAGATCCACTAGATTAATTATTTTTCTTTTCTTTTCTTTCTTATTTCGTCTTGCCGCTATCTTTTTCTCTTAATATATATTCAATATCATTGTACATATCATAATTAAACAACATTTATGATCTTTAAACTTACCACATGTCTTTGTTTGACTCGTCTTCTTGTTGTTGCTTTAGAAGACCAAGTCTTCTGTCAAATTCAATCTCTTCTTGACTTTTTTGTTCAACTTTAGGGTTTTTATTGCATTTTTCTTTCACTTCAATAATCTTTTTACTTAAGTCTTCTGAGAAATGATCTTTTATTTCTTCCCATGCTTCCTTCTCTTCAGCATTACCTACAGTACCTTTTATTTGATCGATAATTATTTCCTTAACAAATTTCCTTAGATCACTTTCGGTCATAGAGTTAACTCGACTTGATATATAGATATCTTTAAGTGTGTCTAATTCTTTGTTGCTCAGATCCTTATAGGTAAGTTCTTCCATTATTTTTTATATAAAATTATTTATAGACACAAGTAGATTCTAATACTGTTGAATGGGGATTAAAATCCAGCACATTCCTTTTTGCTTCCTCTTCATTATTTGCAATAACAGTCTCTTCATGGCGATTACCTTGATCATTAATCATAGAAACTTTAAATCTCATTTTGAATTTAAATCTTTTTTATTTTATGCCATTTATTTTTTAAAACAATTGATTGGTCATAAATGTTGAAAGCTTAACCTTGGCTGAATTTATTTATTCTTACGATCAACTAGAGAATTTATTACAGCTTCAATCAATATGGCTGTAAAGAATAAACTTAGGGATGGAATAAATACTGGATACCAAAGTTTTTGAAATACATTATAGAAATAAGAGTTCCCATTAGCACTTAACACAAAACTAAAAGCTAGATATAAGGAGCCTATTATTAAAATATATAGATTATAAATTAATATATTATCTAAGTTTTCTTTCCATTTTGCTTTGTTTTCTTTATTCATTTTATCTCAATTCCTATTAAATTTGATTTTGTATTGTTAAAAGCCAACAGACTAAAAATTAGGAAGTACCCCTGAAGGCATAAAGGTCAATACCAATTGATTTAAGGTAAAAAGCTCCTCCAATAGCAACTACGTTGAGGCAAAAGACAAAAACCCATACTTTCCATGCTTGATTTTCTGTATCCATATATTTTGATAAAATTTGAGCTTAGATCAATATACAGATGTATAGATAAATTTTAGCTGTAAGTGAATACGGAAAGTATCAACTCAAGGCATCAAGATCTCTTCTGTAATGTTTTGAGGATCTAAAATCAAATTCATTTGATTTCCAATCGGTATCTTCTAGCAAGTCAGAATATTTATCACTATTTGATGGAAGTTTTTTTTCTAATCTCCAACCAGCTTCGCTCAAGAAATCTACATAGTCTTTCGAAAATATGTTCCCATTGATCTTTGATGAATCAATGTTTGTTCCTATTTCGGCAGCTAACTCATCTTTTGTTTGTAATGGCATCTACATAAAAATCAATTCATTTTGTTCTAGTCATTATTTTTTTAAGTTGTTAAGTGTTTCTTGTAGTGTTAACCCTCGCATGATTGTTTTGAAAGATTGACTATGTTGCTTTTACTAAAACTTCTGCAAGGCGAACTCTAATTCTGTTTAATTGCTCTTGACTGCCAAGGAATATCAAAATCATTCCTGGAGAGATTGATACCTTATTTTTGGGATTGCCCATTAACCGACCCGAGACTTTAGTGGCTAAAAGTAGTGCTTCACCTCGATTTGAGAAGTCAAAAAAAGTTTCATGTTGACTTCTGTAAATCTCAATTTTATCAATATCCTCAGTGAGTTTGAATTCTTCTATTTCGCAATCTGAGCCTGCAAGTAAATCAATAAAGTCTACAGCTATTGGTCTTAAGGCAGAGGCAGCCATGGTTCTTCCCGCCGCAACATACGGACTAACTACCGCATCAGCTCCAGCTAGTTTTAACTTACTAGCAGCTTCCTCGTTCGCTGCCCTGGCGATCAATCTGCAAGTATCATTTAGTGCTTTTGCACTGAGAACAACATATAAATTCGCTGCATCATTTGGAAGTGTAACCACTAAGCTCCGACAATTTTTTACTCCCGCTAGTAATAATGTTTCGTCCATAGTTGCATCTGCTAATAGGACGTTGAATCCTTTTTCTTCTGCTTCGGTTTTTCTTGTAGAGTCGTTTTCTATTATTAAAGTAGATATTTTTTCAGACTTTAATTGGTCAGCAATTTCTTTACCTGTGCGTCCATACCCACATATAATTACATGATTTTTCATTCTTCTAATTAATCTCCTTAATTGGAGCTCCTCTAATTTTATGAAATATCCTAGTTCAGACAATTGTATAAATCTTTGAAGAGTTAATTGAACTACAAATAATCCCCCTCCGATGATTAAAAAAGTGATAATCCGACCAGCAGAACTCAAAACTTCAACTTCACCAAAACCTATTGTGGTAATTGTTATCAGTACCATCCATAAACAATCTCCCCAATCCCAACCTTCTGTTAATCGATAGCCTAAAGCACCAAATAAAAATAAGAACATAAGTAAAGATATTGGCGCTGCCCAAACTTTTAAATAGCCTCTAAATTTATTTGTTTTTATCAGATTCAATTTAATTCTTTAGTCTTAATTATTATAGTATAGTAAAAATTACATTAAATATTTTTTCGTTTTTATTTCTATAGGTATAAATCTAGCCTATTATATAATCATCCATTTTCAATCATACTTATAGTATTATTGAATTAAATGTTGGTAATCATCTGATATGCAATCTCTTACAGCTGAAGATAAAAAAGAACTATGTAAGGATGCGTTCCAAGACATATCTTCAATTCTTGCAGGTTTACGCGATCAGGGTTTATCTGATTTGGAAATTTTTGAGTTTGGCAAGTCACTCATAGATCATTTTGACCCAATTAAAATGGAAATTTTAAAAAAAGATTCAGATTATCAAGATGCTTTGTTCCGAGAAGCTAATGATCTTTAGATTTATTCTTATTGTTTTTTTCTTTTAGTAATTTAATTACTTTGTGAGAGCATATTTTTGCTTTGTTACTCAAGAAAATTTAATTTTACAATTTTGTTATGAGTCATTTTACTCGTGACAATTATTCCCCATCAATATTTTGCTTGAAGTTTGTCTTTTGAATATAGTCAATTATTTCTTTGCTCTGCTCTACTGTTAATGATGATAGCGGTGATGAAGCAGGTATTTTTAAGATCGTGCATGTCGCAATTATTTCAGGAGAGTCAACGCTTAGGGCTTCTGCAAGTTCCTTTACTCTCAATCTAGCCACATTAAAAGTCATTCTAATTAATGATCTTATAAAGATCTATGTGTTTATTTTTTTATTTTATTGCTATGTGTAGAGATATTAGTTTCGAATTAGATAATGAGTGATGACACTGATTTGAAGTTGACACTTCACAAGGTTGTCTCTTATGCGGTACTTCGAATGGAAGCTGCATCAGATGTCAATATAAGAAGATGTATATTTCAAGAATATAAGGAATGGTTAGGAACTTCTATTGATGATTGGGTTTTGGCGTTGCCTAACGATTGGGGTAGATCTGATGTGAATTTTGATTAGTTTTATTTATCTTTAATTTGATAATTAGAATTGGTTATATTTAAGAGCATTAATTAAAGTTTTCTTGAGCACACTTATAACCTGATTCTCTAATATCTTTGTTTTCATCAATGATTGCTTTAAGAGCACAATCACAATAGTTTTTTATTGCGATTTCCGATATAGACTTAGTTGCGGGATTGCTTAAAGCACTTGAAACGCAGTCATCCATTTGACTTTTAGGGTATGAATTAGCTGTTCCAGAGTAAGTAAGAAGTATAATAGATATAATTAGGATTGCTTTCATTTTTATATAGTAACTTATTAACTATACATTTTATATGGATTCTTAATTAAGACACCATTTAAATATTTATAGTTTGTTGTTATTTTATTAATATTTAATTAAATAGGTCATTGATAATCTAATGTGTTTATGCTAATTGATGTATTTGCTTTTCTTAAATGTCATTAGATCACTTAAGAAGATTTTTAAAGGAAATGCAGAATGACGACATTTTAAAAGATGAAGTTCTTTCTTCCTCAACCGCAGATGATGTTGCCCTGATTGCCTTACGCAAAGGGTATGAATTCTCAGGCGATGAATTGCTTCGATTTTCAGGTAAAAAAGTTGGAAGAGTTACAGTACAAAAGAATGATGTACCAGGAGAATATAATTAAAAAGTCTATTTTCTTCTTCTTAGCTCATTAACTATTCTATCCCACTTTTTACCGGCATTAAGATAAGAATTTCTCTTATGCCTGTTGATTAAATAAATAAAAATACAGATTGTTAATATAAATATAATAACTATTACAAAGTTTAAATTCACTTTACTTAAATATTCATACTTTATTATTATATATATATATATTTAATATGTCAGTAAAAATCAATTACACATATCTTTTATTTGGCATTAAGTGATCCTATCCAATTTAATAATGATATTTTCCCATTTCCCTTCTTTTTCAACTAAGATAAAATGAAATTCTTACTAATTTTATGGATATTACATTAATAGCTATAGCTATTTTTATCTTGGTTGCAATAGTATTTCTTGGACTATATTTGTTTAAAAGTATTAATAAAAAATCTTTTATAGCAGAAGACGGTTCTGTTTTTGATAATGAATCTGATCTAGATGTTTATAAGAAGCTATATGAGAAGACAAAGCCTTTATTTAGCAGTGATGCTGAGAAGGCTTCTGCACAGTCAATACTAGGCTTAGAGAAATCATTCATAAATAAACTATCATCAGAAGGTTTTCCAGATTTAAAAACACTTGTCAAATATCGTAAGCAATTTAAGTCATTATCAGATTTAATTAATACTTAGTTCGATTTTGGTACTTTGACGTAGCGGTATACTAATATTAATATATTTAATAAGTCAAAATGAGTAAAGCAGAATATTCAGAAGAACAACTATCTGAAATGAGGGAAGATGCCTTTGTAAATATTAAAGAAGCTTGTATGAGACTTCAAGAAAGAACAAGGTGTAGTAACGAAGTCGTCATAAAAATGTTAAATGAAGTATCTCAATTTTATATTACTCAAGTCGAGAAAAATAATATATAGAGGACCTAGCTTTGGTTAGCTTTTTCGAATTTATATTCTTTTAATGGTTCAGGACTTATTAAAGTAGCACTACTATCTTTCAACAGGGTCTTATCTTCAACTGAACCATCAACTTTGATTAAATTATTTATTAAACCTGTAAAAGTAATATCTCCCCCTGTTGTGCTTGCTAAAACTGTTGTTGGATTAAACAACTTTAATAATTGAGGTAGTACTGTTTTACCTTTAATAAATTTACCTGCTAGTGGTAAGGAAAAATCTATTACTGGTGTTATTAATAAATCTATATTTCTACGCTTAATTTGTTTATCAAGAAAACCGTGTGGTTCGATATAAATTGAATCTTGGCCTGATTCAATAATGTATCCATTTTCAATATTTGGAACTGATGCACCTGATGTAGCTTGAATATTTATATTGTTCTTTTTAAAAGCTTCACCTGGTTTTAGTGTGTTTATTTCTGCAAAACCAATTTTACTTACAACATTACTAGCTGCTTGTGAAGCTATTACAGGAATACTTTTATTTATTTTCTCTAGTGTTGGAGGATGGGCATGATCAGGCTGGCCTTGAGTTAGTAATAAAAAATCAATGCTTCTTGGAATCTCAACTTCTTTAGCGAGTTCCCCCTTTATTAGCCAATCTCCAGGAGGGAACGTTAAATCGCCATTTAACCAAGGGTCAATCAAAATTCTTGTTTTATCCAATTCAATAAGCCAACCATTCGCTCCATAGTAAGTAGCTTTTATCGTCATTTTTTTTTCTTCCAATATAACTGTAGATTTTTTATATGGTGGATTAGTCTATTGATTTCCTTTGTTTTACGATATCAATATATCACTGATATTATTAATAATATAATCAAAATCATAAATATTAGAAGTGCAAATTTCTTTATATATGTTTGAAATTCATACAACCAGTCATTTTCCATGAAATCAATATATTTTTATCATTATATACAATAATTATTATATTAGATGATTTATGTAGATAAATTTAGTTTCTTTGAACTCTCGATTGTGAAAAGATTTCTCTAGTATTGAGTTTAATCTCTTAATATCATGTCAATTCGAGATTGGGATGGGGTAGCTCTAATTATTGGTGCTGGCGATATTGGTAAATGTATGTCAGATTATTTGACAACTATATCACCCAAGTTGGATGTTTTTGTATGTGGGCGAAATCTAAAAAGTCAAAATTCGATTTATTTAGACTTAGAGAATGATCATTCATTTATATCTTTTGAAAAACAAATTTCACTATTTAATAAGCCGCTTCGTCTAGTCATAAATACCAGTGGTTTTCTTCACTCAAGTCATTTAAAACCTGAAAAGAGACTTTCACATATCAATCGGCCTAATATTATCAAGAATTTTTCTATTAATGCTATTGCACCCATTTTGATAGCTAAAAGTATAGAAAAATTTATCAGTTCAAAATTTCCATTCTCCTATGCCAGTTTAAGTGCCAGAGTAGGTAGTATTGGTGATAATAGGCTTGGTGGTTGGTATTCCTATAGGGCTTCTAAAGCTGCTCAGAATCAATTATTAAAAACTCTCAGTATTGAATGGCGTCGAAAATTCCCTTTATCAATTGTATCTATTTTGCATCCAGGGACTTGTGACACGAAATTATCAAAACCTTTTCAATCTGCTGTTCCTAAAGATAAACTTTTTACTCCTGCTCAATCAACAGAATACTTAATTAATATTATCTCCTCGCAAAAACCATCTGATTCAGGTAAGTTTTTAGCTTGGGATAGTAGTGTTATTCCATGGTAAGTTTTATATTTTAGTTAATAAAAATCTTTCTATTTAAAATTTTGATTTTTTTCTGTTATGTATTTATTCGGTGTAATATAAAATAAGTAATATTATTAACCCTTGATAAAACATATTATCGCAATAGGTGGTGGTGGCTTTGGGAGAAAGAATTCATCTCACTTGATCGAAGAATATTTACTTAGTATTTCTCGTAAAGATTACCCAAAAATTTGCTTCTTACCAACAGCAACTGGTGATAATGACAGCTATATAGTACGTTTTTATTCGATTTTTACTCGTCTAAAGTGCGTTCCTAGTCACATTGAATTTTTTAATAGAACTATCAATATAGAAAATCATATTATGGATCAAGATATTGTATTTGTTGGTGGTGGAAATACAAAGAGCATGCTTGCGATTTGGAATGAATGGGGAATGAGTCAATTACTTAAAGATGCTTACAATAATGGAGTAATCATGAGCGGGGTAAGTGCAGGAGCAATTTGTTGGTTTACAAGTGGAATTACCGATTCATGGGATAACGAATTAAGGATATTACCTTGTTTAAATTTTATTAGCGGGACTTGCTGTCCTCATTATGATGAGGAACCTTCACGTATTCCTTATGTAAAAAAAATACTACTTGAAGAAAAAGTAACTAGTTGCATTTCTATTGAAGGCGGTTCTGCGATGCACTTTATTGACGGTAAACCATTTAAAAATGTAAGTTTCAAAAATAATAAGAATACTTATAATGTATTTCTAGATAACAAAGATATAGTTGAGCGTCCCTACGAAAAAATTCAATTATAAATAATTAGTATTCATTTACATTTGTTTATCTTTTTTTTTAATCGTTTAATATTAGAATTGTTATATTTATTAGTAATAAAAATGTATCTTTTTTTATTATCTTTTTCAGAGATGGGTCTAAGTTTACCCCTTGTACTAATATTAGTTATATTTGGTGGTTTCTTTCTTATTAGCTTTTTTATAACGAGTCCTAATATGGATACCAAAGGTTTATTAAGAGTTCTATATTCAAAACCCGTTAGGAGGGCTGATGGATCGGTTGAGTATCCTGAAGGTAGGAATAATTAAATTTCAAGCATATTAGGATTTGTGATGATTTTTTTGGTCCTTTTTTCATTGATAATAAGTGGATATAAGTAGACTTTAATTAGATTTTATTCTCCATTCAGGAACTATCTTTTATCAAAGTTAGAAATTCCTATAGCCTCAATGCACTATTGAAGAGTAACGTCGTATATGAACCTTAATCATGTTATAAAAAATTGGAAAAAAGTTTGCTTACTAATTTCGAGAGTGTCAATAACGAAAAAAACAATAGGACTTATCTTCCTTCTGGTTTAAAGGGCAAAGCATTAGAAATTTCACTGGATGATATCCCCTCTAGAAAGGAAGTTAGAGAAACGATACCCAGTCACTGTTTCACTCGTCAGACGAATAAATCTCTTTTTTATCTTTTTCGGACAGTAGTAATTCAGATCTTTGTGGTTTTGGTAGGTCTCTCTATTCCTACTACTAAAGAGATGATTCCAGTTTGGATTTTATATGCATTAGTCTCTGGTACAACTTCAATGGGGCTTTGGGTTTTAGCTCATGAATGCGGACATGGTGCATTTTCAGATAATCGTAATTTAGAAACAATTGTCGGATATTGTCTTCATTCTTTTTTACTAGTTCCATATTTTTCGTGGCAAAGGTCACATGCTGTTCATCATGCTTTTACCAATCACATAACTGATGGCGAGACTCATGTACCAGTTGTGATCTCCGGAGATGGTAAATCTGAAAAAAAGGGTGGTGAAGAGGAAATGGAATCATCAATATTCTTTGGGAAAATTCTTTATGGATTTAATCAATTATTTCTTCACTTGATTCTTGGATGGCCAGCTTATTTACTTCTTGGTAAAACAGGTGGACCTCGCTATGGCACCAGTAATCATTTCTGGCCAAAAGCACCCTTCTCGAACAAACTTTGGCCATCAGTATGGGCAAGAAAGGTATGGATATCAGACTGGGGGATTGTGTTTATGTTGCTTTTATTGACTTTTTGGTCTTTAACTTTTGGCATTAAATCAATGATTAGTCTCTATCTAGGGCCTCTAATAGTTGTTAACATTTGGTTAGTGATCTATACATGGCTCCACCACACAGATACTGATGTTCCTCATCTTGGTGCTAGTCAATTTTCCTATATGAGAGGGGCATTTTTATCTATTGATAGACCCTATGGAAGATTATTAGATTTTCTTCATCACTCTATAGGTTCTACGCACGCTATTCATCATATTGAACCTACAATACCTCACTATCATGCAAAACTAGCTACGAAAATATTAAAAAATAAATTTCCTAAAGTATATTTATACAATCCCACTCCAATTCACAGGTCACTTTGGCACATAGCTACAAATTGTGTTGCAGTAAAGAAAGAATATGCTATTGATAGATATATTTGGAAACAACCCAAACATTCTCAATCTTAATTATCAATCTAAGCATTTTTGTACTCCTTATTAAACTATTTCCTTCTTATTATTTCAATTATTTAATTCTATATGTAAAATAGCTTATTTTTTTCAATGTAAAAATTTAAAATGTCACAACAAGATTTTGAAAGATTTCTATACAAAATTGATCAATTAAATAGATTGGTTGAACTAATTAATAAATCACCTGAAAAGTATAAATTAATGATTAGCTGTAACACGCATGAAGAAGTTGTTGAGCTTGCAAAGAAGTGGGGATATGAAATTGGAAAGAGATGGGGAGAATATTAGGCTTTAAAGGCAAAGCAGCGAAGCTACTGCCCTCCTCCATTACAGCTCCAAACCTTAGAGGGCATTCCTTGTGTATTTTGTCCGTCGATACGAAATGTTTTCGTTATGCATTCATTTTGTGAGTCAGCCCATGCTGAAATAGGTTCTAAATCCGTTGATATCTCGTTAACGGATTTAGATACGGAAATAATTGAGAAAGAAGTGAGTACGAGAGACAGAGTACTCAACCCTGCACAAATCAGGTATTTATTATTGTCAATTAATTCTTTTAGCATCTCTAGAATTTAGTATTCATTAAAAACTTTACTTATGTTTTAGAAATTTATCTGATTAAGTTATCCTTTGAAAATATTAGGTACTTTATCAATTTTAATTTTCAATAACTTAATTTGTTAGTGAACGTTCTTCTTTAACAAACGATTTAATTCTTTTTCTCAAAAAAATCTAGGATTTTTTTCAATCTATCTGTATTTTCAAAGTTAGGACTTGCAGTAAGGAAAATTACTAAAACTATCATAAGTAAACCAATACTAGATACACCTAATAATAGTTGTTGAAATGGATCTAAGGATTCAAGCATTTCTATTTGGATTAAACTAATTAAACATTCTTTATGATAATTGAACAAAAGGCTTTATATGTCAATGGAAACTATATGTTTTAGTTCTTAGATAATTATTATTTCTCTTTAGTTTCTTTCGGCCATCTTGCCTTTAAGTTGAGAGGGTTTTTGAGATTTATTTCGACACGTTTCCCTTGAGCTAATGAGATCATTGCTTTAAACGCCCACCCACCAAAAATTAATAGGACTGAGATTAAAAATATATAGCTTATGTTTGTAATCATGCATCTTATAATAATTTAAATATATATTTTAATGTTATTTGATAGCTTTTTCTATATAAATACAAATAATGAATTATTTTCTTAAATTTTAAAATTTTACATATTTTTTTTTTAATTATTTTTTGGTGCTTAACTAATTCTACAGGATCTCTCGGATATCATGCTGAGCGTATCAATACCTAGCCAGCTAGTTATAAATACTTACTCCATCTTTTTGAGTTCAATGATTGTGTTTGTTCTACCATTTTTTTATAATTATTTTAACTTCTATTGATTTTTATCCGATTTGGTATGAATATAAAAAAGTTATTGTATTTTTGAATGATCAACAGTTCTTATTTATATTCCTTTTTTATATTATTTGGCATTTGTTCTCTCATTTACTTGTTTTTCAATTTAAGATCTGGCAAGAATCAAATAAATAATAAAATCGTTTTAAAGAACTTATTAGAAAGTTTAGATGTGGATTTACCCGATGAATTGAAATCTTTAGATAGTTCGTCGACGGATCCTCAAAAATATCCATAATCTTTAATTGGATTTATCTAATGTCGAAGTTTAGTTTTGATGATACGGAAACATCAGGAATTTGGTGGTCTACTAATGTTTCTATTAGAGATTTATGTATAGAGCTTAAGGAAGATACCTCTTGCGATGACAGTGAAATAGTTGAACTGCTCAGATCTATAGCAAAATCAATTGATGTAAATGGTTTATAAGTTTATAGATATAGAATGATATAAACTTTATTACTTATCCCATTGAAGTTTCCATTGTGATGATTTCCATTGTTTTGTCCATGACTTTCGAGTCTTATTCTCATTTTTAAGTTTTGTATTTAACCAGTCTCTAAGAGATGTAGGAACAATATCTAATTCTTTCTGAATCATTTTCAGTTTAACCATATCTGCACCATATCCTGAGCTTTCAATCCAATCTGCCATAACTCCTATGTCGTATTCCAAGAACTTAATTGCTGCTCTAGGTATCATTAAATAGTTAGTTTGAATTCCTTCTGAGGAAACTAATCTTTGGAGAGTCATCGCCATTTCAAGCCCTGTCAGCTCTTCACCGGCAATATTGATAGATTGATTCTTATACTTGTCTGGTTTTGATAGTACCCCTCTTACCCACTTACCTATATCCTCTACCGCGATCGTTTGCCACTTGAAATTTTTCCCAACTATTCCAGGGAATATTTTCTTCGAAATCATATAGCCGGGTATTTTATTTTCGAAGTTTTCAAAGTAACTAACTGGCCTTAATGTTGTAGTGATTATATTAAGTTCTAATTTTTCGATATATTCCTCTATATCCCATTTACTCGTAAAATGTCCTGGAGCTAAATCATTTTTTAGTGGATCTTTTCCTTTGCTTATTGAGCTAAATATAAAATGATTCAGCTTCCCCTTTTCGTATGCAATTTTAACTTGATTTATCAGATTAAAACCCTGTGCCATTTCATAGGATCTAACAATACTTCCTCTAAATAATTTCCAACCTTTTGTAGGAGTTGTATTACCAAATATTACCTCTACACCTTCAAAAGCTCTATTGAGGCTTTCAGGATCCATTAAATCTCCTTTAACTAGATAAACATTCTTAAGTTTTCCAAGCTCAATTGCTTTTGAGCTTTTTAAATTTCTCGTGATTGCACGTATTTGATATTTATTTGTTTTGCTTAGCTCTTTAACAACTCCCATACCTTGCCTGCTTGTAGCCATAGTGACTGCTATGACAGTCTTCTTCCCTATACCTTTTTCGAAAATTTCTCCTTTTTCAAGCACGATTCAAAGCCTATCGATTAAGGAATGTAAATCATAAGTGAATTTATGTAAAGTTGTTGTGCTTTGCTGTTCGTAAATGATAGTTGATTGGGTGACTAAGGGGGCTTTTGCCAATCACCCATAATTGATAACCTCTTGTTGAGCTTTCGTAAAGGAATGTTTTATTTGCTTTTATAGATTACAAATATTGGCTATGTATTTATAAGTACTAAGTTTAGTCATTATGGCAAATGAAGTTCTCGCAGAAAATGTTCGACAAAACATTATCTTTGATGTTGTTGACGGTATTCCTCCATCAGAGGATGAATCCGATGAAATCAGATCCTTCCGCTCCCAGATAGAATCTGACAATTTGATGCTTGAATATTCAGCCGAAGAGTTAGGTTTTAATAACGTGTTATTTGAGTACCTAAGTCAGGGATAACCGTTAATCAAATTAGCAATTTAATCTAGACCTTGGAATAATTCTTTGTGTACTGCGAATGTATGGTACAAACAAGTGCCATTCTCTGGTGATAATCGTTCTCCGTCTTTATTCCAAGCAAGTGAACAGATCAGGTCTCCATCCCATTTTACTTTGTGCTCATTAATTTCCTTTGACCAGTCTCTGACACGTGTAAAATGCTCAGGCATGTATTTACCTATCTTTCTGCAAATTTCACATAGGATTGATAATATTGGAGGTTTAGAATCTAATTTTAGATCTTTAGTGAGTGATGGTTGAGTAAATACACCAACATATCTAATATGATCAATAATCTTTTGTTCTTTATTATTTAACTTGGCTTTTATACAAGCTTCTTCGAATTCATCGACGGGAGTTATTGGACGTAAGTTAGAAATCACTTCGACGCTCTAAATTATCTATTATTTTCTTATATTACCAAATTTTTATTTTGCTAATATTATTTTCGAATGTCATATGCCATTAATTTAAATTTTTTATTTTCCCATTTTTCTTCATTTTTGTTGAACAAATAAAACAGTTCGACAAACAGCATTTGGTAATCTTTCCTGAATTTGAGATTCACTAAGATCTCTTCATGATTCTCTTTCTAAACCCAGTCATAGCTTACTTTCGCTAGAGTTAAATGTTACAAATTAAAATATCAATGGTCATATTCCCTGATGACTGGTATTTATATTGGGTCTTACTAAAGAACATGCTTCCTTTAACTTTCGCTGGACTGCTAAGTACACCAGCTCCTACTGCACCAATCATAGGTATCGCGTTTATGGCTTTATTCGGAATTATGGCTGTAGTAGTTGGCCCTAATTACGATGGATTTAATGACCCAAATACATCTAAATAATTAGATTATCTGGCTAAATTAGGTGGGTTGATATGTTTTTCATGTTTACCCACTTTTTTTTGGTCTAAAATAATCACATGTTCATGCAATGATTCCAACTATATTCATTTTTTTAATCTTATGTGTACGATTACTAAATAATAATGTATAGAATATTTTCTTGCATTTAAACAATAGTTTCTTATCTATGTATCAAAATGTCTATTTTAACCTTTTTGATTCAAAACCAGTAACTAATTAGTTAATTTATTCCTTTTTCTGCTATTTATAACTAGCTTTAATTAACTTTTATGGGAAATTTGTTATTTGCTGGACTAACTAGTACTCCAGCGCCAACAGCAGTTTTAGTTGGAGTTGCGTCAATCGCATTATTTGCAATTGTCGGATTAATGGTTGGTCCTGACTACGATGGCATGAATGCTCCAGAGGTGAAAAAGTAGTCAATAAAAAACATTACTATTTAAAAAATAACTAAGAGATATAATTGAATTATTTTTCTTAGTTATTTTTTTTTTGGCTTTGTAAATAAAAAACTAATTTATTTAGACAAAATTCTTCTCTAGGTTTTATTGACAATACATTATTTTTGTTTAAATACTTCTTAACATTTAAATAATATAAATACCATGACCTGTCGAATTTTAGATAGACTTCTCTGCTATCTCTATTTCTTTCCATTTGGTCTCTTTTTAATCTTCTCTCAAAACAAATTTCTTTTTGGTCTTCACATATAATATTTATTGTCTCACTATAGTTTAAATCTAATCTATGAGAAAATATTCCCTCTAATATCAGGAATTGATTATCTTCTTTATAGTTTATGCTTATGTTTGATTTAGATGAATGTTTTCTCTTGAAGTCATATTTATAATGTGAAATTAAGCTATCTTTATTATATATAGATCTAAGTGTTTTATTTAATTCATTTTTCTTGATACTCAAAAGCCTATCATAAATATCGTATAGAAATATTGATAAGAATCTAATAAATAAATTATCCCTATAATATGAATCAGTATTAATTATTATTGAATTATTAAATAATTTAGTTATTTTATTACTTAAATACGTCTTTCCAGAACCAGATGGCCCAGTGATTACTATAGTTTTCATTATTTACTTTATTAATTAATTTATTAAAGTCTAATAATTAATTTTTCTTAACGATAATGTATTAGGATATTTTATTGTAATTAAGTTCTTCGGTAGTCCAGTTTCTATTGTTAAATCTATTTTCAACAAACCTTAAAACTACTATTATTACAGGAATATGCATAAGACCACCAAGTACAACGGTGATTTGGTTGTAAGGCATAATCTTTTCTATAGTTAATTTAACTATACGTTATTAATCATTTGTTATCTTAATATGTATCTTTTAGTCATATAAGTGATTTTGAATTTAGGTACAAATTACATTATTTCAGATAATTCATTTTCGAAAAACCAATTTATTTCACCATTCCTTAGTTTTACTACTAGACCAAATTGATTGCCATCTACCATTTTATATCCAACTAGTTCGACTATGGGCTCCTTCCTAATTATTTCTAGAATATTTTGTGGTATTCGGTCATTTACTTCATTTATTTCTACTCTTAAATTTTGTCCTTTTTGCAGCTTTGAAGAATCTCTAATCATAATTAATATCCTATTTAATCAAGAATAATGTTAATTCAGTTATCCAATTATTGATAGGGATAATTGATTTTCAATTCCACTATATTTAATATATTCTTGGAATTCTGACGAGTTAAATGCTTTTTGAGCAGCAGCTTTAGATTCAAATTCAACTACTACGCCTAATTGACCACCATCCCATTCATTTAGATCTGAATTTTGATTTACATCTTTAGCAATTATTGTTCCACCTACTGATCTAAGCCATGGAACCACGGTTTTTACATATTCAATGAATTGTGCTGTGCTTTCAATTTTGGCCTGCTTCAGCCAATAGCCCTTGGTTCCCATGTCTTTATTTTTTCTTTAGATTCTCTCATGAGTTCGAAGCTTTTGGCTCGATTATTCAAATTCTTTACTGTTTATAATTTATAAGTATATTTACTATCCTTTGTGTATTATGGCTGTAATAAACTAGTTTTAATATTTAATCAATCTAGATATGTTTTTAGTTTAAATTTAATTGAAAGTTGTTTACATTTTATAGCTTAATTTATTGGATTTATCGTTTTAAGTTTTGACTTTAATTGCATCGCAAGATGTTGTCGACCTACTGCTAGTACTTTGAGGGTATCTTCATGCATCCTCAATTGTGCATCTGCAACTTGCATTCCTTTAACGAGTTCCTGCACTTCTTTAGGTAAGTTTTTAAGATCGTATTTTTTATCCTCAAATGTTAGTACTGCTTCCCTTTCATTTGATGCGCTATTTGCCATTTAATTAATATATAATTGTAGTATAATATAGCATTTATTACATCTTTAAAAGCTCTTAATAAATTGTTTTTCGCAAAACTCTTTATATCTCCCTTGTCTGATAATTAACTCATCGTGGTTACCAACTTCACATATTTTGCCTTTATCAAGCACAGCTATTTTATCTGCCTTTTGTATTGTTGATAATCTGTGAGCAATTACCAAGACTGTTCGTCTATGCATAGCTTGTTTAAGACCTTTTTGAACGGATTCTTCCGCTTCGGCATCCAAGGCACTAGTAGCTTCATCTAATAATAAAATTGTTGGATTTCCTAGTAAAGCTCTTGCAATTGATATTCTTTGTAGTTGACCTCCAGAAAGATTCGTTCCCCTTTCTTCTATAAATGTTTCATAACCATCAGGTAGTTGTTGAATAAAATCGTGGGCATTTGCAATTTTTGCAGCATTTACAATGTTTTCTTTGGTTGTTGGCCTTCCAAATCTTATCGCTTCTGCAATGGTGCCAGAGAATATAAACGTTTTTTGTGGAACTATACCTATTAATCTTCTTAAATAATTTGTATTTAATTTCTTTAAATTATATTTATCAATAAAAATAGATCCATTATTAGGTTCTATGAATTTTAATATTAGTGAGAAAATTGTACTTTTACCAGCTCCCGAAGGACCTATTAAGGCGAGAATTTCTCCACTATTTATATCTAAACTTATGTCTTCTATTACGTCGACATTATTACTATACGAAAAAAATACATTATTGAATGAAATATTTCCTTCTATTTTTTCAGGAATAATACCATTATCTCCTGTCAATATTTCCTGCGGATTAGTTGTTATTTCGTTTAATCTTTTTAGTGATGCTTGACCTTGTTTTAATTCGTTGTAGTTTGTTGTTATATGACTTATTGGATCAATTAACATTATTAATGCTGTAAAATAACTTCCAAATTCTTCGTTAGACATTCCACCTGTTTGAATTCTATAAGTTCCAATTGCGAGGATACTTAAAATACCTATTACTTCTATTAATCCCACTATTGGATGTTGAAGAGCTACAAGTTTAAGCATATTAAATTTAGCTTCTTTATGTAATTTAACTTGTTTATCAAAATTGCTTTGTAGCCAGTCTTCTACCGCAAATGCTTTAACCATGGGAAGTCCTTGAATAGCCTCTGAAAGCAAACCTGCCAAAGAGCTAATTTTGTTTTGACTTTTTTCGGATGCTTTTAATACTCTTCCTCCAAAGTTACTAACTAACAATGCAATCAAGGGAGCTAATATAATGGTGGCAAATGATAAATTCCAGTCAATAAATACCATATAACCAAATACTGCTAGTAATTGAAATATCGATGGTGCCGTATCTTGAATAGATTTATAAATAACTTCCCCAACTCGATCAACATCCTCTGTAAGTCTGTAAGCAATATCTCCAGATGAGAGTGTCTCTATGAAAAGAATATTACTTTTTTGAAGTTTTCTAAATAGTGTTGTTCGAAGATCCTGGCTCAATGCTAATGCGGGTTTGGCCAGGAGACTATCTTGTAAATATTGTGCTGTTTTTTGAATTATGAAAATAATTAGGGCTTGTGAAATTACAGTTAAAACTTGTTTTGTATTTCCTTGTCCAATCGCAGGTATTAACTTGCCTGATATCCATGCGAGTATTGGCCAACAAATTACATATACAAACATACTGATTCCACCCAGCAGCAAGCTTGGCAAATGTCCCTTAAGTCTCCGTATCAGGTAAATGAAATTTATTTTGTTTTTTTGTTTCATTCCATCAAACTATCAATGTTTAATTTAAAAGTACTTAAATGAAATTAGATCAATTCCTAAAATTTGTAGGGATAGTTCAGACTGGGGGAGAAGCCAAAATGATTATTAAGTCAGGAAAAATATCAGTAAATGGCATAGTCGAAAGTAGAAGAGGTAGAAAATTAATTGATGGAGATCAAATTATTTTTGCAAATGAAACATACATTGTGCCAAATTCTGATCCTCTAGGCCGTAAGTTGGCAAGAAGCGAAAAATGAGGAGCTAGCGTGCGTAAACCGGTCATCGCAGGGAACTGGAAGATGAACATGACTTGTACTGAGGCGATTGAGTACATGCGTGTATTGATCCCATTATTAGAAGATATACAAAAAAAAGATAGGGAAGTTGTTATTGCACCACCATTTACAGCCCTATACCCTCTTTCTGAGTTTATTAAGGGCAAAACTGAATATCTTTCTTTATCTAGCCAAAATGTTCATTGGGAGGATAGTGGAGCCTATACAGCGGAGGTTTCTCCTCTCATGCTTAACGAGCTTTCGGTTAAATGTGCAATTGTTGGACATAGTGAGCCTCGAAAATATTTCAGTGAAAGTGATGCGCAAATAAATAAGAGGGCCAAATCGGCTCAAGATCATCAATTAATTCCAATTGTTTGTGTTGGGGAAACTATTGAACAAAGAGAGCTGGGTGAAGCCGAAAGAGTTATTAGAAGGCAAATTGATCAGGGTCTTGAAGGCATTGATGTAAAAAAGCTGATTGTCGCTTATGAACCAATTTGGGCTATAGGAACCGGGAAAACATGTGAAGCAAATGAAGCCAATAGAATCTGTGGACTGATTCGGAAATGGACTGGTTACGACGATGTGATTATTCAATACGGAGGATCAGTTAAATCAAGTAATATTGATGAGATTATGTCTATGTCAGATATAGATGGTGTCTTAGTTGGAGGTGCTTCTTTAGATCCTACAAATTTTGCGAGAATTGCTAACTTCAAAACCTTACAATAATTATCTGCCAAAACATTGGGGAAGAGAAACCCACTTAATGGCAATAGTAAACATTACTGAAGATTCATTTAGTGATGGTGGTCTTTATATTGACTTACCCTCTGCAATAAATCATGCATCGTTATGTATTAAACAAGGAGCACATATTCTAGATATTGGAGCACAGAGTACACGACCTGGCGCATCTGAGGTTGGAGCAGAAATTGAGATTAAAAGATTAGTTCCTTTAATAAAAGAATTGAAATTATTACATCCGGATATTCCAATTTCTGTAGACACCTTTCATCATTCTGTTGCTGAGAATGTATTAACTGTTGGTGCGGATTGGGTAAATGACGTTAGTGGTGGACGTCATGATCCTGAAATCTTTAGTGTTATTGCTGATAAAGGATGTCCTTATGTTTTGACTCATAGTCGTGGAAATAGCAAGACAATGGATTCATTAGCTAAATATACAAACGTGGTTAAAGATGTAAAAGATGAATTAGTCAATCAAATAGATATAGCATTATCTAAAGGCATAAAAAATGAACAAATTATTATTGATCCTGGAATTGGTTTCGCAAAGAATGTTGATCAAAACTTAACTTTGCTGCAAAATTTGGAAGAATTTGTTTCTATGAATTATCCAATTTTAATAGGAGCTTCCAGAAAAAGATTTATCGGGTCAGTTATTAATGAACCTGACCCTACTAAAAGAATATTTGGAACCTCTGCAGTAGCCTCTCGATGTGTGATTGCTGGCGTTGATATTTTAAGAGTTCATGATATTAAACAGATTTCTCAGGTAATAATAATGACCAAGTCAATTATTTAATCTTTAACTAATCTTCTGTATTGACTCCTTCAATTCTATCTTCTACTTCTTGGTAGAGTTCTTTCAACTGTTCAATATTTTCATCGGATGTTTCCCAATATCCTCTCCCATTAACTTCCAATAATGTACCGACTATTCTTCTAAAACTATGAGGATTCAAATCCATTAATCTTTTCCTCATCTCTGGATCATTTATAAAAGTTTCATTTGACTCTTCATATACGAAATTATCAACTTGTCCACTAGTTGCACTCCATCCTAATGTGTAATTAAGTCTGTTTGATACTTCTCTTACTCCCTCATATCCAGACTTCAGCATTCCTTCGTACCATTTTGGATTAAGTAATTTTGTTCTAGAATCTAATCTAATAGTTTCACTTAGTGATCTGACCTGAGCATTGGCTGTAGTTGTATCTGCTATGTAACTGCTGGGAGCTTTACCGTCATCTCTAAGATTTTTAATTAAATTTGTTGGGTCAGAATCAAAATAATGACTTACATCTGTGAGGGATATTTCTGAAGAATCAAGGTTTTGGAAAGTAACGTCAGCTGTCTTCATAACAGATTCAAATACATCCCTGTTCTGATTCATTTCCCCTGGATTATCAGCGTTAAAAGCATAAGTCTTCCTTGAAAGATACATTTCTTGTAACTCATTTTCTTCTTCCCATGTAGAGTTCTCTACAGCTAAGTTGACATTTGAGCTATAACTTCCACTCGCATTTGAGAAAACTCTGCTTGCAGATTCCCTAATACTTTTA
The DNA here is from genome assembly GCF_027359355.1 of Prochlorococcus marinus str. MIT 1214. Classification (NCBI taxonomy): domain Bacteria; kingdom Bacillati; phylum Cyanobacteriota; class Cyanophyceae; order Synechococcales; family Prochlorococcaceae; genus Prochlorococcus; species Prochlorococcus marinus. The sequence goes on along the minus strand of NZ_CP114777.1, from coordinate 394,243 downwards.
CCTTCCTTTTCTGCCTGCTCAAGTGCATGTTTTCTTACGAAATTTTGGTCAAGTGGTTCATCTGCCTCAGCCGCCATTTTTACAGCTTGATCAATTAATGCCATTTGATTAATAAATAGATCCCTAAATACACCAGAACAGTTCACTACTACATCGATTCTTGGTCTTCCTAATTCTTCCAGAGATAAGAGCTCTAATTTATTGACCCTTCCAACAGAGTCTGGCTTTGGTTTTACACCTACGAACCATAGAATTTGAGCAAGTGATTCTCCATAGGTTTTTATGTTATCAGTACCCCAAAGTACGCAAGCAATAGTTTCAGGCCATGTACCTTGCTCCTCTTTTTGTCTTTCAATAAGCTTGTCAACAACACCTTTAGCCGAAGCCACCGCAGCTACTGTTGGTATCGATTGGGGATCTAGAGCATGAATATTTTTACCACTTGGTAATACTCCAGGGTTCCTTATTGGATCTCCACCTGGGCCAGGAATAACATAATCACCATCTAAAGCTTTTAACAAACTCTCCATTTCTTTATCTGCACATATTTGCTCTAAACAAAATCTCAAATAGTCAAACAATTTATCCAGTGAATTTGCATTTACATTTTCAAAACCTGCTTTCTTAGCTGATGCTTGCCATGGCGAAGGAATTGAGAATCCAATTCCTCTTAAAAATTCAACAATTAGAGTCCAAATATTCTTCTTCATATTTACTCTGCCATCTCTTCCTGTAAGAGACTTAACCATTGAACCAACAGCTTCTCTAGATGTTTCTGTAATTAATTTATTAAGTTCAACGTCTTCTAATTTTCCCTTGTTATTGCCTTCGTAGACTTCTTCAATGGTTTTCCCTTTTGATTCAGCTAATAAACCTGGTAAAGATCTGATTCCATCATCTTCTCTTTCTATAGATGCGATACTTACCAACGTTGCAATAGCTTCTTCAGCAGTGGCGGGTTTTCCAATAGTGTGTAAGCCGCAAGGTAATAATCGACTTTCTATTTCCATTAATTGTTTATAAACATTTCCAACTACCAAATCTCTTTCATCTATATCCAATTCGGAGGCATCTTTCTCAGGAAGTTTTACATCTTCGTCTAGATTGCATTTTTTTGATGTTTCAACTATTGCGTTAACAATTTGAATTCCTCTTCCGCTCTCTCTTAACTGTTGATAAGAACCAACTAATTCTCCAAGTTCCTTTAGTCCTTTATATAATCCAGCATTTTCAGCAGGAGGAGTTAAATAACTAATTGTTGATGCGTATCCTCTTCTTTTTGCGATTGTTGCTTCCGAAGGATTATTTGCTGCGTAGTAATAAAGATTAGGTAGACCTCCAATTAATGAATCGGGATAACAAGTCTCACTCATACCCATTTGTTTCCCAGGCATGAATTCAAGAGATCCATGGGTACCAAAATGTAGAACTGCGTCTGCCTTCCAAACTTTTTCTAAATAAGTGTAATAAGCTGCAAAACCATGATGAGGACTAGCACTTCTGGAATAAAGTAATCTCATTGGATCGCCTTCATATCCAAAGGTTGGTTGTACTCCAACAAATACATTCCCAAACTCTTTACCATATATAAGAAGATTTTGACCGTCACTATTTAAATTTCCAGGTGGCTTTCCCCAGTTCTCTTCTAGCCTTTCAGAATAGGGAGTCAATTGTTCGTATTCTTTTACGCTCATTCGATGAGCTATTGATAGTTCAGGAGAACCTTGTAATGCTTCAGGGTCATTTATTAATGTCTCCATTAGTTCTTTTGGATTCTTAGGCATATCTTTTATGTCATAACCTTTCTGCTTCATTTCTTCTAAAACCCTATAAATTGAGCCAAAGACGTCTAAATATGCTGCTGTTCCAACATTTCCTTTATCAGGTGGAAAACTAAAGACAGTAATCGCTAATTTCTTCTGGTCTCTTTTTTTTATTCTTAGTGATGACCATCTAATAGCTCTTTCAGCTATTGCATCTACTCTGTCTTGGAGTGTATGAGCTTTTCCAGTGGCATCATCACGTCCTGATAAAACGATTGGTTCAATAGCTCCATCTAATTCAGGAATTGCAATTTGAAGAGCCACTTGAACTGGATGAAGACCAAGGTCACTACCTTCCCATTCTTGAGTCGTTTGGAAAACAAGAGGTAGAGCAACCATGTATGGTCGATTGAGTTTCTTTAATGCCTCAACTGCTTTTGGATGATCTTGCCTCGCAGGACCTCCTACAAGTGCAAAGCCAGTAAGTGAGACAACCCCATCAACAATTGGTTTGTCAGGGTTTATTGGATCGTAATAAAATTCATTTACAGGCTTAGAAAAATCTAATCCACCACAAAAAATTGGAATGACTGTTGCTCCCCGATATTCCAGTTCTTGAATTACAGCGACATAGTGAGCATCATCTCCAGTAACAATATGACTTCTTTGAAGTACAAGACCAATTACTGGTCCTTCTTTCGCCTTATTTGATAAATCATCTCTAGAAGCTGTCCAATTTAGATATTCTTTTTTATCTTCAAACATATTTGGCGCTAAAGGATGCCAAATTCCTAAGTCTGGAAAAACTTCTGGCTCTGCAACTTCAATATTCTCTTTTTCTATATTAAGTTCTGGAAATACGTATTTGTCACCAAGCATTAGTAGGAAATTTCTCAGATTATCTGGAGTTCCACCTAACCAATATTGAAAACTAAGCATAAAACTACGAGCGTCTTGTGCCTTGTCTACAGGTAGATACTTAAGAATTGATGGAAGAGTATTTAGAAGCTTCAACATTGAATCTTGAAAACCAGCACCGCCTGCTTCTTTCCTCTTCTTCATGAAGTCGCCAATAATGCTTTTACTTTGACCTAACTGGGCCATAGAAAAAGTGCCCAATTTGTTCAGTCGCATCACTTCTGGCATTGATGGGAATACAACTGCAGCTTTAAGATTTTCCTTATGAGGTTCAACTGCTTCAACAACTTTTTGCGCTAAATCTTCAATGAAAATCAATGAAGCTACGAATAAATCAGCATTTTCTATATCTTTTTTAAAGCTTTCATAATTTGCTGTATCTCTTAATTCTTCAATTAAATATCCATTAAGCTCAATTCCAATAGGACCATTTTGAGAATTTAATGAGTTTGCAGCTTGTGTAAGGGCATTTTGATATTGAGGCTCAAGAACAACATAAACGGCCTTCATCACAGCTTTATGCTTGTGATTCTCGACAGGTGAAACTCTGCGATTGGCTGAGCGAACCTGTGTAAACATCTTTTCATCTATCGGAATTCGACCAAGCCTAGTGTTCAGTGGTCCTTTAGTGTGTTATTTAGTTAATGCGTGTTACAAGGGATATCAAATATGATTGTAAAAAAAGTAATTCAATGAGTTCTGCTAATCAATCAATACCAGTTTTAGTCGCAGGTGCCCTAGGTCGAATGGGATCTGAGGTTATTAAAGCAGTTAATTCATCTAAAGAGTATCAACTTATTGGAGCAATAGATAATCAAAAGGAAAAAGAAGGTCAAGACATAGGCTCATTATTAGGCTTAGGAACACTTGATGTATTTATATCAAGTGATTTTGAAGGTTCTTTGTGTGCTGCAAGTCAGAACGTCCCTAAAGATGGTTCAAATAATGGTGCTGTACTAGTTGATTTCACTCATCCCAAAGTCGCATATAAACACACTCGCACCTCTATTGCTTATGGAGTTCACCCTGTAATTGGTACTACGGGAATAACAAGAGACCAATTAGAAGATCTTTCTAATTTTGCAGAAAAGGCCTCTCTTGGTTCAGCCATTATTCCTAACTTTTCAGTGGGGATGGTTTTGCTACAGCAAGCTGCTGCAGCTGCGGCTCGTTTTTATGAGTTCGCTGAATTAACTGAAATGCATCACAATAAAAAAGCAGATGCCCCAAGTGGAACATGCATTAAAACAGCTGAATTGATGGAGGCGCAACGCTTAGCTTTTAATAAACCTCTAGTAACTGAAGAAGAATCTATCCAAGGTTCTCGAGGTGGATCTCGTCCTAGTGGCCTTAGGGTTCATTCTGTAAGATTACCTGGACTTGTTGCTCATCAACAAGTCATGTTTGGTTCCAGTGGCGAGACTTATGAGTTAGCCCATAACACTATTGACCGGTCTGCTTATATGCCTGGAGTACTATTAGTGATTAAAAAAATCAGATCTTTCAATAAATTGGTTTATGGATTAGAGGAAATCTTATAGTTTTCATTCATTACATACATATGTTATTTCCAATTAAGCAAAATGAGATAGATAAATTAATTCCTTCTGTAGCTACAGGGAAGCAATTTAATGCAGCGTTGGGCAACCCTCAGAAGATTTTTCAACGTCTTATGATTTCATCAATTGGAGGTGTAATAACTTTACTTATAAGCCAAAGTCAAATAACAAGCCAGTTTTACTCTTTATGGCTCGTATTAGGTGTAGTTTTCCTTTTATATATTTTATGGGGACCAATACTTGAAGCTAGTAGAAAAAATTATAAGTTTAAAAGTTTCTCTTTCTCAGCATTAGTTGATGGTTATATATCTGATGTTTATGTTGAAGATAGGGTAGAAAATCAACAGGAACAAGCAAATAAAGATGGGAGGTTAGAGGTGTTAGAAAAAAAACGAGCATGGGTCGTTTTGGATATAGATGATGAAGATGGCTTTATAGGTAATATAAGTTTTCCATTACAAAATAAATTCAATATACTTACTAAAGGTATGAGAATTAACTGTGTGGTTTTTAGTAATAGAAGAGATTTTGATCGGATACAATCGATAAGTGATGCGTGGTGTCCTGAAATAAATTTGTGGATTGGTTCTTATCCATTTCTTCTTCGGCCAGCATTTGAAGAATTTGTTAATATGAAAGTTTTAAACTAAATATTTTTTTTATAAATGATATAATAGTTCTTATGAATGTAGCAATTATTGGTTCTGGATTAACTGGATCATTAGCAGCAATATCATTAGCAAATGCTGGCTGTAGAGTAGACCTATATGAAAGATTATCTGACGAAGAACTTATTAATCGAGATCGAACATACGCGATAACACATTCATCTAGAAAGTTATTGCAAAAAATTGGATTATGGTCTGTCTTAGTATCGCATCTAGTTCCTTTTCAATATTTAAATGTAATCGATTATGAATTAAATAAAAAGTTTCAATTTCTTATTAATGATTTAAAAACTATAGACCAAAAATACGCGGCTGTAGGTTGGATTGCTGAACATAAAAATATCATGTTAGCAATTTTAGAATTTATATCTGACATTGATAAAATTAATAAAATCCCTACATCTGTTATACCTAATACAAACAATTATGAGATAATTATAGCAGCAGATGGGTCAACTTCAAATACTAAGAAGAAACTTAAAACGCCTTCTTTTAATTTTAACTATGATCAAATGTGTATAACCACTAAGGTTCTATTAAGAGGAGTTAAATCTAATGAAGCATTTGAAATCCTAAACTCGGAAGGGCCATTTGCTGTTTTACCTCTTGGTGGTGATCTATTTCAAATCATTTGTAGTCAATCAATAAAAAAAGGTAATTACAATATGAGCTTATCAAAGTCAATGTTTCTAGATTATTTATCAACAATCCTTCCATATGGTATTGAGCCAGATACTATTATTGATGAACCTCAATCGTTTCCGATAAATTTTCTTATTAATTATTCATTTTTTTCTGGAAAATATATTTATTTAGGTGAAACAGCTCACAAGTTTCATCCTGTAGGAGGACAAGGGTTGAATCTATGTTGGCGAGATGTTGATTGCCTTTCTAGATTGATTTCCATACCACTGTTAAAGAATAATCATAGTATTATTCCCTTACTATATTCAGTATCTAGATTAATTGATGTTATATCTATCTCTTTATTTACAGACATTTTGGTTAGATATTCTCGGAGTAATTTTAATATTTTCCTAATACCTAGATTATTTATATTCTTTGTTTTAAAAAAATCTGCATTAACTAGAAAATTTATTCTTAATATAATGACTAATGGAATTTAAGCTGTCTTATTTATAAATGATATATACTACTAATTCTATTAATCCACCTTCAGACGAATTGTGCAATTTTATTATTGACAAACTTGGCATAAGTCAAAGCGCATTGGAATTAGGTGTAAAAAGATCTTCTTTGGAGAATTCTCCATTACCTATCGTCATGAGGAGTTATGGTTTGATAACTATCAAACAACTACAGATAATACTTTTGTGGTTAAAGGAAAATTAATATTTTATTAGGCTTTCTACCAATAATTTACAATCTAAATTATTTCTACCATTCAGTTTTGTTAGCTCGACTAGAAAAGCGTATCCGATTAAATTTCCACCTGCCTTGGTGATCAACTTACCTGCGGCACTTGCAGTTCCTCCTGTCGCAAGCAAATCATCAATAACGATGATTTTGCTTTCTTTTTCAAATGAATTCTGCTGTATTTCTAATCTATCTTCGCCATATTCAAGTTTGTAATTAATACCTATTACTCTCCCTGGTAATTTGTTTGGTTTTCTAATTGGAATAAAACCAAGTTCAAGTTTAAAGGCTAAAGCAGATGCAGATATAAATCCCCTAGATTCTATGCCAGCTATATAATCTGGTTTAGATATAGATATTAGCTTTTGTAAAGGCAACATTAATTCATTCCATCTCTTGGGATCTTTATATATAGGGTTTATGTCTTTGAAAATAATTCCTTCTTTTGGAAAATCTTTTATTTCATTTATATATTTTTTTAAGTTTTCCATTCTTTACAAATATTGGTGTGCGGTTTTATAAAACTAACAATAAAGCTAGCCAATCATCCAAGTCCTGTCATTATTTAAAGTATGATCAAATCCAATTATGTTGCTGAGCAGAATAAATACCTTGATAGTGGCTCAAAGTATAAAAACATTTCTTCAGCTAAGACTTTTGTAAATTGCGTAATCTCTGGTGATACTCCGAGGAAACTTGATTTTTTGATATTAGTTATAGAAACACTGCAAATCAATGCTTCGGATTCCCTATTATTGAAGGCCAAAGATATTGGATTGCCTGATCAGTACTCAAGTAGAGTTGAATTTTGGAAAATGAGATGTTCAAACCCATTGAGGAATACATATTCATTTACATCTCTATCATCCGAACAGATTGATTCCATTATTGAACTTATATCTTGCATGGCCGAAAATCTTTATCCACTTATTAGGCAATTACTATCCTCAAAAGAATCACAGACACTTAATAAAGAGAGATGGGATTTATTTAGTTCACGTCTTAAGTCACTTATTCGTGAAAGGATGAATATACAACGTAGTTTTATTTCCACCTTACTAAGCGAAGATAATAATGAATTTTTTAGACATCTATTAGTCATACTCTCTCTATCCTGTGGAAAGGCGGGGGCTAATCGATTAAAAGCATCATTGTATTATCAATCATAGTATTTATAAATGATTAATTTAACTTATAGATTTGATCAAGACTCTTCTTCCCTTGAACTATCAGGGATGCCAGATGTTTCAAACGGAGATTCAGAAGAGACTATAGGAATTCTATCTTCATGGACATTGAACATCATTGGTTCACCTCTGTTAGAAGGAGAGAAGGAACATCTTGATGATTTGATGCAAGTAATACTTAAATATTCAAGATCATATATCTCTGGAATTCGTAAAACATTCATATCTAATAAGAAAATTGTGACACTATCTCCTTTCGGTATTAGTCACAAATTAATACTTAAAAGCACAAAGAAGGGGGTTTCGCCTTTAGAAATTATTTTAGATGATTCTGAATTGTCAGACTTAACAAGATGTTTCGATCTCTTAAGATATGATCCTAGATTTAATATTAGATGGAACATAAATCAAGATAAACCTTTTACCAAGAAACTTATACGAAATAGTTTACCTGTTTCTAAGAATAATTCTAATTTCTATTATGCTCTTATTATTTTTATATTTACTAGTAGTCTGTTATTATTTATTCCTACAAATAATAAGATAGAGTTAAGAGAGAACACTAATAACTCTCAACCCTCATTTACGCAAACTGAATAATATGAAATTAATAGCAACTAAATATTATAAAAATAATTATCAATGATTTTATTGATTGATTATATAATATTTTATATTTTTCAAAAAAGTTTTCTTTTATTCGCCAATAAATTAAAAATCTTCTAAAATTATCATAAATCTATGTTTATATGAAACTGTCTATTTATGATAGAGCGAAAATCGATATTGCTGATGATCATATCTTTTATCAACAGCCTAGATACGTTCATCACCTCAGTGAGCCATTTAGATCAAGACTTACGAATTTATACTCAGAGTATTTATGTGATCACCATGTGATTTTAGATTTAATGAGTAGTTGGGTAAGCCATTTACCATCAAATATTAGATATAAAAAAGTTATTGGTCATGGAATGAATGAAGCTGAGTTAATCTCTAATAAAAGACTTGATAATTTCTGGGTGCAAAATTTAAATAAGACACAAAATATCCCTATTGAAGATTCTTCCATTGATATTGGATTAATTGTTGCAGGATGGCAATACCTTCAATATCCTGAAAGAGTTGCATTAGAACTATCAAGGATTATCAAGTCTGATTCATTATTGATAATCTCATTCACTAATCGAGCATTCTGGACCAAGGCTCCAAATATCTGGACTTATTCATCAGAGCAAAAAAGAATTGAATACGTTATCAGTGTTCTTAATGCTAATGGATGGAGGGTTGAAAAAACATTCAATGAAAAAACAAAAGTTAAAAAGGTTTTTGGGTTTTATTCTGCAGATAGTGATCCATTCTTTTCAGTTATTGCAAGAAATAATAAGTCTAATAACTGAACTATTTTTATTAAAAGCTATAATAAGAATTAGTTCTCAATAGGATTTATTCATGCCCTATTCTCTAATTAAGTTTAGTTCTGAGGATTGTGGTACTTGTCACAGGATGAGCTTCTTTGACTCTAAGGTTGCAAATGAATTAGGTATTGAATTTATAAGTGTAAAACTTCAGGATACAATGGTTTATAGAAAATATAGACCAATACTATTAAAACAATATCCTACAAAAGAAGGTATGGGGTGGCCGACCTATCTATTAGTTGATAACCCTGAGGGGGAATTTAAAATTATTGGGGAATTAAAAGGGGGGATTGCTAAGGGTGATTTTAGAGAAAGACTTTCAAAAATAATTTCTGGTTGACTTCAGATTAATTTACTGGTTGCATCAAACCACCGCTTCCAGAGTCGGAATCATCATCATCATTTCCTGGGTCAACTGTCAAAAGTGTATAGATCCCTAACGCTAAAAGACTTATCATGCCGCTAAAAAGACTTAGCCCATATTGGTTAGTACTGACTTCTATTACTTCACCCAAGGTAATAACAACCAAATTTTGGTGACTATAGCAATTTTTTAATCTAGAAGCGTCTTCTTCAACCAATTGAAAAATTGACATGTCTTTTCTTTTAGAATTTATGATTGGATTTCTTGAGTGCTTATTTCAGAATTCATTAATTTTAACCATTCCGTAAGTTGATCTAAAAGTTTGTCGCTGTCTAATATACCAAGACCTCTAATCGTAACAGTTGAATGCCGAGCTCCTTTTTTATATATAAATCTTCCGTGAAGATGGTTTGCCAAACCTTTTCTTAATAACTTAAAAGCTGGCTCATCCATCATTGTTTCAAGCTCAACGTTTGGTTTTGACAATTTAATTCTCGAAAAGCCACACTTTTTGGCGATTATTTTTAATTTCATTACTTCTATTAGTGATTCAACTGCCTTTGGTAATGCTCCATATCTATCGATCAGATTGCTAGCAAATTGAACTAAAGCTTCATTATCTTCACATTGACTAGCTAATCTATAAGCGTTTATTTTTTCATCTGGATCAGTAATCCAATCTCCAGGTATAAAGGCTGTAACAGGCAAATCTATTTGTGTATCGTCAACAGTTGGAATGTCTTGTCCTTGTATTTCAGCGATAGTTTCTTGCAATAATTCCATATACAAATCAAATCCTATAGATTCCATTTGTCCGCTTTGTTCAATACCTAAAATATTTCCAACGCCCCTAATTTCCATATCCCTCATAGCTAACTGATAACCACTACCCAAGTCACTAAATTCTTTTATGGCCTTTAACCGTTGCCTGGAAGTCTCATTTAATTTCTCATTACTTGGATAAAACAACCATGCATGCGCTTGTACACCACTGCGACCTACTCTGCCTCTCAATTGGTAAAGTTGAGATAAACCAAATTTGTGTGAATCTTCAATTAAAATAGTGTTTACTCGAGGAATATCTAAACCACTTTCCACAATAGTTGTACATAGTAAAATATCAGCTTCTCCAGCATTAAATGCCAGCATTGCATTTTCTAATTCTCCTTCTTCCATTTGACCGTGAGCAATCAATAATTTAACATTTGGAATCATTATTTTTAATTTTTCAGCTACATCCTCAATCCCCTTTATTCTAGGAACTATATAAAATATCTGGCCACCTCTATCAATCTCTTGCGATATTGCGCTTCTAATTATTTCATTATCAATTGGTGATAAATGAGTTTTAATAGGCCTACGTAATGGTGGTGGTGTTGTAATTAGACTCATTTCACGAACACCAGAAAGACTCATGTATAGAGTCCTTGGAATGGGAGTGGCAGAGAGAGTTAATACATCTACACTCTTTTTTAATTCTTTTATCTTCTCTTTTTGATTAACTCCAAAGCGTTGCTCTTCATCTATAACTAGAAGCCCTAAGTCCTTATAAACTAATTTTTTATTTAAGAGTTGATGTGTACCAACAACAGCATCAATTTTTCCTTCTTTAAGGCCACTTATGATTTGTTTTCTTTCACTAGATGTTTTAAATCTATTCAGTAATGATACTTTTATAGGGTAAGGTGCAAATCGGTCAGAAATAGTTCTCCAGTGTTGTTGAGATAATACTGTAGTTGGTGCTAACAATGCTATTTGTTTCCCAGATGTAATTGCTTTAAATATTGCCCTTATTGCTACCTCTGTTTTGCCGAAACCAACATCACCACAAATTAATCTATCCATAGGTTTATCACTTTCCATATCACATTTGACTTGAGTAGTAGCGGTCGCTTGATCAGCTGTTAATGCATAAGGAAATGAGTCCTCTAATTCATTTTGCCAAGGACCATCATTTGGAAACTTGAATCCTTTTTCTTTACTTCTTTCTGCATATAACTTGATTAAATCAATAGCAACTTTTTTAACAGACTTTTTTGCTTTAGCCTTTATTTTGTTCCAATTTGCACCACCTAATTTACTTATTGTGGGAGTGTTTGAATTGGAGTTCCTATATCTACCTAAACTACCAAGTTGATCTGCAGCAACACTTAATTTTCCATCCATATATCTTATTACAAGATAATCTCTAGATTCACCATTAATATTTAATTTTTGGATATTCTGAAATAATCCTATACCATGATTTCTATGAACTACGTAGTCCCCAGGCTTCATTTTATTAGGATCTATTTTTTTACTCTGCGCCTGCTTTCTTCTTCTTATATAGCCTGTACTAGAAATATTATGTTGTCCAAAAAATTCCTTATCTGTTATTATGGCAATTTTCCAAGCTGGAAGATAAAACCCTTCAATTTCGCCCTCATTAGTATTTTTAATAGCAACAGGTATATTGTCTTCAATAACACTTTTAATACCATATAGATCAGTATTATTGGGTATGAACTTAGATATAAGTTCATGTTCTTCTAAGAGAGAAACTGCACGACTAGGTTGAGCTGATATTATCCAGATAGAAAATTTATCTCTTATATAGTCTTTTAGTGAAAGACTTATTTTACCATATTGATTAGGAAGCCATTGATGAACTTTACTAGAAATATTAAATACATTTTCTTTTCCTGTAGTATCATCTAAATCGGTTATATCGAAACCTTGATAAGAATTTAATGAATTATAAATATTATTAATTTTATTATGAAGATTAGGTTTAAAAATATCTTGTAATGATTTTTTTTCTATTGAATTTGTAATAATTTCCGTATAACTTTCATTAACTATGTTATACCATGCATTTCCATGGGATAAACCTTGTAACCTTTCATCAACTACAATAAATGTACTATCATCTAAATAATCTAGCAACGATGAAGGCTTATCAAATGCAACACCTAAATATTTTTTTGCTGATTCTAAAGAATTAGAATTTACTAACTCAGAGTACTCATCATCCGAAAACAAAATTGATAGATCCTTATCTTTAATTGATAAAAGCTTATCGATGATTAGTGGATCAAAACCTGTCGGTGTAATACATACGTTATCAATTTGATCCAATGATCGTTGTGATATTGGATCAAATTCTTTAATCTTCTCTAATTTATCACCAAACAACTCCAATCTAATTGGTAGTTCACTACTAACAGGATAGATATCAATAATATCTCCACGTCGTGTCCATGTCCCCTCTTGATCAATATTACTAGACTTAATATAACCAGATTCACTTAATTTTAAAGATAATTCACGTAGGTTTAATTCATCCCCTACATTTAATTTAATACACTTTGATTTTAGATATTCAAATGGAGGGAGATGAGGTTGCAATGACCTTTCAGTAGCAATTATTGCAATATTTTCATCTTCTTTCAACTCTAATATATCACTAAGAACTTGCAATTGGCCCCATATGATTTCTGAGGTTACTTGTACAGAATCATATGGTGATACTTCGCTCGTTGGATACAAACATGTCTTGCTCCATCCACATTCATTTACTAGAGGAAACCACCTGGTAGCATCTTCTAATGTAGGTACTATTACTAATAATATTTTTGATCCTTTTTTAGCAAGCGAAGTTGTAATTAATGCTTTTGCTGTACGTGATGCTCCAGTTAATATTAATCTATCTTCTCTATTTGTTCTTACAATCAACTCATTTGTTAACTGATGATTTTCTAAATAATTTGCTATTGACTCTAAAGACACTATTCTTCGTTACTTTATATATTCATATTACTATATCATTTTGTTTATCGCATTGAGAAGTATTAATGAGGTAGATACTGACTTCTAATTGATTTAAGCTTTTCAACAAATGAGATTAATTGTTTTTCATTAAGTTCTTTCCTAGTTGAAACATTAAACTCCTTTTGTAAATATTCTCTTCCCTGTATATTGTCCCATGATAGATCCCTAAGTATCATATCTGACTCATCAATTAAACTATTAATATTTACTTCAAAACCCTTATGTTGTTTTTGCTGGTTCTCATTTTTTAAAAGGTTTAAATAATTTACAATATCACTATAATTAGTTATTTTGTTTCGATTGTTGTATCCTAATTTTTTTTCTAGAAAACTAATTTCATCATCTCGACTCCAATTTAAACGTTGAATTTCTAAATCAATTGCAGTTAATTCGTTGCTCCAATCACTCGGTTCATGATTGACATTACTTTTCTCAATTTTATTACTATTTGGTAATTGAACTTTCAATGTAGATTTAGTTATTTCTTCATTAATTGAACTTATATATGTATCATTATTTGTGACTGACTTTAACCTTTTTTTTAGTCTTGATATTGCATTGTCCTCGGCAACTTCAACTGTGGGCCCTTCGGCTAAAGCACTTCCTAGATTTTTGTCATTATGCCATCCTATAACTTGAACTACAGCCTTATTCTCGGATATATGGCAAAGTTTTGAATCAATTCGCATAACCCTTCTGAATTTACCCTAATAAGAATTATTAGAGTTAACATATACCAAACAGGCAGAATAAATAGCTCTTTTTTTCTTAATTTAATGGATTCAGCATCTCTCAGATCCTTAACTCCTTTACTTGATGGTATAGATAGATGGGTTGAGCTAGCCCCTCTCTTACCAATTATTGTTTCGTTAGAGCTCGTATTGTCTGCTGATAATGCTGTAGCTCTAGCCTCAATAACAAAGAACTTAAATAATATAGATCTTCAAAAAAGATCACTAAACATAGGGATATTTATTGCTTTAATATTTAGAATACTTGTAATTCTTGCTGCACAATTCATCCTGGATTTCTGGCCAGTAAAACTTATTGGTGGTACTTATTTGATATCTCTATCAATATCAAAGCTTATCTCCATTAATGAAATTTCCACTAATGAAAATAATAATAATAAAAAGACTGAAAGTTCAATAGTAAAAGTTATCCTTCTATTATCAGTAACTGATTTAGCTTTTTCTATCGATAGTATTACTGCAGCAGTTGCTATAAGTGATCAATTTCTATTGGTTATAACAGGCGCAATAATAGGAGTTATTGCATTACGTTTTACTTCTGGGTTATTTATTAAATGGCTTGAGATATATACAAATTTGGAAAAAGCAGGTTATATTGCAGTTGGCATTATTGGGATAAAGTTAATCCTCCAATTAATATTCTCACAATTAGTCGTTCCCGAATATTTATTCTTCTTAGTTATGTTAATCCTTTTTCTATGGGGCTTTTCAAGCAAAATAAATAATATTAATTATCTCTAGTTACCCAATATATTATTAATTCGAAGTTTGCATTGAACCGAAAAAGTATAACTATCTGTTGGCTTTTTCCCTTCTAATTGAGCACATTTAATTTGGATCGGAAAATCATTCGTCATTATTTTTATGCCGTCCTGTTTATCGATCATAGTTATTTCTCCTGGTATGTTATCTTCTGTAGGTTCAGTATCTATACTTTGACTTTCAAGCAATTGATCGTTATTAATATTTGTTGTAGCTTCCAGGATTTTTATTCTTTTACCTTTATATAGAGTATATGCATTTGGATATAACCCTTGTATTTTCTTTATGATTTGTCTTGCATTCTTGTTCCAATTTATTAGATAATCTTCTTTTTTAATTTGCCTTGCATAACTCGGATTACCATTTAATTTAGACTGTTCAACAGCATTTAATTCATCTAGCATTGTTGATTTATTAATACATTTGGTATGACTTATCCTTTCAAGTGCTTTAACTAATAGCTTTGAGGATATTTTCGAAAGTCTATTCGTAAGTAACTCTAGATTATCTGAATCATTGATCACCGTTACCTCCTGTTCAATAACGGGTCCTGTATCTAACCCTTCTTCCATGTACATAATACATATACCTGTCGTTGCATCATCATTAATAATGCTCCACTGGATTGGTGCCGCTCCTCTCCAAACAGGTAACAAAGATGCGTGACTATTCCAGCATCCCAGCTTTGGTAGGTCTAATATTTCTCTCGGTAGAATTTGTCCAAAAGCAACGACTACATAAACATCAGCTTTCAATTTTTTGAGAATGTCTTTGGTATTTTGATCCTTAGTTATTGACTTTGTTGTAAAGACGGGTATACCTAACTCCATTGCAGCTTCTTTTACTGGGGATGGAGACAATTGGTTTCCACGACCTCGCTTTTTATCCGGTTGAGTAACGACGGCAATTACATCAAGTCCCGAGCTAACGATGCTTATTAAATTTTCAGCAGAATATTTAGGCGTTCCCCAAAAAACTATTTTCACGCTTCACCAGTTATGGACATGTTCTCAACCCAAACGTGGGGACTAATTCCTTGATGTGTAACGGTCTGATCATCTTCAATTTTAACGATACTTTTTAAGACATTTAAGATGTCACCTGCAACTGTTGCTGCTTCAATTGAAGTCTTCTTGCCATCATTAACAATCCAACCATCAAAGGGCAAGGAGAATGAACCCTGGCTAGCTTTTACTCCTGAGTGAATCGCAGATAGTTCATCAATTAAAATGTATTCCTTGAGTGTATTTTTAACACTTAGGTTTTCATCTTTATCGAATTCAGAATCACTTTTGCTTATAACTAGCCAATCGGGGGAAACCGACACCTTTGCTCCTAATCCAGCATGCCCAGTTGGGGTTGCACCAAACCTCCTTGCTGTAGCCTCTGAATGAAGTAGGTTAGTTAATATACCGTTTGAGACCAATTTTATATTTTGTGTTGGTGTTCCTTCACCATCAAAACAAAACGCTCCAACGTTTTTAGGATGAAGACCTTCGTCACTTATATTTAGATTAGAAACAGAAATTTGTTTGCCAATTGAGTCTTTATTCATCAAACTTACTCCATCAATAATTGATCGTGCATTAAACATTGAACTAAAAGCACTTATTAATTGAATAAAGGCCTCTGGAGTAAAACAAATTAGATACTTATTCGTCTCTATAGATTGATAATTTAAATGACTAATTAACTTTTCAGATGTTTCTTTTATACAAGAATCTATATCAAGTTCTTCTAAATTAGAATTAATTTTAATAGCCCCTGCACTTCTTGGCTTTTTGTCTTTTTCCTCCGCCTTTGCATACAAATATATAGAAGATTGCGATATTTTCATATATCTATTAGCGCCGTCACTATTAATATATATCCTTTCCATATAACTTTCGTTCAATCCATTATATGGAACGGAGTCAATTGATTCATGCGTATTTATTAGTTGTTTTTCAGCATATTTAAGAATTCTCAGTAACTCATCAATACTATGAGGATTCGAAATTTTTGAGTTTATTACATCTAATTTTGTTTTAGCTAATGGAGAAAACTCTGGAGATTCTTTTTCGTTTCCAAAAAGGCTCGCTTCAATTGCTCCTCTCATTGCTTTATGAATGCCATCACTTGTTAAGTCAGAAGTACTAGTTATGCCTACTTGATTAAATTTATTCCATACTCTCAATGTCATTGAATTTCTTTGAGAACCTTTCAGTTGTTTAGCATTGCCATGTTGTACTTGAACAGAAATATCTCTACTTGAGGAGGCACCCATATCCCATTTTTTAATTTCTGAATCGTTACTAAATCTTTTTAAAAGAGTATTCAATAATTTTGGATCTAACTCGCCTATCTGTGGATTAGTAAGTGAATTGTTCATTTTTACCTTCCTCCTACAGTAATTGAGTCAACTTTTATATGGGGTTGACCTACAGTGACATTTACACTTCCACTGACAGATCCACAAAAACCAGCTGCAAGATCTAAATCATTAGCACACATAGAGATTCTGGGTAGAATTTCTTTTGCTTCTCCTATTAATGTGGCCCCCTTGACTGGTTTATCAAGTTCTCCATTCTTTATCAAATAGCCTTCCTCAACTGAAAAATTAAATTGACCTGTTGGTCCAACACTACCTCCACCCATCGATTTACAATAAAGACCTTTGTCAACACTTTTTATTAACTCTTCTGGTGAGAAATTACCAGGTTTAATGTATGTATTTCTCATTCGACTTGCCGCAGCAAATGAGAAATTTTGCCTCCTTCCGCTTCCAGTTCTTGGATGACCTGTTCTTAAATAGCCAGCTCTATCAGAAAGAAATTTTTTCAAAATACCATTTTCGATTAGTAAAGTCTTTTCAGGTTCCATTCCTTCGTCATCCATCGAAAGGGAACCAAAAGCATGGTTTGAAATACCTTCATCTACAGCACTAACAGCCTTGTGAGCAATTTGTTTGTCTATAGAATCATGAAAAGGTGATGTCCCTCTTTCTAATTGAGTTGTCTCTAGAAGATGACCACAAGCTTCATGAAATATCACTCCTCCAAATTTATTAGCGAGTACAACAGGCATTTGACCTGCTTCAACATATTCTGCATACAACATTTTCTGTGCACTTTCATTCAATTCGAGCGAACTTTTTTCAATATCCCAATTTCTAAGGTCGTCTGGATTGCCTGAACTTCCATATCTTCTGGCTGAAGTTGATCTGTGGTGATCTTTTTGAGCAATAACGTTTAAACCTACTGTTTGATGAAGGCGAATGTCTCTGGCAAAAACTCCATCGGTGGCAGCAACTAAAACTTCTTGCCAATTTCTTGAATAACTTGCTCTTCTAACTTGAAGGTTTTTATTTTTAACTGATAGTGATCTAGTAGCTTCTAATAATTTAATAGTTGATTCATTTAGATTAGGGGAAGAATCTAACCACTCATTCTTTTTAGCTCCATAGTCTTTTAAGTACCCTAATCCATCAAATTTGCAATTATTATTTGAGCCTATAACCAGGCCTAGCATTCCTAAAGCTTGGTTAAGAGCAAATAGAAGACCTTCTTTGGATAAATCATTAGTGCTAACAAAACCATCTTTTGTTCCAGCAAATACTCTTATACCGGCACCAATACCAAATGATGGGCTTACATTTGATATGTCATCTTGTTCGGCTAGAAGTGAAATATTATCTGACTTTTCAAGAAATATCTCAACTAGATCTGCACCAGCAGATTTACCTAGCGATAATAACTCTTCAATCTGAGGCTTTAATGTGACATCAAAAGTATGAAATAGAAGTTTCTCACTATCTTTAGTTAGTAATGAATTAGTCAATTTTTTTTTTTCTTATTATGGCATTTGATTGGCTTAACTGTGTATTTGAATATTCAGAAGCAATGAATATTGTTATTATTGTATTAAGTAAATTAAAAATATGATGAGTTGCTTAATTTTAAATAACATTAATCAATTTGCACCTATCCATTTTTGGCCATTTAATCTTTGAAGTACTCTAGAAATTAACAAAGGTAAAGTAGTCTTTTTTTCATCTATTAGAAATGATTCAACAATGCTGGGATTAGTATTAGTTTCAGCTAATAATATTGTCTTATCTGAAGTAATAATTTCTTTAGTAAAACAAAGCCAAAACCGACGTTGTTGGGAAATTTCACAGAAAACCATCCAACAGTTTCCACCTACTACAGGTCTTTCTCCTTCAATTAATTTAATATTTTTAACTGCGATCCCTTTCTCTTGTATTGAAGCCTCTAAGCCTGGTATGAAATGTTTAGTTATAAACTCTTCAAAAGGCTTATCTTCTAGTTTGGGCGGTTTGACTGCTTTCTTTGGGGGGATAGTATTGTCAGTTTGGTTTTCGGGTTGTGATAGTGGTTTTGCTAGCCCCTTCGTGTCGATTTTATTGCCAATAGCTTGAGTTTTCAAATCTGATGATTTAGATTCAGTTAATTTATTCGAATCTATTTCGTCTGAGTGGTTTTTATTTTTCATATAAAAATATTAGCAAATTAATTTAGAAAGTTGAAGAGTTATTATTGATTAAAAATATTGACTAAATTAATGTTTACCAGCTTGAGAATGATGAATCATTCCAGTCTGATTCAATTCCCTTTACAGGATTATTAAATTCATTTTTTTCATCCTGTTCATAATTTTCAGGATCTACCTCATTTAATTCATCATATTCAATATTATTTTTATTAGTATATTTTATAAATTTATTATTATATGGTTCTGTTTTTCCTATTACTCTAAAACTTGCTTTAATAGTAGGGCTAGGATCTTTAAAATCTCTCTCTATTAGGGTTCTATCATATGAAGTACTTTTACTAGATTCAAAAGTATCATTATTTTCGTCGATTGTATTTATAGTCTTATACTTAATTTTATTTGTTAAATTCATGTTAATGTTGCTCGCAAAATAGGTGTTTACAATGTAAGAAAATATAAAACCAGTCCCTGTTGAAATGGCAAGATATGTACCTAATGTGAGAGATGGCGTATTCCAAATAAGGATCCTGAGTTTTGTATCTTCTTTTTGATTGCTAGTACCTAATATAATTACTAATAATAATGTGGATAAAAAAGGGATAGCTTTAAGGAGATAATTAAATTTCATTTATTAGGCCCATTCCATCTTTTTACATAATTAAAGTCTTCGCCTAGTGAGTCAAATAATCTAACTACAATAAAATCAATTATGTCATCAATTGTTTGAGGATTTGTATACCACGCAGGAATTGGAGGCACAATTGATGCTCCAGCAATTGCTAAACGTTTTAAGTTATCTATATGAATTAAACTTAACGGTGATTCTCTTGGACATATAATTAAGGGCCTATTTTCCTTTAAGTGAACATCGGCACACCTTTCTACTAAATCTAATGAGAAGCCAGAGGCAATTCTCCCTAATGTTCCCATTGAACAGGGAACAATTACCATACCCCTTGTTTTATGACTCCCGCTCGCAATTGACGCGGATTGATCATTCCATCTATAACAAGTTAATTTGCCTGATTTAGTATCGAGTTTTTGTCTCCAAAAATCTCGTTGAGAGTTCGGTTCAACAGGAATATTTATATTTCGTTCACTTTTGGCAACTTCGTATGCGCCTTTGCTGAGTATTAAATCCACAGATTGATTGTTTTCTAATAATACCTGTATTGATCTCTCAGCTATTTGCATGGCTGAAGCACCTGTGATAGCAATAACAATACTATTCATTGATTGTTAATCATTCAGATTCATTATCATTATTACCTATCAAATCTGCAGGATTTTCCTTAACAAGCTCTAAGTCAATTTGATTTTTTAGGATGTCAACTTTTAATACCCTAACATTTACTTTTTGGGCAAGTTGATACGTCTTTTTACTTTTCCTTCCTACTAATAGGTTTTGTCTTGATCTATATTCATACCAGTCATCACCAAGAGTACTTACATGAACTAAACCTTCAGCAGTTATATCTTCTATCTCAGCAAAAAAACCATAACTTTGAACTCCTGTGATGATTGCTGTTACTTCTTCACCGATAATCTTCTGAGCTTCTCTACCCTGTGCTATTGCAATAATATTATTTCTAAATGATTTTGACTTCTTTCTGATATCATTTAAATTCTGAATTAGCCGTAAATTTGAACTATTATATATATTATCTTTTACCTTTTGTGAAAATATCTCCCAATTAACTTCAAGCCAGCTATTCATTTTACCTAATTCAATTAATTCCTTACTTCGACTTGTAGATTTATTTTTACCTTCGGATAGGAGTAAGCATATTATAAACTGATTATAAATATTCCAGTAATTTAAGGATGGACAGCACCACGGTGATTCAATTTTAGTAGTTGAAATGGCATAATTCATATCTTCTTTTTCTGCTTGCGGATTATACTTATAAAGTTTTAAATGTATTCCGGGAATTATATGTTTCACTAATTTATGAAGGATTTTCTTTTCAGTACTTGATTCAAATGCTTTTATCAACTCATGTGCGGTTAAACTTCCATCAATATTTACAGCTACTTTATTATCTAAAGTAAGAGCAGATTTGGTTAACTCATTAATAGATGATGATTCAATTTCTTCATGTTCTTTATATATAAATGGTAATTTATATCCAATTAAATGATTAGCAAGAATATTATTAGAAAGTCTAATGTATAAATCAACTATTGATTGAGGGTCATTGCTATCAAAAGTCTTTGACCAACCATGGAAATCTCTACCTGGATATGTTTTCTGCAATTCACTTAATCTCTCAAATTTAGGTATGTTTTCATCCAATTTAATAGTTGTTTTATTGCTGGTATTAATTAATTTTGAAGAATATATGATGGTGTAAATTACTTCAAGATTTTCCTTAACAGTTTTAAGTGCAATAGGAACAGATTTGGAATTTGGTTTTCTATTATTAATAGCGTTAAGGTGTTTTGGTGTAATAATATTTACGGGTTTAATGATACTGAGAATAAATTCCCAATCAGCAATATTCCCTTCGCTATTAATATCTATCCTTAATGAGATTGCCTCACATTTTTCGTTTAGAATAAATTGTGATGCTGATTTAAGCGAGTCATTAAGGAATTCAAACCAATCATTTCCAAGGCAAATGGCTTCACCTTTCTCTTTGAGGAATTTGTCTAATTTGCTCCCTAAATTTATTCTTTCTGCAACAGTTGGACAGTGAACCCATATTCTATTACCACCTTCATAAGGTTCTGCAAATAATGCAGGTAGTGATGGAGACTTTGCAGATTCCCAACTTCTAAACAATAATGCAGGTTGAGACGTCAAATCTTCTCTTCCTTTTAATGCAACTTTTTTGGGAGATACTTTTGGTTCCTCATAATTTGTGGAAATATTATTCTTTGAGAGTAATAAATCAATATCACCTTCAATTCCAGAGTTTATTGAAAACTCTCTAATTATTGAGCCTTTTGCTTTAAATTGAGCAATAGGATATCTACTTATTTTTATTTCATATATAAGATCTTTATTTATTGGCTTTTTACAAAATTCGTTATCACTTTCTAGATCAATAATTGCTGGAATCCTGTCATCCAAGGGGTAGGCCCTTAATTCACCAGTTGTTTTATCAGATTCTACCTTTGAAAGTAATTTATCATTGTATCTTTCTAATACGCATTGAATAGATCCTTCAGGGGCTCGTCTTTTAATACCCTGTCTTGTTATTACAACTATTACTAAATCACCATGCCAGGCATTATTCAGATTGGTTTCTCTAATATAAATATCTTCGCCTTGATCTTCTCTAACTACAAAGCAGTACCCTTTACTGCTACAACGGACTCTACCTTGAATAAAATCATTATTATCGTTAATAATCAGTTTCTCGTCACTAGTATTTTGAATTATACCTAGCTTACTAAGAGCTTTAATCGCTATCTGCAAATTATCTCTATCAAGCTTTTTAGTGAGTTTTAATGATTTCTCAAGTTTGGAAACTTCCAAACCATCTTCTCTCTCAAGACTTTCAAGAATTTTTAAAACAGAAGTCATAGTAATAGGCACATTTTAATTTTTATTTGATAAAGTCTTTGAATAAAAAAGGCTATATTCTTAAAAATAAAGTTTGTTTACTATGCATCACTATCATAATATTCTCTGCTTTGTCCCAGAAGTTTAATTCCTATAATTAAGAATACTATTCCAGAGAGCAGTTTTAGTAGATAGGCGGGGATAAGATTTGCAATTGAGCCGCCAGCCAAGGCCCCTAAAAGAGTAGCTGATATAAGAGCAACAGACGACCCAATAAATACTGCTAAGGGATTATTAGTTGTACTACTCAAAGATATAGTTGTTAATTGTGTTTTGTCGCCCATTTCAGCTAAAAACACAGTGACAAAAGTTGTAAAAAGAAGTGTTAGAAGCATAAATATTTCAGATTTTAATTTTGAAAAAAGTCAATCAAACAGTCTGTAACAAGGTATATACCTAAACTTAACATAATTATTCCTGAAACCACTGTAAAATTTTTCCTTGGAAGGTTATTCGCTATCCATCTACCTATTAGAACGCCAAGAAGACTAGTTGAGATAAGAGCAAGTGCTGCTCCAATGAAAATTATTAATGGCCGACCAGACTGCGCAGAAAGCATTAGTGTCGCAAGTTGAGTCTTGTCTCCCAACTCTGCCAAAAAAATTGTGCTAAAAGATGTAATTAATATGCTTAAAAATGTATCAGAATCCTCTGCACCACTACTTCCTATTTTTGAATTTGATTTAGGCTGACCCATTACTTCCAATTAAGTGATGTTAACTTTTTTTATTCCTATACATCCACTATATATAACATCTAAAAGTTCAATTTATCAATAAAATCACTATTTGTGCAAGATTATTTCCATATAAAAGAGATTTCTCATTAAAATTCGATCACTTTTTTTTCTTCTTTTTATGATGAAGAAGTGGTGTTTTGCTAAAAAATATCCATTTTGGTAAAGATGATAGTCAAAGTTCTTTAAATAATTTGAAGGATTGTCAGTTTGTTTAGTAGGATAAATAAAATATTTAAAACGACATGGGAAACCTATTGCCTCTTGTAGCAGTCTTTCTTGCAGGACCTGCAATCATTGCTTTGATCTTCTATAGAAGAGGCGTTTAAAGGGCTAAGCCGTTTGACCAAGAGCAATTTCAGCAAAGGTAAAAATTTTTTTTGCGAATGCTAATTTTTGTTTATCAAGATTCTCAGAATTTTTTGATAAATCTGAGCAAATAGTTTGTCCATTTGAGTTTGTTATTATTATTTCCTTATTGTTAGTAGAATGACACCTATAAACTCTTTTATGTATTTGCAATTCAACAATATTTGAATGTTTCTTGAAGTCTATAATATTTAATTGTAGGTTATTTCTATTTTTCCATCTATTTAATTCAATGAGAAAAGATATGTCTATTAAATCATTTTTGTTTAGGTCTGTAGTTTGGTTCCATTTAATTGCTTCTATGATCGAGGTTCCATCATCTAAAGTCATTTTTATATGGCCACCTCTAAGATTGTAAATATCTAAAATTTTACATTTCCTAGTCCAAAAGATTGGCGCAGGATTCATAATTCCAAAAGGGCCAATCAAACATAATTGTTTATAAATTTCTAGATTAATCTCAGAAAAACAAATGTATGCATCAGGCTTTATTGACACATTTAAATTTTTATTTTTAAATTGTCTCTTGGCTATGTTATTAAGCCTTTCCTCAAGCATAGGAATATTTTCAGCTTGAATTGAAAAACCTGCAGCTGCGGAATGTCCTCCATAAGAAATTAGAAGATCACTGCATTCATCTAATGCCAGATTTACTTTTAAAAGTTTATTAGATCTTATTGAACCTCTAAATTTACCATCTTTAGCCATAGCTAGTATTGCTGTAGGTAAATTAAATTTGTCAACTATTCTTGCAGCAACGATACCAATGATTCCTGGATGCCATTTTTTATTTGTAATTACAAGAAATTTTCTATTAATTTCAAATTGACTTAGTGCCATTTCCATGGCTTCTTGTTGTAGTAACGTTGTAATCTCTTTTCTTTGTTTGTTAATTGAGAAACATTCTTTTGTGAGTTCTAATAAAGAGTCTGAAGACTGATTTGTCAAAAGATCGATTACAAGTTTTGGGTCACCTATTCTTCCAACTGCGTTTATTAATGGTGCAATCTTATAGGCGATATCCTCTGAAGTGATGGTAACTTTATCAATTGCTAGAGTATTAATAATAGATTTAATTCCTTTATTGCTTGTTGTATTTATTTTGGGTAAAAATTCTTTAAGCCATTTTCTATTAGCTCCTTTAAGAGGAGCCATGTCTGCTACAGTACCAATACAAAATAATACATTAGCTGATGTATTATTTATATCATAATTAATTTTATTACAAATATTGTTTGCTAAAAGATATGCAATTCCAACTCCAGCCAAGTATCTATAAGGAGAATTGGTAGGGCTATTCTCTGGATGAATTAGTGAAAATATATCTAATTCTATATCTGGTATTTTGTGATGATCAGTTATAATCAAATCAATACCAAGTTCTCTAGATTTTTTAATCGCGTCGAACGCCGAGATCCCATTATCTACAGTAATAATTAGTTTAATCTCTTTTTTATTAATTTCATTTATCATGTTTAAATTCAATCCATATCCTTCCTCTTGCCTTGATGGTATATAAGGCTTAACTTTAGCTCCAAGTTTAGTTAATAATTCTAATAAAAGTACTGTGCTAGTAATACCATCTGCATCATAATCTCCGCATATCGCAATCTGTTCGTTTTTAGTACATGCTTGTATAATTCTTTCAGTTGCTATATTTAAATCACCAAAATGATCTTCAGGATTTGGCAGATCTGATGGTGTTAGGTAATCATCTAATTCTTTATTTAAATCAATACCCCTTCTAATTAAAACTTTCTGTAAGGTGTAATTTATAGAGCAATTTTCTATTTCCCTTTGGGTTACAGGCTTTGGTAATACCCATCTTGTAATTTGATTGTTATCTGTTTGCAAAAGCTTATCCTATATTGATTTAATACTTTTCAGAATTAGATTTAATATATACAGAAAATACATGCATAGTTTAGAAGCGGTTTTTTGGGATGTCGATGGAACAATAGCCGACACTGAATTGTGTGGTCACAGAATAGCTTTTAATTTAGCTTTTAAGGATTATGATTTGGATTGGAACTGGAATGAGA
The DNA here is from genome assembly GCF_027359355.1 of Prochlorococcus marinus str. MIT 1214. Classification (NCBI taxonomy): domain Bacteria; kingdom Bacillati; phylum Cyanobacteriota; class Cyanophyceae; order Synechococcales; family Prochlorococcaceae; genus Prochlorococcus; species Prochlorococcus marinus. The sequence goes on along the minus strand of NZ_CP114777.1, from coordinate 368,450 downwards.
TCAAATATTTGGATCTTCTAAAGATATCAGGTGGTCTAAACCGAATTCTCCATTATCGAAACGAAATAAAAAGCGATTTAAGTGAGTGTCAATGTTCAAAAATCCAAACTAGAAAGCGTTTCCATTACAAGAATTTAATTAAATCTGGAAAAATAAAAGTGAGAGAAGGTGTCCTGAGACTTTTTGATGAGCTCTCAAAATACGATATTGAGCAATACATTGTTACCACAAGTGGAAGAGATTCCTTAGAGCCTTTTTTATATAACTCAATAAGTTCACATTTAAATCTTTTTTCTAAAATAATTACCTACGAAGATGTTAGTAAGCATAAACCCTCTCCAGAGGCTTATAAATTAGCAATTCAATTAAGCAAAAAATCAGTTTTTAATTGCATAGCCATAGAAGATTCCTCGATTGGTGTAGAGGCTGCAAATTCCGCAGGGCTTAATTGCCTTTTGACTTTGCCCCCGTGGCCAATTTCAATAAACAACATTTCTAAAAAAGCCTGTGCTTGTGTAAATAGCCTTGGAGGTGATGATAGTCCATCAAAATTAATCTATGGTAAGAACTTAATAAGTACTTATGTCGATGTGAAATATCTTACACATCTTATCAATTAAAAAATGCAGAACACCCAATTTAAAAAATTTATAAATTCTTCAATTAGAGTTATAAATCCGATCGTCAGCGATTCATGGAGTAAGAGAAGTATCTTGCTTCTTTCTTTATTGTCTGGTTTTTATTTTACCAACAGCTTACTTTCCTTTTTATTAGATAAATCAATTAATACAATTTTCTTAGCCCTAATTATTTTGTTAATTATGGAGTTAGCTATTCGCTTATCGTTATTTTCTAACAATAAACAATTATCATTAATGATACGTTCAATTGATAATTTAAGAATTGGCTCAAGTTATGCACTAATCCTTGAAGCATTTAAACTTGGTTCATAGCTTGGTTAATCTGTTTCTTCTTCTGAAGATTCATTCATAGGGTATACAAATCCCTGAGCTCTTCCAGTAAGAACTGATTTTCCTATTGACAAAGCCTTTTCAGCTGCAACAGCAGCTTTCCCTTTCCATGTAGCATGCCTTTGATTTCTTTTACCTTTAGAGGTTTTTTTCTTGGGAACCGCCATTTCTGCTTTCCATTTACTAATATTATAGTTTATAACGTCATGCACCTACTTTTCAAAAAGCCTTTAGGAAAAAATAGGTTCTTGTCTCTTTTTCTATATAAATTCAAGTTAGCTAACATTTTGACTATAGTTAATATATAAACTCTATTAAATTAATTGATTTAATTTTCAAATGAGTAAAAGTTATAGTCAACTATTAAAGGATATTGAAAGTGGTGAAATTATTTCTATTATTTTAATACCTAATAGAAGAGAAGTAATAGTTGAATTTATTAATGGAGACCAAAAATTAATACCAATATTTTATAACGATCAGAAAATACTTCGCATGTCTAATGAATATAATGTTCCTCTTACTGTAAAAGATATAAGATCTGATAAGCAATTAGCAAATTTTATTACTGGATTTGGACTCGTATTGATTTTTACCTTATCTCTTTCATTTTTAATTAGGAGATCATCTAAATTATTGAACAATATGCAGAGCTTTTCTAGGCGATCTTCTCAAGTAAAAGAAGATGATATTAGAAAATATACTTTTGATGATGTGGCTGGGTTGAATGAAGAATCTGATGAATTAAAAGAGATAGTAACCTTCTTAAAACATCCACAGTTACTTATTGACCTTGGTGCAAAAACTCCAAAAGGTGTTTTGTTAGTGGGTGCTCCAGGTACAGGTAAAACTTTATTAGCAAGAGCAATAGCAGGAGAAGCAAATGTCCCTTTCTTTTCTATATCCGCATCAGAATTTGTCGAAATGTTTGTTGGTGTTGGAGCTGGACGGGTTCGAGATTTATTTAATACTGCAAAATTAAAATCTCCATGCATTGTATTTATAGACGAAATCGATTCAATTGGACGTCAAAGAGGAGCTGGCATAGGAGGAGGAAATGACGAGAGAGAGCAAACACTAAATCAACTCTTAACAGAGATGGATGGTTTCGAAACAAATAACGGAGTTATAGTTATTGCTGCAACGAACAGGCCAGATATACTTGACGAAGCGTTAACAAGACCGGGCAGATTTGATCGTCGTATCGACATATTTCTTCCAGATAGAAAAGCTAGACACAAGATTTTGTCTGTACATGCTCGTACAAAACCTTTATCTGATTCTGTTAATCTTGCAGAGTGGGCATCAAAGACTCCAGGTTTTTCAGGAGCTGACTTACAAAATCTCCTAAATGAGGCAGCTATATATGCTGCTAGAAATGACAAATCAAGCATAAGTAATATTGAACTTGATAAGGCTCTAGAAAAAGCTCGGTTTGGATTATTATCTAAACCTCTTACCGATAGCACCAAAAAACGACAAATTGCCTATCAGATTATTGGTAAAACATTAGTTGCGTTATTAATTCCTACTCAAGATAAATTAGAAAAAGTTTCTTTGTTTAAGTCATTATCAGATATTTCTGGAACTACTTATTTCACCCCTAATGAGGAAACCATAGACAGTGGTCTATTAACCAGAGACTACATTTTCAACAAAATCGTAATTTCACTAGGATCAAGGGCCGCTGAAATTATTGTCTTTGGCTCCAAGGAGGTTACGCAAGGCTCACAAAAGGATCTTGAGAATGTATATTTCTGGGCTAATCAAATGGTTACAAAATTCGGTTTTTCGGATCTTGGACCGATCGCATTTGACTCAGAAAAAAATTCAATTTTTCTTGGTAAGGATATTATGAAAAACAGAAAAGAGTATTCACAGAAAACTAGTATGGAGATTGACAAGCAAATCATTTCCATAGCAAACAAGGGTATTAATAAGGCAATCAAACTACTAGAAAATAAAGTGGACTTAATGGATATTCTTGTTGATGAATTAATACTCAATGAGTCACTTGAATCTGAGTATATTATTAGTACACTTAACTCTTACGTTGCTGATAATTAGTTATTGATATTGTCTTTTTTACAGTGCTGAAAAGTATTCCTTACTTCCTTTTGGGTCTTCCTTCATAGTTTTATCACCAGGAGTCCATCCTGCAGGACATACTTCATCTGGGTGGGATTCTACGTATTGATATGCTTGTAAAATTCTTAGTGTTTCGTCAATATTTCTGCCAACAGGTGCTTTATTGATTGTTGAATGCATAATGATTCCATTAGGATTAATAATAAATAGTCCTCTATCAGCTTCTCCATCTTCGTTTAATACATTATATGATTGGCATATTTCCCGCTTAAGATCTGAAACCAGAGGATAGTTAATATCACCAATTCCTCCTTCATTTCTTGGTGTTTGAATCCAAGCTAAATGAGAAAATTTGCTGTCTACCGAAACACCTAAAACCTCGGTATTTTTACTGTTGAAATCGCTATACCTATCACTAAAGGCAGTAATTTCAGTGGGGCAAACAAATGTGAAATCTAATGGATAAAAAAACAAAACCACATACTTGCCTCTGTACTGAGAAAGCTTGATGTCCTTAAATTCTTGATCAACGACTGCAGTAGCAGAAAAATCTGGTGCTTGCATTCCTACCCTAAGGCACTCATTTGTCGTCATGGAATTTGTTGCGTATTTTGATTGGTATGGAGGGTAGTGAACTTCCCCTTTTCCTTTTTATAATTTATCATGTAAAGACCAAGAAACTTACTCTTTCTATCTTGCCGAGAATAATCTATAAAAATGAATGATCCAATAAGTTGGGATCCATCCCTTGTTAAAAAATTTAGTACATCTAATCATTCTAAGTTGTTAAATCAGCTTAAAAAAGAAGTTGTAAAATATCCATTAAAGAATAAAAAGGAACTTTCATTAATACAGAACAAGGATACAAATATAGTTAATAAACTTAAATCAGATATCTCACACAAACAAGACGCAATTTCACCCAAAATACCTAATCAGATAAATGTACATACTGTGAACAAATCAAATGTGAGTTTTAATAATGCAACTGATTTCTCTATATATAATAATTCTAGTAAAAATCAGAATAATACCACTAATGATACTAAAATAAATCCTCGTAATAATTCATTTGAGAATGATTCTACATCAACATTTAAAGAACGCCTAAATCAAATAGATATGAAATAGTTATTTACTAATTACATATACTTAAAGTTGAGAATAGACTGATGAGAAATTTTCCATTTTACTAAGTTGACTAAAAAAAAGATTACTCGTGTTTTTTAATATTTTTCTGCAATTGAACTTAATGTCAGTGGAGAGACTTGAACTCTCGACCTCAGCGTTATGAATGCTGTGCTCTAACCGGCTGAGCTACACTGACAATAATGAAACCTTTATAAATAGAAGATTTAGTTGCCTCCCAAGGAAGAAAGTCCTTGAAATAGTAATCAAATCTGATTTATCATGGTTACATTCACCATATTAAATCAGGATGGTCTTCAAAGGAAGAAATCTTTAGATCTAAACTTTTTTTGACTGTTAATTGGCTTTTATACCGAAAGTGGATTTCTGGGTAAGTTTGAAATATGAATTTCACATACCATAAATACTCAATTTCATAAAGCAGTTACACCACCTTCTAATGAATTTAAGAATATAAATACTTGTAATTCTTCTAGTAGTAAAATTAGCACTAGCATACTTGTTTTATTAAAAAAAAAATTAGAAACAGTTTTATCTATTAAGCCTAAATGTTGTAAAGCAAAGAGAAAGAAAATATTAAAGAATTATAATTCTTATGAGTTGCGTAGTAAATACTAATTAAAGCAAGTATTTAATCTAATGAGTAATTATTACTTACAAGCATACCAAACTCATATTGACTATCCCAACAAGATTATTTCAACAAAAATCTCGAAAGTTTCATATCTATTGAAATTAAAAGCTCAAAGTAATTCATTATCTGATCTAGAGAGCAAGCACAAAGAATGGGGCCAAAAACAACTCATATCAAATAAATTTAGAGATCATTAGTCAATTTTATATGTTCAGAAACAAAATAAATATTGTTGCCATTATAAATAAAAATTGCTATCAAGAAAATGAGGATGATCGGAACATATGAAGCTTCCCCAACAGAGAGCTTCGTCATCCTCTTTTTATTAAAGGCTTAATAGGTTATTCAGAGCACTCATTTTTATAAGCATATTCTTCAATGGTTATAGTTACTTAGAATTTAAAGATAAAGATTAATGATATTAATCTTTAATAGCATCAAATTATCTGATTATTTTAAATTTGTCTTTATACACTTTACCATCTTCATTTCCATAGAAAAATTGATCTCCTAGGCTTTGGTAACTCAAGTTGATTTAGATTTTTCACATAGCTGCTCCCAATAACTTTGTTTATCCATAATAAATCAAATTATTTAAGTTTCTCAAAATCAGAATTGACATCTAAATCAAAAAAAAGAAATCATATTTAAAAGTTAATATTCAAATTTAGATCTAAATATTTTACTTCGTTTATCTGAATATATTTCCAATTTAATAGATTCACTCTACATCCACTAAATAAAACTGTTTTAACTCTTCGTGTATTGTCAATTCCTTTTGTGCAATTTCACCCAATCGTGAAGAATTAAATTTTGATTCTTTTCTCTGAGCAATTGAAATATCAGATAAACATGGTGTTCTGATATAGCTATTAATTTAATTTAAAATTATATTTGAATTAATCGCTCATTTTGAGAATTAATAAAGCTAAGAATTATTAAGTATTAATATTGTAAAAATTAGGCTAAAGAAATCATTTTTCATCCTCTTCGTTACCAAGTCTAATTTCAACACCTACAAATGTTCCAAACAAAACAATTATCAATCCAATTATAGATTTCCATAGGCCAATATGAGTTACTGGCTCAGGAGTTTGAAAAAAATTTGGAATCATAAATTAATGATACATCTTATTTCTCTTCTTCCCAATCTTCTTCAGCCTTATCCAGCAGATCTTCAACAGTATTATCAAAAGTTTCAGCCACTGACCTCAACATTTTTGAAATAGTTTCATCAGGGCAAGCTAGATCTCTTTGAATACCTTCTGCACAGTCTTTAATTTCTTCCCAAGAATCTACCAGGACTTGAGAATCTACAGGCTTCCAATCTTCTTTCATAGATAATTTCCTCAATAAGGATTGCCAATGGAATATTTCATAATCCATCTAATCATGCTTTAACTTAGCTTAAGACTGTCTTGGTTTCTTCAATTAGTTGAAAGGTTACAGTTAAAGTGATTTTTAAAAAAAATTATCATTAGAAGAAATTGAGATGCTCAGGGCAAAATCTGAGCCCGGAATTGATAAGAGAGCTCAGTCACAACAAGAATTAGCTCAACAAGAGGAAACCGTATACAGAAAAAATCATAAGTTTACTGACAAGCATCGAAAAACATAAATTTACATGTATCAAGAAGTTTCAAACTGATAATTCTTATTTACGAAATCAGAAAACCAACTATAAATAAAGATAGAGATAAGATTTTCATCATGCTTTTGCCTAAACCAGTAAGACCTACAGATTCAGAGAAGAAAGGTAAGGACAATTAATTTTTATATTTATCTATTAATTGATTTAGAACCTAATTAATGTGAAAAACACAGGTCCGAATAGATCTGTGTTTTTTTGTTATTTTAAATTTCTATTTATTTATATACTCTTTAATTTTAACTAATTACCTTAATAAAGAACTAATTACTACTATTCATAATTACTACTATGTAATTATGAATTTATCAAGAGATCAAGATTTCATCTATTGACATCATGAAAATATTTGGCAATTTGGTTCGTGTGATATTCCTATTGATTCCTTAGGTAATTATCTTTGTTATCTAGGAAATTTCAATCTTTTTACCTTCTTTATGAAAACAGCATCTAAAGAACTTCAAAAGCTTAGATCGATGGCTGAGAACTCATTGAATAAGACAGCTGAATTACAGCAAGTTTTGGCACGAATTGAGGCTACTCTTTCAAGAGCTGAATCCCAAAAAGTAATAGAGAAGGCACACAATAAATAAGCAAAACAATCTGTATCGATCAAAGCACTAACTTTAATAGAAACATATTAAAAATTTTTATATATATTTTTACTAAGCTTTTACCTATGCCTGGAAACCCTATATATAGCAACGTATATTAAATAAAAAAAAATTATATTGAATATCTTCAATAGATAAAAAAATAGTAGTAATAGACAAGAAAGAACTAAAGGTAAAGAAGGTAAAGATAATGAATTTTTAAGCCAAAGGTGAAAATAAGTAATCAAATTATTTATCGAATCGACAAAATACGTGAAATTTTGATAATTTGTAGCTTTTACTTTACTATCTAATAAGATATGAAATCTGTAATAAGTAAATATTTAGGATTGAATTAATTTTAGATGAAATAAATGATGATTATATCTTAATTGAGGATATATAATTTTATTGTTCATTTAATCTCATACAGCTGTAAGAAGTTAATGATTTATAAAATAGTGGACAACAAGTGAAATCAAAATACCGGTCCATATACCCTTAACCCAGCTCAGGACTAACATTTGATAATTGCTTAAACGAAAATGGTTTTGAATAGCGAGTGCGGCTCTTTTATCAAAGCCTATTAGGGAGTAGGTTTTGTTGCCGTCTAATTTAAATAATTTTCTACTCATATCTCAGCTATAGGTATTCTTTAATATTCTAGAACAATATCACCATTGATAATACTAATTCAAAAAACACACACAATTGAATTATTCAAATTGCACACTATAAATAAAATATGATTGTACTTAACCTAAAAAATTCAATACACGATTCTGTAATAAACCACAATAATTAAAAACACTTATTTATTTAATATAGATGAACATCAACCCTATGCTGTCAAAGTCACTTTATAGATTTTTATAACCCCAAACAATCCACCTCTCTAGGAATATTCTTGGATATATGAACAACTTGCAATTGCTAATAAATTAGTTAGAATATTAATGATAAGTTTATTCTTTAACAAACTAATTAGAGAAACAATAGTTATTCTACTGAAACAAACTAAGTTCCTAACTTCTCTTCATTAAAAATGACTTGCAACTGCCAGCATTGTATTGAAATTAAAAAACAACATGACAGAGCAGCACAAAGACAAGCAGACTTATTTAAACTAAGAACTTCTAAATTGATTATTAGGTAGGAATTTATTCATTAAATGGAACCACTGGGATTTCAATTCTTATGTTCTTATCGTCAGAGTCAGATGTATTATTATGCAATATTTTTTTTTCATATGATTTTAGATTCTTATTTTTTTCTTTCTTAGCTTCAATATTAACAAAAAAGAAATAAATCGCTATTAATAGTAAATACGGCATCTGATTTCTTAGCCACTTAAGTATATTAGATATAGTATTCATTCGTTTCTAAATCTATTATTTTATTTATTTATTATAGTTTGAATCTGTTTTTGTGCAAAGTCCTTGTTTTCTTTAACTATGTAATTTAATAGATAGTTAATCATATTTAAAAAGAATATATTTATCAACTCTACGTTTTTAACACTTCTTTAAAAAAATATAATCATTTAATAAATGAACAATTAAAAGATCAGAGCTACAGATAAACGTATATATGAATTCATGCTATTAATAAATTCTTGATCCAATAAGTAATTCACGGTGTAAAGCCATCTTAGTTAAATTAATTGAATACATTAGTTTAACATGTCTCTATTAGCAACCGCTTTGTTTTTTCCAGATTATGGAAATGCTGGTATTCCTTGGGATTTAATCCTTTTACACTTTTACTTTTTTGCAATTTTTACCCCATTTCTAATCATTTTTAATGCAGCTAGAAGTTCTGACCGTGAAAATCCAAGCAGAATAAAAGATCAAAATACCAGATACCCTGATCTACACCCACGTGCCTGAGGAATCAATTTATTAATCGATCTTATTAATATAAAGAACATCATAGTTTTTATTATCCCCTTCAATTGCATCTATCCATTCTCTAAACTCACTTTCGAGGGCTTTTTTGTTTTTACCCTCAATTTTCGATAGCCTATTAATTGCAGTGTTAATTGTGACTTCGCAACTCCCTCTTAAGCTTGTTTTTGACATTTAATTTTTTTGTTTTTTTTATCTTATTTCGTGTATTGGCTTCTGTTAATTAGTAAATCCCGTAATTCAAAAAATGATTTAAATAAATTGCTATCTTAATCCTAAGAAAAATAATAAGATAGCTTTGTAGAAATTATTTTCTTTTCTGATACTAAAGTTTTGAATTCTGTAATAAATGAAACTGAAATATATACGTTTATGGTTTACTTTTATAGAAAATATATATCCTCTATGTCTTCAAGGCAATCTGGAGCTTTACAGGCTGTTGAGGTAATGCTTAACGGATCACTTAAACGACTCAATAAGTTGAAAGGCAAGAACCGGGAAGCTCTATATGATGAATACAAAGAGTGGTTAGAGGTAGATGATAATAATGTAATAAATGATGGAGTTTTATACTGTAATTTCCTTGGATAAATAGAATGAATTATTTGCTTAATAAATTCAATTGTAAGCATGCTGAATAACAAACTATCCCACATGCAACGGATAGATTTAAACTTCTTACTCCCCCTGTCTTCAATTGAGTCTCACCCCCTGGCATAGGTATTCCCGCAACTATTTCACAATTATTCATTATGTCATTGGGTAAACCTGTATCCTCTCGTCCGAATAAAAGTATGTCTGTATCTTTATAAACAAGATTTGAGATTGAATTACTACTTTTTTTGGTAAGAGCGATAATTCTTGAATTGTTAAACGTATTTTTATATTGTTCAAATGAGTCATATAAATGTAGGTCTACTTTTGCCCAGTAGTCTAAACCTGCTCTTTTTAAATATTTATCTTCAAAGCTAAAGCCAGTAGGCTTAATAATATCTAAGGACATACCAAATGCTAAGCAAGATCTACCAATTGTTCCTGTATTCTGTGGAATTCTTGGTTCAAATAATGCGACACGAGGTCTAGAAGTAATAAAATCATTCATGGTATGAGATCACCAAATTTATCTAAGTCAATTGCAGTCCCATTGATAGCAAGCCACCTTTTTTTTGATTGGCGACTTATCAATGAGGTTAGGGTGCTATGACGTTCACGAAATAAATGACCTATTGGTGTGGCAGGAACAATTCCCCAGCCAACTTCCTCAGAAACAACAACAATGCATAAATTATCTTCTGAAAGGCAATTAAGAAATTTCATTTGGAAATTATTCCATTGATCGTCATCTTTTATTAGGTGCTGCTCAACTAAGCCACCTAATGAATCAATTAATATTGACTCATTTCCTTCAATCGATTCAATTGCTTGGCAGATGTCTTTTGGATGCTCAATGAGCGTCCAGCTATCAGGTCTTCTCTTCCTGTGAATATCTATCCTAACTTGCCAATCAGAATCATTTGGTCTTGGTTTTGATGTCGCTATGTAAGTGACAAGTTCTTGCTCCGATATTAAAAACTCAGCTAATTTGCTTTTTCCACTTTTTGTCGGTCCAGTAATTGATATGAGTCCTTTATAGTTATGGGCTATTGGTGTGATCATATTCTAAGCTATTAAAAAAATCTATTAATAGTGTTTTTTTATAAACTATATTGATATAGCATAAAGATTAAAGTTAGATATTGATATGTATAATAAAGAATCAATATATTTATTTAAACTTGATTGAATAGTTAAATGTATAAAATTTCTAGCTTAGTCATAATATTTGGATCTTTTTTATTAATTTTATCAATTATAAATATTATTACTGCTAATCAAGTGAATCCAACATTAGTAAGAGCTGAGACAATATCTGGAATGGCTTCAATAGCTTTAATAACTATTGGTTATCTCTGGACTGAAATTAACCCTAAACAACCTTCTAAGGCTAACTTGGATGGAAAGGAGGGTTTCGAACTTTGTAAGAAATTAACTGACGATCAAAGGAATGAATTAGCCTGGGGAAGCAAGCAAATACTTACTGCAACAGCAGCTAGTACAGTATTAATATATTGGGACAATAAAGTAATACTTAGAAGAGGCTTGATTTCTGAAAAAATATTTGAACCTGGAGAAATATGTAAAAGATCAATTGATCAAAACCGATTAATCTCGTTAGTTAATACTGAATTATTTCCTGGTAGAGATGAGTTTGATGGCGTTTTAAATAATTTACCAGCAGTGATTGTTTATCCTCTTAAAAATAGAGGCCTCACAATAGTTGGAGGTTGGTCAAAGAGATCATTTACTAATTCAGATGAAAAATGGATATCAGGATGGTCTGATAAGTTATACGTACTACTCAGTAAGTAGGAAATTAATAGTTGTTTCTACCTGTTTCTCATTAGATGTAAATACTAAAGTATTATCTTTTTTAAACCATTTTGCAAAGTCAGATTTGATTTTTACATAATATTCCTCTTCACCTTTTACATTATATATATATCTATTGAATTCACTATTGTCTATTTTAAGTAGGCTCGAATCAATATCATAGAATCCATTAGTTGCTTTTATTCTAGTATTATTAAAATTAATATTAACTGGATTATTAATATCAATAATAGAGGTATTTAAATCCCAATCAAAGGAATTAGTAGTGATGTAGTAATCCTGTTTGTCAAGAAATGATATTCGTACATTATTAAAAACGCTAATAGAATTAGTTAAATTGTTGAGAGTTGAATTGCCGGATTTAACTTTAAAGTCTTGACCCTTTTTATTAAGTAATTCTATTGAGCTTTCAAATATATCTATATCATTATTTGTTGGGTCAATTATGGCTTTAGGACTAGTGATTCTTACGCTGGTTTCATTATTAGGATTTTCTTGAAGTAGTTCAAAATCATTAATGTAGCTTTTATTATCTATCTGAGTAGAAGATTTGTTTGATTTTTGACAGCCAAATAGAGTTAATGTAGTAATTATTAGCAGAAAATGAATCGGTAAATACTTCACTAGAAAGAATTCTCATTAAATTCAATTTTATCCATTACAGGACAAGGGTCTTGTAGTCCATTATCAGGATCTAACAAACCCCAATGTAATGATTTTTTAAAATTAATAGCTGAAGAATCAATATTTAATTGATTTAAAATTCTAATACTTAAATTGGGTACAAAAGGATTTAGCAATATTCCAATAACTCGGCAGGATTCAAGTACAGAATATATATCAAGAGCAACAATATCTTTATTTGTAATATCTTTAATTAGCTTCCATGGTGCACGATCATTTAGGTAAAGATTTGCACTATTAGCTAGGTCTATAATTGCATTTGCTGCATTTTTGAAATTTCTATCTTTAAATGATTGCATATATTCATTTATTTTTATCTCTGATTGAACTTTAAGAGGAGATGCAGGTAATAAAGAATTATCTATTGGAATTTTATCATTAAACCATTTTTTAGACATTGTAATTGTTCTGTTTAACAAATTACCAATGGTATTACTTAAATCACTATTAACAATATCCACAAATCTTCTCATTTGAAAATCACCATCTTCACCAAATTCAATATCTCTCAAAAGATACCATCTCATCGCGTCTATACCCCCATATTCCAAGAGTTCAATCGGGTCGAGAACGTTACCTAATGATTTACCCATTTTTTGCCCTTCTCGTGTTAAAAACCCGTGCCCAAAAACACTGCCAGGTGGATTCATACCAGCAGAAAGTAGCATTGCTGGCCAATAAACTGCATGAAATCTGAGTATATCCTTTCCAATTACATGTATATTTGCAGGCCAATTACATAGCGATTCATCGGTTAGTTCAGGAGAGTTTTGATCACGAAGAGATCCACTAATATAACCTAATAAAGCATCGAACCATACATAAAAAGTGTGATCATTGTTTCCTGGAACACTTATACCCCATTTTAAATTTACTCTAGAAATTGAGAAATCCCTTAACCCTTTTGAGACAAAATTGATAATTTCATTTTTTCTGCTTTTAGGAGAAATAAAACCGTCAATTTGAATTAATTTTTCAATTTGCTCTTGATATTTTGATAATTTAAAAAATAAATTTTCTTCATCTCTCCATTCTAATTCCTTTTTATGAATAGAACATATTGGGCTTTGTTCATCCTCGTCTACATCTTTATATTCCTCACATCCAACACAATACCAACCACTTTGTCTACCCATATAAACATCATCAGCATTCAAAACTTTTGAATAAAATTGATGAACTAAGGATGTGTGATCTTTAGAGGTTGTTCTGACAAAACGATCATAACTAATATTTAATTTATCCCATAAATACTTATACTTTTCTGTGATTTCATCACAATGTAGTTGGGGTTGAAGGTTTTTACTTTCGGCGGTTCGCTCTATTTTTTGACCATGTTCGTCAACTCCAGTAAGAAAAAGTACAGTATTTCCACTTAGTCTTTGAAATCGAGCTATTGCATCACAAGCGATTGTTGTATATGAACTACCTAGATGAGGCTTGTCATTAACATAATATAGTGGTGTTGTAATTGTGTATTTCATATTCAATATATATTCTAATTATTATATTGTATTTTTAAAACTCTTGCACACTTATGATGAACGCTTATTTTGATAATGAAATTAATTCAAAATATATTATATCATTATTATTATTATTGACTATATTTTGAACGTTAAAGCTCTCGCCGATATTTAAGCTCTTTTTTGATTTTAGATTACATATAGTAGAAAAATGATATTCAATAAAGTATAAAATACAAATACATTTATGTTTGTTTATCCAATTTAATAAAAGTACATTATATTCCTTAAATGAATATGTTTTGAACCATTTAATTAGCCAATATTTTTGATCCTCTCTATATCTCATAATATTTTGTCTTCCTTGATTATTAATCTTAAGAGTCATTTGTTCAATATCTTCTTTAGATATAAGTTCTTTATTATTTAGATATCTATTTAGTTGGTAGTTAACCAACAAGTCAGCATATCTTCTTATCGGTGATGTGGCATGTAGATAAGATGTTAATCCTAAACTCGAGTGAGGCATGGGAGTTACAGAGTAATATGACTTACCCATAGTTTTCTTAAGTACAAAATTGTGTAAAACATTATTATCAGATTCTTGAATATTATCATTAGAAACTTTATCTATACGTTGTTGGACTCTATATGGAACAGGAATTTTATTGACCTTAGTAAAATTTGAAATTAAGCTTCCATACAAAATCATTGCTTCACTTATTAATTGTCTCGATAACGTTGGATCTATTATCTTAAGGGTGGGATTGTTATCTTCTACAATAATCTTTCCAAATGATTCTAATATTTCCATAGCACCTGAATTCTTTCTCCAACGTTTTCTACTTTGTAATATTTCAGAGATAATACTTAAATCTTCTTCTTCTTTTGGCGCATAATCTATTAGTTCATCAGCTTCTGTATAATTTAACCTGAAGTCTACTTTAATAATACTCTGGACTATTTCTGTAGAAGAAACACTACCGTCATCATTAAAAATAACACCTAAACTTAATGATTGTCTCTTTTCTCTTTCACATAAACTAAAAACATCATTTATTAAAATTTCAGGAAGCATATAATAAGTATTATTTGATAAATAAACAGTTGAAATAAGCTCCCTTGCCTTCTTGTCAATAGCTGATTGATATTCAAAATATGAAGTAGGGGAAGCAATGTGGATCCATAACTTATGCTGATAAGAAATTTTTTCTAAAGAAATAGCATCATCAATTTCAAAAGTTTGAGAATCATCTATAGAATAAGTATTAAGATGTGTAAGGTCTTTAACTGAAGTATTTACATTACTTGTTTGTTTAAATCTAGAAATTATATTTTTAACTTCATTATCTATAATTTTAGAGCACATTCTATTATTAATAGAATATTAACTTACCCTTCTGGATTAACAAAGGGAAGTAAGGCAATAATTCGTGCTCTTTTAACTGCTGTGGTTAAATCTCTTTGTTGTTTAGCTGTTAATCCAGTAAGTCTTCTAGGTAAAATTTTTCCTCTATCTGTAATAAATTTCTTTAATAATTCTACGTCCTTATAGTCAATAGGATCTCCAGGCTTTATTGGAGAGAGCTTTTGCTTGAATACTGAATTAGTCATTTTTAAAAAGTGTATAAAAGGGGATGATTATTTGATTTCTCTATGAATAGTCATCTTATTTAATTCAGGGCAGAATTTTTTAAGTTCCAGTCTCTCAGTAGTGTTCCTACGATTTTTTTCTGTGGTGTATCTAGATACACCTGCAGAACGCTTTTCTGAGCTAGGTACAGATCTAGACTCAGTACATTCTAAAGTGACCACTATTCTGGTACCTTTTTTAGCCATATGAACTCAGCTCAACTTTTGTGAGTCTAGGGAACGAAGTACAATCTTACTAGGCTAAGCACCCTTTTTTATAAATTCATTTGAGCACCTATGTTTAACTCCTGTAAGAGCAAATCATGAAGGTATCAGTTTCCTGGCTAAAAGATCTTGTCGTATTTAACAATGATATTGATGAATTGGCTGAAAAGCTTTCAATGACTGGTTTTGAAGTTGAATCATTAGAAGACTTATCAGCGCAAGCAAAGAATGTTGTTATTGGTTATGTAGACGAAATCACACCACATCCAAATGCCGAAAAGCTTAAAGTTTGTTCAGTAGATGTTGGTTTACCCAAAAAACTAAGTATTGTTTGTGGTGCACCAAACGTAAAGCCCGGATACCACGTCCTTGTTGCGAAGGTTGGAGCCTATTTATCTTCAAAGTCATTAAAAATAAAATTATCTAATTTACGAGGCGTAGAAAGCGCAGGAATGATTTGTTCATTGGATGAATTAGGGATTGAAAGTAGTAATGAAGGTATAGAAATTCTTGAAGAAAGTGAAGATAATATCCCTCCAATTGGCTCAAATGCTGTCGATTATCTTGGTTTGAATGACATCATTATTGAATTAGCTATTACTGCTAACAGACCTGATGGTATGTCTATGGCTGGTATAGCACGAGAAATATCAATCATAACAAATTCAAAATTAACATTACCAACTTTAAATTTCAAAAAAGACTTTGAAAAATTTGAGCCACAAATAAGAGAAAAAGAAACGATAGGATCAGACTTTATTTACTCACTTACGTATATAGATAATATAGACAATACTGGAAAGATAAATAAATCGATATCTAATAAATTAAATTCATTAAGGCAAAATTGTATAAACCCAGTTGTAGACATAACAAATTTTTTAATGCTTGAGCAAGGCCAGCCTCTACATGCCTTTGATGCAGATCTATTAGATAATATAGTTGGTAGAATAGTTATGCCAAATGATTTTGGTATTAGAAATGGAAGAGAAGGTGAATCATTTATTGCACTCGATAAAAAAGAATATAAGTTAAATAAAAATATAAAGGTGATTACATGCGGCGATATTCCAATTGCAATAGCAGGGGTTATCGGAGGAAAAAACAGTTCCGTAAGTGCTAAAACTACAAGAGTATGGTTGGAAGCAGCTGTATTTACTCCTACGTCAGTTAGAAATAGTAGTAGAGAAATAGGGCTAAGAACAGATGCAAGTAGTAGATACGAAAAGGGTATATCACCTAACATGACAACTGCTGTTTCACTAAGAGCTAGTGATCTTATTTCGTTAGAATTAGGCGGTAATGTTAAATCGACTCATGTCAATAATGAGTTTATTAGAAAAGATATTAGTGTAAATATTAGAATAGACAAAATAAATAAGGTTCTAGGTAAATTAAGTTGTATAGATAGTAATGAAGTAGATAAAAGTTCTAATACATTCCGTTATCTTAATAAGGATGAGATTGAGTCTCTTCTAATAAAACTTGGTTGCCTAATTACTCAAACTTCTAGTGGTTGGGATGTACAAATTCCTCCTTACAGATCATTAGATTTAACTAGAGAAATCGATTTGATAGAAGAGATCGCAAGACTAATTGGATATGATAATTTTGATTCAAATATGCCCGATCCTCTTGAGCCAGGAGTACTAACACCTGCAAATTTGGTTGAAAGACGTTTACGAAATTCCTTTATCCATAATGGTTTTCAAGAAGTAGTGACTTCATCACTTGTTGGTCCTGATAACACTGATGAAAATGCTGTAATAATCAAAAATCCATTACTATCAGAGACTAGTAGATTAAGAACAAATGTATGGGATGAACATCTTAAAATTCTACAGAGAAATGTATCATTTGGATCTGAAGGGTGTTGGATCTTTGAAATAGCAAAGACATACAAAAAAGATAAAGAAAGCTTTGTTGAAACAAATTTATTAGCAGGTGCTTTAACTGGAAATAAACGATTTAGTAGGTGGGGCTCAGCATCAAAACAAATTTCTTTAGATTATTTTGAAGCAAGAGGAAAACTCAAGCAATCACTTGACGTTCTTGGAATTGAAACTATTGATAAGCAACTTATCGAAAAAAAATTCATGCATCCGGGTCGAACTTCTGAATTATTTGTTGAGGGAAAAAGTATCGGCTTCTTCGGACAAATTCACCCTTCTCTATCCGAGGAATATGATCTAATTAAAGAAACTTACTTATATAACCTTGAGTTAGATTCATTGGTTAAGGCCTCGACAAGGAAAACAAATTGGACAAGAGTTTACAAGGATTACCCAACTGTTCCTTACATGGAAAGGGATATTGCGCTTATTCATTCAAGAAAATATAGTTCCTTAGAAATAATAAATCTAATAAAGAAATCTGGTAGACCACTTTTAGAAAAAGTGGAATTGATAGACCGTTACGAGGGATCTTCTATTCCCCATGATTCAGTTAGCCAGGCTTTTAGAATAAAATACAGAGATCCAAAGAAAACCCTAATAGAAGAAGATATAAATCCAATACACGAAAAAATAAGAAGTGCTCTTAAAGAAAAATTAAATGCGGACCTCAGAAGCTAGTCTATCAAGTCTATCATAAGACTCACTAATAGTCTCATGCTAAGACCTGTATTAGACTAGTTGGATGGTATTTTTTGCAATAATATTAAAAATTTCATTGCATCCAGTAGAAGCAAACAGATTGTTTATTTGGTTAGAACTACACTAGGATGAATAAAATTTAAAATTAAGCTCGATAAACACATACAAACCAAAAAGAAATAGTCTTAATAGTCCGATAAAGGACTCAAGCCTAGACTCACTTATGATCTCATAGTAGATTCATTAGAATTGTTTAATCCTAGTTCCGGAAGTATTTCTAATTAATTCAAATCCCAGAGATTTCTTATTGGGTTTATTTGCATAACTGTCTATCAAGCAGTTATGCTGAGTTGTAAAGCATGTTGTACCAGTGTATTATAGCCTCGAAAGAACGAATGGACATCAGATGGACATTTATAACGTCTAGCTACATCAAAAACGAATGGATCTAATCAGACTGCTAATAATAAAAGCCAATTTTTATGCATTTAAAATTGCAATTGATGACTTCATATACCTTTAATGTATTTTTTATATAGAGAAGATTCAATAATATTTATACTTTACCGATCTATTCTTACCTAATTCGTTGGCTTATTAACGAAAGAAAATTTATCCGACTTAATCTATTCAGTCTCCAACGAGTCTCTATACTGGACTATCTATTAGACGAATTTAAGACACTTGAGAATTTAATTCTTATATAAATCTTTGAGTAATTGATAAGCCTCATTTAGTTTTCTCATTGTTTCGTTTGATCCTCCAGCATCAGGATGATTTGAAAGAGCTTTTTCTTTATAGGCATCTCTAATAAAAGAAAGTGTTAGAGATGATCCAGCCTTAGTTGGTAAACCCAACAACTTGAGAGCACCATGAACAGTCATCGTAGACTCAAGTGTTTGGAATGAAGTTACATTTTGACTACGTTTGAATTTATTAACGAATCTACGAATAAGAGTTGGTATTCTACTTCTTAGGTTCTTAGCAGAAAAAGGGTCTTCCAGAGCTCCGGCCAATATCACAACATCATCAAAAGTTACCGAGTCGATTTTCCATTCACTGCAATAGGAATTAAGCATTTTACAAGCCGCATTCCAGGTGAAAGGTATACTTTCAGTGCCATCTACATTTGGCCAGATATCTCTAGCAAGCCAAATCATTGAAGCCTCAATAACACTTTCAGTAGGTTTTTGTCCATAAAGATATATCCAATGTTTTTCTGCAGCATCTTTCGCCTTTAATAGATCATCGATATCAATAGTGGTAATTGAGGTATCTTCCATATTTTTAAAAGTTTTATCTTTACTCAAACTTCTCTTTAGGTTGGTAGTTTGTTTTCTAATAAAGCCTGGTAATTCAATGCCTGTGGAGACAGTATTTTTTTTATTAATTAGAACATCATTAGCTTTGACATCATTGACAGCAACATTTTTTATTTCAATATTCTTATTGCCAACTATCACAAGTGCTTTTTCTTCCTGTTTACCATTATCTATTCCGTTATGAGGAGTTGATGAATCATTATTACTATTATGTTTAAAATCTAATTGTTCATTCTCGATTATTTCATCATCTAAATCATTAGATAAAATAACCTCTAATAATCTCTCGAAAACTAGTCCTCTAGCCCTAAATCCCCATTCTTTGCGAAGTCGATCGACGCCATCAACTAGATCAATTGGTAAATCAATTGATATTCTCTTAACTTCCTTTCCTTCCCCTTCCGTCACAAGATCCTAATATCTAGTCACATAATAATAGCCTTTTTATTTTCAACACACTTTTAGCTTTGAATTTATATAATTAATATCTAATTACAAAATATGAAAAAATTTTGTAATCTTTTCTTAAAATTAAATTATGGCCACATAGAACAACACAATTAAGTATCATTTGCAAAGTAGATCAAATATTAATCAAAAATGAACTTTTGCGATTCTTCCAAAAATTGGAGTGAAAGAAAAAAATTGTTTCAAGCTAGAAAATTAAATTTTTTAATATCCGTTAAAGAATCTTATGAAAGAAAGCTTGCTGCTATTACAGCATCAATATCAATGCTTGAAGAACAAATGAATTCAACAACTCCTAGTGTGGAAAGCTAAATCAACCTTAAAGCTAGTTCTTAAATTACATCTTTTAATATCTTTTCTGGACCAAATTTAATAAGAGCATCAACATCAGATCTTTGTGTACCAAGAAAATAACCAGCGAAACCAAGAGCATTTATACTAAAACCGTTTGATCTATCTGTTTTACGTGTTATTAGAGCAATCCACTCAGATGTTATAAGTAAATTATATGGTTTTAAAGGTTTTTTAATTATATCTATATCACCTAAATTCATTTCATTAATCATAGATTTATAGGAGCAGAATAAATCGTATGAGTTTGAGTTTATATTATTATTCCTTTGTCTAATTGAAATGCAGTGTGATATTTCAGATTTATTGCTATTAGTGTTATTTAATAAGGAACAAAACCAGTCAAATCTAGGACAAATACACTCATCGTGGCGTCTTGGTAATAATTGAAAATGTCTATGAGGCTGACTGGCACCAGCCTCTTTACTACTGTTAAAAAACCATAAACCTGTAGTATCATTGTCAACATTTTGAATAGCCTCAAAATCATCTTTATTTAACCAGCCATTTTGTGGTTTCCAGGAATTGGTAATTAATAACATATGTCCTATCTGTACTGGATATTTATTTAATATTAATGTATGTTTGTCATTTATTGGCTGTATTTCTAATCTAGAATCCCAAGGAATAAATGGATTTCGTTTTGGACCATATTCTATTAAAGACTTGGGTATTGGACTTTTAAGAAAACGAAGCTCAAAATCACAACATGCTTCACTGGATTTATATTTTATAGTATTAAGAGGAATTACTGCACCGCAATTAACAGCTTGTCTACTAATGTCCAGAGCTTTTGACCATATAGATTGGCTCTTCACCTCAAATAGACCTTTGATAAATATATTTATAGATTATATAATTAATAATCTATAAATTTAAAATTTAAATAAAAGCTTATTACCCAATGCCTAATCAATAATTTAAAAACCTGAATGAAGCTAATCAATATTCTAGGGATCATGAAATTTATGCTTTGCAAGCCAACCAACGCATGAATGATCAATTGCATTCACACAATTGATTCGACGCATTAGAGACGATTTGCGGGCCTCTAGAGACGGATTGATTGCTTGAAAGATCTTTTGACATATTCGAGTAAAGAATTCTTGTAAAAGAATTCTTTATGAAGATTAAAAAAATAAAAGTTCAAACTCATTAATTGGTAATCAACTGAGTAAACTCTCGAGATCGGTTGTGCTGGAAAGGTTTTAAGACAACAACTAAAAATTCAAATTTATCAATTTGCAAAATAGTTTCAGATTTTTAGCAAATAAGGTTGACGAAAGCAGGGGGGAAAGAGGTAAAACCTCATTCAGTAATGTCTCCTCAATGGATTGGGACTTTTCTGAAGACGAAGCTTTTTTAGCTCTATGCGATGCGTTTCGCGAGAGCGGGGAAACATCTGCCATGGAATTCCTGGCAACGGGTGAGGGTGCATTTCACTTTCAGGAATTAACTCAAAATGCTGCTGGAGAGGGCATTGATTTAAGTGACTCAGAATCAATGGCTGAGTTTCAGATGGAAGTATTAGAAACTATCGATGAAATGAATAACTAATTTTCAAAATTAATATATAAGTATAGGAAAATATTTAAATACCAAAGTATTTAGCAACTGGATGTAATGCAACAATAGCTGTTGTACTTTGTTCAGGATGAAGTTGCTCACTTTCATCCATAGAGATATTAATTTTTTTAGCATCAAGCCATAACAATTGTTTTCTAGAATCTGAAACTTCAGGACAAGCAGGATAGCCAAAAGAATATCGGCATCCTCGATATTTAACATCTAAGATATCTTTTATATTATTTGGTTCAAAGTCTCCAAATCCACATTCAATTCTAATAAGAGAATGTATATATTCAGCAAGTGCTTCTGCAAGCTGGACGGTTAAACCATGAAAAAATAGATAATCTGAGTATGAATCTTGACTAAATAATTTATGAGAATATTCACTAGCTGATTCTCCCATTGTTACAGCCTGCATTGGCAAATAATCTGTAGGCTGATTATTATTTAGGTCATTATAAAAATCTGCAATACAAAATCTTTTTCCAGATCTCTGCCTAGGTAATAAAAAATCGCCTAAAAGACTTTGGTGATCTTTATCATATACTTTTAAATTGTTACCAGCTCTACCACAGGGAAAATAACCATACACTAATGATGGATTAATAAGCTTTTCATTGATTATTTTATTCATCCAGTAATCTAACTTTGGTTCTGCCTTCTCATGTAAAAAGTCCTTATAATCTGAAGCAGACATTTGCTTAGAACGTTTCATTTGCCATTGGCCAGCAAATAAAGCATTACGATCTAAGAATTTATAAACTTTAGTTATGTCTATGTCTTTCTCTAGTAAAAACTTTGGGCCAATGAATGGTGGTTTAATAGAATCTATTTGAGATATATCTTTTGATCTTGAGGTATCTTCAATAGACTTTTCCTTGATTTTGTTGATATTAATTTCTTGATGAATATTTGTATTTTTATAATTACCAATAGTAATCCCCTCGGGAGCACCTTCTTTAAAACCTGAGAAATTATCCCAATTATTTAGTTCCTTTGCTTTCATATATGAATCCATAAATTTCAAATCTGTAAAAGCATCTTTACCGTAAATAACTTTCCCTTTATAAACACTTGCACAATCTTGATTAACAAATTTTGGAGTCAGAGCTGCTCCACCAAGAATAATAGGCACAGATATATCTTCTTCATTTAATGCTTTAAGATTATCTTTCATAAATGCAGTTGATTTAACTAGTAGTCCACTCATAGCGATACAATCAGCGTTATGCTCTTTCTGAGCATTAATTATTGAATTAACTTCTTGCTTAATTCCTAAATTAATAACTTCATAACCGTTATTTGATAAAATTATATCTACTAAATTTTTGCCAATATCATGAACATCACCCTTAACTGTAGCGATAATAAATTTTCCTTTTGATTGATTAACCTCAGATTTATCCATAAAATCCTCTAAATATGAAACAGCAAATTTCATTGTTTCTGCAGATTGGAGAACAAATGGTAATTGCATTTGACCTGACCCAAATAATTCACCAACTACTTTCATTCCATCTAATAAATATTCATTAATTATTACCAAAGGTTTATATTTCTTTAATGCGAAATCAAGATTTGAATGTAAATTAGTTTTTTCACCATCAATAATATGATTCTTTAGTTTTTCTTCTATTGGTAATTTAATATCATCATTATTAGAACTTTTATTTAAAATTGTCTTTGAATCATCGAAATAACTAGTTAAGGTTGTTAAAGGATCATATGTGCATACTTTATTTTCAAATATTCTTCTATCATAAATAAGATCCATACAAATTTTTATCTCTTCTTCACTTATTTTGTTTAGAGGTAAAATCTTGGAAGGAGAAACAATTGCAGAATCAAGACCGGCCTTAATTGCTTCATTAAGAAAGATAGAATTAAGAACAATTCTTGCACTAGAAGATAAACCAAAACTTACATTTGAAATTCCAAGGATTAAATGAACTTCAGGATGTTTATCTTTTATTAACTTAATTGCTTTTATAGTTTCTAAACCATTCTTTCTATCTTCTTCTAATCCTGTTGAGATAGGTAATGCTAACGGATCATAAAAAAGTTCATAAGATTTTAATCCAGAATCAGTCGCATCCTTATAGGCTCTTGTTGCTATTTCTGCTTTTTTATCAGAAGATCTAGCCATTCCATCTTCGTCAATTGTTCCAATTACGACGGCTGACCCGTATCGTTTAGCAAGATCAATTACTTTATAGAATCTATCTGGTCCATCCTCATAATTAGTAGAATTTAAAATACATTTTCCTCCAGCATGTTTTAGCCCACTCTCCATTTTTTCATAATCTGTTGAATCAAGCATTAAAGGCAAATTAATATTATTTACAAGTCTTTTGACTAACATAGACATATCTTCGATCCCATTTCTTCCAACAAAATCTACATTTACATCTAATATATGAGCATTTTCCTTCAGTTGAGATTTTGCAATTCCAACAAGTCCGTCCCAATCCTCATCGTTTAGGAGTTCTCTTACTTTTTTAGATCCACTAGCATTTAATCTCTCACCTACGATCAAGAAAGAGTTATCTTGCACATACGGAATAGACTCATATATTGATGATGCAGCTGGAATTATAGATCTTTCTTTTGAAAGAGTATCCAATCTTCGCTCAGAAGATAAAAGCTCTTTAGATAAATCTGAAAGTTGCTTAATATGTTCCGGTCTAGTTCCACAACAACCTCCAATTAGTTGAACTCCTAAATCATTAATAAAATGACTAAGTTGGAACTTAAGTTCCATTGGAGTTAATCGATAATGAGCCTTCCCACCTACATTCTCTGGAAGTCCTGCATTTGGTATACAACTTATATGAAATGGTGAATGTTGGGATAAATATTTAATATGATCCTTCATTTCTTCCGGGCCAGTTGCACAATTAAGGCCCAAAATATCAATATTAAATGGCTCCAGTATTGTTGTAATAGAGGAAATATCACTACCAATAAGCATCTGGCCGGTGGTTTCCATGGTTACCGACACCATTAATGGAATTCTCTTTCCAGAACCAATAGCTTCATTTACGCTTTGCAGAGCAGCCTTGATTTGAAGGACATCTTGGCAAGTTTCAATAATAAAAAGATCAATTCCACCTTCAATTAGTGCTTTAGCTTGCTCGAGATAAGAATTTTTAAGCTCATCAAAACTAATATGACCAAGGGTTGGTAGCTTGGTTGTTGGTCCAATAGATCCAGCTACAAATCGTGGTTTTTCCTCAGATTGATATTTATTTGCAACATTCCTTGCTATTTGTGCTGCTTTTAAATTGATCTCATAAGCTTTATTACCAATTCCATATTCATCTAGAACAATTGAAGTAGCACCAAATGTATTTGTTTCAATTACATCACAACCTGCATTTAAAAATGATTCATGTACTTTTTCGACGCTGGAGACTGATGTCAATACAAGGTTTTCATTACAACCTTCTAATGAAGCTCCGCCATAGTCATCTGCATTAAGTTGTTGATCTTGCAGAGACGTGCCGGTAGCGCCATCAAAGACTAATATCGGTCTCTTTTCAGAGTTGAGATAGCCTAAAAAATCAGTCATAAATTATATATATAACTTATAAAAATGAAAATCATTAATTTACATAAGTTATATAATCTTATTTTAATCTATCTGTACACGTTTAACCCAATTTTCATATTCAGGATCTAAACCTTCTGTAATTTTAGTCAACTTCGTTCTTAATGAATTCATTATTGGCATATCTTTGCTCATTGATGTAGTTTCAATCATTTTTATAGGGGTAATTTTAGCCGCCGTTCCTGTAAGGAATACTTCATCAGATATAAACAATTCTGTTTTATCTACTGGTCTTTCAATAACTTTTATACCATCTTTTTTTGCCAGTTCTATAACACTTGAACGAGTTATACCTTCAAGAATATCTTGATCAACACCAGGTGTAATTAATTCACCATTACGTACTATAAAAATGTTCATACCACTAGCTTCACTGATTTTTCCTTGACTATTTAATAATAGTGCTTCATCAAATCCGCTTTTTACAGCTTCAGTTTTGGCTAAGGAGCTGGTGATATAAGCTCCACTAATTTTACCTCTTAATGGAAGTGAGTTGTCCTGCTGACGAGTCCAGCTACTAACGCGACAAGTAACCCCATCAGGTGATAGATAATCACCTAGTTCTATTCCATAAATAAAGAAATTAGTTTCTATATTATGTAACCTTGGTGCAATTCCTAAGTCACTAGTATATACAAATGGTCTGATGTATACAGGTTGAGTCGGTTTGTTTTTAACAAGAAATATTTCAAGAGACTTTAATACAAAATCCTCATCTAATTCAGTCATCAAAAATCTAGCACTTTGACATAATCTTTTTGCGTGTTTGTCTGCTCTAAATAATAAAAATGATTTACTATTATTTGGATCAGGAATAGCGCGCATTCCTCCAAAAGCTGCAGTTCCATAATGAAGTGCATGAGTAGCTATAGATAGCTTCGCCTCATTAAATGGGATACATTGCCCCTCAAACCAAGCGAATGGAAGAAAATTATGCATTATTAGTTCCAGCTAAGATGAAAACAATCAGCATTTCAGTTTTTACTGCTCTTATTACACATAATAAATGAATGCATAGAATTTCCACCCTTCCAGGGAATGAACCTCAAGAAGAAAATACATTTATCGAACAGCCATCAGCTCCAGTTATCTTCTTAACTAGCGCTACATCTGATATAACCTGTTTATCTACAGTATTAAAGGTCCCTGACAATAGTAAGTGGAAAAATAAAATAAGAGCATTACCTATAGCTTATTTATCTTCAAATGCATCAATTGATCATTATATAACTAATACATGTAATACAGCTGAAATTATTCTTGTTAGGTTTTTAGGATCAAAATCATACTGGTCTTATGGATTTGAACAATTAGGTTTATGGCAATTAGAGAAACCAAATAGACATCTGATAGTAGTCTCGGGAATTGAAAGTACAGCAAATGATGTTCAAGAAATTAGTAGCTTAAATCAAGAGAAAGTTGATTTATTTCAAACACTTTTAAATCAAGGAGGTATAAAAAACTATAATTATATGCTTCAAACCTTAGAGAAAATAATTGATGTTGAAGAAATTAATTTAAATTCAGATTTAATTGAATATCATGATGAGTTAATAAAATGGAAATGGAAAAATAATGATAATCCATCTATTGCCGTATTTCTCTATAAATCACTTTTACAATCGGGCAATACAGAGCTAGCTGATAAAATAAATGAAATATCTAATAAATACAAATTAAATGCCAAAATAATATGGATTACAAGTTTTAAATCTAAAAATATAGAGAATCATATAGTAAGTTTATTAGAAAAAGAGAACATAAAAGCAATAATAACTACAACCTCATTTTCATCAGTTGA
This sequence comes from Prochlorococcus marinus str. MIT 1214, assembly GCF_027359355.1. Lineage (NCBI taxonomy): Bacteria > Bacillati > Cyanobacteriota > Cyanophyceae > Synechococcales > Prochlorococcaceae > Prochlorococcus > Prochlorococcus marinus. The sequence continues at coordinate 341,308 of NZ_CP114777.1, read as the reverse complement.
ATATAAACATGATGATGTGAAGAAAAACCTATGGGATAGAATAGATATACCTGTATATCAACTACTAATATCTAGCTCATCAATAACTGAGTGGAAAGAATCTACTGTAGGTCTTAACCCCATTGACTTATCAATTCAAGTTGTTTTACCAGAAGTTGATGGTCGAATCTGTACAATTCCAGTTGCATTTAAAAACCTTACTTATACAGATGATGAATTATCAATTGCTGTATATAAAACAGAGCCATATGAAAAACATATTGAATGGTGCATAAAATATATAAAAAATCTAACTTATCTACAACAAACGAATAATTCTAACAAAAAGATAGCTCTCGTTATAGCAAATTACCCAGTAAAAGACTCACGAATTGCGAATGGAGTTGGTTTAGATACACCCGAAAGCCTATTTAATATTTTGAACTGGCTTAAAGACGAGGGATATAATCTAGGAAATGAAGATATTCCTGATAATAGCAATGAATTAATTAACCTTATATTAAGTCATAGGACGAATTCTGAAGAGACAATCTCAAATGAACCTCAATCATATCTAAATATTAAAGATTATTTAATTTATTGGAAAGAGCTCGAATCTAACGTTAAAGAAAAGATATCAAATCGATGGGGCGAACCACTTGATTCTTGTCAATTAGAAAAATCTGGATTTCCTATTAATGGAATAAACTTTGGAAATATAACAATTCTAATTCAGTCAAATAGGGGGTATGAGAGCGATAATTTATCTGATTTACACTCGCCCGACTTACCTCCTACACATAAATATATTGCACAATATTGCTGGCTATATAATACATTTAAAGCGAATGCAATTGTACATCTAGGTAAACATGGAAGTTTGGAATGGTTACCAGGAAAAGGGGTTGGTTTAAGTCATAATTGTTTCCCATTTATTCTTTGTCCTCCTATTCCAAATATATATCCATTTATTGTAAATGATCCTGGCGAAGGCTCCCAAGCAAAAAGAAGAACACATGCAATCATTATAGATCATTTAACCCCACCACTTTCTCATGCCGGTAGTTTTAATGACCTATTAATGATTGAGAACCTAATTGATGAATATTATGAATCTAAACTAATTAACGATAATAGAAATGAATTATTAGAGAATAAGATAATAGATCTTTTAATTAAAAATTCATGGCCAGGCATTGAATCAAATAAATTAAAAGCAGAAAAAGATAAATTAAACATACAAGATCTAATAGATAATGCAGAAAGTTATTTATGTGAAATTAAGAATTCGCAGATAAGAACTGGTCTTCATGTTTTTGGAGTTAATCAGAGTATGGATAAATTAGTAGAGTTAACACTCGCTATTTCCAATGTCCCGACAGGAATAACTCTAGGTCTTACTCAATATTTAGCAGAAGATTTAGGTTTTACGTTTGACCCTTGGAGTGACGAAGAGAGTAAAAAGTTAAAACAAGTAGATATTGATTTATTTAAAAAATATACAGCTATTAATGCAAGGAAAGTCGGCAAAGTAGTTGCCTGGTTGAATGACATCGGGAAATATATAATAGAGTTTCATTGTTTTAACATACTTAATTTCAAGAATAGATCAAAAAAGAAGATAAAACTTGATAGTAAAATTTTAAATTACCTAGATCATGAAAAACCTAATATTTTTATAAATCATTTACTAAATAACATTTTACCCAGACTATTAAATAGTTCAAGCAACGAAAAAACAAATTTTCTCAAGGCTTTAGACGGTAAAAGAATTTCTAGCGGTCCTTCTGGGGCTCCTACAAGAGGAAAATTAGAAGTTATACCCACAGGCAAGAATTTCTTTTCGGTTGATATCAGAGCAATACCAACTGAAACAGCTTGGGACTTAGGGAAAAGAAGTGCTGAACAAATAATGGAACTTTATCTACAAGAAAATGGTGAACACCTTTCACACCTTGCTATTTCAATTTGGGGTACTTCAACAATGAGAAATGGTGGAGAAGATATTTGTCAGCTTTTTGCTCTCATGGGTTTAAGGCCAATATGGGACGGTACTTTAAGAAGGGTAGTTGACGTTGAGGTCATTCCCCTCAGTGTATTGAACAGACCAAGAGTAGACGTAACATTAAGAATTTCTGGTTTATTCAGGGATGCATTTCCACAGATAATTGAATTGATTCGAAGAGGTCAAAATCTTATTGGAAATTTAAAAGAATCCTCTTCTAATAATCCACTTGCTGAGTCATATAGAAATGGAAATACAAAATCAAGAATATATGGATCTGCACCTGGATCATACGGAGCAGGATTACAAGAAATAATCAATAGTGGATCTTGGGAGAATCAATCAGAACTAGCTGATGCATTTATCGAATGGAGTAAATGGAGATATGAAGGTTCAAGTAAAATCATAAAAGACAAAGATGGATTAGAAAGTAATTTATCAAAGGTAAAAGTAGTACTTCATAGTCAGGACAATAGAGAACATGACATACTTGATTCAGATGATTACTATCAATTTCAGGGTGGATTAGTTTCTGCGATTAAAAAAATTAGTGGAACAAATCCTCAAGCCTATTTTGCAGATAATTCAAGGTATCAACGGCCAAGAATTCATAAACTCTCAAAAGAAATTGATAAAGTTGTTCGTAGCAGATTATTAAACCCTAAATGGATAGAGGGGATTAAAGAACATGGATATAAAGGAGCTTTTGAAATGTCAGCTAGCCTTGACTATTTATTTTCTTATGATGCAACTACAAACTTAGTTCCAAATTGGTGTTATCAATCTATAGTGAATAATTGGTTAATGAATAATAATACGAAAAATTTTATTAGTGAAAACAATCCTTGGGCTTTAAGAGATATCGCTGAAAGATTACTAGAAGCATCCAACAGAAAACTTTGGACAAATGCAACTATTGAAGAAATATCATCTATAAAAAAATTACTATCAGATATAGATAGTAAAATTGAAAACTATACTTCTAATAATAATTTATAAATTATTTAACGCCTAAGAAGAGATAGTCCGTGGCTGTCGGTACCACAGGTTGATAATAATGAATAAGAGTTTGCGCAATCAAATATTTTATCGCATACAAACTCTGATGGGATCCAATTATGTGCTCTTTCATAGTTATACCAAGTTTCAACAGCATCAAAACCAAGTTTTGATGCTTCATTAATCAAGAGATCAAATGGAAGCTTATATCTAGCGGGATGAGCTAAAACGGCAATTCCATTAGCTTTATGAATAGAATCTACTACTGTCGAAGCTAATAACTCATTACCAATGGCAGCCTTATGATCAACATAAGGTAATAAGTATTTTGAATTATGATCAAAACCAAGACCTAAAACATGAACTAAACACCCCTTTAATAGACAAGTAATTTCTATACCAGTCCAAAGTTTAGGAAAATTTGATCTCTCCTTATATATAGAGTCGCTAATTTTGCTTAATTCAATATATGCATTAACTGAATGATGATCTGTAATTGCATAATGATCAATATTTAATTCAATTGCTTGGGAATAAATTTGTTTAGCAGTCAAACTTCCATCACTAAATGTTGAATGCATGTGAAAGTTGATAGAATTTGGACAACTATTCTTAGTAATTGATTTAATTATGTTAATTAATTCAGTAGAATCAATATCAGACATACTAACTAAGTGAATTGTTTCCTATTTCTTCTCCATTTAGCATAAAACTGTATACTTGCAGCCATAAAGAGAATTAAGCCAAATATTAACCAACTTGCTGCACTAGTTGGAAACTGGTTTTTAAATACAACAAGCATTACAACAACTACTAATAATAGTGTCGGCAACTCGTTCAAAGCGCGGAGTTGCTGTCCACTATAATTATATTGATTATTAGTTAATTCGTTCATGATTTTATAGCAATAAAAATGATAAATAAGTAAAAAAGTGACAAACAATAATTTAATCTGCATCCATGTTTGTGTAAGATATACAGGCTGCATATATAATAATCCAGATGCCATAATGACAGCTAAAATCATGCCAGGAGTTGTTATAATATTAGCTAGTCTTTTTTCCATTAATGTATATTGCTTATTAAATACATCCCTTATTTCTTCTTTCTCATTTTGGACTTCTACATGATAAATAAATAATCTGACTAGGTAAAATAAGCCAGCGAACCAAACAACTACACCGATAATATGAAAAGATTTAAACCATAAATATGTCTCTGGTGAAAAAATCATATTCTATAAAATGTTTCGTACCTTCATATCACTCTATACATTACTATAATAAAGATTAACTGTCCCATTTTCGTTAATAATTTATCAATAGATTATTTATTTTCATTTGGGTGAAAATAATTTCGAATAACACCAGCAGTAGATGATCCCAAGCCTGGTGCTGATGAAAGTTCGGAAAGAGATGCCATTTGAATAGCCTCTATTGATCTAAAATGCTCCAATAATAATTTGATTCTTTGTGGTCCCAATCCTGGTATCTCATTTAATTGAGAGCGTTTCATACGTTGACTTCTTTTTTGTCTGTGAAAGGTAATAGCAAACCTATGAGCTTCATCTCTAATTCTTCTTAACAAAAGCATTCCAGGTTGATTAGGGTCAGTGTCTAATGATTGTTTAACATTTGGAATAAATATCTCTTCTTTCTTCTTGGCTAAAGATATGAGATTTATATTTTGATCTAGATTCAACTCTTCTAAAGCCTCTAATACCGAACTTAATTGACCTTTACCTCCATCAATTACAACTAAATCAGGCCAATCATTCAAATTATCCTTGTCTAAAACACTAGATTCATTACTTGATAGTTTATTCATATCACCTCCATCCTCTTTATAACGAGCCCATCTTTTAAATCTCCTAGTAATAACTTCAGCCATTGATTCGAAATCGTCACTATGCCCTAGTTTTATATTTGAACTTTTAATTTTATATTTTCTGTAATGTTGTCTAGCCGCAATACCATCAATAAATACTACCTGAGAAGCGACAGCATCACTACCTTGAATATGACTAATATCATAACATTCAATTCTTTTTGGAATTTTTAGTAACTCTAGTATATTGGTTAAATCGTCAAGCTCAACTAAATTTTTGTCATGAGATTGTCTAATTCTTTGTAACTCCATATTTGCATTCTTTTCTACTAATTTAATAATTTCCGCCTTCTTAGATCTTTTTGGGATTGTTATATTAACTTTTTGCTTTTTTAATTCACTTAGCCAATCCGATATTATATCTGTATTTTGTAATTGATGTTGAACTAATATTTCTGAAGGTATTTCAATCGGATCAACATTTGAATAATGATTTTCTACAACTTTTTGAAGTATGTGAGAAGTACTGAGATTATTATTATCTGAGAAATATCCAAGTCTTCCAATTAATTTTCCTGAGCGCATTTGAAAAATTTGAATAGAGGATATATTCTCTTCTGTTGCCAATGCGATTATATCTCTGCATACAGATGAATCAGGAATAATCATCTTTTGAGATTCATACAATTTATCTATACCTTTTAACTGATCTCTGACAGATCCAGCTTCTTCAAACTTCAATGAATCTGATAAAGAATGCATCTGTTTTTCTAATAAAAGTCTCAATTCTTCAGTTCTCCCTTGAAATATCATTTCAACTCGTTTTAGTGTATTTTTATAATCTTCTGAACTAATTTCTTCTTGACAAACGCCAGGACATCTTCCAATTGAATAGTTAAGACACGTTCTATCTTTGTAAAGAGGAATTCTTCTTTGTCTAAGAGGAAACAGTTTTTTTATACTAAATAGGGTCTGTCTAAGTAAATAAACATCAACATATGGACCATAATATTTATCTTTTTTCTGTCTTTCCCGTCTTTTCCTAGTTAAAAAAATTCTTGGATATTTATCACCCCAGGTTATACAAATATAGGGATATTTCTTATCATCTTTTAATAGAACATTAAAATAGGGTTGATTAGATTTTATTAAATTTGATTCAAGAGTTAAGGCTTCACTTTCGGTATCAGTAACTATCAACTCAATATCTACAACTTGCCTAACCATTAAAGAGATTCTTGGACTCAATTCATCACTGGATCGAAAATAACTTCTAACTCTATTTCTTAACTTTTTTGACTTACCAACATATAACAATCTATCCTCACGATCTTTCATCAAATAACAACCAGGATCGTTTGGTATATCCTTCAAAAAATTCGTTAGTCTTGACTTGTCCTTAATTAACGGCGTTAATTCCACCGATCATGTCTCGTTAAATTAGCCGCCATAGTTCCAACCTGTACTCGCTAAATTTAAAGCAGATCCATCTTTATTCAATACTGCACTCTTTACTTCAGCGACAAAGACTGTATGGTCACCGTGTTCTACCCCCGAAATAACTTCACATTCAACTCCACCTATTACATCTTCGATTAAGGGCATACCAAACTCTCCATAAGAGAATTTACAAGCTTCAAATCGTCCACCTAATCCTTTTTGCGGCTTAAAGAACACAGCTGCTAGATCCTTTTGATCTTCTCTCAAAACATTGAGAGAAAACATCTTAGTTCTTTGAATAATTCCATGACTAGATCCATCAGCGCGAACAGCCATTACAACTAATGGTGGCGTAAATGATCCTTGTGTTACCCAGCTAGCAGTAAAACCATTTATTTCATCTCCTTCTCTTACTGCACATATAAATAATCCATGAGGGATTTTGCGCAAAAGAACTTTTTTGGCATCCTGATCAAGAGTCATGCGCTTTGATACGTTTATATATATGAGATTCTATGAAAGAAATGGACTTTTTTAAAGTTAAAAAACCATGAAGGCACTTTATCCTGGCAGCTTCGACCCTTTAACGTTTGGACACCTTGATCTAATTCAAAGAGGAAGTGATTTATTTGGAGAAGTTCTCATTGCAGTATTAGAAAATCCTTCAAAAAAAGCTACTTTCTCCTGCGAAAGAAGAATAGAGCAGATTAAAAATGCAACCAGAGATATACCAGGTTGTAGAACAATAGCTTTTAAAGGGCTAACTGTGGATTGTGCTCGTGAACATAATGCGGATCTTATTTTAAGAGGCTTAAGAGCCATGAGTGATTTTGAATATGAATTACAGGTTGCTCATACAAATAGGTCTCTAAATAATCAATACGAAACAATTTTTCTCGCGACAGAAACACATCATAGTTTTTTAAGTAGTTCTGTAGTTAAAGAAGTCGCAAGATTTGGTGGCGAAATACGGCATATGGTGCCTGAATTTATAGCCAAAGATCTTTTGGAACTAAATACTAATTAATTACAATTTTCAGTATTATCTACTATTGATAATATGTTCATTATATGTTTTGTCGAATTATCCATATTGTTAACTATAATGCTAAAAACTTTACCGTCTCCTAATATAATACCTGAAACGGATCTAACATTATTAAGTCTTCCGGACTTAGCCAAAATTCTTCCCTTAAGATTTACTGGAGCATTTACATTAGTTAACGAGCCCCTAACACCTAATAGTGAAAATGATGAGAAATAATAGTCAGAAAATCTGTTGAGTTTCATTCTTCTCAAAAACTGAGATAAACCATATGTAGTTACTCTGTTCATTCTTGATAAACCACTAGCATCTGCAAAAATAAAATTATCAGAATTAAAGTTTTGATCATTTATCCAATTACTGTATTTTAGATTTGGAAAATCATGAGACCAGTCATTTAATGAATGTCTAAAAATAACTTCAGATGTAAAATTATGACTTTCAGAGTTAACAAGATTTAGTAAAATATATAAAGGAGCAGAATTGATAACTTTAATTGTCGAAATATAATCAATAGGATAGTCTTCATGTACGGATTTCACAAAATATTTTGTAGATAAGTTCTTTTTTCTTAGAGCATTCTCTAACTCATAAATGAAATGATCAATTGGATTATTTAAAGAATTAATACTTGCATTACTAGCTATTGAATACTTAGTAATAGGTGCACCATATTCTTCTTTTCTATCGGCATACGACCAGCTAGAAGGCCACCAATTTTTTGGATTACTACTTTTAACTACTATTGGAATTTTTAAATTAGGATTATAATTCGTATTATTAAGATCATTAATTAATTCTTCTAGATGACGTTTATTAAAATCTGGATCCCCAGAAGCTTCTATGTATAAGCCTCCATCATTCATAACATTTAAAGATGTATTTAGAGTATAATAAGGTCCTAAAATATCTAAAGAAAAAGCGCTAGAAAGAATCTTCTGATTAGAAGCAGGTATTCTGGGTATTTCGCCATTAATATCTACAATAAAATCGCCAGAATCTTCTAGAATACTGATACTGATATTGGAGTTAAAGTTATATGTATAATCCTCCAGTTTATTTTGCAAAGACTTACATATATTAAACTTTTCAGGACTTATAGTATTAATATTATGCCTTTGTCTGATGTATGAATATAATGAGAATAAATTACCGTTAACTATATTTATTGATAATAAGATTAACCCAATATAAAAACAAAATTTCTTATTCATGGAGTTATAAGTTTAGGATTATAGTTTCATCGTCAGGACGTTTATCAAATGACTTAACAAAGGAATATCCATTAGAGTTGAGTTTAAAAAGCTCCCAACTACCAGGAAATCTTTTTAATAATGCACCCAAAGATAATGGTTGAACATAATAAATTACTTTCCATTTTTCAGCGAACCTTTTTCTCATTTCCCTACCGACACTTCCTATTCCTACTATTGGATCTTCCAACTTACCATTAATCATAATTACCGTTGAATTAGTTCGGGAACAAACTTGCTCAAACATCTCAATATCGTATGGTTGAGGGGAACAAACTAATAGTACTGAATTTAATAACTCTGTAGAATTAATAAACTCCTTAAATGTAAAAATCTTATTGGCCAATTCAGGATTATCTCTTTTAGCAAGAGCCGCTCCACCAGCGTCTGCCCACAATAAAATATTATCAAATTTAATTTCAGTTAGTTTATTAGATAAACGAAAAATTATTGGATTAATTCTTAATCCTTCAAATTTAAGGTTGATAGAAAGAAAAGATTGTTCAGAATTACTTAAAAAATAACTTTGAATTGATTCATATACATTTGATTCTGCCTCTCTAAGGTCTGAGGGGAGCTTATTCTTCATTTGATGATCATTGTTTTTTAGGTTCTAAAGATTGCAATGATTGATATATTATATTTGAAACAGAGTTAATATCATCATTTGAAATCCATGGACCAATAGTTATTCTTAATCCAGATTCTTGAAGTGGTTTGTCAACATTAATTGCTACCAGTATGGGATTTGGCCCTTGACTAGATGATGAGCAGGCACTACCACTACTTATATAAACGCCATGTTGTGACAATAATCGAACAATTTCTCTACCTTGTATTGGAATCATTGACTTTGTATGACAAAGAAATGAAAGATTATTTGGTAGTCGTTCTTTATGAGGGCCAATAAAAGTAAGTTGTTCATTTTTAACAAGATTTTTTTTTAAATGAGAAGTCATCTTGGAAACATTATTCTCAGGAAATAAAGTTTGATAATCAGTAACTTCTATATATTCATTTAGTAGGTCAATTGCTGTCGAAAAACCTGCAATAAGGGGAACTGACTCAGTACCTGATCTTATAGAGCCATTCTTAAATCCATATGAAGGATCATTCAGTAATAAATCTCGAACTCCCTTTCGCAACATTAATAATCCAATACCTTTAGGGCCTTGAAGTTTATGAGCAGAGGCACTAAGCATATCAACATTTAAATTACTCAAATCAATAAGGCCGCTAGGGAGGACCTGTGTAGCATCAGTATGAAAAAGTATATTTCGTTTTTTACATTCCTTACCTATGAGATTTATGGGCTGAATGGAACCAATCTCACTTTGGCCCCAGATTATAGAAACCAATTTTGTTGGAGGAGATAACATCTCCTCCAAATGATCTAAGTCAATAATTCCATAACGATCTACAGGCCAGTATTGAATATCCCATCCGTCATTAAGTAGTTGATTGGCAATTAAATTAATAGAAGGGTGTTCAACGCTACTTATAATAAGTCTGCCTTTATTAAGATTATTAGATACAACTTTAAGAGCAAGATAGTTTGACTCAGTTGCTCCAGATGTAAAAAAAATTTCGTCAGATGAAGCTTTTAATTTATTAGCAATTGATAATCTAAATCTTTCCAAAATCTCTCTTGCTATAAGCCCAACTTTATGGATACTTGATGGATTCCCCCAGCATTCAAATTGAATATCCTTTATTTTATTAATAACATCTATATGTGGTGGAGTTGTCGCTGATGCGTCGAGATAAATATTGTTCATTTTTAAGAGTGATTAAATATCTATCTCTCCACTAAATACTTTTAATGCAGGGCCCTGCATTAAAACTGGACCCGCTTGATTGGGCCATTCAATTTCTAATTTGCCGCCGGGTAAATAAACATTAGCCTTATTTAATGTTTTACCTAGCTTAGATGTTATGACCACACACGCGCAAGCTCCTGTACCACAAGCTAAGGTTGGCCCGCAACCTCTTTCCCATACTTTAACTTTAATATTTGATTTATCAATTAATTCAACAAAGTGAACATTTGTATTGTTGGGAAATGTATTGTGTTTTTCAAGTGATCTTCCCCAAGCTTTAAAGGGTATATTGTCAATTTTATTAACAAATACGATCATATGTGGATTCCCCATACTAACAGCATAAATATTTAATATTTGATCATTTATTTTAATCTTTCCATTAGGAACTGTTAAATTATTCATTAACAATTTTGTAGGTATATCTTGAGGAGAAAGGATAGGTTCTCCCATATTTACTTTAATATTTTGATTATCTTGAATAGAGGTATGAATCAGACCAGCTTTAGTTTCAATTGGTATCGCAGAAGAATTTTTAATTTCCTTATTGTCATTTAGATAAGCAATCAAGCATCTTATACCATTGCCACACATTTCTGGTTCAGAGCCATCAGAATTAAATATCTTCATTCTCACAAAACATTTATCATTGGACTCTAATATAAGAATAATTCCATCAGCTCCGATGCCAAAATTTCTATTACATAGATGTTCAATAAAGTTATCTTTATTTTCAGTAAATAAGTTGTCTAAGTTATTATCACGAGCATCAAATATAATAAAATCATTACCAAGTCCATGATATTTTGAGAAATTATTTTTCATGATTTAAAGTTTGTTTAACTAAGTTTTTAGGAAATTAAGCGTTCTTGGTAGTAATTTCAGAACTATTTGCATATTGGGCATCAATTTATGAGAACATTATTTGATTGGCAAAACAACTACTGAAGGAGATCTTCCTTGAATAATACTACTTCAGAGATTATTGACCAGAATTACGAGCCTCGTGAAATAGAAGCTTATTGGCAACAAGAGTGGGCTAATCAAAGGCTATATAGAACAAATACTGAGGTAAGCAAAGAAAATACTTTTTACGCCTTGTCAATGTTCCCATACCCTTCCGGTTCTTTACATATGGGGCACGTTAGGAATTATGTGATCACAGACGTACTGGCTAGATATAAAAAAATGCAAGGTTATAACGTTCTTCATCCAATGGGATGGGATGCATTCGGTTTACCAGCTGAAAATGCAGCAATAGAGAGAGAAACAAGTCCATCTACATGGACAGATAAAAATATTACACAAATGAAAGATCAATTAGATCGACTTGGATTATCAATAGATTGGTCTAAAGAAGTTACCACTTGCAAAGAAGATTATTATAAATGGACTCAATATATATTTAATCAATTACATAAAAATAATCTAGCCTATCAAAAAAAAGCAACAGTGAATTGGGACCCAATTGACCAAACTGTTCTCGCTAATGAACAAGTTGATGCTGATGGTAAATCTTGGAGATCTGGAGCAAAAGTTGAGAAAAAAGAATTAAACCAGTGGTTTCTACGAATAACTAGTTTCGCCGAAGATCTAAATAAGGATTTAGATAAGCTTAAAGACTGGCCAGATCGAGTAAGGGTTATGCAAAAAAATTGGATTGGTAAATCTATCGGTGCAGAAATTACATTTGATTTAAAAAATTATAATCAGAAAATAACCGCTTTCACTACAAGAATCGATACAGTCTATGGAGTAAGTTATCTTGTACTAGCATCAGATCATCCATTAATTGATCAATTAATAAATAATAAGGATATTGATAAATTAAAAGAATTTAGAAGAACTCAAGAAAAGCTAAGTGATTTAGAACGTAATTCAGATAGTAGAAAAAAAAATGGAATGTATTTAGGAGTAAATGCAGTAAATCCAGCAAATAATAAAGAGATACCTATTTGGATTGGCGATTATGTCATAATGGAATATGGAACTGGAGCAGTCATGGGAGTTCCAGCACATGATAGTAGAGATTATCAATTTGCCAAATCATATAATTTACCAATTAATTATGTAATAAAACCCAAAAATGATGAAGATAATAGTTATTTAAATTCTGAGTATGTAGATAAGGGAATCATGATCAATTCTGATACATTCAATGGAATTGATTCTGATATTGCAAAAAAAAAGATACTTGAATTAGGTTCCAATGCTAATTGGGCAAAACAAAGAATCACATATAAATTAAGGGATTGGCTTATATCTAGACAAAGATATTGGGGCTGCCCAATTCCGATTATTAATTGTAAGAAGTGTGGTCAAGTAAGAGTCCCAGACAAAGATCTTCCAGTTTCTCTACCTGTTGATATTAAATTAACTGGAAAAGGAAAGTCACCTTTAACTACAAATACAGAATGGATAAATACTTGCTGTCCTAAATGTGGAATTGAAGCAACAAGAGAAACAGACACAATGGATACTTTTATGTGTTCATCTTGGTACTTTTTAAGATACATAAACCCAAAAAATAGTGAAATTCCATTTATAAAAAGTGAAATTGATAAATGGCTTCCTGTTAAACAATACGTTGGTGGTATTGAGCACGCAATCTTACATTTACTATATTCAAGATTTTTAACCAAGGCCCTAAAGAGTTGTGGATTAATAAATATCGATGAACCTTTTAAGAAACTATTAACTCAGGGTATGGTTCAAGCTGTAACCTATAAAAATCCAAATACCAATAAATATTTTTCAAAAGATCAAATTAGTGATATTAATGATCCAAAAGATCCAATTACTGGAGAGAGAATCGATATCATCTATGAAAAGATGTCAAAGTCAAAATATAATGGAGTAGACCCATCATTAGTTATAGATAAATATGGAGCAGATACAGCGAGAATGTTTATACTTTTTAAAGCACCTCCAGAAAAAGATTTAGAATGGGATGACTCAGATGTTGAAGGTCAATATCGATTTATACAAAGACTATGGAAATTTGTTATTAATACTTTAAAACTAACTAAGAGTAATTCAAGATTAAAAATTGATAAAGAAAAGTTAAAAGACGATGAAGCATTACGTCTCATAAATATTGCAATCAAAGAAATTAGTGATGATCTAGATAATCTTCAATTTAATACAGCAATATCTGAACTTATGAAAGCTGTAAATGGGCTAAGTTCAATAGTAAATTACTGTAGTGATGAAACATTAAATCAAGTTATTTCATTATTAATCAAAATAACATCTCCATTCTCACCTCATATTGCAGAGGAGCTATGGAAGGCTATCGGAAAGAAAGAAAGTATTCATCTTCAGTTGTGGCCAAAATATGACCCAACTGCAATTGAACAAGATATCTTTAAGCTTATGATTCAAATAAATGGAAAAGTTAGAGGATCAATCGATGCTAGTAAAAATCTATCTAAAGACGAATTAGAGGATATAGCAATTAAAAGTGAGGCAGCTGTAAAATGGATAGCTGGGAAAAAGCCAAAACGAATAATTGTTGTTCCAAATAAATTAGTAAATATAGTTATTTAGATTTTAATTTTTTGAAATAATTAGTTTATCTGGATTTGATTGATTACCACTCATTGAATAATGATCAGAATTTTCTGAAAGTTTTCTAAGAATTAAATAAATCGACTCAGTTGAATCAGAAGACAAAGCATTATTGATTTCATTTAATGTTCTTTCCTTACCATCATCCAAAAGATCTTCAATTTCTTTTTGAAGATTAATTATATTTGTTGCGGCTTTTTTCCCCGCTTCAACTCCAGGTTGATTGTAAGCATTAACATTGATCAATTCTGAATATAAACTTACTGCTCGTTCAAATAATGCAATTAAAGCTCCAAGACTAGATTCATCAAATGATTTAAATGTAATAGTAAGATTCTGTCTTCCTCCTTCAGTCAATGCTGAACGAGTTCCTTGAAGAAATCCTGATAAATAGTCTCCTGGTCTTTTATTTTTAACTTCAACTATCTCTGAAGGATCGTGAAGAATTTCAATGAAATTCACAAAGAAATTATCAACACCATCTCTTAATTGCTGAACATATGCATGCTGATCAGTAGAACCTTTATTTCCATAAACTGCAATACCTTGATTAACTTGATTTCCATCTCTGTCAAACTTCTTGCCTAAAGATTCCATAACAAGTTGTTGAAGATATCTACTGAAAACTTCTAATCTGTCTCTATAGGGAAGTACCACCATATCTCTTAACCCTTTTCCATCTCCGGATTTGAACCAAGCTAAGGATAAAAGTGCTGCTGGATTATTTTTAATGTCTTTTACTCTAGTTAGTGCATCCATTTTGGACGCACCATCTAAAAACTTGTTTATGTCAGCGCCTATAAGGACAGCAGGTAATAATCCAACAGCTCCGGTAATACTTGTCCTTCCGCCAACCCAATCAGGTAAATCAAAAACATCTAACCAATTTTCATTAACTGCTAAAAGATCCAACTTACTACCTTTTGATGTAATTGCTATTGCCCGAGATGACCAGTTCTGGTTGTTATCAGAAACAAACTTCATAGCTTGCTCCATTCCAATTAAAGGTTCGGGAGTACCCCCAGATTTACTAACAACTACAAACAAAGTTGATTCAATATTAGGAAGAATTGAATTTAATTTGTGGAAAATCCCCTCAGGGTCAACATTATCAAGAAAATGTAGATTCAATCCAATTGACTCTCTCTTAAATGACTCTTTAATAAGTAAAGGACCTAAACCACTACCACCTATACCTATCCAAAAAACATCTGTATAATTTTGTCCATCGCTGTTAGTTATCTCACCATTTAATATTGATGCCCCAAACTTTGATATAGCTTGAATTTCATGGGAAATAGAATCTGACATTTCCTGAGTTGGAGCAATCTGCGGATTTCGAAGCCAGTAATGACCAACTTGTCTACCTTCATCAATATTGGCAATCGAACCATTCTCTAGACTTTCTACAGAATCAAAAGCTTTGGAATAAATGTCCTTAAATTTTTCAAAATCGCTCTTCTCGACATCCATTCTGCTTATGTCTAACCAAAAACCTAATAAATCATCGCTAAATAAAAGGTCACAGTACCTTATCCATTTATCGTTGTTATTCATCTGGAAGATGTCAGTTATTGCCATTATTGATAAGAGAATACTCCTTAATGAGTTCTGTTAGCAGGTATTCTCAAAAGAGAACCGTTAAACAAATTGATTTAATTTATATTAGGCAAGAATGGTTTCAAATGGCGAATGTTTAGTAATTGACAAATAGGGATGTAAATAAACTAGATAGTAATTTTCTTGCAACGTTGACGATATCTAAATATTGATTTAACTTTCATTACTGTTAAATATGTCTTTATATTTATATATTGTAATTTCTCCTAAAGGTCATATATTTAGTTGTAAATAATTCTTATTTGATGAAACAAGATAATAAAGAATATATGGAGAACAATTTATCTTATGATTTAAATGAACAGAGCCTAATTAGTCCATTAGATTCAGAAACCTCTCTATTTTCGCCAAAAATAAGATTAGGTATCCTTGCCTCAGGTAATGGATCTAATTTTGAGTACATAGTTAAATCCATAGAAAACAAGCAACTTAATGCGGAAATTTCAATATTAATTGTCAATAATCCTAAATGCTTAGCAATAAACAAAGCACTCAAATACAAAATACCTTATGCAATTATTGATCATAGAGATTGTAATTCGAGATATGAACACGACATGTTGGTAAAGAAAAAACTTGAGGATTTATCTGTAGAATTAGTTGTTATGGCTGGATGGATGAGAATTGTGGGTGAAGAAATAATTAATAGTTTTAAAAACCGAATAATTAATATTCATCCATCACTTTTACCATCTTTTAAAGGGGTTGACGCAATACAACAGGCAATAGAAAAGAAGGTAACTATTACTGGATGTACAGTTCACTATGTGCAAAAAGAAGTTGATTCTGGCTCAATAATTATTCAAGCTGCAGTACCTCTTAAAGAACAGGAAAGTAAAGAGAAATTAAAAAAAAGGATTCAAAGCATGGAACATATAATATTACCTTTAGCGATAGCAAAAGTAGCAAAGAATATAAGAACTAGCTTTATGGATAATAAGTAATCTTAGGAAGACCAATATCTGATTCAAGTCCGTGCATAATATTTAAATTTTGTATAGCCTGTCCTGCTTGACCTTTTATAAGATTATCAATCACACTCATTAGAACTATTCTTCCATTACGTTTATCAACTTCAACTGAAATCATAACTTTATTTGTATTTTTAACCCATTTAGTTGCTGGATAAGTTCCTACAGGCAAAATATCAATAAATGGTTGATTTTTATAAAAAGCTTCAATTACAACTTTGCAGTCTTCTGCTGTTAATCCAGGATCTCTTAAACGAGCATAAACTGTCGATAAAATCCCTCTAACCATTGGCACTAAATGAGGCGTAAATTGCAAATTCACTTCATGACCAGCAAAGTAACTAGCAATCGTTTCTATCTCAGCCGTATGCCTATGCCCAATAACGCCATAAGGCTTAATAGATTCAGAGCACTCAGACAGTAAAAGTTGTTCAGTGGGATTTCTCCCTCCTCCGGATGTACCAGATTTGGCATCAATGATAATTCCTTCACTATCTATTAATCCTTGTTTTAAAAATGGAATAAGTACACTAAGAGATGAGGTTGGGTAGCAACCTGGACAAGCAATTAATCTAGACTTTGAGATTTCACTACTAAATTCCTCTGAAAAGCCATAAATAGCCTCTTCACATAATTCGTAGTCATATCTTTGAAATTTTGCAGCCTCTTTGGAATATACTTCCTTCCATTTGTCTAATGACTTAAATCTATAATCTGCTGATAAATCAAGTACTTTAATACCTTTTTCTAATAATAAAGGGGTTAGTTGCGATGATAAACCGTTTGGCAGACTCAATATTGCATAATCCGAATCTTGAGAAATTTCATCAATATTGCTTTTTGTTATCTGTTTGTCACTCAGGAGTTTCAAAAAAGGGTTTATTGCATTCCAGCTTTTACCTACTGATCGCTCTCCATTTAGAGTAGAAATCTCAAAGATTGGATGCTCATTGATTAACTTTACGAGTTGAAGTCCTCCATATCCAGATGCTCCAATAATTGCGATCTTCCCAGCTTTCAATGTACTAATTGCCATAACATCAAGGTTATTTCGTAGAATGATGAGATATTCATTTGAGAATAAGTAGCAAAGAACCATTTCACCACAAACACGAGGAATAAGTTGAAATCAGAAGATTGTTATGAAATTGAATTTGATGATATAGCGGATGCTCTTGCTGCTATTAGAAACGGTGAATGTGTTGTTGTAGTTGATGATGAAAAGAGAGAAAACGAAGGAGATTTAATCTGTGCTGCTCAATTTGCGACTCCTCAACAAATAAATTTCATGGCCACTGAGGCTAGAGGTTTGATATGTCTAGCGATGCAAGGAGATCGATTAGATCAGTTAGATCTACCTTTAATGGTCGACAGAAATACCGATTCAAACCAAACAGCCTTCACGGTAAGCATCGATGCAGGTCCAGAATTTGGAGTATCTACTGGTATTTCTGCTGAAGATAGAGCTAAAACAATTCAAGTTGCTCTTAATAGTCAAACAAAACCAATAGATTTGAGAAGACCGGGTCATATTTTTCCCTTAAGAGCAAAAATAGGTGGTGTATTAAAAAGAGCTGGACATACCGAAGCAGCAGTAGATTTATCTTTGTTAGCGGGTCTATCTCCAGCAGGGGTTATCTGTGAAATCCAAAATCAAGATGGATCAATGGCAAGACTGCCGGAATTAAAAAAATATGCGAAGGAAAGAAAATTAAAGTTGATAAGTATTGCAGATTTAATTCATTACAGACTTGAAAATGAGAGATTTGTCTACAGACAAGCAATTGCAAATTTACCCAGCCTGTTTGGTGATTTCAAGGCAATAGGTTATAAGAACGAATTGGATGGTTCAGAACATGTCGCGATAATAAAAGGAGATCTTGAAAATTTAAAAGAGCCGGTATTAGTAAGAATGCACTCAGAGTGTCTAACAGGTGATGCATTTGGATCATTAAGGTGCGATTGCAGACCTCAATTAGAAGCAGCCTTATCAAGGATTTCTGAAGAAGGGGAAGGAGTTGTTGTATATCTAAGGCAGGAAGGAAGAGGTATAGGTTTAGTGAATAAATTAAAAGCCTATAACCTCCAAGATGGAGGATTAGATACGGTTGAAGCTAATGAGAAGTTAGGCTTTCCGGCAGATCTAAGAAATTATGGAGTAGGAGCACAAATTTTGACAGATTTAGGAATAAACAGACTTAAGTTATTAACCAATAATCCAAGAAAAATAGCAGGTCTTGGTGGATATGGTCTTCAGGTTGAGTCTAGGGTCCCATTAGTAATTTGCCCTGGAGATCATAATGCAGCTTATCTTGAAGTAAAAAGAGAAAAACTTGGCCACTTAATTGGTAATAATACCCAATCAAATTTAAGCAATGAAAGACAAAACATTGTTGTCTATTGGGATGGTAAAGTTCATAATAACGAATTAAAACATTTTGAAGATAAAGCTAATAAATGGTCAGAAAACCATTTTTTAAATATTTCTATTCAAAACTCTCCAAGGTTAATAGCTTTATGTAAAAACCCATTATTTATATGGAATGTAAGACATAGAGATATTAAGACATTTTTAGAAGGAAACTTAATAGATAAAAGATTGCTTGAGTCACTTCTTAAAGAACTAAGTAACTGGGAAAATACAGAAAGAATTGGAATAATTAAAACAGATAACTATGAAAGACTGTTGCATCCATCTGAAAATATATTAATTGAACAGAAAGTAATTAGCGAACTTTCAAATTTTGAGAATTCGCCTTTATTTGATTGGGATTTAAAAGATAAAACCAGTACTATTGAATGGAGTTAATAATAAATATAAATTCTATTTTATAAGGCTAATATTAATAATCTTAGTACCATTAGTAATAGATAAAAGTATTTTCATGTCATCTGTTTTACCAAAGACAGTATGTACTCCATCCAAATGTGGTTGTGGAGCATGAACTAAAAAGAATTGGCTACCGCCTGTATCCTTTCCTGCATGCGCCATAGAAAGCGATCCAGCAACGTGCTTGTTTGAATTAATTTCACAATTAATGGAATATCCAGGTCCTCCAGTTCCAGCTATCCCTCTTGCTCCCTCTCTAGTATTCGGACATCCGCCTTGCGCCATAAAGCCATTAATAACTCTATGGAATGAAAGGCCATCGTAAAAACCCTCTTTAACAAGTTTCAAAAAGTTTTCAACTGTTTTGGGAGCATCATTATCAAACAGGGCAATAGTCAATTGGCCTTTATCTGTGTTCATCAATACTTTAGACATAACTCTAATTGATTTTTTTTATAATAACTGTTTTTTAAATTTAATGCATAAAGTATATTCAGAATAACAAGAATTAAACTTAAATTTAATTCAATAACTTTTAATAGTAATTAGTGCGGTTCTTAAATTCCCGTTTGAATCATTGAGTAATTGCTTAGCCTCAATAACATCCATCCCAGACAAAGCAATTAATAAAGATAATTTTACGGATCCATTTGTCTTCTTTAAAAGTTGAAAAGCAGATTCTTTATCAACTGAACCGATATCACATAAAATACCAATTGCTCTATCCATTAATTTATCGTTGTTTACTGATAAATCGATCATTCTATTGCAATAAACCTTTCCTAATTTAATCATCACAGAAGTAGAAATTATATTTAACGCCATCTTTGTAGCTGTGCCAGCTTTTAATCTTGTGGAGCCTGCAAGAATCTCTGGTCCTGTAATCAGCCTAATATCGATATCATTATTTAACGTTGAATCACATTCTGGAACAGATGAAATAGAAATAGTTAGTGCATCTATATTTTTTGAATAGTTTAATGCTCCTAGTACATATGGAGTTCGACCACTTGCTGTTATACCTATTAATGCGTCTCTATTTGTAAAATTTCTATCTTTAAGATCAGCAACAGAAATCTCAGATAAATCCTCTAGAGATTCAGAACTTTTTGTTAATGATGGGATGCCTCCAGCAATTATGCCCTGAACCATATCTGGATTCGTGCAAAAAGTTGGAGGGCATTCTGAGGCATCTAAAACACCTAATCTTCCTGAAGTACCCGTGCCAATATAAAACAATCTACCATTTGATTTAAGTCTTACTGTAATTTCATCAATAGCATTAACTATCTCTGGAATAGCGTTCTCCACAGCCTTTTGAGGTTCTTTATCAGCTTCAGAAAAAATATTTACAATTTCATTAGTCGATTTAATATCCAATTCATTAGATGTTAAATTAATCTGCTCCGTAAGTATCCGATAATTATTATTTTTGGAATCTTTATTACGATTTATCATAAAAGATTTTCTAAACGTTTCTTTATCTCTTCAAGTTGATCATTAGAGGAAATTTGTTCATTTCTATCATCATTATTATGCCAATTACCTACTTCTAAATTTGAAAGGGGTGGGGATATCATAAGGCGTTCTTCATCAGTGCTTGGAATAAATCCTTTTTCCACATATCGGGCTTCATATCCAGCTTCGACACAAAAAGCTTCAATATCTCTCCTTGTTAACTCTTCAACAGAAGGAGTTGGGAAGTCTTGAGCCTCTAAAAGACCACAATATCTCTCAGCATCGTCTCTATCTTCGAACATAAGGATTACTGTTGATCCTTTTAGTTCGAGGGAATGTATACCTTCACTTTCAGTCCCCGGTTCATACAAAAGGACATGAACTAACATAAGAATTAAATAACCTATTGAATTATAAATCGATTAAGTGAATAAACAATATATTCCTAATAATTTTCCATAGATAGTTCATTTAGACGCTGATATAATGCAATTTCGGAGTCACTTAGATTGTCAGGTAACACAATAATTATTTCTACAATCTGATCACCTCGATATTCTTCGTATTCCAACCCACGGCCTCTTAATCTTAACAATCTACCGGTTGATGAATTAGGAGGTACTTGCAAAGTTACCGTGCCGTTTAGAGTTGGGATATCCACAGCGCATCCTAATAAAGCATCATGTGGAAATAATTCAAGACGATACTTAACCCTTAAGCCATCAATACATAAGCCATCTTCAGTTTGGACTTTTAATTGAACAAAATGATCACGACAACCAATTGCTGCACCTTCTATTCTTAATCTCCATCCATCACCTGCAAAGGGGGGAGTTAACACTTCAACAAGAGTACCGTCTTGCAATTGAATTTCAACAGAAGAGCCGTAAAGAGCTTGATCTGGTGAGATTTCTACAATGGATTCTTGATCTTCATAAATTAATGTGGGTGGTGGTGATGGTTCACTTGTTGTAGGAATATATTCATTATAATTAGTTCGATCAACGTATTCATTATCGTCTTCAGAAATCTCAGAATATTGCTCTTCTATATCATCATTATCAATATTTAGATTTGTTCTTACTCCTAATATAACCTCTAAATATTCTTCATAAGTGGGAAATCTATTATCAAAGATATCAGTGTATTTTTCATTTTGTTTCTCCCATTCTCTTCTCTTCTTTGGGTCGCTAAGAATCGCATAGGCTTCATTGATTAATTTAAATCTTTCCTCTGCGTTAACATCATTTTTGTTTAAATCAGGGTGCCACTTTCTTGCCTCTTTTCTAAAGGCAGATTTAAGTTCATTAGCGTCACATTCAGGAGATACTCCTAATAAAGACCAATAATTAGGATCAACGGTAGTAGTCATTATCCCAAGGATCTATATCCCTTCTGCCATAACTATTATCACCATTTCTGTTTTGCCCTCTTTGTGAATAATCCCAGGGATCATCATCCCAGTAATCATCTGAAAATAATTCGTCCTTTAAAGATCCAAAAGTATTCTTTATGCCTTGTATGGGATTAGATTCTGTTTTTCTTTCCGCTGACAAGCGACGATTCAAACCAAATAATGCTTCTTGCAGAGAACCAACTGCATATTCAAGTTCTTGCAAATCATTATCTTGAAGCAAATCTTCAACGTCCCTCATAGCTACTTCCACAGATCTTTGTTGTCTTTCAGCACCATAGGGACCTAATTCAAGTGAAGCATCTCTTAGTCGCCTCTCGGCTTGTGCAACAAGTGTCAAAGCATTATTTTTCTGATCAATAGAAGCTCGTTTTTTTCTATCTTCAGATGCTTTTAACTTGGACTCCTCGATCAATTTGTTAACTTCATTTTGATTCAAGTTTGAACCACCAGTGATACTTACAGACTGCTTCCTTCCAGTAGTTCTGTCAGTTGCACTAACTTCTAATAAACCATTGGCATCAATATCAAAAGCCACCTGAACTTGAGGAACACCTCTTGGGGCAGGAGGGATACCCGATAATCTGAATTTACCCAATGATTTATTGTCTGAGGCCATTTGCCTCTCTCCTTGCCAAATATGTATTTCAACTGATGATTGATTGGACTCGGAGGTACTAAAAACATCTGATTGTCTTACTGGAATTGAAGTATTTCGAGGAATAAGAATTTTCATTAAACCTCCAACAGTTTCAAGTCCTAGAGAAAGAGGGGTGACATCATTTAACAAAAGGTCTCTTAACTCTCCGGAAAGAATCCCACCTTGAATTGCAGCACCAATAGCTACTACTTCATCAGGATTAACAGATTGACAAGGTGGATTTGGAACTAAAGTTTTAACTAATTGTTTTACCATTGGCATTCGTGTACTCCCTCCTACAAGAACAACCTCATCAATCTCCTCAGGATCCCAACCTGAATCATCAATTACAGTATTAACAGGATCAAATAATCTATCTAAAAGATCATTGCAAAGACTCTCGTAATTTTTTCTACTAAGAGTCGTATCTATATGTAACGGACCATCTTTTCCTGTAGAAATAAAAGGAAGTGATATTGGAGTGGTTTGAACACCTGAAAGTTCCTGTTTCGCTTTCTCAGCCGCTTCAGTAAGTCTTTGTAATGACTGTCTGTCTCTTCTTAGATCTATTTTATTTTTTTTTAAAAAATCTTCCGCAAGCCAATCAACAATTTTTTGATCAAAATCATTACCACCTAACTGTGTGTCGCCTGAGGTTGCCTTTACATCAAAAACACCATTTGAAATGGACATTAATGAAACATCAAATGTTCCGCCACCTAAATCAAAAACCAAAACTTTTCTAGAAGAGCTTTTATCAAATCCATAAGCTAGAGCAGCAGATGTTGGTTCATTCAGAATCCTTTCAACAGAAATACCAGCCAAAATCGCAGCATCTCGGGTAGCTTGTCTTTGTGAATCGTTGAAATAAGCGGGAACAGTGATTACAGCAGCATCAACATTTTCTCCTAAATAGGTTTCAGCGTCATCTATTAACTTCCTAATGATATTTCCAATCAATTCTTCGGGGGCATATTCTCTTTTTGTAATAGGAGATGTAATTCGAACATTTCCCTGATCATTTGAACGAACGCTATAAGGAACTGAGAGGCTTGTTTCTTCAAGTTCATCCCATGCTCTACCAACAAATCTTTTTAAATTTGAGAAAGTATTTTTTGGATTAAGAACTAATTGTCTTCTAGCAAGTTGACCAACTAATAATTCAGATTCCTTTGTAAACCCAACAACTGATGGAGTAGTTCTAGCCCCTTCAGCACTAGCAATAACAACAGGCCTACCAGCCTCCAACACCGCTACAACGGAATTTGTCGTTCCCAAGTCAATGCCAACTATTCTCCCCATGGCAATACTTATTTAAGCCCCACAGTAACTAGCATTTAAGGGTATTCAATACTTATTATGTACCCTTCAACACTTAAAGCCAATCCTTAACACTACCTTAGTGAAAAATTTGAGATTAGATATAGATTCATAAAGTAAATGCTTTAGCGCGTGGACAAAGCAACTACATCGAAATTTTTACTAAGAAGAAGACCAACTTCGGAGAAGTTGGTGGATATAGGCTTTAAAAATTTTGTTATTGCTATGGCTTCAATGGTAGCCGTAGTACTTTTTTCAATATTTGCAGTTGTTTACTATGAATCAACCGAATCGATCTCAAGATATGGTTTGAGGTTTCTAGTTAGTTCTGCATGGAATCCTGTAACCGATGAGTATGGGGCATTCACTGCAATTTATGGAACCCTTTTTACATCACTTGCTTCATTATTAATAGCTATTCCATTAGGCGTAGGCACTGCAATATTTATAACAGAAAATATAATTCCTAAATACATAAGAGATGTAATTGGAATAATGGTTGAGCTTTTAGCTGCTATTCCATCAGTAGTTTTAGGATTATGGGCAGTATTCATTATGGAACCTTTTATTAGACCATTTTTGAACTTGATCTACGAGCTATTTGGATTTATACCATTTTTCGGCACCCAACCTTTAGGTGCTGGAATGATGCCAGCAATACTAATACTTGTGGTAATGATATTACCTATAATTACATCTATTTCAAAAGATTCTCTAAATCAAGTTCCATCTAAACTTAGGCAAGCTGCCTATGGAATTGGAGCGTCAAGATGGACTACTATTTTTAAAGTTATTATTCCAGCCGCAGTTTCTGGGATAACAGGAGGAGTTTTACTTGCTTTAGGAAGAGCTATGGGTGAGACAATGGCAGTCACAATGATTATTGGCAATTCAAATAACTTTAGTTGGTCAATATTTGCTCCTTCATATACAATTTCATCAATGCTTGCAAATCAATTTGGTGAAGCAGATGGAAGCCAAGTCTCTTCATTAATGTATGCAGCATTAATCCTAATGATATTAACATTAATAGTTAATGTATTTGCCCAGTGGATTGTAAAAAAATTAAGTTTAAAGTATCAATAAATGAATTACGCTTCACAAAAATCACTAACTTATAACCCCTCTCTATCTAGAAATATTGGGAACAAAGCATTAACTATTATTTCTGCTCTTTTTGCTATCATTTCCGTCCTTCCTTTAATATTAGTCATAAGCTATGTATTAATTAAAGGTGGAAGTTATATAAACTTAGACACCTTAATACTTGAACCCGAGCCACCCGGAGATGATCTTCTCTCAGCGGGAGGAATAGGGCCAGCAATAACTGGAACTTTTATAATGACATTTATTGCTTCAGTAATATCAATACCTGTTGGAGTAGGAGGTGGAATATATCTTGCTGAATATTCAAAATCAGGAAAATTTGCAAAGTTTATAAGGTTTGGATCAAATGTACTTGCAGGAGTTCCTTCTATAATTGCTGGTGTATTTATATATGCAATTATAGTCTCTACCAAAATATTGTTTGGATCAATGTTCAGTGGTATTGCAGGCGGATTCTCACTGTCTATTTTAATGCTTCCAACAATAATTAAAACTACTGATGAAGCACTTAAATTAGTTCCAAATGACATGAGAAGAGCTGCATTTGGAGTTGGTGCCTCAAAATTCATAATGATAACAAATATCACATTACCAGCTGCATTTAGATCAATTTCTACAGGAGTATTATTAGCACTCGCTAGAGCTGCAGGAGAAACAGCTCCATTAATATTTACAGCACTTTTCTCCCGTTACTATATTACAAGTTTTGATGATCTATTCTATGAAATGGGTTCGTTGTCAGTCTTAATTTACAATTTCGCTATTGAACCATACGAAGCACAAAACCAACTAGCATGGGCAGCATCATTCATATTAGTTGTTGTACTTTTAAGCCTTAATATCCTTTCAAGATGGATAGGCACACTTGGTACTTTTTCAAAAAATAAAGTATAATTATGAGCGAAACTAATAATAAGATTTGCTAATGAATAAAAAAAATATAAAACCTAAATATTCAGTTTCACTAGACAATGTATCTATAAAATATGGCAATTCAGTTGCAGTTAAAAATGTGTTTTGTGATATTGAAAAGAATCAAGTTACATCTTTTATTGGTCCATCAGGATGCGGCAAATCAACCGTCATTAGAGCAATCAACCGAATGAACGATTTAATTGAAGATTGCAAATTATCAGGCAGTGTTATTTTTGAAGGAATAGATATATATGCAGAAGATATAGATCCAGTTGAAGTAAGAAGGAGAATTGGAATGGTTTTTCAACAACCCAATCCTTTTCCTAAAAGTATTTACGAAAATATTGCCTTTGGTGCAAGAGTTAATGGATATAAAGGTGATATGGATCAATTAGTAGAAGAATCTCTTACAAAGGCAGCTGTTTGGGATGAATGCAAGGATAAATTAAACGAAAGTGGTTATTCATTATCTGGGGGGCAACAACAACGATTATGCATAGCAAGGACAATTGCTATTGAACCTGATGTGATCTTAATGGATGAGCCATGCTCAGCACTTGATCCATTATCTACATTAAAAATTGAAGAGACAATTCATGAATTAAAGAAAAATTTTACAATCATTATTGTTACGCACAATATGCAACAAGCTAATAGAGTCAGTGATTACACAGCTTTTTTCAACACAGAGAAAAAAGATAAAGATTTAGGTGGGAAAATTGGTTTTTTAGTTGAGTTTGATAAAACAAAAAACATGTTCAATTCACCAAAGCAAAAATCAACTCAAGACTATATTTCTGGAAAATTTGGATAACCACTAAGGTTTTTTTATAAAAGTTACCATGCGGAACGGAGAGAGAGGGATTCGAACCCTCGATAGGGTTGCCCCTATACAGCATTTCCAGTGCTGCGCCTTCAACCACTCGGCCACCTCTCCTTAAATCAGCAAAGAAAATGTTTTTTCAATTGCTGAATTTAAATATATACCACAAAAGAGCAATTGTTAAAAATTTAAATGTCGGATTTATTTATTAAATATTTTTATGGTAAAAAAAAAGTCAAGTAGTAAATAATTTACTACGAGAATAAATTGATTTAAAGATAAATAGACTCTTCCAATAGAAGATGATTAATATAATTATAAACAATAGTTATGAGAATACCCTCCTGTAAAACCGCATCGTTGAATGCAGGCTTAACTAAAGATGACATTAACAAATTATTAGATATTGCCAAACTGGCGGCAGAAAGAGGAGGGGCATCACTAATGAAAAATTATGGAAGGATTAAAACAATAAAATGTAAGGGAACTGCTGGAGATCTTGTTACTAATGCAGATATAGAATGCGAAAAGTTAATAATAGATTATTTAGAAAAAGAGACTCCTAATATTTCTATTCTTGCTGAAGAAAGTGGATATAAGTCAAAAGATGGAGAATTAAAATGGTGTATAGACCCTCTTGATGGAACAACCAACTATGCCCATGGATATCCATTTTTTGCAACTTCAATAGGTTTAATTTGGAATAGCCATCCAATTTTGGGAGCAATATCTGCACCTTCTTTAAATGAAATTTATTATGCCTCTCCAGAGCATGGATCATTTTGTAATGGCGAAAAGATATATGTCACGGACACGAATTCCTTATCTAATTCACTCTTAGTTACTGGTTTCGCATATGACAGACGAGAAGTATTAGATAATAATTATTCAGAATTTTGTTGGCTAACACATCGTACTCATGGCGTCAGAAGAGGAGGAGCAGCCGCTGTAGATTTAGCATTTGTAGCTTCAGGCAAAGTAGATGGTTATTGGGAACGCGGGCTTGCGAAATGGGATATGGCAGCAGGAGTACCACTAGTTGAAATGGCAGGTGGAATAGTATCGAACTATCCTTTCGGAGATTTTGATCTGAATAGCGGCAGAATTCTTGCCTGCAATCCAAAGATACAAAATGAGCTCATAAAAGAACTTGAAAAAATTAGACCATTAACTCCTAACTCTTATGGTGGAAAATAGTCCTAATTTATGTGATCCTTAAGTAATAAAAAGATTCAAATAATGACATTGCAACCTGCCTCGGGTGCGCGCGATTTAAATCCTCAGCAAGTAAGAAAGAACCATCTCATTGCATCAAAACTTTCATCTTTATATCAACTATGGGGATATGAGCGAATATCACCGCCACATATTGAACGTCTAGACACACTTATGGCAGCTGGCGGGATATCGAACAATGAAATACTAAAAATTGTTTCTGATGAACCTCTTGGATTAAGACCTGAAATAACAGCTTCAATTGTACGTGCTGCTTCAAGTAGATTTAATGAAGATGAAAGACCACTTCGATTCTGGTCGACAGGTACATCATTTAAATGCAATCAAA
The DNA here is from genome assembly GCF_027359355.1 of Prochlorococcus marinus str. MIT 1214. Classification (NCBI taxonomy): domain Bacteria; kingdom Bacillati; phylum Cyanobacteriota; class Cyanophyceae; order Synechococcales; family Prochlorococcaceae; genus Prochlorococcus; species Prochlorococcus marinus. The sequence goes on along the minus strand of NZ_CP114777.1, from coordinate 312,708 downwards.
GTATTGATGGTGGTATTTATATTGAGGAGTCATTCCAAAGCGGAGTAGAGTTGATAGGAACTAAAGCTATTAACGCAGAGATCGAACTTCTATCTCTGCTCATTGAATCATTAAAAATAATTGAAATTGACAAGGAATATAAAATGACATTGCTTATTGGTAATACATATCTATTGGAACTTATTTTAAGCTCATTTGATTCAACCAAAATAGATGAAATAAAAAAAATTCTCTGTAATCTTGATTACATAGCATTGAGTAAACTAGATGTAAAAGATAAACAAAGAATGTTTATAAAAAAGATCTTGAATATGAGAGGAACACCAGAAGAAGTATTAACCAGTCTAGAAAATATCTATGGATCGAATTCGTACATTGAAAACCTAAAAGAATTATTTTCAATTATTGAACCATTAGCCAAAGAGAAAGGCATAGAAGTGCAACTAGACCCTACATTAGGTACTAAATATAAATTATATAGTGGTTTAACCTTTTCACTTGTTTCATCATCCCCAAGTGCTCCTATTATTATTGCTAAAGGAGGTAGATATGATGATTTGGTAAAGAAATTTAGTTCTACCGATAATAATTGCTTCGGTATTGGATTTAGTATTAGTATTGATAAAGTAAGGGAATTAGTCACCTCAAGCAAAGAAATTTCCTCTAATAGTGAAAAGGTTTTAATTGCATATAAACAAAGTACAGGTTTATATAAAGCATTAAGACAACAAAAGAAATGGCACAACAAAGGAATTATTTCTGTAATTTCACATGAACCTCTAAAAAACAATGATGCAACAAATCAACTTTTAAAATCCAACAGATGCACTAAAATCGAATGGATAGATTGAAATAAATTAACTATAACCTTTTAAAATTGTCAGGGATCGATAACTATTGAGCTGTAATCAATAATACTTTTGCTTTTAACGCCTAAATAGAAATTCGAATCGCTATGATGATAGAAATTTTGATAAGTCATGCCTGTTAAAGAAGAAGGAACAATTCTTATTCACACAGAAAATATATTTCCAATAATAAAAAAAGCAGTCTACTCAGATCATGAAATATTCATTAGAGAACTAATAAGTAACTCGGTAGATGCGATCAAGAAAAGGAAAATGGCCGCCTTTGCAGGTGATTGTGTTGCTTCTGAAGATGAAAAAATAAAAATCTCAATTGACAGAGAAAATAAGACATTGACAATTAGTGACAATGGAATTGGAATGACTAGTGATGAAATTAAGAAATATATTAATCAAGTAGCATTCTCTAGTGCAGAAGAATTTCTTGAAAAATATAAACAGCCTGATGATGGATTTATAGGCCATTTTGGCCTCGGTTTTTATTCAAGTTTTATGGTTGCTGAAGAAGTTGAAATAATAACTAAATCAGCAAAGAATGATTCACAAGCTATTAAATGGAAATGCAATGGTTCACCTCAATATTCACTTGATGAGTCAGATAAAGAAGAAATAGGTACAGATATAATTTTACATTTAATGGATGAAGAAATTGAATACATTGAACCAAGCAGGATTAAAACATTAATAAAAAAATATTGTGATTTCATGCCTATTGAAATCTCTCTTGAAGCGGAAGTTATCAACAAAATGAATCCACCATGGAGAGAAAGCAAACAAAATCTAAAAGACGAAGATTATATTGAACTCTATAAATATCTCTATCCTTTTCAAGGCGATCCTCTATTGTGGGTTCACCTAAACACAGACTATCCATATAACCTGCAAGGTATTTTATATTTTCCAAAAATAAGTGGAAGAGCCGATTGGGAAAGTGGCGAAATCAAACTATTCTGCAATCAGGTATTTGTTAGTGACTCAATTAAAGAAATTGTTCCTAGATACTTATTACCTTTGAGAGGAGTAATAGATTCACCAGATATTCCCTTAAATGTAAGCAGAAGCGCATTACAATCAGACAGAAGAGTTAAATCTATCGGTAACTTTATTGCTAAGAAATTAGCCGATAAGCTTAAAACGTTAAAGAAAGACGAAACCCAATTTTATGCTGATATTTGGGACTCCATATCACCATTTATAAAAATAGGAGCTATGGAAGATGAAAAATTTGCAGAACAAGTAAAAGAGATAATTTTATATTCAACAACAAAAAACACATCAGAAGATAATGAAGACACTAATGAAATAATAAAATCTGGTTCAAAGACTTTTACAACCCTTGATGCTTATAAGAATAGGCTAACTGATGAGAACAAAAAGGTTTTATATTCAACTGATGAAGTCTCTCAATCAACAGCACTCAATATGTGGACTTCGCAGGGCAAAGAAGTTTTAAAACTTGATACTGTTATTGATACCCAATTTATTCCTTGGTTGGAGGAAAAAAATAAAGAAATTAATTTTGTTAGAGTTGACTCCGAACTTGATGAAAGTATTAAAGATGATTCACCTGAAATCGCAGATAAAGATGGAAATACCAAGTCAGAAACACTTAAAAAGATAATTAGTTCAGCACTAAATAATGAAAAAGTGACGGTACAAGTTCAAAGTCTTAAAGGTGAGAATTCCCCACCTTCATTAATATTATTACCAGAACAAATGAGGAGAATTAATGATATAACAGCATTAATGGAACAGAAACTTCCTGGTCTGCCTGAATATCATAATTTAATCGTCAATTCAAACCATCCACTTATTCAAGGATTACTAAAGTTAAATTCCAACACAATAGTTATTGAAGGATCTAATAAATCAGAGGAAGCCCAATTAGCTAATGACATAGCTATTCATGTTTATGAGATGGCAAAACTGTCAATTGGAGGTCTTGAGAATAAAGATATCGCAGCTTTTCAAACTAGAAATGCGGAGGTCTTAGGGAAATTAATTCAAAAATTCGTTTAATCTCGACCTCATTTGATAGAATAAAAAAACGAATAAGTTTGAAAAATGTCTAGGGTTTGCCAACTTACAGGCACAAGAGCTAACAACGGAATGTCAGTCAGCCATTCCCATATTAGAACCAAAAAATTGCAGCAAGCAAATTTGCAGCAGCGAAAATTATGGTGGGAAGAAGAAAACAAATGGATCAATATAAGAGTAACGACAAGAGCACTAAAAACTATTCAGAAGAAGGGATTGGGAAAGTATGCCAAATCATTAGGAGTAGATCTAAACAAACTTTAAATTTGATTTGTTAATCAAATGAAAAGAAGAAATTTTATAAAATTTTTTGTTTTATTTTCTAGTATTTTATTTTTTAAACCTTCAAGATTATTTGCAAGTATAAATTCCGTTAAGCTTGGTCAGAAAGCACCTAATTTTTTATTAAATGGTTTCAACAGAAACAATCCGAATCAAAAAGAATGGACTCTGGAGGATTTTTCAGGTAAATGGTTAATTTTATATTTTTATCCTAAGGATTTCTCAAGTGGTTGTACATTACAAGCCAAAGGATTTCAAGATAATCTTTCTAAGTTTAGAAGACTTGATTCCTCAGTAGTTGGAATCTCTGCTGACAATGAAGAAGAACATGAATCATTTTGTACATCCGCAAAACTTGGATACACCCTACTTTCAGATACAACAGGGGAAATAAGTAAATCATATGATTCATGGTTGGATCCCTATTCCAAAAGAAATACATTTATGATCAATCCAAAGGGTATAGTTGTATATAAATGGATAGGAGTAAGACCCATAGGACACGCTCAAGAAGTTTTAGAAGAGCTTATTAAACAAAAGAAAATATATGCATGAACTTTCCTTAGGAACATGGTTTATCCACATTGCAACTCTATTTGAGTGGGGGATTGCAATAATAATAATTGACTATATTTCATCAATATCTAATAACAAGGCTTTGGGTTATTTTGCTTTAGCAATGTTGCCAAATCTAGCTAGTGCTATGGCTGCAATCACCTGGCATATATTTGATAACAGTATTGAATTAAAAGGATTAGTTGTACTACAGGCAGCTCTTACAACTGTAGGTAATATATGTCTTGCATTTGCTGCTTGGAACTTGTTTAGAACTGAGTCATCACAACCAAACCAATGAATATTTCCATACTTAGTTTAGAGTCAATTGCACGAATTGATCCTAGTCCATTTTTCGTCCTTTCACTAATTCCTTATCTAGTATTTCTACGTTACGCTGGCAAAACAAAAGCGATACCTAAAATATCATTTATTGGTTTTAAGTTAACTCTCTTATTTGTATTCATGACGATAGTTTTTGCAATAATCGCACAAATTTATTTTGGGGATGAGTTAACAAATGTAGATGTACTGCATGGTCTAGCAGAATCGTTTTTAACGATTAGCGATGCATTTGTTGTTTACGGTTTTGTTCTGATGCTGCAGTCATTCAAAAATAAAACGGAAGTAAAAAACTCTTAAGAGGTGAGTAACATTTTACGCAAAAGCATTCTTTATGGTCGATAATGAATATATTCAATAGGGATAAAAGATGTTCACAACATTACTAGCTGCTGCTGATCCAGTGACATTTCAGTGGTCTCCAAAATGTGCCGTTGTGATGATCATTTGCAATTTACTTGCTTATGCCATTGCAAGATCAAATATTGAAAAGCCAAACGAAGGGTTCCCAATTCCTAATTCACAATTTTTTGGTGGTCTAAGTCATGGTTCTGTTGTGGCTGCAAACTGCCTAGGTCATGTATTAGGAATAGGATCGATATTGGGTCTTGCTGCGAGAGGCGTTTTATAAATTAAGTTTCTAAATTTAGTTAGAAAAAAGGATTATTAATCAATAATCCTTTTTTTATTGTTTGGAAATTAATTAAAATTAAATTTATTTTTTATTTGTTCAGCCATCATTTCTGGTGTTAAACCAAGTGATACTTTACTTTGCTGTGGAGTTGCATGATCTACTAATTTATCCGGTATTCCAATTCTTAATGTAGGAACAAAAATATCATTATCATTAAAAGATTCAACTACCGCTGATCCAAAGCCCCCCAACAATGTTCCTTCTTCCATTGTAACTACTTTACCAATTCTTTTGGCAGCCTTATGAATCGTTTCCTCATCTAATGGTCTGATAAAGCGAGCATTTATAACAGTGCTATTCACTCCAGACTCTTTAAGTAATGCAGCTGTTTTAATTGCTGGGCAAACCATAGAGCCATAACCAATTATTAATAAATTATCACCCTCTTCAAGTATCTCGGCCTTACCAATTTCAAGAGACTCCCATCCTTCTTCCATCAACGCTGCTCCTTCACCAGATCCTCTTGGTATTCTTAGAGCTGACGGACCATTATGATTAATACACGTAACTAACATTTGCTGCAATTCAGACTCATCTTTTGGAGCCATAACAGTAAAATTAGGAACACATCTTAAATAACTAATGTCATATTGTCCCTGATGGGTTGGTCCATCTGCGCCAACAATTCCAGCTCTATCTAATACAAAAGTTACAGGTAAATTCTGTATACCAATGTCATGAATTAACTGATCGTATGCTCGCTGTAAAAAAGTACTGTAAATAGCTACAACTGGTTTGATGCCTTCGCAAGCCATTCCACCCGCAAGTGTTACAGCATGTTGTTCTGCTATACCAACATCTACATATTGATCTGGAATAGCTTTCTGTAAAAGATTTAAAGCAGTACCTTCTGCCATCGCTGCAGTAATTCCAACAATCTTGCTGTCTTGCTCGCAAAGCTTTACTAAAGTTTGACCAAAAACCTTACTAAAACTTGGAGGTTTAGGTGTTTTAGAAGGAATAGATTTTCCCGTAGTCAAATCAAAAGAAGACTGTGCATGGTAACCAACCTGATCAGCCTCCGCATATGGATAACCTTTTCCCTTTGTAGTAGCGACATGGACCATTACAGGCCCACCAACTTTATGCGCAGCATTAAATGTCCTGGTCAATTCGGCGATATCATGACCATCTACAGGACCCATATAAGTAAAACCCAATTCCTCAAAAACAGCACCCACACTTGGAACTGCCAAACGTCTAACGCTTCCTGTAAGAGATTTAAATTCCTCTTGTATAGCATCGCCCATAAAAGGAAGATTTTTGACACTTTCTTGAACACTGTCAGATATGAATTGAACAGGTGGGCTATGACGCATACGATTTAAATATGTCGACAATGCTCCCACAGGAGGGGAAATCGACATGTCATTATCATTTAAAACAACCAAAAGGGGAGTTTTTGGTAAATGGCCAGCGTGATTTATGGCCTCTAAAGCCATTCCACCAGTTAATGCACCATCGCCAATAACAGCTACACATTTATAATTTTCTCCTTTTCGATCTCTAGCAATCGCCATTCCAAGAGCGGCGGAAATTGATGTGCTCGCGTGCCCTGCTCCAAAATGATCAAATTTACTTTCGGTTCTTTTTAGGTAACCAGCTACTCCTTTTTGCTGTCTAAGTGAATCGAATCGGTCATATCTTCCAGTTATTAATTTGTGAGGATAGGCTTGATGTCCAACATCCCAAATAACTTTATCGACATCTAAATCTAAAGTCTGATAAAGAGCAATTGTTAACTCAACAACACCAAGACCTGGACCTAAGTGGCCACCACTAGTAGAAACTACTTGAAGATGCCTTTCTCTAATTTGGCAAGCAACATCTTCCAATTCACTAATGGCTAAGCCATGAAGCTCATTCGGATGACTTAACTGGCTCAGACGCATATAACTCTGAGATTGAATCCCTCTAATCTACGAGGTCTAACGTACATTTTGATAAAACTTGCACAAGAACAAATGGAATGTAGAAAATACATAAACCAAAAATCGGTGAAAAACTAGCTATGGAGGACTATTTACAGAAAATACTAAGAGCTCGTGTTTATGACGTTGCTGAAGAAACCCCACTAGAAAGGGCAAAAAATTTAAGCAAAAAATTCAAAAACAACATCTGGTTTAAGAGAGAAGACCTTCAACCTGTCTTTTCATTCAAATTAAGAGGTGCCTTTAACCGCATGTCTCAGCTGACCAAGGAAGAGCTTTCTAAAGGAGTAATTGCATCAAGCGCTGGTAACCACGCACAGGGAGTTGCCTTGAGTGCATCATTTCTTAAATGCAGAGCAGTCATTGTGATGCCTATGACAACTCCCATAATGAAAGTAAGAGCTGTTGAGTCACACAAAGCTGAAGTTATTCTTTTTGGGGAAACTTACGATGAGTGTTACGAAAAAGCACTGGAAATGTCTAAAAAAGAAAATCTAACTTTCATCCATCCATTTGATGATCCCGAAGTTATTGCAGGACAGGGAACAATAGGTCTAGAGATACTTAGACAAAGTCATAAGCCACCTAATGCCATATACATTGCAGTAGGAGGGGGTGGACTAATAGCTGGAGTAAGTGCATACGTAAAGTCAATATGGCCAGATACAAAGATTATTGGAGTTGAGCCTGAAGATGCCTGCGCAATGACGCTTTCACTAAAAGAAAATAAACCTATAGAGCTTGAAAATGTTGGACTTTTTGCTGACGGTGTTGCGGTAAGAAAGGTTGGAGAAAATACTTTCACCATTTGTCAAAAACATGTTGATGAAATGGTTACTGTAAATACTGACGAAATCTGTGCGGCTATCAAAGATGTTTTCGAAGATACACGTTCAATTCTTGAACCAGCAGGAGCATTATCTATTGCTGGTTTGAAAAAACATATTGTTAAAAATCAGTTAAAAGATAAAAACCTTGTTGCGATTGCTTGTGGTGCAAATATGAATTTTGAAAGACTAAGATTTGTTGCAGAAAGAGCCGAATTAGGTGAAGACAAGGAAGCAATGATTGCTGTAGGAATTCCAGAAAGAGCTGGAAGTTTAAAGCTTTTATGTGAAACACTTGGATCACGAAGCTTAACCGAATTTAGTTACAGAATGTCAGAAGGTACAACAGCTCAAATATTTATGGGAGTAGAAGTATCAAATATCGATGATCGAAAATTATTAATTGATGAAATCAAGGAAAGAGGATTTGATTGTCATGATTTGAGTAACGATGAATTATCAAAGGCTCATCTCAGACATATGGTTGGGGGCAGGCTACCAAGAACACTAAATCAAGTATCCAAAGAAGATTACAGAGAATTACTATACCGATTTGAATTTCCAGAAAGGCCTGGAGCGTTAATGAGATTTGTTAACTCAATGAGACCAGAGTGGACAATAAGCATCTTCCATTATCGAAACCATGGTGCTGATACCGGAAGAATAGTAATAGGTGTGCTGGTAAACAATTCCGATATTCCAGCTTGGAATGAATTTGTTCGAAAAATAGGTTATAAGAATTGGAAAGAGACCGATAATCCAGCTTATAAATTATTTTTAGGTGCAGACTTTTATTAGACGCGTTAATTTTGGATATAAAAAAAATAGCTTCTAAAAGTAAGATCATGAATGAAAGCATAGAAATATCATTACCAGCAAAGATAGAGGCGATTCTTTACCTCAAAGGGAGGCCAACATCATCAAAAGAAATGGCTGAATTATTGGATAAAGATATTGCAGAAGTAGAAAAAGCACTCTGGGAACTTAAGGCTGGATATGCTCAGCGTGACACTTCTTTAGAAATAAACGAAAGTAAAAATTATTACAGTTTGGAATTAAGGCAAGGTTTGGGTCAGTTGGTTCAAAATCTACTTCCAGCTGATTTATCCATAGCAACACTAAGGACCCTAGCTACTGTTGCACTTAAGAAAAAGATACTTCAATCAGAATTGGTTGATCTCAGAGGATCTGGTGCATACGATCACATTAAAGAACTTGTGGAGAAAAACTTCGTGGAAAGAAGGCGACAAAAGGATGGACGTTCTTTCTGGTTAACTCTCTCAGAAAAATTTCATCAAACATTTTCTGTCTTACCTGACCCAGATCAAGCAGAAGACAAAAAAGCGGCGTAATATAATACTAAAAATTAAAGGCTAATGGGTTACGAAATTATTCCAACAATTCTGCTTGTACTAGTAAAAACTCTTGGAATTTATTCAACAATATTGATAATTAGGGTTTTGTTGACCTGGTTTCCAAATCTTGATATGAGTAATCCCATACTTGTAAATTTATGCGCTATCACTGACCCTTATTTAAATTTTTTCAGAGGAATTATACCTCCATTAGGAGGTTTAGATTTATCACCCATTTTAGCTTTTGTAGTTATCAATGTTGTTCAATCAATTCTTAGAAATGCAACGTTACTAGCAATGGGAGGATTTCAAATGTATTAATAATTTGAAGATCAACGATTGTCGCCACTGCCTTGGATTTTTCCACGAAATTTTCGGCTGTTAAGTTTTTGTAAGTTTGCATTTGCGACCTCTTCCAATTCATATCCAAGTTCGCTAGAAAGTTGTGATATGTACCAAAGAACATCACCTAGTTCAAATTTAATTGCATCCTTACTATCTTTATCAAACACACCCTTTTTATCTCTTAGAATTTTCTTTACTTTGTCAGCGACCTCACCAGCTTCACCAACAAGACCTAAAGTTGGATAAATAGCATTGCTACCTACTTCAGGATAAAGAGCTGTCTTACGAGATTCTCTTTGATAATCATTTAATTCCATGTTTATTTTCTTGAAAAAGCAAAGTTGACTAATAAAACACAATCAAGTGCTAGTTTTTTGTTATCACAAGTCACATAAATGACAATACTCGACCTAGCTAGAAGGACCAAAATCGTAGCTACAATTGGGCCCGCAACGGAAAGTGCGAGTCAAATAACTAAGTTAGTGGAAGCTGGTGCAACTACCTTTCGTCTAAATTTTAGTCATGGAGACCATGATGAACATGCACTAAGAATAAAAACAATTAGACAAGTTTCAGTTGATCTAGGCATTCACATAGGAATACTTCAAGATTTACAGGGGCCTAAGATCAGACTTGGTAGATTTAAGAATGGTCCTGTTAATGTTAAAAATGGCGATAAATTTATTCTTACATCAAAAAATATTGACTGTAATAAAGACCAGGCAAATGTCACTTATGACAAACTAGCTGAAGAAGTGACTGTTGGGAATCGAATTCTCTTAGACGACGGAAGGGTAGAAATGAAAGTTGAAGAAGTAGATTTAAAAGAACAAAGATTGATTTGCTCAATAACTGTGGGGGGTGTTTTATCTAATAATAAAGGTGTTAATTTCCCTGATGTTCAGCTATCTATTAGAGCCTTAACCGACAAAGACAAAGAAGATTTAGCATTTGGCTTAAGACAAGGTGTTGATTGGGTAGCACTCAGTTTTGTAAGAAACCCATCAGATCTAATAGAAATTAAAGATCTAATTAGAAATCATGGTTTTGACACTCCAGTAGTTGCCAAAATAGAAAAATTTGAAGCAATTGATCAAATTGACTCTGTTTTAAAACTTTGCGATGGAGTAATGGTGGCTAGGGGTGATCTTGGCGTAGAGATGCCAGCAGAAGAAGTTCCATTATTACAAAAGCAACTAATTAAAAAAGCAAACAGCCTTGGCATACCAATCATTACAGCTACACAAATGCTTGATTCAATGGCCTCAAGTCCAAGACCTACTAGAGCTGAAGTAAGTGATGTAGCAAATGCAATTCTTGATGGTACAGATGCTGTAATGCTTTCTAATGAAACCGCTGTAGGCGATTATCCAATCGAAGCTGTTGCAACTATGGCCACTATTGCGAAAAGGATAGAAAGAGATTATCCACAGAAAGCATTAGAAAGTCATCTTCCAAGCACTATTCCAAATGCAATTAGTGCAGCAGTAAGCAGCATTGCCCGACAAATAAACGCAGCGGCGATAATTCCACTAACAAAAAGTGGTGCTACCGCAAAAAATGTAAGTAAATTTAGACCTGCTACTCCTGTTTTAGCAGTAACAAACGAAAAGAGTGTTGCAAGTACACTTCAGCTTGTATGGGGAGTCACACCACTTCTGATAGAAAATCAAACCAGTACATCAAAAACATTTGATGATGCTATGGCTATGGCAAAAAAAATGAACATCCTTAAGCAAGGTGATCTGGTAGTTGAGACAGCAGGAACCTTGTCAGGAGTAAGTGGGTCAACAGATTTAGTAAAAGTTGGGATAGTTAGTTCAGAAGATGACAATGAAACTCTTTTTATCTAAAAACATATGAAAAGAAAACTCCCGCTCGCTGAAACCTCGGGAATGGCAATAAATAATCTTAAATCTAATAAATTTAGAAGCTTATTAACAATGCTAGGAATAGTAATTGGGAATGCTTCTGTAATAACACTTGTAGGCGTAGGGAGAGGAGCACAAAACCTTGCAGAAAATCAATTAAGCAATCTTGGCGCAAATGTATTATTTGTAGTTCCAGGAAATAATGACACTAGAAGACGAGGTGTTGCGTTTCCGAAAAATTTAGTTCTTAAAGATGCCAAGGCTATTGAACAACAAGTCCCAACTGTTAAGAGAGTAGCGCCACAAATCTCATCAAATGAAGTAATTCAAACTGGCTCTAAAAGTACAAGTACTTCCATTTCAGGAGTAACAAGAGATTTTTTAGTTGTAAGAAGCTTTGAGATTGCTAAAGGTCGTTTTATCAATGATCAAGATACAAAAGGGGCCAAAAATGTAGTAGTTATTGGACCAGATCTTGAAGAGAAGCTTTTTAATGACAGAGAAGGTTTGGGAGAGAGGATCAGAATAAAGGATCAGTCTTTTGAAATTGTGGGAGTGATGAAGCCTAAAGGTGCTGTATTTGGAAACAATCAAGATGAAAACGCATACATTCCAATATCCACCATGGTCAGCAGAATTACTGGTAAAGATCCAACTTATGGAGTAAGTCTAAGTTTCATAAGTGTTGAAGCAATAAATGAAAAATCAACAAAAGCAGCAAAATTTCAAATAACAAACTTATTAAGACAAAGACATAAAATAATCAGAGATGATGACTTCGCTGTTAGATCTCAAAAAGATGCTTTGCAAATAGTATCTACAATTACGGGTGGATTAACATTAATGCTAGCAGCAATCGGCGGGATATCATTATTAGTTGGCGGTATTGGAATTATGAATATTATGTTGGTATCTGTTAGTGAAAGAACTGAAGAAATAGGCCTTCGAAAAGCACTAGGTGCAAGGAGGCTTGATATATCAACACAATTCCTAATTGAATCATTAATACTTTCTAGTCTAGGTGGAATAGCTGGAACCGGTTTAGGATTAACAACTGTAAAAGTTGTAGCATTATTAACACCATTACCTGCAACAATTGGTTTTGGGACTGTTATTATTACTGTTATAATTTCTGGTACAATAGGTTTAACTTTTGGTGTTTTACCAGCAAAAAGAGCAGCAAAACTAGATCCAATTACAGCACTGAGAAGTTTATAAATAGAACTTATTAAATAATATTATTAGTAAATTTAAAAAATTTTTAAATAAATTTTTTAAAAATCGTGAGAGAAGTGGTGAAATTATCCAACAGAAAGGGGTGTTACACCATTAGAATCACACCTAAAACTTAAAGATTCATGGATAAGAAATGGAAAGTTATAGCTCTTTGGGTGCTACCGATAACAATCGTTGTCTTAATTACTTGGCAAATCCTTGGATCAGCAAGCAACAACCAAGTTAATCAAACCAATACCACTTCAGCATCAAGAAATGCTCCAGTTGCCAAAATTAGCTATGGCAGATTTCTCGATTATGTGAAAGCAGGAAGAGTAACATCTGTTGATATTTACGAAGGAGGCAGAAATGCAATAGTCGAATCAGTTGATCCGGAAATTGATAACAGAGTACAAAGACTAAGAGTTGACCTTCCAGGATTAGCTCCTGAATTAGTTTCTTCATTAAAAGACGAGGGAATAAGTTTTGATATACACCCTCCTAAAACTGCCCCCGCTGGAATAGGAATTCTTGGGAATCTCCTTTTCCCACTTATTCTTATTGGTGGTTTAATTCTACTTTCAAGAAGATCAAATTCAATGCCAGGCGGGCCAGGTCAAGCTATGCAATTTGGCAAGACGAAAGCAAGATTTGCCATGGAAGCCGAGACAGGCGTGAAATTTGATGATGTGGCTGGGGTAAATGAAGCCAAACAAGATTTAGAAGAAGTAGTAACTTTTTTAAAGCAACCTGAAAGATTTACATCTGTTGGAGCTCAAATTCCACGGGGCGTTCTTCTTGTTGGTCCTCCAGGAACTGGTAAGACACTTTTAGCTAAGGCAATTGCTGGAGAAGCAGATGTTCCTTTCTTCTCACTTTCTGGATCAGAATTTGTTGAGATGTTCGTAGGTGTAGGCGCAAGTCGTGTAAGAGATTTATTCAAAAGAGCAAAGGAAAACAGTCCATGCCTAATTTTTATCGACGAAATTGATGCAGTTGGTAGACAAAGAGGTGCTGGCATAGGAGGTGGTAATGATGAAAGAGAGCAAACACTCAATCAACTTCTAACCGAAATGGATGGATTTGAAGGAAATAGTGGAATCATTATCATTGCAGCAACTAATAGGCCAGATGTTCTTGATTCAGCATTAATGAGACCAGGAAGATTTGATAGACAGGTAACTGTTGACGCGCCTGATATTTCAGGAAGATTATCGATACTTAAAGTCCACTCTAGAAATAAAAAATTGCAGAAAGATTTAACTTTAGAAAGTATCGCTAGAAGAACGCCAGGTTTTACTGGTGCAGATTTAGCAAATTTGCTAAATGAAGCTGCAATTCTTACAGCGCGAAGGAGAAAAGATCAAATAGGACTTTCAGAAATAGATGACGCAGTTGATCGAATCATCGCTGGAATGGAAGGTCAACCATTAGTTGATGGAAGAAGCAAACGGTTGATTGCATATCATGAAGTAGGTCACGCTTTGATAGGTTCGCTTGTCAAAGATCATGATCCAGTCCAAAAAGTTACTGTTATTCCAAGGGGGCAAGCAAAAGGTTTAACTTGGTTCTCACCAGATGATGATCAAACGTTAATTAGCAGAGCACAGTTAAAAGCCAGAATAATGGGAGCTTTAGGTGGAAGAGCTGCAGAAGATATAATTTTTGGTAGAGAAGAAGTTACTACAGGTGCAGGTGGTGACGTACAGCAAGTGGCTTCAATGGCGCGTCAGATGGTAACTCGATTTGGGATGAGCAGCCTTGGTCCAGTTTCTCTAGAAGGAGATAGTCAAGAAGTTTTTGTGGGAAGAAGTCTAATGAATACATCTGACATATCAGATGAAATCTCAAAACAAATTGATGAACAAGTTAGAAAAATAGTTAAACAATGCTATGAAGAAACTCTTGAATTAGTAGCAAATAATAGATCTGCTATGGATAAATTGGTTGAAATTTTAATCGAAAAAGAAACCATGGACGGAGAAGAATTTTGCAAAATATTATCTGAATTCACAGTTATTCCCGAAAAAGATAGATTTATCCCAGTTCTCCAGGACCCAAAATAAATGAAAAATATCAAACTGAATTTATTGGTCTTTTATTAAAAACATTATCAATAATTCCGTACTCTACAGCGTCAGAAGGGGACATATAAAAGTCTCTATCTGTATCCTCACGAATTCTTTCAATAGGTTGGCCAGTTCTATCCGACAATTCTTTATTTAATTTATCCTTAATAAATAATATTTCATCAGCTTGAATTCTTATATCGCTTGCTTGGCCTCTTGCACCTCCCAATGGTTGGTGAATCATTATTCTTGAATGAAGCAAGCTACTTCTCTTTCCTTTTTCACCAGCGCAAAGTAGAAACGCTCCCATGCTTGCAGCAAGTCCAACACATACTGTGTGAATGTCTGGCTTAACATGTTGCATAGTGTCAAAAATACCAAGGCCGTCATAAACAGATCCACCTGGCGAGTTGATGTAGAGAAAAATATCTTTATCGGGATCATCCGCCTCTAGGAAAAGGAGTTGAGCAACAATACGATTCGCTGAATCACTCGTTACTGGTTCACCCAAAAATACTATTCTTTCTCTTAAAAGCCTGGAATAAATATCAAAGGCTCTTTCTCCTCTTCCAGATTCTTCAATAACTATTGGAATCATTGAACTATGATGATGGTCGGTTTTCATGATCCTAGCTAAGTCACGGGGTAAGCTAAGGTCTCTTAAGAATTATCTAGGTTTGGCATTGAGCGTTAGAGCAACAATTTCAGACAGCAAATCTGATTTCCATAAGGAATTTCCTTATGTGATACCGCCAATTTATAGAAAGCTTGCAGATGAGTTGCTTGTAGAACTTCATCTATTGAGTCATCAAAAGAACTTCAAGAGGGATTCAATTTTTGCTATTGGATTAAAAGAAATATTTATTAAGTTCACTAATGGGTATAAACCCAATGAACATATTAAGAAGCTTTTCGACGCAATTTGCAATAGCAATGGATTTAATCCAGTAGAGATAACTAACAGCTCTGAAGAATTAGTAAATAAGGCAAAATCATTTACAAATGAAGATTTAAATGCATATATAACACAAGTAAAAAACGAGAACAAAGAAAATAATTACTATAGTCGCATCAATGCTATTGGTATATATAAGTTAACTAATGAAATACCATTCATAAATAATATGAAAGAAGAAGATGTAAATAAAGAGATAAGTAAGATTTCCGAATTACTTGGTTATCAATATTCAAGAGTGGAAAAAGACATAAGCATGTATAAGTCAAATATTGAGAAGATGAAACAAGCTTTAGAAATTATCGCTCTAAACCTAACATCAAAATAATTGTAGTCTTTACTTTTTTCTTCTTTTATCTTTAAAATCAATATAGGTTATGTATATCACACCAATTGTGATAAACGAAAGTAGAAAAATAGAAAGAAAAGATAGAAAACTATAGAGATTGAAGTCTATAGGCATCAGTAAGTATCACTAAATATCAATTGAACCATCTCCATTTCTACCCCATACCACCATTGCAATAGAAAAAGTGAAAATAGCAGCTAAGGAAGCCCAACCTAAAGTGAAGATCATGACTAGAATTATTTTCTAAATTATAACTTATTAAAAAGGTTTAAATCATGTACTTTAGAGAAATTAAAAGCGAATAAGAAATTAGACAAACAGCATCAGAAAAATGGGAAGACTCGTCCAAAACCACAGCACAAACATAGAAGGACTGATCAAATGGTTGAAAAAGATAGCAGCAACAGACGAGATTAAGACAGTAACACCTGCCTCGCTATCAAAGACTAACGGTAGAGGTGCAAATCTTGGTCTAAAAGTTACCATCAAAACCAACGAAGGTTATAAGCTCCTAGCAAGGAAAGGGAAACTTGTACAAGAGGTCTTTCTGGTTACAAACTTGGACGTGAATGAAATTATAAAAATAATTGAAAAAACTAATCCAAAGTCTTGTCGGAAAAAGAAAGGTTGTTAGATGAAGCTTGACGAAAGTAGGTGTTTTTATGTTGCCTAGATACAGATTCAGAAAGTTCCTTTATGATATCTTCTTTGATCATGTTCATCGCTAAATCTATTTCGCATAGGTGTTCAGCCATAAAAAAGAATTTTTTTTTAATATAATGCGTAAATCAAAGAAGCTCTAATAATTAATAAAATAATCAGATTTATATAAAGTGAAAAGTAAAACACTTATAAATAATAAAAAGATTAAAATATTTATTAGACGAGTTTCAAAGCAAAATAATATAGGTTAAAGATATAGAATATTTGTTAGGTAATTAATCTAAGAAAGAGAGCTAAAAATAAGCATAAAAAAAGCAACCGAATATAAACCTAAAGTTCATATTCGTTTTTAAATTTATCTAAATTCGTCAAATATAGTTGATGAAGATTAGTAGTTTCATCATTGAAGCCTACGTCATTGTACATTTGCTCAAGAGACATGTAGGCACTCATTACAGGTAAAAATGCAGATTTATATTCTTCCTGTATATCATCTTCATCTATAT
Source organism: Prochlorococcus marinus str. MIT 1214 (assembly GCF_027359355.1). NCBI lineage: Bacteria > Bacillati > Cyanobacteriota > Cyanophyceae > Synechococcales > Prochlorococcaceae > Prochlorococcus > Prochlorococcus marinus. The sequence continues at coordinate 295,846 of NZ_CP114777.1, read as the reverse complement.
CGTGAATTATGGCTGTAATTAATTCTATTTGCTTCTTGGCTAATGAAATGTTTTTCTCTAATTCAGGACTAAGTTTACGTCTTCTTTTTGCCATTGAATACAATTCATCCACAAAAATAATACACCATTTTAAAAGGAAAAATCAATCAATCGAGTAAGGGGATCTTAAAACCACTCGAATAAGGGTAAATACTCATAAAACGAGTATATGAGTGTACCATTTTTATAAAAATGGGATATATTTTACTTGGTACAATAACAATGTGATAATAGACCAAAAGATTTTTATTAAAGGGCTAACTAATCTAACTATCACTATGAAAAGTAATTCAGATAAAAACCATACAAAACTTCCATGGTGGGTTGAACTGTTGTTTGTTCAAATCGGATTACCAGACGCATGGCTTTCTAAATATCTAAAAAAGAAAAAAGAAGCAGCGAATTTAATTAATGAAAACAAAAAAAATATAGCTTATTCCGCCATCATAATTGCAGGGATATTATACATATATCCAATAGTAAGATATACATCTTCAAGTTCCTCATGCATAAATAAGACTATAAAGTATCTAAAATCAAATAATATAAATACATCTCAAATTGAAATGGATATAAATTCCTTAGCTGTTGGATATTGTCATGGTGGTTCCTTACCTGATTAATTAGCAGTTCGCTTTTTATATTTTTCACCATCAATCTCATATGTTGGAGCTTTTTCAGGAGGCTTACCCTCAAACAAAGGAATCAATTTAGTAACCAACCTTCCCATTACCGGCACCCAAAATTTTATATAGGCATTATTAAGAATTTTATTCATTTTTATTCTATTATAATATATAAATAAAATTAAGGCAATGCTATTCGCTAATGTTCATTAGTAAAAACAGATCGTCAGATTTTTTAACAGTAACATAGAATTTTTTAAAATTTGATTTTGCTATGTAATTATTCTTAGAAGTAATTACATACTTATACTTGCTGACATCATCAAAATCATCTACGATCTTAGACGAAGGCAAATAATATGATAATAAAGTCTTAGTTTTACTGTCAAGACTTGATAAGTAAATGGTATTAGAATTCATAATTGATAATACATTATCATCTTTTAGGAATAGTTTTGTTTTATAGTTTGGATTACCTAGCACACCAAAATTAAATAATAATGACAAAGAAATATATTGAGGTATAATAATATTGTATAAGAAGTTAATTAAATTAAAACTATTCTTTTTATTGTCAAATAATAATATAATTGATTTTAAATACGATAATAATAGAAATGTAGAAAGTATATAAATTATCAATGTATTAGCAGGAGAATAGGCAATTATTTTGTCTTTGAAATTAATAATAGAAAATATGAGGATAAATGATACGAATAGATTTATTATAAACAGTAAATACTTAATAGTAGAGCTAGAAAAGGAAAATCTAAAAGAGTTAGATGATAAGTAAGTGGCAAAGATAATAGATAATGAAGGTAAGAGGAAAAGATAATAATGTGGATATGAAGTAGACATACATAATAATAATATTAAAGATAAAGCGGGATAGAAATAAATCAATAATGGATAATTAGTCTTAGTATTGGGTCGAGTAAAAATAAATAGTATAAGGAAAAATATTCCAATGGGAAAAGTAAAATACAGAAAATTCAAAGGTGAAAGTAATAAATTATTAAAACCAACATCGCCGACTGCCTGTTTCCTAGCGAAATCAAAAAGGGTTGTAATTCCGAGGAATCCATACTTTTGAAATGAAAAATAAAGATTTAGGCAAGTTGGTATTGCACCAAGAAAGATTCCTATAAAAAATAAAATATTAAAAGTATTCTCTTTTTTATGGGAATGATAAAATATAAAAGGTGCTAGTCCTATAAATGGTACAAAGGCCATATAACTTCTAATAAAAAAAGATATAGAAATAAAAAGGCCAGACAAAAATATATAAAAATACTGCCTTATATATTCTGATGAATCAAGAGATTTGAGGAAAAATAAAATAACTAAAAGTATACACAATACGAATGGTATATCTGGACTACCGTATCTTGAATATTGAATCCATAATGGCATTGATGAAAGTGAGCATACAGAAATTAATGCAGACTTTCTATTTGTAACTTTTAATGCAATTAAGTACGAGCTAATTAAGCAAAGGAAAGAAGAAAGAATACTTGGAAGCCTTATAGCTAGTTCACTATATCCAAACAACCTAATAGATAATGCTATAAACCAATAGCTTCCTAATGTCTTATGGTGAGGAGATAAGAATGGGGGGGAAAACCAGTTTTCAGATTCTTCAATCAATCTTGCTCTTCTAGCGTAAAGACCCTCATCATGGGCGACGAGACTTTGAGTAGAAAGATCAATAAGGAAATAAAGTGAAATAAAAGAGATAAAAAACAGAACAGGGACAATAATCTTTTTATTTTGTAAGAGATAGTTATTAATAACTACTTTAATCTTCTTATAATTGATTATATTCGATGGAAGAATTCTCATGGTCGAATATGATTATAAATTCTTAAGTTCAATTTTAATGAACTACATTTTAATCAAATTATATCCTTAGTAATTTGATTTGGGAATTTAAGAGACTGTTAATTAATAACATCATGTATAATAAAAATATTTTAAGACTTATAAAAGATGGCAACCGCTAAGGAAAAGAAGGAAGAAGTAAAAGCATCTCTAAAGATTTTACGATCTGAACTGAGAAAAATGCATCTAGGAGTAACAGAAGAGCTTTCACTCCCAGAGCCAACGGAAGTCAAAAAATTGATGACTCAAATGGAGGCGCTATTGGTTGTAATTGAACCAAAGTCATCTAGAAAAGCAAAAAAATAAGGAAAGCCCATTTTCCTTGTAAAAAGGACTTAGGCATAAATAAAATAACTCAATATAGAATCTAATGATTAGTTGATATTATTCAAACCTTATTTATAGTTTTAAAAAGTGAGGGGCTAGTAATTAATATGGTAATCGCCAAAGGGTGATTAGAAATAGTATAAAAAAGTGTCGAAAAAGTAAAAAAATCGATTAGAATTCGAAGGTCAATTCTTAAATCATATATTGAAAGTGTAATTAGAAGAATTTGTAACCAATTGTATTTTATATAATTAAAAAATCTATCTATAGAAATAAAGGCCATGTTAAATCAATCAAACTCTTTATTTCTTGTTATTGATAATAATGAAGGGGCTAAAGCTATACTCGACCAAGAACCGGCTATAACGCCGATTACTAAAGCAAAGGCAAACCAATACAATGTTGATCCGCCCCAGATCAATATACAAATTAATGGGAGAAGTGTTGTTAAACTTGTATAAACTGTCCTTGTTAATGTTGCACCAACAGCTTTATCAATCTGATATTTAAAACTTAATTGATTCTCTATTAAACTTTTTTCTCTAATCCTATCAAAGACAACAACAGTATTGTTTACTGAATAGCCTGCAATGGTCAAAAGAGAAACAGCGAATAAGGAGTCAACCTCTACATTAAAAAAATATCCCAGCCATGCAAATACACCACAAACAATAAGTATGTCATGCAAAAGAGCAAATAAAGCTAAGAATGAGTATCTTTGATCGTATCTAAAATTAATATATAAAGCTATAGCAAGAAAAGCAAAGAGAAGAGAAATTAAACTACTTTTAAGTAACTGCTTCCCAAGACTTGGACCAATAATTTCGACTGAAGTATTTTCATTGTTTAATGGTCCGAAAGATTTATTAACCTCTGCCACTACAGACTCAGATTGAACTGCAGATAAAAATGGAAGCCTAATGGATATTAATTGTGAATTATCAAGTAATTGTATTTGTGATCTAGTTAAATTCGGAGATGTATTTGAACTAAAATTTTTATTATTGTTTTTTAAAGCGATTATATTATTAGATATGTCACTTGTATTTAAGTCAATACATTCATCAGTACAACTCCTCTCTAATGTTATTTGAGTTCCTCCGGTATAATCTAAACCAAGATTCAAAGGGGCCTTAATAGAAGTACTTTTAAGGCAAATTAGCATTCCAATTATTGATATTAAACATAAAGAGAATGAAACAAGCCAAACATTTTTTCTGTTTTTATAGAGTTGAACATTAAAATTAGCTTTCATAATTTAATTTAATTAGTTGCTATTGAACGTTGATAGATGGGGATGGAATCTGATTAGGGTTAATAAAGTTAGTAATTTTTCTAAGGCCTTGATAACTCATTAGGAACTTCAATATTGCTTTTGTACATGTTAAGGCCGTAAACAAACTCAAGACGACACCAATACCCAAGGTAGCTGCAAAACCTTTTACAAATCCAGTGCCCAAATAAAATAACGTAATACAGCTTATTAAAGTAGTTAAATGACCATCAATTATTGATGAAAAAGCGTTTTTAAAACTTGCGTCTATTGAACGAATCAAGGTGTTTCCATTGCGTAATTCTTCCTTTAATCTTTCGAAAATTAGAACATTAGCGTCAACAGCCATTCCTATGCTTAATATAAAGCCAGCTATGCCTGGAAGAGTAAGCGTCACTGGTAGCAGTGCATAAATAGAGAGAGTGAAGAGCGAGTAAAAAGACAAAGCCAAGACGGCAACTAATCCAGCAAGTTTATATATAAAGATCATAAAAATACCTACAAGAAGCAAGCCTGTGAGAGCAGCAAAAAGACTGAGACGAATATTTTGAGTCCCTAGAGAAGGTCCTATTGTTCTTATCTGAATAATGTCAATAGGTAGAGGCAAAGCTCCTCCCCTTAATTGAACTTCTAAATTTCTAGCGTCATCGGCAGTAAAATTTCCGCTTATAGTCGCTGCACCACCAGTAATGCCAGCAGTTTCAAATTGCTTACCAACACTAGCTTCGCTATATGAAATACCATCAATAACAATTCCAAGCAATCGAGGAGTTCCAGCAATGGATTTTGTGAGGTCTGCAAATAATTCTCCTCCCTGATTATTGAAGCTTAAAGTGACTTCCCAATTATTAGTATTTTGATCTTGTCGTCTGCCTGCATTTGTCAAATATTGTCCAGTTAATGATGTTCTGTCAAACAGACCTGCAATGTCCGTACTTATTTTATTCCTTAAAAGATTGAATTGATCTACATCTAATATCTGGTCAGATTGAATATTATATTTTTCGAATAATTGATTAATTTCGTTATTAATATTAACCTCCTTTATTAATTGGGCTGAATTATTATTCTCTTCTAATAATTTAATAATAGATTCAACGCTGTTTCGTTGAGTTTGTAAATCTCTTAATTGTGCAGCTGTACCATCTTTCTGAATCCTAAATTCTAATAGAGCAGTTTCTCCTAACACTTTCGCTGCTCCGGAAGGATCTTGTTCCCCAGGAAGTTCTAATAGCAATTGATTTGTTCCTATAGTTTGAAGTTGTGAATCTGAAACTCCTAATCCGTTTACCCTCTTATCAAGAACAGCCTTAACTCCTTCGATTTCATTGGAGGTAATTTTTGTAATTTCCTGAGTAGGCTTAACCTCTAGAGTTAGTTGACTACCTCCTCGTAGATCCAGTCCTAATTGGAAAGGTATATTGGTGCATATAAAAATACTTAATACTGCAAAAATAATGACAACAAGAAACCAATAGTTCTTTCTACCCATTATTAATCTACTCCACCATTATTAATAATATTTTCCGCAGCATCAACTATCTGATGAGGTTGAATAATAGTTAAATTTTCTAAATTTCCATTATAAGGCGTTGGAATATCCTGACTGCTTAAACGAACAGGAGGAGAATCTAAATCATCGAAGCAATTCTCAGTAATCAAAGACATTAACTCAGCAGCAATTCCACCTGTTTTCATACATTCTTCAACAATAATTACTCTATGAGTTTTTCTTATAGATTTAGATATTGTTTCCATGTCAAAAGGCTTAAGACTTATTAAATCAATCAATTCAACATCAATTCCTTTCCCTTCAAGAAGCTCAACTGCTTTCAAACAGTGGTGACGCATTCTCGAATAAGTTAAAATCGTAATGTCACTTCCTTGCTTTACAAGATCGGCTTGATCTAAGGCGCAGACATAATCACCCTCAGGCAGTTCTTCAGTGAGGTTATATAAAAGAACATGTTCAAAGAAAAGAACAGGATTATTATCTCTAATAGCAGCTTTCATTAGGCCTTTAGCATTCGTGGGAGTACTACAAGCCACAATTTTGATGCCAGGAACTGCATGAAAATAGGCTTCAAGTCTTTGACTGTGTTCAGCACCTAATTGCCTTCCAACTCCACCAGGACCTCTAACAACTGTTGGAATAGTGAAATTTCCACCGCTCGTATATCTAAGCATTCCCATATTGTTGGATATTTGATTAAAGGCAAGCAACAAAAAACCCATATTCATCCCTTCAACAATTGGTCTTAAACCAGTCATGGCAGCGCCAACAGCCATACCAGTAAAACTATTTTCAGCAATTGGTGTATCTAATACCCTGAACTCACCATATTTTTCATACAAATCTTTCGTAACTTTATAAGAGCCTCCATATTGTCCAACATCCTCACCCATTACACATACCAAAGGATCTCTGTCCATTTCTTCATCAATTGCTTCACGAAGAGCATTAAATAAAAGAGTCCCTTTCACAGAATTAACAGATCGTCCGGATTACCGGTTTGTTCTTCCAAACTATCTCAAACAGTGCCTAATTACCCACCTGCTGCAAAAGTCGATAACAGCAAAATGGAAAGCAACATTCCAGGAGAGAGTAATAAAACGAGAAGTCCTAAGTCATGAAGAGTCATAGAAAGATCTAAATATTACAATTTAATAGTTAAATACTAGTCAGTTTTGTCCTTGTTGCCTTCTATTAAACTTCGAATAAATACTAAAAACAAACCAAGTCCAATAAAACCAAAGGTAAAAGTTGCAAGAAAACTAATTCCAATAATTAGTGTTTTAAAACCAGAAGCAATACTCTGAGCAATGGGAGAAGAATAATTAGGAGTATGGATCGAAAAATATAAAACTATTTTTTTACTAATAAAAAGGCTTAACATGCTAAAAGATAAACTTGTAATCGAACCTGAGAGAAAGCTTATGGGGCCTTTCTGTGGTTCAGGGCTATTGGGATCTAAAGAACTTGATGATTGATTAGCTAATTCATCAGATTCATTTTTAAACCCATTACTAGGTGAATTCATTTCTTAATTCAACTCCATTAGACATCATTGAACATGCCCAAGCTGATAAACCAGCCCTTTCAAATTCATTAACATGTTCTTTGAGTACTTTATTTGCTTGGTCATAATTTTGAAACAAGGCAAAGCAACTTGGACCAGAACCACTCATTGAAACAAGACGTGAATCTGGCAACCTAGACAATAAATTCAATGACTTCTCAACCTCTGGTGTCATAGGGCGAACGCTTTTTTGTAAATCATTTTGTATTTCTTTACGATTATCAAAAAGCGACTGATCAGACCAGTCAATAGATCTAATAGAGTTTCTTTTGATTTCAAAATCCCTATCATCTTCAAGATAGCTTTCACCAAACTGCTCTTTATATTTTTTGTATGCAACTGGAGTAGATACTTGTATTGAAGGGTCTTTAACCAAAATAAGACCTAACTGAATTTGATCAAATTTCAATTTTTCTAAAATTTCACCTCTACCAAAACATATTTGCCTCCCTCCTGATATGCAAAAAGGGATATCTGATCCTATTTCTTTTGATAGGTTCTCTAATTCATCAGTCTTAAGATTTAGCTTCCAAAGTTTATTTAATCCAAGTAATGTTGCAGCTGCATCTGTAGATCCCCCTGCCAATCCTGCTCCAATAGGAATGTTTTTCTCAAGTTCAATATCAACACCTAATTCTTGATTTTCTACTTTATTTCTCAACAGCTTTGCAGCTTTTATTATTAGATTATCGTCACCATTACTAATTTCTTTATTATTAGATTTTAGATTAATAGTATTATCTACTCTTTTTATCATCTTCAATTGATCACTTAAATTAATACTTTGCATGACCATTGCTAATTCATGAAAGCCATCGCTCCTAATACCTAAAACCTCTAAATGTAGATTAATTTTTGCATGTGCATTTGCGATAAGAAAATCTTCATTTGCTTTGGAAGGTACCATTTTCAATAACACAAGTTTCTTTTAAAGCTTTTGCCAAGCCGAACCAATTGGAAGGTGAAATTTCCTGTGGTCTTTGATCAAGACTAATACCTCTGTAGGCGAAAAATTCCTTTATTTGATCGTTGGAAGTAACAAAACTTCCAATCGTGTTTCGTAATTTTTTTCTTCTACCAGCAAAAGCATGTTTCAAAAGTTTCTCTAATAAATTCCCTACCTCATAAAAATCTGGATCAATAGATGCAAAGGGCTTAATCATGACTACTTTAGAATCCACCTTCGGTGCTGGTTGAAAACATATAGAAGGCACATCACATACGTCCTGACATTTAGCCAAAAGCTGGATCCGTACACTTAAAGCACTAAAATTGCTATTCCCAGGTCTAGCTAAAAGTCTTTGTGCAACTTCTTTTTGCATAAGTAAAACTAAAGTTTCAAAACTATTTTCAGGCGCTTTTCTTAATTCACCAATCAATCTTTTTAATAGTGGACCGGTGATGTTGTATGGAATATTAGCTACAACTTTGTTGATAGTGAGTCCATTCTCAGCATCCAGTGGGGCAGATAGAACATCTCCCTCTCTCAAACTAAATTTATTTTGATGATGAAAACGCTTTTTCAAACCAATGACTAAATCTCTATCTAGCTCAATTGCCTGGATAAATCTTGCTTGGGATTCAATTAATTTTTCTGTTAAAGCACCTTTACCTGGACCAACTTCTAATACGCAATCTTCAGGATTCAATTCGGCCGCCTTGACTATTTGATCCAAAACGCCCTGATCTTTCAACCAATGTTGTCCAAAGCGTTTTCTTGGGATGTGCCTAAAATCATTCAAAGTGTTATCACCACACATACGCATAAACTCCATACCACATTAGAAACGATCACATATCTCACTCAAATAAAAATAAATTATTTAAAATATACTCACAAGAAGATCTTCAATCAATATACATTTTAAAAATGACTTTTGATAGCCATAGCCTTGAGCGTCTAAAAGAGCTAGGACGTAAACTTCCCAAAGAGATATCAAAACCTCAAACAAATGAATTAAATAATCAAAAAGAAACTAAAGCACAACAGTTACATCCAGTTGAAACCGAAACTAACCCTGAACAACTTTTTCGAGAGTTGATGGAAATAAGTCCAGATGGGAACGTACCACCTCATTTACTAGAAAGACTAAAAAAACTTGAATCAAATAATGTGAAAATTTCTTCCAATTCAGATCCACAGATCAATGAAAATTCTAAAGATCTTTCAGCTGAAGATGCCCTAAACCTATACACACAATTTCAACAATTTCTACTCGAAGATGATATCGATTAGAAAAAACTTTATGCTTAATATTTCACACTATAAAATCATTGCTATAGGAAAAATAAGAAAAAAGTGGATTCAAGAGGGTATAGAAATGTACCTAAAAAGATTACCTGGTTTAGAAGTTAAAGAAATTAAAGACAGCACACAATTAAAAGAAGAACATACGATCAAAGAAATTATCAGCAAAAATGAATTTCTGGTAACTCTTAACGAAAATGGTCAATCATTTACATCAAAAGAACTAGCAACAAAACTTCTAAATTCTCACAATCAAAATATTACTTTTGTTATTGGAGGTGCTTCAGGTCTTACCTCTTCCCTTAACAATTTAGCCTCTTGGCAATTAAGTCTTTCACCTCTAACTTTTCCGCATGAAATAGCTCGCCTATTACTAATAGAACAGCTCTACCGCGCAAAAACAATCACCCAAGGAGGCCCTTACCACAAGGAATAAGCAGATCCGAAGGAGGAGTAATAGTTCAAGTGTACTATAATGCATTGTATTGATCTGGTCCTATGGGTTCAAATCGCTCTCGCTCTTCATCAACAGAAGGCTTGTCGTCACTATTAATTCCAACTATTTCTGCAGGCTTTCCTTCTCCTGCGGAAGACTACATAGAGCTCGGTATCGATCTAAACAAATACTTAATCAAGAATCCAATAAGTACCTTCTTTCTACGTGTAAGCGGTAATTCAATGAATAACGCAGGAATTTATAACAACGATTTATTAATCATAGATCGCAGTATAAACCCAAATCCTGGGCATATTGTAGTTGCTCTCTTGGATGGAGAATTCACATTAAAAAGACTTATCAAAAAGCAAGATAGTTATTATCTGAAAGCAGATAAAGAAAATTATCCAGCAATAAACTTATATGAATATATAGATATACAAATATGGGGAGTAGCGATTTATTCGATACATGAACTACAACAATCAAAAGTCTAATTATGTCCAAAGTAATACTTCAAATTGATGGGAATAATTTCTATGCTTCGTGTGAACAAATGATCGATCCTTCCATAAAAGGAAAGGGATTAGTAGTACTTTCGAATAATGATGGATGCATAATAGCTCGCAGTTCAGAGGCCAGAAGAATGGGAATTCCTATGGGACAGCCTTATTTCAAGTTAAAAAATAAACTAAATCAATTAAATATAAATGTAAGAAGTTCAAATTACGAACTTTACGGTGATATAAGTAATCGATTAATGCAACTACTAAGAAAAAATTGTGAAGAACTGGAAATTTACTCTATAGATGAAGCGTTTGGAACTATAAAACGTCCAAAAGAAAAGTGCTTATACAAATGGGGAAAAGATTTAAGGGCTTTGGTTTATCAAAACATAGGAATACCAATATCTATTGGTATTGGTGAGACAAAAGTTCTATCAAAAATTTCTAATCATCTAGCAAAAAAAATACAAACGAATTCAGGCATATTTGATATAGGTCTTGTTGAAAATAAAGATCATTATCTTGATCTAATTAATATAGATAAAGTTTGGGGTATCGGCAAAAGGATGTCTAAATGGCTAAAAGACAGAGGCATCACTAATGCGAGAGAACTTAGAGATATGTCAAGCGACCAAATTAAAGGAAAGTATGGTGTAGTTGGTCTACGCATTCAAAATGAATTAAAAGGAAACCTCTGTATCCCTATAAAAGAGAACTCATCAGATCGAAAAGAAATCTGCGTAAGCAGGAGTTTTGCACATCCCATAGATAGCTTAGATGATTTGAGCCAAGCAATTATTAAATACGTTTTAATCGCAAGTGCTAAGTTGCGAAAATACAATCAATTATCTTCAGCTATTACGCTTTTTACGAATACAAATACTCATTCAAAAGATTTTTTTAGGAGTGAAGCAACAGCAAAAATAAGCGTTCCAACTTCTAACTCAAAGATCATGATTGAAAAAAGTCTATTACTAACAAAAGAAATTTTTAAACCATATAAAAAATTTATAAAAGCAGGTGTAATATTGCATAAACTTCAAAGCAATCAATATAAACAAAACCTAATATTTGATGCACAGAATATTAAAGAAGAATTATACCGACAGAGACTGGATAATGTAATAGATAATATTAATTCGAAAAATGGTATAGATACAATAAATTGGGGATCATCAATGATGGATACAGAATGGAGACCCCGAAGAAAAAATCTATCTAGTATAAAAACAACAAATATAGAAAATATTCCAACTATATATGCTAATTAGAAGTTAGTATAATATTTAACAATGATGCTACATATTAAAATTCAAACTGAGTGTCATGCTACATTGAAAAGAAGAGAAGTCCTAGAAAAAATATAGTGGAGTTCATAGAATTTATAGATAGAACAGAAGTAGAAATAATAAGGGTGATTGAAAAGGCGGGATATAAGACAGCAGAAAATACAAAATTATGTTTGTTAGGTGAGAACTATGTGGGTTTTTTTAATCGCGTAAAAAAGGAAATTATTATTTGTACAAATAACGCAAAGAAGCGAGAAGGATATACGCATCTAAGAAAGAAAAATAAGGATGTGTTTGAAAGAACAGCCTTACATATAAAAAAAGCTTTAAGACATGAAGCTATTCATGTCGCACAAGAGTGCAATAATGGAAAGTTATTAAAAATAGATAGAAAGCTATCAATGAATCCATCAAAGATAAATGCTTTTAATGGATCTATTAGAATATCCAGAGAGGAAGAAAAAGAAAGACAAGCATATATATTAGAAGATAAACCAAGATTAGTAAAAAATGAATTAATAAAATATTGTCTATAATACTTTATTAATATTAATTGTATCTAAGTAACTGAATAGCGTTTAATTTACTACTGAAAATTAAAACCATTCCTTGCTCCAAATATGAAAGACCAATATAAATCTTAACGGCTTCAGAATTCACTAAAGCAGTTCCACATGTTTCAAGAATAAGTACAGGTAGAGTGGAAGTCGATCCCTGCATTCTCTGAAGATCGAGAGATTGTCGTACAGCTAAATTTGCCTTAATAAGACCAATTTTATTGATAAAATCTGGCCATAGATCATTAGATAAAGAACATTGATCCAAATTAAAAGGTGAAATATTTTTCATTGATAAAAACCATATAAAATTATTTATAACATCTCTGTTGATCTAGATTAAGTATGTGTTTTCTCTCGGCATAGTAAAGCTGTTGAAAATTGATAGCATCATTATTTAATTCTTCAAACATGCTAATAACTCTCTGTTCCATATCAGATGAATCGCTAGGCTCAGATTTTTCCTGAACAATAAGAGAGGCTATACAGTTCTCAAGAGTTTGCAATCTTTGAGAACTCCATGCATCAATTAAATGTCTACAACGTTTTAAGGATTTTTGCTTTTCAAGAGCAGCCAGGGCCCCACGGATGAGCGACTCGGGGTCATTTAATGTTGCCAAACGAAGTTCATTAACATCTAGTAAAGGAGTAAGTTTAGGAAGATGCTCATTATCACTGGATAGGAAATTATCTAACAACTTTTTAATTAAATCAACATCAGCTAAAATATTATTAGAATCATTAAAACGATTAATCTTCTCAACAATTTCAGGACCAAAAATCTTTTCCTCAATGTTACTTATTGTAGACCATATTGCACGATGATGATTAATCGCAAAATCATCAAGATCCCTTAAGCGAAGTTCATAACGAATAAAAGATCTGTAATTAGGACAGTGAATATAAGTAAAAAGTATATCTGCCTCACTTCTTTCTCTGAGACTAATTTCTTGAGGCTTATCAATTTTTTTCGAGCGACCGTGCCATCTTTGACCACTTATTTGATTACGTAAATCCTCCTCTAGTTTTAGAGCGAATCTACCTTGACCTCCACTAAGACGCTGAGCAACCTTCTGTAGATAATGAGTTCTTATTGCAGTTTGAGGAAGCTTTCCAAGGAGACTTACTAAGCTGCTAACGGCTTCCTGAAATTGATCAGATTTACTTAAATCTAAATCCTTCAATGATTGATCAATTTGCCAATCCATCCAAAGAGGTGATTTTGCCGCTAATGCTTCATATTCGGATGGAGAATTATCCTTAAGAAATTCATCTGGATCTTTACCTGAAGGTAATTGAAGGACTCGTAAATCTAGTTGACCTTGAATAGCGAGGTTTTCTACTTCACTAATGGCTCTATTAGCCGCACGGATTCCAGCATTATCTGAGTCAAAATTTAAGAGAATCTTTTTACTATCGGTGGCACGAGAAAGAAGCGTTATTTGATTGCGACTTAATGCTGTTCCTAAAGAAGCGACAACATTTGTAATACCCGAATCATGAAGTGCCATCACATCAAAATATCCCTCTACAACAACTGCATAATCTTTTTTCCTAATGGAAAGTGTGGATTTATCAAAACCAAAAAGATTTTTTCCTTTTTCAAAGATTTCAGTCTCAGGTGAATTTAAATACTTAGGTTCTGAACCATCAAGACTTCGTCCGCCGAAACCAATAACTCTTTTTTGCCTGTCGTGAATAGGAACAATTATTCGATTGCGAAATCTGTCATAGAAACCATTACCACCCTTTCGAGGAACAATCAATCCCGCTGATTCAAGGATTTCAACACTGACTTTTTCTATGTCTACAAAATATTTAAGTAGTGAATCCCAATTATCTGGAGCAAAACCAAGTTCAAAATTGATTAAAGTTCCATCACTTAAATTACGCTTATTCTTAAGGTAATTAAGTGCATTTTCTCCACATGGAGAATTCAATTGATTTCTAAACCAACCAGTAGCGGTTTTTAAAACACGATAAAGGGTATCTCTACGTGAAAGCTGTTGCTTGAGTCTTTCTTGTTGAGGTCCTTCAATCGTATCAATTGGTACTTGATATTTCTTAGCCAGCTCAAGAACAACATCACTAAAACTTTGTCTCTGAAACTCCATTAAGAATTTAATTGCATTTCCACCAGCTCCACATGAAAAACAATAATAAAATTGCTTGCCAGGAATTACTGACATTGAAGGTTTACTATCATCATGAAAAGGACATATTCCAACATATTCTTTACCTTTTTTCTTTAAAACGACGTGTTCACCAACAACATCAACAATATCTACGCGCTCTTTTACAGACTCAATTGTCTTAGGATGTAGTCGAGCAGAAGCCATATGATAATTTTAATTGATATTTAAATATTTAGTTAAGAGATTTAGGAATTGAGAGAAAAACTACTTACCAATAAATTAAATATAGAAAAAAATTTTAAAGGGATCAGATTTTTAATAGGAAGCGGTTTTGCATTTAGCCTTATGACTGTTTGTGTGAAGGCGATTGGGGGAAGGATCCCTATTTCAGAACTTGTATTTGCTCGAGCTACAATAAGTATAATAATAACAAGATTTTACTTATATAAAAATAACATTAACCCTTGGGGATATCAGAAAAAATTATTAATCATAAGGGGTTTACTAGGAACAGTTGCACTATTCTGTATTTTCAAAGCTCTTACAATATTACCTATTGCAACGGCAACAGTAATACAATACATTTATCCAACTTTTACAGTGATATGTGCTTACATAATTTTAAAGGAATATATATTAAGAAGAATAGTATATTCAATCATTATTGGTTGGATAGGAATTGTTTTAGTTAGTCAGCCGGAATTCACCAGCAACAGTAATATTCAAGAGACAATATTAGCAATAATCATTGCAATATTTGGTGCGCTGATGACATCATTGGCATATATATGTGTAAGGAAGCTTTCTTCCAAAGAACACCCTCTTGTAATAATTTACTACTTTCCTTTGGTCTCTATCCCCTTATCTATTCCTTTTATTATTAGTGATTTTGTATTACCTTCTGGTACAGATTGGTTCTGGATAATAGGTATTGGTATTTTTACACAGATTGGACAACTCTGTATAACAGAGGGGTTAAGACTACTACCAGCTGGCCAAGCAACTTCACTAAATTATTCACAAGTTATATTTGCAAGTATATGGGGAGTATTGATATTTCAAGAAAAAATAACAAGTTCAATATACTTAGGTGGATTTTGCGTTCTTATTTCTACTATTATTAGTATGAGTGCATCCAAGAGAACACAATCAAAAATATGAATTATAAATCTTTAATTTTTTCAATAGTTTTTATTTGCACTGGATCAACATCGATTCTTGCAGATGAATATCAGCGAGGCTACTCTTCTAGTAAAACTTGCACGAGAAACGAATATAGAGAAGAATATATTCCTGGGACAAGAAAAGATCCTGGATATGTCAAAAAATGGGAGGAAACAGTTGAAGTTCCTTGCCCAGGTGCTGGATCAACATTCGATAACAATGAATTCGATAACAATGATTGCTCTGAAGGCAAAATTGCAGGAGGGATTTTAGGAGCTGGCTTCGCTACAGCAATATCCAGAGGAAAAGATCGTTGGTGGGCAATTCCTGCTGGTTTGGTAGGAGGGTCAATGGTTGGATGTCAGATTGATGGTGGTTGAGAATATTTTATATTTTCAGAAATTTAATCAAAATAAATAATGATTAGCTGGTTAAAAGGCGAAAAAGTTCATACTTGGAAAATATCCTCAAGAAAAGGAGTCGTTCTAAATGTTGGTGGTGTTGGCTATGAAATACAACTATTACCAAAACAAATAGATAAAGCTGAATTTTTAAATGAGTTTGAATTATGGATTCATCAAATAGATCGTGAAGATGGCACAAGTTTATATGGTTTTATAGAGGTTAATCAAAGAGATCTATTTCGAGAAATCATCAGTGTAAATGGAATAGGCCCTCAAATAGGTATGGCTATGTTAGAGGAATTTGAAGTTCCTCAATTAGTTAATGCAATAGAAAATAAAGAATCTAATTTATTAACAAAAACCCAAGGCATAGGTAAAAGAATTGCAGAGAGATTAATAGTTGAGCTAAGAAATAAACTTCAAAGATTTACAGATAATGATAAAACAATTCATGAAAACAAAAATGACATAGAGGCTAATCAATTCTCCAAATATATTGATGAAATATATTTAATTCTAAATTCACTTGGCTATGTAGATAATGAAATAAAAGAATCAATTAAAATAATCACAATCAATGAAAAAGAAAATTCTTTGTTATTGAATTCTTCATCTGCAGAAGAAAAAGCAGAGCTAATGGATAAACATCTCAAAGAGATTCTTATGAAATTAAGTGAAAAGAGTACTTGATAGAAGGCTAGGGATTAAATTAGAATTGATGAATAAGAAAAGTTAAACAAATGTCACTTGGCACAGAAGAGAAACAAAATCTAATCAACACACATCAAGTACATCCAACTGATACTGGCTCAGCAGAAGTTCAAGTTGCGATGCTTACCACAAGGATCTCAAAATTAAGCACACATCTTCAAGGCAATATCCATGATTTCTCCTCAAGACAAGGATTGCTCAAAATGATTGGGCAGAGAAAAAGACTTTTAGGTTATGTACGTTCTAAAAGTGAAAAAAGATATACAGAGCTCATTGAAAAATTAGCTATTAGAGGATAATTGCTGGTACTAGATTGCTAGAAGCTAATGAAAGGTTCAAAGAAAAACAAAAAGGACCAACCTAAAGAAGTAAAAATAGGATTCTCCAGCAATAACTCGGCTCCAAAAATAGTTTCAAAGAAATCTTCAAAAAGTAGTAGCAAGAACTCAGGAATACCAAGCTATGTTGCAAATAGAATGGCAAGAAGAATAGCTTTTACGACAGGCATTCCAACCCTAAGTGGCATGGGAGTATTTATTGGGAGTTATTTTTTAATAAGCAAAGGTATTGCTGAAATATCTCCAACAGTCACTCTTGTAAGTTCAGCGCTTTGTTTCCTTATAGGTTTATTAGGATTAAGTTATGGAATACTCTCAGCTAGTTGGGATTTAAATACTGGAAGTTTTCTTGGTTTTGAGAACATAAAGCCAAACATCAATAGGATGAAAGATGCATTCAAAACAAGTCAAAAAGATATTTCAAGTTGAAAATAAGTTTAAATTACAAGGCTTTTACTTGATCTTGCAATGAAGGAATTCTTAGATAGTGCCTCCAAAGCCAGGTCAGTGTCCTTTACGCAAAATTGATCACCCAACCTTACATACCTAGTATTAGTGTTGTCCTTTAGACATGCTACTACTGGGATACGTACACCTAATTCATTTCTGTTAGGTCTGTTTTTAGAAAGGCATTCTCTTAATTTATGCTGAATATTGATATCTGTAGCTTGATCAGGACGAAGATCAATCAAGAGAAATCTTAAGTCATCAATTTCACGACAATCATCAATAAGCAATTGAACAGTTTCATCTCTCCTGTCTACGCTGCCCCATATCAATAACCTCGTTTCAACCATCAAATGATCTGATAATCGTTCATAACTTTTGGGGAAAACAACAGCTTCACAAGAACCAGTTAAATCCTCTAGTTGAATAATTGCCATCCTGTCACCTTTTCTAGTTGTGACTTCTCTCATTTCTGGAATCATTGCAATAACACTAACCTTTGACTTATCTTTTTGCTCTTCTAAAGAACTAAGGCTTATAGGAGCAATCAATTTTGCTGGTTCTGAAAGTTGCTTCAAAGGATGATCAGATAGATAGAATCCAACATGCTCTTTTTCTAATTTAAGTTTGTCTGAAGGAAGATACTCTTGGACTTCTTTCGCCTTTGGAGCTGATGAATAATCATCAGTCGGTGATGATTCATTATTTGTGGAATTAGATAAATCGAAGAGATTACCTTGACCGCTAGTTCTATCTTTTGCTCTAGAAGAAGCCCATTCAATAGTTAAATCCAAATCAGCAATAAGCTGAGCGCGATTTGCATTTTTTTCAAGACAATCAAGCGCTCCACTATGTATCAACGCCTCAAGTCCTCTTCGGTTAACGGAACCAAGTGAAATTCGATCACATAATTGTGCTAAAGAAGTAAATTCGCCATCTTCATCTCTAGAGGTGATAATTTTTCTAATTGCACCATCACCTAAATTTTTGACAGCCGAAAAACCAAAAAGAATTGAATTATCTTTTGGAGTGAAATCAACACCAGAGGTATTGATATTTGGAGGCATTACGTTTATGCCCATTGAATTACAGTTAGAAATATATCTTTGAATCTTGTCAGCCGATCCAGCATTAACGGTAAGCAATGCCGCCATATAAGCGACAGGATAATGTGCTTTTAAATAAGCAGTCTGATAAGTAACAGCTCCATAAGCAGTTGAATGACTTTTGTTAAAGCAGTATTCAGCAAATAAAACCATTTGATCAAATAACTGTTCAGCGATGACATCTGTGACACCATTTTTAACAGCTCCATCAACAAAGAGCGTTCTATGGCGCTGCATCTCGGATACTTTTTTCTTACCCATTGCCCTTCTCAATAAATCTGCTTGCCCAAGCGAATATCCGGCTAAATCCTGTGCAATCTTCATGATCTGCTCTTGATAAACCATGATTCCATAAGTCTCACTTAAAATTGGCTCAAGTGATTGATGTTGAAAATCAATACTCTCCTTCCCATGTTTTCTATTTATAAATTTAGGAATCAATCCTGCATCAAGAGGACCTGGACGATAAAGAGCAAGAATCGAAGAAATATCCTCAAGAGATGAGGGCTTTAGATCTTTTACTATTTGCCTCATTCCACTAGATTCAAGTTGGAAAATTCCTTCTAAATCGCCCCTGGAAAGTAGTTCGAATGTTTTTTCATCTGTAAAAGGCAAAGAATCAGGATCTAATCTCTTACCAATTGATTTCTCAACTAAATTAATTGTCTTTTCGATCATTGTAAGATTTCTAAGTCCTAAAAAGTCCATCTTCAAAAGACCGAGTGATTCAATATCTTCCATAAAATATTGAGTAATTATTTGTCCATCATTGTTTCTTTGAAGAGGAACTAAATTATCAAGTGAATTAGCCGCAATAACCACACCTGCTGCATGAACACCAAAAGTCTTATTTGTCCCTTCTATCCTCATTGCCATATCAACCCATTTCTTTACTTTTGAATCATTGTTGTATTTTTCATAAAATTCTTTATTGGGGGATTCTTTTGAAATCATGGCTGACAATTTTGCAGGCTTACCCCTTACAACTGGAATTAATTTCGCTAAGCGGTCTGCATCTCCATAGGGAATATCAAGTACTCGGGCAACATCTTTCAAAACAGCCTTAGATGTCATTCTGTTAAATGTAATTATCTGTGCAACTTTATCTTCACCATACTTTTTAGTTACATAATCTATAACTTCGCCACGCCTTTCAATACAAAAATCAGTGTCAATATCAGGCATTGACTTTCTCTCAGGATTGAGAAATCTTTCAAACAACAAACCATTTTCTACTGGATCAATATTAGTTATGCGAAGAGAAAAAGCGACTAAAGAGCCTGCTGCTGAACCTCTACCTGGACCTACAGGAATATTTTGCTCTCTTGCAAATTTTATATAATCCCACACAACAAGAAAATAGGTTGGGAAGCCCATTTTTTCTATTACTTTTAACTCATAATCAAGTCGTTCTTTATATTCGATTGGAAAATGTTCAAATTTAGTAATATCTAAAATTTCCTTCAAACCGTTGATAGTTATCTCTTTAAGATATTCAATTGGTTGATAACCATCAGGTATAGGAAAATTAGGCATCTTATAAGTCCCTAATATCGTATATTCTTCAACCTTATTTGATAGTTTAACTGTATTTTCTATTGCACTATTTATGACATGCTTGTCTAAATGATCAGTAAATAAACTTCTCATTTCCTCCTCAGATTTAATATATTCAGTCCCTGTATATCGTAATCTTTTGTGATCACTAACTGATTTTCCAGTCAAAACACAAATCAATGCATCATGAGCTTCAATATCATTCTTTGATACATAATGTGCATCATTAGTAGCGATGATTTGGATATCAAGTTCTTCGGATATTTTAACTATTTCACTATTAACAATTCTATCCTCAATTGATCCATGGTCTTGAATTTCAAGATAAAAATCATCACCCAAAACCTCTTTATACCAAGCTGCTACTTCTCTAGCAACGTCATTTCTTCCTTTTAAAATCGCTTGTGGAATTTCACCACCTAAGCAAGCTGTTGAACAAATCAATCCCTCGCTATATTTTTTGAATAAATACTTATCTATGCAAGGTCTTGAAAATATCCCTCTTCCTCTAACACCGTTTAAATGACTAAGCGTAGTTAACTTTACGAGATTTTCATAACCAATTTGGTTTTTAGCTACGACAACAAGATGATATCTTTTTTCCTTTTTGGGCTGAGGGTCATCAATTGAACCATTGATAACGTACATCTCATTCCCAATAATTGGCTTTATATTCGCGGCCTTACATAACTTCAATAATTCGATCGCGCCATACATTACTCCATGGTCAGTCAGAGCTAAAGCTGGCATCCCCAATTCCTTTGCCCTTTGAACCATTAAAGGGAGTTGACTGGCTCCATCAAGAAGGCTGTAGTCACTATGGTTATGAATAGGAACAAAAGCCATTAATATTCCACGGAACTACACTGCATATAGTGTAGCGATAATTATATTCTCCACATGAAGTGGTTCAAACTTTATAACGTGAAATCTGTTTTAGGCCTATTTTTATAAACCTCAGCAGCTTTCTCGAATTGATTAGCTACTTGAAGAAGCTTCCCTTCTTCAAAAACATTTCCTATTAGCTGTAAGCCTATTGGTAAACCGGATTTATCAAAACCACATGGCAGGCTGATTGCAGGCAATCCAGCTAAATTTGCCGGAATCGTCAATAAATCCGATAGATACATCGCCATTGGATTATCCATATTATCTCCAGAGCCGAAAGCAGTAGTAGGTGCTGTTGGAGCTAACAAAACATCTACTTTTTTAAAAGCATCATCAAAGTCTCTCCGTATCAAAGTTCGAACTTGCTGGGCTTTCTTGTAGTAAGCATCAACATAACCAGCGGATAGGGCATAGGTTCCAATAAGAATTCTTCGTTTAACTTCACTTCCAAAACCAAGTGCTCTACTTTTGGAGGTCATTTCTATAAGAGATTGTGCATCTTCCGAGCGGAATCCATATTTGACACCGTCGTATCTAGCTAGATTCGCTGAAGCTTCAGATGGGGCAATAACGTAATAGGTAGCAATTCCATCATTGAAACGAGGACAAGAAACATTAACAATTTCTGCGCCTAAGTTTTCTAGAAGCGAGGCAGAGCCAAGAACAGATTCTTTAACATCAGTGGCTA
The DNA here is from genome assembly GCF_027359355.1 of Prochlorococcus marinus str. MIT 1214. Classification (NCBI taxonomy): domain Bacteria; kingdom Bacillati; phylum Cyanobacteriota; class Cyanophyceae; order Synechococcales; family Prochlorococcaceae; genus Prochlorococcus; species Prochlorococcus marinus. Next base: position 274,146 of record NZ_CP114777.1, on the reverse strand, counting down.
AGCCTTCATGATCAAAGCAGTTATCGATTAAGCCTATTTTCATACCCTTAATTGACTTAGACAGGCTCTCTAAATAATTGGGAACAGGAATATCAACAGTAGTTGAATCAAACTCATCTTTGCCTGATATTACTTGCAAGATTTCAGCTGCATCAGAAACATTATTCGCAAATGGACCAACCTGATCTAAAGAGCTAGCAAAAGCTATTAACCCCCATCGACTTACTCGGCCATAAGTTGGTTTCATGCCAACAACGCCACAAAAAGAAGCAGGTTGTCGAATTGAGCCGCCAGTATCAGAACCAAGAGATCCGTAACATAATCCAGCAGCAACAGAAGCTGCACTACCACCAGAGCTGCCTCCTGGTACTTTTGTAATGTTCCATGGATTCAAAGTAGGACCAAATGCAGAGGTTTCTGTAGAACTGCCCATAGCAAATTCATCCATATTTGTCTTGCCAATCATTATTGCTCCTGCGTTCAAAAGTTTTTTTGTAACTGTTGACTCATATGGCGGTACAAAGTTGTCTAAAATCTTGCTTGCGCAAGTTGTCTTAATTCCTTTTGTACAAAGGTTGTCTTTTATAGCAATGGGTATTCCTGACAAAGGAGGTAAATGGTCGCCAGAAGCTATTTGTTTATCGATATGGTCAGCTTTGCTTAGGGCTAGCTCACTATTAACTGTTAGAAAGGAATTCAGAGTTGGATCTAATTGTTTTATTCGGTTTATTTTTTCTTGAACAAGCTCTTTAGAAGAGACCTCACCACTTTTCAATTTCTGGCGTAAGTCTTCAAAAGTCATTATTAAATTATAAAAAAATATTTTTAAGCTTATGACGTTAGAGGCTCATTACGGCGACACCTAATTAAACTATGATTAATTTTCTTGGGTGACTCTGCAGAAAGATCTTCTATAAAAGCATTTAATCTGACTTTCAAGCTACGGCGAGTTAGAAAAGGACCAAACCAATAAGTTACCTCTGGTTGAATTGTCTCAACCTTGGCCCACCAGGCCAAGCCAAAACTATTACCTAAGCTTCGAAGAGCCCTAATGGGACCCATAAGTAAACTGCATTTAATTTACTATACTTTCTTTACTAGATGTTTATCAAATAAAAATGGAATATTATGTTCACTTGATGATGAAACATATATTTGAAGTCAAAAAATGTTGAGTATAAAAAGCTGTGGGTGATGCAATTAATAATCTAATTTAATTATGATGTTTTATAAATCCTAATAAAACTATAAAAAATATACGCTTCTTTTAAAGATTAAATTTAAAGAGATTAGTTGTTATTTTCAGATGAAATCTGAGGTTTCAATAATCTAGGAGAAGGATCTTGCCCAGAGATTGAGCGCATCCATCTAGATCTTGCCACTTCATATAAGAAAATAGACGTAGCGACTGATGCATTAAGACTTGTAGTCACCCCTTTAAGAGGAATCCTTACTAAATGGTCACATAACCTTCTAGTTATTAAAGAAATTCCTTTATCTTCGGACCCAACGACTACAACTAAAGGTCCTATAAATTTGATTTCAGATAATGTAGAAGGCCCTTCCTCCGCAAGGCCAAGAACGGTATAACCTTCATCTTTTAACTTTTCCAAAGACCTATTTAAATTAACAACTCTTGCCACCGGCAAATGTTCCAGAGCTCCAGCAGCGACTTTTGCAACAGATCCAGTTAAACCTGCACTGCGCCTTTGTGGGAGGATTAAGCCTTGAGCACCAAGAGCTTCGGCCGATCGAATTATTGCTCCAAGATTTTGAGGATCAGTTAATCCATCTAAGGCCAAAAGCAATGATGAATCACCAAAAGCTTTGCAAGCATCTATTAAATTCTTCAAGTCATGTGTTTTGGATGCGGCAATTTGTAAAACTATTCCTTGATGAACTGCGCCATTTGTAAGCTGGCCAAGCCTTGACCAGGAAACTTCTTCAACCAAGACTCCAGAAGATTTTGATTCTTTGAGAAGTTGAAAAAACTTTGGTGAACTTCGTAATTCAGAGGTACACCAAATTCTATGAATTGCTCTGCCACCTAAAAGAGCTGCCTCAGTTGAATGCCGGCCCCAAATTAAATCATCACTTAATGTTTTGGTGAAACTTTCCGAATATGAAAGAGGTGTTTTATTTTCTTCTCTTCTGTAATTGTTCGTTTCCTGAGAATTCTGATTTCGGAATGAAGGTTTTGTCGATTTCCTTTCGAATCGATTGGATCCTCTGTAATTGTTAGTTTCTTGAGAATTTTGCTTTCTGTATGAAGAGTTAATCGATTTTCGTTCAAATCGATTAGATCCTCTGTAATTAGAATTTGAATGGTTACTACTTCTTAATCTTTCAGATGATTCTTTATCTGATGAGTATTGATTTACTTGATCAGATGAAAGACGATTGATTTTATTGTTTGCTCTTCTTTGATCATTAAAGTTTGACTTTTTTATGTCATTATCTTGACGAGAATAATTACTACTTCGTTTATTAAATGAAGAGTTTTTTGAATTCCTTGTGTCTTTATTGAAACGATAACTCATTTTATAAGAACTATTGTCTAGTTAATGGGTCGATCAAGAAGATCGAATAAATCAGCAAGCCGATTTGGATTTTTCAAAAACAACCATCCAACAATAGTCTCAAATCCTGTAGCAATTGCATATGTGGCTGCATCTACATTTTTAGGGCCTCTCCCTGCTTTGTTTCTACCTTTTCTGAGGAAATCCTTTTCAACATCAGTTAAAAAAGGTTCGATTTTTCGGATTGCTCTAGCTTGACTGGATGCATTCACCTCATTAACAACAGCATTATGCAAATCCTTTGATCGCATTGGACTAGTGCAATATCTCAACCTTTGATGCATTTCCCATACAGAATCACCAAGCCAAGCTAATTGCAAAGGACCTAAGCCATCTGGAGAGATGGTTGATTTGTAAGAGCGAATCCAATCAGTCAAGCTGACAATTTAGCAATTGCTGTATTTAGATCTGGTGCAAGGTGTAGGTATTCCTCTAAGCGAACTAGTTTAATTGTTTGAACAACTCTAGGATTGCCAACAACATTAAATGCTCTTTTGGATTGAGTGCATTTTTTAACAGCTTGAACCATTGCACCTAGGCCACAAGAATCAATGAAATCGATATTAGATAAATCAATAACGACTGAAAGTTGATTAGAAGCTAAAACTTCATTGATATATGTAGTGAATTGCTTCTCCGAATAGGCATCTAGTTGACCAGTGAAATTTATCACCAAACAACCATTTTGCTGGTTAAAACCACCTCTAAGAGAAACAGTAAGTCGTTGTAATTCAGCTATGGAATTAGTCCCCTATGTCTTCATGATGGAAGTGTAGTGATAGAAACCAAATTAATCCACGATTCTTCTCCGTTCTTCGATTAAGGTTACGAAATGATTAAAATGATGATCAGCATCGTGAGGGCCTGGGCTTGCCTCAGGGTGATATTGAACCCCAAAGAAAGGCATATCAATTACTGAAATAGCTGCAACTGTTTGGTCATTTAAATTAAATCGTGTAATTTTTACTTTGTCGGTATTAAGAGAATCTGAATTCAAAGCGAAACCATGATTTTGACTGGTAATTTCAACTTTTCCATTCAATCCACATGGATGATTTAATCCTCTGTGCCCGTAAGAAAGTTTAAATGTTTTTCCACCCAAAGCCAATCCAAGGATCTGATGACCTAAGCAAATTCCAAAAACAGGTATTTTTTTGTATTCAATTAAATTTTTAGCAAGGTTAATACCACTCTCAACTGTGGATGGATCGCCAGGTCCATTGGAAAGGAAAACACCTTCAGGGGATAAAGCTAAAACATCTGATATTTCAGCATTTGCAGGCAAAACAGTTACTTCACAACCATGAGCGACTAATCGATCTAATATCGATTTCTTTATACCAAAATCTATAGCGACAACTTTGTATGGAATTCTTTGAATATTTTTAATTCTCTTATCAAATAAAACAGGACAACTTGAATTAACTTTAAAAGAGCTTTTAGTTGTTACTTTATCAACAAGATTGAGACCACTCATTGAAGGAGATTCTTCTAAAAGTGAAAATAAATCAGCAATTGAATAGTTTGACTCTGATGAAATAACTCCATTCAGAGACCCAGATTCTCTTATATGTCTAACAAGTGCTCTTGTATCTATTCCATGAATTCCAACAACATTTTCATCCTTTAACCATTTTTCAAACGAAATTTCATGTCTCCAGTTACTTGAAGTTTTAGATATTTGACGAGCTATTACTCCTTTAACTGAAGGATTTGATGATTCATTATCCTCAGAATTGAATCCAGTATTTCCAATTTCTGGGTAGGTAAAAGTAATTAACTGTCCGTAATAACTTGGGTCAGTTATGACTTCCTGATATCCTGTCATACCAGTATTAAATACGACTTCTCCAGAAACAGTCCCTACTGAACCAAAAGACAATCCTTCAAAATAGGTCCCATCTTCTAATAACAATATTGCAGAGCAATCAGTATCAAAAAACATAAGAAATACGGTTTATCAGGTTAAAAGAATTAGGTGGCTAAAAAATCTCTTAACTGCTTGAAAAGGAGCCATGATTTATCTGTATTCAAACAATCTAATGATCGTTTGACACCTAAATACAAATCATCCTCAGCTCCAGATACCCATAAAACAAGAGCGGTATTTAATGCTACGACTTCTTTGTGATATTTATTTCCTTCTCCTTTAAGTAAAGACATTAAAATTAGAGAGTTTTTTTTCAAATCATCACCTTTCAAACATTCATTAGAGATTTCAGTAAGTCCAAGATCACTGGGTTTAATAATTTCAGATCTAATGACACCTTTATCTAAGAACCGAAATTGATTAGGACCAGCCAAAGAAGCCTCATCAAGACCACCCGCACCATGAACCACTACAGCTCTTTTAAGCCCCATTCCTTTTAAAGCTACTGATATTGAATCAAGTAAATCAGCTTTTGCTACTCCCAATACTTGAGACTTTGGTCTAAGTGGGTTAACTAATGGACCAAGCAAATTAAAAATGGTTCTAACTCCTAAGCTTTTTCTTAAAGGAGCAAGGTTTACCAATGAAGGATGCCAAGAAGGAGCAAAAAGAAATGTAATGCCCAAATTCTTTAAAGCTTGAACAATTTTTTCGGAAGGAACATTTAAAGGTAATCCTAATTTTTCTAACACATCAGCTGATCCAACCTTCCCACTTGCACTACGATTACCATGTTTAGCAATTTTCACTCCTAATGCAGCTGAGACAAAAGCAACTGCTGTAGAAATATTGAATGTGTTAGCTCCATCTCCACCAGTACCACATGTATCAACCAAGTCAAAAGGTGGCAAATCCGATGGTGTAATCGAGGCATCTTGAAGGATTTTTGCCATTGCAGAAAGCTCATCACCTGAAACACCCTTTGCTCTAAATGCCGCTAATAATGCCCCCGTTTGAACTGGTTCAATTTTATCTTCAAGCCATGAATTCATTAAAAAATTAGATTGCTCTTCAGTTAAATCATTGGCTGAAAGAAGTGATTCAAGGATTACTGAAAAAGATATAGGATTTAATGGGGTCATTTATCAGAAAGTGGCTGAATGCTAAGCATTCCCAGCAGAATATTGTTCATAACTTAATCATTAATATATCAACTATATAAGTTGTTTAAATAAAAAAATAATTTCCTAACATTAAGCTTCAGAGGAATCGGACGTATCAAACCCAGAACCAACGTTTTCAGGACTTGAATGACTTGTAGGACGAAATCCCTCTGACCAAAGTTTTCTTGTTATTGCCTCTAATTTCTCACGATTAATGCTCCATTTTTTTAATAATTTTTCCATGTCAGAATTAAGATCTTCAGCACCTTTAAAATCTTGATAGCGAATTATTAATCTAGCTAGTTCAACAAAATTGTTAGAAGTTGGCGAATCTATGGCACATAAACGATCAAGATTTTCTCTATCTGTTGAATACAGTGGGTGATTTTGAGCCTCGTTCATAAATTAGTTAAATTGGATTTTACTCACGTCCATGGGCTTATATTGCCTAGGTTAGTGTGCATATTAATAAAAGAATGGCTGCATTAAGACTAGATCTAATAAAAAACTACCTAAGACCACACAAGAAGGAGCTAATAATTGGTGCATTCTGTCTAATTTTTGTAAATATTTTAAGTGTTGCAATTCCAATGGAAGTTAGAAGTATCGTTGATGATCTAAAGGAAGGATTTACATTTTCATACGTCATAAATAAGTCGACATGGTTAATACTCTTGGCAACAGTGATGGGGGGAGCAAGGTTGATATCTCGGCAACTCGTATTTGGTGTCGGTAGACAAGTAGAAGTTTCATTAAGACAAAAATTATTTGATCGCATGTTGGAACAAGATCCCGGATGGGTTCAAACCATAGGGACTGGAGAAGTAATAACAAGAGCTACTAGCGATTTAGAAAACATTCGAAGATTGCTTGGTTTCACTGTCCTTAGTCTTACAAACACATTATTGGCATACACATTTACATTGCCAGCGATGCTGTCAATCGATCCACTTTTAACCTTTTTTGCCATATCCGTCTATCCAGTTTTACTTGGCACCGTTGGTTTGTTTGGGGGAAGAATGGTTAAACAAAGAAAGCGGCAGCAACAGGCATTATCAGAATTAAGTGAATTAATCCAAGAAGATTTATCTGGTATTAGCGCCATTAAGATTTATGGTCAAGAACAAGCTGAACAAAAAGCATTCGCGAAATTAAATATTAAATACAGAGACGCTGCAATTAACCTTGCAAGAACTGCAAGTACTTTATTTCCATTACTTCAAGGTTTATCCTCAATCTCTTTGCTTCTTCTTATTGCAATAGGTAGTGGGCAACTCAGCAGTGGAAGTCTTACAGTGGGAGGATTAGTAGCTTTAATTCTTTATGTAGAAAGACTAGTTTTCCCAACAGCCTTACTAGGATTCACACTTAATACTTTTCAATTAGGCCAAGTAAGTTTAGAGAGAGTAGAAGAGCTACTAAATCATGAACCAACAATCAAAGATAAAGACAAGACTATAAATATAACTAAACCTATTTCAGGAAAGTTAGAAGCAAGAAACCTCTCAATAAAGTATGAAGATTCTCCTAGAAAAATACTTGATGAAATTTCATTCATAATAAATCCAGGAGAAATAGTTGCTTTAGTAGGCCCTGTAGGTTGCGGTAAAACAACATTGGCAAGAGCTCTTGGAAGGATGATTAAAATCGAGGAAGGAACATTGTTTTTAGATGAGAATGATGTTCTGGAAATAAAGCTAAAACAATTAAGAAGCCATATCGCGCTAGTGCCTCAAGAGGGATATCTTTTTACAGAAACACTTTCTGAAAATATAAAATACGGAAATCCAGAAGCCTCCTTAGATAAAGTCCAGCAATCAGCCTATGAAGCGCGAATGACAGATGACATAAAAGGTTTTCCAGATGGTCTGAAAACACTTGTAGGTGAAAGAGGCATAACACTTAGCGGTGGACAAAGACAACGAACAGCTCTAAGTAGAGCATTACTTGTAGATTCAAAAATAATTGTTCTTGATGATGCTTTAGCAAGTGTGGACAATAAAACAGCTTCGGCAATACTTCAAACGATAAAAAACCAATATAGTAAAACGGTATTAATGATTAGTCATCAACTATCAGCTGCTGCTGCGTGTGATCGAATATTAGTAATGAGTGATGGAAAAATTGTACAAGAGGGAACTCATCAATTCTTAATTAAGAAAGATGGTTTATATAAAAGCATGTGGGAGAGAGAAAAAGCTAAAGAGCAACTTCAATCAGATGATTAATCATTACTTATTAAAGTTTTTTAATCAATTCGAACTTAATTAGATATAAGATAGAAAAACAATTATGTTCATTAAGATAATTATGAAATCATGAGCGAATTAACAAAATATAAACTTATTTGCGATCTAGCATTTGGCGATATTTACATTCAAATCCTTGCATGGATGGGTGTGATTTTTGTAAGTCTTGCTGCAGGTCTTGCATTAATGGGCTCATCAAGACCAATTTTCGCTCTTTTAGGTGTTGGTTTAATCCTTGTATTAAGCCTCCCTTTCTTGTTATTTGCATTTGTTACTACACTAATAAATCATATAAAAATAGAAACTATAAATTAAAGTTATGATTAAAAAGATAAGTGACTATTTAACAATAATAATTGATAAGCTATATTCTGATAAAAGTACAGAAAAGCTAAAGAAGAAAGTGCTTCATACAATATTAAAAATTGATCTAAGCGCAAAACCAAAAGAGAATGAGCAAGAAATATTTTTTGGATGTGGCTGCTTTTGGGGAGCAGAGAAAGGTTTCTGGAGGTTGCCAGGAGTTGTTAATACTGCCGTGGGATATGCTGGCGGTCAGAAGGACAACCCAAACTATAGAGAAGTATGTTCTGGCCTAACAGGTCATAGTGAAGTCGTAAGAGTTGTTTGGAATAATAATAAAATTGATTTAAGCGACTTACTAAAGTTATTTTGGGAATGCCATGATCCAACACAGGGCAATCGTCAGGGTAACGATAGTGGAAGCCAATATAGATCTGCCATTTATACGACAAGCAAAGATCAGCTAAGTAAAGCAATACAAAGCAAAAATAGCTACCAAAAAGAGCTACAAAATAATGGCTTTGGAGAAATTACTACAGAGATTCAAAATGATATTAAGTTCTATTTTGCTGAGGATTATCATCAACAATATTTAGCAAAACCTGATAGCAGACCATATTGCTCTGCGATGCCAACAAAGGTAAAGTTTAAAGACTTTAGTGGCGCAAACTTTAAGCTAAATGAGGAAATTTGGACTAACTATAATTGGGACATAAGTCATTGTATTCTTAGAGGCGAGAATACACCGATTAAATCTAATTTATAATGAATGATCAATTACCAGATAGAATAGTTTTGCTTATAATATTAGCTACGTTGTTGTTAGTATTCTTTTTAGCATTTAGTTTCAAATCTGAGAAGATTGAACAAGAAAAAACAATTCAATGGATGGATAGCTCGTTAAATACTGAATATACTTATCCAAGCTGAAGAGAAATATATATTACTTGGATTATATTTCTTTTAAAATATGAAAAATAATAAATTAGAAAAAAACATAGAAAGAGCCAGGATAAACTTATACAATATTCTTGCAATTTTAATTGTAATTATTCCTGAATACTTTGCCGAGTTAATCTATTCAATCGAAGTATCGCAACATAAATCTATTTTACCGGATGAGGGAGATGCATGGGAAGAAGATGCTGAATTAAAACTCTCAAAGATGAATATCTATGAGTTAAGATTAATGGCTAAAAGACTATCTATTCATGGATATTCTAATGAGAATAGGAATTCACTCATTAGACGAATAATTAAGAAATCAAAGAAAAGAATTAAATGGAAATCATCAAAAATTCAAAATATCCGCAAGACCTTATTATAATTTAAAAACGGGACGTAGCGCAGCTTGGTAGCGCACCACTTTGGGGTAGTGGGGGTCGTGGGTTCAAATCCCGCCGTTCCGATAAAATCGAATGTATTACTAATCTGAGTCGTGGACTAAAGATTGAATTAATTTCGCTGTACTAATCAGAACTGCCAAAAAAACAAAAAGAGTTAAAAAAATAATTAACGCAAAGAGAGCTGGTGGGATGTCAATTTCACCAAAAGAAACAATGAATAAAGTAAATAAAAATCTCATCAAAGCAAATACATATCATAAATCAATAATAAACCAACGAATATAGGAAACTTATATTTATAAAGCCGACAATATAAAAACACCAAAAGCTAAACGATAATACACGAAAACAAAAGTATTATTTTTAGCTAAGAACTTTAGAAAAAAATCAATAGCAAATATTGAAGAAAAGAAAGATGATATAATCCCAATGATTGTAGGTAGAATATCGATTAAAGATAACGTTCTAAATATTGTAATTAATTCGACAAGTCCTGAAATTGAAATAGCCGGAATACCAACTAGAAAAGAAAGTCTAGCTGCTGTCTTTCTTTCGATACCTGAAAACAATGCTGATGACATAGTAATACCAGATCTTGAAACCCCAGGAAATATAGCTAAAGCTTGTGCAAGGCCTAACAGTATAACATCCCTAATATTAATGTCCTTAAATAACTTTTTTCTATTGCCATAGATTTCCGAAAGAGCTAGCAATAGTGCCATAATAATAGAGATTATAGCTATGGAAAATAAACTTCTGAAATTCGAATCAGCGTAATTCGGCCAATATAATTTAATAAGTGAACCAAAAACAAATATTGGTATACTAGCTATAAAGATGTATGTAGATAGTCTTGTATTATGATCTTTGAAAACATTATGATGTTTAAAAATTGAAAAAAAAGAACCAACAATTAAACTAAGTTGATTTCGAAAATAATAAATAATAGCTACTGCGCTACCTAATTGTATAGAAGCAGAAAAAGACACCCCAGGATCATTCCATCCAAAAATATGAGGTATTACTATCAAATGAGCTGTACTACTAATTGGAAGAAACTCAGTAAAACCTTGGACTATGCCTAAGAAAAAAGATTTAATGCAAATAAATATAAACGGAATAATTTCTTCAGACATATTTAAAAAATAATAAAAACACAAGCCCAATAAATTTCTATAAATTTTCAATTAGTATAGATATGATTTCATAAATAAAAATAAATCATGAGAAAAAAAATTATATTCTCATTAATTCTTGCATTGGCTTCCTTAGGCGGATTCCAAACAAAGGCCAAAGCAGATTACTGGTTAGTAATTGGTAGCTATAGACAAGGTCCTGGAGGGAAACCACAAGTAAGCGGTATCACCAGTCCATCATTATTTGCAATACCTTTTGGTTCCGAAAAGATGTGTAAGGAGGCTGGAAGAAAAATTGAGAATGATATCTACAAACCTGTCTGGCAATTTGATAGCAAATGGACATGCATTAAAAATCGAAGTGATTAAAAGATAATCATACGTCACTTAAAATATCAGATAGAGAAAAATCATCGCTGTACGTCATGAGCGCAGCCATCTCCTTCATAGTCATCACTATTGTAGTATCCATTCTTAGTGCCAAAAAAAACAGCCGAGATAACAAAAGGTAATGCTACAAAAATCAAAAAATTTGATAAATTCAAATTACTTAAATTCAATTCTATGGATACAATCTAACAAGGAAATCAAAATAGTGACACAAACATTCTTTATTAATAATTAATCTATTAAACCAAAAACAAAGAGTTAACTAAACCGATTTAGTACAGGATTTACAGCAAGCTCAATAATAATATAAGTTACTATAAACCAGGCAAACAAAAAGAATATCATTAAGCTTGGACCCTTGAGAAAAGGTTGGAAATAATTTTTCGATCCATCTCCCTCTAGGAAAGACCTGCATTCCTTAACCTGAGAATTCGCAAGTCGATAATAGTCTGAGCCAGGTAATCTGTTATCTATATATATTTTCCTAAGGTTCTTAATTAATGGTTCTGGCTTTTCAGTAATTAAAAAAGCAACCAATTCACCAGGTCTTAAATCAATTCTTGTTCTTTCAAGGTTGTTAGTAATACCAATATTGAATAAATCACCATTTTGAATCAAATAAACATAAGAAGCCATTTTATAGGCATGAGTAAGTTTTTATAGTTTTTAATGATAGTGTATAAAAAGAATAAAAGATAAAAGTTTAACAAAAGATAAAACAAACAAACAATAGATCATATAATCTATAATATTTAATACAATCTAAGAGTATTAAAAATGGTAGTCATTAGTCATTAATTTATATATCCTACGGTTTTGATTGATTTCAACAGTGGTATCTGAATTAATATAGGATAAAGAATTCTGCGGAATCGAAGTTTGTATCATGCGTATAAAATCTGTTAAATTATTGCCTTTCAAACCTGATCCTTTTGATTTAATCATTTCATCTTCTTGCTGCGATTTCCATAAAATTGTATTATTAAATTGAGAAGATTTAAGATGCCAAATCTTTTCAAATTTTTTCCATATTTTACTATATTCACGCAGTGATTCTTGAATCAGAATACGATAGTCTTTTTCACTCTGAGTCAATGATAAGTTAAATTCGTCCTCAGCCAATTCATCAATTTTTAATAAATCTGAAACTGGTTCGCAGCCTACAAACCATCCCTCCAAAATTAAAACTCTAGTTTTTAATTCACACCACCCGGACCTATCTCCTCTCCCATCTCTTAAAGATTTATCAAAAGTAGGGCTACATAAAACACCAGTATTTAAAAAGGTGTCTAGTGATTGATGCAATAAATCTAAAGAATGACTTCCAGGGAAGCCTCTAGGAACATTCCATGGATTACCATTAATAGCAATATCCATTTCTTGTCCAGGCAAATAAAAATCATCCAAAGATATAACTTTAATATCTAAAGATAATTCTTTTGCAACACTATCAATCCAAAATCCTAAAGTAGACTTACCAGAACCAGGTAGGCCTGAAAAGCCTATTATTATTGGATTATTGATACAATTAATATAATTTTCTAAGACAGAAAAAAATGGAAATGTTAATGACCATTTCCAATCTGATTTTGTATTTGGTTTCCAATATTTATCAATATTTGATTGCCTATTAATATCAGACCATTTATGAAAAAAAAGTGAGGGGTTAATCGATAAACCTTCAAGAAATAAGCGATATGTATCAAGAGGAAAAAGGAAATCATTCCTTATATCCTTTGGAAAAATATCGCTTATATCATAATGCTTATTTAGCATAATTCTCAAAGCTTTTAATAACATCTTCAACACTATTTGACCACCCCTCTGCATGAGGCGCATTCGCTAATCTAAAAGAACCTTTGTCAATGCCGTCCTGTAGATACTTATTTGGACCATTCTTACCAGGAATAACAATAGATATATCTGCATATTCAAGTAAAGGAAGATCATTTTGAGAATCGCCAAGTGCAATAATCTTTACATCTTTGTTCTGTAGATATACCTTTAATTTATTAACAGCTTGTCCTTTATGACTTTCACTAGAGAGTAAATGACTCATCCGATTCCCCTTGAAAACATGAACATTATAAGAATCACAAATAAGCTTTACTTTTTCAAAGATTTCATCAGGAGGATTTAAGAACGGAACACTCCACTGTCTATCTAAGGCTCTAATAATACCTTGATCTGATAAACCAGTAAGTCTAAATATTTGATTTTTACTTAAATCATTCAAAGGAATTAAATGGTAGCCAACTTCTTTAGATATATTCATTAATGTAATTCTCAATTCCTTATAACTTTTACCTAAGATCAATTCCCACTCAGAAGAATTATTTAAATTGTTCCCATAAATAGCCGCACCATTCTCGACAATAAAAGGATCTGTTAATCCATTCTCATCTCTAAAATATCTAACCTCAGAAGCTGTTTTACTTGTACAAGGTATTACAGGAATAGCCATTCCTGATAACATATTCAATGTTTTCTTTGCAGGAGAAATATCGTAACTATCGTCCATTAATGTTCCATCAAGATCTGTAACTATCCAATATTTAGAGTTATTTTTCATGGGACTATTCAACTAAAGAGAACCAAACCACTTGATATGGATTAAGCTTAAATGTATCAGTATTAAAATAGGAGCCTGTAATATTATCCATCAAACGTTTATTCGAAGAAAATTCAGAAAAATCAAGTTCGTTTAATGTAGAAATATTTATACATTTGCTAGACATATTACAAAAGACATAAACACTTTCTTCATCTAAACCTCTTTGAATAATTACACAATTATCAATATTAGTTGATATACATTTCATACTCTCCTCCGGATGAAAAGCTTTAAGTCGTGATCTAACTTTAACTATATGAGTAAGATATGAAATATTTTTACTGGATGGAGAATCAAATTTCTTAAGTTCCTCAAGTAATTTATTAGCCTCAAATTTCTCTCGATTTAAATCTCTTCTTTGCCCTGTTTTTCTAAAAGAATCAAGATCATTAGGCGATGCTAAAATAGATGGAAGGTAAAAAGCTGGAACTCCTTTCAAAGATAAAGTGAATAACTGACTGAGCAAAAAACGTTCAAATTGAAATAAAGTAATATCAGATCCATTATGAGTCATAGCACTCCACCAACTAATGTTTAATTCATATGGCTGGTCTTCTCCATTCGACAGGCGGCGATGACTAACTAATCCTCCTCGCTTCTCTGATTCTACCAAGAGATTATGGACTCTCTTCTCGTCCATAATTCCTTCTAATGCTCTTAACCCAATGCCATCGTGTGAAGAAGTGAAATTAAGCAGAGATGTATGTTTTGGCAACTCATTCCAATTAGATAACCAATCATTCAGTAAATCTGTTTTACCTGTATAAATAGCCTCTAATAATAAAGGAGGTAGAGTAAAGTTATAAGCGAGATTTGCTTCATTACCTTCGATCAAATAAGAAAGATTTTCCTTCTCAGGAACATTTGTCTCGGTAATTAATACAGCGGTTGGCTTAATAATCTTCAAGCATTTATTTAAAAGCTTGACTATTAAATGAACTGGCTCCAAATGCAAACACGTCGTATATGGCTCCTTCCAAATAAATGCAATTGCATCAAGTCGAATCCATTCAGCTCCATTAGTTACATATCTAACCAATAATTTCAAAAATTCTAAAAAAACATATGGATTTCTCCACTCAACATCAATCTGATCTGGCCCAAAAGTTGTCCAAACATTCCTAAAGCCCTTGTCTGTATTGATTTGAGTGAAAAGAGATGAATTTCTAGGCCTTATCACTTGCTCCCAAATATGAGTCTCAGAAGGCGCAACAATGTACGACGAGCCAGGGTCCTCTGATTTTATAAATTGATGAACCCATGGATGAGAAGAAGAGACATGATTTAAAACAAGATCTGCCATTATTTTATGGTTACTTGATAAATCCTTTAAATCATTCCAATTTCCAAATGTATCTTCAATTTTTTCATGATTAGAGACAGCAAATCCTCCATCACTTGTAGAAGGAAGAAATGGTAAAACATGTATGACTGAAGAAAGGCCTCTTAATCTATTTTTTACGAATTCAGTTAATGTTTTTAAAGTTGATTCATCTTTCCTATAAATTGAATCTGGGTAAGTAATCAAAACTACACTTGAAGAATCCCAAATTGATTCATTATTTAATTCATGGGTGTCTTGAACAACACGAAATGGATCTAGAATCTGCAACAATTGAGACCACACTGAATTGATTTCTTGTTCAGTATGCTCAGGATAAATTTCTCTGAGAGACAATCTCAACTCATCTAATTCACTATCCAGCTCAGACACTCTTTAAAAGGAAAACAATCTTCTCTACCTCATCGTAGCTCCCACATTGAATCTGTAAAACTTTTTTCTTGAATGGACTTTCAGCAGGGTTTAATCACAACTATTCATGAGTACGGACTAGCAAAAGATCCAGTATCTCAATTAAACAAAGACCTATTAAAACGGCCAACATCAATACTAATTCCATGCCTATTCGACGAGTTCAGTAGGCCAGCATTAAAACTTATAAGAAGCACTTTAAAAGAATTAAAAAATTTAAACCAATTAGTCATAGCCCTATCTGCAAGTAATAAAGATGAGGTAGCTAATGCAAGGGATTTCTTTAAAGAAATGCCCTTCCCAGTTCACGTCCAATGGACTAATAGTCCAAGAGTTATTGAATTACTAAAAAACCAGGAAAAGAACGGTCTGGATCTTTTAGGTGTTCCTGGCAAAGGTTGGGCAGTATGGCAAGGAGTTGGTGTTGCGACAAAAAGCTCTGAAGTCGTAGCACTTTTTGATGCTGACATCAGAACATTCAACTCTAATTATCCATCGAGAATGCTGAGCCCCTTACTCGAAAAGTCAAATGGGATTTCATACGTAAAAGCTTTTTACAGCCGTTTATCCCTTGAGACAAATGCACTACAAGGTAGAGCGACAAGATTATTTGTAGGTCCACTCCTCTCAAGTTTGGAACAATTAATCGGGAACGTCCCATTCCTCCAATATCTACAGTCTTTTAGATATCCATTAGCTGGGGAGTTTGCATTTACTACAGACTTAGCAATGAATTTAAGAATCCCATGCGATTGGGGCTTAGAGATAGGGCTTCTCTCAGAGGTCTATAAAAATGTAAGAATATCAAGAATCGCACAAGTTGATTTAGGGATTTTTGACCATAAGCACAAAGAAATAGGTTCAAAAGCTAGTGAGGGCTTACAAAAAATGTCAACAGAAATATTATCAAGTGTTCTGAGAGGATTAATGGAGCATGAAGCAAGAACACTTACTAGTTCTCAATTAGCAAATTTGGAGGTTTTGTATAGAAGAGCAGGGGAAGATAGGGTAAAACAATTTAGTTTAGATTCCTCAGTAAATCAATTACCCTACAGTCGACATAAAGAAGAGTTAGCAGTTCATACTTTTGGAAAACTATTAAGACCTGCAATCAATAAATTCCTTGAATCACCTGTAAAGCAGCAATTACCTTGCTGGGCAAGGGTTTTAGACTGTGAGAGTAAATTGCAAGATGATTTAGAAAAGGCCGGATGCATATAAAAATCTTATAAGAAATAAATACTCATAAAAAGGCTTTAATTAGTAATGAAATGCCAACAGCAAAAGACACTAATTCAAAAACAAATTTAATAAATTTGGAACCTTTAATTATTGAAAAATAAGCGCCAAAATAACCACCCATAAGAGAGCCTAAAATTAAAACAGGGATATAGCTCCAAATAATATTTCCCGTTAATCCTAAAGAAAGTGCTCCAATTCCATTCCAAAAAATACCTACAAAAATCAAGGTATAAGCAACCGCAACAGAAAAAGATAAATTATACATTTTTATCATCCAAATTGTTACAAATAGTCCTGTACCAGAAGAAAGATAGCCATTTAAGAACCCAATAATAAAAAGACCTAATAAGCCAATAATTTTTCTTAACTTATTAATTTCAATTTCTTGAGTTGAGCTGCCAAGTTGTTTCTGCTTAATTGAATAAAAGCCAAGAAATAAAGTCAAAACCCCTAATATGCTAGTAGAAAAATCATTAGGTAAAATGGATGACGTATAGGCGCCTAATAAAACACCAGGGATACCAGAAATTAATATCAAAAAAGCAAATTTTATTTGTAATCTATTTTTCTTTAGGTGAGGGATTGATGCGCCAAATCCAAGCGCAACACTAGCAACTTTATGAGTTGCCAAAGCTGTTGAGAATGGCAATCCCAAAAAAAGAAGAGCTGGAAGTTGTATTAAACCTGCACCTCCTCCAGATAAAGCAGAGATAAAATTAGAAAAAAGTGATATAAATCCCAAACTAATTTGAGAAAGAATATCATTATTTAACATATAAATCTAAATGTAACTTTTAATACCAAAATAATCTCTAACAATCGATTTAGATATTCTTAATCATTTCCCTTCTAATTAGATCAATACAATTTGGATGTTCATGAATATACCTATTAAATTCCATTGCAAGTAATCTAGCTTCATATGCATCACATGCGTAGAAGCAATTCTCAAGACGTTGATTATCACAGTCCCTATAATGAACCGTGTAAGGTCTTAAGCTTGTAAGTGGGATTTTAAATTGAGTTTGATTCATTTTCAATTTATATTCCTATTTCAGTTATGCATCCATATGATTTTTTTTTCTACAGATGTCTTGTAACCAATATAAATTAAAATTTATTTAGAATCGGATTTTAAATTAAAAATCGATTTATAAAAGATTAAATAAATTAGTAAACTTTTTTCACATGGTCAAAGTATCTGAAATAGATCTAGGATCTGCACTTTTATCAACTTTTATCTTATTAGGGTTTATAGCTACGGCTTTTGTCTTTGTAAGACTAACGATAATAGGAATTAACTATGTAAAGGTTAATTATTTAAAAGAAGAAGAAAAAGACAAGGAGAAAAAGGAAAACGAAAGTGAATCGAAAGGTTTTTAAAGTCGATATATAAAGAAAAAATCATAAGAAATTCTTTCCAAGATATAAAGAAATTAATAGTAAATGGATAGTTAATTCATTAATAGCTAGAATATGTTAATTTATTGAGATCTAAGTTATCCATAATGGAAGTAAATCCACTAATACCAATTGGGGCAAAGATAAAAGTAGATAAATCGAAAATCGAAAATCTTCTACAAAAAAAATTGTTGGATAACTTGCCTCTACATATAAATGCAGAAATCGTAGATTATAAAATGACAGATGGGATGGGAATTGGATATGTGTTAATGACAGAAAATAATCTAAAAATATGGATTTTCAACACAGAATTAAATGAACAAACAATCAGAGAATATAAAATGGAAGATACGAATAAATATCACAAAAACCAAAATGGTGATTTCACAGCAGGGAAATATAAAGTTGCTTATCCGATAAATGGAAACAGAGATATAAGCATAATAATAAACCCAATTAATTTAATTAACTGGTTGATATATACGCTAAAAGATATTGTCTAAGCTAATAATTAACTTCTCGTTTAAAAATAAGAAATAACATTTTTCCAAGTTTAATTGTTTCTGTAAGCTCCCAACTTTCCAATCCTTTTTTATTAAGGAATTTACTTATTTGAATAGCAGGATGCTCAGAATCTTCATCATCCTGAAATTGTTCTGGGAATTGATCTTTAAGAAAATCTGCACTAAGTGAACCTTTAAGTTTTTCGCTTGCAACCTCTGGATTACTAGATCCTTCAATTTCACTTAATGAATAATCTACGTTTAGATGGACCACATGATATTCCCACTTCATAAATATGATTTAAGATGTTTTTATTATACATAATTGAAGAATAAGCAATTATGATGATCTCAGATTTCAAAAAAGTTAAAATTCAGAAAACTAATCAAATTAATATTAATATGAATAAAAGCGAATTGGAATCATCGTGGAAGGTTTTGACCCAGCTATAAATTATGGTCCAAATGATGCGGGCATATCAGCGATAACAATAATTGTAGGAATTGTTGGTATTATTGCTATTTCATGGCTTTTTGGAAAAATATATGAACAAGTAGCTAATATTTTCGAGAAGAAGAATAAAAATGATTTATAAAAAATCATGAATTAAAGATATGTTTATCTATAAAAACAAACATATTTGAATCAAAATTATTTATAAATCAACTAATAATTCTATATAGTTGTGAATTATTGCGAACTAAAATAACAAAACTATATGAGATGTAGTAATTTGTTAGCTATCTATTAATCGTTACTTATGTTAGCTTCATTGATGGTTCATGATTGGGCAACGCCATTAAATCTATCGGCTCCTATAGCTGGGATACTAACTATAGGTGGCTTTATGGGTTACTACAGTTTATCTAGGAAGTTTTAAAATTATAGCTTAATAGTAAAGAAAACATATTTTAACCTATAAATGAAGAAGTTAAGCTGGCTAGAATTTGATGAATGCATTTATTCAATATATAAAAAATGCAAAAACAAAAATTTTGAAGGAGTTTATGGTTTCCCTAGGGGAGGTTTGTGTCTTGCAGTTGCATTAAGTCATTCACTTGGACTTCCGTTATTAGATAGACCTAAAAATAATTCACTCATAGTTGATGATATTTATGATACTGGACATACGCTTGAAAAAATAAAAAATATAAAAGGTTTAGAAACTCATGTATGGGTTAGTAAAAAAAAGCCAACATGGTGGAATTCATATAAATATATCAAAGATAATGAATGGATTATTTTTCCTTGGGAGAATATAAATGAAGCTAGTAAAGATAGAGATTTATACAATAAATCTAGAAATTAATTTTTTACCACATTAATTCATTGTTATGATCTAGCCTAGATGATAAATCAACTGAGTTTAAACTCAATAATTTGTTTAATTTCTTTGCAAACTCATAAGTATCTCCCTTTAATCCTATATTAATATAATCATTATTTTTTTTTATTTTTTTTCTGAATTTCAATAAACCGATACATTTTTTCCAGTTGTTTTCATTATTATAATTATATGCCCATAGATCAAAAATATCCTCAATTATATTAATGGGAATCTCGGAAGAATAACCTGTAATAGAATCATCTAATTGATATCGATCAAATTTCGAATCAAAAGCCAGAATATCTAATGTGCTATTAATTGCTTCTTTAACTTCACTTGCCGCATTAATACCAAATAATTCCTTCCTATAGCATTCAAGCAAATCGATACCTGAAGAATTCAAAATATCATCATCCTCAGTAAAATTAACAACCCAAAAGCTTTTATCATCATCTATTCCTGACGCCAAATATAGATTTACAGATTTAGTCATTAATTAAATTCTATAGACGTTATGCAATAAATAGGGCTTAGAAAAAAGCAATTTAATAAAAAGATATCTAACTATAAAATAATAATCTTTATGTACTTAATTTGAAAAAATTATTTTTATTGTAAAAATAAACATAACATCATAAATAAATGGAAAAAGTAGTCTCAAGTAAATCCATGGGTTATCGAAAAAGCCTTGGCCCTGGAATTCTTTTAGCAGCAGCATGCATAGGTGGATCTCACCTGATGTCATCCACCACAGCAGGAGCAAAATTTGGATTTTCGCTTCTTGGCCTTATTCTACTAACAAATCTAGTTAAATATCCATTTTTACTTGTCGGAACAAGATTTACAGCAGTTACAGGTCTATCACTTTTAGAGGGATTTCAAAAACGTAATAAATTTTATTTACCTATATATTTGATAGTTGGATTAATTACAGGTACATTAACTATTTCGGCCGTAAGCTTTGTTACTGGTCTTCTTTTAAAAAATATTGTAATTTTTTCATCCTTTCCTGAATTAGATTTAGCTATAGGTATATTAATAGTATGTTCATTAATATTATTTATTGGGCAATATAAAGCCCTTGATAGGATATCTAAGATTCTTGTATTTTTGCTTACATTATTAACATTTTTTGCTGTTATATCTTTATTAATAAAAGGCCCTGCCGGTGATATCAATATTTCATTTTTGAATAGCAGTCCCTCTCCCTGGACTCTCTCAAATCTAGGTTTCTTAATCCCACTTATGGGGTGGATGCCCGGTCCAGTAGAACTTTGCATATGGCCATCTCTATGGATGTTCTCCAGAGCCAAAGAGACAAAGCATACAGCTACTTTGAAAGAAGCAGAATTTGATTTCAATATTGGATATTTCATTACAGTTCTTACTGCAATTTTCTTTCTAATTCTTGGTGCATTCACGATGTATGGGACTGGCGATGAAATGCTTACAGGATCTGGAGTTAGTTTTGCTCAGAATTTAATCCGCTTATATACAGAATCCATTGGTAGCTGGGCAAAGTGGATCATTGTACCTGCAGCTTTTGCAGCAATGTTTAGCACCACGCTTACATGTCTAGATGCATATCCCAGGAGCATCTCATCAGCTCATGGCTTAACAGCTCGCACAGACAAGGGAAATAACTCTACTTTGACTGAGAAAAAACGTCTCAAAAAATGGATCATATTTCATGTTTTTGCATCACTATTTGCACTTCTTATTGCTAAGTCTGGAGGAATTGGAGTTAAAGACTATGTCTTCGGCGCTATGACCGGTAGTTTCCTGACAGCTCCTTTATTTGCCTGGATGGCTATGGATACAATGAATAGCTCATTAGTCAAAAGTCAATTTCGTTACGGAATTGCTCTAAAAACACTTTGCTGGTTTGGGATTTCATTCCTCACAGTCTTTAGTTTATTGTTCATATTCAATTCCTTCTTTGGTATTGGACAATAAGCTCATAATTTATAAATATCTTTAAAAATAAAATATAGTTAATGAAATTAATTAATTATTAACTTGAGGCAGAAGTATAATGTCTAAGAGCAAATTTCCAGAAGAGTCTGCTAAAAATAAAAAACATACTACTTAATATTAGGCCAAAAAATAAAATATTAAATTTAAGTTCTCCGAGGATTGCCTCAGCAGGAAAAGTGGTAAGAAAAGCTACAGGTAAAACCAAAGTAAATATGAATCTCAAAATAACAGGATAAGCTGAAATAGGGTATCTACCTGCAGCTAACAAAGCCCTAAGAACTTCAGTAGCATTCCATGTCTTAACAAACCAAATACTTGATGAAGCAATTAGGAACCAAACAGAATAAAGAATAATAAAACCAATCAATAAGGAAATAATAAATACAAATAATGAGTAAATTGAAAAAGTTGAAACTGATTGAATGGTCGCCCAAAAAACAATTGAAAGTCCTAAAATAATTTCAGGCAATCCTGCAAAAGAAAACTTTTTGACTGATAGCCAAAATTGACTATCAATTGGTTTTAACAAAACATAATCGAGAGTACCCTCTCTAACGTAATTAACGATTTCTGTTAAATTTGGTCTTAAAAGAGCATTCGTTAAACCATCAAGAAATGTATAAACACCCTGAATAACTAATGCTGATTCCCAAGTCCAATCTCCTAATTGCCTTCCTCCAGTAAAGAAAAGGGATAATATAAATAAACTTCCCAAAAGAGTTCCTAACATAGCTAACAACTCAATCAAAAAATTTAATTGATATTCAAGTTGAGAAGCAAATGCTGTTGACCAAAATAATCTAATCGTTTTAAAGTAACGCTGCATATTAGGCTCCCATAGCTGTATATCTTTTTACACCAAGTTTCCAAAGAATGTTTACAGAAGGTACCAGTATAGAAATCCACAAAATCTGAGCTAAAAAGCCATTAAAAATATCAACTGGCATCCCGGATAAAATCTTTGCTGGAAAATTAATTAGATAGGGAAATGGCGTTAACATTGAAACTTTTAGAACGTTAGAAGGAAAGGCTGATAAAGGTACTAATAAACCAGAAAGAAAAAGATAAGGAACAAATATTAATCTCTCAAGAGCACTAGATTTTTCAGTCCAA
This sequence comes from Prochlorococcus marinus str. MIT 1214, assembly GCF_027359355.1. Taxonomy (NCBI): domain Bacteria; kingdom Bacillati; phylum Cyanobacteriota; class Cyanophyceae; order Synechococcales; family Prochlorococcaceae; genus Prochlorococcus; species Prochlorococcus marinus. The sequence continues at coordinate 251,176 of NZ_CP114777.1, read as the reverse complement.
AAACAAAGTGCAGCGACTAAACTTTGAAGAAGGAACGCGATAGTAAAAGCAAAGTGAGTTGATAAGTACGCCAGTAAAAATTGAGGTAATGAAGGAAGCCAAAAAGATGATGGATTTAATAAAAAGAAGGTAATAGCTATGGCTATTGCGAAAGGAAGTCTTGTTGCCTGCTCTGCCAAGTGAGATGCTACATATCTAAAGAGAGGATGCAAAGGCTGAAGCAAATATGGTGATAATCGACCAGAAAGAGAATCTTCCTCAAAAGAGAAGACAACCCAAACAACTGAAAATTGCCTAACTAGAAAAGCACTTAAAAAATATCTTGCCAAACCAATATCATTTAGACCAAATGAATTACCAACATCATTTTGACTCCAAAGAGAAAACATAATAAATGGTAGTACTCCAGATAAAGCCCACAAAGCTATCTCGATGCGATATTCCAACATGTATGCATATTGTGTTGTAAGTAAGGTCTTAATAACCTTGAAAGACAATCCAAATATTCTCAATTGACTTCTCCCTTTATAAATAATTCTCCTATTAATTGATCAATAGGAGGATCACTAATCTCTAAATCGATAATATCGAAATCAGTTAATAGATTACTTACTACAGCTGTCAATTTATCCCTTGAAACTAACAAACATATAAAACGATCTTTTAAATCTTGAATCTCACCATATTTTTCAAATTTTTCTCTTGCACATGGATTTTTCAATTCAACTTTTACCTCTCTTGATGGTGATAATGAATTAGACAGTGAATCAAGGTCACCATCATAAAAAAGCTTTCCTTTATGAATACAAATAACTCTTGGACATAATGCTGTTATGTCTGCCATGTAATGACTAGTTAGCAAAATTGTCGCACCAGTCCTTTTGTTGTATTCGGATAAAAAACTACGAACTCTAGCTTGAGCATTTACATCTAGACCAAGAGTAGGTTCATCTAGAAAAAGGACAGATGGTTTATGCAATAAAGCAGCAAGAATTTCAGATTTCATTCTTTGTCCTAACGACAACTTTCTTACAGGTCTTGTAAGTTCTTCTCCTAGTTCAAGCATTTCTGCTAATTCATTAATTCTTACTTTTGCTTCGTGGTCAGACAAACCATATACAGCTGCGTTGACATACAAAGAGTCCATGGGAGGAAGGTCCCAAATTAACTGCTGCTTTTGCCCCATAACCAAAGTTATCTCTTTTAGAAAAGCCGTTTGCCTTCTTTGAGGAGAAAAGCCACCAACATCAACTAACCCTGTCGATGGATGAATAAGACCACACATCATTTTTAATAATGTGGTCTTACCAGCTCCATTAGCCCCAAGAAATCCGACTACTTCTCCCCGTGAAATTTTAAAACTTATATCAGTTACGGCAGGTACATCATAAGTCTTTCGATCGAAAAAATGCCTAAGAGTACCCTTAAAACCAGGCTGTTTGTTTGCAACTCGATAATATTTACTCAGCTGATCTACAACGATCAAGTCACTAGGATTACTACGCAATTAATTTTCAAATGCTTCAACATTAAGATAAAACATTTTTGCCTACATAGCAGATAAAATCAACGTAAAGAAAAATCTATAGGTTGTTAAAATTAAATGGAAGAACAAAAATATGTAATAGCTATAGCTCTTGCAGAGCAAAATAATAAAAGATTAATGCCACTTGGAGGGAAAACCATTTCTGGAGTTGATATTTTAAGTAAATCGTCTAAGAAAGAAGTCGAAAAGATAATACTTGATTTATTACTAAGATTATTTCAAAGAACTACTGAAGGTAGTATTAAAATATCGAATGATGAAACTGGCTTATTACTAGCAGAAATGAGTTTTGAAAGTATGCATAATAATATTCCAGAAATTAAATCAAATTGGATTAATAGTGGAGATACAGATACTTTAATAGAGAAATTAAAGCCAAAATGCTCCAATCTTTGGAGTGTTCAATTCAAAAAACATGAAGGGATTATGTTTTTTGACTTAATAAAAAAGAAACTATCCTGAAATCTTTGATTGAGCTTTCTCAGCTTTGCGAATAATCTTCTGAGCCTCGTCACGAGACATACAAGACTCAGCTTTAGTTTGCAACTTTATAAGTTTCGCGTGCTGCTTTTCCAGTTTCATAAATCAGACTTAGACATTTAACAATATACATAATATTAACATACTTTTTTGAATCTGTAAATAAAATAAGTTAGCAAAAACCACTATTTAAATGAATTTTAGTGCTCTATTCTTTTATTTGAAATGTACCTATGAAGCACGGAAATATCTAGTTCACCTAAACCAGCTTGCATTAATCGTTGCTCAATCTCTTTTACTCTAGAGGCTATTGGTAAATCAATATTTATAGATTTAGCCATATCAATGGCAATAGATAAATCCTTATGATGTAACTCTAATTTGAATCCTAAGGGATGCTTATCAATCAACATTGCTTTTGATCTATTTTCTAATGGCCATGAATTCGCTGCTCCAACTTTTAAAGCAGTAATCACATCATCCATGGGCAACTCAAGCAATTTTCCTAATTCGATTGCCTCAGCTACAGCTGCATATGTTCCTGCAACTAATATCTGATTAAGAGCTTTGACTTGTTGACCTTTACCAACTCCATTAAAGTAATTTATTGATTTACCGAGCACTTCAAAGATCTTTTCAAAAGACTTACACTCTTTTTTACTTGCACCAATAAATAAAGAGAGTGATCCATTATGAGCACCTTCTGTTCCTCCTGAAACTGGACAGTCAACATAAAAAATATTTTGTTGAGCTAATCGTTTATGTATTGAGATAGATTTATTAGGACTTACTGTAGAGAAATCAATAACAAAAGAGTTAGGCTTCAGCTTGTCTGCTACTCCGTTATCACCAAATAGAACAGATTCAACCGCATCATCATCAGTAACACAAATCAAGAGGCCATCGCAGTCAGTAACAGCCTCTACAGGGTCAACAAAATATTTTTTATTGTAGTCCTTTTTTTGTTTATTTCTCTTATATAAATTCAATTCATAGCCATTATCAATGAGACGCTCAGACATGGGCTTCCCGATAGCGCCAAGACCAATAAAAGCTAGTTTCATCAAAATCGGGTTTTCATTCAAAACGAACTAAGAGTAATAAATTCAACAAACGTTTTAACTATTACGATAAAAAATTAATATGCTGCCAAAAGAAGAAAATATGATGCGATAATTAATTTATTGAATACTTAAGAAATTGACTAATTTTACAGATTCCAAGAATGCAACTCATCATTGGTATCCATTCTTGAAGTATCAAGAGGAATGTGAAGCAGCTGGGAAGGAAGCTAGTGTAAACGACTGGATGAGAGCTTCAGGGCAACTTCAAAACAGAATTGATTTTGAAGAAGCTAAGAAAGCAGCAGAAGCTGAAGCTCTTAAAGCAAAGGCTGAGGCACCCAAAAAAGAGGCTTAAATAATTAATTATCAATTAAGAAAAACCTTATATGTATAGGCTTTTTAAATAATTAGGATTAATACTTACAGATAATCAAGAAAATCTTGTGAAGATCTATCAAACTATTTCCGTGTATGTAATTCCTTTTACTAAAGTTATCTGATTAAGATCTTAGGAAATATAAAACCTAAGATCAAGACCAATTTTGATTCTTAAATAATGTCGAAGACCAAAACCCTAAATGTTCTTCTAGCCCCAGAAGGTCAATTACAGGGTAATGGACAATTAAGAGAATCCTTTCATGAGAGAAGGAGTCGCAAAGGTGAGGACTATCCTATGTGGTTCTTAAATTCTTCATTAGTTAACAAATTCAAAATTACTGAAGATGAAGGTTTTGAAGCCGTTATAGCGGAAGATTCAACAACGATTGCTTGGTTAAAACTTCGATTTGGTGGAGAAAGGTTAACTAAATCACTAGATATTGAAGAGCTTTGGCAGCATGCAAGTCAGCCCCCTGAACCTCCAGAAAGAAGAGATATAACACCTCCAAAATAAATATTCAATGAAACAAATTCACAAGATAACTATTCATCATAAACAGGAGGGAAAAACATATACCTTTGATGTCCCTGAAGGTGATTATATATTGAGAAATTTTGAATCAAAAGATGAAAATGGACAAATTATCGGAGACACATTGCCATTCTCTTGCAGAAATGGATGTTGTTCTGAGTGCGCAGTTAAGATAATTTCAGGGCAACTGGATCAACAAGCTTGTATTGGCCTCTCTAAAGAGATGAGGGATAAGGGATACGGATTGTTATGCGTTTCAAAAGCTATTGGGCCATTGGAATGCGTGACTCAAGATGAGGACGAAGTCTATAACGCTCAATTCGGAAAATATTTCAAAGGATTGGACACACAAGCTGGTAATCCATTTGATATTTGATTTTTCTTAATAGTCTTATTTATCTGTCCAAAAATTTAAAATATCCTGACCTGTAAAATTAACATTTTTATCATATCTCAAAGCATTTGTCTTCTCCATTGGGAGCGCAAATTGCTTAAATATCAAGGTTGCGAATTTAACAAATTTAACTGGTTTTGTTAAACCTTTAGCACTTACAAAAGCTCTGAAAGATTCAATAATTTTGTTTCTCAAATCCCAAAACTTTTTGTCTTCAAGATTAAACACCCAAGGGAAAGCATTTTTAGATGTGTGGTTTGTTCTTTTTATCACTTCCTCATCAAATTCCTTTGGATCAATACCAAGCAATTCATAAAACTCACCTCTTTCGCAAACTGTCAAAGTGTGTGTAAGGAAGACACTCCACAAGAAGAAACGACTTAATATCTTACCTCTAAATCCTTTGGTAATTCCTGGCCAACATCTCATCATTACTGTAAAACAATCACCATGTCTGTTCTCGTCTTGACACCATGGTTCAAAGAAATCAAAAAGAGGAGCAAAAGCCTGATCTGGATTAGCCTTAAGGTGCCTATCCATCAAGATGTATCTCCAATATCCAATTTTTTCTGAAAGATAAACAGAATATATAACCCAACTAATTGGGAACCAAGTCGCTGCCCTTTTACCGCCTAAATGAGGGAGATCCACTTCAATACCCTCTGCAACCAATGCTCTGCTTAGAAAGCCTGCATGTCTAGCTTCATCTCTAGCTAAAAACTGAAATAGTTTGCCAAGATCCCTATTTCCCTCTTTCTTCAAACGATTTGAAATCTCCTTGAATAGAAGGAATCCAGAAAACTCTGAGATAACTGATCTAACTAAATAACTTTCATAAGTCTCTTTAGCCTTCTGAGGCAATTCTTGCAATCTATCTAGACTTGCCTTCCTATCAAAATGAGTACAATTATAATCTGCTTTCATTTCTGAGAGCATTGCTTCAAACTCTTCCCGCGCATCAGTTAATTCTGTCTTAGCTGCTTTTTTAAATTCAGTTACGTAAAAACGAGGAGTTAAAAGGTTTTCATCTAGATGTGGCGGCAACTCATTTGTTCCGCGTGTATCAACTCTTAGTTTTGGGGAAGAAGAAGCTGTTGCGGTCATTCCTAATTATCAGGCAAGAACATAATTGTATGTCTTTATTTGAAAAAAAGGTGAATTTTTAATCAGGTAGTAATAGAGCTTTGCTTAAAACGACTAAAAAGGAGCTAAAAATTGATATTTCAAATTTATATTTAACAATTTATAGAAATCAGATTTAGAAAATTAATATTAATTATCATAGAAATATGAAAAAAATTGAATTAAATAATTAGCAAAAAGGTGTTTAGGAATGAATATCTTGCAAAGCTGAAACTGATAGAATTTGATTCTGCAATGCCTCTATCCCCTCTACAGCAGCACTAGCACCCTTCAAGGTTGTCAAAGTTGGGACAGAATAGTCAAGAGCTGCCTTTCTGAGATATTTATCATCATAAATTGCTTGACGTCCAATCGGAGTATTTATTACCAACTGAACCTTTCCTGATCTAATCATGTCCTCAATATTTGGTCTTCCTTCGTGAACCTTCAGAACCGTTTCTACCTTTAAATCAAATTTTTCAAGATACTTAGAAGTGCCAGATGTTGCCAAGACTGAAAACCCTAGCTCAATTAATTTTTTTGCTACGGGTATCAATGCAGGTTTATCACGATCATGAGTAGATAAGAAAACAAAACCGGAAGTAGGTAATCCCTCACCGGCTGCGAGTTCGGATTTTGCATAGGCCATTCCAAAAGTATTTGCAGATCCCATCACCTCTCCAGTTGAACGCATTTCTGGTCCTAAAACACTATCTGAGCCAGGAAAACGTCTAAAAGGCATAACAGCCTCTTTTATTGCTTGAAGTGGTGGAGTTGGTTCTTGATTTAAACCAATATCTTTTAATTTTTTACCTAAAAGTAACTGAGTTGCAATTTTTGCTAGAGGGATTCCAGTAGCTTTAGAAACGAAAGGAACTGTTCTTGATGCCCTTGGATTTGCCTCAATAATGAAAACGACTTCATTACCATCATCATCTCTTTTAACAGCAAATTGAAGGTTAATTAGACCAACCACATTTAGTTCAGTAGCCAGTGATTTTGTCCAATCTTTAATTGTATTTAATGATTTAGCAGATAGCGTTATGGAAGGAAGGCAACAAGCTGAATCACCAGAATGAATACCCGCGGGCTCAATGTGCTCCATTAAGCCTCCAATCACAACATTTTTGCTTTCATCACATAAAGCATCAACATCGACCTCAATTGCATTCTCTAAATATTGATCAATAAGGATTGGATGATCAGGCTCAACGTTTACAGCTTCTTTTATATATCGTTCCAACTCATCTTGCTCATAGACAATTTCCATAGCTCTACCACCAAGAACATATGAAGGCCTAACAACCAATGGATAGCCAACTTTATTGGCAACAACCAATGATTCTTCAAAAGTTCTAGCAAGACCATTTTTGGGTTGCCTAATATCCAATTTTCTCAAAACCTTGTCAAATTGCTCTCTGTCTTCAGCTAAATCAATTGAGATAGGGGATGTACCTAAAACTTTTGTTTGTAACTTTGAGTTTTCCGTTTTTTGTAACCAATTGACTATAGGTAAAGAGAGTTTTAAAGGGGTTTGACCTCCAAATTGAACAACTATTCCACAAGGTTCCTCAAATTCAATAACATTTAGAACATCTTCCAGAGTTAAAGGTTCAAAGTAAAGTATATCGCTTGTATCATAATCAGTAGAAACCGTTTCGGGGTTACTATTTATCATTATTGTTGTAAAATCTTCCTCTTGTGCTTGATAAGAAGCATGACAACAACAATAATCAAATTCAATACCTTGTCCAATACGATTTGGACCTCCTCCCAGAATTAAGATTTTATTTTTATTTTCATTTTTAATTTCGTTAAGATTAATATTTTTGATTATATTTCCATCATTATCAACCCTGTAGACTGGTCTTTCATATGTAGAATAATGATATGGTGTATTCGATGAGAATTCAGAGGCACATGTATCAACTGTTTTATAAACAGGTAATATTTTTAGGGAAGTTCTTTTAGATCTAATTGTTAATTCATCAGTATTAAGAGCAAAAGCAATCTGGCGATCAGAGAATCCTAGTTGTTTTAGTTTTAATAAAAAATTATGCTCTAATTGATTAATATTTTCAAACTTAAGTAATTGATCCTCTGCATTTACTATATTCCTAAGTTTTGATAAGAACCAAGGGTCTATTTTAGAAAAAGAAAAAATTTCATTATCACTTCTTCCATTCTTCATTGCTAAGCGAACATGCATTATTCTCTCTGGTGAAGGCGTCCTTAATAGTCTTTCTATTTCTGTAGAAGATAGATTCTGATCAACTCGATCACACCCCCAACCACTTAGTCCTGTTTCTAAAGATCGTATTGCCTTTTGAAAAGATTCTTCAAAACATCTTCCTATTGCCATTGCCTCCCCGACTGACTTCATTGAAGTAGTAAGAATTGAAGAACTCCCTGAGAATTTTTCAAATGCAAAACGGGGTATTTTAGTAACTACGTAATCAATTGAAGGTTCAAAACATGCGGGAGTCTTGCCAGTAATATCGTTAATAATCTCATCTAATCTATAACCAATAGCCAAAAGGGCAGCAATTTTAGCAATAGGAAAACCTGTAGCTTTACTTGCTAAAGCTGAAGATCTACTTACACGAGGATTCATCTCAATCACTATAATCTCACCATTATGTGGATTAATTGCAAATTGGATATTGCTACCACCAGTTGCTACGCCAATTTCTCTAATTATGGAAATTGAATAATCTCTTAAACGTTGAAATTCTCTGTCAGTTAAAGTTTGTGCAGGAGCTACTGTAATCGAATCTCCAGTGTGAACCCCCATAGGATCAACATTTTCTATACTGCATATAATTACAACATTATCTGATAAATCTCTCATAACCTCTAACTCAAATTCTTTCCAACCTAAAAGAGATTTTTCTATAAGTATTTGAGAAACAGGGCTAGCATCTAGTCCTGTTTTACATAATTCTAAAAACTCATCCTGGTTATAAGCAATACCGCCTCCACTTCCACCTAATGTAAAAGCAGGACGAATGATTTTAGGGAATGAAGAAATTTCATTTCCCACTATTACAGCTTCTTGGAGATCAGAAGCAATTCCAGATGGACATACTTCAACTCCAATATTATTCATGGCTATTTTAAATAAATTTCTATCCTCAGCTTTTTTAATTGCTTTAAGATCTGCACCAATTAATTCAATATTATATTTTTTTAAAATACCAGATTCAGCTAATTCTACTGAAATATTCAAAGCCGTTTGCCCACCCATTGTGGGCAAAAGAGCATCAGGTCTTTCTTTTTCTATAATTTGCTCAACAACTGAGGCTGTAAGAGGTTCAACGTAGGTCCTGTTTGCCGTTTCAGGATCCGTCATTATTGAAGCGGGGTTAGAATTAATTAAAATAACTTCAAAGCCTTCGCTTCTTAGCGCTTTACATGCCTGAGTACCGGAATAATCGAATTCACAGGCCTGTCCAATAACAATTGGTCCAGAACCTAGTATCAAAATTCGACGTATATCTTTACGCCGTGGCATGTGAATCTCTTGTAAACTTCATTTATGTCACGCATTCTAGGTATCTGTTTATCATCTACTGTCTAGATCGGCAAACTACTATTAAAGTTTAACCAACTTTCCGAATAAGAAACAAAGAGTATGAGCGAACTACAGCGCCTTAAAGGGCTGCTGCCACCAGAAAACCAAAGCTGGGTATTCATTGAAGCCGCAGCAGCAATAGACCCCCCCTTGATCACGCTTGAAGAAATTGGGCGAGATGAAGTCGAGATTCAAATTGATCTTGAGCAATGGGACTATTTAGCTCAAGATCATAGAAATTTGTTGTTTTGGCATGAGGTAGGACGCATTCAAAATGACACAATTCCTAGAGATGGCTGGGAAATGGCAGCTCTGGCAATAGGATTAGGTGGTGCTATTGGAGAATTATGGGTTCAAGATGGATTGTTACTTTTAATGGCAATTGGATTATCAGGCTTTGCAGGTTATCGACTTTACTTAAAAAATAATTCTGAGAAACGTTTACAAGATTCTATATCAGCTGACGAGAGAGCGATTGATCTCGCATGTAGATTCGGATATAGCGTTCCAAATGCTTATAAAAGTCTTGGTGGGGCTTTAAAAGATTTAGTAGAAAAATCAAGAAAGAAAAAAAAGAGAACATTTTATGAAGACAGATTAGAAGCACTCAGAAAAAGTGCTGAAAGAGCGCGTGCAGAAATGGCATCTCAAGAGGGGTCTAAAAAATCAGTTACGAGTGAAAATGTTTATGGATAGTAGTGTGTTAGTTGAACTAGCTGCAGTTGCTTGCGATGATAGAAAAGCAGGAGATATAAAACTTTTAAAAGTTGATGAAGTTTCAAGTATAGCTGATTGGATATTAATTACTGAAGGACTTTCTGATGTTCAAGTAAGGGCGATAGTTAATAATGTAGAGAAGACAATGAGAGAGGAAGCAGATCTGTTACCTCTCCGTAAAGAAGGAATAAATGAAGCTAAATGGGCATTATTAGATTATGGAGATCTAATAATTAATGTTTTTCAACCTAATGAAAGAAAATTCTATGATTTAGAATCATTTTGGAGCAATGGCATTATTCATGATTTTATAAATAATAAATTAATAAAACTAATAGATGAATAAAATAATATGCCCTGTGCCTGAGAGCCAAAGGCCATTGAATGAATTTAATAACATTAGAAATTCGTGGTTAATCTCCTGGCCTTTTTTAGAAAGAAATATCTTCTACCGGAAATTAACAGTTTGTTGGTTATTTATCACACCAGTTAGCTTAACAATATCTTATGGAAGCAATCACTTGAAAAACAACATTTTTGAACTTTTATTTGTAAGTCTAACTGTATCTCTTGCTTTTCCTATATTATTACTTATCAGACAATGGTTAAGTTGGACTTATATATATAAACGACTTAATTCCGAAAAAATTGAATATGAAGAATCTGGTTGGTACGATGGACAGATTTGGGAAAAACCAATCAATTGGAGAGCAAAAGATTTACTCATAGCTCAAAATCAAATCAAACCTATTTTAAATCATTTAGAAGTAATAATAATACTCTTAGTATCAGTTGTTATAGTTTCATTATTATTTATATTTTTAGGAATGAATTAATATATGAATTTACAAAATAATATATCTAACCACGACAAAAATTCTATAAAGGTTCTAGTAAAAAGGGGTTCAAGTGTTGAATCCATTCATAGAGCCCACGCTTCAATATGTGATACGAAAGGCAGAACATTAATGAAAGCAGGATTTCCTGAATATGAAACTTTCATTCGATCAGCTTTAAAACCTTTCCAAGCATTGCCTTTCCTCACAAGTGGCACTTTGGAAAAATATAATTTAGATAACAAGACATTAGCTCTGGCATGTGGTTCTCATTGTGGTTCATCAGTTCATGCGAGAACAGCATTCAAGCTCCTTTGGAATTCAGATATAGATATAAAAGAACTGAAATGCCCAATCCCACAAAACAGAGAAAGTAGGCTTCAACACAATTGCTCAGGAAAACATTCAGCATTTCTCGCAACCTGCAAAAAAATGAACTGGGATCTAGATAGCTATTTAATGGGACATCATCCACTGCAGATAGAAATTTTCAGAAGAGTTTCCGAGTTACTAAAAATACCAGCTGAAGAATTAATTGCCGAAAGAGATGACTGTGGTGCACCAACTTTACTTTTGCGTTTATCTCAAATGGCTATTTTATATGCTCATTTATCTAGATCTGACCAACCTGAATTTGAAAAAATAACGCGTGCAATGATAAACCATCCAGACCTACTTGCTGGAGAAGGATATTTTGATTCGGAATTAATAAAAAGAAGTCATAAGCAAATAATTAGCAAAGGTGGAAGTGAAGGGATCCAATGTATTGGTTTAATGGGGGAAGGTATTGGACTCTCAATAAAGGTTGAAGATGGATCAAAAAGAGCAAAACATGCTGTAGCCATACATCTTCTCCGACAGCTAGAGTGGATCACCCCATCGGCAATTGAAGAACTAGATGAAATCATCCTTCAGAAAAATCCAGGAATCTATATAGAGGTTGAGGGGAAATTACAGGTCCCTTAAGACAAACAAAGCAGTCATTAATGTCACATAAAGATGTATGCTTTATTAACAACGCGGGGTAGAGCAGTCTGGTAGCTCGTCGGGCTCATAACCCGAAGGTCGGAAGTTCAAATCTTCCCCCCGCCACCAAAATTTAGTTAATTGAATAATTATTTATATTCAATTATATGACTATTAATAAATCTATTTCAAGAAAATATCCAGCGGCATTAATCCTACCTGGAGATGCATTTGATACAGAAAGATATCAACTAATGGGCAGAAGAGTTGCGGGCAAAGAATTCGCGAAAGGAATAGTGAATAATTTGTACCAAGGTGAAGAATTAGATATCTTAGTTAATTCAGTGAAAGAAAAAGAATATTTAAACACAATTCTAAATCCATATCTAATTAAAAATACTTCGCTAAATATACATACAAAAATTAGTAAATTCAATCTTAATGAAATTGAGAATATACATATCCCAGGTCCAGATTTAGAAAAATGGTCAGCTATACGAGCAAATTACAGTCCCAATAAATTTTCAATTACAGGGATAATCCACACACTTTGCTCAAACAAAGTAATAAATGGTTTTAAAGAATATATTTTTGGAGGTTTAGAGTCTTGGGATGCTCTAGTATGTACCTCATCATGCGGGAGGGAAGTAGTAAATAGAACGATTGATTTCTTTCATGAATCATTTGAAAGGAAGTACAATATAAAACTCACAAAGAAAAAACGTCCTGAATTATATACCATTCCTCTTGCTGTCAATGATATTACATATGATATATCATTAACAAGAAAAGAAAAGAGATTAAAGGCAAGGAATAAGCTAGGAATTTCTAAAGATGCAATTGTAATTTTATTTCTAGGCCGTCTATCATTTCACGGGAAGGCACATCCCTTAGCCATCTATAGATCAATATCCAAGCTAAGTACAGAGATAAAGGATAAACAAATAGTATTATTGGAATGTGGTACTTTTGCAAATGAGACTATTGAAAAACTCTACAATAGTCTCATTTTCTCATTTAGAAATCTAACCATAAAAAGAGTCGGAGGTATAGAACAAGCGACAGAAGAGGCAAAGATAGACTCACTTAATGCCGCAAATATTTTTATTTCACTGTCAGATAATATTCAAGAAACATTTGGCCTTACAGTAATTGAAGCGATGGCTGCGGAGCTTCCATGTATTGTGAGTGATTGGAATGGATATAAAGACTTAGTAAAAGAGAACGAAACTGGATATCTTATCCCGACTAAATATGCCGTTGGATCTAAAGAAGCAATAAATCATATAGAATTAGATTATAAAATCGAAAAAATAAACTTTGATTATATGATAGGTCTAAAATCAATGAAAACGGTTATAGATGAGAACGCTTTAAATGATAAATTAAAGTTTCTAATTGATAACAAAGAAATCAGAGAAAATATGGGCTATAAAAGTAAGCAAAGGTGGAAAGAATTATTTAGTTGGCAAGTTGTAAGCCATCAATATCGAAAACTATGGCTTAACTTAAAAGAAAGAAGAGATAGTTACAATGAAATAAATACTTCTATTCGTTTTCATCCTTCTATCGACTACATCTTTAAAGACTATTCAACTGCAATCTATAATGAGAAAGAGTTATTTGTTGATAGCGATTCTACAAAACCAGAAATGTTATTATTCCCCTTACATTCAAAATTGGTTGAAATTATTACAAGTAAAAAAACAAAGCAAATAATAGAATTAATCAAGCAGAACAAATCTATTAAAGAAAAAGAATTAGAGATTATTGGGATTGAAAAAGATAAGCGGCAGGAAGTAATGGCATTAATAGAAAAATTAGGTATTGCAAAAAATAAATCCAAACGAGTCTGATTCTGCTATAGAATATTTTTAATCTTCGCGGGGTAGAGCAGTCTGGTAGCTCGTCGGGCTCATAACCCGAAGGTCGGAAGTTCAAATCTTCCCCCCGCCACCAATTCCAAAAAAGCCTGTTATGACAGGCTTTTTTTATGCATATATGATACTTTTAGACTCGTTAAATATATATATTTTGAGCTCTATAGAATTAAAAATATAGTAATTAGCAATAGTAGACCTATTCCAGCAATTGGATTAATAGCTAATTATATAAAATGATCATCTCGTCGGGCTCGCAACCCGAAGGTCTGGAGTAAAAAACTCCCTATAAAAAGAGAAATTAGTTCAAAGTCTTCTTAGAACGAATTACGACAATTATTGGAAAAATAGGCAAGATAGCTAAAATAGAAAAAAAAATTATGCTAAATAATATTTTTAAAAAAATTGCTCTAACAACTGCCTTGTCGGTAACTTTCTTTATTGGTGAAGCGAATGCGAACTTAAATCAACAAAAATACATTAAAGATTGGGATTACGATCTTCAACTTAACGACAAAGAGCGAGATGCAGAATTCAATATCAATAAACAACAAACTGAAAAAATTAACTACGAAAGACAAAATAAAGACTCAGTATCCAAAGGAACACAACAGTTACTTGGCTTTCTAGGAGGAGGACCACTAGGAGTAAAGCTATCTCCAATTGTTTATAATTATTTTGGAGGTAATTTAATTATTTGGGCTCTAGTTGGAGCAATCGCTGGTGGTTTTATATGGTCAATTCAAGTGTCCTTATTCATAGGAATACTTTCAGCTATAGGTTCAATATTTAGTTTAATCTTTAAACCAGAAGAGAAGTAAGAAAAATTTTTTAACTAATATAGTCTTTAGAATACTGGCCAATAAATCTAAGAAAGGAAGATAAAAGTAAGATAATAATATTCGTGATTAATATTCTTTGATTACTAATATTTCCAATCGCATATTTAATTCTCAGCTGCTTATCCCAAGGAGTTTGTTTGTTATCCTCGTAATACCTAAAAGCAATAAAATTTGCTAGAACAATAAGAAAAGGTATTCCAAAAGCATTACCCCTAATCAAAACTTGTAAAGAACGTTTAACAGCTTTCCTTAGACTTAATTTAGAACCATCTTCGTTGAGAACTTTAATTGAATATAAAAACTTACCAGGTGTCGCACCCCAAAGCACATAACAAAAAGGTTCAAAGAATATGTAGATAAATGGTATTACAATTAGGAATTGAAATAGTGTAATATTTGTATTTCTAGATCCCCAAATAATGAGTACTGGGACATAACATATAAAACCAACTAAAATCAAATCAAATAATCGAGCAAAATATCTAGCCCAGGGTATTGTTCTATTATTTAAAGACTTTTTCTCACTTGAACTATCATTAGAAGAATCATCACTATCAATATCTCTAACAGGCATAGCTTTTCATTTGTTTATTCTCTAATAGTAACCTAAAAACTTATAGATTAGCTGGCTAATCTTTTCTATAATTGATTTCCTCCACATTCTTTAATCGCTTTACCAAACATTGTTGAGAACCCTGCTTGCAGAGATTTTGCACGCCAAGAATCTTCTTTAGCCTTTCTCATAACATTAAAGCCATTTAACATTTCTTTTTTCTGCCAACTTGTATCAGGAAACTTATTCCATACACAGGTACAAAGATTAGAAACTTCATTATCATTTGGATTTGAGTAATAATTTAATGTGAACTGAGGAAGAGGCTCCTTACAATAAACTACTTTCTCGTCTTTATTAAAATATGATTTATCCCTAAAATAGTCTACGTTAGATTGCAATATATTCATTAAATTGGCATTAAATTCTGGATCATATCCTGGCGAATTAAAACAATCATCACCTGAAAAATTCTTTATATATTCAGCTGCTTCTTTAACTTTAGGGTTATTAATAATTTCAGTGCTATAACCTTTTTTATTTAAATTCTTCCTTGTCAAAAATAATACTTCGGACATAGATATTAAACCATTGGAATGATGACAAAGTGCTGCACCTAAAGTCCCTGCAGCATATGCTTTCTCTTTCAAAGAGGAATCACTAAATACAGGTTTAACCAAAAGGCCTGCACTTAAAGCAAGAAGAAAGAAGCGTTTCATTATATTTTCTCCAAACTTTCAGTTAATCCTCTAACCACATTATAAAAGAAGTCCAAATCAAGAGTTTCAACAGTATCCGTAGGCTCGTGATAATTAGGATTCCTCAAGAATGAGGTATCAGTAATCATCATCGCGTTAAAACCTTGATCCCAAAAAGGACTGTGATCACTAAGACGAACATCAGCCAGAACATCACCTTTCAAAGGTACAGGGAGAACTTTAGTTGGAAGAAACTTACCCATGCTTGACGACAAACTAGGCAACATTAAAGAACAACCCGTATTCGCAACTAATGCAATGAAATCTCCTTTTTCACCAAACAACTTTTTCATTACAGGCAATGGATAATCCTGTTTATCAGATGTGAAGGCAAGCATCTCAAGACTGATCATTAGCTTGAGCTTTTGACCTTTTGCTTTTAACTCTTTTGATAGCGCTTTACTTCCAAGTAGTCCCCATTCCTCTTGATCAAAAGCCACAAACCAAATAGGTCTATCATGAGGTGTTTTTCTGCAATGTTCAACAAGTGCAAATAATGCAGCTAATCCACTTGCATTGTCATCGGCACCTGGAGATTTAATTGGTCCGTCATAGTGTGCACCTATAAGAAGGGGATCTAGTTTTGGATTTATTCCTTGAATTTTAAGAATGTAATTAATTCCTTCTTCTGAACCTTCTTTAAATGAATGTTCTAGAACTTTGCCATAAGAAGAGAGGCGATTTTTGACATAAATACGAACACTCATTAATCCAAGAGGATCCCATTTTGAATGACGAGGAATAGCTATCTGCTTTATGTCCTCCAGGAGCTGTTTTTTATTCATGATTAATTACTAATGAAATAGCTACTAGATTTAGGCGTTAGGATTTGAGCAATAAAAAAAGCCCTCGCAAAGAGGGCTCACTTAAGAGTGATTAGATTTTGAATTTGCTTTTAAAAGATTTTCTGTGAGTCGATTATGTATTACTTGGTTTGAATTTGTCATTTTTTAGCTATACAAATTGTTGTTTAAGCATTTCTCTAAAGGGAAACAAATATTTTGGATTGGTATCAACAAGTTTTGAACCAAAAGGCATAATAAAGATATGAGCGAAGGAATTGTCTACGTATTAACTAATCCTGCAATGCCAAGGATGGTGAAAATTGGCAGGACAGGAAGAGAAATTGGTGCCCGATTATCTGATTTATATACAACTGGAGTCCCACTTCCTTTTGAATGTGAATATGCAGCAAGAGTCAAAGATCAAAATGAGGTTGAATCAGCTTTTCATTTGGCTTTTGGACCTTATCGAGTGAATCCAAGAAGAGAGTTTTTCAATATCGAGCCAGAACAAGCAATTACTTTGCTTAAATTGATGGCATTGGAAGATGTCACTCCAGTCGTTCAAGAAGAAGCAGAAAATGTCGATATAGAAGCCAAAGCATCAACTGAGAAATTCAAAAAAGCTAGAAGACCTAACGTGAATCTCTGGACAATGGGATATATGGGAGAACAAATTGTCTTTAAAGATGGAACGACAAAAGCCAAAGTCGTTTATGACGGCTGGATAGAACCAGAAGGTTATAAAGAAGAAGACGGGAAAGTTTCATTAACAGGCTATACAAAACAATTGCTATCTCTTCCATCCGATGCAAGACCAAATATCAAACCATTTTGGACATATAAGGGACAAACATTAAGCGAGTTATATGACGAATGGGAGGATGCGGGCTTTCCAGATAGATCAGAAAAAAAAAACCACACACTAACGGAAACCAAAAACTGATTTCTAATCATGAGCTTGTTTTAGAAAAGATTCCTAATCCAGAAGATCCTTCTTGGAACTGGATTAAATTTGCATTTACGATTAATGGATATGACGTTTCAGGTGGATCAGAAGCCTGTGCTGATTTATCAAAAAAAGTTTTAAAGGACCCTTCGAATGCAAACTTAACTGAACTTCGTTGTGCGTTATTTTTTCAACAAAGAGCTGAAAAGTGGGGAGGTGGATACAGTGATGGTCCAGAAGAAAATGCCAAAACACTTATCAAATTGATCAAGGAAAGAGTCAGGAAAGGAGACCTAGAATAAGTATTTACTAATATTTTGCAAGATATATCTTGCAAATTGATTAATAAATAGCAGGCACTATTTATACAATAATTTAATATTTTGAGACTTGAAAAATTATTATTTTAATGCACATTAGATCCAATGAATATTACTTAGGAGATCAATGGTCGTGAGAAATTTAGAACCTTGGATTTCTAACTCGGAAATGAGTAAGTACTTGGGAATTAGCACAAGAACTTTAAAGCGCAATGAAAAATATTTTTCTAAAGGTACTCATTATCGATTCAAAGATCCTCTAAACCCCAAAAGCCACAAGATGTGGAAACGGGCTGCCGTTGATCAGATGCTTTCACAACCAGACAACGTTCTCAGGAGAAAAGTTAGTCGGGTTCAAACTTAAAAAACAAACCCTGAAAAAAAAATAAAAACTCAAAAAAAATACTCACTTTGTTTTACAGACCAGTCATAGCTTCAAAAAAACGTGTAGGAGAAACCCTCATAACCCGAAGGTCGGAAGTTCAAATCTTCCCCCCGCCACCAATTAAAAACCAAGCCCTAACGGGCTTTTTTAATGCTATTTTTTATACATAAGAGAGGGAATTATATAAAGAATAAAACATGAGAGATGTAAGTCATAACTTGATCGGGTTTTTCTAAATGTACACTTCTTGTTCAACAAAATCATCTGATTATCCCAAAAACATCTCTGCGACTGACATCTTTAAATTAACCTCGTCGGGCTATTAGCCCGAAGGACTGAAATTCAAATCTTCTCCCCTCCACCAATTAAAAGCCAGTCTCTGGCTGACTTTTTAATGCTATATCACTTAATAGATAAGTACTTAGCTAAGACGGAAATAGTGCTGCAAAATTTGTAATGGTTAATCCTGCCCTCTTTGGAATAAAGTATCTATACGATCTATTTTTTTAGAGACTAAAAAGATCTCGTTTTTAAATGGGAGTCATAAATGGCAGTAGTTATTATCAATTAGTAGCAGGTTCTTCCTGGACTACAGCAAAGAATAATGCTTTATCCATTGGAGGAAACTTAGTAACTATTAATAGTGAATCTGAGCATAATTTCTTAATTACTAACTTTCAGAGCTCATTATCTGTATCTGATAAAAACTGGAGCAATCAACCACGAGCTGGCGCTTGGATTGGATTAAATCAAAATATATCGAAAGAAAATAGAAGTTGGTCTTCTGGTGAAACCAGTAGTTATTCCAATATTCATGCAAGTCAAGATATTGAAACCTTGTCCTATCATGGTGGTTACATTTTTATAATGTTAGAGCCAGGAGGGGCGGGTGATGGATATTGGTGGGTAGAGCCAATATCTGGACCCGATTATTATGGCACTGATTATTGGTTATACAACTACGGAATCGCCGAGGTTCCTCTTTCTTATTTCTCTATTTCCGATCTCACGATTACAGAGGGAAATAGTGGCAACGTAACTATTTCCAGAACAGGAGGAACAAATTCAGCTCAAACCTTAAGTTTGGTTTCTAGTAATGGGACAGCTACTGCTGGTTCTGACTACACCGCAATTAATACGACGATTTCCTTTGCGGCGGGAGAAACATCTAAAACATTCTCGATATCAACAACAGAAGATAGTTCTAATGAAAGTAATGAAACTTTTGCTCTTACATTAACTGCTTCAAATACAGATACTGTTCCCGCACAAATTACTGATGGGAACGCAACTATCACGATTGAGGGATATTCGATTGAAGTAACAAGTGGTGGTCAGGTAGTTTCTTCTCTTGATGAAGGTTCAGGATTTACTGTCACATTTGGACAACCTGGAAGTGGCGATGGAGTTGCCCCTCTCTATTGGTCATACAGTGGAACTGGAATTGATAGTGCTGACTTTAGTAGCCCTTTCGAAGGCTGGGATGATGATGGAGAATTTAGTACATTTGCTGGTCTAGTAAGCGATAACAAAGTTGAGGGGCCTGAGACCTTAGTTATAAAATGCTTCACCGATTCAGATAGAACAACTCAAGTTGCATCAGTAAGTGTCCCCATTAATGACACATCTGCTCCTGCACCTTCATATTCATTATCGACCTCAAGTGGTTCTATCAATGAAGGAGACACCTTAACTACAAGCGTCAATAGTACAAACGTTTTTACTGGTACGACACTTTATTACTCATTAAGTGGCACGGGAATCACCAGTAGTGATTTTTCAAGTGGTGCATTGTTAGGTTCTGGAACGGTTGATAGTAATGGTGATTTCTCTTTCTCTCATACACTTGCCAGTGATGTCACTACAGAAGGGAATGAGACATTAAATATCAAACTCTTTTCTGATTCAAATCGCACTAATCAAGTTGGTAGCACTTCAACGGTTACGATCTCAGATACTTCAGAGGAGGACGGAACAGAACCAAATATCACTGGTCCCTCTGGTAGTGCTGGTGATTCATCCAGTACAAAATCCATCAATGAAAACACAACTACTGTTCATACCTTTTCTGCCAATGAAACCGTTACCTGGTCTCTTAATGGTGGCGCCGATGCTTCTAAATTCGCAATCAACAGTTCCACCGGAGCTTTAACTTTTAGTTCCGCTCCTAACTATGAATCTCCAACTGATAGTGATTCAGGCAACAACTATGTCGTTGTCGTAAGAGCAACCGACTCAGCTAGTAATACCTCCGATCAAACAGTCACGATCTCAGTGGCCGATGTTGATGAACTAGATCCTAATATCACTGGTCCCTCTGGTAGTGCTGGTGATTCATCCAGTACAAAATCCATCAATGAAAACACAACTACTGTTCATACCTTTTCTGCCAATGAAACCGTTACCTGGTCTCTTAATGGTGGCGCCGATGCTTCTAAATTCGCAATCAATACCTCAACGGGTGCTTTAAGTTTTAGTTCCGCTCCTAACTATGAATCTCCAACTGATAGTGATTCAGGCAACAACTATGTCGTTGTCGTAAGAGCAACCGACTCAGCTAGTAATACCTCCGATCAAACAGTCACCATCTCAGTGGCCGATGTTGATGAACTAGATCCTAATATTGATGGACCATCTGGTATTGCTGGTGATTCATCCAGCACAAAATCCATCAATGAAAACACAACTACTGTTCATACCTTTTCTGCCAATGAAACCGTTACCTGGTCTCTTAATGGTGGCGCCGATGCTTCTAAATTCGCAATCAATACCTCAACGGGTGCTTTAAGTTTTAGTTCCGCTCCTAACTATGAATCTCCAACTGATAGTGATTCAGGCAACAACTATGTCGTTGTCGTAAGAGCAACCGACTCAGCTAGTAATACCTCCGATCAAACAGTCACCATCTCAGTGGCCGATGTTGATGAATCCATTCTTGATGTTATAGATCCAAATATTGATGGACCATCTGGTAGTGCTGGTGATTCATCCAGCACAAAATCCATCAATGAAAACACAACTACTGTTCATACCTTTTCCGCCAATGAAACAGTTACCTGGTCTCTTAATGGTGGCGCCGATGCTTCTAAATTCGCAATCAATACCTCAACGGGTGCTTTAAGTTTTAGTTCCGCTCCTAACTATGAATCTCCAACTGATGGTGATTCAGGCAACAACTACGTCGTTGTCGTAAGAGCAACCGACTCAGCTAGTAATACCTCCGATCAAACAGTCACCATCTCAGTGGTCGATGTTGATGAACTAGATCCTAATATCACTGGTCCCTCTGGTAGTGCTGGTGATTCATCCAGTACAAAATCCATCAATGAAAACACAACTACTGTTCATACCTTTTCTGCCAATGAAACCGTTACCTGGTCTCTTAATGGTGGCGCCGATGCTTCTAAATTCGCAATCAATACCTCAACGGGTGCTTTAAGTTTTAGTTCCGCTCCTAACTATGAATCTCCAACTGATAGTGATTCAGGCAACAACTATGTCGTTGTCGTAAGAGCAACCGACTCAGCTAGTAATACCTCCGATCAAACAGTCACCATCTCAGTGGCCGATGTTGAAGAAATAGAAGGAATCATTTCAGGAACATCTGGTAATGACAGCTTGCAAAGTACGACCAGTGATGATTCTATCGACGGTGGCAGCGGCACAGATACAGCTATCTTATCGGGCAGCTTCTCCGACTACTCCTTCGCTCGTAGCACGGACACACTGCAAATAGAAGATCAAAGAACAACTGGAATAACTGATGGCACCGATACTCTCAAAAATATCGAATACATTCAGTTCTCTGATCAAACTGTAGAAGAATCAAAAGTAGACGTAGTAAAGACATATAGCGGTAATTTCAGTGATTACAAGTTCTACAACAAAGGTAATGGTAAATATGAAATCAAAACTGATTCAGGTTATGACGACATAACAGGACTTCCATTATTGACATTTACAGGAGAAGCATCAACAAGTTCCTTTCGTGAAAATAGCGCCATCCTTGATATCAAAGGAACCTTTGATCAAGTCACTGGTTTAAATACAGATGATGCAAAAATGTTTCGCCTTTATAATGCTGCCTTTAAGCGTTTGCCTGATGCTGATGGATTGAAATATTGGATTGGGAAATATACTTCAGGAGAGAATGATGATAGGGCGGTAGCACAATCATTCCTTGTCTCAGATGAATTCTCTGAACGCTATGGAGTGAACGTCTCTAATGCTAAATATGTAGAGACTCTCTATGTGAATGTTCTCGGTAGAGACTATGACCAAGATGGTTACAACTATTGGCTAGGAAATTTAAATGCAGGAATCGAAACTCGATATGAACTTCTTCTAGGTTTCGCTGAATCAGCAGAAAACAAAACCCTCTTTACTGAGATGACAGGGCTTGGTTGAAAAGTGTTTACAGAATTTAAATAGGAAAGTTGATTAATTAAAAAACGAACGAGGAAAAGAAAAGTTATCCATAACCATGTGGATTTTTTATTTGCCAATTCCATCCATCTAAACAAATCTGCTCTAATGATCTTTTTGGAGTCCAACCTAATAATTTCTTGGCTTTTGAAATATCGGCAAAAGATTTAGCCACATCACCATCTCTTCTATCTTGAATTGAAAAAGGAATCTTACGACCTGTAGATAACTCGAATTGTCTAATAATCTGAAATACAGAATATCCTTTACCAGAACCTAAATTAATAAATTCTAAACATGATTCTGTGGAATTAAAATAATCGATTGATGCCAAATGACCTTCAGCCAAGTCAATAATATGAATATAATCACGAATACCAGTGCCATCTCTCGTGCCCCAATCATCACCATAAATATTTAAAAGTTTCTGCGTTCCTATCGCCACCTGAGTTATGAAAGGAAATAGATTATTAGGAATTCCAATGGGATCTTCACCAATCAAACCAGAAGGATGGGCCCCAACAGGATTAAAATAACGTAAAGAACATATTTTCCATGAATTTAAATTAGAGTTATATAAATCATAAAACATATTCTCAATAGCTACTTTGGTTTTTCCATAGGGATTTATTGGTGATATTGTGTGGTCTTCTGCCATAGGAACAGAATCACTTAAACCATAAATAGTGGCACTGCTGCTAAAAACCAAAGAGTAACATTCATATTCCTTCATCGTGAGTAAAAGATTTAGTGTGCCAAATACATTCACATCCCAATAATGTAGAGGATTAGATAAAGATTCATATACAGATTTCAAACCGGCTAAATGAATAACGGTATTTATAGGTTTATTTTCCTTAATACAATCAATAAAAATCTTATCCAAGATTTTTTTATCTCTAATATCACCATTAATAGTTTCTAACTTATAATTCAAATCTTTATTATCTAAATATTTTTTAATTCGAATAATGACGTTAGGTGAGCTATTAACAAAAGAGTCTAATATTACAACATCAAATCCTCTTTCTAACAACAAGATTGCTATGTGGGAACCTATAAATCCAGAACCACCAGTTAAAAGAACCCTCATAATAGTCTATGGTTATACATTAGTAAGCAATGTCATTGAAGTCAGCTTAAAGATGGAAAGGAATTTTTCTAATTAATTATAATCAATAGATTAGCATCTAATTCAAACCTATTTGAATTAGATTCTGTCTTTTAATAAAAAGTTCTTAGATATTTTTAGGTATTTTAAAAATCTAGCTATAAATTAATAATTGTTTAACATCATTTTTTTTTATGATCATTAAAAATAAGACTAGGATATATTATTGATTTAATGAAAACCATTATATGCTGTGTTTATTAAGCTAAAAAAAAGAGTAAGAATATAAAACAAAGGCTATACTCATTATAATGAAACAATCTATTTAATAAAAACAATATAAATGAAAAAAGACAATCTCAAGAGAATCATCAGGCAGTTTGAAACTTTGATTGAAGAGTTGAAAAGTGAGGTCTACTCCGATAAAGATTCATATGTTCACCCATGGGATGAACATATGAAAAACACACCTAGAATAATCAATACGGAAGACGATGATGGATATGCAGACTAGTTCGCTTCTGCTGACTTACTAAAAATAAAACAAACATAAAGAATTAATTGCCTTAGTAGTTTTTAGTAATTTTACCTATTGCTATAAAACAACATTAAATGCAAATTATATAAAAAGAATTTGTTAATGGCTCCTTTACCTCAACTAGTCAAAGCAACCCCACAAGGAGGCACTATTCATAAATATCAACTTTCAGGTGGGAAAACCTCTTTCATGAGATACCTAGGTTGCTACCTAGGTACATGTAAATTCTGCAATGATATTCAGGAAGCATCTGAATTCTTATCAAGCATTGAGGTTTCCCCAAAAACCCTTTAAAGAAAGCATTTCATTAATAAAATAACAACTTAAAAAAGTTGGCTTTAACGTAGAAGAAAGCTTGAAGTTTTTTTATGTAAATTTAATCGATACTGGAAGGCATTAGGTGCTATTTTTTTTGAGTCTTTAAGCATATAAGGGGAATACTCTTTTAATGAGACAACTTTTATCTCACTGAAAGATCATCTTGGTTATGAACGAAGAAAAAGGAAAAGATAATAAACCATTTGAATATGAGACTAATAATCTCATTAGATCTAATTTTAATGAGAATGATAGTCTAAAAGACATTGAGAATATTCCCTCAAAGCCTTCAAATCAATTAACCAATGGACTTTTAGGTTGGTATTCCGTCTCTAGCAGCGAGTCAATAAAGAAAGAAAAGTTAAATCACTTCACGATTTATAATGAGCCACTTGTTTTGTATCGCGATAGAGAAGGTATTGTTCGATGTGTAAAAGATGTATGTCCTCATAGGGGAGCTTCATTTTTAGGTGGTGAAGTAATCAATGGGCAACTTGTTTGCCCTTATCATGGTGCTAGGTTCTCATCACAAGGTAGTTGCACAAATTTAGACAGAATCACTTGTCAACATATTATTGATTCTAATTATGATAACTATGCAAAAAGCATAAAACTTTTTCAATATCCATGTGTAGAGAAAGAAGGCTATATATATATTTATTATACTGGAACTCCCCTTGCAAACATAGAAGACTTTCAAATAAAGTCTTCTCTCAATAGCCTTCTTCCTGATTCCTATGGATTTCCATCTTTAGAATATGAATATGAAGAAGTTTATGTAGATTTTAAAGCAGATTGGGCAAGAATTATTGAAAATCATCTAGATATATTACATGTATTTTGGATGCATGGAGACACAATTCCAGACAAGAACGTAAACAGAGAAACTATAACTAGTTTCAATCAAAAAATAAAAAGAGATAATAGGCAAATAGAAAGTATATATTCTTATAAAACAAATGGGCAAAATGAGTTTATCAGAATAAAATTTGTACCTCCGGGCAGAATCTTTATATATAAAGGCTCACCTGAAAGCACAAGATATATTCAAGTTCTTGATCATATTCCACTAGGAAATAATAAAGCAAGAGTCATTGTAAGACATTACAGAAAATTTCTTAAAAATAAAGTTTTCACAAAACTAGTTTTATTTAGTCATCTACAAAAAAGGACATTTTATAAAATTTTTACTGAAGATTATTTAGTTTTAAAAACCCAGACATTTAATGATCAGATGGGATACATACAAAAAGATAATGTAAAACTATTAGGTGAAGATAAAATGGTTCAATATTACTGGGATTGGCTTAAAAATGCTCTAAATAAAGAAAAGCCATGGGACTTCCATCCAACTAATTCATTGACCAACTCAGTCCATGAGGATAGAGGGATGCAATATCCTCCAGAAAATCCAAATATGGCTACAAAGAACAATAGAAAGATAATGATTAAACTTTTAACTAGATTATTGTTCCCAATAAGTTTTATTCTGCTATTACTATAATTGAAATATAATACAAATTTAAGAGCTCAAATAAATGAGAGATGAATCTCAAATAAATCTTATAACGTGGGCTAGTTTACAAAATATAAATGTATATATTAATCAAAATAATATACTATCCGATATAAATATAAATCTTAATTATGGGGAAAATATACTTATATTAGGTCCAAATGGATCTGGTAAATCAACTTTTCTAAAGTTATTAAATAGATCAATATATCCAATCAAATCAGATAAAAGTTCTTTAAAGTTGTTTAATAAGGAAAATATAAATATTTGGGATTTAAGAAAAAAGATTGGGTTTCTTTTTAAAGAAATGGAGCAAAGGGTAAACAATGGAGTCAAGCTATATGATGTAATTAGTTCAGGGTTCTCAGGCACCTTTAATTCTAGATACACAAACATACTTTCAGAAATCCAAAAAAATAAAATTCATAATCTAATAAATGAATGGGATCTAAATGATATTGTTTATAAAGATTTTCAATCATTGTCTGATGGTCAAAAAAGAAGAGCATTGCTAGCAAGGGCGCTTGTTTATGAACCTAATATATTAGTACTAGACGAGCCTTTTTGTAATTTAGACATAAAATCAAATTTCATCTTGAATCAAAACCTAAATAAATTAATCAACCGATCAGTTAATATAATTTATGTCACGCATAATCTAGAATCTATTTTACCTAAAACCAATAGAGTTGTTCTAATAAAAGAAGGTAAAATATTAAATGATGGAAGTCCTTGTGAATTAATTAATACAAAAAAACTTAGTGATCTTTTTGATATATCAATTAAAGTAATAGAACATGAAGGATACTGGAGAATGATCCCATTAAATAACTAAATAACCACAAGAATAAATGCAAGTATTAATATACAAATAAAGAGAATATATTTATTATTTAATGAAAAATTATTGTAAATGCTTGTTTTATTCGTAACTCGTCTACCAACTCCGAAAGGTGTTCCGCATGAATTGCATACCAATCTTCCTGATAATGCGCGATCAGCTCTAAGATTAGAGCTTCCACAAACTAAGCATTTACTTGCAATCATCAAAGCTAAATTAGTTCAAGGCATCATCCAGGAATGATAATGGTGCACTCATTTTATTTGAGTAACCTAAAAGACTTTCGGAAATATATTCATATAGTACCTCGCCTTTTTCATTTAATATTATTGTTGCCCCCCTCTGAGTTAAAAATTTGGAATCAGGAACATAAGTATTCCAATTAGAAAGAATTTCAATCATATTCATAAGTCTCCTCGTAGCCAGTTCAAAAGGGCGTAAAGTTTGTTTTTTAGAGAAAATATCAAACATTTTTCCTTTAAATAAAAAGTAAGGTCCTATATTTATATTTTCATCAAAAGCAAACAAACTCTTTGCATTTTTATCCCCAAAATAACCTCTTAAAACCTCCTTAATAGTACCTCTAGAACTTATACCAGCGCACATGGCTAATAAATTAATAATTGAAGGCATTTGTGATACAAACCCTTCGTTAAGATTAAGTTTTTTATGAAGGTCCGCATTCCCTACGGCAATAACATTTCGACTATCAATATTATTGAACTTACAAAATAATTCTTTAGACTTTTCACTCCCAATGCCTATCAATATCAATTCAACCGAGTTCGTAAACAACTTTTTTGAATAGGCTGATAATTGTTGAGAGTATTCAAAACTGTCAAAATCAGCAAAAGAACCAAGCAAAACTATGAGATTTTTTCTTTGATCAAGAAAAATTACCTCTTTCCCAAAAAACTCATCAATGACATTTTTATAATTCATCAATTTATTTAGCTTTGTTTTCAAAATAACAAAGTCAGACTGTCGATCATGAGCTTCAACCATATGGAGAGATGGATTTCACAGTGTTTACAAGGACTTTGAGGATCAAATCTTCGCATAACACGAAGATCAAATTAAGTAGCAGATGTTCGTGAAATATGTACAAAACCTACAATTTCAATAAGCAATGTGAAGGGATATGGAACTTACAGACCTATAAATATATCCTCTTACTGTTCTTTGTTTATTTCTCGTGCAGACCTACGGGAATCCTAGCGTTACCTATGACTGGTACGCGGGTAATTCAGGGACGGCCAATCGCTCCGGAAAATTCATCGCTGCGCATGCTGCCCATGCTGGTTTGATGATGTTCTGGGCAGGTGCGTTCACTTTATTTGAGCTAGCTCGTTATGACTCATCCGTTGCGATGGGTAACCAAAACTTGATCTGCTTGCCTCACCTTGCACAACTTGGAATAGGTGGAATCGAAAACGGAGTAATAACTGAGCCTTATGGTTGCACAGTTATTGCTGTACTTCACCTTATTTTCTCTGGTGTTCTTGGTGCTGGTGGAATTCTTCACTCCACAAGATATGACGGTGATTTAGGAAACTATCCTGAAGGAAGTCGTCCTAAAAAGTTTGACTTCGAGTGGGACGATCCAGACAAACTTACATTTATTCTTGGTCACCACCTTATTTTCCTAGGTTTGGCAAACATTCAATTCGTTGAATGGGCTCAATATCATGGTATTTGGGATACTGCTTTAGGAGCTACTCGTACAGTTTCTTACAACCTAGATCTAGGAATGATTTGGAATCATCAAGCTGATTTCCTTCAAATCACCAGCTTGGAAGATGTTATGGGCGGTCACGCTTTTCTAGCATTTTTCCAAATAATTGGTGGTGCATTCCATATAATCACTAAGCAATTTGGTGAGTACACAGAATTCAAAGGTAAAGGACTTCTTTCAGCAGAAGCTGTTCTTTCCTACTCACTAGCTGGTGTTGG
Source organism: Prochlorococcus marinus str. MIT 1214 (assembly GCF_027359355.1). NCBI lineage: Bacteria > Bacillati > Cyanobacteriota > Cyanophyceae > Synechococcales > Prochlorococcaceae > Prochlorococcus > Prochlorococcus marinus. The sequence continues at coordinate 222,396 of NZ_CP114777.1, read as the reverse complement.
CTACTGTGCACTTGTTGCAGCTTTCTGGAGTTCAACAAACACAACTGTTTACTCAACAGAATTCTTTGGAGATGTACTTCAACTCAAGTTTGATTTCGCTCCTTATTTTGTTGATACCGACGCATCACTTGCTACTGGCGCTCACACAGCTAGAGCTTGGTTAGCAAATGTTCACTTCTATCTTGGCTTCTTCTTCATTCAGGGTCATCTCTGGCATGCATTAAGAGCTATGGGATTTGACTTCAGACGCGTAGGTAAAGCGTTCGACAATATGGAAAACGCAAAAATCACTAACGGTTAATTATTAATTTCATTAGTGAACATCAAAAGGCCCGCTTGCGGGCCTTTTTTTTATGCCTCTCTTTAGTAGAAATAAATACCAACCTGCTCACACTAATGTCACAATTAACTAACTCAAGAAAAAATAATGGATAAAAAATTGCTAGTTGATGTGCTTTTTTATACCTAGGAGCAAATAAAGTCTCAAGAGCTTGTTGCTATTGAGAATCGGTTGCAAAAAGCTCTAAATATTGTGTAAATTGGAATTCCACCAAGCTCCTTTTAGTTTTAATGAGCTTTAGAAGCTACGCAGAAACGCCCTCATCAGCTGTTCGAATGGCAACGGGGCAATCAGTGCTAATAGACCCTTCATCCAGAAGAGGAGATACTTGCTTAGAAGTTTTAGATGGTATCGCTCGTGTTTATTGCCCTTGTGAAGAAACAGAAGGTATGACATTGGCTTTCTTGCAGTCAGGCGATCAATTAAGAACAGACAGACTTTGCAGTGAGGGGGTATGTGTAGAAGCTTTGACTCCTCTTTGCTTTGTAAGTGATGCGGAAACATCACTTGAGGCTGGAGGTTATGACGCTGTTAATGAGTGGACTCTTCAGCTTCTAAGAATTAGACATTTGGGTAATGCTGAACAAAGGCTACAAGCATTATTTGCTTTATTAGTTAACCGACTGGGAAGAAGATGCGGTGATTGGTGCCAATTACCATTCAGACTTACACATGAAAGAATTGGAGAGTTAATTGGATCGACAAGGGTTACTTCAACTCGTTTGATTTCAAGACTGAGATCAGCAGACTTACTAAAAGCACCATCAGGTGATCCAACTCTAAGTCTTTCGCCTGACTTTATTGAGTCATCTCCATTAACAGCTTAATAAGCAATGGATAAATCTCTGTTTTCCTACTCCGAATCTGTTGTTTCGTCACTCTGCAAAGAGATAGAGTTTATAAAAACAAGATCAAAAAATATAAATAGCTCACTAATGACTTGTCAAAACAAAGATTTATCAAAAAGATTAAGGTTAGAACTTTATAAATTAAATAAAAAAAGATCAAAAATATTAACCATTTCTGAAAATATATTCAAAAACAATTCTAAAGATTTATCATATGAATTCCTATTAGAAATTATAAAAAGGTCTTATTCTTTTCAACAAATATGAGTTTAATAAAGAATATATTTAATTAATATTTAATTCATTATCAATAATGAACAATGCCGAAGGATCATTATTTGCAAATTTAACTTTACCAAGTAAATAAGCCATTTCATCTTCAGATTTAATTTGCTCGTCTATGACGGGATCGAGGAATACTGTAGTACGAGTATCATTCGATCTCTCTGCAAGTGAATAAAGTTGTTGAACAGAAGTTGTTACGTCAGCCTCCATTTGGAAAGACAAAGTAACTAATTCCTCAACTGACTTCCACTCTTGTATTGGTTTAGTTACTTCTTCGAGCTCAACAGTTTGCCCTCGTGCAATAATATATTTCGCAAAGTTAAATCCATGCTCAAGCTCAGATAAAGACTCTTTTTTAAAAAATGATGAAAATCCTCTGAGTTCTCTTTCTAAGAACCAAAGAGACATAGCAAGATATTGTGCACTTGAAACCCTTTCAAGAGAAGTATGTTGATAAAGAGCCTCAAGAAGATCAACATCCATGGGCTGAGCAACAGCACGCCCTGAAGGACCCAAGTTAAGACCTATTGATCTGGATGTGGCTGATTGCATAACAAAAAAAGCTTGTTAAAGAACGCAAAAAGTAATTTTTATTTTTTTCAAATAAATAATAACTCTTTTTGTATCATTTTGTTGTTAGAAACGTAAAATTTAAAATTTATTTATTTGATAATGAATCTCAATTGCGTCAAAAAGTTTAAATATAATTCATATAAGCATTTAAAATAATTAGAATTTAGATTTAATATTTTCTGGTAGAATTAAAAATTTTTTTTCTTTAATTGTTTCAACCTTGCATTTATCTCCAATAGACAAATTTGTATCCAAGCTCATCTCTGATCTTAACTTTAATCTATCACTAATAACAGTATAAACATAATGATTGATACGATATTCTTTAGATATAACAGTAAAACCATCATTTGCACAAGGTTGGATCCTAATAGCATTTTTATCGAACATACAAACAGATTTTGAAGAGACAGATTTATCTTTTGGGAAATTCAATTTACCAATACATGTTGAATAAGAATCATTAATGTATTGAATAGGCAAAATATTCAATTGCAGGACAAATTGACCTACAAAATCATTTGATGGGTTTGAAACCATCTCAAAAGGAGTTGAGTATTGCTGAATTTCGCCACTTCTTAAAACAGCCACACGATCACAAATAGCTAGTGCTTCATGAGGATCGTGAGTTACTAAAAGTGCAGATGCAGAACAGGATTTTAAAACAGAAGATAACTCTGACCTCAATCTAGATCTCACTTCAACATCTAAGGAACAAAAAGGTTCATCAAGCAAAACCAAAGAAGTTCCTGGGGCCAAAGCTCGTGCTAATGCAACTCTTTGACTCTGTCCACCTGAAAGTTCATGAGGAAATCTATTTTTAAACTCATAAATATCCAATAAATTTAATAGCCAGTTTGCTCTTTTTTTCGATTTTTCATTCTTATTAATGCCAAAACAAACATTATCCCAAACATTTAAATGAGGAAAAAGAGCGTAATCTTGGAAAACCATCCCAATTTGCCTTCTCTCAGGAGAGAGAAGATAATTACTATTTGAGATTATTTGCCCATTTCTTTTTATTAATCCACGTTTAGGCTTTTCAAAACCAGCTATCAATCTTAGAAGAGTAGTTTTTCCACAGCCCGAAGGACCGAGCAAGCCAACTAATTCTCCAGGTCTTAGAGAAAAATCAATATCTTTTAGAACCCAATTATTATTTTTATTAGGCTTAAACTCATGCCATAGATTCTGGATTTCTAGTTCAGTAGTCACCAAAACTATTTTTCTTTATTCTATTCACTAAAAATCCATTAAAAACAAACAAACCAAAAAAGAAAAAGTGCATGCACAAAAATTACAGGCATAAGTATAAAATGATACTCCCTGGTTTCAGGCGAAAACTCTTTCATAAGGTCAAAGGGGTCGAATTAGGTATTTTAAAAACGAAGAGATTATTACTGCAATGAAAAAGAATGAAAGGGTAAAAATAATAATTAAGAGACTTGAAGAAATATATCCTGAGACCCCTATACCCTTAGATCATCAAAACGGATTTACGCTGCTTGTAGCAGTTGTTTTAAGTGCACAATCAACTGACAAAAAGGTCAATGAATTAACTAAAAAACTTTTCATGTCTGCATCCTCTCCTGAGGAAATGTATAAATTAGGTGAGAAGAAAATATATAATTATATAAAACAACTTGGACTTGCAAAAACCAAAGCAAAAAATACTTATAAGTTATCAAAGATTATACATGAAAAATTCAATAATATAGTTCCAAATACATTTAAGGAACTTGAGTCACTTCCTGGTGTTGGTCATAAAACAGCAAGTGTTGTTATGTCTCAGGTATTTGGTGTACCATCATTCCCTGTCGATACACACATACATAGATTATCTCAGAGATGGGGACTAACTACAGGGAAAAATGTTATCCAAACGGAAAAGGATCTAAAAAGGTTATTTCCAAAAAATCTTTGGAATAAGTTACATCTTCAAATTATATTTTACGGAAGAGAGTATTGCTCAGCAAGAGGATGTAACGGAACAATCTGTAAATTGTGCAAGGAACTTTACCCAAATAGAAAAAAACCAATTATTTGTTCCAAGGCTTAATATTAATCTATTAATTTTATTATCTCAACAAAAAGGACTATTTCTTGCTAGAAAACATATCAAAGTAATTTAACTAAAATGAAATTAGCAATAACAGGGGCTTCGGGAAAAACAGGTTTTCGAGTAGCAGAAGAAGCAATATCCTCTGGATATGAGGTGAGATTAATAGTTAGACCACAATCTGAGATTCCTGATTCTATAAAAGGTTGTGAAAGGTACGTTTTACAAGACACTAATGGAACCACACTTGATTATGCCTTACAAGGTTGTGAGAGCCTCGTTATAGCAACAGGTGCGAGGCCATCTATAGATTTAACAGGTCCAGCAAAAGTAGATTATTTAAACATCAAAAAGCAAATTGAAAGCTGCAAGAGACAAAATTTAAAAAGAGTTGTTCTTGTTAGTTCACTTTGTGCAGGTAAATTGATACACCCTCTAAATTTATTTGGTCTGATACTTATATGGAAAAGATTAGGTGAGAGATCTCTTCAAAAAAGTGGTCTAGATTGGACTGTCATACGTCCTGGAGGTTTGAATGAGAATGAGACTAATTTAAAAAATCAGAAGATTTTGTTTTCTGGTGAAAAAACTCAAGAAGAAGGCTCGATCCCCAGAAGACTGGTTGCAAAAGCCTGTATAGAAGCTTTAAAAACAAAAGATTCGATCGAAAAAATCATCGAGATTACTAGTAGCGAAGAGAATCCGAAAACAAATATGAGTAAGGCAATAAAGGCGTTTAGTATTTGACTATAAAAACTTAAAGTCACTATGAACACCAACGCTAAAATTGACGCGTTGCAGCTAATGCTTACTGATTTAAGAACAAGAAACGAATCAATAAGGCATAAAGCTGCATTTAGAGGATGCCAACCAGAATTCCAATCACTAGTTACTACACTTATTGATCAATTAGAAACTCAATTGAATGAAGAAAAACAAATTCACAGAGGGAAATTAAATTCCAATGCATGAAAAAAGAAAGTCTCAACCCAATTCCAAGCAAGCCAAACCATATACATCATTCATAGAAACGGGAGGTTGAGAACCTCTATACATCCTGAAAGTTTCAGATTCTGATGTGAAACCTAGTTTTTTAAAAACCACAGAAGCTGACTTATTGAGACCAGGAGCGTCGATAATTATCAATCCAGGATGGCTCTCAATTAGTTTCCTCAATAAAATTTTTAAAAGCTTTGGAGTATCAGCCATCAAAGGGCCAATTCTCCATCCATCTCCATTTTGCAAAAGACATGGTCTTATTCGGCCGAAGCCATGACAGCGGTTTTCTTTATCAATAACTGCTATTACCTTTCCAGCTGGATGATTTAGCCAATCCGATAAAAAATGAGGTCTAGGCGTTGTTTCTCTTTTTTCGTCAAATCTTTCTACTGCATCTTTAGGTATTGAGGAGCCTTCAACAAAGCTGAAATTATCTAAATCATCATTCTTAGCGTTTTCATCAAGTAATTTCCCATCACCCAACCATTGCCATCTAGTTGTTTTTGAGGAAATCGTAAAACCCCATTTTGAGTAATCAGTAATTCTCTCTGGAGCAGCCTCTAAACCAACACATGGTAAATCACTTAAATGACTTAAAGCCTTTTTCCAAAGCTGAAGGCCAAAACCTCTGCCTCTATACTTCTCAATTACTAAAAATAATCCAAGAAATCCGTATTGTTGATTATATCGAACACCAGCAATACACCCAATAGGATTGTCATTCAACCAACCAACCCAAAGTCCCTGTTTATCTGTATTTTTATATATACCTAAATCTCCAACTCCTGGAGCAAATCCTTCTTTTCTAGATATTTCAGTAACAAAATCAATATCTGAATCACATAAAGGTTTAATAGATAAAAGATCAACCATAAATTATATTTTATATAAACAATAAATCTAATAAACACAAATTTTAAATCTATAAATGTGAGCAAAAAAAAACATCTAAGTCAATTAGATATATAATATAATTTAATAGTGATAATTTCTTTGATATAGCAATCAAATATAGAACTGGCATTTTAAAATACTATCTACTAAAATAAAAAAACCGATAAAAATTAATTCTAAATAAAGCGTTAATGAATAAGCTCCATCAAATCATGTTTAGCAGCTAGATTTGAAAGCTCAGAATAGCCACCAATAAATTGATTATTTATAAATATTTGTGGAAAAGTAGAAATAGAAGTTATATTACTAATTTTATTAAAGTCTTCATCATTAGTAATTATATGTGAATGATATTTTACGTGTAAAGAATCAAGAAGTTTAAGAGCTCTTTTAGACCAAGGACAATCAGGTAAAATATAAATATCAACATTTGAATGAATAGTTCTTGATGAGCCAATTGATTTCTTACTAAGATTAGGAATAACGCCAATCAAGACATCTAATGATTTGAGAACATTTGTTCCAGAAAGAAGATGACCGCCCAATACACTGCAATTTTCATCAGCTACACTTATGTGAATATGAGATTCGGCTGATCTTATATAACCACTTAAAGTTATTATCTCTAATTTCTTTTTAAAAATTACCGGCTTATCATTTAAAGGGCATTTGAATGAAACTTTTGAAAGGTCACCAACAGCGCTTATTAAAAATAATGTAGAATTATGATCTCTATGCAAATTATTTAATGAATTATAAACATCAACTCCTTCAGAGAAATTATAAAAATAATGTTCCATAATATTAAAGTTATTGGTAATTAAAACATTTAATTTATTCTTGATCTAATTTTCTTACGATAAATGCCATTATTCCTAATGATAAGAAAAACATAAAAATGAGAAATGCAGTCATGATTTCACTTGATTGATTCATAGTATAATATAATAGGTTCTATGTAGGCTATACTTAAAGATTATTAAACAAACTTACTAAATAAGATAAGAAATAAAATGAATAAAAAAATAAACAATTCAAAAAAGTTTTTTTCATGGCAAAGAATTATAAATGGACTCACTATTTCTAGGATAATACTTGGATTACCAATAATTATTTCACTTAGGAATGGTAACAATGATGTTTTTATTTTTCTAATCCTTCTAGCTGGTCTTACTGATTTTCTTGACGGTTATTTTGCACGTAAATATGATCATAAATCTGTTTTTGGAGCGAAGTTAGATCCTCTAGCGGATAAGATACTTCTAATTGGTCCAATGATTTGGTTGGTTCATGAGGATCTAGTACCCTTATGGACTATTTGGTTAATAATATCGAGAGAACTCTTAATAACTAGTTGGCGTTCTGATAAAACCTCAGGTGGTCCAGCATCAATTCAAGGTAAATATAAAACTACATTCCAATTTGCCAGCATAATTCTATTATTATGGCCCAAAAGCTGGGGTTCCAGTTATACTATTGAAATTATCAATAAAATAGGCTATGTATCATTCTGGATAGCATTAGTTCTTACTTTAAGTTCAGCAATAAAATATATTTTCAATCAAAAAGAAGCTCATCAGAACTAAAATCAAATTGATCATGATTAGCTAACAGATAATCATTCTTATAGCTATCAGTTAAACCATTTAACAAATCGAATTTCGGCTCCCATGATAAATCTTTCTTTATTTTAGAAGTGTCCGTAAAGAAATTAGTTAATCTTAAAGGGAAAAGTTTTCTTGCCTTAGGATCAAGTTTTGAAGGATCAAAAGAACGTAAGCTGAAATCAGGAACTTTATTTCCAGTAGCTAAAATTGCTGTTTCAATTAAGCCTTTAAAAGTTACGCCCTTACTTCCTGAACAATTATAAATTTGATTAATCGATTTATCTGTTTCAAGAGATTTTGAAATAGCTTCGGCCAAATCAGAAACATGTCCTAATTGCGTTATGGTTTGACCGTCAAAAGGAACAGGAATGGATCGACCATTAGTTATACGATCAAAAAACCATTTTTCAATAGGGTTATAGTTACCTGGGCCATAAATATAGGTAGGACGAAAGCTCGTAAAAGGAATACCTTCAGCCTTTAGCCAAGACTCTGTTTTTGCTTTGCCTATATGACGGCTTTCAAGATCTATTGGACACAGTTCACTAACAGGGAATAATTGAGTGTTTTCATATACGCCTGCAGAACTTATATAGATAAATCTAAAACTAGGAGGACCTGAGAATTTAAGAAGTCTTTGCGTATCTTCCAATTTGCGTCCAGAGCTGTCAACAATAAGATCAAATGAGTGTTCAGAGATTTTTCTTAGGTCCTCATCATTTGACCTGTCACCCTTTAGGTGAGTTATATTTTTAGGTACTGGTAATTTTCCACGTGTAAATACAAATATCTCATGTCCTTTTGATAGCAAGCTCGAGACAAGAGCTTTTCCTACAAACCTTGTTCCGCCGTAAAAAAGAACTTTCAAGAGACTTTATTAAAAAAATTATATTAAAGCCTATAGATAATCTCCTTGAGCTACATAAATGATGTTAGATGAATAGTAATAATTTTTTTCATGATGGAAATCATACCTGCAATAGATCTACTGAATGGTAAATGTGTTCGATTAAATCAAGGAAATTATAATGAAGTTACTAAGTTCAACAGTGATCCTGTAAAACAAGCACAGACTTGGGAAAACCAGGGAGCAAAACGACTACATCTTGTAGATCTTGATGGTGCTAAGACTGGTGAACCAATAAACGATCTAACAATAAAAGAAATAAAAAATTCCATTACAATACCCATTCAACTTGGTGGTGGAATTAGGAGCATTGATCGTGCAAAAGAATTATTCGATATTGGAATAGACAGAATTATTTTAGGGACAATTGCGATAGAGAAACCCGATTTGCTAAAAGATCTATCTGAAGAATATCCACAAAAAGTTGCAGTAGGGATTGATGCCAAAGAGGGAATGGTGGCTACGCGAGGTTGGTTAAAAGAAAGTGAAATAGCTTCTCTAGACTTAGCAAAACAACTTAACGATCTTGAATTAGCTGCAATCATATCAACTGACATTGCAACTGATGGCACTCTAAAAGGACCTAATGTTAAAGCCTTGAGAGAGATAGCTGAGGTAAGTAATAATCCAGTAATTGCATCAGGAGGGATAGGCTCGATAGCAGATTTAATTTCCCTCGCAGATTTCGAGAATGAAGGTATTGAAGGAGTAATCGTAGGCAGAGCACTATATGACGGCTCAATAGATTTAAAAGAAGCAATATTAACTCTAAAAAATCTTCTTATTCAAGATTCATTTGATAATAAAGATAAATTTCTTGCCTAACATTTAGAAAATATGATTCTCATTTGAATTTATGGAATAGGGCTGGAAGTATTTTTAAATCAAGTTATCGTAAAAAGGATAGGTTCTAGAATTCAACTTGATCGAAGAAAGACCAAAACAAATTTTAATGATAGCGCCTTCACTATTGGGCGAGTCATTGGCTTTGCAGTTAACATCTCAGGATAATAATTTAAAAATCATTCTAGACAAAAAAGATATAATCGGGCTACCCAAACTTATTCTTTTTTGCCTTGAAGAAGTAGAACTCTCAAACTCAATCAAACTAGAAATCCTTAGGTTAAAAGAAAGATGGGATCAATCTCCTATTTTAATTGTAATACCAAAAAGCATTAAATTATCTTCTGCCGATTTGATGACCTTTGGAAGTGAGGGAGTTATCCAAGATCCTACTGTTGAACTTTTAAGAGATACAATCAATATTTTGCTTGGGGGCGGCAGAGTATTTAAAATTAATAATGAAACAAATTTAAATGTCAACTCAATACATAATTCATATGGTTTAGGACATTGGTTATTAACTAGCGGTTTATCACAAATCAATAAAGATTTACATACAATAAATCATATTATATCTAAGAAATCAATAAATACATTTTATCTTTTCATATTACTAGGAAGAAGAAGAGAGCTATTAACAGCAAAGCGATTGATCATCTGGTTATGGGGCCCGCTAGAGGTATTAATAGAATCACCAATTAAAAATGCTCGCAATAAAAATATAAATCTAATTAACAAATATAGTACTGACATAACAATCAAAAACAGCTCAACAAATGAGCTATGGAATGTAATTTATAAAAGAGTAAAGGAGAAGCTTCAAGATGAGCTATTAAATTCAACTGAAGAACTCGCAGCTCTTTATTCATTAAATATAAGCAAACGAAGTAATCTCTTAAAAACGCTTCTGGAAGAATTTTCAATTATTATCAACAAACTTGATTCAAACAATAATCTCAAAAAAGAGTTTGATAAGATTTTACAGTCAATTACCCCTGAATTACGCGCTAATGCATTGCGCAATTTCATAGATTCATATGATCGTTTGAAAAAGAATGGCGTTGACGTTTTTATTTCAGACTTTCTAGTAAAAAACGCAGAGCTTGGAATAGACGATGATGAACTACCTTCAATTTCTTTAATAATAGATCCAATATTAAATAACAAACCAATTCTCATCGATGGAGAATATTTATCAGTAGACGACCCTCGATCTATTATTCAATTAGAAACATTTATTCTAAATTGGATATTCAGAACAGCTGAAATAGTCAGCGAAGAGATTATATCTTCATGTTCTGAATGGCCAGAGTTACGTAAATACTTTCTAAATAAAGAATTAGTTTCAACAAGGGAACTTGAACGTAAAAGAAATCATATCAACACAAATAATCAATTGCAAAATCTATTCAGAAAGCCAGTTAGATTGTACGAAAGTAAAAGATTATATTATACAGTCAAAAATAATAAAATTGAAAAGATTATCATACTTGAACCTAGAGATGATGAATTAAAGAAATTAGACTGGGTGCAAAGACAAATAGCCTTTATAATAGAATTAAGAGATGCTTTGGCTCCACAAGTACAGGCAATAATTCAATACTTAGGGGATTTAATAGTTTTAATTCTCACAAAAGTTCTTGGAAGGTCTATAGGATTAATCGGTAGGGGCATCGCCCAAGGGATGGGAAGAAACCTATCAAAAGGATAATTTATTTATTAATAAATATAGCTAGATTAGCTTTAAGACTTTAGAATTTTAAAAATTAGTATTTTACATTTATTTTGTTAAGAATATTCTCGTCACTGCTTATACTTTTTTTTCTATTTGTTAATCCAGTATATTCTGCTAGAGATACTGATAGTTATGATGGAAATATATACCCAATCTATGCTGGTAACGGATCATTAGTTCCACCACCAAGCACATTATCAGAGTCATTAAAAAACGAAAGAACAAGTATTTTAGTTTTCTATCTAGATGATAGTGCTACTAGTAAACAATTTGCACCTGTAGTTTCAGGTATTAAGTTATTGTGGAGTTCATCCGTTGATTTAATTCCTCTAGCAATTGATGAATTAGACAATGATGACCAGAAAACTTTTAAGGACCCAGGCTATTACTGGCATGGGAAGATACCTCAGACAGTTATTCTAGACGGAAAAGGTAATGTTCTTCTAGACGAAGAAGGGCAGGTTTCGTTCGATCAAATTAATGATGCAATAACCAAAGCCACAGGTTTAAAGAAACCTGATTTTGATCTAACAGTCAAAAGCTTTAACGAATACAATAGTGAACCTTCTAAAGATGGTTATATTAGACCTAGAGGTAGCTAAAAATGAGATAAAATCACTAAAAAATTTTATTTAAATTATCAAATATTTTTCATTAAAAAATGTTATTAAACGCTCTTTTTCTAATAATATTCACATTTTTTTTGATTGAAATTAACCATTATTTCAGACAAAATTCACCTCTAGTTCTTAAACCTAAAGAATTTAAAAAAATCATATTAGACTCTAAGCATAAATATACTACTTTGGTTGAAATTAAAAATTTACATAAAAGAATGGAAGTTATGATTCCTTCTTTCAATGTTAATCCTCAGTTAATTGGTATATCTAAAAACGAGATTATAAAGATTCATACAAAAATATATCCACTTCATCCAGATGCAGAAGAAGAACAAATAAATGACTATTGGTATGCATATATATTAAAGGGAAAAAAATCGACATTTGTCGAGATTGAAATTGAATACGAGATTAAAAATACAGCCAAAGATAAGATTAAATGTTTGTGGCTAGATATAGAATGGGGCAATTACGGACCATTCGGTTCTTTTAAAAGGTTCGATGGTTTTGTATTGCCTAATTTTTTAGATATATCCAAAGAAAATTCTTCTAATAATAATTTAGTAGATCCAATTAAAACTCATATTCTTGGTAGTTTAGATGATCCTATTGAAATATTAAAATCCTACATGCCCCTAGATTGCTTGCCTACAGATATTCTTACAATTGGAGAGTCACCCTTAGCAGTAATACAAGGAAGATATCAAGATTATAGAAACGTTAATGCAAATCTAATTTCAAGGTTAATTTGCAAAGGCTTTCACCCGACTAGTAGTTTAGCCACTGCTTCCGGAATGCAAACCCTAATAAATATTTCTGGTCCAACACGCGTAATAATTTCATGGTTAATCGGAGGAATATTTAAATTCTTTGGAGTTAGAGGTATGTTTTATCGTTTAGCAGGTGAACAAGCAAGATTGATTGACGACATTACTGGTACAACGCCACCCTATGATAAAAGTATAGTTTTAGGTCCTTCTGATACTCAAGCTTTTTGCATTAAAGCCGCAAAGAAGCTAAACGTTAATGTGGCTGTTGTAGATGTAAACGATCTAGGAAGAGTTAAAATATTATCAACAAACAATATTAATAATGCTGAAATAATTAAAAGATCTTTAACATCAAATCCAGCGGGTAATGCTAACCAACAAACACCATTAGTACTAATCAGGTCAGATGAACTAAGTTTTAAGTCGCATGAGAGTTAAAAAATCAATAAGATAATTAAATGAATAATGATCAAGGATTACCTTCAGATTTAATAATTGAGCCACTTATGCTCAAGCATTTATCAATGCTTAGAGCTGACAATAATTCTAAATACCTTGGGATATTTCAAATTCTATTATTCAAAAAATGGTTTTCTTCATTAGAGTCGAGTTTTACTAATTTAATTCCAACTAGGAACTCAACATGTTTAGTAGCAGTAGAAAGAAAGAATATAATTGCATACATATTAGCGACTCCAATTAATCGTAGAGGTACTTGTTGGTCAATCTCAGAACCATACTTTATTGGAGAATCACTTTCCTTTAGTCGTTATAACTTATTGCAGAATTTATTAAGAATAGTTCTTTATGAAAGCAATATAAATACCCAAAGTTTTTTAATTTCTATAAATACAAATGACAATCAAAGCTTATCAGTAATAAGACAATCTGGCTTTCAACCGCTAAGAATAATAAAATATTGGAAAAGGAAAGAGAATAATAAATATACAAAGAAAGAATATAAAAATAATTTTATATGGGAAAGGCTAAACGAAGAAAATAGTCAACAGATATGGAGACTTGAACAAGCTAGGGAATCAATTAATTTTAGGTCGATTTTTGATAGGCAGTGGCATGATATTTATGAAAAGAGAAATACATTAACTGGTGTTATTAAATCAAAAGAAAATAATATTATTGCAGGGCTAATACCATCTATTTGCCCCCAAAATAATTTTTCATTAGAACTAATAAGAGGATTAGCATGGGATGAAAGGCTAAATAAATCTATTCCACAAAGAATTAATAATATGAAAACTGATAAAAGAAAGTGTTATTTAGAAACTACAAGTGAGGACAACAAGTTGAATGAGATTTTATATAAAAGTAACTGGGAAATAATAGAAGAGAGAGTTCTTCTAGGAAGAAGTGTTTGGAAAAGACAAAATGGATATAAATTAAAATCCATCGAAACTGAACTATTAACTAATCTTGTAGGAAATTTACAACAACAACCGGAATTACCTTCAACTATTCAAATTGGAAAAAACAAATGATTCAGCCAAAACCCTGTTCAGTTTTAAGTCTTGACATTGGAGATAAAAGGATTGGACTTGCAGGTTGTGATCCACTTGGAATATCGATAACTCATCTCCCTGCGATTTTTAGAAATAGCTTTGAACATGATCTAAAAGAATTCGGGAAAATATGTTTTGAACGAAAAGTAGAAGGGCTTATTGTTGGAAATCCTCTTGATATGCACGGCAAGGAGACTAATCAATCTATTCGATGTAAAAAATATGGGTTTAAATTAGCGAAACATTTAAAACTTCCTTTGGTTTTTATCAATGAACATTGTTCAACTGTCGAGGCAAAAGAAAAATTCTCTTTTAAAAATGACAAGACTGGAAAAATAGATAGTGCAGCTGCCGCTATACTTTTACAACAATGGCTTATTGAGGGGCCTGATCTGGATGACTCAAATTAGATTTTGAATATGATGTAAAAACATAAATAAATAAACCAGATACTGACTAATAAAAGCTCAACCATGTCATCAACAAATAAAAACGAAGAAGTACCTACTCTTTTAGTTAAAGATTCTCAAGGCTCAGACCTCCTATGTTTCCTTGAACAAGTAGTACCTCTAGAAGGTAATGAATATGCCCTTTTAACACCCGTAGATACACCTGTATCTCTGTTTCAATTAGTTGATGATCAAGATCCCAAGCTAATAGAAACAATTGAAAAGAATGAGCCAATACTTGAAGTAGCTGATGTTGTCCTTCAAGAACATGACCTTAGACTTGTTCGCTCAGCTATCACCCTTACAGTCTCAGGTGAGTTAGATGAGCCCGAACCAGAAGAAATTGAAGAAGAAGACATTGATGACGAGTCAGAGACTTACGAACTCCTTGTCAATTTTAGAGTTGATAATAATGAGTATGGTTTATACATTCCACTTGACCCTTTCTTTATTGTTGGAAAGCTAGAGGATGGAGAAGTAAAGCTTGTTGAAGGTGAAGAGTTTGACAAGATACAATCAGGAATTGAAGCTGAACTTGAGGAAAGAGGATTATCAGAATAAATTTAAAAGAATTACTTATTCCAAGTTGGAAGGTAAATGATAAAATTTCAAAGATTTCGATAAATGATTTATTATCGAAAAATATCAAAGCATTGATTCTTGATGTAGATGGAACATTAATTTCTGGTAACAAGCCAGTATTATCAACTGATATAAAATTTTGGATTGATAATTCCAAAAAATACTTTTATACTTACTTATTCAGCAACAATCCATCAAAAAATAGAATAAAATTAATTGCTGATGAATTAGATTTAGATTTTACATACTCTGGTGGCAAACCAAGTAAAAGAAAGTTAAAGAAGATCCTAGATAAAATTCCCTATTCATCAAACGAAGTAGCAATAATTGGCGATAGGGTTTTTACAGATATTCTGGTAGGCAATAGATTAGAAATGTATACAATATTGGTAGATTCAGTAGATTATTATGGAAACAAAATTGAAAACAATAACTTTCAATCCATAGAAAGATACCTAGCAAGGATTATAACTGGAGACTTTTTATGACAACCTGGGTAATTAAGATTGGTACAAGCCTTTTAAGAGGAAATGATAAATATACAACTTTTGATATCATTAATAATTATTGTTCCTACATATCAAAAGCTCAAAGAAATGGCGACAAAGTTATCTTGGTTTCTAGTGGTGCTGTAGGACTTGGATGTCATAAAATGAGCTTCAAGACAAGACCTAAACAAATAATCTCTCTTCAAGCTTCTGCCGCAATAGGTCAACTTCATTTAATGGCTTTATATGAAAAGGCTATGAGTAGTTTTGGATATAAAGTTGCACAAATATTATTAACCAGGTCAGAATTGGGCTCAAGAAATAGTTATAAATCTGCTTCGCAAACATTAAAAAGATTGATTGAATGGGATGTTATACCAATAGTTAATGAGAATGATATAACATCAAATGAAGAGCTAAAATATGGTGATAATGATACTTTATCTGCATTAGTCGCAACAGCTATATCTGCTGATCAATTAATATTGTTAACTGATATCGACCATCTCTACTCTTCTGACCCAAAGACAAACAGTAAAGCCAAGCCAATCAAAGATATTAATAATTCAAAAGAATTAATTGATTTAGAACTAGCAAATGAACAAACTTCTTGGGGAACGGGAGGAATAAAAACCAAATTAACTGCTGCAAAGATCGCCACTGAAAGTGGAATAAAAGTTCAATTAGCAGATGGAAGAGCTCCTAAAATTTTAGGAGAATTACTTGATGGGAAAAGAATAGGAACTGTTTTCCACCCTCATCCAAAGCCTATAGGGAATAGAAAAAGTTGGTTGGCACATGCAATTAAAACAGTTGGAGAAATACAGTTAGATGATGGTGCTATTGAAGCTATAAAGAATAAAGGCGCTTCACTATTATTAGTTGGCGTAAAAAAAGTTAGTGGAAATTTTATTGCTAATCAACCTGTAAAAGTTATTAACACTGAAGGAGAGGAAATTGCTAAAGGAATTTGCTCAATGAGCAGTGATGCTATAAAGATAGGAATTAATAAAAGATCCGCCAAAACAGGATCCCCCCTAGTTATTCACCGAGATGTTCTAGTTCTAACAAGTGAATAACTCTGATAAAAATAGTAATTTTCACTTCTCCACTTAAATCAAATCATGCAATTCAATGAAATTGTCGAAAAACTTAAGCAAGGTCAATCTGGTGTCGTTGACTTTAAGATAAAAAACAATCCAGCTATTTTAACTGCAGCTTCTTTAGAAAAAGCCAAGGAAAATGAAATAAGTTTTCTTGACAAGAATAGTCCATTAAATCTTAGGAATCTCATCAAAACTTCAAAAGCCTCTGCTCTATTATTACCAGCAAATGATAATGATATTGTTGAAATCGCAAAGAAGATTTCAGTTGATTGGATACTACTTAAAGACCCCAAGATTGCTTTTGCTGAAACATTAGAGCTTCTTTATCCTTCTGAGATAAAAAGTACAGGTATACATAAAAGTTCTGTCATCGGACAGAATGTAAAAATTGGTGTAAACGTTTCTATAGGAGCTAATGCTTATATTGGAGATAATACTGAAATTGGAGATGGGACTATTGTTCATGCAGGCGTTGTTATCTATAAAAATGTGAGCATTGGTGCCAAAAATTTAATTCACGCAAATAGTGTTATTCATACTGGATCTAAACTTGGCGACGAATGTGTAATTAATGCTAACGCCGTTATAGGTGGTGAAGGTTTTGGATTCGTACCTACATCACAGGGATGGAAGAAAATGCCTCAGGTGGGAATAGTTATTTTAAAAAACAAAGTAGAAGTTGGTAGTGGATCAACAATTGATAGGCCTTCAGTAGGAAAGACAATAATTGGTGAAGACACAAAAATTGATAACCTAGTACAAATTGGTCATGGAGTAACTACCGGCAAAGGTTGTGCGATGGCTGCTCAAGTTGGTATTGCTGGAGGCGCACAGATTGGAGACGGAGTTATTCTTGCTGGACAAGTTGGTGTCAGTAATAGAGTAAAAATTGGCGATAGAGTGATAGCCAGCTCCAAAACAGGAATCGTATCAAATATTGATGCAGGAAAGGTGGTTAGCGGCTTCCCTGCTATTCCCAATAAACTATGGTTAAGATGCTCTGCTAATTTCAAAAAACTACCTGAGATAGCAAAAGCCATTCGTCAATTAGATCGCAGAAAATCCAGGTAAGTTTTTCCCTTAATTAATAAGAACAAATGAAGTCTTACAAAATAACGTTATTGCCAGGAGATGGAATTGGTCCAGAGATAACAAACGTCACGCATAAAATCCTTGACCTCGTCTCAAGAAAATTTGGCTTTGAAATCAAATTTAAAGAAATGCCTTTTGGCGGGTCCGCTATAGATTCAGATGGTATCCCCTTACCAGATAGAACTCTTCAAGAATGTAAGAACTCTGATGCTGTTTTGTTAGCAGCAATAGGAGACCCAAAGTATGACGAATTACCTAGGGAGAAAAGACCTGAAACAGGTTTACTTAATCTCAGATCTTCTTTGGATCTTTTCGCAAATATAAGACCAGTAAAAATAATTCCATCCTTAACAAAAGCAAGTAGCTTGAAAGAAGACTTTGTTAAAGAAGTTGATTTAGTAGTAGTCAGAGAACTTACTAGCGGTATTTACTTTGGAGAACCTAAAGGAAGGATAAAAACAGAAAAGGGAGAAAGGGCATTTAATACGATGACATACACTTCCGAGGAAGTTAAACGAATCGCAGAAATTGCTTTTAAATTAGCCAAACAAAGACGTCAAAAAGTTTGCTCAGTCGATAAAGCTAATGTTTTAGATGTAAGTCAACTATGGAGAGAGGAAACAATCTTGGTGTCTAACAACTACCAAGATATAGAACTTACGCATCAATATGTAGATAACGCAGCAATGCAACTTGTTAGAGATCCAAGCCAGTTTGATGTGATTCTTACAGGTAATTTATTTGGAGACATTCTTAGCGACATTGCAGCCATGCTGACAGGCTCAATTGGCATGCTTCCTTCTGCTTCGTTAACCACTAATGGTCCAGGTGTATTTGAACCTGTTCATGGTTCAGCTCCTGACATAGCTGGAAAAGATATAGCCAATCCAATCGCAATGCTTTTATCTGCTGCAATGATGTTAAAAATTGCCTTTAATGAAACACAAGCAGCAAATTCTTTAGAAAATGCAATTAACCAGATCCTAACTGAGGGTTATAGAACATCTGACTTAATGAGCGAGCAGATAACTAAAAAGGTTGGTTGCTATCAAATGGGAGAACTATTGGCAAAAAAATTAAAATAAATAGTTCACAAATTAAAAAACTCTTTGAATAGTTTCCCTTTGTGGTCAGTCGACCTGTAAAAATGAAAAGTCAATACATAAGCGTCGATGTCAAAGCTTCACCCAGTAGTAGCTGTAACTGGTTCATCCGGAGCAGGAACAAGCACAGTTAAAAGAGCTTTTGAGCATATATTTGCTCGAGAAAATATAGTTCCTGCAGTTGTTGAAGGAGATAGCTATCACCGTTTTGAGAGAATGCCTATGAAGAAGGCAATGTCTGAAGCCCTTTCAAGAGGTGAAAATTTTTCTCATTTTGGACCAGAGGCAAATTTATTCGACAAATTAGAAGACCTATTTAGTCAATATGGAAAAACTGGCGGAGGTCAGAAAAGATATTATTTACATAGCCCAGAAGAAGCTGAGGAACACAACACTCGCTTAGGAACGAAACTAGATCCAGGTCAATTCACTCCTTGGGAAGATATTCCAACAGGAACGGACCTTTTGTTTTATGAAGGTCTACACGGTGGAGTAGTAGGGGAAAATTATGATGTAGCTTCATTCGCAGATTTACTTGTTGGTGTAGTACCAATTACCAATCTCGAATGGATACAAAAAATACATAGAGATAATGCAGAAAGAGGATATTCAGCAGAAACAATCGTCGATACAATTCTGAGAAGAATGCCTGATTATATCAATCATATATGTCCCCAATTCAGCAGAACAGATATTAATTTCCAGAGAGTACCGACAATTGATACATCAAACCCATTTATTTGTCGAAATATTCCAACACCAGACGAAAGTTTTGTAATTATTCATTTTAGAAAAGGTTCAAGGGAAAAATGGGGTATTGACTTCCAGTATTTATTAGGAATGATTCATGATTCCTTCATGTCTAGTCCAACAAGTATTGTTGTTAATGGAGGCAAAATGGGCTTTGCTATGGAACTTATTCTTACACCAATTATTCATAAAATGATAGAGGAGAAGAAAGCAGCAGGCTAATTAAATTAATCAATAAATCCAAGCTGCTTATATAGTTTTATCAGATAAAGTTAATAAATAATGGCGATTAATATATTCTTTACTTTAATACTTTTTTATATCTTGTATTACATCTCGATAGAAGATATAAATACAATGCTAATAAGTGAAAACAAATTGATATCATTTGCAATTTCAGGTCTTCTTTATTTGTTTTGCACAGGTTTATCCAAAGAAACAATAGATATTACAGATTTAATAATAAATAATTTTTTTTCAATGGTTGTTATCTTTATAACAATGTATTCAATAAGTAAAATAGGTTATAAGATTTTCGGAGTGAATTCATTAGGAATAGGTGATATAAAACTCACTTCTTTCAGTACAATATGGCTTGGTATAGAATTCAGTTTCTTATCATTATGCATTTCATTTTTACTATCAGCTATATACAGTTTGCATGGAAAAGTCACTAAAAAATTAAGAGCATTTCATCAGTATCCATTTGCACCATTCCTATCAATTGGAATATTTTGTTCTTGGATTATAGATAAGATTTAAACTTTCGAATCCTTTTAAAGGGACTCAAGGTATTAAATTAAATTCAATCACAACATAGCTGTGTCATTATTCGACTGGTTTGCTGATAGAAGAAAAGGCCAATTTGTTGGCAAAGTCACTCAGGAATCTGAAGAAAGTGATGGACTATGGGAAAAATGTCCAGAATGTGGACAGGTAGTTTATAGAAAAGATTTAATAGATAATTGCAGTGTTTGCAGTAATTGTGGGCATCACAATCGAATAGATAGCGAAGAGAGAATAAGACTAATTTCTGATCCAAATACGTTCAAATCAATCAATAATCATTTAACTCCCGTTGACCCACTGGGTTTTAAAGATCGACGAGCTTACGCAGATAGGCTCAGAGAAAGTCAAGCTAGTACTGGTCTTAAAGATGGAGTATTAACAGGGACATGCGAAGTTAATTCTATTCCCATGGCATTAGCTGTAATGGATTTCAGATTCATGGGCGGCTCAATGGGATCTGTTGTGGGAGAGAAGCTCACAAGGCTTATCGAACATTCAACTAAAGAAAAACTGCCATTACTGATTGTTTGCGCTTCGGGTGGTGCGCGAATGCAAGAAGGGATGTTAAGTCTGATGCAAATGGCAAAAATTTCAGGGGCCCTTGAACGACATAGAGATGCACAGTTGCTCTATATGCCTTTACTTACACATCCCACTACTGGAGGAGTTACTGCTAGTTTTGCCATGCTTGGAGATTTAATACTTGCAGAACCCAAAGCACTTATTGGATTTGCAGGGAGAAGAGTAATTGAACAAACACTTAGAGAAAAACTTCCTGATAATTTTCAAACAGCAGAATATCTTCAAGACCATGGTTTCGTAGATACCATTGTACCAAGAACAGAACTTAAAGAAACTTTGGCAAAGATACTTCGATTACATAAGACACAAGAAGTAAAATTACAAACTAATGCTTAAAATAAATCAAAAAATAAAAAATAAATTTAATTTTCTCTTGAATATATTAGTATTAATATTATTAATTTTTTTCAATAATACAAATATAGTATATGGAGCCAATACTAATTGGGTTGAAGTTAGTCGAACACCTGCTGGAATTCAATATTTAGATAGAGATAGTATTGATATTGAAGAAAAAGGAATAATAGAACTAACCACAAAATACATAAAAATCGCCCCTAGCACTTCAAAGGAAATAGAGGAGAATATTTATATAATGAAAATCAATTGTATGACTAATAAATTCAAGGATATTTCAGTTAATGGTAAACAGAATTTATCCGCAAAATGGGAAGACCCTAATGGGGATAAACTTTTAGATGATGTGATTTCAGATAGCTGCGAAAATGTTTAAACTCATCAATTATTTAAAAGAATGATCAATACAGATCATCCGATTCGCATAGCAATTGCAGGACTGGGTTTCGGTGAAAGTGTTCATATTCCTGCATCATTATCTAATAAGAATATTGAGCTTGTGGGATTGTGGCATCCTCGGCCAGAAAGGCTTAAAGAAGCCTGTAATAAGCACAATCTTCGTGCCTACGAGACCTGGGAGGATTTAGTAAATGATTCCAAAGTAGATGGAATAATCATAGCTACTCCGCCAGCACCCAGATACGAGCTTGCACTAGAGGCAATTAAAGGAGGAAAACATCTTTTACTAGAAAAGCCAATTTGCTTAAACTCTGAAGAAGTAAAAGAGCTTCAAAGAAATGCTCTAAAAAGAAATTTAAAAATAGCTGTCGATTACGAATATCGAGCGGTTCCTCAGTTCATGCAAGCAAAGCGAATAATTAACGAGAAGAAACTAGATGAACCATATTTTGTAAAATTAGATTGGCTAATGAGCAGCAGAGCTAATCCAGATAGACCATGGAATTGGTATTCAGACGAAGATTCTGGTGGAGGGGTATTGGGCGCGTTAGGCACCCATGCTTTTGACATGATTCATTGGCTCATTGGTCCAACTCATTCATTAAGCGCAATAAATGCAACTTCAATCAAACAAAGATTTTGTACCCAATCAAAAAACACTAAAAAAGTAACAAGTGAAGATGTAAGCATTTCTCAACTACAAATTAAAAGCATTAATAACAATTTGATTCCAGCTCAAGTAAATCTCTCTGCCGTAACAAAACAAAGCCGAGGTTTTAGTCTAGAAATTTATGGGCGCAATGGAACTCTTATTCTTAGCAGTGATAATCAGAAAGATTATGTGCACGGATTTGGGCTGTGGTTCTCAACTAAGGAAGAAGTTCTTAAAAGTATTCAACCAGATTCAGATCTTTCTTTTTCAAAAATTTGGACAGATGGACGAATTGCCCCAGTAGCAAGAATACAAAACTGGTGGGTTCAAAGCATAAAAGACGGTACACCAGTTATTCCAGGCTTAGCTGAGGGATTAGCAAGCCAAATTGTTTGTGACAAGGTTAAAGAATCAAACTCGATTGGAATGAAGCTTGAAATCAATTAGAGAAATGCACAGAAAAATATAAATTTTCTTTTTTAGGTGTAATAAGCCACAAAAAGGGCCTTTGATATGGAATAATCTTAAGGAAATTTTTGTTGCATAAATGGCACTCTCGTACTACGCAGAAGAACTAAAGAAAACGGCAAGTGCCATAGCCCAGCCAGGCAAAGGGATTCTTGCTGTTGACGAATCAACTAAAACAGTAGGTAAAAGGCTTGCTTCAATAGGTGTTGAGAACACTGAGGACAACAGAAAAGCATATAGAGGTATGCTTTTCACCACAGAAGGTCTTGGAAACTTCATAAGCGGAGCGATTCTTTTTGAAGAAACTCTTTTCCAAAACCATCCAGATGGTGAGCCAATGGTTAAAAAGCTTGAGAAGCTAGGAATAATTCCAGGAATCAAGGTTGATAAAGGTCTAAGACCATTAGCTGGTGGACACGATGTAGAAACTTTTTGTTCAGGTTTAGACGGTCTTGTTGAAAGAGCTGCTGATTATTACGAGCAAGGTGCAAGATTTGCTAAATGGAGAGCAGTGCTTCAAATAACAGACGATGGTTGTCCTTCTAAACTTTCTATTAGAGAAAATGCTTGGGGTTTAGCAAGATACGCTAGATCAGTTCAAGAATCTGGTCTGGTTCCAATTATTGAACCAGAAATCTTAATGGATGGTTCACATTCAATCGAAAAGACAGCAGCAGTTCAAGAAGAAGTAATCAAAGAAGTTTACTTAGCTTGCCAATTAAACGGAGTACTTCTAGAGGGAACTCTTCTAAAGCCATCAATGACGGTTCAAGGTGCTGACAGCTCAACAAAAGCTGATCCTCAGCAAGTAGCTGAAATGACAATCCGTACAATGGAACGCTGTGTACCTGCAAGTGTCCCTGGTATTACTTTCCTTTCAGGTGGCTTGAGCGAGGAAGCTGCATCAGTTTATTTAAATCTGATGAATAAGATCGACAGAAAGGCTAAGTGGAATGTTTCATTCTCATATGGTCGTGCTTTACAACATTCATGTCTAAAAGCATGGAAAGGCTCGAACACTGCTGATGGACAAAAAGCACTCATAGCTAGAGCTCAAGCAAACTCTGAGGCATCAAAAGGATTGTATGTTGCTGGTTCTCAGCCTTCTTCTGATGAACAACTATTTGTAGCTGGATATAAGTACTAAGCTAAAAAAGCTAATAAAAAGCTGCTATCTCTCATTTTGATAGCAGCTTTTTTAATGCCTTGATTTATAAATTCAAGAAAGAAGTGTACTAAGAATTGACTTGCCATCAATATTGCCTAAAGCATCATCACAAGCTCTTTCAGGATGTGGCATCATCCCCAAAACATTTCCTTTTTTATTTGTAATTCCAGCAATATCATTGATTGATCCATTTGGGTTATGAGCGTATCTTAGAGCAATCGAATCATCATCCTGCAATTTTTTCAAGACGTCATTACTACATTGATATCTCCCTTCTCCATGAGCAATAGGTAGTGAAATAGAATCATGTTTTTTATAATTTTTCATCCAAGATGATTTTGTACTTTCAATAGATAAATTTGCTTTATCACAAATAAAATGTAGATTCTTATTTCTTGTCAAAGCTCCATGCAAGAGACCAAGTTCAGTAAGTATTTGAAACCCATTACAAATACCAAGAACTTTTCCACCTTTATCAACAAAAGAGATTAAAGAATTTAAAACAGGTGCGAATCTTGCTATCGCTCCACAACGTAAATAATCTCCATAACTAAAACCCCCAGGAATGACAATTGCGTCATAACCACTTAAATCAGTAGTTTCATGCCATAGAAAACTTGTAGGAATTCCCAGGCATCCTTCAGTAGCCCACCTGACGTCCCTATCGCAGTTCGATCCAGGAAAAACAATAATTCCGATATTCATTTATTTAGTTTGTAAGAGTTTTCTGTTCGTCCTTAAATTCCAAAGACCAGTCCTCAATAACAGGGTTTGCGAGCAATCGATCACTCATTAACTCAATCTTCGATCGAGCTTCCTCCTTATTTGCCGCTTCGATCTCAAGTTCAATAGATTTACCAATTCTTAGTTGAGTAACTCCTTCTATTCCTAATCTCTTAGTAGCTGACCTAGTAGCCTCTCCGGCCGGATCCAAAACAGAAGGTCTTAAATGAACAAAAACTCTTGCTTTAAATAAAGACACTTTTAAAAATCAATGGGATTTCCTACTGCCTTCCCTTAGTTAAACCAAGAAAGAAGGTTACAAAGTTATTGTAGATAATATTTGATAAATTTCTAATTGATACTTTCTCATTGTTCACTTATTAATCCTTTACCTAGGCATGTCAGACAAGTGTGATAACAATTTGGGCTAGATTTCATATAACCATTACCGCCACATTTATTACAGGTCTTCAGATTCAAAGCATTGGCAACAATCTGAACTTCATTTTTCTCGGTAGTGGAAACTGCTTGACTCACAACAAAAAGTCCGGTTAGAAACTATTAAAAAATTGGTTTAAGAGAATTATCTCCTAACTCACAAAGAATCGCGGATAAAAATAAAAATACAACCTATTTTTAATATAAATATAATAATTTGAACCGATTAATTAAAAAGAAGATTCAAAAGCTTTTTTAACTCCGCCTTTCAGACTCAAAGAGACTAAATCAATCCCAGCCTTAGAAGGTTTCCAAGAATCATCATTCGCGCTCTCAAACCATGAATTAAATCTAGATCCAACCATTTGGATCTGAAGGGGCAAAGCCTTACCCTCTATCCAGCATCTCCCTTTTATTCGAAGAATTTGATAATCCGGAACAAGTTTTAAAAGTATTTCTTTCAATAAATTTTGATTAATTGGGAATTCAAATCTTAAATGCTCACTTATTACATCAACATGGTCATGGTCATGGTCATGGTCATGGTCATGGTCATGGTCATGGTCATGGTCATGGTCATTTTGATCTGATCGAGAAATATTGTTTTGTTCTTTGCAAAGGCCGAGAATTACTGAAGGTTCAATTTTTCCATTAGATATTGGCAGAATATTAGTAATGGAATTCCCTTGCTTCTTTACCTCATCCCTAACCAATGAAAAGCTTTTTGCAGAAAGCAAATCAGACCTACTAATCAAAACGAGATCAGCAGAAATCAATTGATCTCTAAAAAGATCATTTATTGGAGTTAAATGATCAATACTATTATCATTTGTTATTTGTTCATTAATACTTTTTAAATCACCCACTGGACTTCCGTTTGAAAGAGCATATCCATCAACCAAAGTTACGACACCATTAATGAAAACCTTACTTCTTATTGCAGGCCAATTAAGAGCTTGCAGTAAAGGCTTTGGCAAAGCAAGACCACTGGTTTCAATAATGATTCCATCAAGCTGATTTGATCTAAGGAGCAAAGCTTCCATTGCAGGTAAGAAGTCCTCTTGAACAGTGCAACATAAACAGCCATTATTCAATTCAACTATTCTTTCATCTACTTCATCATCAGAGCAAAAGCCACAGGTTTTAAGAAGGTCTCCATCTAAGCCTACTGTTCCAAATTCATTAACTACTACAGCTAGACGTTGATGAGCTTCACTTAAAAGATGTCTCAAGAGTGTTGTTTTGCCAGAGCCCAAAAAACCAGTAACCACAGTAACTGGTAGACGACTATCACTCATCTTTATTTTTGTTCAACAAGTCAGCAACCAAGACTATAGCTTGTATCCTCCTCGGTTTTTGAATTTGTTCCAGAAGCCATAGAACATAGTTCTTTTTGTTGTATTCGACTTATCACTGCATCTGTAAAGTCAGCTCCTTCAATAAGAGCATCTGTGAAGGTACTTTCCATCAATAATGCACCATTGAAGTCAACATCCCTTAAATCAGCTCCTTCGAAATCAGTTGCATATGCCAAAGCGTCATTTAGCTGCGCACCATGCAAATCTGCTCCATTCAATTTACTATTATTAAATACTGCTCCTGTCAGATTTGATTCACTGAAATTTATGCCCTTCAGATCTAGTTTTACGAAATCATTTCCACTTAAATCCTGGCTAGACATATCCTGCGAAATATTGAGTTCTTCTTGATTGCGAATCTCAGCAGGCGTTCTAGCAAAAACACTTTGACCAGGAAAAATCAAAACAAAAATAAGTAATGCAGCAAAAATAATTGCTTTAAAATCAGAGATGAAAGAAGTTTTTTTGTTCATTGGAGCTTAAAAGGACTTTTAACAGGTAATTTAATTATTCACGTTATGGCAAATAGGGCCAAGAATGAATCATGTCAATGAGCTTAAGAGTAATAGTTCCTCCTCACCCACTCATATCACATTGGTTAACTATTTTAAGGAACCCTACTACCCCAGAAATCCTCTATGCAACAGGCCTAGAACAACTTGGCACCTGGCTCACTTATGAAGCTCTAAGAGATTGGATCCCAAGTAAAAAAGAACAGATCACTACTTCAGCAGGAACAACTGAATGTTCAATTATTGATCCAAATATTCCTATTTTGGCAATTCCTTATTTGCCTGCAGGGCTTGAGCTCTTTAGAGGTGCTAGAAATTTAATTCCTAATTCAAATTTGTGTATTGGCGGGCTACCTAAAGAAATTGAGGAAAATGCAGGAATTATTTTTTACATAGATCAAATAACAACCGGTAAACAACTTTTAAAAGATTTAAATCATCTTAAAGATAAAAAAATTGATACAAGAAGGATAAGAGTGATTACAGCATTAGCTGCTAATCAAGGACTTAAAGAAATCGGTGAAAATATTCAAGATTTGAATATTTATTGTGCTTGTATAGATCCTGAATTAATATCAGAAAGTGAACTATCACCTGGAATTGGTGATCCATCATTACGTATCAAAACCAGAGTCACCTCATCGGACTAGCATTTAAGGAAGTTATTCAAACCATGAGCCAATATCGAGATTCAAATTCAGGAAGTTTGGCATCATTAATTAGTGGTGCCGTACTTGGAGCTGCAGGTTTAGCTTGGTGGTTACTTTCTGAAGCCGAGAAAAGGCAAGAAACCAGAAAGCAAAAGGCAATGCTTTATGCACCAAGAATTCAAGATGGCTCTGAGGCAACTGAATTAGAATCAAATACTCTAGGGAATCAAACCAACGAACACCTTGAGCAACGTGTTGAACAGCTTAATTCGGCAATAGCAGACGTACGGAAACAATTAGAAGACCTGGGATCTTCTAATTAATTCTAATTTTTAAACAATTAAATAGAAATCAAATGCTTAGATCAAATGCGATAACACAGGGTATTCAGCGGTCACCTAACAGAGCAATGCTTAGAGCTGTTGGCTTTGATGATAATGATTTTAATAAACCAATCATTGGAATCGCTAATGGTCACAGCACAATAACCCCATGCAATATGGGATTAATGGATCTGGCTAATAGAGCAGAGGCCGCTTTAAAAGAGGCTGGTGCAATGCCTCAAACATTCGGGACCATAACAGTTAGTGACGGCATCTCTATGGGAACAGAAGGGATGAAATATTCATTAGTTTCAAGAGAAGTTATTGCTGACGCAATTGAGACAGCTTGCAACGCTCAAAGCATGGATGGTGTATTGGCAATAGGTGGGTGTGACAAAAATATGCCCGGCGCAATGTTATCAATGGCAAGAATGAATATACCTTCAATCTTTGTTTACGGAGGAACAATTAAGCCCGGGAAATTAGACGGTTGCGACCTAACCGTAGTTAGTTCTTTTGAAGCTGTCGGTCAATTAACAAGTGGGAAAATAGACGAAGAACGTTTAATAGCAGTAGAAAAAAATGCTATCCCTGGTCCTGGTAGTTGTGGTGGCATGTTCACTGCAAACACCATGTCTGCGGCAATTGAAACGATGGGTTTTAGTTTGCCATTTAGTTCAACAATGGCAGCTGTAGATGATGAAAAAGCAGAGAGCGCTGCCAAGAGTGCTCAGGTGCTTGTCAATGCAGTTAAGAACAACATCAGACCATTAGATTTACTCACAAAAAAAGCCTTTGAGAATGCGATCAGTGTCATCATGGCTGTTGGAGGCTCAACAAATTCTGTCCTTCACCTACTTGCAATAGCGAGGACTGCAGGAGTTGATTTAACAATCGATGACTTTGAACGTATAAGACAAACTGTTCCTGTAATTTGCGACCTCAAGCCAAGCGGTAAATACGTAACGGTAGACTTACATCAAGCCGGGGGGATTCCTCAAGTAATGAAATTACTCCTCGATGCAGGAATGCTTCATGGAGAATGCAAAACCATTGAAGGTAAAACAATTAAAGAAGTTCTTAGAGATATCCCCTCAAAGCCCAAAGAAAATCAAGATGTTATCAGAGCAATATCAAATCCTATTTATAAGAAAGGACATCTAGCTATTCTCAAAGGAAATTTAGCTAGTGAAGGAAGTGTCGCAAAAATCAGTGGGGTCAAAACTCCTGTTTTAACTGGGCCTGCAAGGGTTTTTGAGAGTGAAGAAGAATGCTTAGCTGCAATTCTAGACAATAAAGTCAAAGCTGGAGATGTAGTAGTCGTTAGATATGAAGGGCCTGTAGGAGGACCCGGGATGAGAGAAATGCTCTCTCCAACTTCAGCAATTGTAGGTCAAGGGTTGGGAGAGAAAGTTGCTCTAATTACAGACGGCCGATTTAGTGGGGGATCATATGGATTAGTGGTCGGCCACGTTGCTCCAGAAGCAGCCGTTGGAGGAACAATTGGGTTAGTAGAGGAAGGAGACAGTATTACTGTTGACGCTAATAAATTATTAATTCAGTTAAATGTGGAAGACCGAGAACTAGCTATAAGGAAAGAGAAATGGAAGAAGCCAAAGCCTAGATATAAGACAGGCATTCTTGGAAAGTATTCCAGACTAGTAAGTTCATCAAGCCAAGGAGCTACAACCGATCAAATATAGTTCAGTTTAACGAAGCCTTAAAAACTGTCCTGAGTTTTCTCGCAAGGGACTCAAAAAGTTTTCCATATGAAGGCGTTTCGCATTGGACACCAGATGAGCTATCCATCCAAACAGCATGCTTCCCTTGCCATAATATCGGCCTATCAATTAATGATTTCCAAGATATAGTCATATTTACATCATTCCCACTTTTATACACTTCAAGTTCAATATCCATAGATTCTTCTCTTTCGCCGTCTATATTTCTAGATTGAATTTTAAAAATCAAGTCATCAGAATCATCATCTAATTGATTTTCTAAAAAAACAGAATGAACATATGGCTTCATACAAAGATCTGCCGCTTTGGCAACTTCAGCTATCAAGCTATCTTTCGAATCAGGAGTATGCACTAATTGACTTAATTAAGACTTTGATAGGACCAGAAAAAAACCCTGAGTTCATTTTGCCTGGCTGACCAAATTTTGAATGGAGTACTTGAAATCTATTGATACAAGTGGGATCAAAACTAAGCGGTAGCCGAACAGGCTTTGCTCGACGAGCCGGTTCCAAATCTTTAAAGGGTATTTTTATACTACTAACTCCGTTTTTCTTTGTGGGTATTGATGCCACCCAACGAATATCACCTTTTAGAAGATTTGATAGTGATAAAGGTTTCTTTTCACAAGCAATTGCAAATTTCAATGTTCTCCCTTCTCCTTCAACTTCAAGAATTAATCCAGAATATTTGGAAAGATTAAAAGGCTTATCAAAAATTGGAGAGCGGCAACTAACAAAGCCACCGCCTTCTTCTACTATGTTACCCTCAAGAAATAAGCCTTTCTCTGAAGAACGGCACTTTGCAAGACTTGATCCGCCCATAATTGTGTCATTCAGAGATTTCCAATCTGAAAATTCTGCCCCCTGTATGAGAGGAGTTATTGAAATTTCAGTCGGTGGTGAATCAGGAATCAATTAAGAAGTATGCTCTACTCATACAATAATCTAATTAGGAAGATGGGTAAGCATCTTTATCAGCTAAGACAATAATTTCAGAGTTTGGTGAAACTAATTTTGCAGGTGTTCGCTCCCATGATTCTGATTCATCAAGTAGACGTTTAAGAGCCGTTTGTTTAGCAGATCCACTGACTAGGAAGACCACATTGTCTGCTGAACTGAGTAGTTTACTTGTAAAGGTAATTCTTTTATGACCTTTACCTTCACCAACAGTTATTAGGCTATCTCTTTCAAATAATGCATCCGAGCCAGGAAAGAGGGAGGCTGTATGCCCATCATCTCCCAAGCCCAATAAAATTAAATCAAATTTTGGTGGATCCCCATCCAAATTATTTTTCAAAATTTTTTCATAATCTTTAGCGCTTTCCTCTGGCGATGCTAATTCAACGGTTGAAACACTAAAAAATGATGCTTGTAGGGAAGGGTTACCTTCTTTAAATAATGAATTATTCAATAGAAAGCAATTGCTATCTTGAGATTCATTGTCAACCCATCTTTCATCTCCAAGGAACAAATCGACGTTCATCCAATCAATATTTTTTTTACCCAATAAAGAATAAGCAGCCTTAGGAGTCGAACCACCGCAAAGGGCAATTTTTGCTTTATTTTTAATTTTTAAAGTTGACTCAACAATCTGAGCAATCAAATCAGAGGCAGCTTGAGCGAGTGTGTTTTTGTCTTCTGAAACTTGAATTTCATATTTAGTCATTAGTATCAATCAATCCATTCAGTGTGAAATGATCCGGCTTTGTCTACGCGCTCATAAGTATGAGAGCCAAAACAATCTCTCATTGCCTGAACCAAATTTTGGGGAAGTCTAGAGGTTCTAAAGCTATTTAAATAATCAAGAGTACTACTTAAACAAGGAACTGGAATTCCAGCATTAGCAGCAGCAGAAACAACCTGAGTCAGACCAGAAAGACGATTATTTACCTGTTCAGTAAACCAACTATCTAGAATAAGATTGCTTAACTTCGGATCTTTTTTAAATGCATCCTGTATACGACTCAAAAGAGTAGACCTTATTATGCAACCACCTTTCCATATTTGAGCTATCGAGGGCATGTCAAGATCGTAATTATATTCATCAGAAGCAAGTCGTAAAATGTCCATACCTTGGGCATAGCTAGCTATTGTAGCCAAAACGACTGCATCCATAAGCAAAGGCATTCCATCAGAAGGCTTTCCAAAATCAACAAACGAAGGCTTATTGCCGTTCAAAATTGTTTCTGCATAATTTCTTTGATCTTTCATCGAACTCATAACCCTTCCATTCAAAGATGCATAGATAGTTGGGACAGAAGCACCAAGTTCAAGCGCGCTTACGACTGTCCATAAGCCAGTACCTTTCTGGCCCGCCTTGTCCATTATCTTTTCAACAAGATCGGAACTATCATCAGGATCCTTAACTCGTAAACATGCCTCTGTGATTTCAACAAGATAGGAGGAAAGCTCCTCGGTTTTATTCCAATAGTCCATAACAGATGCCATCTCATCACCGCTCATTCCACAAACTCTCTTCATCAAGTCATAGGCCTCAGCCAAAATTTGTTCAATACCATATTCAATTCCGTTGTGAACGGTCTTAACAAAATGTCCTGACCCCCCTGGGCCGATATAAGTCACACAAGGTCCATCTTCAACCTGCGCTGCCATTTTATTCAACAAACTCTCTATGGCGTCGTAAGAAGTCTTTGTGCCACCAGGCATCATGCTTGGTCCTTCCAATGCACCCTTCGCCCCACCCGATACACCCATCCCGATGTATCCAAAACTCTTGCTCTCAAGTTCTTTTACTCTTCTTTCTGTATCCATAAATTGGGCATTTCCACCATCGATGAGCAAGTCACCTTCCTCTAGGAAAGGTGAAATCTGATTAATAACAGCATCAGTAGCTGATCCAGCCTTAACCATCATTAGTACTCTTCTTGGACGTTCCAACTTTGAAACAAATTCTTGAAGATCCTTCGCTCCTTGAATTGATTTATTTAATCCTCTACCTAAAAGAAAATCTTCAGTTTTTTGATAAGTACGGTTATAGACCACACTAGAAAAACCATTTCGCTCTGCATTAAGAACAAGGTTCTCACCCATCACTCCAAGACCGACTAATCCAAAATGTGCCTTGGTCATTAAGTTAATAAGTTTCTACTTGAGATAGTGTGACGACTGTGGGATCATTTCGCTGCATAAAGGAGCTCAATGTCAGGGATGAAGAATTCTTTCAATAAATATTTGATAATAAATTCTTGCAAAAACTAGGCTTATTAAATTTCTATAAGATTAAATAAAAATCAAATAATACATCCATCAGGAATTGTGGCATTTTTGACGATGACAACTATTCCATTACGAATATAAAAGCCTTGATCTGCCCGATCAGCTTCTTCAACATTGTCTTTATTCACTATCGTGACATTTTCACCTATACGAGCATTTTTGTCGAGAATTGCTCTTTTAACAGTTGTTCCTTGTCCAACTCCCAATGGGATACCTCCTCCATTTCTTAGAGCTATTCTCTCCTCATAAGATTCGTAAAAATCAGATCCCATAACTAATGTTTCATTTAGAACAACGTCACTTTCAATTCGACTCCTTACTCCCAATACACAATGATGAATGCTGCAAGATTTCAGAATTGATCCCTCGGATACTATTGAATCAGTTATTTGGGTATCTACAATTTTTGAAGGTGGCAAATATCTAGGCCTTGTGTAGATAGGAAACTTTTCATCATAAAAACTAAATGGAGGAGTTGGTTGCTGAGTTAAAGCTAAATTTGACTCAAAAAATGCACCAATGGTTCCGATATCTTCCCAGTAATCATTAAACACATAACTTTTGAGTTTATCTCCTCTTCCTAAAGCTTCAGGAATGATTTCTTTTCCAAAATCTGTATAGGAGGGGAATTTATTCAATAAGTCAAAAAGAGTGGCACGACTAAAAACATAAATACCCATTGAAGCCAAATAAGGTTTTTCTTTAGCCTCACTAACATCCAAGCCAAACCTTGAAGTATCCACAGCCATTGCTTTCAAAGAATCACCAGTTGGTTTCTCACGGAATTCTTTAATATTCCCAGATTCATCGGTACGCATCAAACCAAATGCTTCAGCTTGAGTTGAATCAACTGGCAAGGCTGCAACTGTTAAATCTGCTCCTGTTTTTCTATGCTGTTCAACAAATAAGCTGTAATCCATTCGATAAAGCTGATCTCCAGAGAGAATCAAATATTCATCAACATCCCACTCTTGAAAAAGCCATTGATATTTTCGTACAGCATCAGCAGTCCCCTCAAACCAAGATGGTGTTTCTGGTGTCTGCTGAGCGGCTAAAACCTCTACAAAACCTTGACCAAAAGGTCCGCTGAGATTATAAGTTTGAGCAATATGCCTATTAAGTGAAGCACTATTGAATTGCGTAAGAACATACATTTTACTGATGTCCGAATTTATGCAATTACTTATGGGAATATCTATTAATCGATATTTACCTGCGAGTGGAACAGCAGGTTTTGCCCTCATTTTCGTTAATGGATATAGGCGTGATCCTTTTCCACCGCCAAGAATGATGGCAAGTACTCTCTTCATGAAGGCACTATTAATCGGCTATTCGGAGCAAACTTACTGGATAGAGTGCTCATTAATCCAGAAAAAAGCGATATGTAGTAAGAAATTCAAAAGTAAATAACAATATCAGTTGTTTTTGGGCTTATTTAAAGCACTAGAAACATCAAGATTAAAAAGTTTTTCAATCACATCAAGAGCAGCTCTGCGATCATTTCTTGATTGAGGTGCTCTCAATTTTGTGACTGGAGTATGGAGTATTTTGTTAATAATACCCTTGCTTAATGCCTCGACAACTTTTCGCTCTCTAGCAGAGAAATCAGGTCCCATTCGGCTTAATGCCTTCTGAAGTTCTTCTTTCCTGATGGCCTCCAAACCAGATCTAAGACAATTAATAGTTGGAACAGCCGCTAAACTATCCCACCATTCTAGAAAAATACGACATTCTTCCTCTACCAATCCTTCAGCTTCTAGGGCGAGCTTTTGTCTTGCCTCTTGATTTCGTGAAACGACTTCTTGAAGGTCATCAACATCATGAGATTCAATTCCAGAAACTGATTTTGCATCAGAAGAAATATTTCTTGGAACTCCAATATCAATAAGCCTTAACAAAGGTTTTCTATCTATTTTTATCAATTTTTCAGCATCAATAATTGGTTCATTAGCAGCTGTACTGGTAAATACAAGAGTACTGAGTGAGAGACAACTATCAAGCTCATCTATTAATTGACAATCAATTTGAATATCGGGAAACGCTGCAGAAAGATCCTCAGCCCTTTTTTTCGTTCTATTTAAAAGAGTCAGTGAAGAACATCCTTTTGATTGGAGATGCTGTAGCAACAAACGACTCATTCGACCTGCGCCAACAACAGCGACCTTTTCAGTCTCTAAAGTCATCAATTGATCTTTTCCGTGCGCTTGACCAAGTTTTAATTGAGCTAGTTCTACAGCCGCAGAACTTATAGAGACTGCTCCAGTTCCCAGATTTGTCTCGCTTCTTACGCGTTTACCAGTACTAACTGCCTGAGTTAATAATCTATTCAAAATAGGACCTAGACTTTGATGGTCTTGGCCAAGACGGACCATTTTTTTTACTTGTGACAGGATCTGTCCTTCACCTAAAACCAAACTATCCAAACCAGCAGAAACTCTCATCACATGAGAAACAGCTTTCTCTTGGACAAAGTTAAATAAGTGTGGGGAAAGGATCTCATCCTCAAGGCCCGAAAATTCAAGAAGAAAAGATTTAATTGCTTCTATTCCCAATTGCGGGTCCTTAACTAAGCTATAAATCTCAAGCCTGTTACATGTACTCAATATAGAAACTTCAAGTATTTGATCAATTTTTTTTAAATTATTAAAAGATTTTTCAACGAGTTCTTCTGGGATACTTAGCTTTTCACGCACTTCGACTGGGGCCGTGCGATGGCTAAGACCGACGACAGCAATATGCATATATAGCCCCTTACTTTATTTACTTAAATCTCACTTCAAAGAGATGCTTTGAGCACCATCTTTGATGTGAACAGTATTAGTAAATCTTGCTGTCTGATCAAGCGTACTAATAACGAGACTACTAGTCCTGGTGCAATCTTTTTCAAATTTAACACCATCAAAAAGCAATCCATCAGTTATTCCACTACCAGCAAAAACAACATTTTCTCCTGAAGCAAGTTCATTTGCTTCATAGATCTTGTCGATATCAGTTATTCCCATTTCGTTCAATCTTTTAATATTTCCCTCTTTTGTATAGTCAGCCCATTCTGAAGTTTGAGCTATTGCAGGATCATAAACAAGTTGTCCCTGAAAATGTCCCCCAAGTGCCCTCATAGCAGCGGCTGAAATAACACCCTCAGGAGCAGCGCCAATACCCATCAAACAATGCGTACCAGTCCCCTCAAATCCACATGCAATTGCGGCCTGAACATCTCCATCTGAAATCGGCTGAATTCTGGCACCTGTAGATCTGATTTCGGAAACTAAATTTTTATGTCTAGCTCTATCCATCACAACAATAGTTAAATCACTTATTGCGATACCAAGGCAATCACTCAATATTTTTATATTTTCTGTAGGTGTTTTTCTGATATCAACTTTGCCCTTAGCTGCTGGTGGAGCAGCTAATTTATTCATATAAAAATCTGGAGCATTAAATAAACCTCCCCTGTCTGAGGCCGCAAGAACGGCCATAGATCCACGCTGGCTATTAGCACATAAATTTGTTCCTTCGCAGGGGTCTACAGCAAAGTCAACTCCTGGGCCTGTGCCTGATCCAACTTCTTCTCCGATATAAAGCATTGGAGCTTCATCTCTTTCTCCTTCTCCAATTACGATCCTTCCTTGCATCTGAATCGTTCCCATTCTCTTTCGCATTGCCTCTACGGCAGCGGCATCAGCCTCATCTTTTTGACCCAAACCAGTCAATTGAGCTGAAGCAATTGCAGCTTGCTCAACTACTTCAAGAATTTCTTGGACGAGAGTACGATCCACTTTATGCAGCTAGGTAAAGAAATTTACGCCTTAAGGCAGACAATATTGTAAGTAATTGAGGGCATTGAAAAATGCTCAGAAAAAAGTACTCACAAAAAACTTATTATCTGTTGATAAGCGATAATTACTGTATCAGTGCATGGTCACACTAGAACTTGTGTCCATGAATTAATAGAATCTCTGCCAAAAGACAAAAACAATGATCCAATCCATTTCGTCAGCAATTTTTTCTGAGCACCGTCCAGTTCAGATAATCCCATCAGTCCTGCCAGCAGACTGGGCAAATATGGGCCAGTGCGTAAAAGACCTTGAATTAGCAGGTGTAGATAGAATTCAATTTGATGTGATGGATGGGAACTTTGTTCCAAATCTCACATTCGGCCCAGAAATGATTTCCGCATGCAGAAAGTATTGCAAAGTTCCATTTGAGACTCAGTTAATGGTTAGTCAATACAATTGCGAAACCATGCTTGATGGATATGTAGAAGCGAGTAAGGGAGCGAACGGAGAGCCAGGAGTCGTAATTGCTCATGCTGAAGCTAATGTTCACCTTCATCGAATTCTCGGCAGGATTCGTCAACTAGGCGGGTCTCCCTCCGTAGCCCTTAATCCTCATACTCCAATGGATATGGTCAAGGATGTACTTGACATGGTTGATCACGTACTAGTAATGACAGTTAACCCTGGATTTGGCGGACAAGCTTATATACCCACAATGCTCAACAAAATCACTCAATTAAGAAAAATAATTTTAGAAAGAGGCTTTAACGTAGATATAGAGGTTGATGGAGGAATAAAAGCAGATTGGTCAATATCTCAATGCTGCGCTGCAGGAGCAAACTGTTTCATAGCAGGAAGTGGTATGTTTGCTTATCCAACACTTAAAGAAGGTTGTGACGCACTAAGAAAAGTTGCCAATGACGCACAGAATGGGAAAATTATTGAAAAATAATTAACTTAATTTTAATAACTAAGCATCGAAAAACCAACCATAACTATGCAAACCAACCCCAAGAAGATTGACACCTATATAGCAAATAATAATGACAAAAAAGCCTGCAATAGCTAGCATAGCAGGCTTTTTCCCTTGCCATCCTCTTGTTAACCTAGTATGCAAATATGCCGCGTAAACCAACCAACATATTAAAGCCCAAGTTTCTTTAGGGTCCCAACTCCACCAACTACCCCAAGCTTCATTAGCCCAAACAGCACCGCTAATAAGACCAACTGTTAGCAATAAAAATCCAGCAGTTATTGATCTATAACTTAAAGAATCAAGTTGCTCAGCATTTGTAAATTCAAGTGGTTGTATTGAATTTAAGCTATCATTTCTGTCATCAAGATATAGCTCAGAATTTTGCCTAAACGAACCAGATCCGAAGGAGCTATTACGGATATTAAATTGTTTTGTTCCATCAACAAGAAAGACACCAAAAGACAAAATTGATCCTATTAGTAATGCAGCGTAAGAACACATGATCACACTTACATGCATTACCAACCAACTAGAACGAAGTGCTGGAACCAAAGGAGCAGAAGATTGTAAATTCTCCGGTAATACAAAACTAGCAAAACCAATTGAAAGCAATGAGATAGGCGTCGCAACTGCGGAAACGATTGGAGAGCGCCATGCTCTTTCGACAAAAAGTTGAGTCAACGTACAACCCCATGTCAAAAAGCAAAGTGACTCATAGAGATTACTGATTGGGAAATGTCCCGATTGCCACCATCTCAGGATCAATTGACTAGTTAGAAAAAGATTGGATATTGCTACTAAAAATCTAGCTTTGGAGGAATCACTGCTACCAGCAACTGACCAGAAAGAAATAGGCAAAGCAATTAATAAGGAAAGAAAGGCTACGAACCCAAGAGAAACAACAGGATCAAAAGAAAAATTATTTAACTGAAAATCAACCATTGATAAAAGCTACTAGAGATTATTTAGAAAGAGCAGATCATTTGCTTGCCTGTTTTAACAAAAAGCTTCCTCCTAAGATAGACAAAAAAACTGGAGACCAGGCAGCAAAGAAAGGATTTATTATTCCTTTGACTCCAAGAGAGCTAAAACTAAAACTCAAAATATAATAGATAAGTATCAAAATAATACTTAATCCGAAACTTTGACTTCTACCTGCTCCTTTTTTTTGCATCACCCCAAAGCTACAACCAATTAAAGCAAAAACTAAACAAGCGATTGGTAAAGTAAATTTTTCTTGAATTCTTACCTTCATTCTTCTAGCTTCTTTAATATTGCCACTATTTTGGTATAACTTCATAGCCGAATTTGCTTCACCAAGATTCATATCATTTGCGTCTTTTGGCAGTTGTGCAATATTCGTAAGTTCAGTACCTAATGGATATAGAAAACTCAAGAATTTAGTTCTTGTATTACTTCCATCTGGGCTAAGAGTTAAAATATCTCCTTCAAAAAATTCCCAATTGTTTTTATCGCTATTCCAAATTCCTTTTTTCGCCTTAAGCATTTGAGTAAAGCCTAGTTTTGAGAAATCAATTACTGTGACATCTAACATCTGTCCATCAATAAATTTCCAGGCATAGAAAAGATGAGTAACTCCTCTTTTTTTATAGCTTGAATATGGATCTATAATTTCTCCTTTCTTTGAAAAAATAATATCTTCTCCTTGTTCATTTGCGAAAGATCTACCTAAAGAATTAGTTAAGAGGATTTCAGCATTTTTATTTGTAATAGGAACAATGTTATTATTAAAGATAAACGTCATATAGGACATAAATATTGATAAGATTAACCCAGGCAAAATAATTCTATAGATTGATATACCAATACTTTTTAATGCCTTAATTTCACTATTATCATTAAGACTTCCATAAGCTAATAAAGTTGAAAGTAACATTGCCATAGGAAAAGAAATAACTATAAAACTAGGGAGCTTTAGTAATAGAATCTGAATAGCAAGAGAAAAAGGAAGCCCAATCTCAACTATTTTCCTAATCAAATCAAAAATAACTCCTACTGAAATAGAAACAACTGTAAAAGCGGCTATAGAAAAAAATAAAGGAGGCAATAATTCAAAAAGTATCCATCTATCTAACAATGGAATTATTTTCCATTTCCTTTCTACTAAATTTTGAAATCTAAATAATAAAAATAGACTATTAAACATAGCTAATTAATCGAATGAATTTCCAAGATAACTCTCTTTAACGACTTCATTTTTTGTTAGCTGATCTGAAGATCCATCTGCAAGGATTTCGCCTTGATTAAGAATATAAGAACGTTCGGTTATGGCCAATGTTGCTCTAACATTATGATCAGTAATTAATATTCCTATATTCTTATTTTTTAATTTCCTAATTAAATTCTGTAGATCATTAATAGCGATAGGATCAACTCCTGCAAAAGGCTCATCTAAAAGTAAAAATTTCGGTCCTAAGCGTCCCACCGCTAAAGCTCTAGCTACTTCACATCTTCGTCTCTCTCCACCGGAAAGTTGATGGCCAAAACGATCAAGGAAAGAAACCAAATTAAATTCCTCAATCAATTCTTCGCGTTTTTTCCTAAACAAAGAAATTGATAAGTTGGCTTGAGAAAGCGCAATATCCAAATTCTCAAGAACAGTAAGATTTCTAAAAATACTTGGTTCTTGAGGTAAATAACCTATTCCTAATTGAACTCTTTTTGTCATGGAAAATTTTTTTATGCTATTTCCCTCCAAGTAGATATTGCCTTTGTTTGGCTTAATCAAGCCCACTATCATATTAAAAGTACTAGTTTTACCAGCGCCATTTGGCCCCAAAAGGCCTACAACCTCACCAGGATTAACATTTAAATTAACGTTTTTTACAATATTTTTATTGGATAAGGTTAAGTCCAAACTCTCGATAAGTAGAGTCATTTCAACAGAATCTATGAGGGTGAAGCTTATACATAAGGATTATCTGAGATTAAACTATACCTTTAATATATAAGGTTAATCAACAATTCTCTCAACCCTATATATGTAGAACATCTCTGAATCATGAAAGGAGTTCTCAAATTTTGAATCAGCAATTACTTTAAATTTTTCACGGTAAAGAGATTCGCCTGGTTCCAGATTCTTAATAGATGAGCGATTACTTAAAAGTAGTAATAATTTATTTACTTTGGGAAATTTATCTAAATAAATTTGGACTTCATCAAGTGTTTTAGTTCTGTCTAATATTTGACGATTAGCCCACTGAGCATAACTTCCAAACCCCTTCAATTCAGGAAAGTAGAATTCTCGATCAAGGTATCCAGATACAGTCACTACTTCAACATCTCTAGTCGCAAATATTGGAAGATCCTCCCATCCCTTAGTCTGTATATAGTGAGCGGTTTCCTTTCCACTTGAATACGGTACACGAAAATCATTGATAACCATATGAGTCCCAACAACAAAATGAACAGTCAAACAAATGGTAAGTAATGTAGGAAAATATAATAAATTACCTTTAGTGAATAAGTTTTGCTGATTAGAAAACATAAGTTGCTTATCTTGATTAGATAGAGCCAACCACAATGAAGAGATAATCAATAAAAAATAATATCCATAATGTCTTGATCCATCTCCCAAAAATAAAAAGTAATTAAAAAGAAATAGAAATACAATACCACTATAAAAATAAATTAATGCTTGACGATAAAATTTTATAAATGTAATTGTACTGACAAGCAAAATTAAAGTGATTAAAGCACATAAAAACAAGTCAAAAAATCTACTTGAATTAGGAATAATAAGCGTATATCCTCCAAAAATTTGTCCGATAACTCTAAGAAAGTGACGTATATCTATAAAGGAAGAAAGCAACTTAACTGAATCTCTTACCTGAAGAAGACTAAAAGCTCCAAAAAATAATAATGTAGAGGAAATAGTAATACTAGAAGTCAAATCAATAATCCAATTTTTATTTCTTTTATAAATTTTTCTTTGATTTGGATTAAAGAACCAATCAAAGACAAGAGTCATTCCTATAGCAAATGCTAATGACCAAGACAAAGCTTGTGTATTAGCTAAAAGGCCAATACATAAAGAAAATGGTATGTAGGTTTTCTCTTTTAAATGATAAATAGAACAAAAGATAAATATTATTAATTCTGCAATAACATAATGACGACAAACAAAGAAATATTCCCAAAAAGGAAAATATCCAAAAGTAAAGAGAGCTTTAGTAATTAAATTAAAAGGACTAAATCTCCAAAAGACTAAAATCGCAGAACTGCCTAAACACCAATGCATGAGTTGCATGCTTATGGGTGTACCAGTAATATTTTTTGAAAAATAAATTAATAATGACCAGAGGACAGGATGTCCAGATGGTGCGTTATTCTTCCATAAATCTATTAAATTATCACTTTGAAAAGCCACCAGCCAACCTTGCATCTCATCTCTCCAAAGAGCATGATTAAATGCACCAAATAAACCTATAATTACAAATAAAAGAGGTAAAAATATTTCATAAAAATGCTTATCAGGTAATTGTATTTGATTGATTCTTTTAAATTCCATTTTGATTTATGCAGAATGTAGATCTATATAATTTGGATACATAAAATTTGAAGTAAAGAAAAAAGCATAACAAGAAAAATAAAATGAAATCAACGCTTTTTCAATAGCAAAACTGTAAGGGACTTAACAAAGTCTTCAAAGGAAACTGAGAACGGGCAAGCTGCAACCAGCGAGGTCCTTTCCAATTTGTAGAAATTCTAATCTCTTTGAAACACAATTAGAAAGTCCTTCTATATCTAATCCATAATTAGCTAAATGAAATCTTTTTAATCTACCCAAAGCTTCTCCATAAAGTATCGTCGCCCCGTTTAGATTTCTATTTTCCAGATGAACTTGTGCAACAGCTACTTGTAATATGCCCTGCAAAATCATCCTTTCAGGCCCTCCAGTCTCGTGCCATATTTCTTCAAAGACATCATGAGATTTGTACCACTGACAAGAGTTAAATAAATTCATTCCTATTTCAAAACGAGAATCATTAATAAATAAATCGTCTTGTTTATCTATACGAGTCATTATTTTTTCATATTTTTCTTTGCATTAATTTTTCTAAGCCTTATAGATTCAGGAGTAACTTCCAACATCTCCCCTGGTCCAATGTATTCAAGGGCTCTTTCTAATGTCATTTCAATTGGGGATTGCAATTGATCTAACTCATCTGCACCGGCTGAACGCATGTTAGTAAGTTGTTTAGCCTTG
Source organism: Prochlorococcus marinus str. MIT 1214 (assembly GCF_027359355.1). Classification (NCBI taxonomy): domain Bacteria; kingdom Bacillati; phylum Cyanobacteriota; class Cyanophyceae; order Synechococcales; family Prochlorococcaceae; genus Prochlorococcus; species Prochlorococcus marinus. The sequence goes on along the minus strand of NZ_CP114777.1, from coordinate 179,450 downwards.
CAAATATTTAATTCAAGATCTTGTGGGCGATTATTCTCTCCAATAATCATTCCCTTATAAACTTTGGCTCCAGGAGTAATAAAAAATTGTCCACGATCTTCTGCATTTTTTAAGGAATAGAAAGTAGCTACACCTTCTTCAAATGAAATAAGGACACCATTTCTCCTTTGTTCAAAATCACCTACTGATGGCCTGTATTCAAAAAACGAATGACTCATAATCCCTTCACCTCTTGTTGCACGAATAAATTCGCCTCTAAATCCAATTAAACCTCTTGATGGAATAACAAATTCAAGTTGAGTTCGATGATCAGTACCCGTTTCCATATTTTGCATTTCACCTTTTCTCACCCCAAGGCTTTCAATACAAGCGCCAATAGAAGCTTCAGGTACATCAAGGACTAGGGTCTCAACCGGTTCGCATTTAATTTCATCAATGGTCCTAAAAATGACTTGTGGTTGAGAAACTTGAAATTCATACCCCTCTCTTCGCATTGTCTCTATGAGAATTCCTAGATGCAACTCTCCTCTTCCACTAACAGAAAAACGATCAGGTGAATCTGTAGCCTCGACTCTTAATGCAACATTCGTAAGAAGTTCTTTGTTTAAACGATCCTTCAACTGACGACTGGTTACAAATTTTCCTTCTTTTCCTGCAAATGGAGAATCATTTACAACAAAAGTCATTTGCAATGTTGGCTCATCTACCTTTATTAGAGGTAAAGGCTTCGGTTCATCAGGACAGGCTACAGTTTCTCCAATAGAAACATCTTCAAATCCAGCCAAGGCAACTATATCTCCAGCATTTGCTTCATCTATTTCAATTCTTTTTAATCCCTTAAATCCTAATAGTTTATTAATCCTTCCTTTTTTCAAACTCCCATTTTCTTTTATCAAACAAGTTCTTTGGCCATTTTTAATCACACCATTATGGACTCTTCCAATAATTATTGTTCCTAAAAAATCTGAGTAATCAAGAGTAGTGACTTGTAGTTGTAAAGGCTTATTCTGATCCCCCACTGGAGGAGGAACTTGCCTAATAATTGCTTCAAATAAAGGTTTCATATTATCACTTTCACTTTTAACATCAGTCTTTGCAAAACCACCTAATCCACTCCCAAACAAATAAGGAAAATCACATTGATCATCATCAGCTCCTAATTCCAAAAAAAGATCTAAAACTTTATCGACCGCAGTTTCAGGTTCTACCCTTGCACGATCAATTTTATTCACAAACACAATAGGTCTTAAACCCTGCTCTAAAGCTTTTTTTAGAACGAATCGAGTTTGTGGCATTGGCCCCTCATTGGCGTCAACCACAAGAAGACAGCCATCTACCATACCCAATACCCTCTCGACTTCCCCTCCAAAATCAGCGTGACCTGGAGTGTCAACAATGTTTATACGGGTGTCGTTATATGTTACTGCTGTGTTTTTAGAAAGAATTGTTATACCTCTTTCACGTTCCAAATCATTTGAATCCATTGCACAAGTCGGAACTTCCTCGTTATCTCGAAAAGTCCCAGATTGATTTAAAAGTGCATCAACCAGAGTTGTCTTACCATGGTCAACGTGAGCAATTATTGCGATATTTCTAATGGCCTGTATATCAAAACCCATAATTTTAAAAAATTAAAATTTCTTTGGTAAATAGAAAGTTAAAGAATATCTCACCATGACTTCATTTAGCTGTTTTAAATGCCAATTAAAATATCGAATAAAAAATTGCAAGTAAAAAAAACTAAGTCAAAATTATTTGAATTTTGTAATTTTATTTGCAGGTTCAAATTTCCTCAAAGCATTAACAGTTCCTTCGAATCTCCAATGCCAAGGTTCATAAGTTACTCCTTGTTTGTTATTTCGTGGAAAAGAAAGAACGAAATGATATTTAGGGGCAAACCTCTTCATCCATTTAAAAGCAGGCGTTTGTTCAAATTCAACCTCAAAATGAGTATCTGGATAATTCCCATCACCAACATCGATTGCATATCCTGTGCTGTGTTCAGAATAGCCAGGAGGAGCTGAAACCATAGAACGCTCAACTGCAGTTTGATTTCTATTAGATTTATTTTCATAAAAAATATCTCTTTGCAAATCAATTGATCTATAACCACTTAATAGTTGTAAAGAAATCCCTCTTTGGGCCGCCATTAATTGCATTTCCTTAAAATTTTCATAAATTTCTTTATGAACATAAATACCTGGAGAGAAAAGAATTAACTCATTTTTTGAAGCCTCAGGGTAAGGTAGATGGCCCAACAAACTTTTATTTTGATTTTCCTCAGTGGAGTTAATCGAATTATCTAAAGATTTTGTTTGGCGTAATAATGATTTATTAGCTAAAAACGTTAACGATATACCAAGCCCAACAAATAGAAGTCCCAAACGCAAAAAAGCCTTGGTAGTAAGGGTTTTGATGGATCTAATCCTTTTCGCCAGCGGGATGTCATCTTGGTAATTCATACGGTCTGCTTATGGTCAAAACAATTGGAATTCACAAAAATGATGTTTCGATAGTAACGAGTATCTCCAATCTTTATACTTTCTATGAGATAAGGATGTAAGTTTTATATATAGAGAACTAAATTTTTCATCCAAAGATGTTAAGAGTTGCTGTTATTGGTGGTGGTCCAAGTGGATCATGCGCTGCAGAAATTTTGGCTAAAGCAGGAATTAAAACTTGGATTTTCGAAAGAAAGCTTGATAATGCAAAACCATGCGGAGGAGCTATTCCATTGTGTATGGTTTCTGAATTTGATCTTCCTGAATCAATTATTGATAGGAAAGTCAGGAACATGAAAATGATATCTCCTTCAAATAGAGAAGTAGATATTATTTTGGATGATATTTATCCAGGAAGCGACAAAGAATATATAGGAATGTTGAGGCGTGAAGTTATGGATTCATTCATGAGAAATCGCGCCGCAGAACTTGGCGCAACATTAGTAAATGGATTGGTATCAAAAATAGAAACTGGTACCAACAAACAAGGTCCATATAAACTTCATTACACCGAAATACTTAACGACCAATCTGAAGAGAAAGGAAAGCAACTTGAGGTAGATTTAATTGTTGGGGCAGATGGTGCAACTAGCAGAGTTGCAAAAGCAATGGATGCTGGTGATTACAACTATGCAGTAGCAATTCAAGAAAGGATAAAACTTCCAAAAGAGGAAATGAAGTATTACGAAGATAGAGCCGAAATGTATGTTGGAACAGATGTATCACCTGATTTCTATGGTTGGGTCTTTCCCAAATACGACCATGTCGCAGCGGGAACAGGAACAATGAAACAAAATGGTGGTTTGATAAAAAGCCTCCAGATTGGTGTTAGAGAGAGAGCAAAGAAGAGACTAGTAAATGGAGAAGTCATCAAAGTAGAAGCCCATCCAATACCTGAGCATCCCAGGCCAAGAAGAGTTGTTGGAAGAATGGCACTGGTTGGAGATGCCGCTGGTTATGTAACCAAAAGTTCAGGAGAAGGAATTTATTTTGCTGCCAAAAGTGGAAGGATGTGTGCAGAGCAAATTGTCGAATCAAGTCAAAATGGGAAAATAATACCCACAGAGAATGATCTCAAAAAGTATTTAAAAAAATGGGATAAAAAGTACGGAACCACATATACAGTTTTAGATATTCTCCAAAGAATTTTCTATACCAGTGATGGAGCAAGAGAAGCATTTGTAGAGATGTGTGGTGACATGGATGTACAAAGACTTACATTTGATAGCTATCTCTATAAAACTGTGGTTGCGATGAAGCCGCTTCAACAATTAAAACTTACCCTTCTAACAATTGGTTCTGTTTTAAGAGGGAAGGCACTAGCACCAAGCACATACAAGCCAGTTCCAAGTGCAGTAAGAGATGACAAAGAAGTTAATAAAATGTTAGCCGTAAGTTCAATTAAAGGTGGTATAAAAACCAGTAAAAAATAATACCAAATTAACTAAATTAATTAACTAAGCTTGCTAAAATCGGCAAGCTTCAAGGACTGATTTCTAAGAATTGTCAGTAAACTTAGTCTGTTATTTCTTATATTAATATCATCCGTCATAACCATTACACTTCCTTCTCCATCAAAAAAGTTAGCTAGAGTTACAGCGCTTGAGACTAGACCATCAGCCAACAATTTATATTTAACACGATCACCATTTATAGCTAGAGGTTTTAATTTCTCCAAAACATTAAACATTTCGATTTCACAATCCTTCTCAAATAGAGATTTGTCTACAAAAACTGAAGGATCTATTACATCTTCCGGGATAGAACTTTTGGTTGCCAACTTAGAGGCTCGAGTCACTACTGCTTGCAATGAATTAAGTGTATTATTTTTCCTCATATCCATTAATAAAGAAGTACGAAAATTTATGTCTGTTGGATCATCTAATAATTTCGATGTAGAAATTGTATCTCCTGCAATTGCCTGAATAATATCAAAATCCACTTCTTTCTCTTCTAATAAACTAATAATTCTTTGACGAAAGAATTCCTTTAACTCGCACGAAAGACTAATTATATTAAAAGGAAGAGAAGGGAAAAGTTGCTGCCAATAAGCTAGTGAATTATCTAGTATTTCATTGATATTTAATTGCCAATCTTTAGTCCATAAAATCATCAATATTCCATTCGCAGCTCTTCTCAAGGCATATGGATCAGATGAACCGGTAGGTCTTTCGCCCTTAACATAAATACTAAAAAGCAATTCAAGGCGTTCAGCTAATGAAACCGCATTCCCAAGATTATTTGATGGGAGAGAGTCTGCCGTCCCCTTCGGTTTGTAATGTTCCAAAACGCCAAGGCATACTTCTCTGGATTCACCCTCATGAAGTAAGTATTTAGATCCAATAATTCCTTGCAACTCTGGAAATTCATCAACCATATTGCTAACTAAGTCATGTTTAGAAAAATGTGCAACTTTCAAGCATTTTTCAATATCCCCTTGATCAAATTGAAGTTTTGAAGTCACAAGTTCAACAAGCCATTTAATCCGATTTACACGTTCATATAAAGAGCCTAATCCTTCAGCAAAAGTTACATCTTTTAATTGTTGAATACGTAAAGAGCTATTGGTTAATAAATCTGACTTTATAAAAAATGAAGCATCAGAAAACCTTGCCTTTAAAACTTTTTCATTACCTACAATAATATTTTCTTTTGCTGAAGATAATCCATTACTAATACACAAAAAGCCAGGAAGTAGAATATTTCTTGAGTCAAGTGATAATGGATCAAACTCAACATTTACTTTGTACAATGGTATGTACCTTTGATGAACCATCATTACTGTGGACAAAACCTCAGGGGGTAAATCAAGGAAAGATTCATCAAAACTCCCCGTCACAAGTAAAGGAGACTCAACCAAATCGGTTAGCTCATTCAAAAGGGAGGCAGTCAGATCAGGCTTAACGTTTTTAGTTCTTGCGTGATTAAGAACTAAATCATTGATATTTGAAAGGCGCTTATTCCTGTCAACTATTACTCCGACATCCTCTAATTGATCAAAATAAGTTTTCGCATTCTTTATTTCTAATGTTGAGCCATGCAACCTATGTGGTCTTGAGATATTACCAATTTGAATTTCTGGATCGCACCCAAAAAATCTAAAAAGTAAAACTTCAGAATCAATCAAAGAAACAATCCAACGGATAGGTCTCGAAAAGCGAAAATCACCTTTCCCCCATCTCATAAACCTTCTTCCTTGAATTTTGCTGATCCATCCAGGTAAATAGTCAGCCAACAAACTCCCAACGGGCTTGCCTTTCTCAATTAATTTAGCGAAAACGAATGCCCCCTTTTGCGTTTCTCGAACCTCTAATTTTTCAGGTAAAATGTCATATCTTTTAGCAAAGCCAATTGCTGCTTTTGTAGGTTTTCCATCATGAAAAGCTTGAGAAACAGAAGGACCTTTTCGTTCTGAAATATTATCTTCAGAAAATGGAGCAATCCCTTCAATCGTTAATGCAATTCTTCTAGGTGTAGTTGTAACTCTTATTTCACTAAATTTTATTTGAGCCGAATTCAAATCGTTATTTACATTTAACTCAAGCTGGGAAATAACTGATTCAGCCAAATCAGCAGGCAATTCCTCAGTGCCGATTTCTAAAAGGTAAGTAGACAAAAAAAATTCCTTATGCTTTCAACAAGGTTAGAACTAAATTTGAATTACTTCTACATTCTGTGTCCTAGAAAAAATTTAATTTTCAATGAATTGCTCTTTGTTCACTCATAGTCTAATTTGAACAATTAGGCACTAACCAACAAGAAAAATGATACAGTGTAGGTACCGCTGTAGGTACCATTGCCTAAGATTATACAAATACCAGGGAGATCGGGGTTTTACCTGAGGGTTGCTGTACCAAGGGGTAAACTAAGAGATGCTTTTGGGACATGTGATGTCGTAAAAAAAATAGGTAACACTAAAGAAGAAGCAGAAGAGAACATGAGCTCAGCTGAAGTATCTATTCAACAAAAATTCGATGAAAAGCTCAGAGAAGAAGAGGCCAAACAGATCAACAAATCCTTACCTAAGGGGATAAGACTCGAGGCTATTAAAAATAATAATTCAAAAGAATCTCCAAAAAACATAGAAAAAGACTTAAAAGATGCTGGATTCAGCAATGCAGCTATCGAAGCTCTGATGAATTTCGAGGAACATGGATGTACAAATGTTGAAGAAATAGAAAAGAGTGTTCCTTCGCCTTGCATAGCGAATAATTCCCCTAGAGCGAAATTTGAACAATTTAAAGCTGATAGTAATTACTTAAATGAACCCCTGCAAAGTGAATTATTAAACGACAGTGATCACTTTACAAACGACGCCGTACAACTTTTAAAATTCCATGGTAGTTACCAACAAGATGATAGGGAACATCGAAAAAGAGGTGGCACAGGTAAAGATTGGCAAATGATGCTGCGGCTAAGAAATCCAGCTGGTTTGGTCCCAGGGCCCCTATTTATTGCATTAGATGATCTATCTGATCGACTAGGGAATAAAACCCTTAGAGCGACCACTCGTCAATGCTTCCAAATGCATGGAATAAAAAAAGGAAATATTAAAGAAGTTATAGGAACAATTGTTAAGTCAATGGGATCGACACTAGCTGCTTGTGGAGATGTCAACAGGAATGTTATGGCTCCAGCAGCCCCCTATGAAAAAGGGTCTTATCCTGCTGCAAGAAAATTAGCTCATGATATTGCCGATGCTTTATCGCCCCAAAAAGCTGAGAGAACCTATATTGATTTATGGGTTGATGGCGAGATGAAATATGCTATCAAGCCAACCTCTGAAGTCAAAAAGATAAGAAAGCTTCAACGCAATCCTGGAGTATTTAGTGGAGACAAAAATGAACCTTTATATGGTGCAACCTACTTGCCAAGAAAATTCAAATGTGCAACTACAGTACCAGGAGATAATTCTGTTGATATTCTAACTCATGACATAGGTCTAGTGACGTTCGCAAATGCAAAAGGAGCAATAGAAGGATGTAATGTCTATGTAGGAGGAGGAATGGGTAGAACACACAACCTAGATACGACATTTGCGAGATTAGCAGATCCCATTGGTTTTGTAGAAGGAAAATATATATTAGAACTTGTTCAATCTATTCTCGCTCTTCAAAGAGATTATGGAGATAGAAAAACTCGAAGACACTCAAGACTTAAATATGTTTTGCATGACATGGGTGTCGATTGGTTTAAGAAACAGTTAACAACGAAATATTTTACGAAAGAGATTGGCCCCTTAAGGAACGAAGGGGATGCAATACTTGAAGATTATTTAGGCTGGCATCAACAATCTGAAAAACTATGGTTTGTTGGGCTACCACTATTATCAGGTAGGCTTACCGGAGAGATAAAGAAAGAGTTGAGAAATATAGTTGAAAAATTCGCATTGGACGTTCGTTTAACTCCCAACCAAGATTTACTTTTGTGTAACATTGGTAATTATCAAAAAGCCAGTGTAAACAATGCTCTGATTAATATTGGTTTCAATAATCCAGAAAGCCCTGAGCCAATAACTAGACATGCAATGGCTTGTCCAGCTCTACCGTTGTGTGGACTCGCGATGACAGAAGCAGAAAGATTTTTACCAAAGCTCTTGAAACGAATAAACAATCAACTAAAAAAACTAGAGATAAACAAATCAATCTTGATAAGAGTTACAGGTTGTCCAAACGGATGTGCTCGTCCATATATGGCAGAATTAGCTCTGGTTGGTAGTGGTCTAAATCAATACCAACTATGGCTTGGTGGTAGCACTAATTTACAAAGATTGGCGACTCCATATCTACAAAAGATGCCTATCAATGAATTAGAGAAGACATTAGAGCCTTTATTCCTTAGCTGGAAAGATACTGGAGCATCATCTAGTCTTGGAGATCATGTGATAAAACTTGGCTCTGAATGTGTAATGTCTTTACTTACCTCAAATGCAGACCCATAAATAGCATTACCTTTCTTAGTTAACCAAGACCATAACTGATCGCCATAGCTAAAATGCCACCATTCGTTTGGGTGTTGAACAAATCCAGCACGTTCCATAACTGAAAACAAAAGATATCTTCTATCCTGAAAAACCTGAAGTTTTGAATTAGGCATTCCAAAAGAGTCTTTCTTATAAAAGTCAGGACTAGATTCAGGTCCAATAAAATCTATTTCACCACCTAGATCCAATGGTTTACAAGTCATGTCAGCAAGTGTCAAATCAATCGCAGCGCCTGTACTGTGCGGAGGCGGCGTAAGAGGATCAGTAGATGGTTTTGCCCAAAAACGACCAACTTCCTCAATTACATCATTGACGCCTCCATTGACAGAAAGATCATTAATATCAATCCCCTTTGACATACAAGTTTCTTCAATAGTGTAATTAAACATGAATTTTTGGACAGCTATAGGTCTCCAGGCATCAAACAAAGCCAACTGAAGTTTGGGATTAATCTCGGAAAGGTATTGTTGCGCACGTATCAATCTTTTTAAAACACTTTTACGTAAAACCCATGGATCTGCACCACTTAAATATGGAGCGCCTAACGACATATAAGGATGAGGTGTTAGACGAGATATGGATTTTGGAATAGAAATTAAAGGCTCATTACATTCATTTATTTTGATATTATTCCAAGGTCTCATCTTTATCATTTGTAGAAAATATAAGTATTAAATTTTAATCGCTTAAAATTATTTGATTAAGTTTACCAAAAAAAGCAATGAGTTCAATAGTGAAAACTTTTCACAAAGTTAATTTAATTTATTACCAATTTTCAGCTTTTCCCACTGTTCTTTTATTAGCGAACGAAGCATAGAATTATTTTTAAGAAAAGGATCAGAATCTAAAATATTTCGAGCCTCATTCCGCGCAAGTTCAAGTACTTCAGCATCATCAGCTAATGATGCCAGGGCGAAATCAGGCAACCCTGATTGTTTAGTACCTAAGACTTGTCCTGGTCCACGAAAACGCAAGTCAATTTCAGAAATTTCAAATCCGTCATTGGAATTAACCAAAACTTCCAATCTTTGTCGAGACAACTTATTTTTATTTTGATGGCTTAACAGGCAGTATGACTTCGATGCCCCCCTCCCAACACGGCCTCTTAATTGATGCAATTGAGCAAGTCCAAAACGATCAGAATCTTCTATTAACATTACACTGGCATTTGGAACATCAACACCTACTTCTATAACCGTAGTAGAAACTAATATGTCACTCTTTTTGTTAAGAAAATTACGAATGACCTCTTGCTTTTCTACACCTTTCATTTTTCCATGAAGTAATTCAACAGTAAAATCTGAAAAAACATCAGTAGACAATTGATGATGTACGTCAACAGCTGAGCTTAGTTCAAGTTTTTCGGATTCTTCAATTAAAGGTAGAACAACATAAATTTGATGTCCTTTATTGATTTCACTCCTTATTAAATCATATGCGTACTTTTTATCTTTAGGTGATATCAGCTGAGTATTAATAGGAGTTCGACCAGGGGGAAGTTCATCTAATTGACTTACATCGAGATCACCATGGAGAGTAAGTGCCAATGTCCTAGGAATGGGTGTAGCAGTCATGGTTAGCAAATGAGGTTGCAAGCCTTTATTCAAAAGTTTGTTTCTCTGCTTAACGCCAAAGCGATGTTGCTCATCGACAACTACAAGACCAAGTCGTTCAAAGACAACTGGGTCCTCAAATAATGCATGAGTTCCTACAAGAATTTTAGTAGATCCATTTACTAAATCAGTAAGAATTTCTTTACGCCGAGACTTAGGGGTAGAACCTGTTAAAAGATCAACGTTTAATTCAAGTTGAGGAATCCATTTACTTAATGTTTGATAGTGTTGTGAAGCAAGCACCTCAGTTGGTGCCATTAAAGCAGCCTGCCATCCTGATTGAACTGCAGTGAGGAGGGCTGAAATAGCGATAACGGTTTTTCCACTCCCAACATCGCCTTGTAAGAGCCGAGACATTGGTTCGGATTTGACTATATCTGATTCAATTTCCTTCAAAACCCTTTTTTGAGCATCTGTGAGGGTGAAAGGAAGAATTCTCAAAAATCTCCTAACTAGGCTATTCTTACTTAGCTCAATACATAATTGAGGAGAATTACATTTCTTATGACGTTCACGTCTTAATAGAAGACTGAGCTGCAACAATAAAAACTCTTCGAAAACAATTCTTCTTTTTGCTTTAGTTAAAGTCTCAGAATTTTCAGGATTATGAATATGAAAAAAAGCTTCTTTCTTCGTAGGTAGGTCTAGTCTTTTTAATGTAGGGTTAGGGAGTGGCTCCTTTATTTCAGATGTCAAATAAAGAATCGATTGTACTAGATCTCTGAATTTATCAGCAGTAATTCCCTCAGTTAGAGAATAAACAGGAAATATCTGACCAATAGATTTTGATTTCAAATAACTATTAGGACTATCTATAATTTCTATTAAAGGGTCATTTAATGATTTGCCATATCTACTTTCCTTAACTAGCCCGCTTACCGCCACAGTCGCACCAACTGTGTACAAACTTTGTTGAGATTTTACATATGCAATACTACTATTACGACGACCTGCAAAAAATCTAGTAATTTTCATACCTCCTGTATTATCTTTTATAAACAACTCAAGAATTGAAAGATTTGGGTTTTTAGGACTTTTAAACGAACTGCATCGTCTAACTTTTGCAACGATAGTGACATTCTGACCTGCTTGACTTTTATCTATAGTTTTCAATGAGGTGTAATCAACATAATCACGAGGAAAATAATTTATGAGATCACGAATTAAGATAAGACCTAACGAAGACAATCTTTCAGCTAGTTTTGGTCCAACACCTTTAATAGATGAAATAGAGCCTCCTAAACTTAATGAATCTGTTGATGAACTTCTCTGATAGGTTGATGAGTTTATCCTTAATTTTTTTGACTCTATTTTCTCCACACCTTCTTGATATTTATATAAGCTATGAAGAATCTGTCTGGTCTGAACTATTATTCTTCGTCTATCATTTGTAGACATAGATGAATATTTTTCATAATCTGAAGCTAATTTCTTTAATTTAGAAAAATCTCTTTGGTTAATACTTGTGGAAGGGCAGCCTAATAAATAGCCACTTATAAAAAAAGAAAATTTGTTGTTTCTTCCTTGAATATTAATAAATCCATGGTCGACTTCAACTGTTAAAGCTTGTTGTAAAGATCGAATCCAAGATACTAGTTCACTCGATTTTCCATCAGGAATAGATTTTGAATCAGTACTGCTTATATTTTGGTTGTATCCTTCCACCATTCTTTATTAACCTCTTCTGCTATGGAGCGAGCTTGCCAGTAACGTTGTTGTTTAATCATACCTAAGAGTACATTTTGATAATGTTTGATATTAGTTCTATTTTTTCTAAGTCTCGGATTATCAAATTCCATATCCGAAGGAGTAATTAGCAAGCAATCTATGTCTAATCCTCCAGAAGCTAATGAATTATTTATTGGCAACTTAAAAGTAAGAATATTGGATATAGATTTAGAAGAAATTAGTTGCCCTGACAAAGCGGCATCCAAAATATTAATTGGGACAAGTGTATTAACTAATCCAGATTTTAAAAGCTCAGTATTAATAGAATGTGAAAGGTCGCGCAATCTTCGAACCAAAGCTGTATCTATAGAAATCATCCACTCATATAATCCAATTGGTGATTGTGGTAAAAAACGATTATTTTTCACATCTTCAGTAGCGTTAGGCTCATAAGCTGAATCTTCTATTTCTGAATCTATTTGACTTAAATTAGATTCATCAGTCAATGCAAATATTGACTGTAAAATTTCAATATCTTTACTTCTCAAATTAAAAGTATCTGAATTATTAGTATCATCTTTTAATGAATAATATTCATTATTTGAATTATTAATTAAATAGTCACTTTCTGATACTTGAGTATTTAAATAAGGTTCTTTACAATCTATTGAATATGGAGATTTTAACTCTCCATTCCATCCTTCAGTAATTGATAAGTTCTCTAATGGTGGAATTGAACTAATGTTAATAGAATTAGTTCCAGTCAATGATTCTAAATTCTCAGAATCATTTTTCATATTTAGTGCATTTGACATTTGATCTTTAGCATTATTTAAATGACGAATATTTTCTTCATCAATTTCCTTAGCCAATTCATTTAAATGTTCAATTGTTATTAGTGACATATTATCTGAAACCAATTTATCAATTTTCAATTGAAATTTCTTTCTTGAGCTGAATGTTGAAAACCCAAAATCGTCTCCTAGCCTATCAGTAATAAGAGAAAATAATGTGGTTTTTATAGTTTGAGGCAGGAAGTTTCTTAATTCCTCAAGATAAAAAGAATTAACCCTATATAAGAGAGGGGATATATTATTACATTTTTCTTTAAGTAAACTTATTTGATCTAAAGGATCAAAATTAGAATCAAATAAATGCTTTTTTTTAGACAAGATCAACCTGAGGTCATAGATGCAACCTCTTCTGCAAAGTCAGCTCCTTGAACCTCAATACCCTCTCCCAGTATATATCTTGTGAATCTACGAACTCTTATATTTTCTCCGATTTTTCCAGCAACTTGTTTTACCAACTCTTCAACATTTATTGAACTATCTTTTATAAATGGCTGTTCTAATAGAGCCATTTCTTTCAATCTCTTTCCTATCCTTCCTTCAACGATTTTAGCTTTTATTTGATCAGGCTTACCAGAGAGGTCATCTCTTCCCATTTCTATTTCTTTCTCCTTGTTGGCAATTGATTCTGGAATTTGATCAACACTTACATATTCAACACCTGGACAAGCGGCAACTTGCATGGATAAGTCTCTCAAGAGGCCTTGGAATAAATCACCCCTAGCAACAAAATCAGTCTCGCAATTCAATTCCAAAAGAACACCTACACGAGAACCTGTATGAATGTAACTACCTACAGCACCTTCAGCGGCGACTCTACCTGATTTCTTTTCCGCGCTAGCAATGCCTTTTTGTCTTAACCACTCAATAGACTTATCCATATCTCCCTTATTTTCGATAAGGGCTTTTTTACAATCCATCATTCCTGCTGATGTCTTATCTCGCAGTTCTTTAACGAGTTTAGCTGTTATTTCCGACATTTTTATTTTGGGGTAGTGAGAAAAAGGTAAGTAAGAATTTAATAGATAAATTTGCTAACTACTCATTAGGGCCATGCCTCCCTTCATTGATAGCATCTGCTAATCTCCCCAAAACGAGTTGAACAGATCGCACAGCATCATCATTACAAGGTATTGGAATCTCGCAAAGATCTGGATCACAATTAGTATCAAGCATTGAGACCAATGGGATATCAAGTTTTCTAGCCTCTAAAACAGCGTTTGTTTCTCGCCTTTGATCAACTAAAACGACGACATCAGGAAGTCGTCTCATTCCTTTAAGGCCACCTAGGTATTTTTGCAATCGTTCTAATTCTCTACGTAATACGGCTCCTTCCTTTTTAGGGCGCATTGCAATAGCACCACTCGATTCCATTCTTTCAAGATCTTTTAGCCTATCAATTCTGGCTTTCATTGTTGTCCAATTTGTAAGCATACCTCCTAACCATCTTTGATTGACGTAAGCGGCTCCGCACCTAATAGCTTCTTGAGCAACCACTTCGGAAGCTTGTTTTTTAGTCCCTACAAAAAGGAATCTTTTACCGCTCCTTGCAGCTCCTCTTGTCCACTTATAGGCGCTGTTCATACAAACAGCCGTTTTAACTAAATCAATAATATGAACCCCATTACGAGCAGAATAGATGTAACGGGACATCTTGGGATTCCATCTTCTTGTCTGATGCCCAAAGTGAGCACCAGCTTCCATCATCTCAGAGAGAGAAACTACAGCCATGTTTTTTGTGGGTTCCGGGTTCGCCACCACCCAACAGGGATAACTTAAATAATGATTAAACAATCATTATTTATTTATCACCCGAAACAGTCAGGTGTGCGTTTTGATATTGCATTACTAATCTAACAAACCGCGGCTCATCGGAGTCCAATTGATGATGCTTCTCTGAAAATTTGTCTCACTCCAATCAAATTGAGAGGAAGTCTTAACAATTCCATAGCCAAACCAGATTGACCATTCTTAATTAGAAAAGCCAAAAAAGGTCTTAGTGTCTTCGTATTGATAAGTCCGCCAAAAGTTAGCAATTCCCAAAGGCAACGATGAAAACAAGTGTATTGAATTATAAATTTCACTCTCAAACTTGGGTGCTTACGATAAAAGACTAATCCCATCTTTGCTCTCTCTTTTTCAATTCGAATCAACTGAGGTATTTGATCAAGAGCCAAAGCAGGATGCCAATGATATCCGATAGCTCTTGGACATTTGATAAGTTTAACTCCCATATTTCTTAGTCTTTCTCCTAATTCCAAATCTTCCCAACCATATAGCCGAAAAGAGGTGTCAAAAAGTCCTGATATTTCTAAAACGTTTTTATCAATAGCAACATTACCAGTAGCGAAGTACGCCCATGACAAGTCTTGAATTTTAAAAGGTTCAGAATTTGGATTATTAAAATTAGAAGTATTTATGACAGATCCATAGGTAAAACATTTTCTGTTGCCAAGTTTTTTCCAGGCTCTTAACAAGGAATCAATATGGTTCCTTAGAAAATATCTATCAACAACTAAATCACTATCTATAAAAACAATTAAGTCACCTTTTGACTTTTCTACTCCAAGATTTCTGCCTAAAGCGGGCCCGCCATGGGGTTGTTCAAAAAGTCTTAAATGAGGATAATTTTCAATATTATTTCTTAGCCAATCAACTGTCCCATCTGTTGATCCGTCGTCGACTATTACTATTTCAAAATTATGAATTTCAAAATTCATAATTTGATTTTCTAATGCATATAGACACTTTTTTAGTATCGGAAGTCTGTTGTAAGTGGGTATAACAACGCTAATTAACATCCTAAATTAAAAAATAAAATCATTTTTTCCTTCAAACACTTTAAATAAAAGGATTAAAAAAAATATTTTTCAAGCTGAATATAGATTTATTAATCAGCTGCTCCACCATTATTTGCGGTTCCTGTAACACCATTACCCGCTCCTTCTCCTCTACCATCATTACGAAGCTTACGTTTCTTAAATTTTCTGGCATAAGCACGGTTTCTCTCTTGCTTCTCTTTCTTAAGATTTCGTCTTTTGGACATGCCAAGTTCCTTCGAATTTTATATCTAACTAATTTACTAAACAGAGGGCAATATTTGACCATCTTCCATTCGCAAGAGACGATCTGCCACATCCAATATCCTCGGATCATGAGTAACCATCAACACAGAACAAGATTGTTTTAAAGCAAGTTTTTTTAACAAATCAACAATTTCTCTACCAGTTGAACTATCTAATGCAGATGTTGGTTCATCCGCTAATAGTAATTTTGGTCTAGCGGCAAGAGCTCTGGCAATGGCAACTCGCTGTTTTTGCCCACCTGATAAATCATGCGGCAACTTAGATAAGTGATCTTCTAATCCAACGGCTCTAAGCCATTCTCTAGACTGAGCCCTTCTAGCCTTGTATGAAAATCCATTTAAAAGGTCCGCACCCATTTGGACATTTTGTTCCGCTGTAAGACATCTCAAAAGATTATGCCCCTGGAAAATCATTCCAATATTCTTTCTCAGATTCTGTCTGGTTTTTCTGCTGGCTCCAAAAAGTTGTTTACCAAAAACTTTTAGGTCACCTTCTTGAACTTTACGAAGAGCTCCAATCAAAGTTAAAAGAGTAGTTTTTCCACAGCCGGATGGTCCCGTCAATAAAACAACCTCGCCAGGAGAAATTTCCATTGAAACAGACTGTAGAACATGCCTTCTCATTTCTCCATGCCCATACCAATGATTCAAAGAAGCAATATTTAAAGTATTATTGTTTATAGTTTTCATAAATTTTTATAATTTAAAAACATCCGATTTATTCATCAAAATATCTCAGCAGGATCAGCATCTGCCAATTTTTTCATAGCTGCTAATGCTGATCCCATACACATAAAAAGTATCAAGAAAAATATAGTCGAAGCTCTACTAAAACTCATTGCAACAGGTAATTTAGTTGATGTTCTAACCAAAGCATACAAAGCTTGTCCTGACACATAAGCAGGAATATATCCCATTATTGATAAAATGAATCCTTCTCTAGCTACAACTCCTAATAGGCTTCTTAAGTTATATCCCATAGCCATTAAAGTTGCATATTCAGGCAAATGATCACTGACATCACTATAGAGAATTTGATAAACAATTACACAACCAACAATAAATCCCATTGCAGCTCCCAATGTAAAAATAAATCCAATCGATGTACTACTTTTCCAATAATTCTTTTCAAAATCTATAAATGATTTTAAAGACATTACCTTAACGTCACTAGGCAAACTTATATTCAAAGAGCGAACAACTTTTTCAATATCAGATCCCTTCTCTAGCCTTACTAAACCAATTTCAATACTTCCTTTTGGATTACCCGGAGATAATTCTAGGTATGTCTCACGGCTAGTTATTAAATTCCCATCTGCGCCAAAGGAGGGACCTAAACTAACTATTCCAGAAACTCTAACTCTTCTACCTGCGACTTCAGTTTCAACTAAACGACCTGATTTAAACCATGAAGATATAGGTCCAAATTCATCTCTGGAAAGATCATCAAATAAAACCCTCCCTTTGTTTTGTAAAGTTTTAGCCTTTATCTCAAAATCAGAATCAATCAACAATGGCTTACTTGGCTCAAAGCCTAAAGCAAGAATAGATCTTGTTGATAAATTTTCAGGGTTTCGCCAAAGCAGAAAATTCCAATTAACTGCCGTTGTTCCAATCACATCCTTATGTGCCATTGCTTGAATTAATCTTCTTCGAGGAAACCCACTCATACTTATTGAACTTTTTGAGCGAGGACTAATTAATACCAAATCGGCATCAAATAACTTATGAACAGTAACACTTGCGTCAAACAAACCGTCTCTGAAACCTAATTGCATAAACATCAATATTCCAGCGAATGCAATACCTGCAATAGCCACCAATATTCTTAAGGGTTGTCTTGTCAGCAAAAGCCAAGCAAGAGGTATTTTCCTTTTTTTTATAAAATTATTTAATTCCACTAAGGCTGAAAACGAGCAATAACTTTCATTCCAGTTAAGTGAGAAACCTTCTGAGCTGAGGAATTGTCAAGTTTGACTCTAACCTCAACAACCCTTGAATCAGCATCGCCAGTTGGATCGGTTGAAAGCACTCTTCTTTGCCTGACTTGTGGGCTGATCAAACTCACTTGACCACTTAAAGAGCCATTAAATCCTCCATTTTCACTAATTAAATCAACAGTTTGCCCCATTTGAACTCTATCTATATCGGATTCATACACTTCAATAAGCGCTTCCATTGATTGGTTAGCGCCAACATTAATTACACCAGACGAATTTGGTCTCTCTCCTTCACGAACTAAGATTTGCAGAACAATCCCATCAATTGGACTTTTTAATTGTGTTTGTTCTAAATCAACTTTAATTGCATCGATAGAAGATTTAAGCTTTGAAACCCTTGTTTCAGAAATAAACAAATCGTCTTTCATCTTGTCTAAAACAATTTCAGCCACTGCTCCTTTATCAAAAAGAGTTTGATACCTATTAATTTCCCTTTTTTTTATACTGATTTCACTCATTAATATATTTAAATTAGCTTCCGCAGATTTCAGATTAGCTTTAAGTTTTGGACGATTATCAAAAACAGCTAAGATTTGGTCTTTAATAATAGATTCACCTTCTCGAATTAATAATTTAGATAATCTTGGTGTACCACCCTTTCCACTAGTTGGAGCTGCTAATTTCCTGACTTCGCCAAGAGGATTTAATTGACCCAAAGCTGCTACACCTTCAATTCTATCAACTTCAATATCCTTGAGAGTTTGATTTACTTCTAAATTTTTATTATTACATCCACTAATTAAGATCACGCACAAAGGTGTGATAGCTATGGGAAATAAAAATTTTAAAGATGAAATTTTTAACATAACTAACATTCAAAAAGGATTTTGTTTATGTATTCATCTGCCCAAGAAGAATCAAAAAATTTTGATAAAATCCCTCTGGTTTTATCATTACGTTTTTGATTTAGACAATATCGTTTTTGATAATTAAGTCTCTCCATTGTATCCAACGAATCAATTTCGTCTTCGCTTACACTAACTAATAAGGAGAATAGTAGTGACAAATACTGATCGATGAGTTCTAAAAATAATTTTTCTTCGAGGAAATCAACTGGACGAATAAAGCAAACATACGGAGAAAAAATAAAGCCCCATTCAGGAAGCCTCCTAGTTTCATTGAATTTAGGGAATTTTATCGATCTCATTTGAGAAATCAGGGCATCAGGCAAATGTTTCCCAACTGGTGACAAATCAACAATGGCCGCGGAGATGTTATTTGAACTAACTACCAAGTCAGCACCAAATATGGGAAGTTCATAGCAAGGGTCAGGGAAAAAGACACAATGAAGTATTTGTAATGATTTGCCAAGCTTTGCAACTTCCAAATGAATTTTCCTAAATCCTTTTGCTTGATAAAACTCGTTGATAATAAATAATTCCTCTTTATTAATGTTGCTATAAATCCTGCTTAACTTAGGGTCAATGTATAGAGGTTCTACATCAGTCAACGAATTAATTCTATTCTTGAAAAGTTCGAAAGCCTCAAGCAAATGAGGATTCAATTTACTTTGAGTGCAAAAGACTGACTCCAAAATTAAGAACTCAAGCTAAATGGGTTTGACTAAGATTCATAGGAACTGTTTATTTATAACTATGCTTATACAATATTATATGATTATTACAGCGCAAAAGAACATAATAAGAATTTTTTTTTATTTAAAGACAAATGAATAAGCACAAAGAGAGCAAAGGTTAAATTAAAAAAAGAATAAGATACTAATAAAAAAGAAATTAAATAAAGATAGTTTGAATATTAAAAAAATATAGATATAAAATTAGTATATATATAATTAATCTCTTATAATTTAAGAACTTTAAAATAAAATTGTTTTAAAGTTCTTAACCTTATTAGCATAAAATAATATAGCATAAAGATTTAATATGCTTTAAGCTATTGAGCATGAAAGTAAATCATTGGTCATTACCTAATGGTGCTACATGTGTTGTAGCTGATATAGAACAATCAACTTTGACTTGTATTGACTTTTGGTGCAAAGGAGGAAGTCTTTATGAAATGAAAGATGAAGAAGGAATGGCGCATTTCTTAGAACATATGATATTTAAAGGTAGTAAGAACCTTAAAGAAGGTGAATTCGATTTAAAAATTGAATCTCTTGGTGGAAGTAGTAATGCTGCAACTGGGTTGGACGATGTTCACTATCACGTTCTTGTACCCCCAGAAAAAATAGAAGAAGGACTAAAATTGATATTAGAGTTATTATTATTTCCTAAAATTGAACAAGATGCCTTTGAAATTGAGAAAGAAGTAGTTTTAGAGGAAATCGCACAAAATATTGAGCAACCAGATGAAATTATTTATATGAAATTGTTAAAGGAATGTTTAAAACCTCATAGATATTCAAAACCAATACTTGGTAGTGAAAAAACTGTAAAAAGTATAAATCCTAAACAAATGAAACTATTCCACAAAAATCATTATGTAGGAAAGAACTGTACACTATGTATAGTAGGAGACTTGCCCAAAGAAATTTTTTCAATAATTAACAATAGTAAACTTAAGGAATTAAACCCAATCTCAAAAGAGATAGATATGAGTAATAGAACTACTTTTAATAAAGGTTATAAAAAAGAAACTGTACCAAGGCTTGAAGGTGGAAGAATATTGAAAGCCTGGAAACTTCCACCTGCAAAAGAGCAGCTCTTAATTTTAGGAGCAGAAATAGTTTCCACAATGTTATGCGAAGGTAAAAGTAGCCTTATTGTTAAGGAATTAAGAGAAGAGAAACGTATTATTGAATCAATAGATATAGATTTACAAATACTTGAAGAGGGTGGGTTAATTCTTTTAGATGTAAGTTGTTCACAGGAAAATCTTAACATTGCCGAAATTGAGATTAATAAGATTCTTAAAGATTTAGCTAGAGATTTAGTTACTAATAAAGATTTGGAGCGTTCGAAAAAATTAGTTATAAATAATATTTATTTTGGTCTAGAGTTAAGTACTCAAATCGCCTCAACATTAGGGAATCAGGCTTTATGGGGGCGACACCAAGAAATATTTAAATCGATAGATGAAATTTCATATTGGACGACTTCACGCTTAAAAAAATTGATTTTTCCATTATTTAATCCAGAAAATGCATTTACATTAATTGCTGAACCTGAGAAGTAAATATGAACATAGTTCTAGACAAACTTAATAGCAAAAATATAATGTCCGCAAAGCTATGGATAGAAGAAGGGAGTAGAAATGATCCAAAAGATAAAAAAGGCATCCATCAACTTTTAAGCTCAACAATGCTTAGAGGTTGTGGGCCATACAATAATAGACAAATTGCCGAAATCGTAGAAAGTTCTGGAGCAAATTTGAACTGTGATACTTTCGAAGATGGTCTTCTAATAAGTCTTAAATGTATCGAAAGTGATGCTTATAAACTTCTTCCTTTAATTGGTTGGATGATTACAAAACCTCTACTTCAAATAGATCAAATTGAATTAGAAAAAGATCTAACGATAAAATCCATTAAAAGACAAAAAGAGAGTACATATCAACTGGCTTTTGATGGATGGAGAAAGATGGTATATGGTGATGGACCATACGGACATGATCCACTGGGATCAATAGATGCCATAAATAAAATCAATAAAGAAGATATATTGCCATTTGCAGGCTCATTGATTTATAGAAAAAAGAACTTAGTAATTTCAGGAAGTTTTCCAATTAATGTAGAAAGTTATATAGAAAATTCAATTGCATTTAAGGATATAAGTAAAAAATTTAATGCTAAAAATAAAACACTTAAAAAACATAAAAATGAACTCGAAACAGAAGCAAAAACAAGTATTTTTACAAGATCATTAAATACGAAACAAGTCATTCTGCTATTAGGTAAATCAACAGTTAGATATGATAATAAATCTGATATTTTGCTTAGATTATTATCATGTTACTTAGGTTATGGAATGTCAAGTTTATTATTTAAGATTCTCAGAGAAAAGTATGGAGTAGTTTATGAAGCAGGAGTTTATCACCCTATCAGAGAGCATAAAACACCATTTATTATGCACGCATCTACAACTGAAGAGAAAGCAATTCTTACTCTTCAACTACTAAAAGAGTGTTGGGGAAAATTTATTAATAGTGAAATCTCACCTGAAGAATTGGACCTTGTAAAGATAAAATTTCGTGGCCAAATGGCACATTCCTTGCAGAGTATTAGTCAAAGAGCTGAGCATAAAGCTCATCTATTAGGAATTGGTCTAACAAAGGATCACGATAAAGAAATTCTTCTAAGAATCGAAAGTATAACAAGTAAAGAAATCAAGGATGCTGCTAATAAATATTTAAAGAACCCATTATTAAGCGTTTGCAGTAACAAAGAAGTTATTCGGAAAATAATTAAAGAATGGGAAACCTAATCAAGCCTAAACTCAATTATCAGTTGTCTTCACCCAAAATTTTCAGTCTTTCTAAAGGAATCAAGAAATTGCCCCTTCTAAATTTCACTTCTAATAAATCATTTGGTCTTATTCCCATAATTATGCCAACCTCATCTAGGGAGACTAGGTCTGGTGGCCTCAACATTGATATAGAATCTGCTGTCTTCAAATATGGCAAAGGAACTTGCAAGGATACTTTTTCTCCAACTGAAAATTTCATTATTACTAAATAGGTTTAATTGATCTTATTGACATATCAATCAATTTGTAAATAATAATGTATAAGATATAATAATTAAATTCATTGCACAATTTTAGTAATGGAGCAAAAGCAATAACAGGCGTAATGTTAATCATAATATGCGCAATGATACCATCATCAATAATTTTTCCTCAAGAAGACCTTTCTCTCTCAAATATCCCACTTCATGGTAACTGGCAAATCCAGGGTCTTCTTTTGACTTCATTGCTTTGTGGACCCAAAATAGGAACAATTTCTGCAATTTCGTATTTGATTATAGGTCTATTCTATTTACCTGTTTTTCATGGCGGAGGAAGTGTAGGTTATATCTTAACTCATGAATTTGGTTACTTGTTAGGATTTATTCCTGCTGCGTGGACATGTGGTTTTTTAGCTAAAAATACTTCAAAATCTAATTTAATAAATTATTCATTTTATACGGCCATATCATTATGCATAATGCATATTATAGGAATTATTTATCTAATTCTAGGTAAAATACTTGGGAATTGGTTTGTTTCTTTATTTGATCTTATTTTGATAAATACTTTTATACCTTTTCCCACTCAATTATTACTATGCATATCAATAAGTCTATTATCATTATTATTAAAACGTATATTAATACTGAAATGATTAAATCTATGAGTAAAAAAATGAAAATCATATCTTACTCTATTTTTATTATTTTATTAGATCAAGTTAGTAAATTCTTAGTATTAACTACATTAGGCTTTGAAAGATCAAAAAATATTATTCCTAATTTATTAAATTTCAGTCTAGTAAAAAACAAAGGGGCTGCATTTAGTCTTTTTAGTAACGCAACAAACCTTCTTACTATTACAAGTATTTTAGCCACATTATTATTAATTAGTATTATTTTAAAGTCCCCGCCAAAATCCTATTGGAATTCAATTGGACTTGCATATCTTTTAGGCGGAACTGTAGGTAATGGAATTGACAGATTATTAAAAGGCTATGTTCTTGATTTTTTAGAACTAGTTCCTATTAATTTTCCTATTTTCAATTTAGCCGATGTATCAATAAACATTGCTATAATATGTTTTATAATTGATTTAACCAAAGACAAATCAAGAATAAAACATTAAATAAGTGGTGATTATTATATGAAAATTTATACTTCAAAAAAAATAATATTTTATATATTAATAATTTTTATTGGCTTGATATTTGTAGGCTTAATTGGAGCAATCATTAGATTAATAAATATACCTGTCGTATTAATTACAGTGTTATTAATAGGCGGCTTAAGTTATTCAAAGAAAATAGACTGGTTACAAAACATTCTACAATCAATATTTAAAATTAAAAGTGAGAAGAAATTAATAGATTTATCATTACTAACCAAAAAGCAAGCTGCAGGTAAATCATTAAAAAGTATTGATCTGTTAATCAGATTAATTAATGATAAAGTCACGGCCAAGGCCCTAAAGGATGAAAAGGAAAGAGTTTCGTTAGAGTTAGATAGAGGGGATATTATTTTAGTAGTTTTTGGAATTGGCTCTAGTGGTAAAACATCACTAATAAGAGCTCTTTTAAAAAGAATAGTAGGTAAAGTTAGTCCTGAAATGGGGTCAACAAGACAAAAAGAAACCTTCCGGCTTAAACTTAAAGGCCTTCCAAGAGGAATAAGAATTATTGATACACCTGGAATATTAGAAGCGGGAAAAGGAGGTAGAGAAAGGGAAAAGAGTGCGTTAATAGAAGCACGCAAAGCTGATTTAATGTTAGTAGTAATAGAAGGAGATTTACGTTCTGAAGAAACAAGAATAATCAGGAGTTTATCTAAATCTGGCAAAAGACTTTTACTTGTTCTTAATAAAATAGATTTAAGAGGAGAAAATGAAGAAAAAAGATTAATCGAAATTCTAAATTCTAGATGTAGTGATTTTATCGAGCCAAAAGATATTATTTGTACCTCTGCATCCCCTCAAACAATTGCAATCCCTGGAAAAAAGCCTTTTCAACCAGACCCTGAAATCGGTAGTTTAATTAGAAGATTAGCAAATATTCTACATGAAGAAGGTGAAGAGCTAATTGCAGATAATATATTGATTCAATGCAGTAATCTTGGTAAAGAAGGTAAAAAATTGTTAGTTAAGCAAAGAAGTCAATCAGCCAAAAAATGTGTTGATAAGTATGGTTGGCTCAGTAGCGGAGCATTATTATTAACTCCATTACCTGTGATCGATATGATCGCTGCGGCGGCTGTGAATGCACAAATGGTTATTGAAATAGCAAAAATCTATGGTGTTGAAATTACTAAAGATAGAGCAAAGAATTTAGCAATTTCGGTAGGGAAAACACTTGCAACTATGGGTTTAGTTCAAGGTGGAGTTTCTCTAATAAGCTCAACATTAAGTCTGTCACTTCCAACATTAGTTGTTAGCAAAGTAATTCAAGCTGTCAGTGTATCCTGGCTTACTAGGATTGCAGGAGCAAGTTTCATAACTTATTTCCAACAAGACCAAAATTGGGGAGATGGTGGAATCCAAGAAGTTGTTGAATATCATTACAACTTAAATAAAAGAGAAGAGTATTTCAAAAGTTTTATTCGAAGGGCTTATGAGAGGGTTATTGATCCTTTAGTTGAAAAAAAATTTAAAAAACTACCGCCGAGATCAAGGCCTCCGGGGATGGAGGGATCATCGGACCTCTAAAATCTAAAATAAAAACCAATGCCAAATAAATTAAGCCAATCAAAATTGATATTGAAGCTGTTATGAAAGCCAATATATTTTTTTTATTAAAAAATTCCTTACTCATTTTTTAATCAATTAATTGACTGATTAATAAGATTAGCTAAAAGTTTTAAATCCTCAAATTTAGTATTAGGGTTACCCATAACAGCTTTTAAATAAAATCTATCCTCATACAATGGTCTTGATAGCATAAACTTATTGACTAATAAAGTGTTTCTCATTTTCATAGACCAATCTGAGCCTTGAGAAGAAGTATAATTGATCGGTGTTAAAGCTAAAAGATGAAGAGGTCCTGATATTATTTTAAATCTTGATGAATCAATTTTTGATTCAAAATAACATCTTCTTTTAATAGAATCCAAAAGTATTTTTTCTATACCTTCTTCACCTAATTGTCTTAAACCAATCCACAATTTTAATGCCTCGGCGGATCTAGTACCTTGAATTCCAAGTTCTCCCCCATGAAAATCATTTCCTTTTATTGATTCGGCATAAGGTAGTCCTGTTGAGAAGGTGGAAGAAAGATGGTTTTTATTAGCTACCAGTAATAAAGAAGAAGTTTTTGCGATACCCAATAATTTCTGTGGATTAACAGTAATAGAGTCTGCAGAAGCTAAGTCTTTAACCATTTCTGAAGTTTTTGCTGATAGGCCATAAATTCCACCAATTGCGCCATCAACATGAAGCCAAATTTTCTCTTTTTTGCAAAATTGAGCGATTTCAAAGAGTGGATCAATAGCCCCTCTTACAGTTGTTCCTGCTGTAGCTACGACAGCGAAACATTTCTTCCCCTGAGATTTTATTTTTTTTAAATTTGAAGACAAGTAAGAAATATCCAATTTACCTTTTTCATCAGTCGGAACTTGTTGCAAAGATTCTTTGTTAAGTCCCATAATCCTTAGAGATTTTGAAAATGAGACATGACAATCTTCACTTGCAAAAAATACTGCACTGGTATCATTTTCTAGACCAGCAATATTTCTTGCCATTACTAATGCCATTAAATTACTTAAACTTCCCCCGCTAGCAGCTACCCCTCCAGACAAATCACCAAGACCTAATTTCTGACAAAACCATTTACACAGTTTTCTTTCCAGGGATGTCAAGCTGGGTGATAATTCTTCAGCCAAAAGATTATTATTTAAACCTGCACAAATAAGCTCTCCTACAATTGATGCAGACAAAGGAGGAGGATCTAAATGAGCAAGAGCTCTTGGATGAGATGGTCGATAAGAACCATTCATTAATGATTGAAGATCATTTAATAAAACTTTATTTGATACACCTTTTTTATTGGGAAAGGCCTCAGGTAAATCAAATGAATCAGGCATAGGAGCTTGACTGCCTGATTCAGCAAACCAATAACAAAGATTACTTGAGGCTTCAGCAAGAAAAGAATGAAGTTCTCTATCTAAATTGTGTGGTGATGCAAAAGGGTCCAAAGAAAATAAGTCTCTATTTGTAGTATTTGATGATCCAGTTCAAACCAAAAAAAAAAATGATTAATCTCTAGATAAACATTTTATTTGATAATTCTCCAAACATCTAAAAAATTGTCAAAACCAATCTCACTGAGTCAGGAAGAAAAAATAAAGTGGATGACAAGATTGTTATCTAAAGCAAAGCTTGTAGGGGAGAGAGGGGAAGTCCCTATTGCTTCAGTCATTCTCGACAAAAGGGGCAGATGTATTGGTTATGGGGGGAATAGAAGGGAAGCAATGAAAGATCCTTTAGGTCATGCTGAGTTGGTAGCTCTGCGACAAGCTTCTTGGATAAACAATGATTGGAGATTTAATGACTGTACATTGATTGTAAATCTGGAGCCATGTCCAATGTGTGCAGGCGCTTTAATACAAGCAAGGATGGGGAAGATTATCTATGGATCTGAAGACCCAAAAAGAGGTGCATTAGGTGGAACGATCAATCTCGCAGAGCATAAAAGTGCCCATCATAATATGATAATTGAAAGAGGAATAATGGAAGAAGAATCTAGAAAGATAATATTAGATTGGTTCAAAGATAAAAGAGTTTTATCTAGACAAAGTTTATTATCTAAACTTAGGTAATTCAGTTTCAAAAATATTTATTATCTTATCTACATTTGTAGAGGTTGAGTTATAACCCATTAAACCAATTCTCCATACTTTTCCTGCCAAATCACCAAGTCCACCTCCAATCTCAACACCAAAATTATTTAGTAAATGTTTAGTAAATGCCTTACCGTCAAAACCTTCTGGTATCTTTACCGTTGTTAGCGTTGGCAAGCGTAATTCTTCTTTAACGTGTAATTCCAAACCAATATTTTCTAATGAATTCCAAAGTGATTCCGCATTTTTTTTATGTCTATCCCATGAAACTTCTAATCCTTCTTCTGCTAACAATCTGAGGGCTTCTCTAATGCCAAAATTCATATTTACAGGAGCAGTATGATGATATACCCGATCACTACCCCAATATTTATTTAATAAAGAAACATCTAGATACCAGTTCGGTACCTTATCTTTTCTATTTGACATTTTATTTTCAGCTCTCTCATTCATTGAAAAAGGGCCTAATCCAGGCGGGCAACTTAATCCTTTTTGACTACAGCTATAAGCTAAATCAATCTTCCACTCATCCAAATAAAGAGGAACACCTCCTAAAGAAGTCACTGTGTCGACAAGTAGTAAACAATTATATTTTCTACACAAATCACCTATTCCATCCATAGGTTGGCATACACCTGTTGAGGTTTCTGCATGAACAATTGCTAATACAGCTGGTTTATGTTCCTTCAGCGCATCTTCTATTTCTTCTAGAGAGAATGCATTCCCCCAATCTTTCTGAATAGTTTCAACATTTGCTTTATATCTTCCTGCCATATCAGCGAGTCGATGTCCAAAATATCCTTTGATAGCAACTAAAACTGTATCTTCTGGTTCAACAACATTTGCTAACGTTGCCTCCATTGCTGCACTTCCTGTCCCACTCATTGGAAGTGTTAGTCGATTGCTAGTTTGCCATGCATATCTGAGCAACTCTTGAACCTCACTCATCAAGTCCACATAAAATGGATCCAAGTGACCAATTGGAGGTTGAGAGAGTGCTTTCAACACAGCAGGATCTGCGTTTGATGGGCCTGGCCCAAGCAATAACCTTTCAGGTGAAACAGTTGGACCAAAATCTTTACGATGTTGATTATCAACAGAAGGAAGAATTTGAGTGGCCAAGAAAACAGATCGTTTTATATATCTACCGAGCCTAAAAGGCAATAGGCAAAGTCGGGGTATTTTTTTTAGGGATTGCAATAGGAATTAGTTAGATTTCCCGAAAAAAAACAGAAAACAAAGAAAATTTTCTGTTAAAAGTCTAAAAAAAGTGCTTGTCGATACAAAAAGAGATGCAAACGCTTATTACGTTCATAATTAAGTATCTCTGTCGCAAATCAAATTCATCATGAGCAAGACCTCTCAAGATGTTCTTCGTCAAATTAAGGATGAGGGCATTGAGCTAATAGACCTAAAATTCGCTGATCTACATGGCAAGTGGCAGCATTTAACTGTAGCTTCAGATCTGATTGAAGAAAGCTCTTTCTCAGAAGGGCTTGCTTTTGATGGCTCTTCCATTCGCGGTTGGAAAGCCATAAACGAATCCGATATGGCGATGGTTCCAGATCCATCAACAAGCTGGATAGACCCTTTTTACCATCACAAAACTCTTAGTTTGATTTGTTCAATTCAGGAGCCAAGAAGCGGAGAGCCATACGCAAGATGTCCAAGAGCATTAGCACAAAAAGCCTTGGATTATTTAGGAAGCACGAGTGTTGCAGATTCAGCATTCTTTGGCCCTGAACCAGAATTCTTTATTTTCGATGATGTCCGATATAACTCAGGAGAGGGGGGAAGTTTTTACAGCGTCGACACCATAGAAGCCCCTTGGAACACAGGAAGAGTAGAGGAAGGCGGAAACCTTGGTTACAAAATTCAATTAAAAGAAGGTTATTTCCCAGTATCCCCTAACGACACTGCTCAAGACATGAGGTCTGAGATGCTTCTACTGATGGGTGAATTAGGAATACCAATAGAGAAACATCACCATGAAGTTGCAGGAGCTGGCCAACATGAATTAGGGATGAAATTTGCGCCCCTAATAAATGCAGCTGACAATGTGATGATTTACAAATACATAGTTAGGAATGTAGCCAAAAAATATGGGAAAACTGCAACTTTTATGCCTAAACCAGTCTTCAATGACAATGGAACAGGAATGCATGTTCACCAAAGCTTATGGAAAGGTGGCCAGCCATTATTTTATGGAGAAGGCACATATGCGAATCTGTCTCAAACAGCTAAATGGTATATCGGGGGAATCCTTAAGCATGCACCTTCCTTCCTTGCGTTTACAAACCCAACCACCAACAGTTACAAAAGGTTGGTTCCGGGATTCGAAGCACCGGTAAATTTAGTTTATTCTCAAGGAAATAGATCAGCTGCAGTAAGAATTCCTTTAACTGGACCAAGTCCTAAAGCAAAGAGACTTGAATTTCGTTCTGGTGATGCATTGGCTAATCCTTATATTGCTTTTTCAGCAATGATGATGGCTGGTATTGATGGAATCAAAAATCAAATTGATCCTGGAGATGGCGTTGATGTCGATCTTTTTGAGCTTCCTTCTGAGGAACTATCAAAAATAGACACTGTTCCCTCCTCATTAAACGATGCATTAGAGGCATTAAAAAATGACAATAAATATTTAACGGAAGGAGGAGTATTTACCGACGACTTCATTAATAACTGGGTTGAACTTAAATACGAAGAAGTGCAACAGCTAAGACAAAGACCTCATCCTCATGAATTCACTATGTACTATGACGCCTAAATATAAATCTAAATATATTTATTAATTTTTTGAATTCAAGATTAAGGTCTATGCACAAATATGCATAGACCTTAATCTTTTTTTGTTAACTCGTCACTAATCAATCAAATCTGTTAGATAGTAAGGTAATTAATAAATGGTTCATGGCAGCGCCAAGCCTTAAAAAAATTGCATATCACACTCTTCAACAAGGAAAAACACTTGCTGGGTTAGCTCATAAAGAGTTAAGTACAAAGTTAATGGAAGTTTTTGCGCCTGAGGCAGCTCCAGGCAAATTTCCAATCAATCAAGATCTGATAAAAGAAGTTAGAAGATCAATGGAAAATCTAGAAACTATCGATTGGAAAGAAGCAGAGGATGGCATTTACCCTAAATCTCAACTATTCGAAGCTCCATGGCTGGAATGGGCAAAGAAATACCCCTTGGTTTGGCTAGATATGCCACAAACGTGGCAGAGACGAAAGAAAAATAAAACCAGAGAAATCCCCAGGAATGTAAACGAGGCAGATTATCCTGATTATTATTTACAAAATTTCCATCACCAAACAGACGGTTACCTAAGTGATCATTCTGCTGAAATTTATGACTTACAAGTTGAGATTCTTTTTAATGGAACGGCTGATTCCATGAGAAGAAGGGTCTTATCCCCTTTAAAAAGAGGTCTAAAAAAATATTTATCTAAAGATTCAAAGAAAGTCAAAGTTTTAGATATCGCAACTGGAACTGGGAGAACACTTCAGCAAATACAAAGTGCGTTACCACAAGTGGAACTTTATGGGCTTGATTTGTCAGGTTCATACCTAAAGCAAGCAAGTAAATATCTCAGCTCCAGAAGTGGTGAACTTGTTCAGCTAACCAAAGGAAATGCAGAAAAAATGCCCTATGCATCAGAAACTTTTCAAGCTTTAACTTGTGTTTTTCTTTTTCACGAACTTCCTAGAGATGCACGCCAGAATGTTTTAAGCGAATGCTTTAGATTGTTAGAACCTGGTGGAACTCTTGTTCTTGCCGATTCAATTCAGATAGAAGATTCTCCAAAATTCACTCCAATAATGGAAAACTTTCACAAAATATTCCACGAACCTTATTATAGAGATTACATAGTTGATAACATAAACCTAAGATTAGAAGAAAGTGGCTTTTCCTCAATTACTTCTGAATCCCACTTCATGACTAAAGTATGGAAAGCAAACAAGCCAGTTTGATTTTATTGAAAAAATTACCACAAGAAAATCACATTTAATATCTTATTATGATAAAAAAAAATAAATACATTTGGCCAGAAAAAGTTCGATTTCTTACAAAAGAACTCCATAATGAAATCAGTCTTGATAATTACAACTGGCATAAATTCAGAGGAAACAAACAAAGAAGAAGCGCTGAATTAATTATTTCTGCAATTTCACAATTAATTAATAATGGAGATGAAGAAGAAATAGAAGAATTACTTAATCAAGCAATATTATGGATAAAAGAGGAAATTAAAGACACAGGATGTAAAAGTCATTAAATACTTACTTCTTTAGTGATAGCTGAAGTCTATTACCTTTCCTACTCCATCTAACATCATCAAAACACTTATGTATTAAATAAATTC
The DNA here is from genome assembly GCF_027359355.1 of Prochlorococcus marinus str. MIT 1214. NCBI lineage: Bacteria > Bacillati > Cyanobacteriota > Cyanophyceae > Synechococcales > Prochlorococcaceae > Prochlorococcus > Prochlorococcus marinus. The sequence goes on along the minus strand of NZ_CP114777.1, from coordinate 147,928 downwards.
CTCTTCCACTTTTAGTATCAATTTTCAAAGGGAGAGAACTTATCCGTCTATTTTTAACTATGCCTAATCCTTCATCTTGAATTTGCCAAATAAACCAGTTGGGCGTAAGAATTCTTCTAACTCGAATTACTTTATTAGGATTAGATAAGTTTCCATGTACAACTGCATTAACAAGAGCCTCATGCAATCCTAATTTAATTTTGTTTGCAGTTTCTTTACAAATTACAGGCTCTAAAAGAGTTTCAACAAATGATGCTAGTTTTAAAGTAGAGGGATGAATAAATACAGCCCAATTTTTAGAAGGCTCCACAATTAATTAAAACATTCTTTGTAAATTAATCATCTGATGAAATAATCAGCCTGGAAGTTAAAGCTTATTTTTAACTTAAGTCATAAATACTATTTTAAGAGAAAAATTAAGCATTAATAATTAAATGGTTAGGTTTTAGCTTTAATTCCTTGATGGTTCAATAAGGCATCCATCAATCGAACACCCCTTAATTGATTAACCAACGGCATATGACCATTTGGTGCATCAATTGACCAATTAAATGCTTTCGGATATCTAGTCCATATCCCATCATTTTTCCAACCTATTCGTGGCCAAAGTTTGTCATACCTTCCCCCTAGAGAATCTAATATTTTCGCTTGAACAGTAAATCCAAATTTCCCTCTTGAATAAACAACCCAGAGCTTATCCAAAGTAGACAAATCAATGGAAGGTATTGATTCAACTTCAGAGAAATAAACATATCCTCTTTTTACTGCCTTTTCGCCGGCAAGCTCTCTAAGTTTAGAGCTAGTAAAGCGGTCAGCATCCTCGTAGCATTCATTCAATAAATATCTCTGAAGAGGTGAATAATCAAAACCAACATCAGATGGTGCATTGAACCAAGAAAGATCATCGCAATCGAGATTATTTTTTATGAAATTTTGATCAGTTTTATGAATGAGTTGCAAAATGAACCCAGGAGGCCATTCATAAACGCCAGGGTCAAAGCCAGTCATTAATCTTGCCCCAAGGCCAAGAAGCTCATCAACCCGATCTTCTAAACCATTAAGCAACCCATGCCGTTTTCTTTCTGAAGCCATCTTAAAGGACTCCAAAAACTCCTCTATGCTCTCTTTATTTGGATGTGTTTTTTCTTCAGTCATGATTAACTGCCGGCCTAAAATGACCTAAGCACTAATACTATGTCAGAGAAACCTACCAATTCAAGCTATGGCGTAACGGACTTTCGGGATTTAAACAGTCCAATTGTTGATGTAAGAAGTCCGAGCGAATTTTTCAAAGGTCATTGGCCAGGTGCCATAAATATTCCTTTATTTTCTGATATTGAAAGAGAGCTAATAGGTAAAAGTTATAAAAAAGAAAGCCGCTTAAAAGCCATATTTAATGGTTTAAAAATCAGTCTTAAAAACAGTTCAAAGCTTATAGAAACAATCCTTCATACCACTAGCCAAAAAGAAGAGGTAAATAATTCATTACGAATATATTGCTGGAGAGGCGGCATGAGATCTGCTGCTTTTGCCTGGCTAGCACGAACAATCGGTATTAAGACTTATTTATTAAAAGGTGGCTATAAAAGCTATAGAAATTGGGTATTAAATCAATTTGAAGCTGATTTACCAATAAGACTTATCGGAGGCAAAACAGGTACAAGAAAAACTGATCTGCTAAATCATATCAATAAAGAAAATATATATGTTATTGATTTAGAGGGTATTGCCAATCACAGAGGGAGTAGTTTTGGTTCATTAGGAATGGAGAAGCAACCGACAAGTCAACAATTTGAAAATATTCTCGCAGAATTTCTTTGTGATTTTCACAAAAATAACGCTATTGAGATATGGCTAGAAGCTGAAAGTTCTAATTTAGGAAAATGTCGCATTCCAAATAGTTTGTATACAAAAATGAAAAAAGCTCCAATTCTAGAAATAATTAAGAGTAAGAATGAGCGCATAGAGAATCTAGTCAATCTCTATAGTCAAAATTCACAAAATGAATTAAAAAATGCAGTGAAAAGAATAAGCAAAAGATTAGGACCACAAAGAACAAAAGAGGCGATAGATGCTATTGAGAAAAAAGAATGGTCAAAAGCCTGTGAAGCTATGCTCGATTATTATGACAAATGCTACGAATACGAACTTAAAAAAACAGAGAAAATAAATTCAATTAATCTTAGTGGTCTAGACCTAAAATCATCTTTAAAAAAAATCTTAAATGAGAACCTTAATCCCTTATAGTTTTATATAAGAATATGTCTATTATCAAATTTAAATAAGAGATGACTGAAATCAATAAGGATGTAGCAATTCAATTTATCAGAGGGGAAGACGAGAAAGATCATCCTAAAATTCGTTTATTTAGAAATACTGATGGCATTCGAGGTACAGCAGTATATAAATTTTATAATCCAAAAACAATCACCCTAGAAAATTATAAATCTATACAGAAAATGTATCTAATAGACTCAGAAGGTGAACTTTCGACAAGAAAAATAGATTTAATTCTTTCAGAAGATCATGTTAAGGAAGTAAAGTCGATTTATAGTTGGAATTCAGATAAAGAATTTGAAAGATTTATGCGTTTTGCTTCAAGGTATGCAAAATCTCTTACTAATAATTAATTATTTAAATTGAAACTATCTAACTTCATCTCCATAACAGCTTTAATTATTTCTATAGTAATTCTATGGGGTTTAAAAGAAATAATTATACTATTTTTTGGATCGATAATTATAGCTATGGCTCTTTGCACAATTACTGGGAAAATCAGAGATTTTCTTCACATCCCCAGGTGGGCATCATTAGCAATAGCAATAATAACTATAATTTTAATCTCAAGTATTTCTTTTGTAATAATAATACCACAATTTACCAGTGAGTTCCAAGAGCTAATCAATCAAATACCATCAGCAGCCAGCAAACTATGGGATCTATCAATAAATACATTTTTCAATTTTGCAGAGATTATATATAAAGATAATATTCCTAGCTTGGCCGATAGATCAATATTATCAAATAAGCTTAGTATTATTCCAGACGGTACGGCACTTGCTAGCGGTATTACAGATAGCATTACAAAGTTAATCAGCTTAGTAAGCAATGTTGGGGTAGGTATTCTTCAATTTATTTTTATAATCTCTGTTGGTTTAATGATAACTTTACAGCCTAACGCTTATAGAGAAGTTTCAATATTATTAGTCCCATCATTTTACAGAAGGCGCGCAAGAACTATTTTATTGAAATGTGGTAACGCCCTAAGCAGTTGGATGACTGGAGTCCTACTAAGTTCAATATGTGTAGCAATTCTTGCTTCTATAGGACTATATTTATTAGGAATAAAATTGGTAATTGCCAATGCTCTAATAGCAGGGGTTTTAAATATTATCCCTAATGTGGGCCCAACAATAAGTACTATTTTCCCTCTTTCAGTTGCATTACTAGATGCTCCATGGAAATCAGTTGCTGTGCTTGGTTTATATGTAGTAATTCAAAATATCGAAAGCTATGTAATAACTCCCTCAATAATGCAAAAGCAAGTCAAACTGCTGCCAGGCTTAACAATTACTGCCCAATTTATATTCACTTTTCTTTTTGGACCAATTGGTTTGTTGTTAGCAATTCCAATGGCGGTAGTAATTCAAGTATTTGTAAAAGAAATACTTATTCATGACATATTAGAAAAGAATTATTTTGCACCAAAAATGTAATCAAGAAGAAAGCAACTATTAAGTATTCAAAGGGCACAGACGAAGAGTAAAGTAATTACATAAATTCATAACATATTTTTTTCAATCCATCCTTTCACCCAAAATTTATTAAGGAAATAAGCCTCGATTTGACTTTTCAGTCAATCATCATAAATTTAATTTGAAATTGTTATTACTTTTACCTTTGCTTATATTGGTTTTTTAATTTTCTTCAAACATTAGTTCGATTATTTCTTCACCGCATACTTTTAATTAATTTTATTTTAATAGTCCTAATAAATTCTTTTCAATCGAAAAATTAGAATCAAATAAAATCATACTATGCTTTATAAATTCTTTTCTTTATAGTAATTAATGCTATCAATCATCAAACTCTGGCTTCGGTTTCTTTTTAACTTTACCGGAAAGTAATTGATGAAGTGCATCTAGAGAATTATAGACCTCTTTCAGCTCAGACAATTCAGGTAATAAGCCGTATTGGCCAAGCATTTGATCCAAGTCTCGAAGTTCTTGCCTGATATAACGCAAATGCGAACTAACTTCTTCTCTCTTACTTGTGGACATTATAAAATAGATTAATTGCTACTAGAGAATAACTTTAGCGTAAGATTAGTATATTAAGCATCTACAAATGTACAAAGTTTATAAACCCACAAGTTATTAGCAAACTTTTAAGCAAATTAATTCCCAAAGATATATAAATCTATTAATTACAAGAAAAATAGTGGGATGTTGACCTTAAAGAAATGAAAAGCAAAAAACTCAAGATCATATCTAAAAAAGCTTACTGCTTTGTAAAAAAATAAAAATATATTTTGCTATTTCTTAGATATGGATAAAATATATATATGGATCAACAAAAAAGACAAGACCTCAACTTGAGGCTGGGCAATTTGATACTGGCTATATTCCTCGCTACTGTCCCAACAGCAATAACATACGGAACCCTTAGCATTCATGGATTAAATATTTGCAGGAATCTAAGCAGCAAAGTAAATCAATCAAATAAAATCAAGGTTAATTGTGATGAAGCAGTCTGGGAGACTACTAAAAGTTATATTGTATTAATTGGTTTTTTTATTACTTTACCAACTTGGATGTGGTTCTACTTATCAATGAAGAAAAAAAGCAATTAAGAATTAACCTTATCTAAATCATGAAGATAAAAAGCTAGAGAAGGGAAAATTAAATGTTTTCTTTTGATTGATAGATTTTGTTAATTTTAAGTTTGAAGATGATGATTTTGCTGGCAGTTGCTTGCTAAAAATGGAAAGAGTGAGTTCTGGAGTAGTTTTGAAGATTTCTTTAATAATATAATCAGACGAGAATTTTCCAGGACCTAGCAAAATTATTGATAAGGCTGATGCAAAATAAAGAGCTAATAATTCTAATAAGTAGATATTAAATCCTGAAGTTACTATTGCATGATAAATGGCAACACTCATAGTACCAAGTATGGCAGAGGCTCCCAATCTGGTGCCGAGACCAAGTATCAATAGCCAACTACCTCCTATCTCAGACCCAGCGGCAAGATAAGAGAGTGCTACAGGGAAGGGGAGGTGAAGAGGACGGACAAAAGCATCGGCGAAATTATTTATGTCATTTAACTTTTCGAATCCATGATGGATCAGAAGCGATCCAGTAAATAATCTTAAGACAAGAAATGCAAAGTCCTTAAATACTGTTTTATAGAAGATCGAATTAAGCAATTTAACCTATTACAATTCAACGAACTTTAGAAAGGGAATGACGCAAAGCGTGGAAACAAAAAGGTTATTATTTCTGATGAGTTCTAATGCTTGTCGGATGGGGGCGTCTTGGTAACCAGAAGAAGAGGTCCCCAAGGATATTTAGGTCTTCAATGGATAGGCATAAGTATCATTCAAAAATTGTTATCTTCTCAGACTAAAAAAGGAAAGTATATAAGTTACTTTAAATAGTATTAATCCTCACAAAAATAATAAAAACATTTCTGTATGATAAAGATAATTTCTGCTAGAACGTGAGCACATCATTACTTACTGCTACAGCGGCTGTTGGTCTAATTGCAGTTGCGATACCAGCTCTAATTGCTTCACTTGGCTAGAAATATAAATAATTTACATCTGTAATATTTAGGTTATTAAAATTATCAAATCTAGAAATGATTACTTCTAGCAAGTACTATTTCAAACCATTGAATTTCCTGCAACCCAGCCACTAGTCCAACAATGTTGAAAGTTAAATCCACCAGTAATACCATCAATATCTAATATCTCTCCTGCAAAGAATAAACCCTTACATATCTTACTTTCCATGGTTTTAAAATTAATTTCTTTAAGAGAAACTCCACCAGCAGTCACAAATTCTTCTCCAAAAGGACCTCTACTATTTATTAAATAACTTTTCATTGTTAAACATTTTATTAAAGACTCGTTATGTTTTTTAGATATATCTGCCCATTTTAGTTTACTATCGATATTCAAACTATTCAGAAGAGCTTTCCATAAACGTCGAGGTAAATTATTAAAAGGTTTGCTATTTAATACTAACTTTTTACCATTTTCTAATTTATATAAATTAAGTTTTGATCTGGCTTCACTTTCACTCATACATAGCCAATTTATTCTTAATTCAGCAGTATATTTATTGGCGTGAAGAACTCTGGCAGTAAATGCTGAGAGGCGCAATATCACAGGGCCACTAAAGCCTTTATGTGTTATTAATATAGAACCTTTTTCAGCATAAAATTTTTTTTCAACCTTAAGCTTAACCTGAACATCTAAAGTTATACCTGAACATGTTTTTAATGAGTTTTCAGAGGACGCTAATGAAAAAAGAGATGGGACAGGTTGAATAATTGAATGTCCAAGACTTTTAGCTAGTTTACGTCCGCTAGGGTGTCCACCAGTACAAATCAAAATATTCTTTGCTGCGTATTCTTTACTGCCTTTGACTAATAATTTAAAGCCCTCCTTGTTTATGTTTATTTGCTTGACATGAGAATTAGTGAATACCTTTACACCAGATTTTTTTGCAACATCTGTCAAGCATTTTATAACATCTGAGGAAGAATCAGATGAAGGAAATACTCGACCATCATTCTCTACTTTAAGACTAAGTCCTTTCTTCTGAAACCAATCAAAAGCTTCACTTGTTGAAAATCTATTAAACAAGCCTATTAGCTGTTTTTCTCCTCTAGGATAATTATTTACCAAATCAGAGATATCCCAACATGAATTAGTTAAATTACATCTACCCCCACCACTGATTCTTACTTTTTCTAGTACTTTTGAGCTGCCTTCTAGTATTAGAACAGACCTAAGCCCACTTTTAATAGCAGTGATTGCTCCCATAAAACCAGAGGCTCCACCACCAACAATCACAAGATCTGAAATCATCAAATAAAAAACTTCTTATAATATATATTTTAATAAAAGTAAAATATATATTATTTATTTATTACTTTTATTTATTAAGTCAGAGCTAATTTAAAATAATCAAAGAAAATTATGATTAAAATAAAATTATTGAAAAAAGATTTTTCTCATATCGCATTGTCTTGATACGCAGTTGAAATCTTAATTCTGTTCTTTTTTATTGTATGTTCTCAAAAATAATAGAAAAATATGGCTGGCCCAAAAAGAGATGAAGCAAAATCTATTCTCTCATACGTAAGACAAGAGCTTAGGTATATGGATGAAGATCTTAGAAACGATGGTTTACTTCCAGAATTATCATCACTAAGGTCAGTATATGAACAACTTTCAACCTTGCTTGAACTTTCAGACGGTAGGAGAAAAAAGAAAGAGAAACCAGAATTTACCGAAGACAAAAAAATCTAAAAAGTCATCGATAAAACTAGGCTATAAAGTTCATCCATTATTAACACCAAATCTGTAAAGGATTTATTTTACTATATTTTTAATTTTTAATAAAATCGCGTCTCTATAGACTATTCTTAATTTAGAAATAAGCATTTAATTCAAATTAAGAAATAGCTCTTTGTAAGAAACTAATGTCTAAAAAACGTAAAAATTCTGGAAGTTCATCTAATCTTCTAAGTCCTACAAATCACATTCGTTTTTGGAAAAAAGGGGAAATGGCATATTCAGCACTAAAGAAAATCAATGAGCTCAAAGCTAATAATCAATTAGAGAAAGCTAAAATAATGTTAGATGATTGGATTTTCTAAAATATTCTTCGTCAAGAAATAAATAAAATTTTTGTAATACAATCAAAAGTTAAAGTAAATTATATCTTTAGACAAATAGGTATGTATGCCCTCCATAAAAAAAAGGATTGGCTATCTTCCCTCAATTAATGCTCAAGAGAAAATAACTCAAATTGCAAAAAAAGAGAATCTAAGTCAATCAAAGGTGGTTGGGCTATTAGTTGAAGAAGCATTGGAAGCTAGAGATGGATTTGATAATCAGTATTCCAATAATTCAATTAGAAAGAACCTTCATGTAAAGGCAAATAATGTGTATAATTCATCCTTAAACTTCAATGATATTGATGAATTGATCTCAGATAAAGGGATATCATACAATACAAAAAATCATAGGCATAATTCAAATGATGATTTATCCCAATATAGAGGTAAGCATGATGAAGAGTTATTTGAGCAGTTTAAACAATTTGTTCAGTTTCAAAAAATGAGAAAAGATCAATAATAAAATTATTTTCCAACTTCCCTTTCAGATATATAAAGATCTCTGAATTCTCAAGAATGCAGAGATCCACAAAAACTACGCATAAAACAATTCAATGTACTAGAAAGTATAGAAATTCTTCTAAGGAACACTAAACAACTTCTTTTTATAAGAAATCATAAATATAAAAATGACCTCAACCACAACTCGCCCACAATCAAATTCATTTAAATTACTTGAAGAAGCATTAAACCAGCCTCCAATTGGAGAAACAGCTAATTTCACATGGAACGCAACTCCCTTAGGTATTGCAGCAATTTACAAAGGGGCTTCCCCCTCAAAACCTCCTTATCAACAAGCGATTAAAGAAGGTCATGAATTATCAATGGATTTAAGTCGAGAAGAAAAAGAATTTCATCTAACTCAAAAAGGCCTTGCTCTTATTTTCTACTCTTAAATACGATGAATATTTTAAATTAAAATCAAAATATAAGATTGATTATCAATCAATTGTCCACAACAGATGAGTCTATGACCCACTCATCAGATATTCCAAGAAGGATTAATGCTTTATCCTCCCAATCTGTATCTATAGACCAATCATAAGGAACCTCAAAAGATAGTGATATCTCGTTTTTACTTTTTATGTAAGTTTTACTTTTTGGAAGAGTTTCACTTGAAAAATTATTATCTAGTAGGAACATATCATCTGAATTAATGTATTCGACATAACCTAGTCTCTTTATTTCCTCCTCGAATTTTAATTCCAGTCTTACATTAAAACAATGAGAATCATCCCAGTCTGAATAATATGAGAGGTACTCGTCCCAAGAATTAGACATTAAAACAAAGCTACGAATAAACTTTAGGGTACAAAAGACGAAGAATACTATTGATAGCTAAAAAATAAATAAAATATCAATTACATTTGACGAATTGTGGATTAATACTAACTTTTCACATACAAAATAATTGATTAATTGGTGAAAGTAAGAAAATTAAAATCATTTAGTACCCAAGTACCTAAAGTTAGTAATCCAAACCCAGCAATAAACATCATCACTGCAACAACTTTGTACCTAGTGGATTCTGATCCTCTTCTAAGCAAAAAGGTATCCTCAGCAAAAGAATTTGATTGAAGAACGATGTTTTTTGGTGTTTTTTTTCTTGATGAGAACATTTTTGTTACAAACCATATTTTCTAAATTAATGGAATTTTCCGTAGAGTGCGAAGAATCCATGCACCCCAACCAAATACAAAACATCAAAAAAGTACTTTTAGTGTAAAACTAAAATAAAAATTGAAAATATTATGCTCTTTCAATAAAAAAATACTCATTTGCGTACCGACTAAATAAAAAAGCCAAATGAGCATATATTACTTGGGGGGAAGATTATCTAGATACCGAAGAGGAAGCAGGACAAAGAGAAAATAGAACAACAGATTTAAACTAAATCAATCTTCTGGCAAAAGCATGCCAATTTTAATCATTAAAAGAAGGGAAATGAATCCCTTTTAAACACTAATTAAGTTTCATGAGTAGCTGATGAAAAAGATATATTAAAAACTCATTTAGGAAATTTATTCTAAGAATTTAGTTCTTTAAATCAACCTCTTACAATTTAATAAATTATAGTAATATAATTAATATAAAGTACTAAATATAAACTGTTGAAAATTTCAAAATACAAAAATTAATTATATTTATAATTTAAATGTCCTTTTAACTTCCTTAAATGATCTGCTGTGGAAATTGAGGTTTCAATTAACGGACAAATATTATACTCATTATATGTTCTTAATATTTTTAAAATAAGTTCATTAGCCGAGTCTACTGATTCTAGGAATTCACTAGAGCAATAAACACCTTTCCATGGCCTATATTTGAATCTAGCTAAAAACTGCCTAGAAGGAATTAAAATACTACCGAATAGTATAATATTTGATATTTTAGAATTATTTTTCATTGCCAAGGACATCAAATTCAATAGTATTTCAATCCTACTTTTGAGAAGTTTATAATCCGTACCGAATTGAATCCAGATAGAACTGACTAGACCTGATCGAAGTTTCTTTTCTAATCTTATAATCTCTTCATCAAACAAATAAGTAGGTAAATAAGGATTAAATGCTACACCAAAAGAAATACCTTGAGTAAATAACAAAGGATTATCACTAAGAAAAGATAGAGCTGAAAGGCTATCTAATGTAGATCTTTTTTGAGAACCAGACACAAGAAGGACTTGATTACAGCCACAAGATTTTACAGTCTGAAGAAATTTTATAAGAGAGTCCTGAGTATTAAGACAACTTCTTTTAAATTCGTGAAGGATACTAAAATGAGGAATAATATCTATATTTGGAAACTCTTTTTTTGAAATTTCAATTGACTTTAATAGAAAATCTTTTTTTAGACTATTTTTACAAGGTATATTAATTTTATTAAGATTATTTCTGTCGTAAAAATATAGGGTTTTGCGAAGTTCATCGAATGATTTAAAAGATATTTCTATCCTTATGTTGTTCAAGTTAAATAAAGTATTCGTCATATACTTATACTAAAAAATAGGAACAGTGAATTTCATAATGTAAAAATTCTAAAAAAGATTTATTTAAAGTAGCATAGTGAAAGAAGTTAATCTGAATGATATATATATTAAATTTAATTCCTTATCCATTTATAAAGCGCTTTCGTTTTACAATCAATTTCATCTAGAGAAGTATAATAATAATCCTTCCATAAATCCAAAGGAATCCCCAAAAAGATCATTAAATTAAGGGGGTATTCATCAGAATCTGAACATTTACGAAAGTCGTCTCTAAATAAAAAAGTAGGTTTTCCTAAAGCAATAGCAACTCCAAGCTCAACCATAACTCCCTCATCTGGAGGAGTTCCGTTAACTATTGCAAATAGAGCGTCAGCTCGCCTTAAATCGTTAAAGTTTGAAGAAGCAACTTTATTCGCCCAGCCAGAGGTGGCTAGGTCAATATTACTATTCCGTGAAAAAGGTTCCCAGACAGTTGCTCCCATAAACTCAAGTTTGCCAATGAAATCTGGTAATAGTTTAAATTTCCAATGTTGAGAGAAGCCATATGGAGAAGCGAGGTAGATTATTTTTTTTGACAATGGTTGGAAAATTTCGATTAATCATACATAGGGATAAAATTACTAATATTACACCTATGTTTATAAATATAATCTTAAGTATCTACTTTATTATCCTGCTCTTAGCATTGTTATAAGAGTTTATGTCTTGATTGTTTTCAATAAAACGCTGATTAGCGTCTTCTAACAATAAAATAGATAAATCCTTTACATTAAAAATAAAATTCTTTTGATTTAAGTACATTTTTGTTATTAAATTCTTTATCTCTAGATTAAATGAAGTATTAGTCAACAATACAATTGAAGTCCAACTAGTAATTACAGCTGAAAATATAAGGCATAACTTTAGAAGTTTATGGAAAGTAATTAGCAATTTATTAAGTACAAAATAGACAAATCTAGGATAACTAATTAAAAAGAGTAATGCACATTAAATAAAAAGCTTATCAAGCTGTCTTTTCCTTTTCAGCATCAAATCGAATCCAATTGGAAGCTATCAATTGATTCCAGGTCTTTATTGAGTCTTGTTCAGTAGCCTTTCTTCTGCTCTTAAATTTCATAGGTTTACCGTTTGGAACAACTCCCCACATATCAATTGTGAAATCTGTAGGGATCTGTTCATTAGATACCTTTTTAAAGTCAAAATGAATTACCCATTTATGATGAGGATCTATTAGCCAACCAATAGGAGGTCCCTCTAAATTTTCTACTTTTTTCATCAAAATACAAAGTCTTAATTTTGTTTTTAAATAAAAAAGCTGGCTTCGTCAAGCCTAAGAAGCTAAAGTGAAGTTAAAGAAATAATTAAAATAGTAAATTAAAAAAATCGAAAGAAAATTAATCTTTTAAAGAATAGATATAATAATTTCATACAAACAACTCAAAAAAGATGTCATCTGAAGCTGGGAGTACTCAATGTAGAGGTTTGATAGAAGCGAAAGAAAACCTTATAAAAGCGATGAATTCTCTTAGGGCCTTAGAGAATTTAGATCATATACAAGAGAAATTACGCGAGGTCTATAACGAATTAGAACAACTGCATGAATCCAGGAGAATAAAAGAATCTAACAATCTTAATTGATAGTGACAAAAATCAAGCTATTTATAAAATTGAAATATCGAATATAAATATCCGACTAAGTATAAGTAAGATAGTTGATAGATAGTATTCTTCTAAATATATTATTGTAATTTATTTGGCAGGCATTAAAAAAAGAGTATACGATATAATGGATAGTTAAGATAAATTTAAATAACTATTAGAGATAAACAGCTTTAACTGTTAATATAGTTAAAAATTAAAACTTAAATGTCTAAAAAAGATATTGATATCTGCAAATTAGAAGACCTTGATAGATTAAGATCTGCTCCTAAACTAAACAAAAATCAGTCAAAAATACTCTTAAATGAAGTTAGTCATCTTATTAGTAAATCAGATTGGATAACTATAGGAGTTATGTCTCCATCATTAAAAAGAGGAATCAATGCCGTTAGAAGAATAGAAGAAACGTTTGAATACAATAAGATGAAATGCATTACGTTACCAAATTCAGAAGGTCCAATATTCTTAAAGGCGAATCAAAAAACTGGAGAGATCCACGCCAGGATTGAATTTGGCCTGGGAGAGGGTATATTAATAAGTTGTCAGTATTGTGATAATTCAGTGTATTCAAAAACAATTGGACCCTTTCCATTAGATTTCTTTGATTAACTATCATAATTAACAACTCAGAAGTTAAAATTAATATTTTGATTAAATAAATAGTAAATCTAAAAACAATCAAAAGAAGAGGAATACTACTGCAGAAATGCTATCCTGAATTAATATAAACAAACAGAATCAATACATTTAAAAAATTCAAATTATTTATACCCAAAAATGAATCAAATGTTTTACTACTGTAAACCTAATATAAACAATAATATTCATTCCATAATATAAATGGATAAAGAAAGAGCAAAATTTTATCAATCTGGGGATGGCTCCTATTTTTACTCAGCTGATGATGCCTGTAAGTGGGATCTTCTAGATAGGATTGGCCAACTCAATCTTCTTCATGTGTTAAAAAAAGAATGGGAACCAGAAGAATCTAGTCAAAGTAAATTAAGAAAAGTCCTTCAAGAAATAGAGATAGATGAGTTTGAGGATTTCATGGCAGATATACTTGGGATATGCGAATCATTCGAAGAAATGGTTTATGAATTTGAAGGTAATATAAATCTAAACCCTGAATATTTAGAGAGAGTTTATCCAGAAGAAAAAGAAAGTTTGGAAAAGTTAAAAAAACAGATAAAAGAACATAAAGAATGGAAGGAAAAACATCAAGCTTCATATTCTTTTCTTACTAGAAAGCTTTTAGAAAAGAATGAAAAAGACAATAACGAAAATAATTTATAATCAACAATTGAATCTAATTCCTATTTAATCTCTGAACTAATTTGACTAATTTTTGTCATAAAAAACTGAAAAAAAAAAGATTCGATGTGTATCATATTTTCAAGCGATCAATTTCGATAGGTGCTTGACTATCAAAATTTTATGTGAATTTTGAAATTCATGTCAAATAATATTTGAAGCAAAAAAGTAATATTGGAAAGCATCATTTGGCGCAAAAACACAGGAACATTATTAAAATAAAGTATAAGACATGAGTTTTAGTCCGATTAATAATGGAAAAAGCCAAAAAAACAAGACTAATTGAGAAAAAAATGAGATTCTTATAACTTCCCAAATCGCAGCCAAAAGGAATATAACCGCACTAAAAATCACTTTAAAGTGATTTTACCTACACAACTTCCGAAAAAATCTACTATAGTTTTAACAAATATTTACATATTATTCTGTTTTTTTGTTGCTTTATATCTATTCTCCCCGACAAAGGGACTCAGATAGATAAGGCAGTCACTGCTTTTTAAAGTAAATTCAGTTTTAACTTGGATTTTTCAGATAGAGGTTCATCGTCGAATCTCAAACATCAAATTCTCTAAAAACACATGACTTCAACCAATCCAAAATCTTCAAATCTAATCAATAGAGATGATGTAAATGAAATGATAGAGAATGCAATACGAAGGCATAATAGAAGATCAACAATAATTTCAGCAATTCTTGGATGGATACTCATTGGGGGGTATTCATTTGGTTTATTTCATGTAGTTCAAAATATATAATCTTTCAATTTAATACTCAATATTTTATTTAAATAATATAAAAAAGTAAATAATTAGTTAAATAAATTATTTACAAGATCTCACAATAATTACATTCAATATCAAAAATCAAAATAAATTAATAGGTAAAATTTATAAATCAAGTCGTTTTAATATACATATAATAAATGGTTAAATTAGAGGTTAATTTCTTTTTATTTTTGTACTAGTTAATTCGGCTCCACCTATCCTGATAAGGAAGTTGATAATCTTCCTTGTTCATAGGAATCCAACTCCAATCAGAACATATAGATATTTGATAACCAATCACATACAGCGCGAGCATCGCGTTCAATAAATTTACATGGGTGATAGGTGTATCCATGATTTACTTATAAATTTTATATACTTTAGCTAACCAAATGCAAAAACAAAACTTCCAATCACCAAAGTGACCATTAAAGTCTTAAAAAATATATATTGATTATTTAATTTATTTTTTATTTAAATCGATGTTATAGATAATTATAATAAAAATTTAATGCATTAAAACTGAATAATTAATTATTATTATTATTATTAATTATTGGAACTGTGGGATGGTCAAAAGGATCATCATTTAAAATAGGTGCACAGACCTGACGGCATGACTTTCCTTGCTCATCTTCAATGCAAACTTCTAAACATTCAAAATATCTATCTTGTGCTGTTTTCATATTTTTATAAAATTATTAGAAATTTAACATACTATTAAATGAATGTATTTTTTTGATAAATTAACAAAACTTTTTTAGGTAAATGCACTCATAAACGGTCATTTAGATAAATAATATATCTTAATATTTTTCATTTGACTAACATGTTAATAAAGATTCCCTTAATTCATTATTAGCAAGTTGGGTGAGAACTATAGTCATATCAATAGAAGATAATTCTCTAATGGAACTCAAATTAAAATTATTATTTCCAATCAACTTGACTTCTGGATAACTTTATTTCTTATAGGAAGCAAAGGTATAACTAAATTACAAAGAACTAATATTTAATTATTTTTTTAATACTAATGAATTCCTATTTACTTTACAAGTTAAAGATAAGAGACTTTAGTATTAATTACTAATTTAAGATTTGTTTTTAATGAAATATCTACATCATTACTAAACTAGGTTAATTTTTTATGATAGATTCGATTCATCAAGGGCAGATTCTTTACTTTTGTATTTAGGTAATTTTACCTTTACATCTTTTATAAAAAATTTGGCAAATTGCTGACTTTTATGTTTGATCATAGTTAAAACCTTATTTAAACAATTAAAAAGGAATAACAATATAGCGAAAAGATAAGTAAAGTGCGTGTGAAAACCGTACAAACCTAGTTTTATAATTTGGATTGATTATCAAGTAAGAAGTTTATGTGTACTATTTAATTCCTGAATAGATAAATCGATAAAAATATAGCTTGAATAGTTATTTCAATTTTTCAAACTATTAAAACTAATCTTAAAAAAATTAATTTTAAAAATATAATAAATCAAATAAAAAATTTAAATATATTATTGACTATTTACAATTAAGTGCTTTGTTTATAATACGAATTTAAATCAAAAATTTAAACTTATATATTTGATACCGCTAATTAGTAGTCCTAGTCCAATTTTTACTTGTTTTTGACTTTTTCTCTCCTTTCAATATAAAAAGCATTAACAGCGGGGCTATACCCATCAAAGGAACGACAAGGTTCATAGCATAGTTATGGGTTTCTTCCATCTCAAAAAAAATATTGAATTTAATTTTAATTGATTTTTATTACGTGTTAATGCGTAAAAATCCTCATTGATCACTAATAAACTGCTTCGTTGAAAGCCGCAGCTTTAAGTTTTTAAAAACAAAAGCATTTCTTCATTTTCTTTTTATTATAGATAGTGTATCTGTATAGATTCTTTATATTATAGAAATGAACTTTAGTTCTTTAGATATTGACTATTTATCTCCTACAGGTTTTATTGGATTTTGGGTACTATTTATAGGATTAATATTCACTGGTGTTATGTTCTATTTTGTCTTTTTTAGGCTTAATGAAAATGACGATTCATACACGGATAAAAAAAGAAAGAAAATAGATAAAGAGAGTCAAGAGAAAAGAATAGCAAAGCTTTATCCGAAAGGTTAAAGCCATCAATATAAATAAAAAAATCAAAGAGATTACTCAGATTTAATTAAATGTATATAAATATTTTACCAATCAAAGATTCATCTTAATTTTGTTTTTTATTCACTTTTTCAATTCCTCTAAAAATCTAGCTTTAATACAAAGACCGAAAAGAGTTTAGGAGAAGGAACATGAGCTTTTCTAACAATATGATCAGCTTTCTATTACATCTCGTTTTCCTTCAGAAGATTTTGATTTTTTGGGCTAATAAAAAGAGATAATAAGAAGATAAAAAAGGCTTCTACATTAATGCGAGCCTATTTAATGAAAACCATGGCTTCGAATCAAGCGGACACGGGTATTAGCCTTAATGAAAAGTCCCCTTTTTCAACTTCAGAAAAGCAAGTTCCCGCAGCTTTATCAATGATGGTCGACTCAATGACGAGCATGTTAGAAAGAGCCAAAATTGATTTAGAGAATGCTGATCAAAGAGCTAGAGCAGACCTTGAGAATCTCGATCAAAGAGCAAGAAAAGATGTTGCACTGCTCGACCAAAAAGCAAGAGAAGATATTCAAAAAGTTGATCAAAAAGCTAGAAGAGACATAGCAATACTTGATAAAAGAGCAAGAGAAGATCACGAACTCCTGCGAAAGGTCCGAAAATCTAGAGGGCTAACATCTTAAAATAATTAGTTTATTTTCTCCAAAACTTAAAAATAGATTCCTCATAGAAATCAGGATTAAATCATTTATATATTCACAACTAACATATGATTTAATTCATAAATTTAAAGAGTAAGTACCGCTTTGCCGTAAGGCCCAAGAAGCATCGACCTGAACTAACCACAAGAAGAAATAATCAGTTATATCATTGACATAACTTAGATTTCAAGCTGTACTGGTAGGACCATTTGGTAGGACCTTTTGTCGAGAGTTTTTCAAAGGACAGGTAGAACTGGATATTATTTAGGTGTTGCAGTTCCAAGATCCCTGCGTTCTCAGTACAGCAAAAGTGAAGTTGTCAGAAAGCTAGGCAACACTCATAAAGCAGCAATAGCAATACGTTCTAAAGTTGAATCCGAGATTCAACGTGAGTTTGGGGCTGCTCTAAACACACTCACTCTCGTTGAGAAAATAGAAACTGCATACAGGGACGAATCTCTTGGCAAATTGCCTGCAGAAGAGAAAGAAAATATCAAAAGCTCCTATCCACTTGAACTGGATAAACATGGAAATCCAACAGATCAAGCAACAGCAGCATTGTGGCTGTCATTAGATGGTAAAAGCACCTGGCAACAATGGGTGAATAGAAGAATTGCAGTAGAAGGCGTCAGTAAATCAACCATCATCAATTGGAGGTCAAGACTTAAGTCTTTAGCTGAATGGGCTAAAACTGATTACTTAGCAGATTTAACCAAAAGAAAAGCCATCGAATACAAGGAGTTCATGCTCCATGAAGGCAAGCAACCTTCATCAGTTAAAAATGCAATTGGATGTTTTAACGGTTTCTGGAATTGGGCAATTGATAATGATTTAATTCAAGCCAATATTTGGGCAGGACTAAAAAAGCGATTGCCTGATGCAGAGAAAAAGCCACTACCTGAAAAGGATATCTTCAATGCAGCAACAAAAAAGGCATCCAAAACAACTTCGAATCGAAAGAACAAGGACTTTCAATTTTTAATTCAGAGATACACAGGTTGTAGGCAAGGAGAAGCTGCTGGATTAAGGCATTGCGATATTGATTTAAAAGAGAAGGTGATCCACTTCAAACAATGGGAAAAGATTGTGACTTACGGAAAACTTAGAGGAGGGCAAAGGAAAGAAACACAGATTAGAAAATTCAAGACAGGGACTAAAGATGAGAGGAGCTTGCCTATGAGCTCTGCACTTTTTGAAGCAATTAAAGATATGGAAATAAACCAATCTGATGATCCAATTTGGCCTCTCAGATACAAGGCCACAAATGATTCATGGGGAGCTCATTGGGTATCTGACTACCCCAACAAATACAAGCTTCGTAGTCATGATTTAAGAAGATATGCAGTTACCAAGCTCACTCTTTCTGGAGTTACACCATTTATTATTTTCGAGATTACTCGTCACAAGATTGAAGGAATGAGTGAAGTCGTAAGTCTGTACACACGTCCCTCAACAAAAGAATTAAGAGAAGCGATGGAGTTACTGAAATAAAATAAAATCATCCTTAAAAACTTTATTGAAATAGGATTTTTGATAAAACTAGACAATCTAGTGTCAGCTAAAATTATTCCAATCACAATGTGTTCGATAACTGCAATCAATAAAGATAATAAGAACCGATAAACATGACCAAAGATAAAAATAAAAAAGAATATGGTGATTGGAGGGATAATAAATGGTGGACTGATCCTGGTGAATTACCAGAACATTTTTCTCAAAGAGGTGATAAGGAAAGAAGGGAAGAGAAGGAAAGGAAAGAGAGAGATGAAAGAAAAAACGCTGCGAAGCTGAGAGCTGAGAAAAGTGCAAGGAATAAAGCAATAAAACAAGAAGCTGAAGAAGAAGAGAAGTTAAGAATCAAAAATGAAAAGAGAAAGAAAATCGAGAAGGAGAAAAAACTAATTGAGGAAAATAAAAAACTTCAGTCGTCGGAAAAGGCGAAGGTGATGCCTGAACAAATCATGGAAGAAGTTAGATGTATTGTCTCAAAACGACTAGAAGTTGATATTAACGATGTGAAACCAGAATCCACTTTTCAAAATGATCTTGGGGCGGATGGCCTTGACTTCGCAGAGCTACTAACGGATTTAGAAGAAGTGTTTGACATGAAAATACCAAAAGAGTCTGAAGTAGACATTGTCACCGTAGAAGATGCAGTTAAATATATCGAAGAACAAAGGGTCAAAAAGAAGCAAGGGAAAGACTTGCTTTCTAAGCTTGAGCAAAAAGAAGAATACATGAAAGAATCTGGATCCACTGATTTATCACTAAAGCGACGTCAAACATGCAAGCCTTGGCTTATCGCTATTCTTTGCGGTGCATTATCACCATTTACATCATTAGTATTCGCAATTAGGCAACGATCATTAGCTTTGGCCTTAATACCTGTAGCAACAATATTTACCGCTAATTTATTAATTTATCCACCAGGATTTCGTCAAGACCATATTATAAGGTTGATACTCCAAGGTATATGTGGATTAGCTGTCTACTTTGTTACTTATAGACAAAGGTATGAAATCAATGATCAAACATTGAGCTATCCAAAGAATTGTCTTTCAGATAATGCTGATGAGGAGTCATATGAATTTAATTCTTTTATTAATTATTTCTCAATAGCAGGTATTTTCATTCTTAGAGATTTCGTGAAATCTAATTTGTTAAATTATAATTTATACAATGTAATTCTTGTGTCTGTTGTCTGCTATTCAATTTTTGCAGTAGCAATATTTTGGATTGACTATTATTTCTTATTTTCTATTAAAAAGATCTCATTTAAAAACATATTAAATTTCAATAAAATAAAAATAGAGGGTCCTAAAAATAAGAATCAAACACTTAAGGAAAGATTAGAGGAATTAAAAGATTTGTACGACCAAGGATTAATTAGTGAAGATGAGTATAAATCGTCAAAAGCAAAGTCATTAAATTTGTGACGTCTAGGGTTCAGTTGGAATTAAAGTCAACACATTTAAATCACGATCATATCTCCAACGAATAGCAGTCTTGGATGTGTTCACAATCGGAGTATCTTTTTGACTGGCTATAAAATCCTCCAACTCTGATATCCACTCCTCATAACCTGGATGACTATCTCCTAGCTCTGTGTTTGCACCATGCCCAGAAAGTCTTGCAGTGAATTTCAACTCTTCTAAGCAAGAATCGATTGGATAGCCAGCATTGTTCATCATTAAGGACGCATTGTTATGAGCTTCGATTTCAGAAGCACGGCTACGTTTATTTTCTAATTCTTCAATCTTGGCTTCACTTAATCCTTTCTTGTTTTCGCTGACATACTTGTCATCTTCAAAGACATGATCTTCAAGGAAGTGAACAAGTTCATGAGCAATTAGACAACCTAAATATTCTCGCCTTGAATTAAAAATTCTAAAAGAAGATCGATTTAAAGTGATTGTTCCATGGCTATGACTTCTCCCTTGAACAGCATCAAATAGATAGGCTTGCCTAATCGCTTCATTAATCTCATAGGCTTTGTCTCCTTTGAACTTTTTATAAGGATTCAATTCATCATAAAAGCCACAAGAATCTTCTTTGCAAAGTTTTAAATTCTCAGCGAACCAACCAACCCAACTACCTGGAACGACAGTAAAGGTAATCTCTCTATCGCCTAAGTCATTATGTTCAGCTAATTCATTAACAAGGCTCTTTATCTCTTTGTATTCACTGGGCATTATGAACTGAGCATTCCTTAAATAGACAGTCCCTATTACACCTGTAAAAGTAACTAAAGCCAATCCAATTCCTTTCTTAATCCATCTATTCATTTCGTTTATTTAGATTCTTAGTAATGTTTAGTGAGGACTATCAAGCCCTGCGACTTCGACAGACTTATCTTATGCGCCGTTTACTTCTTGCACCGTTAATACTTGCGCTTTCTTCACCTGCTTTAGCGGAAAATTCAATCTCTAAAAAAGCCCATCAGGCTTGTAAAGACGTTAAGGATTACAAAGGTTGTATTGAGCTAAGGATTGGTAAAACTAATAAATCTTCTGAAGGAACGAGAGGATTGGCGGGATTTTTTCATCCTGATGTTTTGGTACATCCTGATGCTGTTGTCGCTAAAGAGATTAGAGGTGAATATGGCCGTTATTTAAATTATCGAATCTATGACTTAGTCCAGAGAATGGAATGGAGTGTTGATGCCGATTGTGAGGATTACACCGTTAACTGGAAGGGGGATCGAAGGGGTTGGATAGATGTAAAAGTCCATAAAAAAGAATATTCTCGAGTAGCAAAAAAAGTACTTGATGAGTTCTGTCCACAAATGGATGGCATAGTTGAAAAAACTAAATCAGGTACTATTACATACTTTCAATATCCACTTTCCAACACTGGTAGGAGTGGAGGAGGTAGCAGGACTGTAATTAATCAATATTCCATGCCCTCACTTCCGACTTCTAACAACTCTTCTCCAAGTCGTCCAACAAGTACTTATAAACTACCTACCTCTAATATTCAAGGAATTGCCGGGAGCGCTTCCACCTCTTATCCGTCATCCGGTGCATATGGTGGGTATCTAGGTGGGAATTAGTTATAGAAGTAAAACGTCTATTCCGTCTATTGGGTCCTGCAGGTTTTCAAACAATTGTTCATGCTGATAGCTCAATTCATGTTTTAGAACAGGCTGTTGATTGTGATGTGTGGGATGTCCTTGATATTCCTATTACGTCTTCGCAAGTTTTTTTAAAGGACCCTATTGAAGAAGAAAGCTAAGAATTCTTAGTCTCTAATTAGATTTAACCCAATAGGCCATCTATACAGGAAAAGTAACGGTAGGCCACCTATACAGGGGGAGGCAGCGGTAGGCCATGTATACAGGGAGAGGGGAAAGTGAAGTTAAATTTAGACGTTTAAATAAGACAAAAAATCTATGTTTTACTTATGATCTGAGCGAAGCGAAGTAGATCATATCTAAAACACATCCTTCTACTTATCAGTTAACGAAGTAAATACGTATAGTACGTATCTTGAGTAAAAACAATATTGATAAGGGTTAGTCAGTCTTTTTTATCTAATCCCTGATTGAACTAGCTCAGCTAGAAAAGGATATAAAACGTTTAATGCATAATAAGTTTATGAGATTAGAACTTCCAAAAATAAAGATTGTCCTGAGAGCAGCTTTAGTCATGACCATCATGACAATGCTCGTCTACTACTTTCCAAATTTAACTTTTCCTAATTCTATTGTTTTTTTGTGTGCACTCCTAGCGACAAAGTATCTCACCAACTTCATGTGGTTAGGAGCGATAGGTGCATTTATTTTTGCTGGTGGCTCTGGTGGTGACCCTAGCGATACAAATATATTGGCATACATTCTAGCCAAATCTTTGGTGTGTTGGTTTATGGCATTTTGCATGGTTCGGCAGGATCTATACGATTCAAAAAACAAATAATCATTCATAGCAAAAAGAATCTCGGAAATGCTAGTGAGTTTTTTGTGCTTGCTCAAGCTGATGATTGCTTGAGGGAATCACCCCCTCCTATTAATTAGCGAAAATCTATTAATTAAAGTCTCGACAAACTTTCAAGTAGTCCTTCAATCACTTTATAGAAGAACTCCAGATCAAGAGTTTCAACAGTATCGGTAGGTTCGTGATAGTGAGGATTCCTAAGGAATGAAGTATCAGTAATCATCATTGCGTTATACCCCTGATCCCAAAAAGGGCTGTGATCACTAAGACGTACATCAGCGAGAACATCTCCTTTTAAAGGGACAGGAAGAACTTTAGTTGGGACATACTTTCCCATGCTTGATGACAACTTAGGAAGCATTAAGGCACAACCTGTGTTGGCTACTAGTGCAATGAAATCACCTATCTCTCCAAATAGTTTTTTCATTGCAGGTAATGGATAATTTTGCTCCTTAGAGGTAAAAGCAATCATCTCAAGACTGACCATTAGCTTCAGCTTTTGACCAGCTGCTTTTAACTCTTTGGATAGAGCTTTACTACCAAGCATTCCCCATTCCTCCTGATCAAAGGCAACCAACCATATCGGTCTTATAGGAGGGTTATTTGTCCAATACTCAGCCAGTGCAAATAAGGCAGCTAAACCACTTGCATTGTCATCAGCACCGGGAGATTTAATTGGTCCGTCATAGTGAGCACCAATGAGTATTGGATCAACATTGGGATTTTGACCTGGAAATTTGAGAATGTAATTAACACCTTCTTCTGATCCTTCTTTGAATGAATGTTCGACAACATCTCCATAAAAGGAAAGGCGGTCTTTGACATAAATACGAACACTCATTAATCCAAGGGGATCCCATTTTGAATGACGAGGAATAGCAAGTTCCTTGAGATCCACAAGGAGCTGTTGTTTATTCATGATTAATAACTAATTAAATGGACTACTAGATTTGGACGATTTGAACTGGGCAATAAAAAAAGCCCTCTTAACGAGAGCTCACTTAGGAGTGATTAGATTTTTAATTGACGTAGAAAAGAATTTCTTTGAGCCGAGTATGCATCACTTGGTCTGAATTCGTCATTGGTGAGCGATACACTTTGTTGTTTTTGCCGTCAACGATAAACCTTACAGGCTTCACCAACACCTTTTGAAGATCTCTTTTCGAGTAATGGTTTCCAAGGAAGATTGCTTATACGAGCAACTTTCTGCACTTGCTTGTAAATTTCTTTTAATTGAAGCTCGGGTTGATTAGTGCTTTTCCCAAACCAAGGAGAAGAATTATTTGCCTCTGTTTCTCCAACCATTGCATATAATCGAATACATTCAAATCTAAGCTTTGCGTCACGCTCAATAGGACCAAGTCTTAGAACCAACGAACCCAACAAAAGAGTACTAATAACAGCTAATGCAGGGTAAAGAGTTGATTTGACCATCTAAATTATCCACCAAGAAGAGGTTCTAATAGAAAGCATATGATTTTTGGCAAACATTTCTGAAATCGTATTAAGTGCACGAGCAGGACTCAATAGCCCCCATAGGGGCCACCAGGAGAACAAGAGGCAGGCAGAATACCTGAGAGAGTCCCAGAACGGATCACAGGCCACGCAAAGCAAGAGAGTGGTCCAACCAAGCATTCAATACAAAAGGCTGCATTACAGGCAATTTAAGAGGTTAACCTGGTAGGACCAGCAAGAATAGATCACGTAGGAATAACCACAATCAAGTGAATAATCAGAGCGTTTCTCTCTAGGATTTTTCAAATAAATTCTATCTGTATGCAATTCTCGCAATGCTTTAGAGATAGAAGTTTAATTTTAGTGAATTTGGCAGGACCACTGGTAGGACATTTTGGTAGGACCTCTTGGTAGGACCACCTAAAGAGAAGAGATTATTATTAATCAACCAACCCAGTCATAGCAATGACTTAAAGGGTTAGTACCGCCTTGCCGTATGGCCCAAGAAGCATCGACCTGGAAGAACCAGAGGGGGAATCAAAATGAGGCTTCGTTTCCAGTACAAGCTGGTCTACGTTGCTTTCACGACAGTTTCCCCATATCGAAAGAGAGTCAGATCAGAGCACTTGAAAAGGCCTATACCAACAAAGCAGTACCTGAACAATTTAAACAAGATATCATCAAGAGGTAGGCCAAATTGACCTTATTTTTTTTAAAATATTTAATGCTTCTTTTTTTCTAGACAAAGTATCTTGATTATTCAATAGATAAGTAACGTGACCAAGCTTCCTTCCTTTTTTTTCTTCTTTTTCATAGCAATGAACATTTAAGCCAGGAATACCCCTTAAATTATTAAACCTCTGAGTGAGTGATATTGGATAGTTAGTTTGCAAGCCAAGCAAATTTGCCATTAAAGCTCCATTACTAAGCATTTCAGGATTGGGGACATCGATACCAGATGTGATACAAATTTGTTGATCAAACTGACTACTGTTGCAGGCATCAATAGAAAAATGACCTGAGTTATGAGTTCTTGGAGCTATTTCATTCACAAGTAATCCTTCAGATCCATAAAAGAATTCGATAGCAATAATACCCACATAATCCAACTCAGAAAGCAAGGAAGATACGATATTTTTTACCATTAGTTCAACGTCATGATTAATTTCTGCTGGAGCAAACACCCAATCGCATACTTGCTTAGTTTGGTAAGTCTCTACGATTGGGAAACTACGAACTATTCCCTTTGAATCCCTACTAGAAACAATAGATAATTCTTTTTCGAAAGGGACCCATTTCTCTAACATCCATTGCCCCTCTGTTTTAGACTCAAGAAATTCTTCCAGTTGTTTTATATTTTTAATAATCTTTGTTCCTTTACCGTCGTATCCACCTTTGGCGACTTTTGCCATTAATGGAAACCCCCAATTGGCTGGAAGATCAATTTCTGGTGACTTTACTAGAGGTATCGGCAACCAATCAGGGCAGGGAATATCAAGACTGTTTAATAACTCTCTTTGGTTTATTTTATTAATTAAAGGTCTTATAGATTGAAGCTTTGGAAAAAAAGAAACACCTTTATTTTGAATGTCAATTAGGCTTGAGATATCAATCCACTCATTTTCAAAGGTAATCAAGCATGTCTTTTCCGCAAGAAGTTTTGTACCTCCTGCATTTTTAGGATCATACAAAATCACTTGCTTTGCCTTTTTAGCCGCAGAATCAGTTTTGCTCGTGGTCTGAACAATGACATCAATATCTCTTTTCTTCCCAGCCTCGACTAGCAGCATTGCCAACTGTCCTCCACCCACGACCCCAATCATTAGTTCAAAACCTCATTTTTAGAGTTTCGCACAAGAAAAAAACACAACAAAGATTTCGTACAAGCAAACAGAAACAAGTGTAAATTGTAATTTTAATAAAAACATCCTTCATGCACAACCTAAAGAATATTCGACTACATGATTATTTTGATCTTGGAATAAATACTGAACGTATACGAACACATATCATTGGTTTATGAAATGTATTAATCAACCATATAATTACATTATTATTTTGATGATTTAGCAAAAAATCATCAATAGCCTTATATCCTCAGAACTGTGAATAAAGACAACCTACATATTCAAGTCTCTTTAACCACCAATCCATACGAAATAGTAATAGGGAAAAGTAGTCTTGAATGCATAGGGGATGAGCTAAGTAAAATTGGTTTCAAGAAAGGACTAAAAATTTTAGTCGTATCCAATAAAGAAGTCTCAGATCATTATTCTGAGTGCATAATTAAAAGTCTGAAGAAAAGTAACTACATTCCGAAGCTTTTAATATTAAAAGCAGGAGAAGAGCAAAAAAATCAATCTTCTATTGATTTAATTCACAATGCGGCTTATGAAGCCAGATTAGAGAGGGGATCATTAATGATTGCCCTTGGAGGTGGTGTAATTGGAGACATGACTGGTTTTGCTGCTGCTACATGGTTGCGTGGAATTCATGTAGTCCAAATCCCTACGACATTACTTGCCATGGTAGATGCTTCTATTGGTGGTAAAACGGGCATAAATCACTCAAAAGGCAAAAATCTAATAGGTGCTTTTCATCAACCTAAATTGGTGTTAATAGACCCCAAAACATTATCAACTCTCCCAACAAGAGAATTTAATGCGGGTATGGCAGAAATAATAAAGTATGGAGTTATATCAGACCTGGAACTTTTCGAGCTTCTTGAGAGAGAAGATAATATTTCTGATCTTTCAAGAATAAAAGAGAAACTGCTATTAGAAGTAATTAAGCGTTCTACTACATCTAAAGCAGAAATTGTCGTAAAAGATGAAAAGGAGAGTGGAGTTAGAGCTTTTTTAAATTACGGACACACATTTGGCCACGTAATAGAAAATCTTTGTGGTTATGGAAAATGGCTCCATGGTGAGGCAGTAGCAATGGGTATGATCGCAGTCGGTCAGTTAGCGGTTCAGAGGGGATTATGGAGAGAGATTGATGCTAAAAGACAGAAAAAATTAATAGAGAAAGCTGGTCTTCCTACCAAATGGCCAGGGCTTGAACTAGACAGTGTTCTAGAGTCACTACAAGGAGACAAAAAAGTGAAGAATGGTAAAGTGAGTTTTGTTATGCCATTAAAAATTGGTGATGTAAAATTATTTAATAATATCTCTAATAAAGAGATACACGAATGCTTACAAAAACTTAGCTAATTGGATCTTCAAGAAAACGATTTCGTAAAATTAGATTATTACTAGTTTCCTTCTGGAAAGCTAACCACCTAAATTCCCCCAGTCCCATCGGATCAACAAGTCTCAATAATGACTCTCTTTGATTTAATGCAGCAGAAAGATCATTACTCTTTGTATTTTGAAGAGAATAAAGAAAACTTGAAAGTCCTAATGCTAAGAGAGCTTGTCCCTGCCTAGTCTCACCCATAAACTTCCATCCGTTTTTCAGTGCATAATTAATGGTTGATTCAATGCATAAATGAGCTGTTAGATCACACAAGCCAGCATCTTTTAAAATATTAGGATTTGCTTCTTGATTACTATAGGAAATAAGAGTACCGTCTTTTCTCATTGCGTTGTAATAGCGCTTCGATTCCATCGCATAATCGACAACTAATAATGAGCCATTAATTACAGCCTTAGACAAGTTCCTAAACCAACTAGGTACATCACAATGCCATTCTGTGACCCATCTATTACAAATATCTTTTGGTGGGAACTCAATATTCAAAAGACTACTCGAATCTTTCAAAAACTTCATAATCGCTGAAGTAGGGCTGAGATCAACAAACTCCAAAAAATTTTCATCATTTATTTTTTTCAAGGAAACTCCCTGTCTAAAAACCTTATTTTCTGTAAAAACTAATCTCTCTACTGGGAAAGCGTCTAGAACCTCATTAGCAATCACTACACCTGTTACTGGCCTTGAAATAAGATCTTCGATATTGCTCCAGCGATAATTAGTACCCTCTAAGTTATTAACTACTTTTTCTTGTCGTTCCCTCATCCCTACATTTAATTCTACTAAAACAAGCTCAATTTTACCGATTAAAGCAGGTGCAATTTCCGCAATAGCCACTATCAAATCTCTTGATAACGTTCCTTCTCCTGGACCAATCTCAACAAGAGAAAGCAATTCGGATTCAATTCCTGATTTTTCTAGATCGAAAAGCCAATCAACAACTTGAATAGCTAATAAACGTGCGAAATCAATACCCAAAGATGGTGAGGTGCAAAAGTCTCCATCCCTACCAATATTCAATCTTCCTGTTGAATAAAATCCATTTTCAGGATCATTTAAAACTAAATTCATATAACTGTAGAA
The DNA here is from genome assembly GCF_027359355.1 of Prochlorococcus marinus str. MIT 1214. Taxonomy (NCBI): domain Bacteria; kingdom Bacillati; phylum Cyanobacteriota; class Cyanophyceae; order Synechococcales; family Prochlorococcaceae; genus Prochlorococcus; species Prochlorococcus marinus. The sequence continues at coordinate 119,248 of NZ_CP114777.1, read as the reverse complement.
ACTTATTGAACCGCCACCATCAATTATGCGATCGACCAACCATTCAGGACATCTCGCGCTCGGGTCAATCATGATAGAGAATACCCTCAGAGAAAATCGTGCACATGATGAAGAAATCATTTAAAAGAGCCATAATTTTTTGCATGGGACTCGTAATAATGTTTTTAATGGTAGGTGGAGCATATGCTTACGATAATCCTGAACTATTACCAAAAGAACAAACACCAATAATTGATCTTGCAAAAACTCTTAGTGAGAAGCAAAGATTAGACTTGGAGAACTCGCTAAATTCTTATGAACAAGAAAATGGCTGGAAAATAAGGGTTTTGTCGCAATATGAACAAACCCCTGGTTTAGCAGTTAAAGAGTATTGGGATCTTGATGAGACAAGTTTACTTATAATCGCTGATCCAAGAGGAGGGAATTTATTGAGTTTTAATGTTGGAGACGCATATTTTGCACTAATGCCCAGAATATTTTGGGTGGAATTACAAACTAGGTTTGGGAACCAATTTTATGTAAGAGATAATGGAGAGGACGGTGCAATATTAGCTTCAATACAAGCGGTGGAGACCTGTTTAGACCGTGGTGGTTGTGAAGTTGTACCTGGTTTACCCAAGGAACAATGGCAATGGACATTATTGACCTCCTTGTTGGGAGGAATTATTGCAGGTTTCGCAGCCTCGCCAAGAAAAGAAAATGAATCATTTTCAATAGGATGGCTTTTGCTCCTTTCCCCTCTTTGGATAATGCTGTTTGGAATTTTCGGCATTGCTCCTGTGGTAACAAGAACTAATGACATTTTGCCTTTAATGAGAAATGTTTTGGGATTTATAGGCTCTGCAATTGGTGCTTATTTAATTGCAGAAAGAAAATTTAAGGATCCTGATTTAAAAAAACAAAGTTAAAATTAATTGATTATTAAGAAAATAAAAATCGACTAAATACTAGTTTTCTTTGTTTAACAATATCTCTTTATATGCAATTGATGCATCATTCCTAAACCATCTGTGTGATGCATGAACAAGCTTGCCATTAGAAAACTCAACCCAAGAGAAATGGCACAAATTCTCACCTGCAGAATCAATACCTCTTCTTGGAACACACGCAGCATTTAAATATGAAGTACCCCATAGATCTTGAGCAAAAGTTTTTCTAGTTCGATTCCCCCCAATTCTTAACTGATGATGAGTGTGGCCAAAAACAACTAAATCAGGAACCCTAAATTTACGAATTTGATCAATTGCGATACCAAGATCTTTATCTCCCCAATCCATTGATGGCAATTTCCAATCTCTGCCACAAAGACTTGAAGACTCTGATCCAAGACCAACTGGTCCCGAATGAGCAAGTATTAATAAAGGGAAATCTATTGGGGCAGATTTGGCGGCAGAAACAATCCTAAAAACAGATTCATCAAGGCTGACCTCCCCGAATACAGACTTAACTTCTGTTGTTAAGAAAAAACCTCCACCTCCACTGCAGGGTCTAGCTCCAACGACAGAAAGTTCATTCAGTGCCCATTTTGACAATTTCCATGAACAATTCTTTTCACCTAATAAATCCAATTGGGCTCTTAAAACATCGCCAGATCCATCTCTACCTCTATCATGATTTCCAAGTATTACTGAAGTGGGAATAGAAATTTTATTTATAGCTCGAACAATCCTTAAATCACCATCAGACAAGTCACCAACAAATAAAACACCATCAGGATTCAGTTCCAAAAGCAAATCCAGATCATCCTGACTCCATGACCCATGTAAATCTCCAGCGATAGCAATTCGGATATCTGTCAGATTTTTTTGGAAATTACCCTCTATACTGCCCCAACACGTTGAATTGGAAACTAATTACTACTGTTTCCTATTACAAGACTGATAGATCAGTCTCAAATAAAAGCAAAAATCTCATCGAAGAGATAAATTTTTTGCGTAAAAAAAGAAACGCAATAATTCTTGCTCATTACTATCAAGAGCCTGCAATACAGGATATTGCAGATTTCATTGGAGATTCACTCGAATTATCCAGAAAAGCCTCTGAGACAAAAGCAGACGTTATTGTTTTTTGTGGCGTCCATTTCATGGCTGAAACAGCAAAGATATTGTGCCCAAATAAGACTGTTCTTCTTCCAGATTTTGATGCTGGATGCACACTCGCAGATGACTGCCAACCTGATGACTTCCAAAAATTCTTAGACAAACACCCTGATCATTTTGCTATCAGCTATATAAATTGTAGTGCAGCGGTAAAAGCAAAAAGCGACCTAATTTGTACAAGTAGTAACGCAGTTGATCTGGTAAACAAATTACCTAAAGATCTACCAATTTTATTTTCACCCGATAGGAATCTAGGTAGATGGGTTGAACGTGAGAGCGGTCGAAAATTAACATTGTGGCCTGGGAGATGCCTAGTACATGAGACTTTTAATGAAGAATCTCTTATAAAGTTAAAAATAAAGAACCCATCCGCTGAAGTTCTTGCTCACCCAGAATGTCAAGAAAATCTATTAGACCTGGCAGATTTCATAGGATCAACAAGCAAATTGCTGACTTACTCTCAAAATAGTGAGAATGAAAAATTTATCGTTCTCACTGAACCAGGAATAATTCATCAAATGAGATTAACAGACCCTTTAAAGACATATATCGAAGTACCTGGTCTAGATGGGTGTAGTTGCAATGAATGTCCATACATGAGAATGAATACCTTAGAAAAAGTATTAAATTGTCTAAAAGAAATGAATCCAGAGTTACACATGGACGAGCAAGTTAGGTCAATGGCCTACAAGCCACTCAAAAAGATGTTGGATATGAGTAATTAACTTTTCTGATGAATTTATCCCTTTTTATTGTTGTTTTAGGGGGAAGAAGCTTAAAAAGCAATATAGAAATACACGATGTAAGATGGGTTTTAGGTGCATCAATTGAGGATACATTCCCTGAACTTAGAAAACAATGGTTAGGAAAGATAAGCGGACTTCATATTGATAGTTATAAGTGTATTAAATATGTTGATGGATATGAAATAGTCTTATCTAAATCAAATAAAGATAATTTAATTATTCCAAAAATAGAAGATTTAAAACTTTGGTTTGTTAATTTAGGTGGTTACAATCCAAAAAGGATGTATGAAGAACATGAATTCAATCTAATTGTCGCAAAAAAAGCTATTGAGGCAAAGAAAAAAGCCAAAGAAAATTGGAATTCAGCTTTAAAAAACAAACATAATGATGACTACTCAGCTATAAATTATTTTGAACAAGTTGAAGATTTGCATCCTATAAAAATAAAGAATTGGGAAATAAATCTAATACCAGATCCGGAAGAAAGAAGTGAAGATCTTATCCCTGACTGGTATGGATATAGGAGAATTGATAAGTTGTAACTATTTCTTCAGGGCGAAACCTAAATTAGATTTTAAGGGGTTATAAGAATTTTTATTATTTTCAATTTTATACTTTTTAAGTAATATATTTTCAGCTGCAACATATTGACTATCTTTTAAAGTTCCTAAATCTGCATTTGTTAATCTATTTTTATCATTTAACAAAAGATCTGCTCTAATATCAGGTTCAATTCCATTTTTATTAATATCTTTACCACTTGGTGTTAAATATTTAGCAACTGTAACTGTTAGACCTGAGCCATCAGAAAGAGACCTTACAGACTGAACTAGTCCTTTACCAAAAGTCTTTTGCCCAACTAATACTCCTCTTTTATTATCTTTAATTGCACCAGAGAGAATCTCACTAGCACTAGCAGATCCTTCATCTATTAAGACTACAACTGGTCTGTTAGTTAAGGCTCTACTGTTTGCTTTCCTAATATCTGTAATACCATCTTTTGTTTTAGTACTAACAATAATTCCTGTATTTATCCATTGTCTAGCTATTTCAATGCTTGCCTCAAGCAAACCGCCAGGATTACTTCTAAGATCTAATACATAACCAAAAGGTTGTTGTTTTTCTAACTTATTAATCGATAAACTCATTTCTTTTGGAGATTTTGCATTAAATTGTTTCAACCTTAGATAACCAATTTTCGCTCCTAAAACTGTATTATTTATTCGACTATCAACTACATTAATTTCAATTCTATCTCGTATTAATGAGATATTTAACAACTCATCTTCTCTAATAATACCTAGTTCAACCTTCGTCCCTTTCTTACCTCGAATAAGTCTAACCGTACTATCGATACTCAGGCCTTCGATAGGCTTATCATCTATAGATACAATTATATCTTTAGGTTTTATTCCTGCGAGAAAAGCTGGTGTTCCTTCTATTGGTGCCACAACAACAATTTGATTAGTAGCTTCATCTAGAGAAATTTGAATACCGACTCCCATCAATTCACCAGTTGTATCTATTCTCATTTCATTGAATTCTTTAGGATCTAAAAATCTTGTATAAGGATCATCTAATCCAGTCAACATGTCTTTTATGGCAATATATGCATCGTCATTATCAAAATATTTGTTTGATAGTATTTCCTTTCTTAATTTAATCCAATCTTCTGCCTTATATTTCCCTGAATAGTCCAAAAAGTCGCGATAAATAATTTGCCATACCTGATCAATAATCTCCTTTGGGTTGTTAGTAATCAAAGTAGAAGAATTGGCCTGGAAGGGAAAAGATGGTAAAGGGGAAACAGCTATTAATAAACATATTTTTAAAAATCTCTTCAACATAATTATCAAATAATTTTTCTAATAATAAACAATTAAAATCTATATTCTGTTTTTAAGGGTCTACCCACTTGCCATCTTCTTTAATTAAATCAACTAAGGCCTGAACACCTTCATCCTCAGGTACCCTCTTGATTTCATCTCTATTTCTATATAGAGCAATGGTCCCAACACCTTTACCTACATAACCATAGTCAGCATCTGCCATCTCTCCAGGCCCATTAACTATGCACCCCATTACAGCAATATCCAAACCCGTTAAATGTTGAGTAGCATCTCTAACTTTTGCTACGACTTCCTCTAAATTAAATAATGTTCTACCACAACTAGGACAACTAATATATTCAACCATAGTTTTTCTCAAACCAACTGCTTGTAAAATTGAATATGCAACTGGTATTTCTTTTTCAGGCGCCTCTGTTAAAGAAACTCTTATGGTATCTCCAATACCCTCGGATAATAATGTACCTATACCTACCGTACTTTTAATTCTTCCATAATCCCCGTCTCCGGCTTCAGTTACACCCAAATGCAGAGGATAATTAAATCCCTCTTTGTCCATTGTGTCTGCCATCATTCTATAAGCAGCGAGCATCACTGGTGCTCGAGAAGCCTTCATCGAAATTACAATATTATGAAAATCTAATGAATGACATATTCGAATAAATTCCATAGCTGATTCAACCATTCCAAAGGGAGTATCTCCATAAGCAAATAACATTCTTTCAGACAAAGAGCCATGGTTAACTCCTATTCTGAGGGCCTTATTTTGTTCTTTTAGCGTATTAACAATTGGTTCGAATTTTTGTACGATCTTATCTTTAATTACATCAATTTCATCTTGAGTAAATTCAGTTCTATTAGGATCTGGTTTTTCAAAAACAAATAATCCTGGATTTATACGCACTTTATCTACATGCTTAGCCACCTCTAAAGCAATTTTCATTCCATTGTGGTGAACATCCGCTACTAATGGAACTGGTTGATAAGTACTAGCTAGAAGTTTTTTTATTTCTCCAACAGCTTTTGCACTTGCAAGAGTTGGAACAGTTAATCTAACAATCTCACATCCTATTTCATGCAATCTTCTTATTGCGGCCGTTGAACCCTCAATATCCATCGTATCTTCATTAATCATTGATTGAACACGCACTGGATTATCTCCACCGATACCTATATCACCTACCATTACTGGTCTAGTATCTCTACGAATAATTCTGGTGCTATATCGCTGAGAGAGATTATTTCCTTCCATATTCTTTTCCAGGGTCGCAATCATGGGTTAACAATTGAGCCTCTTTAATAAATAAGAATGACATATTTAAGGGCTATTATAAAAAATCAATTTTTTCCTTGATTTTTAAAAAATCTGATTTAGTCAGACTCATCGGTTTACCTTCCTCTTTTGATGGATTCCTAAGTAAATAAGATGGATGGAAAACAGGCATAACAAGTCTGTCCTCCCAATCAATCCATTTCCCCCTGAGGATACTAATACGAGACTTGATTTTCAAAATCGCTTCTAGTGCTGTTGCTCCAACTAGAACTATTACCCTGGGATTTACAAGTTTTATTTGTTGATACAACCAGGGAAGATTTTCTTGAATTTCAGCCTTTGTTGGGCGTCTATTTTGGGGTGGTCTACATTTGACCACGTTGCAAAAATAAACATCCTGGTTGATATCAATTCCTACATTTTGAAGCAATTTATCAAGTAATTTTCCAGACCTTCCTACAAAAGGTTCTCCCAGCTCTTCCTCCTTTGCTCCTGGGGCCTCTCCAATAATCATCAACTTAGCTAAGGGGTTGCCCCGAGATACAACAATTTTGTTTATAGAATTGCTTAAATTACAAACTTCAGAAAAGTCTTTATCAGGGGCGCTATTTTTATTCACATCAGAACATCCAAATCTGATCCTTTTGAAAGGTACGGCACTAAAATCAAGAATTTATTACCTTCTGGATCAAGAATCCATTGCTCAGCTCCAAAGTTTGCCAATTTTGGTATGCCCATAACACTACCTCCTATTTTTAATATCTCAGAAATCCACCTTTCAATCATTTTAGATGGATCTTCAGAAGGTTCACCTTGAAAACATAATGAGGTTGAATTTCCTTTCCTTTGCCATTCATGATTCTCATTAGGTCGATAAAAATGTATTTTGGATCGATTATTTATTGAAATAAAATAATGAGTTGCATTAAAACCTTTATTTGCCTTGTCAGAGTTGACCTTGGCATAAAAATCAGACAATTCTTTAGGGTTTTCAGAAGCAATTACAAAGTTTATGTTCATCAAAGGCATGCAAGTATCTGATTAAGTAGTAAGTTTGTAATTAGATCAATTCACTTTAAAAGTGAATCTAAGAAAAACATTTTGAAGTTATGCTTCGAAGATGACTGAAAAATCACAGATATCTAAAAGAGCTCTCTCAATAAAACCTTCTCTAACTCTTGAGATCAGCGCAAAAGCTAAGGCTTTAAAAGCTGAAGGAAAAAACATTTGTAGTTTAAGCGCTGGAGAACCTGATTTCGATACCCCAGAATTTATTATCAATGCAACTCTAAAAGCATTAAAAGATGGAAAAACTCGTTATGGACCTGCTGCTGGAGATCCAGAATTAAGAGAAGCCATTGCCCAAAAGCAATCAAATATTAATAAAGTTCCCACAAAAACAGACAATGTTTTGGTAACAAATGGAGGGAAACAAGCAATATACAATTTATTTCAGGTAGTTTTAAATCCTGGAGATGAAGTCCTCATACCTGCACCATATTGGCTTAGTTATCCAGAGATAACCCTTTTAGCTGGTGCCAAGCCAATTAAAATTAAATCTTCAACTAAAGATAATTTCAAAATAGATATCAATTCTCTTGAAGAAAACGTAACTGAAAAAACAAGGTTATTAATTATTAACTCTCCAAGTAATCCAACAGGCTGCGTTTTAACCGAGCAAGAAATGAATACTATTTCTGAGTTTTTAAGAAGACATCCAAGAATTTTTTTAATGAGTGATGAAATTTATGAATTTCTTATTTCTCCAAATCAAGTTCATCACAGTTTCGCAAAAATAGCACCAGATTTAAAAAATAGAATTTTCACAGTCAACGGTTTTGCAAAGGCATGGGCAATGACTGGCTGGAGGATTGGATACCTAACAGGAAATAAAGAAGTAATAAAGAAAGCCATTGCTTTACAAAGTCAAAGCACAAGCAATGTCTGTAGTTTTGCTCAAAAAGGAGCTATTGCCGCATTACAGGGCTCAAAAGATTGCGTTCATGAAATGGCAGAAATTTATAACAAAAGGAGGTTATTGATAATAGAAAGACTAAAAAAAATAAAAAATATTTCTTTTGTCCCTCCTACTGGAGCTTTCTATGTTTTCCCAGAAATTAATCTAGAGGATATCGATTCAATAAGTTTCTGTAAATTGGCACTAGAAAGGGTTGGCCTAGCAATAGTTCCAGGGATTGCTTTCGGAGATGACAAATGCATAAGAATCTCATATGCATCTTCAAATGAAATGATTAACGATGGAGTTGATAGATTAGAAAGACTTTTAAATGATTTTTAGATTTTTAAATAAAAAAAAATGCATCAAGCGCCAAGAACAATCAAAATCACGAAAATAACGATTGCTCTTTTATCAATATTGAATTTATCTAATATTGATTCATTAAAAGCAGAGGAAACACTTCTCATTGGGGCGATACCAGATCAAAACCCAGAGCACCTGAATCGTTTATATAAAGTATTATCCTCTGAATTAAGCGAGCAGCTCAATGTTCAAGTCCGTTATATACCAGTTACTAATTATGCTGCAGCTGTCACAGCTTTTAGGACCGGGAATTTAGATTTAGTATGGTTCGGTGCTTTAACGGGTGTACAAGCAAGACTTCAACGCAAAGGATCCAAGGTAATAGCACAAAGAGATATTGATGAAAAATTCCATAGTGTTTTTATTGCAAACAAGAAAAGTTCAATCCAAAAAATAAATAACATAAATGACTTAAAAACACTGAAAAGCAAGCGTTTTACTTTTGGCTCTGAAAGTTCAACATCAGGAAGATTGATGCCACAATATTTTTTAAACAAAGCAGGTGTTCAACTTAAAGATTTCAAAGGTGGAAGCCCAGGCTTTAGTGGTAGTCACGATGCAACATTAATACTTGTGCAAAGTGGTTCATATGAGGCAGGTGCTCTTAGCGAAGAAGTATGGAAGAGAAATCTTGAGAGAGGACGCGTGGATCCCTCAAAAGTCTTTGTGACGTGGAAGACTCCTTCTTATCATAATTATCATTGGCTTGCTCAAGGAAACCTAGATAAAAAGTTCAATAAAGGTTTTACGAAAGAGCTTACAAATGTATTTTTACGTTTCAATGAAAAGTCAAAAAGACAAAAACAAATTCTCGAATTATTTAGCGCAAAGAAATTTATAATATCAAAAAACGAAAATTATAATAGAATAGAAAAGATAGGTAGAAAAATTGGAAAGATTAAGTGACTAAGTTACTAGAATTAAAGAATATAAGCCATAGCAGTAAAGAAAGTATTAGAGTAAAAGATATTAATTTAACAATAAATAAAGGTGAGAAGATTGCGCTTATTGGCAAGAGTGGTTCTGGTAAAAGTACATTAATTTCGATCGCGAATGGATCACTAATCCCAAACGAAGGGGATGTAATGTGGAAAGGTTCTCACATTAAGAATATCTCAAATATTGAATCGTCAAAAATAGGAACTATATGGCAGGATTTATCTTTAATAGAAGAATTAAATGTCGCTCAGAATATAAACTGCGGTGCATTGGGTAAACACAATTTCATATGGGCTTTAAAAAATCTCCTAGGAGTCTTAGATAAAGGTTTATGCCAAGAATGCCTAGCCGCAGTCTCTCTGCCAAAAAAAACTATTTATTCCTATATAAATAAACTTTCTGGTGGGCAAAAAAAAAGAATAGAAATTGCTCGTCTTTTAAGACAAGAACCAGAGATTCTTCTTGGAGACGAACCTTTCTCAAATTTAGATCCTCTATTATCAAAAAATATCTTAAATTTATTTATTAATCAAAAAAATTATCTTAGAATTAAAATCCCTGAGACCATACTTATAAGTCTTCACCAAATAAATTTAATAAATAATTTCAATAGAGTTATTGGGTTAAAAGATGGAGAAATTGTAATAGATAGAGAAATTAATAATATTAATCAATCAGAGTTTGATTGGCTATTTTAATTCATAATGAAATTAATAAAACCAGTATCAACTTTATTAACATTAATCCCATCAATAGCCTACATTCCCATTCTAATAGAAATCATCAAAGGATTTCATATTGGGGGTCTAAATGTCATATTGCTATTCATAAGATCAGCCATAAAACCATCGTTCAATCAAGAAATAATTAAAAGCGCATGGGAAGGACTTCAAATAACAATTGCTACTGCTTTAACTAGCTGGGTCATAAGTATGCTTATTGGAATTCTTTTAGGTGTACTATCTACAGATTTATTTTGGAAAAGTATTCCTAAATTTTCTTATTTAGGTAAATTCATAAAATACTCATTAGCAATTCCAAGATCAATACATGAAGTAGTTTGGGGCTTGCTATTTATACAAATTTTTGGTTTGAATATTTGGGTGGCAATTATATCTATCGTAATACCCTATTCAGCCTTAACAGCAAGAGTAATTTCAGAACAACTAGATAGTTTTGACATACAACCTTTAATAGCAATTAAGCAAACTGGATCTAATATTATGAGCTCATTTATAACTATTCTACTACCTAGATTAATACCTATCGTATCTACATATGGAAGTTACAGATTTGAATGTGCAATTAGAGGTGTAACATTACTTGGAATATTTGGATTAGGAGGTATAGGAACGGAACTATATTTAACTTTAAAATCCTTTGAATTCAATGAAATGTGGACTTGTTTGTGGATGCTTTGGTTAGTAATGATTTTATTAGAGAAATTTATAAGATTTTCAAGAAGTTATTTATCTGAAAATATTAGTTTGAAAAATTCTTTCTTAATCTCAATCTCAATATTTTCACTATCTATATCGTTAGGTATTAGTTGGCTTTATAATCTCAATTTTGAGATATTTACTCCATTAAGCTTTTCTTATTTAAATTTACCTTCATTCTTAGAGATAAGAAATGGATTTAATACCTTACCTCTGTTTAAACTAATCATTACAACAATTTTAATGACTTTTTTCGCGTCTGGGATTGCAATAGGGACACCTCCACTTTTACTAGTATTATTCCCAGGTAAATTCTCTCTCAAAGTTCAAAATCTTATTTGGATCTTCTTGAGATTAATACCTCCTCCATTGACCACTATACTTATTCTTCTTTTTACTAATCCTAATATATCTGTAGCCGCATTATCACTAGGAATCACGCATATGGGTGTCATGGGAAGATTACTTACAGATAACATACTAAATCAAGAAAAAAGTATTTATCGAGCAATTAAAAGCAATGGTTCAAGCAAAAAATCAGCAACACTTTATGGAATATTAGCCCCTCAAAGTAATAGTTACTTAGCTTATGGAGCATATAGAAGTGACGTAATCCTAAAAGAAACAGCAATTATAGGTGCAGTCGGAGGAGTAGGATTAGGGTGGCAATTACAGGAATCACTAAGCTCATTCGATTGGGTACAAGTCATGATAATAACTGCTACTTTCTCTTTATTAACAATGTCAGGAGAATTTTTATTTAACACTTCTCAAAATTATTGGTTAAAGAATTCAACCAACAATTTCATTAGTTAATTAGTTTATTCAACATATCGACTTATGAATAAATATCAGAAAAAATTAATCATAATAGGAGATAGTGGAGTTTACGGATGGGGAGATCTAGAGGGAGGGGGATGGTCTGAGAGATTAAGAAAAAACTGGTTAAATTTAGATGGTGCCCCTATCATTTATTCTCTTGGAGTAAGAGGAGATGGATTAGAGAAAGTTGCTATAAGATATAAGAATGAGTGGGCAACAAGGGGAGAGTTAAGGAGAAAAGTTCCTGAAGGTATTTTGCTATCAATTGGGTTAAATGATACAGCTAGAATTGGAAGAAAAGATGGCAGGCCCCAACTTTCCGAAGATGCTTTTAAATTTGGCTTAAAACAATTAGTAAACGAAATCAAGAATGAAGTACATATAATGGTTCTTGGATTAACCCCTGTTAATGAAGACTCAATGCCTTTCGCAGAATGTCTTTGGTATTCAAATCAAGCTTGTTCTATATATGAAAATAAAATTGAAGAAACTTGCTTAGAATTAAATGTCCCATTTTTATCTATCCATGAGAAAATGATCAACCTATTATCATTTAAAGAATTACTCTCATCAGATGGAATACATCTAAATACTAAGGGTCATAAATGGATTTATGAGCAAATTAGCGAATGGCCAGCACTAAAGAAGTGGGCTGATTTAAAATAAATATTTCAAACAAACTTCAAATATAAAAAGATAGAAATAATAGCGGCTATAGATGTCTGGATAGAATTAACTAATTCATTAGTCATCCAATCAATCTTATTTTGAACCACTGCTCCAATATAACTTTCCAAAAAAGTTGCTACATAACCAGAGAAGAAGACTATAAAAGCAACAGATAGTCCAGAAATGATCGAGAGATTAAGCATAAACACAGTCATGATAAAACTTCCTAACAAACCAGCCATCGAACCTTCGATGCTTACTGCCCCCTCTGTTCCTGGTGATACTGGTTTTAAAGTCGTAATTAGAAAAGTTCTTTTACCAAATCTTTTGCCAATTTCACTTGAAAAAGTATCGGAAAGTTTTGCGCTGAAACTAGAAGCAAAACCCACCATGAATAAACTTAAGAAGTTTGGCCAAAGACAACTTAATAAGGCGAGTGAGCAACCTGTTGCGGCAGACCCCCACACATTTTCAGGGCCACGTTTACCACCTCTGGATTCAGCAATCCCTCGAGAAGCCTTATTTTTATATCCAATTTTTGTAACTAAAGTTCCCAACAATAGATATACACAAACTGATATCCAACCATTCCAACCAATAGATCCTAATAAAAATGTTCCAAGTATTCCAGCATGAATCCAACCTTTCTTAGTTAAAAACGGAAGTCTATGTCCCAAAAATATCAATAAAAAATTTATCAAAAAAGCGTTAATCCAAATACCGCTAATAAAAGAGAAGTTAGCCATCATTCCTAATCAGCATGCCTGTTTCTAAACAATAGACGGTTTTATGATCAAAAATATTCAATCTTAAAGGGATGATTTAAGTCTTCTCCATGAAGTCATTAGCTGACAGGCACTTACGGCAGCTGTTGATGTCCTCAAAATAGTTTCTCCCATAGACACCCCAGACAAGCCAGAGTCGAGAGCCAATACCTCTTCATCTTTATCCCAGCCTCCCTCTGGACCAATAACCACCCAAAGTTGATTAACTGTATGTGGTGTTTCTTTTAGCCAATTCACACAATCCTGTAATTCTTTAATGCGAGTTGTGGCAAATCCTATTTGAGCTTCGGAAGGCAAATCATTTATCCAATTGGGAAATGTCAATACATGCATAAGTTCAGGACTCCAGAGTCTTTCAGATTGCTCGACGGCTTCATGAATAATTTTTTGATATCTAATAATTTTTTCGTTATTGCATTCTTTAACTACTGATCGTTTTGAAATCAATGGTTGAATAATATCAACTCCTATCTCACAACTCATTTGCAAAAAGTTTTCAAACCCCTTTTTAGGAATAACTACAGCAATGCCTATTAATGGTCTCTCTCTTGAAACGACTTGAAGAGATTTATCAAAACCATTGGTAAGTTTTATAGTTTTTTTTTCAACAATTTTTGCGTTCCAAAGGTGACCTTTTCCATCAATAACCTCTAAAAGATCTTCAGATCTCATCCTCATAACCCTAGATAAATAATGTGATTCATTAGAGGTCAAAGTCAACTCTCCATTTGAATCGATTTCATCACTTAATCGATTTGGATCTATAAATAATCTTATTTTCTTAGCCATAGAAAATTAATCTATTGAAGAAAATATTGAATCAGGATGTTCTTCTACTGGCCAATCTTGATTTACTCCTCCGATAATTAGTTCCTCTATTTTCACAACATCAACATCCATTTGTTTTAGTACATTTATCAAAACATCAATTGCTATGAGGTCAGAAGTACCTAAATCTACCCAACATCTAGCCCAACACTCATTAAATTCAAATTCTCCAAGATTATGCATTAATGATGGAAGACTAGAAGAGGTATCGTCATTTTCATAGCTCATCCAACTGACATCAGAACCCATTTCATGCGCTTGCAAATTTTCAGAATTAAATCCCCCAAGTCTGCCTAGCACATACCAAGAATCAAAAATACCATCAACGTATTCTTTTTCTCCCTTACTTGGGACATCTGAATATCTAAGCCATATCCAACAATTGAAAGGATCAACTTCACGAAATCTAACTTCCATAAAAAATAGATCTTAAAAAAGAAAAACCAAAAGATATCAAACATAATCTAATGTAAATTGATTAAATAAAATTGAAAAATCTTTATTTAATTGATCAAAGCCTCAATAAAAATGCTTAGTTTAAAAAATATTTATTACCATCCCTCAACAGCAGAGAAGCCAATCCTTCAAGATTTGTGTTTAAAATCAAATACTGGAAAAATCACCATAGTTAAAGGACCCAGTGGAAGTGGAAAAACTACATTGGTAGAAATCATTAGCGGTCTTTCGGGATATCAAAAAGGAGAAATAACATGGTTCAACAAAACTCTAAATGCACGTCAGCGCAGGTGTTTATGTGGATTGGTTTTTCAATTTCCAGAAAGATATTTTCTTGGATTATCGGTGGCTCAAGAATTACGTCTTGGACATAAGAGATTAACCACTGAAGAACAAATTTCAGCCCTCACAAAAGTTGGGTTGATCAACTTAGATTTAAAAAAGCCACCAGAATCTCTTAGTGGAGGACAACAACGACGACTAGCTATTGCTGTTCAACTCTTAAGGAGTCCAAAAGTACTTTTATTAGACGAGCCAACAGCAGGTTTAGATTGGTCAGTAAGAAACGGAATTATAGAATTACTCGCAAAGCTAAAAGACAAGCAGACTATTCTAATAGTTACACATGAACCTGAACTTTTTAAAAATTTGAATACTGACAATTATGAGTTGCACAATGGTCAACTTATCCCTGAGTAAACAATTCAACTAATCAATGACAGATTTACTAGTGAGAGCTACTGCTGCGAGAGGAGGGATCAGGCTAGTCGCCGTGTCAACAACTGAATCAACAAAAGAAGCAAAAAAAAGACATTCTCTTTCATATTTAACTTCTGCAATTGTAGGTAGGGCCATGAGTGCAAGTCTATTGCTTGCAAGCTCAATGAAAGTAAATCATGGAAGGGTGACTTTGAGGGTAAGCTCAAATGGACCACTAAAAGGATTAACCATTGATGCGGGTAGAGATGGAAGTGTGAGAGGTTACGTTGGCGATCCAAGTCTTGAATTAGACCTAATTAAAAATAAAAGCAATCACTATACATTTGATTTTAAAAAAGCTACAGGTATTGGCTATCTTCACGTTATTAGAGACGATGGAAAAGGTGAACCGCACAACAGCACAGTTGAATTAATTAATGGAGGTATAGGTGAAGATATAGCTTCCTATTTATTACATTCTGAACAAACTCCATCAGCTGTGTTTGTTGGAGAAAGAATTAATCAAGATGGAATAGTTTGTAGCGGAGGACTTTTAGCACAAATACTACCCAAAGCAGAACGAGACTATTCATTGATAGCCCTACTTGAAGATCGATGTAAAGAAATTAACTCTTTTAGTGAATTATTAAACAAAAAAGGGACAAACCTTATTTCTCTAATTGAAGAAATTTTTCCTGATCTTGATCAATCACATTCAGATATTATTAGCACATCCCAAGAAGTTCGTTTTAAATGTAGATGCTCAAGAGAAAGAAGCCTATCAGCATTGAAGATATTGGGAAAAAAAGAGCTTCAGGAAATGATAAAGGAGGATGGGAAAGCAGAACTTACATGTCAATTCTGCAAAAATGTTTATCTTGTTAACGAGGATGAATTGGTATCTTTAATCGATTAAAGGATTAATCAAGGAAAATCACTCCTAACCAAAGTAAAAATACTGCGGGTATCGCTTCAAATTTGTCTGAAGACAATGATCCAGCGTTATCAATAAATGATTGAGCACCACCCAAAAGTAATGCCCCAGATAGAAGTCCTATACTCAGAAGAAGAATGCACCAGAGGATAGACGAAAAGAAAGGCCTACCTCTCCGAGATTGACTAATGAATAGGCCTATTGTTGATAATGAAAGTATTAATTCAACACTTTCAGAAGGCACAATTAAAACAAGTAAAAAAGCCAATATTCCAAGAGAAATTCTTATATTTAATTCTTGTCCAGAGGGCAACTCTAAGCTTGGTAAAAAATTAGATTTTGATGCCTCATATTTAGGAAGATTTAAATTTTTCAATCTAGTAAGAAGAGAACCAGGTCCTTTCTCACCAACTTTCTTGGCTTCATTTTCTTTCTTTGATGCAGTTATTGCCTCGTTACTTGCATTACCAAGTTGTCTTGACTTAAGACTTACCATTAGCAATGAATCATAAGCAGCTTCTATTTTTGCTTTAGTGATTTGCTCTTCTCCAGCCTCAATTAACTTTTTGTCCCTTGCTTCTTGAATAGCATCAAAACTTGCACCCTCATTTATTCCAAGTATCAAATAGGGATCTTGTGAGTTTGAATTTGATTGTGAATTGGTACCAGGATCCATAGATTTTCAAAAAAAGATTTATGAACTCTCTTTATTAATTAGATATTAATCTACTTCAAAGGGAAACAGGATCAACACCACTGACAACCGGTGCAACTGAGTTTAATTCCATTTCAGGATGATCTTCCTTTAACTGATTTAGATTCCACTCATTTTTAAAAAGCAGTACTGGTCTAAGCCAAGCATCCTGAACAGTTTTGCAATTAAAAATCCTCCCAACCTCCTCTAAAACTGGCCATCCCCCTTTTACCCATCTAGCGACTTGAAAACCCATTGGTTCAAGCCTAGTTTCCACTCCATATTCACTAGCAAGTCGATGTTGTACCACCTCAAGCTGAAGCTGACCAACTGCTGCCAAAATTGGATCTCTTTTGCTTTGATCTTTATCGTAAAGAATTTGAACTGCTCCCTCCTCTCTTAATTCATTGACACCTTTTCTAAAGTTTTTAAAAGCTGAAGGATTTGGATTCCTTAGCCAGCTAAATATCTCAGGGCTAAAACATGGAATCCCCTCAAATTCAACTCTAGATCCAATAAATAATGTATCTCCAATAGAAAACATCCCTGGATTATTCAAACCAATAACATCGCCAGGGTAAGCATCATCAACAACGGCCCTATCTTGACCAAAAATCTTTTGGGGCCTTGAAAGCCTGATTTGTTTACCCGTCCTAGCATGTTGAACTGTCATATCTTTTTTAAACCTCCCACTACATACTCTGACGAAGGCAACTCTATCTCTATGTTTTGGATCCATATTTGCTTGTAATTTAAATACAAATCCACTAAATGATTCTCTTGTAGGAACGATTGGTCCATCAAAGCTATTTCGAGCAACGGGTCCCTGAGATAACTCAAGAAAATTATCTAAAAATGGCCTAACCCCGAAGTTTGTCATTGCAGATCCAAAAAACACAGGCGTTAATTCACCAGATAAGATTAATTCTTGATTTAAGTCACAACCAGCCTCATCAAGTATCTCAATCTCTTCTAGTGCTTTTGTCAATAGTTCTTCTTCTACTAAATTTTTAAGTTGCGGATCATTAATTTTCAACCTTATTTCACTAGATTGCTTTCCTCGTTCCGCCCTAGAAAATAAAACAACTTCTTTGGTTGCACGCTCAACAACACCTCTAAAAAATTCACCACTTCCTATTGGCCAATTGACTGCAAAGGTTGACAATCCTAATTCAGACTCAATCTCATCTAATAATTCCAGCGGCTCTTGACCTGGCCTATCCATCTTATTGATGAACGTAAAAATTGGTATTTGACGCATTTTGCAAACCTCAAAAAGCTTTCTTGTTTGAGGTTCAAGTCCTTTCGCTGCATCCTCAAGCATCACAGCATTATCAGCAGCGGCAAGTGTCCGATACGTATCTTCCGAAAAATCTTGGTGCCCAGGAGTATCTAATAAATTAATAGTCTTATCTTTATAAGCAAATTGTAAAACAGTTGATGTGATTGAGATGCCTCT
This sequence comes from Prochlorococcus marinus str. MIT 1214, assembly GCF_027359355.1. Taxonomy (NCBI): domain Bacteria; kingdom Bacillati; phylum Cyanobacteriota; class Cyanophyceae; order Synechococcales; family Prochlorococcaceae; genus Prochlorococcus; species Prochlorococcus marinus. The sequence goes on along the minus strand of NZ_CP114777.1, from coordinate 101,236 downwards.
TTGTTTTTCAAGCTCCATCCAGTCAGAAGTGACTTTTCTTTGCTCTCCTCTAGCTTTTACTGCTCCAGCTTGTTGAATAGCTCCGCCATAAAGTAAAAGTTTTTCTGTCAAAGTGGTTTTCCCAGCATCAGGGTGGGAAATAATCGCAAAATTTCTTCTTTTAGCAACCTCACTACTTAAAGATATAGTTAGTTCTTCTTCTAATCTTGGATCTAAATTAGTTTTGTCTTGGGGAGTTGATTTCATTATTGTTTTTGGTTGTTCAATTGTTCAGAGAAAAGATTAAATATGCCCAATAATCTCAAAATAAAGCTCATCAACTTGAAAAACCTCTAATTGAGATAACCCTACATCGACTAACTGTTGTGATACTTCCTCAACTGTAAATGATGCCTTGAGAGATGCATAAAAATCCTTTTTTAGAATTTCTGGAGAATTTGAAAGATGTTTTTCTTTTAGCTCAAATGCTTTTTCAACAGAGGCAGGCCTTATTAAATCACGATGAATATGAATGCACTTTGTTTTACCAAGTTTTTTTAATGCATCCCAAAAACAATAAGGGTTGTGAAAATGGTGCAAGGCACTATTACTGACTAAGACATCAGCTTTAAAAGGAAAATGTATTGCACCTGAGGCTATCGAATTGATGTCAATCAATTCATAAGAAAGGTTCTTCGTAGGATTGAGGGAAAGTCTGTTTTCTGCTTCATTCAACATTTCCTTTGAGCCATCAATTCCCATAACATTTACAAAGGGCCAATTCTTGGCAATTCTCTCTGCAATATTTCCTGGCCCACATGCCATATCAAAAATCACATCATTTTCATTAAGAGTTTTTCCTACTTTTATTAAATATTTTTCAAGCGATTTAACAACCATAGAATCACTCCTAGAGAAATCCGCATCTGCATAAGCCCTTACCTGCGAAGGGATCTGCATGAGTTCTGGTTCCGGTGTTCTCTTCATTACTAAAAGAAAAAATTTGTTTTTTCTTTGGAGCCCTGTAGATGGTGTTAAAAAAACTTGCTAACGCTATACATGGCGTTACCGTAGTACTTACCAAAGAGATACAAAGATTTTGACAATCGCAACAAGCCAGCCCGAAACCAATAATTCAGCATCGGGGGAAAAAAATGTTACAACTGATTTTCCAATAACTGCACCTGCAGCTAATCCTGTCTTTTACAGAACTTATAGTAGGAAACTTCCAGCAGGTCGTGAAAGCTGGGAGCAAGTAAATAAAAGAAACCTTGATGGTCTAAAGAATCTTGGGGGGTTAAAGGAAGCAGAAATAAATTTAATGCAAAGAATGCAGCAGGAGAAAAAAGCTCTTCCCTCAGGTCGATGGCTTTGGATAGGTGGAACAGAATGGATTGGGAAAGAAAAAAATTTTTCTGGAGCTTACAATTGCACCTCAACAAATCTTGTTGATTGGCAAGCCTTTGGACTCATGATGGATTTAGCCATGATGGGTTGTGGAACAGGTGCAATAATTGAACCTCACTTAATTGATCAACTGCCAGAGGTTAAAAATACAATTAATATTAAAGATGTTTCAGATATTGGATTAACTCCCTCTGGGGAAAGGAATGAAAAAACTACATTCTCTATACAAGACAATAATGTACTGATAAAAGTTGGCGATAGTAGACGTGGATGGGTTGATAGCTATCAAAAAATCCTTGAATTAAGCAGTGACAATAGTTTTAATTCTAATGTTATTAATGTCTCTATTGATCTAAGAGATGTAAGGCCAGCGGGTGAGTCACTCAAAGGTTTCGGAGGTATGGCAAACCCTGTAAAGCTCAAAGATTTATATCCACGCGTAGCAAATCTTTTAAACAAAGCATCAGGAAGGAAACTAACTTCAATTGAATGTTGTCTACTCATCGACGAAGCAGCTGTCACAATCGTTGCTGGTAATATCAGAAGAAGTGCAGGTATGAGGCAATTTTCTGCTCTAGATTTAAAAGCTGCTGGTGCTAAAGAAAATTTATGGAAACAAGACTCAGCGGGTAATTGGAGTATTGACCCAGAGAAAGATGCATTAAGAATGGCCAACCATACTCGTGTTTACCACACCAAACCTGATTTAAAAGTTCTTGTTGATGCCGTGACTAAACAATTTCATTCAGGTGAGGGGGCTATCCAATTTGCACCAGAAGCAATTGCTCGATCAAATGCTGACATCCTTACAACAGTAGAACTCAGGAATGAATTTATAGATATCTATTGCGACCAAGGGAAAGAAGAAGCCTCCGAATGGATTCAATCAAATTACGGTCCATTTAATGAGAAAGAACTTTCTCACAGACTAAGTAGATATGGTCTTAATCCTTGCGGAGAGATTCTAGGTTCAGATTTTCACTGTAATCTTGCAGAAATCCATCTTAATCAAATTGATCCATTAGACCTAAATCAACAAGAAGATGCTTTCAAAGCAGCAGCCTTGTCAGTCGCTTGCCTCCTTAATCATCGATTCGAAGTAGAGCGATACAGAAAAAGTCGCGAATGGGATCCTATTGTTGGGGTGAGTTTCACAGGACTTTTTGACTTTTTCGTTCATGCCTTTGGAACTCCATGGTTAAAATGGTGGGAAGCCGGACGACCAGAAACAGAACAAGGAAAGGATTTTAAACTCAAAGAAGCTGCTTTTTTGAGTCGATGGAGGAAGATTGTCAACGAAACAGTATTTGATTATTGTGATAGACATAATATTCGACGTCCAAGTCGTTGTACAACAGTTCAACCTGCTGGTACAAAAAGTCTTTTAACAGGAGCTTCGCCAGGTTGGCATCCCCCAAAAGCTCAGCGTTTTATTAGAAGAATTACTTTTAGGAAGAACGATCCAGTCGCATTAGCTTGCATGGATTATGGATACACAATCGTTCCTTCTCAGTCAGATAAAGATGAAAATGGAAAACTACTAGACAATCCATTTGATCCAAAATGTACTGAGTGGCTAGTTGAAATTCCTACTGAGGTAAGTTGGGCAACCATACCTGGTGCAGATGAAATAGATATCAATAACTTCTCTGCTCTTGCACAATTTGATTTTTATATGCAAGTTCAAACAAGCTACACAGACCACAACACCTCTGCAACAATTGAATTCAGAGAAAATGAAATAGAAGGTTTAGCTAAAGCTTTGCATAGCTCAATTAATGAAAATAAAGGTTATATTTCAGCTGCCTTGTTAGCAAGGTTTGATGCAAATGCGACTTTCCCCAGACTTCCTTTTGAACCTATTGACGAAGAATGCTACACAAAATTGCAATCAGAAGTCATAAAAAGAAGGGGAAAATGTGATTTCTTTGATGCTCTTAGTCGATATGATCAAGGGGAGCTTACTGAAGCAGGACCAGCAGGTTGCGATTCTGATAAATGCTTACTCCCTCTTGCCAAACCATCTTAAGAGCATTCGTTCAAACTTAAGTAAATGTTTTTTCAGAAAAATCTAAAGAACTTAATGACAATGACTTAGTAAATAAGTTTTCTTTTTCAAAGAAGTTTTAAAGATAATTGTCCAATTTAGAAAATTTGGCTAACTATTAAATAGGTCTTGTGTACTTAAAATTTAAATGACTACAACAAATAAACCATTAAAGATAAGTGGCACAAGTACTAATGATGCACTTATCGATCAACTAAGAGCTTGTAAAAACCCAGATGAAATTCTGAAATTCGAAAAATGGTTCAATTCCAATATTGAATCAGAAAAACTTTATAAAAGAATTTGTGAATTACTAAAAAACAGAAGTATTTCAAGAGCATTAGGAACAAAGTGGCTCCTAATACTCATTGAAGATAGAGAAAATACTATAAATAAATTGACGATTCAATAATTTCTTATTTAGCTCTACTAATTCAAAATCAATTATGTATTCCTTTCACTTTAGAAAGGAAACGGTCCTGACGCTCCGCTTGAAGCAGTAAAGCCAGAGAGCGCCCAAATCCCAAAGGAAAATAACGCACATCCAATAAAAAACATCAAATGAGCTACATAACGATATTTCTCTTTTTGACTAATACCCCCCTCCATAGGAAGGTCTCCAAGGAAACGAGATTGTGGGCTCTTGTTGCTTGCCATGAATGTGATTTACCAATGTCTGAAATTATTGCACAAATAATCTCATTGACATTTATACATGCAGAGAATCTATAGGTTCTGAAATTTTTAAAGGCCTAAAAGGATTCTCTTTAAAACTGGTTTAATAGCAACTAGGGATGAAATTGTTGTTTGATCAATATTTTTTAGATTTCAGAAGCTAATAAGGTAAAATTTTAAGTGGAGAGTTGGTCGAGTGGTTTATGGCTCTAGTCTTGAAAACTAGCATGGGGGCAACTCCATCGGGGGTTCGAATCCCCCACTCTCCGTTCTTTATAGGGGAGTTTGGAGGTATTTAATTATACTCTTGCCTCTGCCATATAATAAATAAGCTCAAACAATAGATAAATCAATCAAAGTATCTTTAAAATGATTTATTTTTGAGCCTATTAAGATAAGGAAATCAAATATTTCATACCTACAAGAAAGCCATAAATCTCATGATTCTTTTATTTTTTCGTTAAGGTATCAAAACAATAGGTTTTTTAAGATTTTTAAGATAAAGATCTGATATAAATCTAATCAACCTAGTGAATCTTTAAGATTTACTAGGTTGATTTTCTTAAAAAGCTCATGAACCCATACCTTACATAATTCAATCAAAATGAAAGAAGAGCGTTACTTAAAAGACAGAGAAGCAATTGTCAGAGCTGATATCTGGAAAGAGATCACCTCTTCATGTAAAGGGCTTAGAACTGAACTTGGGTATACAAATATCCAAATAGTGGAATTTCTAAAAGAAATAACAAAAACATTTGAAAGAGACCAACTTTAAATCTTGCGGCTCGAGATTGAAATTTTGTCTTAAACTTTTACTCTTCTAATGGTTTTAAAGCTTCATCAATTATTTTTATTGCATTCGGAACACTTTTTGAAGCAGACTTCAAGCGCCACAAAGCTCCTCGAAAAATTGCACTAGTATCACCCAAGCTTTTTAGAAAGTAATTTGGGTTTATATTATGAGCTCTATCTGCTATTAAAGAGGCCTTCCAAGGATTCCATGAGGCCAAGTTAACTATAGTTCTGTAAGCGCTTGGCCAGGGATTATTGGGCAACAAAGTTTCTAAATTTCTTAGATAAATATCTGCTTCTAAAGGTCTATTCGATAATATATTCAAAAGTGATAGGGACCATAAAGATTCAACATCTTCGGGGTCTGAACTAATTTTAGATAGCGCCTTATCTCTAACTATAGTTTGATATTTAAGATGTCCATCAAGCATATGTTCTATTTCAATTTCATCAAAAATCAATTTAATGCCTAATGGACCTTGTTCCATTCCATTTGCTAGTTCAATAAATCTATTATGAAATTCATTTTGCTTAAGTGAACTTGAACCTCTTTTCCATAAAGAATAGCTCCCATTTTTTTCTCTAGGAAATTCTCGAACTTTTATGAAAAGAGAACTATCTCTGATCGCTTTATCTAGAGCAATTGCATTACTTGAAACTGAGCCTTGATCGCCCTCAGCCAAAATAATCCAATTAGAATTTTTAAGAACAGGCTCTATGTGAATAAGAGATTGCCCAAGTTGTCTACCCAAAATATTTCCACCTTGCATTCTCCCAAAATAATTTACATTATGCTGATTCATATCAGGAGTGCTGGGAACAACAATAACTGTTTCTTTTTGATCGAAAGTCTGATCTGATTTAACGATAGATATAATGTCTTTAACAGGATAATATCTGCTTGAAATATTTTTTAAAGTGTTAAATTTTTCAATAGAATTGGAAAATAAAAAGCTTATAGGAGGAATCAAGAATAATCCATAATATTTTAATTTTAAATAAGTATTAAGCCAATCAGTCCATTTAGAAAATCCAAGGGCTAACAGTAAAATAATTAACGGGATCGTACATGCAATATATCTTTCATCTTTATTAGGAATGAAAGTTGTAAAAGTCCAGCATGTTATTAAATTAATATAAACCCATCTCCATTTATAATTATTTTTATTAAAAATACTCGATAAATTTGCCGAGGTTCCAAAAGATCTTAAATAGGATAAAAAGAAAAATAGTATTCCTGAAAATCCAGAAAAGAAAATGATACTCCCAAACTGATTATCTAAATAAGGAAAGTACCAAAAAATACTTTTTAAATCTAAAATAGATGGATCGCCTTCTATAACCGCCGATTCAAAAACAGCTCTGTACGTTCCACTTAATATCATTATCCAATTGTGATAAAACCAAGGTAAAATCGCGGAAAGACTGATGAGGAATAAGCATAAGAATTGTAATCTAAAATTATTATCTCTTTTAAAAGAAATAATAAAGATAAATAGCAAAGAAGGTATTATAATTAATAAAGAGCTCTGCTTAATCAATAAAGAAGAAGCACATGCAAAAATAGCGATTATCAATTGAATCCATTTACCTCCAATTGATTTATCACTCCACCTTCCTAGATGAAACAAATAAAATGTAATAGCCGAAATCAAAGGCAATTCCAACACATAATCAGTTCTTAAATGAAATAAGAAAGGAGAAAACGCACTAATAAGAACACAAAAAAGTGCAAACTTTTTTCCTTTCAAATAAAGTCCCCAAGAAGCAATGTTAAAGATGAAAAATCCATTCCAAAAACTTAAGGACCAGGCTGCTTCATGAGGGGCATCACCAGCAAAGGCAATTAAGGCTCCATTGATTATTGAGGCCAAGGGAGGAATCTTTGGAGATTTATCTAACAGAGAACGAAAGTCTGAACCTCCATCTCCCTCCAAAAAAGAAAGTGCACGAGCATGGTCAAGTGCACTATTCAGGTAATCAGCCTGATCCCATGAAGGGGTATTGCTATAAAAATTCCACCAAATCCGATCAATCAAGGTGGATATAATCCATATAAATAAAACTGAAATCCAAAAAATATATTTAGGGTTATTAATATTTTTCTTCATAAGCATACTTTTTTCTAACAATCTAATGACTCACTTGTTTTCTTATTTGTAACACTGTTTATTCCATCTGCGATAATACATAGCTTATTTTTAACATCATTCGCGATTAATACATCAGTAAAATCGGCACCTTCAATAATAACGTTTTCAAATTTAGCATTATAAGCAAAAGCACCTTCTAATATACTATTTGAAAGGTTAGCACCATTAAGTATGGCAGCATCCATTGTTACATCTCTCATATTTGTATTACTTAGATTAGCGTTTTCAAGCTTTGCATCAAAAAAACTAGCTCCTTGAAGATCACTACCAGAAAAATCAGCATCTTGGAGATCACTTAGATAGAAAGTAGCACCTTTCAAATCGATGTTAGAGAAATCAGCGCCTATCAAGGTTTGCTTTCCATAGTCCAAGGCTGCATAAGCTGGAAGAGAATAAAAGAAAAATAGAGCCGAGCTTACAAAAAAAAGAAGACGTTTAGACATAACTTTCTAATAGCTACCAATAAATATTTTAATTCAAAAGGGGCTCCCAGTTAAATTAAATATTGAATCTAATATGTATTAAAACCTAAAAAGTACTATTATAATTTCTCCTAAATCATAAAAAGCAAATCAAAGTAAACAAATTATTAAGATCAATATATTGATCTTAATAATTATATAAAATGATTTAAAAATTATCTTATGAAAAAAGATTCCATGCCAAACCTTGAATAAAAACGATACAAGTAAATCAAATTTTCTAACTAGCTAAAAGATAAGCCTATGATTTAATATATATTTTACATATATATTAAATAATTCTCTAACTATACCAAATTTAAAAGATACAATTTTCTAGAAATGATTAACAAGGCATATGAAGTCATAATTGTTGGTTCCGGCGCAACAGGAGGGATGGCTGCTCTAACAATGGCCAAGGCAGGCATAAGAGTATTAGTAATTGAAAGAGGTCCTGAACTGGAAATCAAGCAGGCACAGGGAACAGAGCCCTGCAATATGATTCGAAGACTAATAGGAGTAACAACTGGAAATTATCAAAACCAACCTCAGCACCCTGGTTTCTGGAAATCAAATCCTATACTTTACGCAAACAAAAAAACAAATCCTTATACACACCCACCAAAAGCTCCATTCATGTGGACGCAGGGCAATCAAGTTGGGGGAAGAAGCCTTACTTGGGGTGGAATAACCTTAAGATTAGCCAACGAAGATTTTGAAGCCTCAAAAGATAAAGAATACAACCTTCAATGGCCTATTAGTTATAAAGATCTTGAGTCACATTATTCAGAAATAGAGAATTTTCTAAGAATATATGGCAACAAAGACGATCTTAATCAACTACCCAATGGTGAATTTATTGGCAAAAGTCCATTTACAGAAAGTGAGGAAGAATTCGCCGTTAAGATAAAAGAAAAATTAAATCTTCCCTTTATACATTCCAGAGGCTTTGGAGATAATAAAGATAAAACAAAATGGCCAAGATCCAGTAGTCTGGGCAGCACATTAAAAGAAGCCTCTAGATTAGGGAAAGTAGAAATACTTTCAGATCATATTGTAGAGAAATTAGTATTAAATAAGGATAGAAAGTCTGCAAAAAGTGTTATCATAGTAAACCAAAATAATGGGAAAAGAAGTGAATTAGAAAGTAAATTAATCATATTATGTTCATCAACAATCCAAACAATTAGAATTCTATTAAGTTCCGAAGAAAGTAATGATTCAAATGGTCTAATTGATCCATCCCATTCATTGGGAAAGAACTTAATGGACCATATATCAACATGTAGATTTTTTACTGTCCCAATCGATAAAAATTTAACTAATTATTCAAAAAATAATAATAATTATGTTTTAACAGGAGCTGGTAGTTTCTTTATTCCCATAGGGAGAAATCGATCAAAAAAAAATAACTTTGTCGGAGGATATGGAATCTGGGGAGGGATCGATAGATTTGAGCCACCAGATGTTTTAAAAAATTATAAAGATACAAAAACGGGTTTCCTTATAGGTCACGGAGAAGTACTCCCGAATAATAAAAACACTGTTTCTCTAACAAAAAGAACAGATCAATATGATATTTCTATCCCACACATATCAATTGTTTGGCGTGAAAATGAAAAAAGAATGGTTACAGAGATGAACAGAATGATTGAACTTATTATCGATTCTGGAAACGGAAAAATTATTCCAGTGCATGAAATCCTAAATATTCCATTTACCAAACAAATTCTAAATAAATCTGTTGCTGCTAAAAGCGATGCTCCACCCCCTGGTTATTACATACATGAGGTAGGAGGGGCACCAATGGGAAATACCAAGGAAAAGAGCGTTTTAGATAAATGGAATCGTCTATGGGAATGCAGCAATGTATTAGTCGTTGATGGAGCTTGCTGGCCAACTTCATCTTGGCAAAGTCCAACGTTAACAATGATGGCAATAACAAAAAGGGCTTGCGAAAAGGCAATTATCGACTTTAAAGGTTGAAAATATCATTTAAGTATTTCTCAGTTACTGCTCTATCATCAGAACCGTTTTGAAAAAGAAAATTTGCAATAGCAGAGCTAATAAGCTTGGATTGATCCCACTTATTATTTCCACTTATAAAATCCTTCATACCTGCATAAAGAGCTTCAGGCACTTCAGCTTCTAGGCTAATAGAGATAAGTTCCAAGTCATTCTCAAAACATCTAACCTCATCACTTTTCATCTCATCAGTACGAGTTTCAATTTGATTAAACTCCATCTACTTTTTTGAAATTCGAAATGTATGAGATAAGGATCTTAAATTTTCAATAAAACGTCAAAGATAAAGAAAAGCTATACTAAAAATCTGAGACACTACTAGACTCATCTCATACCAAGCTTTATCTAGGAAGAGGCTCGATCCGAATAACTTTATTCGCCTAAGATGTCTAAGTGTAAATTACTATTAAAAAATCTGTTGAATCCCACAAGCCCTTTACGAAAACTAGGGTTTTAGTTATTTAAAGTGGAAAACTACTCATTAGCTGTGGAAATCACCTGGGGAAAAGGACCGAAACTAAACGTTAAAAAAATGTTTAGATAACGAGTCCCTTGCGTCGCATTCAAGAAAGAGACAATTGATTCTTTGATTTACACTTATTTTTTTTAGATTTAGCTTTTCTTTGAAGAGCGAAGCGTGACAGGACCTAAAGGATGCTCAGCATGTGGATAAGGAATATGTTCATGAGAATGTTCATGCGATTTACTTTCTAGTGGAATGTCTAGACAACCTTCAACATGCTGATGGTGACTGACCTGTTCATATCCAACCTCACTTTCAAAACCTAATAGATTAGAGCGATATTTACATAAAGCGCAATTCATAAAATTCTCTCCATTAAAAACCTCATGAATTCTTTCCATAAAAGTATCAATAACTAAATCTTGGTCTGATAGGTAACTTGCGTTTAAAAACTGCACATCAGGATTATCATTTGCAACCCTAATAGAATGATCTCTAACACGACTTACCAAAACTCCAGAAAAAAGAAAATAAGGCAATAAAATTACTCTTTTAAAACCTAATTTGAGAACATGCCTCAAACCAGGATCAACAAGGGGGAAAGTTACTCCTGAAAAAACGGTTTCTCCCCATCCAAATCCAAATCCCTCAACAAGCATCCTTGTAATCTTACAAACATTTGAATTAGCATCTGGATCTGATGATCCCCTTCCTGCTACTACTAGTAATGTTTCAGAAATAGGAAATATTGGATTACTATCAATTATTTCTTTGAGTCTTGCTCCTGCTGCTCCAATCATCAAAGAATTCAGACCAAGCTCTCTGCCATATTGAATTGGAAGTCCATTATCAGCAGAATATTTATTCAAAACAGCAGGTATATCATTTTTAGTATGTCCCGCAGCAAATAACATAGCTGGTAGAGCAATTACTCTCTCTACTCCCATATTTTTAAGTTGATCTAAGGCCTCATTGATTATTGGTCGGTTGAATTCTAGGAATCCGAATGCAACTGGAACATTAGGTATTCTGGATTTTATCCTATTGACTACATTTACAAACTCCTCTACTGCTTGAGGATCTCTACTCCCATGGCCACATAAAACAATTCCAATATTTGATGGAAATTTATAATTAATTGAAGTCGAAGAAATCAAAACGCTTTTAGCTAATAATTTACTTTAATTGAATATAGTTTTATAAAATATCAACTTAAGAGATTCATTATAGTAAGAGGAGGAAATTATTAAAAATTCAATATCACTGCAAAATCGAAATTCTAATGATAGCGATGTCCTTGGGGTATTGGATTCTGTCAACTCAGAATTTTTCCAATCATTGAAATCATCCCAGCCTACTTATAGTCCCTTTCTAGTATCTAGTGGTGGGACTACAAGTAGAGCAGCTGCAGATAAACATTGGATTTTAGACCTAAGAAAAAATTATCAAAATATATCTTTTGATTTAGACAAACAGCAGGTAGAAATTGAGGCGGGGGTAAATATGGGTGAGTTATCCTCTTTTTTAAAGAAGCATAAAAGAAGTTTCCCAATTGGTCTTTCAGGGAAGACAGGCATGGGATATCTCTTAACCGGTGGAATAAGTCCACTTAGTAGAGGCAGAGGATTAGCTATTGATCAAATTATGGAGATTAAAGGTTTTTGGGGTAATGGAAAAGAGTTTCACATATTACGACCAAAGACAAAAGAAGAATCAAGTTTTGAATGGAAAGCCCTTTGCGGGGCAGCAATATTTCTTGGAATAATCACAAAAGTAAAGTTAAAGACTCAGCCATTAAGACCACTATTAAGTTGGACAGCAAGTCTTTCATTTTCTCAACTATCTGAATGTGTTAATCAAGCCGAAAGTTGGCCTAATTCACTTAGCTTTCAATGGATATACGGAGAAGATATTTTTGCACATGCAATCGGTGAAATTAAAAATAGTAATGATGAGAGCGTCTTGATTAACTTATTGGAAAAATTACCATTCTCGCGAAATCGAATCATTAATAAATTCTCGGATATGAACTCTTTACCAAACTTAAGCTTAGGAAAAAATAAAAATAATAATTCAACCCATTCCGAAGTTCTGGGTTTACTAGGCCCTGCTTGGCAAGAAAATAATCGACAAGTATTAAAAATCCTTCAAGATTTAATGAATAAAAGACCTAACAAAAGTTGTTATATAGCTTCTCAACAATTAGGAGGTTTAACGCATTTAAATAATCTTGAAACTTCATTTATTCATCGTGATGCGGTATGGAAGCCCTGGATTAATGGGGCTTGGGAAGCCTACGATCAATCAAGTAGAAAAAGAGCTCTAGATTGGATGAGGGAGTGTTGGTATAATCTAGAATTCATATGCCCAGGTGTGCATCTTGCGCAAATACACCCTCATTTAGAATGGCATCAAAAAGAATTATCATCAGCATTCAAAGATTGGCTTCCAAAATTACAAGAGCTCAAAGCTATTCATGATCCAAAAAATATAATGCCACCTTTAAGATAGTCTGATTTTATTCCAGTAAATATAAGACTTGATAAATCTAAGAAAGTTAAACACTTAGGCTTACTCGTTGATAACAGAACCACAACCATTGCTGAAATAACAAGTTTCGATGTGATCGCCATGAAGTATTTGATTTGGTCAAATCAAAGTTCTCTGGAGGGGGTACATCGCCTCTTTTCTTATCTCTTTCCATCTCAGCTTTCAATCGATCAACATTATATTCAGGATGTCCTAAATGCATTAATTGCCTTTGGTCAGGTGTTTCAAAAATTGTATAACCTACTTTTTCCCCATGAGCCAATAATCTTAGCTTACCTTTCTTTTCTGCTTCTTCCATTTCAATATCAGGTAATCCGGCATACCTACTTTGGGGGCAAAGGAACTCATCATCTTGCGTTCCCATTAAAGAATGCCCAGGGACAAGACTTCTCATTGGATATACACCAAAAAGTTTTTTATTGAAATTATTTTTCTCAACCCCAGCCATATATGCCATTGCAAAACCAGCCCAACACAATCCTAAGGTACTTGCACATTTTAATTTTGCCTCCCCAATTAGATTTACTAATTCTTTCCAATAATTCACTGCTTCAAACGGGAGATGCTCCACAGGTGCTCCAGTAATAATCAAGCCATCTAGAGGAGTTGGAGACATTGCCTCCTCCCAATAAACATATAAATTTTTTAGATGCTCTATATCCCAAGTTTTATATGAATGAGATTTTAATCTTATCCATATAGGTTCTATTTGGAGAGGGGAAAGTCCTAACGGGTGCAATAAATTAAATTCATATAATTTTCCCAAAGGCATAATATTTAATATCCCAATTCTAAGAGGTCTAATGTCCTGTCTTTCTGCTAGTTCAGGTTCAATCCATGAGATATGATTTTTTTCAATTGATGAAATCTTATGATAACTACGAGGAAGTATTAAAGCCATATCTATATACCTCCTTGGAAAATCAAATTAAATTTAAGGCCTGCTCAAAATCCTCTAAAATATCATCAATATGTTCTATACCAACAGACACTCTTACCATAGTAGGAGTGACGCCTGCGGATAACTGTTCTTCCGAAGATAATTGTTGATGAGTTGTTGAAGCAGGATGAATTACTAATGTTTTTGCATCGCCTACATTTGCTAGATGACTAGAAAGTTTCAAAGAGTTTATGAAAGTTACAGCATCATCAAAGCCACCTTTCAAAGAAAAAATCAACATGGAGCCTTTTCCTCTATTGGTCATATAAGAAGAGGCTCTTGAATGGTATTTATCCGTTGTTAATCCTGGATAACTAACATTATCAACTTTTGAATGAGCATCTAGCCACTTAGCTAATGAGAGAGCATTAGAGCAATGTCTTTCTATTCTTAAACTTAAAGTTTCCAATCCTTGAAGTAATAAAAATGAATTAAATGGACTAATTGCTGGGCCCCAATCTCTTAACCCCTCTAGCCTGGCTCTCAAAGCGAAGGCAATATTTCGATCTGCAGGGACTCCAAGCATTCCGCAAATATCACTCCCAAATCCAAAAGCATCCCAATGAACCAAACCATGATAAGCCGCGCTAGGTTGACTCATTAAAGGATATTTTCCATTTCCCCAATCAAAAGTCCCAGCATCAACAATTACCCCTCCAAGACTAGTGCCATGACCTCCAATCCATTTCGTTGCACTTTGAACAACTATATCGGCCCCATGTTCAATAGGACGAATTAAAGCTCCAGCAGCTCCAAGAGTATTATCAACAATTAAAGGTATATTTTTTGATTTAGCTAATTTCGAAAGCCCCTCAAAATCAGGGATATTAAACCTGGGATTCCCCATAGACTCTACATAAATTGCTTTGGTAGATGAATCAATTTGTTCTTCAAAACTTTCTGCATCATCACCATCAGCAAACTTCACATTGATTCCTAAACGTGGAAATTGAACTTTAAATTGGTTATAACTGCCACCATACAAAAAGGATGTTGATACGAAGCTATCACCTGCAGTAAGAAAGTTTGTAATCGCAATGAATTGTGCAGATTGTCCTGATGCTGTAGCTAAAGCAGCTACTCCTCCTTCAAGTGCTGCAACTCTTTTTTCGAAAACATCCGTTGTAGGATTCATCAAGCGGGTATAGATATTTCCAAACTCTTTCAAGCCAAATAAATTTGCCCCATGATCTACATCGTTAAAAACATATGAACTTGTCTGGTATATAGGTACCGCCCTAGAATTGGTAGCAGGATCTGGCAATTGTCCTGCATGCAATTGAAGCGTTTCAAAACGTTGGGAAGTCAAAGAATTAATTATCTCTATTTACTTTTTAGCCACATAAGTTGAGAATTGGCTACTTAATTTATCCAATCATTAGGAGGTAAAGATTTATCTGACTCAGCTAGCGATGGTAAATTTTCTTTTATAAATGACAAAAGCTTTTCGTTGACTTTTTTACGGAATTCCAGAACGTGCTCTTGATCAATTATTTGATAATCTTGGTTACTTTCATAATCACTATCTCTAAGAGATCGCCAACTAGAGTTTTCACCACTTGATTTAGCATTAGCCAAAGCTCCTTGGAAATCAAATTGCTTTGTAATAACTGATTCTTTATATATTTCCAAAGCTGTTTTAACCAAGTCCTCTCTAATTGGACCAATTAATTTAGCCTTAATCGTATCCGGCAAGCCTAGAACTGGCTCAAAATAATCAATTACTCGAAGTTCCTCCTCGAGAAAAATAGGCCAAACCCCTCTCTTACCATCGTCTAAATTTTCATTCAACTCAAAATCATTCATTTCATTCAAAAAAAATTGAATCCAGCAATAATATGACTTTTCTTTAAGAGGTTTTTTAATTGAAACTTTGTTTTTAGAAATTTGAGGCAATAAAGATTCTGCTTTTCTTAGAAACAACCTATCTTCTCTCTCTAAATTTATAGAGCCCCACCTTTGCCTGTAATCCCATAATTCAATATATTTGTACAAATCTTCCTGATTCCAACCTAATTGTTTAAGCTCATCAGCCCTATGGGTTAATTCCTTTGCCACAAGAAAAAATAAATATCGATTTTACTTTAGTGACAAGTTGGGCTATGTGAAACCCTAAACAATTTTTTGTACATCTGAGACAAAAGTTGAGTTTGTAGAAATCCCAATTTCATGAAGTGAATTTGACAAAGTAGGAATTTGAGTAATGAAACTTGTAAGTAATCGATATTGAACCTCTGCTCTATATAGATTGTGAGTTTGATATTTTATTTTGAAGTATCTATTTGATTGCAAAAAATCATTTAGGAATCTAATAGTTAATTCAACTATTATCAAATAAATAAATTCGGGAAGGAACTCGAAGTAATTAGCTTTTTCATTAGGTATTGAGAAATAGCCTTTGAGAAAATATTGACAACAATTAATATCAAAGTATACATTCTCTATCTTATCTGAATCCTCCCCTGCCATATTACAAATGGAACGAATACAATCAGCCAGATCAGAAAGTAAATAACCCGAAGAAACAGTGTCTAGATCAATTAAAGAGACAACATATTTATCTTGAATATCAAAAAGGAAATTACTTAACTTAGGATCGCCATGAATTAAATTAGATTGTATTGATTTTCCCATTAAATATCCTAATAAATATTCAACATATAAAATATGATTAGATAAGTTAACAATTAAATTTTGAACTCTTTTATTTACTTTATCGTCTAATTTAATGAAGTTATAATCCTTGATGATCAAATTAAATTGAGCTATATAGTGCTTTGTATTATGGAAATCTTTAATAGTATTTTCTAATTTTGTAAGGTCAATATCGGAGCAAATCCTATGGAACTTAGCAAGGCCAAGTCCTGTTTCATAAGCCATTTTATTATCTTCTAAAATATCAAAACTAAGAGTATGATCTATATATTTCATCGCTCGCCAAAATTCTGAATGATATGGGAGCAAATAGAGGTTATTAGAATTACACTTAATTAAAAATGGAACCTCCCACCTTTTATTATCAAATTTAAGATCTTTTTTTTTTATTTTATTTTTAATATGTTCAGTTATTAATTTATGATTCATATTAATTCCTTCATAGGATTCAAATATATTACTAAGTCTCTGCAAAATAAATTTAGACTTTGTCCCATTAATTAAATGTTCAATGATATACGTTTTATTTATAAGGCCAGAATCTATAAAATCTATATTTAAAAGTTTACTCTTTTCAAAAAACTTGCAAGTAATTAAATTTATTTTTTCACATTCCCTAGAGTTTATTTTATACATTAGATTCTATCAAATAAGTTTCCATGTAATCAATAACTTTCTTATAAATAGGCTGATCTTCTAGTCCTAGTGGATTATCAAAGTCAATCTCATTTAATTCAAAAAATAATTGATCTTCATCAGTTAGTGCCTTTGTTAAAAAATCAATAGAAGTTTTTAGATGGAAACTATTAAGTGCTTCAGAGATTTTCTTGCTCTTGCATGACTTAACAGATTCTTGACAATAATTAGCTAATTCACGGCTACTTGTCATCACATTATAAATATAATTTTTAATCTCGAAAGGACCCATTATACACATATATAAAAGATTAATCATTGAGGAATTATTCAACGGTATTGAATATTTTCTTAAGATGTCTGGCCAATAATTTAAAGAGTTTATACCTTCTAAAGCTCCTCGTTTAAGACCAGATATTTCGCACCATTCTATAAACTCATCTACACCTTTTGGACATCTTTTATACTCAATCATCCTCTCAGCTAGGACTTCACCAGCTTGAAAATTCCTAGTTGGTTTGCCACTTACAGGCAACATCATACTGCCTCTCACATCGGCAACCATAGCTGTCAATTGAGTAAAAGTATGATCTCTTACCTGAACAAAATCTCCATCCTTAAGATAGGACGCCTCTATTCGTTGGACGCTATATCCAAGTTCAGTAATAGGGAAAGGTTGTTTTATATATAAATTCTCCCTATCTGTTCGACGCATGGAAACATAGGCTGCCTGATCTAGGCATTGATCTAACAATAGAGTTAACAACGTTGGCAACAATCCAGGATTATTCTTATGAAAAGCATGGCCAAAACCCGCTAAGATTGAAGATATATTTTTAGCAGCTTTTATATATTGACCTTCAATATTATGAATACCTGCAGAAACTTGAATATTTGGTGAAATTTTATTTAATAATTTTGCACCTAATATTGCATTCATAGCATCTGGATGACAAAAATTAGCCGTAAAACTATCTAATGGATTTCGAAGAGCGCCGTGTCGATGAAAGCCTGAAAAGAAAGCTAGATTATTTAATTTTTCGCACAACACAAAAGATTCATTCAAATTAAAATCATGACAAAATGAACCAACTAAACATGCAATTAAAACGTTATCTCTACGAAGTTCTTTTTTGAGTTTAAATGCTAAATTTACGTCGTTTATTATATGTTTACTATTTGAGCTCAAAAGAACTAATTCACATTTAATTATTAAATCCTTAAGAGTATTATATCTTCCTGATTTATCATCATTTGAAATTGCCATAGATTCAATTTTATTTTTTATACAGTTATCCATTCCAGACAGCTCAATATCAGAGAAAGCTCCAAAAAGTTCTCTACCTTCTCTGGGGGCTAAAAGAATGTTTAAACCTTCATTTTGCAACGCACAGTTATAGGCAAGGGAAGCAGGATACAAGCCGACACTATAAAACCCTACATTCCCATTCAAAACCTCTCGAATTCTTATGGCTATAGGCTCACTTGAATAAGGCTCAGCAAAGAAGCTATTACTTAAATTCTTATCAAACACTGTGTATTTGCATTCATTTACATTATATACAATAATATGAAACTTTTAAAATAGTTTTTATTATATTGAATATATATCTATATACTCATTTAAGAATAAGAAGTATCAAGAATTTGTATATTAATTTGAGCCATAGTAAACTAATATTTAAAGGCTTCTTTGATGAAAATGTTTAAAACGAAAGAAGAAGTTATTAACACTATACTAAATGAACAAAATATCCTAATAGTTCAGGATCTTGACGGCGTTTGTATCCCACTTGTTCAAGACCCACTCAAAAGAGAGATCAACAAAGAATATGTGGAGGACGTTTCAAGATTAAGAGAGAAATTTGCCGTCCTAACCTGCGGGGAGCATGAAGGCAGAAGAGGCGTTAATCGTTTAGTAGAGAAAGCACTTAATTCAAAAACAACAGCAAAAGAAAATGGCTTTTACTTACCTGGGCTTGCGGCATGTGGAGTTGAATTTCAAGATAGATTTAGTAATTTATCCCATCCAGGGCTCAAAGATAATGAGATTAGCTTTTTAGCAAAAGTTCCAAAGATGATGCGATCAATGTTAACTAATGAATTAAAAAAATACTTACCAGATCTTCCAAATGAGTTAAGAAACAAATTAATTGATGTAGCTGTTTGTGACACGCGCTTTACTCCCACTTTAAACTTTAATGAAATTTTTAGTTACGTTAAAAATGATTTTCAAAAAGTGAAAGATTTGCAATTGATTATGGAAAAAATAATGAATATTTTATTAGAAAAAGCTAAAAATATTGGCTTAGAAAACTCTTTTTATCTTCATTTGATGCCAAATCTAGGGATAAGAGATGGCAGAGAAATAATGAAATATTCAACTCAAAATGAATTTGGGACAACAGATATTCAGTTCATTATCAATGGTGCAATAAAAGAAGCAGGCCTTTTACTGCTATTAAATAAATACATATCAAACAAAACTGGTGTTTATCCTTTCGGTGAAAATTTCAATGTCAGGAATGCTCCAAAGACACATAAGAAATTAATAGAGCTGTGCAGAGATAAAATTCCAAGTGCACAAATGCCACTGCTAATAGGGGTTGGCGATACAGTAACCTCGGTTAAAGATAATAAAGATAATTCTTGGTTAAGAGGTGGAAGTGATAGAGGTTTCTTAACATTGATCCAAAGGTTGGGAGAATCATACAAGAAAGAGAATCAAGTTGTATTTGTTAACAGCTGCAACGATCAGGTAAAAAGACCAAGAATTAATGGAACTGATATGACAGGTATTAGTGATCCTAATGATGATTTAAAATTGAATCTGGTTATCAATGATGGTCCAAGAGAATATATAAAGTGGTTTAAACAATTAGCTAGTAACTTTTAACTTAATTAATAAAATAAATTATAAAATATTCGCACTTAAAAAATATTCTATCTATAATGACTTAGTATGCTAGATATATTCAAATGTCTATGGAGATAACTAAAACAAAATTCCCAAAAATCAACAGAGACAATCTTGACACCTTGCAAATAAATATAGGTTATAAATGCAATCAGGCCTGCAGTCATTGTCACGTTGATTCTAGTCCAAGCAGAACAGAAATGATGAGCGATGATATTATAGAACTTATACCTAAAGTAATAAAGGCTAACAATATAAAGCTACTAGATATTACTGGAGGAGCCCCCGAACTTCATCCTAAATTTATACAATTAGTAAAAGAAGTTCGTAGTCTTAATGTTGAAGTAATGGACAGATGTAATTTGACAATACTAACAGAGCCAGGTTATGAACATTTAGCAAGCTTCTTAGCATCAAATAAAGTACAAATAACTGCATCACTGCCTTGTTATCTCGAGGAGAATGTAGACAAACAAAGAGGAAAAAATGTTTTTAAAAAAAGTATATTAGCTCTTAAAAAACTTAACACTTTTGGTTACGGAATAAAAGATAAAGGTCTACTTTTAAATCTAGTTTATAATCCAAGCGGTCCACAGCTTCCACCATCCCAAAAAGAATTAGAAGATACTTATAGACGAGAACTAAAAAAAAGGTATGGTATTTGTTTCTCGAATTTATTTGTTTTAGCAAATATGCCAATCAATAGATATGAAAACTATTTAAAAGTTATGGGGAAACTAGAAGAGTATAATAAATTACTTAAAGAAAATCATAATCCAGAGAATCTTAACTCTGTAATGTGTAGAACAACTCTGAGTGTTGATTGGAAAGGTTACCTATATGATTGTGATTTTAACCAACAACTTGGAATTAAGAGAAATGGTAAGGTTAAACATTTGGATGATCTATTGATTCCATTTGTCTCTTTAAAGAATAAACCTATTTCAATAGGGAATCATTGTTTTGGCTGTACTGCTGGAGCTGGTTCAAGTTGTGGTGGTGAATTAACTTAAAAACAAGGTTTATTTGTTTAAACACATTGGGCACAATGCTCTTACGTTTAACGATGACTCCAATAATTTAAATCCGAAGTTTTTAGCTGCTGCTTTACCCGCCTTGATAACATTATTATTTTCAAACTCTTCTGTTCTGCCGCAACGAATACAAATCAAATGATGATGATCTGGATGATCATGACTAAGCAATTCAAACCTATTCCCTCCCTCACTTAAATCAAGTTCATTAAGGAAAGTCATCTTGACCAATAGTCTTAAAGTTCTGTAAATAGTCGCAAGAGAAACCTTCTCCCCAGAAATTGTCAATTTTGAATGAACCTCCTCCGCACTGAGATGGATTCCAGAGCCAATCTCTTCAAACAAAGAGAGAACCTTTTTCCTTTGAGGGGTCATTCTTTTACCATTTGAACGAAGACCAGATTCAAAAGGAGAAGGATGCGTACGATAGGAAGACGAGGGAATCAATATCAACCTTATTTTCTCAATAGTTTAGCGTAATGAGAACAGCCTGCAACAAGGGGAAAACTTTATGAGGGTATTTTCCATGAAAATGGTGTATAAATTTATTAGGTGATTTATATTTAAATAAACAAAAAGAAATTCTAAGATGGATCAATTTTCAACAAAAACTCCCTCCCCATTTAATGTAAATATCAGTAATAAAGTATTAGTCGAGGATGAAACATTACTGCTTATAGTAGATATGCAACAAAAGCTTATAAACAAAATTAAAGACAATCAACTATTAATATTTAATATAAAAAAGCTAATCGATATATCCAATCTACTTAAAGTTCGTATTGCTATTACGGAACAAAATCCATTAAAGCTTGGGAAGACTCTAGAATCAATTACAGATAATAATGAATATCCTTCATTTGAAAAAATGGAATTTAGTTGTAGTAAGAATAATAGCTTTATAAATTATATAAATAAATATAATTTTAAAAATATAATAGTTTGTGGAATCGAGAGTCATATATGTATTCTTCAGACATCGATTGATCTTTTACAAAAAGGGTTAAACATACTAATTCCCAGAGATGCAATTGGGAGTAGAAATCAAATAGATAATGATACCGCTTTTTTAAGGCTTGTATTATCTGGTGCAGTTCCCTCAACGACTGAAAGTCTAATATGTGAATTATGTAAGACCTCTAATAGAAAAGAATTTAGGGAGGTGAGTAAAGTTTTAAAAAATTCATTTTCAAATTAAATAATTAGAAAATATCTAGACAAATCATTTTTTTCAGGCAGTCTGAAGAAAAGTAATCTGACATCATGGATGATTTTTATAAAAACATAATTAGTTCCTTGCTTACTTTTAGTATAGGTTGCATTATTTCCCTGGTGAGTCCAAAAATCCTAAAAAAGATTTTAAGGAAAATAACCTCTGCAACACAAAGCAAAACTGATGACTACATAGCTACTCTTTTAATTGAGACTATTAAACCTTTAGGATTTATCTTTAGTTTCATAGTTGCATGCAAAGTCTTAGAAATTGGTGGAATAGTAGATAAGACATTAATAGGTATTAGTAAGTTTCTATGTCTTATTTATATTGTCAGATTTATAAATAGAGTATTTTTCAAAATAATACAAAGATGGGCAAGCAAAATCAATGATAAATCTATCAGTGAGATGATTCGTTCACTTAGTCCAATGATTGGAGCATCTGTTTGGAGTCTAGGAGCTATTTTTTATCTTCAAAATATGGGTGTACAAATGGCAGCCATTTGGGCACTTTTAAGTGCAGGGGGTATAGGAGCTGGACTAGCCTTAAAGGAACCAGTTCAAGAGTTCTTCGAATACATAACGATCCTCCTAGATAAACCATTTCAAAGTGGACAATTTATTCATATTGATGGGATCTGGGCAAAAGTTGAGAGCGTAGGTGTCAGGTCAACACGCTTAAGAAGTATTAACGGAGAAGCAATAATAATGAGCAATAGCAGGCTCACAAATGGAGTAATCTCAAATTATGCTGAGATGAAGAAAAGAAGACTGGTTCATAAATTAGGTGTGGTCTATGAAACTACATATGAACAAACAAAAAGCATACCTATAATGATAAAAAATATCGTTGATAAAACTGAAAATGCGATCTTCGACCGATGTCATTTTATCGAATTCGCAAATAGCAGTCTTGATTTTGAACTTGTTTATTATATTCCTACAAGTGATTATCTTCAGGCAATGTCAGCTCAGCAAGAAATTAATCTAGAAATAATGAAGAAGTTCCAAAATGAAAATATTAACTTCGCTTATCCAACCCAGACAATTCATGTAAATAAATAAGATATATTTATCTAAGTATCTTATCTATTAGAGATTGAGATAGATCCCATAACTTATCTGATAAATCTACTCTTTGGGCCTCTTTACTGATATCAGTTTCTTCAAAAATAAATTTACCTGATGAAATAATTTTATTACTATAATAATTAAAACCAGTTTTTCTATATTTACATAAAGAAGCTAGATTGCTTAAAAGCAAACCTGCATTTTTATTTGATGTGGTTATTCTTAAAACATCTCTAGCTAAAAAAGCAAATAATATTTGTCCTAATTGATTGTATTTCCTGCTGTGCCTAAAAAATCCTTGGTTATCTCTAGAGATAACCAAGCCTGGAGCCCATGCAATAACTGGAATTGATAATTTCTTGCTAATCAATTTATTACTTAACTTTCTTGCAAAAAAAATATTACATAATTTACTATCTTTATATGCTTTATCAGCATTAAATTTATTTCCATCAACCATTTCAAAACCCGCGCCAGATTCTAAGCCTTTTAAGTTTCCCAAGCTTGCCTGAGCGCCTACTTTACCTCCACCACTGTTAGGATTATGAACTTCTGAAGATGTAATAATTATTTTCGGATCATTGTTCTTATCTATTAAAGGTAAAATTCTTTGTGTCAGATAGAAATGTGATAAATGATTGACTGCAAAAGTTAATTCAATCCCCTGGGTAGACATTCTAGGCATTTTTGATCCTGTATATTGAAGACCGGCATTTAAAATTAAAACATCGATTTTCACACGTTTAATTTTAAGTTCAGAACATAGGAAATCAATGCTATTCAAATCAGAGAGATCCATTATAGGAGTATAAATTTTACCTTTCTTAGATAATTCAAATGAAGATTGATTAAATATATTAGTCAATACTTGATTTGCTCTAGATATATTTTTACAAGGTAAAATTATATTATGACCAAGGGAAATTAATTTTAAAACCGCTTGATAACCAATACCTGACGAACCACCTGTTATAAGGATAGTTAAAGGTTTATCTTTTTTTGAAATATTTGATTTTTCATTCATAAATTTTTAATTTTAATATTAAATGATTTTGGAATTAAATTCACTTGTTTATTATTTCAATTTTTAATCAAAAACTGTTCATACATACATTAAAACTAAATAAATTCATTAAGTTGATAAAAAACATTAATACAATTCATTGTTAATGCCATCAGGAGCTATTGTTGATTATAGGCATGAGTGTTTAAAGTGGTAATCCAGGGAGGCAATCAAATAACTAAGCTTTATTCTAAAGAATTAAATCCTATTTTTCGAAACCAAGTAAAAGAAAATAGCTATGTTCTTCAAGGGGATCTATGAGCACTAGTGCATTAAAAGATGCTCTAGTACTAGGCTCAGGCCCAGGCGCTTTATCAATAGCGGCAGCATTGGCGATTGAGAACTTAAATGTTGAAATCTTATCAGAGCAATCTCCAGAGGAACCTTGGCCCTTCACTTATGGGATTTGGGGTGAAGAGGTTGACGAGCTTGGGCTGAGTCATTTACTTGAACATAGATGGGTAAACACCATTAGTTATTTTGGAGAGGGGGACAAAGATCCAAATTCTAAAAAGAATGAAATTACTAAACATAATAGAGATTATGGGCTTTTTGATAAAAACAAATTACAAGCTTATTGGTTAGAGCAATGCAATAAAGCTGAAATAGAATGGCATAAAGGATCAGCAATCAACTTTGAAACAAATCAATTAACCAGCACAGTTAAAACGTCTAATGGAAAGGAACTTAATGCTCGGGTGGTAATTGACGCAACTGGCTACAAACCTGTATTTATCAAGTCTCCTAACCAAGGGCCAGTAGCTGTTCAAACTTGTTACGGGATAGTAGGTGAGTTCAGTGCACCCCCTGTCGAGAAAGGTCAATTTGTTTTAATGGATTATCGTTGCGACCACTTGAATCCAGAGGAAAGAAAAGAAGCTCCAACATTTTTATACGCTATGGATATGGGAAATGGAAAGTTTTTCTTAGAAGAAACATCCTTGGGGCTATTTCCTCCAGTCTCTCTTGATGAGTTAAAAAGAAGACTTGAAAAAAGATTAGAGACTCGGGGTTTAGAAATAAAAAGTCTTGAGCATGAAGAGCATGGTTCATATCTGCCAATGAACATGCCTATCCCTGACCTAACTCAGCCGGTCCTTGGATTTGGCGGTTCTGCTGGGATGGTACATCCCGCATCGGGATACATGGTTGGTAGCCTTTTAAGAAGGGCTCCTAAAGTTGCCAAAGCACTTTCATTAGCAATGAAAGACCCAACAGCATCCTCAGCTTCGTTAGCAAAGAAAGGTTGGCAAACATTATGGCCATCAGAACTTAGAAGAAAACAAGCTATTTATAAATTTGGATTAGAAAAATTGATGCGATTCGAAGAAAAGTTACTAAGAGGCTTTTTCATAGAATTTTTTAGTTTACCTAATAAACAATGGTATGGATTCCTTACAAATACACTTAGCCTTAACGAGCTAATATCCGCAATGTGGAAGATGTTTAGGAAATCACCCTGGACTATAAAACAAGGCTTAATGAATATGCATGGTAGAGAATTAAATTTATTATTTAAAGCACTAATAGTTAATAATAAATGAGAAAAATCCTTATAAGTGGCGCAAGTAGGGGAATAGGGAAAGCGGTAGCATTAAAATTATCCGAAGAAGGGCATTCATTAAGCTTAGGAGTAAGAGAAACAAGAGATTTAATAAATACACCCTTAGATCCAAATTCAAAAAATCCTGATAGTTTTTTGGTACACTCCTATGACGCAACTGATCAAAAATCATCAAAGGCATGGGTAGAGAAAACCGTCGAAACTTTTAATAATATTGATACAATTATTCATTGTGCTGGGATATTCAAAAGAACAAATTTGTTATTTAATGATAATGAAATTAAAGATATTGAAGATCTATGGAAAGTTAATGTCTTGGGACCTTGGATATTAACAAAAGAAGCATGGAAATATTTATCTATAAGCAATTCAGCACGGATTATTGTTTTGGTGTCTATGAGTGGAAAACGATCAAAAGGTAACTTCGCTGGCTATTCAATGAGTAAATTCGCTTTAATGAGTTTATGCCAAACGATGAGAAATGAAGGATGGGAAAAGGGTATTAGAGTTACAGCTATTTGCCCAGGATGGGTAAATACAGATATGGCAAAAGAAATAAATCATTTTCCTAAAAAAGATATGATACAGGCAAATGACATTGCTAATATTTGTTCAAATTTACTAGATTTACCAAACAGTTCTATTCCTTTTGAAATCTCACTAAATTGTCAACTTGAAACAAGCATTTAGAAAAAAATTTTAAATAGGATTAGTAGTTTTGCTAAATATATTCAATACACCTAGAATTGCTTTACGGAGATACTTATGAAAATAATTTCTATAAAAACTTCCTATAGCTTTACCTACTGAATATGTTCTTTGTATGAGACCAACTATAAAATTAAAAAGCCACAAACAAACCAAAACTGTAAGAGCTAAAGAAGCAATTGAGTAAACCTTATTAAGCTGTTCTTGTATTGGTTCTAAGAATTGAAGATAATCAGAGATGTTCATGCTCACTTAAGGTCATTAACTATAATTTATTTTACAGCTATAATTTAAAAATCAAGAAAGAATTTATAAATTATATATATAAATAAAAATAATAGTTTAAATTAAAAGGCAATGGGAAAGCGGGCAAGAGTATAGAGAACATATGCGCATGAAATCATAGATATAGCTATCAAAAGTCCTTTTAATCTGTTAGAAAGTGTCGAAAAAAGCGAAAGATCATCAGCATCATAACCTCCAAAACTACCAAGAATTGCAAGTGACCACATAGGGAGAGAGGCAAATAAAATTGAAAGTAAACAACTAAATATAAACATCTTTATAATAAGGAATGAAAGCAAAAAAGTTATAATTGCGAAAAACAAAGATCCATTTAATCCTATTCTCAACTCATCATTTAAGCTTTTTGGAAAATTACTTTTACCTTCTAAATGTTTTTTACAATTATTAACTTCTGATTCAGATAATCGAAAATAGTTCGTATCCGGTATTCTTTTTTTCTTATAAAGCCTTAGCAATCTTACCTCAAAAGATTTTGGATCATTAATTTTGAAAGAAGAAATTATTTCGCCTGGTTTCATTTTATTAGCCTCACTTTTCAAATTGGTGGTACACCCGAGTTTATATAAATCACCATTTTTCATTAAATAAACAAATCCTGACATAATTTAATTTTCTTGAGAACTAAAGTGTTTGTAATATAAAAAAATGGATTATATTTTTACACTAAAATATAATTGCCAAAGAAAATCATAAAGTATATACTATCAAAGCATATTCTATTTATGATTTATAGGATTGACTAATAATCTATGGGTATAGGGCACAGGATAATTTTAACAGGAAAATTATGAAGCACAATATTTTATATAGCTTTAGACGATGTCCTTACGCAATTAGGGCTAGATGGGCTTTATTAAATACAAATCAGGTAGTGGAGTTAAGAGAGGTCGACCTAAAGAATAAGCCTGTTGAATTAATTGAAATCTCTAAAAAAGCAACTGTACCTGTGTTAAAGACTAGTTTAAATCAAGTAATTGATGAGAGCTTAGACATAATGATCTGGTGTATTGAAAGATCAAATATGCATGCATTACTTGGTGATAATAATGATAAGTCAAAAAAAATATTAAGTCTTATAGAAACAAATGATAAAGTATTTAAATATCATTTGGATCGGTTTAAATATGCATCTAGATTTAATTCTGAAGAATTAGAAACTCATCAAGCAGCATGCATGAAAATACTTTTATCTTTGAATAATAGATTAAAAGAGTCTTCAAACAGAAGGAAACCACTATTTCTTGTTGATGCAAAAGAAACCCTAGCTGATTGGGCTATCTGGCCATTTGTAAGGCAATTTAGAATAGCGGACATTAATGACTTTGATCAAAACCATGAAATTAAATTTCTACGACGTTGGTTAAATTACTTTTTTACTCATAAGAAATATCCAATAGTTATGAATAAAAATAAACCTTGGAACAAGGTAAATGAGCCCCTGATTTTTGGAAACTAAAGTAGAAAATCATTCTGAAGCCCTTCTTTTATCAATGATTCTTGATAACTCTAAAAAATAGCCAGCTGTACAATATTTACCTAAATTTCTATCTCTATTTCCTACATCACTCCTAAACTCTGCAGTCTCTGCCATGACTAAATCCAACTGGTCCTGAGGTAACTCATAGAGTTCTCTTAATTCAACCTCTTTTCCGAGAAGATGACTTTTAAACCATTTTTCCTTTAATTCTTGAGGAGGGATATCTTTGTAAATTTGTCGGTTCATGTAAAGTGGGAAAATGGTTTATTAAAACTAACATTTCCATAAATTATAAATTTAGTTAAGTATATTAATTGTCACGCTGAGGGATTTGGATATTTTGACTGTAAAGATATTGCAACTGCGCATAAAGATAATGAGATTAAGCCACAAAATTCTGTCCAACCTTTAAGCCCAAAATTACTAATAAATAAAGGAGCTATTACAGTAATTAGGCCTCCAGAAAGAAGTGGCTGTAGAAATAATTGCTTAATAGAAAACACAGGTAAGGTATCAGTTGAGTTCCTAGGATCAGCCAATCTCAAAAGCAATAATCCACTAGCTGCAACCCCCGTTGAATTTCCAAACTCTGCTATTGCTCTTTCAAACCACTCTTCTCTAAAAAATAATCTAGAAAAAATCAACATCCCTGCAAGATTCCAAATCAATCCACCAAAAGCTAAAATAGCTATTGGTATCCAGTAGTTAACCAATAAAGGTAAATTCAATCCCGCCATTGCGGTAATTATAAGTAAATCTGTTGAAAGTATGCCAATCTCACGTTGAAAAAGTGATGAGACTAATTTTGTATTTCCAGTTTTTTCTAATGAAAATCTTACAAAGAATGAACCCAATAAAGCTAATGGAAATACCGGGAAAGCTAATATCACCTGCTTACTTATATCGCCCAAGTATGTAGAAGATAATCTTAAGCAATTTAGTAAAAAGATACCAACTAATACTGCTAATCCTGCTAGAGCAAAATTATATAAAAGTAACTTAATTTGTTTAATTGGTTTATATTCCAAATCAGTAGGATTTAAATCATCTTTGGACTCTTTTTCAGCAGGAACAAGCCATCCAAAAAACCTTCCTAGAACAACTAAACCGCTCCCTAACAAAGTAGAAGCTAGTAAACCTACCGTTGCCATTGCAAACCCTAGGTCTAATCCCTCAGGGAAGCCTAACTTACTAAAACTTTCTCCCATTATCGCCGCTGCTCCATGTCCTCCTTCAAAACCAACTTCAATGATGCATCCCATCAATGGATCTACTCCTAAATAAGGAAGCAAAAATGACAAAACAATTATCCCGCCAACAACATATTGACCGAAACCTAGTAAAAGTCCTAACAATGCCTGCGAAGCGACTGGTTTCCATAAAACACTAATTCTGGGAATAGGTCTTCCTAGCATTAAGGTCGCAAAGACTAAAGTAAGCAATGGAGTTGGTAATTGCATCCAAGTATTTAGAACCCTTTCTGGTAATAATGAAAAAGGTCCATAAGGACCAATTAAAAAACCTAATGCTCCAACTAAAAGGGCTATGGGGATACCAAATCTTTCCAACTTCATCGCAGTATCCAATCTTCTCCCAAGGGTTAGAAGAATTCCTATAATTCCAAGCAAACCCAACGAAAGGGCTAACGTTGGTATTGCATTAATTTTATATAGGTCATCCAAACCTAAAAACTCCAGACTCATCTATTAACAAGCTTATGTAAGTAAATGAAAATTCCTAAAAAATAATATCCCATATGAATATTTAACATTGAAAGTAAATTCGATTCTTATCATATCTCAATCAAATCATTTACTTAGCCCTAATTAGTTATAAAGATGAAATGAATTTATAATTAGGTAACGATTAAAAAAGATTTTAAATTTATAAACTAATAAGAAATCTCATTTACTCTAAATACTGACCTATTTATAAATAAATTCCAATAAAAAAGCCCCAATCAAGTGGGGCTTTCATTGAGTTAAATTTATTTAACTATTTTAATGATACTGAAGCAGTATCAAGATTACTTAAGGCACCAGTTACTCGTTTAAAGTCGAATCCCATTGCTCTAAGAGCATGCCATAAATGACCTTGAATAAAGAAGAATCCAAAATAATAATGAACGTTAGCCAACCAAGCACGTGAAGTATGAGCTCCGTTAGGAAGGTCAACAGTATCTATCCAATAAGGAGAGATCCCAAATTTAAGTGCTAATGGTTCACCAAACCATTCAACAGGATAAACAGTGGTGTTTGTTGCACTCCAGAATGCCGCAACAACTGCCATCCAACCGATTCCTGCTAATGACCAAGAAAGAACAGCCTCTGCAGAAAGCAAGCCAGATCCTTTGAATTTTGTGTATTCTCCAACTTGCTTTGTAGCAATATGGAAAGCACCACCAGTAATTTCCAAGAAAGCCAAAAATGCATGACCTCCCATTACATCTTCCAAGCTATCAATAGTAAGGAAGTCAAACTGATGGTCCCATATGTGACTCAAGTTAAGGTCATATTCAACCTGACGAATAGCACCAACAGCAGGATCATAAATTCCATGAATTCTGGCCCATTCAACAAACCAAATACAAGCCACACCAAAGAAAATCAAATGATGTCCAAGTATGAAAGTCTGGTTGTCAGGGTTGTCCCATTCAAGTTTAAATTTCCTAGCCTGAGGTACTGAAGATTCCTGCATATCGCTAGAAAAAAGCAATGAATGCATTAATCCACCAGCGCCATAAACCATGGACAAAACTAGATGAACCACAGCAATTGAAACGACTGCAGTGCCACCAACAAAAGCTCCAGACTCATCAAAGCCTAAACCTAAAGCTGCTAAATGAGGAAGAGCAATTAAAGGCTGATGACCCATTGGTACGGAAGGGTCAAAACGAGCCAATTCAAATAACGTGAAGGCACCAGCCCAGAAAGCAATCAAACCGGTATGAGCGGCATGAGCAGCAATAAATTTGCCTGAACGGTTGGTGACCCCTGAGTTACCAGCCCACCACCCGTAGGTGACTGCTGAATTTCCATAGGTCTGCATTAGAAGTGCTATTTTTCAAAACCGAACAGAGAATACTGCAATTTCATCGAATACTCATGCAAGAGAAAGAATCTGTAAATTTTTTTTATTATTTAAATGAAATGCAAATAAAAAATATCAAAAAAGGCTGGTTTTAAACCAAAAAAAAAAGACAGCCAAGGAGAGATAACAAAAAAAATCAAGAAAATCGCCTAACTAAGAATTTCTAAGTAAAGAAGTAATTGATACATAAAAAAAATTCATATCAGGTATTCGAGACCAATCAAGTCTGAAAATCCATATAAATACATGCAAATATGTAATTAATATAAAAGATTAATTTGATCTCTTTATTTATAACTATTAAATAATTAAATCCTTTTGGATATCGACTCATGAACTTCAATCGACTTAATAATCTAGAGATGGAGACAGAAGACCATTATAGAAAAAAAGCGAATGTTTATAGAACATCACCTGAATACGGAAAAATGATTTCTCTTTATCCAATTCTTGAGACGTCTATCAAAGATTGTAAAGATGAAAATCTAGTGGCCTAAAAAATAATCTAAAAATAGAATGATATTTAAAATATTTTTGATCTATGTTTACGCCGCTATTTGATCATAAGAAGCATCATTACTCTGTAAATATTCAATAACTTCTTGACATACCATTATAGAATAGAAAACTTTTGGCTTCCATGGTAATTGCTTAGGGTCATTTGAACTTCTCCAGTGAAATCCTGGCTTTAAATCCCCCTTCTCTCTCAATAACTCTAAATATTGTTCATCAACTCTTAAAAACTCACTAGCTTCTTTTTCTGATAACCACAGTGATTTTTCTATCATTCTTAAATAAATCAGTATCCTTTTTTAACGTAAAAAGCTTTGAAGAGAAAGTCATTATGCCATCGCAAGATAACAACTTAAAACGAAAGTAATATTAAATTGTTTTAATTGCATTAAAATCTTAGATAAAATATTTCTTAATCTTCATCGAACCAAGGTCTAATAATATTTTTATTTATGGGTATTGTTAAGCCAGAATCAGCAGAAGGTTGCAAACAGCCAGTTGTTTTTAAAATGCCTTTATTCTTAACTACTTTAGAAGGTTCTACATAATTTATTTCACCCCATCCAGATTCCCAGATAGATAAATCAGATAATTTAGACCAAGAAACTTTTACAACTATACTAGAATCAATTACTGACATCAAAATAACCCATTTTTTTAGTAACTCGCCACCATAATTTATTGCAATAAAATGGAATTGACCTTCAATGCCTATCTTACTAGTCCATGCT
This sequence comes from Prochlorococcus marinus str. MIT 1214, assembly GCF_027359355.1. Taxonomy (NCBI): domain Bacteria; kingdom Bacillati; phylum Cyanobacteriota; class Cyanophyceae; order Synechococcales; family Prochlorococcaceae; genus Prochlorococcus; species Prochlorococcus marinus. Next base: position 68,764 of record NZ_CP114777.1, on the reverse strand, counting down.
TTATTTGGAGGCCAAATCATAAATTATTACAAATCAAAATAGCTCTTCCAACAAATGCCTTTATTAACATTTTATTTAGATTCTACCCATTTAATACTCATTATTTTCTTTTTTCATTTTAATATATTCATCTCTGATTGATTTTAATAATTCTTTCTTCTTTCTCATTATTTTTTTCTTTTCATTAAAGTCTATTTTAACTCTTTCTTCCTTTGTTAAATTCATCCAATTATTCATAGCAAATTTATTTTCGGATTTATCCTGAAGTTTTTTTTTCTTCTTCTTTTTGAAAAGAAATTTAAATAGCATTATGTTTTGTAAAATCAAATAAATAGAAACTTAGTTTACATCAATGTTAATAATAGTCATATTATTTATTTGACGACATTATTTCAGCTCCCCTCACCGAGTTTCCAGAGATTTATTCCTGTATTTTCGATTTCTTTTCGACTAATAACCGACCTTGTATCAAAAACCCAAGCTGGTGATCTCATCAAAGAAGCTAAATAATTCCAATCAAGTCCAAAGAATTCATCCCATGCAGTAAGGATCAAAACGGCATCAACGTTTTTCAATGCCTCTGGGATGGAATTAGCCATTTTCCAAATCCCTTGGTTATCGAATGAAAATTTTTCTAAATCTTCCTCTATTCGCTCAGAGGAAACTTTAGGGTCATAAATTGTTAAAATAGCTCCTTCTTCAAGTAAGTCACTGGAAATTCTTATTGCAGGGGATTCTCGTGTATCGTTGGTGTTTGCCTTAAAAGAAAAACCAAGTATTGCTATATTTTTCCCATTAACTGTACCGAAAAGCTTCTCTAGAACAATTTTATAAATTCTATCTTGCTGCCAGGTATTAAGTACCACAACTTGATTCCAGTAATTTGCAACCTCTGGCAAACCAAAATGTCCACTTAAATAAACTAAATTCAATATATCCTTTTTAAAGCAGCTCCCTCCAAACCCAGGTCCTGCAGATAGAAATTGATTGCCGATTCTTTTATCTGTTCCTATTGCTTTAGCAACTTCCTGAACATCAGCTCCAGTAGATTCACAAAAGGCTGAAATAGAATTTATTGAACTAATCCGTTGAGCCAGGAATGCATTAGCAGCTAATTTTGAAAGCTCGCTACTCCATAAATTCGTACAAATTATCTGTTCACTAGGCACCCACTTCAAATAAATATTAACCAATGCATCTACAGCATCAGAATCCTCTCCCCCAATTAAAACCCTATCAGGTTTTTCCAAGTCATTAATTGCGGTACCTTCAGCCAAGAATTCAGGATTAGATAAAACAGAAAAAGTTTTTGAAATTTCATTTTTTTGATTCTCTCTATTTGTTGTCTTAAGTATCTCTTTTATTGCTTGTGCAGTCCGAACCGGAAGAGTACTTTTTTCTATTACTATCGTGTGTCCTTTTGCATATTTAGCTACTTGCCTTGCACTAGCCTCTACCCAACTAAGATCACTAGCTTGTCCGGCCCCAAGACCTTTTGTTTTTGTTGGTGTGTTAACTGATATAAAAACCATATCAGCTTCTGAAATGGACTTTTCCATTTCAGTACTAAAGAAAAGGTTTCTCCCTCTGGTTCTAGAAATTATCCGATCTAAACCAGGTTCAAATATTGGCAATTTATTTAGATCTGAAGCATTCCATGCATCAATTCTTTCTTTATTGATATCAACTACCTTGACTTCTAAATCCGGACATTTATCTGCAATAACAGACATAGTTGGTCCGCCTACATAACCAGCGCCAATGCAACATATTTTTTGGATTTTAATAGAGCTCATCTAAAACAATTCATGATTTTATTAATCAATCAATTTTTTAATTAACTGATCTAAATCCTCCTTGGAGAAAATATATTCCTTACTGTCATCATCCTTATGTTTATCCCTTAATTTCTTTATCAATAATTGACCTTTGGATGCCTCATCCTCACCTATAACTAAGGCCCATTTTGCGCTACTTTTATCTGCTCGCTTGAATTGTTTAGAAAAAGATGAGCCTGAGTAGTCCAATTCAATAGTTAAGTTAGATGATCTTAGCTGACAAGTAATTTCCAAAGCAAGCTTTTCAGCATTCTCACCTCTGTGAATTACATAAACATCTGGAAATTTTGATTGTAAAATTTTATCTCCAGCAAGAATTATCAACCTTTCCATCCCAATAGCCCAGCCAATTGCAGGGGTTTGCCCCCCCCCCAATTCTTTTATTAGACCATCGTAACGTCCCCCACCACAAACAGTTGCTTGAGAGCCCAAATGTTCACTTGTTATTTCGAAAGCCGTATGAGAATAATAATCAAGTCCTCTTACCAAGTTGTTATTAATTTTATATGGAATCTTAAGATTATCGAGTAACTCCTGTAAATAATTAAATCTAGTTTTACTATTATCAGATAAAAAGTCGTTTAAAGAGGGAGCTTCAAACAAAAGTTCTTTTGTAGATTCATTTTTGCTATCTAATACTCTCAAGGGATTTAGGTTGATTCTTTTCTGAGAATCTTCATCTAACAAATCAAATTTCTGAATAAGCCAATCTTTCAACTCTTTTTTGAAAACATTTCTGTCTTGATTACTTCCAAGACTATTAATTTCTAAAGTCAAATCATTCAAACCAACATCCTTTAAAAAGTCCCAAGCTATTGAAATGACCTCAGCGTCACTTATAACCGAAGCCAATCCAACAAATTCAACTCCAATTTGATGAAACTGCCTTTGTCTTCCTGCTTGAGGTCGCTCGTATCTAAACATTGGTCCCCCATACCAGAGCCTTTGAGGCCCATTATTCAACAAGCCATGCTGAATAATTGACCTAGCGACAGAAGCTGTCCCTTCAGGTCTCAAAGTGCAAGAGCGACCACCTCTATCCTCGAAGGTGTACATTTCTTTGCCCACAACGTCAGTATTTTCGCCAATGCCCCTAGAAAATAATTCAGTTTGTTCAATAATCGGTGTTCTAATTTCTTGAAGCCCAGCGCGACTAAAATGTTCAAGAGCAATTGACTCGACCTTTTGCCAGGCCTGACTCTGAGCAGGTAAAAGATCTACCATTCCTCTTAAATTCTTGAGATTTGTCAAAGTAGCTTCAGCAAAATTATTTGTTGTTTGTTTAATAGTAATTGTTTAAGTAAACTCTAAAATATTATTCAATAGATCAGTTTTGAGAAACTAAATTGGTGAGGCTCAATCTAGAAAGTTCATTAAGCTTAATCCTCTAGTCGAGTAGCACCTGAATATTTAACCAGCCAAAAATTAACTCTTCTTCTCACATTAAAAGGCATTTCATTTTGGAGTTGAATTAATTCCATAGCTCCAAGTCTCTTTAGTTCTCTTGATTCAAGACTCCACAATTTTTCCGCTTCACAAATTAGACGAGCCCAACTTCTTGAATGCTGCCATTGTCTTAAACGCTTTTTTAAATCGCTACCATCAGTTTTACTTTTAACAAGGGTAACCTGAGCAACTATATTTTTCTTGGGTAAATATTTTCTCATAAATCAATCATGGAGAAAACTCTAGAAAAGCTCATTAATCAATACATTAAACACATAGCAAAGATTTGAAATGAGTACTTTATGAAAAATACATTTCAAGAATTAAATTCGACCTCATATACAGGGAATTCTAATTTTTGCATATCCCTACGACTCATTTTTCTAGACCAAGCGCCTTTAATTGCATCGTTCCACCTAAAGCCAGCATTCTTCGCTAAATACCTATCCTCATAAGAGATCTCAGCGCGAAACAGAACTTTTGGTTCTAACGCTCTAATCAATAGTTTTTCGAGTTCATTACATCTTTTAAAAACCTCTGACAAATATATGCAATCTGTCAAAGCTCTATGCAAATTCCAAACTGGTACACCGTATGCCAATGCAAGATCTCTGACAGATGGGCGCGTCTTCAATTGTTTATCACCCGGCCAATTTATATCGTCCATAGAACAAATCCATTGTTTTTCAATCTGAGGCAATTTATTAAGACCAAACCATTTCATATCAAATTCTGCATTGTGAGCAACAATCACATCTGATACCTGAACCAAAGATTCAAAATATTTAATTGCTTCAGATAGAGGTTGAGGCAATCTAGTTATTTCAGCAGGAATATTATTTATTTTTTCAGCTTTATTAATTTCAACTGGTAAAAGAAAAGATTGCTGCGCTAACACCGCTCTACTTTTGACATTAAAAAGGATCGAACCTACTTCAAGACAATCATCATTTTCACTGTCAAGACCAGTAGTTTCAGTGTCTAAAATCAAGATATTTTTAGGAAAATGTTCTTTACCTAATATTTCAACCCGTTCTTCTTTTGATTTGAAAGAGGTTGTTTCTCCTAGATCTTTAGCTTTTTCATGGGCAATTTCTTTAGTTGTTTCAGATAGAAAGCCAAGCTGATGGCTCTCTTTCTGATGATTCTGCTTTTCTTTCACTTCAAAATTAATTAGTCATACTTTTATTATCATCAAAAAATCAGAGTTGAATAAAAACTTAGTAGAACATTAGAAATAAAAGATAATTATATTTAATTTAAAATCATTTTAGATTTCTCTTTATAGAGTGATTGTTTATCAATGAGCACTTTTAGACGTATAAGTGATGTTTCTTGTCAATGGCCATCCAGACCAATTGGACTTATAGAACTAATTGGTGGTAGCTATATTTCAATCAAGCCAGAAGTCACATACAAAAGACTTATTTCTGGTTTTTTAAAAAGAAATTTTGCAGTACATTCGTGGGCCTATATCCCTAACTTTGATCATCAACTTCAAGCAAATTATGCGTGGAAACAATTCCGTCAATCTCGAAAAATCCTTCAAAAAAGAGTTGGCTTAAAACCAAAATCAATAAGACTAGGTCATAGCCTTGGATGTAAATTACATTTACTAGCGCCGGATGGTGGAAGGGATTGCGATGGGTTAGTAGCTATAAGCTTTAACAACTTCAAAGCAGATAAATCTATACCTTTGCTTAGAAAAATGTCTCAAAAGCTCAACTTTCAAACTGAATTTAGTCCAAGCCCTTCCGAAACATTAATTCTTGTTAAAGACCACTATGAGCAAATAAATAATCTATTAATAAAATTCAAAACCGATAATCTAGATCAAAATGATTTATTACTTAAATCATTAAAAGAAAGACCTTCTGATAAATCTAAAATTATGCTGTTAGACGGAAATCATCTAACCCCAGTAAGTTTAGGAATAAGAGAAAAATTGCTAAAGTCTGATTTTCAAAGTTATTTAAAATACGAGAAAATTAATTTAATAGTCGATCTAGTTTCTCATTGGAAAATCTAACATTAACATCTTAATTTATCTAAAACCGATCTATCTTCAAGAGTACTTGTATCTCCGCTTATTTCATCTCCCGAAGCCAGTGCTCTCAAAATTCTGCGCATTATCTTTCCGCTTCTTGTTTTAGGAAGTGAATCAGTAAATTTAATTTCATCAGGTTTGGCAATTGGTCCTATTTCATTCACGACGTGTTTCTTTAATTGTACATCAATATTCTCATTTGCCTCTGCACCTGTTTTCAAAGTTACAAAGGCTACTATTGATTCCCCTTTTAAGTCATCAGGTCTACCCACAACTGCAGCTTCTGAGATGAGCTCATGACTAACTAAAGCTGATTCTATTTCCATTGTTCCAAGCCTATGACCAGAGACATTTATAACATCATCAACTCGTCCCATAACCCAAAAATAACCTTCCTCATCTCTTCGAGCCCCATCTCCAGCAAAATATATATAGCTATCGTCTGAGGGTCTTAAATACTCCCAATAACTCTCTCTAAATCTTTTTTCATCTCCATAAACATTTCTCATCATTCCAGGCCATGGTCTTTTAACTACCAAATATCCACCCTCATTATTAGATACAGAGTCTCCATCTGAATTGACCACGTCGGCAACAATCCCAGGCAAAGGGAACGTTGCTGATCCAGGTTTTGTTGGAGTAGCTCCTGGGAGAGGACTAATCATTACTCCTCCAGTTTCTGTTTGCCACCATGTATCAACTATTGGGCATCTCCCTTTCCCAATAACATCTCGATACCAGATCCAAGCCTCTGGATTAATTGGCTCACCCACTGTTCCTAAAAGTCTCAAACTAGATAAATTGTATTGATTAGGAATCTTTTCTCCTGCTTTCATAAAGGCCCTTATGGCAGTTGGAGCAGTATAAAAAATCGAAATTTTATGCCTCTGAATTACATCCCAAAAAGCGCCTGGATTTGATGGTCTTGGAACTCCCTCATACATAACAGTAGTTGCACCATTAGATAGTGGGCCATAGACGATATAACTATGTCCAGTTATCCAACCCACATCAGCGGTGCACCAATAAACATCATTTTCACGAATATCAAAAATCCATTTAAAAGTTAAATGAGACCAAAGGTTATACCCAGCAGTTGAATGAACTACTCCCTTTGGTTTACCTGTAGAGCCAGAAGTATATAAAACGAATAAGCAATCCTCACTATCCATTTGTTCTGGCAAACATTCTTCTGATTGACTATCTACAATTTCATGCCACCAATAATCTCTACCATCATCCATAGAAACAAGTTTTTTCGTTCTTTGAACAACTAAAACTGATTCAACCTTGGGACAAGCACCACCTTCCAATGCTTGATCAACAGCATCCTTAAGAGGAATTATTTTGTCTTTTCTAAAACCGCCATCAGCTGTAATTACTACTTTCGCTTCTCCATTAATTAATCGGTCCCTTAGAGCCTCAGAGGAAAAGCCTCCAAATACGACTGAATGTGGTGCCCCAATCCTTGCACAAGCAAGCATTGCGATTGCAGCCTCAGGCACCATCGGCATATACAAAGCGACAAGATCTCCTTTTGCTATACCAATAGACTTGAGTGCATTAGCTGCTTTGCAAACTTCTTTGTGTAGTTGTTTATAGGTATATTTTTTCTGTTCACCTGGCTCCCCTTCCCAAATCAAGGCGACTTTGTCAGCTCTTGAACTATTTAAGTGTCGATCTAGACAGTTAAAAGAAATATTAGTTTTTCCGCCATCGAACCATTTAGCAAATGGTGGATTGGACCAATCAAGTACTTTATCAAAAGATTTAAACCAATGTAATTCTTCTCTAGCGGCATCACCCCAAAACTTATTGGGATCTGATTTAGCCATCTCCGACATTTCCAAATACTTAGAAAAAGATGAGATCCTACTTTTACTAGAAAAGTCATCAGAAGGAGGGAAAACTCTCTGCTCCTGAAGAACGGACTCAATAGAGTTAGAATTGACTGAATTCATAAAAGATAAAAACAACTTTTCATTTATTGCATTCAAGCTATTTCTGACCAAAAGGCATGAATAGTGAAACTCTTATTTAAAACAAATTCATAATGAAGAAAAAATGGAATTTTCCTAAAGCATTTTTATTTGATCTTGATGGAGTTCTAATTGATTCAGAACCCTTACATGGACAAGCATGGAAAGAGACAGCCGCACTTTTTAATCTAAATCTAACTTATACCCAACTAAAACTATTAAGAGGAAAAAGAAGAATTGATTGTGCCAATGAGCTTGTTAAATTGATTCCAAAAGCAGTTAAGGCAAAAGAATTACTAAACCTGCATAAGCCCATATCAAGAAAACTTATCCTTAATGCACAAGCAATGCAAGGTAGTGAAAGTTTGGTCAAAAGGTGTCATGAAAACAATATCCCAATGGCGTTAGTAACCAGTAGCAGCTCTGAATCTTTCCAAATAAAAACTGCTCCTCATAAATGGATGAATCTATTTTCTATAATGGTTCTTGGTGATGACAAATTACTAGCCAAAGGGAAACCAGCTCCAGATCCATATCTGTTAGCCGCAGAAAAATTGAATTTAGCTCCTCAAGAATGCTGGGCTGTTGAAGATTCAATCTCTGGAGTATCTTCAGCCTTAGAGGCTGGATGTTTTGTTTTCTTTTTAAAAGATAAAAGTGATGAACTTCCAAAAAAAGAAGTTTTTGATCAACACATCAATTTAAAACAAATCACCTATCTAAAAGAAATTGAACAAATATTAAATGAGTATTGAATTAATAAAGTCTGCTAATGACAAATTCTGGCAAGTCAAGTAATGCTTTTTTTGATGGAGAATCTGGCAACCATGAAATTGAATCTTTTGATTCAGAAGCAAATTTTTCAGCTAATTCTCTTGATTTATTAATCGCACTTGAATCTCTTACAAGAGATAGAGCCTTATCAAGATCATCTTTTTTGGAAAATTTACCATTAATAAGTTCGCTAAGAGTTGGATTCTCTTCCAAAGCATAGAAAACTGGCGCAGTAAGATAACCACTTTGCAAATCACTAGCTGCTGGTTTTCCTAATTGCTCATCATTTCCAGTAAAGTCAAGGATATCATCAACTACTTGAAAAGCTAATCCTAACTGTCTTCCAAAAAAATAAAGCGAATTTAAGCTCTCTTGACCTACATCAGATAAAACACCAATAGCCTTGGAGCTGTTAGCTATTAGAGAGGCAGTTTTACAATAACTTTTTTCTAAGTAACTCTCAAAGGATTGACTTGAATCAAATCTATTAAGCCCCTGTTTTATTTCACCTTCAGCTAAATCCATAATTACCCTACTTAACAATTTAACAACATCTAAATTCTCAAGATTTGCCAAATGCCAACTTGCTTGAGCAAATAGGAAATCTCCTGCCAGGACAGCTATCCTGGGATCAAATCTACTATGGACAGTTTCAACACCTCTTCGGGTATCAGCTTCATCAACGACATCATCATGCACAAGAGAAGCGGTATGAATCATCTCAGTAATCTGGGCCAATTTTCGATGCTTCAAAGGAAGATCCCCTTCAGAGGTCAAAGCTCTTGAAATCAACAAAACAATTCCAGGTCTTAACCGTTTGCCGCCTGCACTAAAAAGATGTTCTGCAGCAGCTTGCAAAATAGGGTGTCCAGCACCTATGAGGCTGCGAAGATCTAAAAGCAACGCTTCTAGATCAAGTTCTACAGGTTGAAGAATTTCCGTGGCTGTGGTCATAAAACCGCTCTACTTTTTGATATTAAGAGACCCAGCCCTTCTTCTGCAGTGAAACGAGATTAACTTCAGGAAACACATTTAACCAATGCTTAGCTTTATAGGGAAAATTTTTAAGATTAGAAGTTACGTAAAACTTTAAATCAACTAATTTTTTTTTCTTTGTATGGTTGCTCACTTTTGAATCCATAAACAACTTTAATCTCAAAGAAAGAGCTTCTGCGGGGTCAATCAATTTAATACTAGAGGGTAAAATATCTGTCAGCAAAGGAGTTATGAGAGGATAGTGACTACAGCCAAGAATTAAAGATTGAATTTTTTGTTTCAAAAGAGGTTGTAAATATCTAGTCGCAACATAAGTAATCTCATCTGAATCAATCCTATCCATTTCAATCATTGGAACAAATTCAGGACATGGTTGCTCAATTACAAAAGTTTTTGGATTAAATTCTAAAATAGCATTTGTATAAGCTTTTGTTTTTACTGTAGAAGGAGTTGCAAGAACACCTACCCTTGATTCCTTAATGGTTGAGGCCGCAGATCCAATCAAGTCAAATACAGGGACATCTAAATTTTTTTTTAGTACATCCAAGGCAATGGCATTTGTTGTGTTACATGCGACCAATAAAGCGTCAATATTTTGATAACTAAACCATGATGAAATTTCTTCAGCAATATTTATGATCTCATTGGCTGTCTTTACTCCATAGGGAATTCTTGCTGTATCAGCCAAATATACAAATGAATTATTGGGACATAATTCAATAACCTTTTTTAAAACTGTAAAGCCTCCAACCCCACTATCAAACAATCCAAGTCGCATATCTAATTTGAAACTTTTAGATATTTGAGTATTCCCTTAGCGATAGCAAAAGACATTTTATCCCGGTAAAATTTTTGTCGTAATAAAGCTGCATCATACATACCAGTAACAAATCCAATCTCTACTAAAGCGGCAGGCATAGATGTTTTTCTTATTACATAAAAGCGAGATCTACGAACACCCCTATCAGGGCTTTGCGGAGAAAAAATTAAAATTTGTTTTTGAATATTTTTTGCTAAAGAATACCCTTTATAACCAGAGTAATAATATGTCTCTAAACCATTAACATCTTTGCGCTTTCCTCTTGTTGCGTTTGCATGAATACTAACAAAAGCATCCGCTTTTGAATTATTAGCTTTGGTAACTCTGGGTTGTAAGTCTAATGTTCTCTCATAATTCCTAGTTAAAATAGTTTTTACGCCTTTATTTGTTAGAAATTCTGAAACACTCTTTGACACTTCTAAAACAATGTCAGTCTCTCTTAATCCATTTATGCCAACAGCACCAGGATCTGAACCACCATGGCCTGGGTCGATAACAACTTTGTACTTTCCATAGGGGACATCAGGCAAAGAAGAAACATCTAAATCTTCAAACTTTATTTTTTCAAAAGTTTTTTTTATTGAATTTCTTAAAATATTACCTTCTTCAATAGAACGATAAGAATTACTTTCTAAACCAACAAATTTCAACTCCCAAGTGTTTGGTGAAATTCCAACTAATTTTAATTTTGAGGGTTCTAATTCAACTGATGGAAGAAATTCAATCACAAGCCTTGTCTTACCCTTAGCAGGTTTGCCTAGTCTTATTTCCTTAACTGATCCATTGCCTTTAATAGTTCTAGGTCGGCTTAATTCTCCAGGAAAATCAATCCATACCCTTTCACCTTTGTCAGTGCTTGAGGATTGAAAAAAAGCATCTAACTTAGTTCCAGTGGAAGTTCGTAATTTAAGGCTACCATTACTAGTTAAGGCCCAAGCGGCAAGAGCGCTAGCAGATCTGAGCGGTAAAGAAATAAAAAGATTGGAACAAAAAAGAAATCCAGCAAAGAATGCAAGTTTTGACTTTAAAGATTGATCTTTAAACATCAAATAAAAAGCTCTGTTTTTCTATGTTTTAGGCTGGGCATTTGTCCTCTGATCCTCTCAACTCTTTCTTTATCAGCAGGAGCTATTGCTGCTCCTTGAACAACACCTGCATCCGCTAGAACTGTCCCCCATGGATCAATAACCATCGCATGACCGTGACTTTGCCTTCTGCCATAGTGGCGACCAGTTTGGGCTGGTGCAACAACGTAAGCGGTATTTTCAATGGCTCTTGCTTGTAGCAAGACTTGCCAATGATCCTTCCCCGTAAAAGCAGTAAAAGCCGCTGGAATCATTAATAAATCTGCGCCTTTATTGACCAAATCCCTATAAAGCTCAGGGAATCGAACGTCGTAACAAATAGATAATCCAATTTTGCAAAGACCAGGCACCTCAACGACAGGTGGAGATTCACTCCCGGAAACAATTGTTTCAGATTCTCTATAGGTATTACCTTCAGGAAGATCAACGTCAAAAAGGTGGATTTTGTCATATCTCGCTAAAGATTGACCGTCTTTTCCAAACAACTCCGCTCTATTTAAAGTTCTAACTCCATCGCCAGCGGGGACAGGAAAACCACCTCCAAGCAAAACAACTTGATATCTCCTTGCCATGGTTACTAAAAAACTATTGCATTTTTCATTGATTGAAGATGCAATTTTTAATTTTTTCTGATCTTCACCCAGAAATGCAAAGTTTTCAGGCAGTCCAACAAGATCAGCCCCACGCCTTGAGGCCAACTCAATTTGTTCTTCTGCAGCATTGAGATTTGCGTCTACATCTGAGGTACTAGTTAGCTGTAAGGCCGCAGCCAAAAAATCTGACACTGAGTTAAAAAAAAGAAATAATTTAAAAGTTAGTTTGAGCGAAGTACGCCCATCTCAATCTGTTTTGGAATAATAGAAAGGTTGTCCAAAGAAGAGCAACAAGCGAAATCATCATCATGATTACCTATCCCTGCAAGTCTTTGTCCATGACTTGCAACACGTAAACATCCTTCAACATCATTCTCCCAATTTTTCCATAGTGCTATGGAGGACATCAATTCATCATTTAATATCTGAACAGACTCTAATTGATCCATTAAAAGAGAGGCTAAAGCGCCAGCTGCTAAAGAATCTTCTAAAGAGTAAGAACCTTCCCAACCACTACCAACAATCCATACTTCATTGGGATTATCACTTTTCAATCTTTCAGCAATAGCTTTTCTGTTTGGGAGTGCCATTGTGTATAAACTTTTTGATTCTCTGACACGATGAAGTGACCTAGTCCCATTTGTGGTGCTCATAAAAACTCTTTTCCCTTTTACTAGCTCAGTTGAAACTCCCAATGGAGAATTTCCTAAGTCAAATCCATCTAATTTTTTTCCTCCTCTCTCCCCAACGAGAATTTTATCTTTAGAGTCAAAAGTCTTTGCCTGACTTTTAAGTTCATCAACATCTGCAAACACTTGTACTGAATCAGCTCCATTTTCAAGAGCCCAGGCAATAGTCGTTGTAGCTCTAAGAACATCAATTACTACTGATGATTCAGGAACAATTCCACTAGGGACATCTGCCGCTACATAAAAATAAGAAAGTTTCATTTCCACAAAGGCTGATAACTTGCGTCACAGTAACTAGATAAATAGGTTAATCGTGCAGACCTTCATGAAATTATTTCGTCAAGAACCTCTTACACGGGACATTAGAGATTTTCTAACTCTTCTAGAAAAGAAAGGTCAATTAAAGAGAATAAGCAGTCCAGTTGATAGTGACCTAGAAATTGCAGCGATAAGCGACCGAGTCCTGGGGATGGGAGGGCCTGCTCTACTTTTTGAAAATGTAAAAGGATCATCAATTCCTGTTGCAGTTAATTTACTTGGCACGATGGAACGCGTGGTTTGGAGTATGGGCTTAGAGAAACAAGAACAATTAGAAGATTTAGGGAGAAAATTAGCCCTTCTTCAGCAACCAAGGCCTCCGAAAGGATTTAAAGAAACAAAAGCTTTTGCTTCAGTTGCTTGGGATCTACTTAAAGCTCGTCCTGATATTGATCTCTTACCACCATGCCATCAAAAAGTAATTGGTGAAAAAGATTTGGATCTAAATCATTTACCACTTCTACGCCCATGGCCGGAAGATGCTGGAGGTGCTATCACTTTAGGTCTAGTAATAACAAAAGATCCTGAAACAGGCGTACCAAATATTGGCGTTTATAGACTCCAAAGACAATCTGCCAAAAGCATGACAGTTCACTGGCTAAGTGTCAGAGGAGGAGCCAGGCATCTTCGCAAAGCAGCTGCCATGAATAAAAAGTTAGAAGTTGCTGTAGCAATTGGAGTACACCCACTTCTTGTAATGGCTGCAGCAACTCCTATTCCAGTACAGCTCAGCGAATGGCTTTTTGCAGGTTTATATGCTGGAGAGGGTGTTCGATTAACTAATTGCAAAACTATCGATCTTCAAGTACCTAGTCACAGTGAAATTGTTCTGGAAGGATCTATATCTCCCGGTGAAGAGATGATGGATGGTCCATTTGGAGACCATATGGGGTTCTATGGGGGAGCTGAGGCCTCACCTTTGATTAGATTCCACTGTATGACTCAAAGAAAAAAACCAATATTTTTAACCACTTTCAGCGGCAGGCCCCCAAAGGAGGAGGCCATGCTGGCCATAGCATTAAATCGGATTTATACACCAATACTTAAACAACAAATACCTGAAATTATTGATTTTTTCCTTCCAATGGAAGCTTTGAGTTATAAGTTAGCAGTCATATCTATTGATAAAGCATATCCAGGTCAGGCGAAAAGAGCTGCTATGGCTTTTTGGAGTGCTTTACCCCAATTTACTTATACAAAATTTGTCGTCGTGGTCGACTCAACCATTAATGTAAGAGATCCTAGACAAGTAGTTTGGGTAATATCTAGTCAAGTTGACCCTCAAAGAGATTTATTCATACTTGAAAATACTCCTTTTGATACCCTTGACTTTGCGAGTGAGAATATCGGCTTAGGAGGGAGATTAGCTATTGATGCAACAACAAAAATTGGCCCAGAGAAAAATCATGATTGGGGTAAACCATTATCAAGGCCTAAAGAACTTGAAGACAAAGTAGATGAAAGATGGGCAGAACTAGGGTTGTCGGAGCTGGAAAACAAGCAACCAAGTCCAGAATTATTTGGTTATGTTATCGATGAACTAATGCGTCAAAAACAAATAAACAATTCATAAATTAGGAATAAAGCTTATCGATAAATAAAATATATAAAAATATATTGTTTTTTCATTGAAAGTTCCCACTAAAGATCAGTCTTTAAGAGACCTTCAAAAAGGAGGGGAGCTCTGTGGAAAAGTGAAAGTACCCGGAGATAAATCAATCTCCCATCGCGCACTACTATTTGGGGCTATCGCTAAGGGGAAAACAATAATTGAGGGCCTTTTACCTGCTGAAGATCCATTAAGCACTGCTGAATGCCTTAGATCAATGGGCGTAAAGATTAGTCCAATTAAAAAAGGAGACATTGTTGAAATTGAAGGCGTTGGATTAAATGGCCTCCAAGAGCCTGAAGATATTTTGAACTGCGGAAATTCAGGAACAACGATGAGATTAATAATGGGATTATTGGCCGGTCAAAAAGATCATCATTTCATCCTTACAGGAGATAAATCACTCCGAAACAGGCCAATGAAAAGAGTAGGACAACCTTTAAAAATGATGGGGGCTAAAGTTTCTGGAAGATGCGGTGGAGACTTAGCTCCTCTATCTATTGTTGGGAACAAATTAAGAGGTGCCGTAATTGGGACTCCAGTAGCAAGTGCTCAGATAAAATCTGCAATCCTACTAGCTGCTCTTAATGCAGAAGGCTCAACGACAGTTATCGAGCCGGCCAGATCAAGAGATCATAGCGAGAGAATGTTAAAAGCCTTCGGAGCTAATCTAGAGGTTGGTGGTGAAATGGGTAGACATATAACTGTTTCCCCGGGCAAAGAGCTAAAAGGTCAATCAATTATTGTTCCGGGTGATATTAGTTCCGCTGCATTTTGGCTAGTTGCAGGTAGCATCATACCCGGGTCAGAATTGGTTGTAGAAAATGTCGGTTTAAATCCTACAAGAACTGGAATACTTGATATATTGGAAGCAATGGAAGCAAATATCAACGTAACAAACAAAAGAGATGTAGCCGGTGAACCTGTTGGTGACATTAAAGTTTTCTACAACGAAAGCTTAAAACCATTTAAAATAAATGGGGAGATAATGCCTCGGCTCGTAGACGAAATACCTATATTATCTGTAGCAGCATGTTTTTGTAATGGTATCAGTCAAATAAAAGGAGCAAGTGAATTGAGAGTAAAAGAAACTGATCGATTAGCTGTAATGGCCAGGCAATTAAAAAGAATGGGAGCAAAAGTAGATGAACATCAAGATGGTCTAACTATCTATGGAGGAAATAAATTAAGAGGATGCGAGCTTGATAGCGAAGATGATCACCGTATAGCAATGAGCTTAGCTATTGCATCAATAATGGCTAATTCTAATTCGACATTACGACGTAGTGAAGCTGCAGCAATCTCATATCCTGATTTCTGGAATGATCTTATGAGACTTCAACAAACAAGTTAGTTTTTCTTAGGATTGGATGATTTAAAAAAACATACGACAAAAGATGGGAGCTTAAGTCTCTATAGCTTGTGCTATGAAGAAGGATTCCATGATAAGGACGGAGCACTTAGAGAATCAACTGCTAAATATCTCTTACCTGCTCAATTAGAACAATTTTCTAATAATGAAAAAATAGTTATTTTAGATGTTTGCATGGGATTGGGATATAACACAGGATGTATTCTCGAAAAGTTAATTCAAAGCAATATAAAAATTGAATGGCATGGGCTTGAGATTGATCAAAGGCCTCTTAAGCTTGCTCTTAATGAAAAAACATTTCAGAGAATTTGGTCTCCAAAAGTATTGCATTTTTATAAATGCTTAGAGAAATCAGGGAAATGGTCTGAAGGTTTTAACGAAGGAACTATTCACTGGGGAGATGCAAGACAAAAAATATACGAAATAAAAGATTCTCTAAGCTTTGATTTAATTCTTCTTGATCCTTTTTCTCCACAAAAGTGTCCCGAGCTATGGAGCGAAGAATTCATTTCTTTGTTAACAAAAAGGCTTTCTTTCGAAGGCCGTTTGATTACATATTCAACAGCTGCCTCAATTAGAGCGAGTTTTATAAGAGCTGGTTTAAAGATCTATTCAATAGTTCCCTCAATCGACGACCAAAACAAATGGAGTGCAGGAACAGTTGCTATGAAAAAGGGAATAGAGCGACCGTTCATTTCAAAAAAATGTCAGTTTAAAGACTTAAGCACTAGGGAAGTAGAACACCTTGCTACGCGTTCATCTATTCCTTACAGGGATCCAACAGGTAGAGGAAACTCTAAAGAAATTATTTCAACAAGAGAATTAGAGCAATCTAAAAGTCAATTAATAAACACTTCATCATGGAGAAAACGATGGAATACTGCGCAAAAGCAATAAAGCAATTAGATTTCTTCAAAAAAGGACTCTAATGCTTGCCATCGCAATTTTAGCGGCTGGAAAAGGTACGCGAATGAAAAGTAAGCTACCTAAGGTTCTTCACCCTTTGGCAGGGAAATCACTTATTGATAGGGTTTTGTCTTGTACTAAAGGGCTCAACCCAAACCGTAAATTAATAGTCATAGGACATCAAGCTAATTTAGTAGAGGACTCTCTAAAACATCATCAAGACTTGGATTTTGTTCTTCAACAACCTCAAAATGGAACAGGACATGCGATTCAACAATTAAGTTCTAAATTAAAAGGATTTAATGGAGAACTTTTAGTATTAAATGGAGATGTACCACTGCTAAAGGAAGAAACTCTATATTCACTTTTAAAATTTCACAAAGAATCCAACGCGAGTGCAACTTTTTTATCTGCAAGTTTAGACTCTCCAACAGGTTATGGGCGAGTATTTACCGATGACTCGGGACTAGTAAAAAAAATTGTTGAAGAGAAAGATTGCACTAATGAACAGCGAAAAAATAAATTAATAAATGCAGGCATATATTGTTTCGATTGGCAACAATTATCAGATGTATTAAGCTTGTTATCTAACCAAAATAGTCAAAATGAGATTTATTTAACAGATACTATAAGTTTACTTAAAAAAGCATTGCATTTTGAGGTAGATAATCCATTTGAGATTAAAGGCATTAATGATAGAGTTCAATTATCTGAATGCGAACATTATATCCAAGAACAGCTTAAATCCTTATGGATGAGGAAGGGAGTTTCTTTTGTTGATCCTATTAGTTGCTCTCTAAGTGAGGATTCAAACTTTGGTACAGATGTAGTTATTGAGCCACAAACTCATCTTCGCGGCAAATGTAGTATTGGCAATGGATGTCATTTAGGGCCAGGTAGTATCATAACAAATTCAACTCTTGGGGAAAATGTATTAGCCATTCATTCATTCATCAATGAGGCAACGATTGGAAATAATACATCAATTGGTCCATTCGCCCACATAAGACCGGAATCAACCATAAAACAAAATTCTAAAATAGGGAACTTTGTAGAAATAAAAAAAAGTTGTATTGGAGAAGGAACAAAAATCAATCATTTAAGCTACGTAGGTGATTCAGCTCTAGGAAAAAATATTAATATTGGAGCAGGAACTATCACAGCTAATTTTGATGGTAAAGATAAACATAGAACAATTATTGATGATTATTCAAAAACCGGTGCAAATTCAGTACTTGTTGCGCCCATCAAGATTGGGGCACATGTAACTATTGGTGCAGGCTCAACAATAAGTAAAGATATTCCTGATAAAAGTTTAGTAGTTGAAAGATCAAAAGCAATTATTAGAACTAAGTCTGATTAACTACAACGGCGAAGTTATTTCTGTAGATAGGGTAATACTTTTTCTAATTCCAACTTACGACTACCTTTAATTAAAATACTGTCTCCCGGCGAAAGCCATGATAATAGTGATATAGCCGCATCTTTTGGGGTGCTTACTACGTCATGATTTGGTAATTTATTGATTATCTTTTTTATGATATTAGATTCCTCCCCACAAGAGACGAACACAATTCCAGTAAGACCTAATTCAACGGCTTTGTTAAGAACTTTCTGATGAAGTGAAATACTCTCAGAGCCCAACTCAAGCATCGTACCTAAAACTGCAAAATGTCTGCCAGGCTTGCTTATCAATAGCTCTAGAGATGCAATAACAGATTCGGGAGATGCATTGTAAGTCTCATCTAAAACTAAATATTCTCCACAATCAATCAATCTATTTCTTCCCATTGGCATATTTATTTTTAATTGATCAAGATTCTTTATTGATACTCCTAATTCTGTTGCAACAGTCAATGCAAGAAGAAAATTCATAGCATTATGTCTTCCTTCAAGGGGCAATTTGAATTTACTTCCCTCAAAAAGCATGAAATTATTTTGCATGTCAATTTGAGAAATATAATCTGGTTCAATATCTTGAAAAGCATAATGCTCATCATTACAATCTAACCAGTTCAGTGAAAAGCCCTCTATCCCTACTCGAACAATACGTCCTGACCATTTTTCTAACAAAGCTTTTTCTAAGAGGTAGTCGCCAAAAGGAATAATCACAACACCATCAGGTCTTAGGTTTAAGGTGATTTCAGACTTGGCTTTTGCAATATTTTCTCTACTACCAAGAATACCAATATGAGCTTGACCCACATTTGTAATTACAGCGATATCAGGTTCAGCAACTCGAGAAAGACGTGCAATTTGACCGAAACCACGCATACCCATTTCTAGAACAAATGCAGCATCTGTTCCCGACCCACTAAGCAGCGTTTTTGGAACACCGACATCATTATTTTCATTCCCTCTGCTAGAGACAATTTCACCAAGAGGAGACAGTATTGCTCGAATCAATTCTCTTGTAGTTGTTTTACCAACAGAGCCAGTAACAGCAACTACAGGAAGACTTAAATTTCTACGATGAAGCAATGCGATCTGTTGATAGGCGTACAGAGTATCTGGAACCACCCAATGAGGCAGGTCAGTTGGGACCAAACCATTATATTTTTCAGAAACTACTGCTGCCTGTATACCAAGATCAAAAGCCATATCTAAGTAATCATGGCCATCAAATTTATTGCCTACCAAAGGGACAAAGAAATCACCCTTTTCAATTGTCCTCGAATCAGTAGATATACGACCAACAGCTAAATTAAGATCTATTTCCTTTTGAATATCTGGCTTCCCCCATAGTTCAATTAAGTCCTTAAAAATAATATCCATACAAAAATTTGAATAGAAGCAAAGTAATCTAAATACTCAAAAATCCTATAATTTTATTTTTTTCCCTTTCCTTGAAGGATCTGCTTCTTGGCCGTAAGAAAACTTTTCAACCTCTGCAGCATCAGGAGAAGGCTCCTTAATTCCACAAACATCTTTGTACATTAATTCATATTCCTTCGCGGATCTATCCCAACTATATTTATTTGACATTGCTCTTAATTGTAACTCCTTCCAACTTTTTTGATGTCTATATGCTTCCCAAGAACGAACTAATGCTGTATAAAAGTCAATTGGTTCATACCGATCAAAGCAAAATCCGGAACCTGTTTCATTCATGGGGTTATAAGGTTCTACTGTATCCACTAAACCGCCGACTTTTCTAACGATCGGAATAGCACCATAACGCATAGCTAATAATTGACTGATACCACATGGCTCGAAGCGACTAGGCATTAGGAATGCATCAGCGCCTCCATAAATGAGCCTAGATAATGCATCATCGTAAGTAAGAAAAACAGAAAAACGACCAGGATACTCAATTGCAAGCTGCCATAAAGATGACTCTAAATAGCGATCCCCAGTCCCAAGGACAACAACCTGAGAGTCAGTATAAGAAAGAAGCCTATTAGCTACTTGTAGTAAAAGGTCAATACCTTTTTGGTCAACGAGCCTACCAACCATTCCCATTAGATATTTATCTGGATTCACTTCAAGTCCCATTCTTTCTTGAAGGACTCTTTTATTAATTGCTCTACCAGAAATATTATCTACACTAAATTTAGCTGGCAATGAATTATCCGTTCCTGGATCCCACTCATCTAAATCAACTCCGTTTAATATTCCTCGTAATTTCCCAGAAATATAATTTAAAAGTCCCTCTAATTTTTCTCCATATTCAGATGTTCGGATTTCCCTTGAATAAGTCGGAGATACTGCATTCACTCTATCGGCATACAACATTGCTGATGCCATAGTGTGATCACCATGCATATACCAGGGGCACCAAGTTATTTGATCAAGCTTCCATCTCCATGGGCCTTGATACTTGAGATTATGAATAGTAAATACCGTACTGATTTCAGGGTCTTGATGCATCCAAACTGGGATCATTCCAGTATGCCAATCATGACAATGGAGGACTTGTGGTTTCCAAGAGTTCCATGCAAATTCAGAGACTGCACTAGCAAAAAAAGTAAATCTCCAATCTTCATCTTCTCCTCCGTAAATACGCTCGGAATCAAAACATGGATGTCCAACCAAATAAATTGGCAACCCATTAGAGGGATGCCTTGTTTCAAAAACAGCGAAGTCAACCCCCATTGTGTTCGCTCGAAAGATAGGTTCAGGAGCAATATCCATCAACGACCATAATTTTCCATACCCTGGAATTATTAATCGAACGTCATGTCCAAGTTTTTTAAGCGCAGGAGGTAATGAACCAACAACATCACCCATACCTCCAACCTTTATCATTGGGGCGCATTCAGCAGCAGCAAAAAGTATTCGCATTTAATTCATGAAAAAGAAAGATTTATTTTTTGGATAAACCAAATAAAATCATGGAAGCCATTTTGATTCGGAGAAATCAGGATCCCTTTTCTCCATGAAAGCATTTCTTCCCTCCTTTGACTCATCAGTCGTATAAAAAAGATGTGTTGCCTGGCCAGCAAGCTCTTGAATACCTGCCAAGCCATCTGTATCAGCATTAAAAGAAAATTTCAAACACTTTATAGCGGTTGGACTGTTTTGAAGTATTTCCCTAGCCCATTTAACACCTTCTGATTCG
The DNA here is from genome assembly GCF_027359355.1 of Prochlorococcus marinus str. MIT 1214. NCBI lineage: Bacteria > Bacillati > Cyanobacteriota > Cyanophyceae > Synechococcales > Prochlorococcaceae > Prochlorococcus > Prochlorococcus marinus. Next base: position 47,731 of record NZ_CP114777.1, on the reverse strand, counting down.
AGCAAATGAATTGGTGAGATGGCATTTATAAGCCCCATATCCAATGCTTCCTTCGCTCCATATCTCCTGCATAGGAACCAAATTTCTCTAGCCTTTTTTTGACCTACAACCCTTGCTAAATAACTAGAACCAAACCCTGCATCAAAGCTCCCAACCTTAGGTCCTGTTTGACCGAACATTGCATTATCTGCAGCCAAACTTAGATCACAAATTAAATGCAAAACATGCCCCCCCCCTATAGCGAAACCAGGGACAAGCGCAATTACTACTTTAGGAAGGCTCCTAATTATACGTTGCAAATCAAGAACATTTAAACGCGGGATTCCATCATCTCCAAGGTATCCTCCACTTCCACGTATAGCCTGATCTCCGCCAGAACAAAAAGCAAACTTTCCATCTTTGGAAGGTCCTACCCCTGTAAATAAAACGACTCCAATTTTTGGATCTTCTCTTATTCTAATAAATGCATCACAAAGTTCTGAAATAGTACGAGGTCGAAAAGCATTTCTTTTCTCAGGACGATTTATCGCAACACGAGCAATTCCTTCAGGACTTATATCAAGCAAGATATCTTTGTATTCACCAATAGAAACCCATGAGGTAATAATTTCCCCTGGGAGAACTCTTCTAGACATATTGTTAGGAGTAATAGGTTTTAAAGTCATTTTTTTAAATTAAATTTAGTCAAAACTTGATAAATTCTCAGATAATGTTCTTTTCAAGTCTTCACGTAAACTTACTCTCAATTTATGATCTTCAACGGAGTTAGTACAAACTCTTATTAATACATTTGTTGACAAAGAAAAACTCCATTCAATTGCATGTTCTAAATCATCCAAGCAAGCAACTTGCTTATATTTCAATCCATAAGCCTTAGCAAGTGTAAGGTGGCAAACTTGCTGAGGCATAAGAAAAATTTCTTTAAAATCTCCTTCTTGAATTGTATCTATATTTAACTGATTAAATATACCTCCTCCTCCATTATCAATCATGATTACGATTAGACTAATATTTTTATCCTTTGAAAATAGCCATCCATTTGTATCATGAAGAAGTGCCAAGTCACCAGTTACTAGTATCATTCTTCCCATAATTATTGATAATCCCATTCCCAGTGAGAGTGTCCCGTCAATTCCTGATGCTCCTCTAAAGCCAAAGCACCTTCTTGTGAAAGCCCCCTCTCCCGAATAACTTAACCAATCTCTTATGGGACTACTTGAAGCAAGCATCACAGGAATAGAAGTTGGCAACAAGCGAGGAAGCAATCTAGCTAAAGCAGGTTCAGTAATTAATCCATTTCCTAACAACCTATTATCAAGCCAATCATCTATGAACAGATCATATTTTAAAAGCTTTTTAGTCAACTTTTGACTAACAATTTCTTTATCTATTTCTTTTTTTGTGGGAATACCTTCAAGCAACTTGTTAACCCAATAAGAAAACCCTTCACTAAATTGAGTTGCGCTACCTATTGGATCAAGATTTCGACAATCTCCCTCAGTAATAAGTAATTGAACTTTTCCAGGTTTTTTAAGCCAATTTTGTAATTCTCTACTTGGTGGGATTGGACCCAAACGTAAAACTTGAATCTCTTTGATTTTTTCAAATAACCCTGTTGAGAAAAAAAGATCCCAGTGATTTATCAAACCTTCTTGATCATTTTCAACCCCAGAAAGTGGATCAGCAAGAATTGGCCATCCAGTTAATTTTTGCCATTTCTTTAATGCTTCCCTAAAAGAAAGAAGTTGTTTTGCTTTTCCTCTCCATGGGCCAATAATAATTATTCCTAAAGAGAATGGATCTAATTTTGGTAGTTTTAAACATGGAAAATTTTTAACGACCTCAACCTTATATGAATTGATTTTTTCTTTTAAAAATCCTTCAATGCCCCATCCATTAAGAACTTTATTCTGGTCAATTTCGCAAGGATGCAAAGGTTCCTCATAAGCAAGGTTAATATGAACTGGTCCAGGAATGTTAGAAGCCATTTCGAATGATTTCCCAACTAAGGATGTCAGTCTCTCTTTTGAAATCAAATGGATTCCTTCTTTTGGAGATTCATCAAAATGTCTACAAACTGATTTAAGAAAATCCTGTTGATTAACTGCTTGATTGGCTCCACATTCTTTTAATCGCAAAGGTCTATCTGCAGTTAAAAACAGGAGAGGATGGCATGACCTATCTGCTTCAACAGCAGCTGGCAAAAGATTTGCGACAGCACTTCCAGAAGTTGTAATGACACAACTTAATTGTCCACTCGCTGCACTTATTCCCAAAGCAAGGAATGCAGCCGACCTTTCGTCAATTGATGTTATGAGAGTTAATTCTTTTCTTTTTGAGAGACTTGCTGCTGCTAAAGCAAGAGGGCCTGATCTGCTACCGGGGCAAAGGACAAAATATTTCACTCCCTTAGCTATTAGAGTTTTAAGGAGCTCTAAGCTGATAAAAAAATTGTAACGAGCTAGTGAAATTGCCAAAAGAACAACTACTTCGATTTTTGTAAAAAACTTTCCAACAAGTAACTAAAACAAAGAAAGTTCATGACATCAACTGGATCAAAAAAGAATCAAAACCAAAATAGCTGGAAAGGATTGTTGGTTTGGATATTAATTGCGCTTTTATTAAGATGGCAAGCAGTTGAACCCAGATGGATTCCATCTGGATCAATGATTCCAACTTTGCAAATTCAAGACAGAATATTGATAGAAAAAATAACCCCAAGACTTAATAATAAACTAAATAAGCATTTAAATTTAAATACCATTGTTATTTTCAAACCTCCAAAAATTCTTACAGAAGCAGGCTACAGTGATGGTTCAGCGCTTATAAAAAGAGTCGTTGGATTACCTGGAGACAAAATAGAAGTTACTAATGGGAAACTATATAGAAATGAAAAAGAAATAAATGAACCTTGGATTAAAGAACCTATCCAATATGAAATGGATGCAATAAATGTACCTGATTATTCACTTTGGGTCTTAGGAGACAACCGAAATAACAGTTTAGACTCTCATATTTGGGGAGCTCTCCCAGAAAAAAATCTTATAGGTACGGCGCTTGCAAGGTACTGGCCCATAAAAAAAATAGGACCTATTCGGTTCCCATAACCTAAATTAAATTTTATTGGAGTACGTTTTGCGATATTGTGTAATCACATGGAAAAAACTGAATGTTTAATCCTGAATTTTTAGCTACAGACAATAATGAGGGCCATGAGGCAAATGCTCTAATTCAGTACTTACAAGATCAACCTGCTGACGTTTTGCAAAGAGTCGCAAAATCTGCCAGTCCCGAAATTCAAGAAATAATCCGACACAATGTTCAAGGTTTACTTGGAATGCTTCCGGGAGAACAATTTGACGTAAAAGTAACTTCTAGCAAGGATAATCTGGCCAGTTTATTAGCCTCTGCGATGATGACAGGGTACTTCCTTAGACAAATGGAGCAAAGGAAACAATTAGAGGAAACCCTTTTATCTGACGAGGAAATGTCAGTCGATCCAGATAAAATTTAATCACCAAATTTTTTCAGAGGGTCTCTAGGTACTACGCCGATTTTTAATAATTTTTGATCTAACCAACTTAAGAATCCAAAATCACCTTTACTTGTAGCCCAATCTGATTTGTTAATTTTATTTTTTAACGCTGTTACTTCATTTTTTGAAAATCTAACTTTCCCGCTGTAATGAGCAGATATTAACCAAGAAAGACCTTGCAAAGATTCAACTTTATTTAACCAAGTTATTAAAGCTTTTTGTCCTCTAGGGAAAACCAGCCTTTCTATAACAGGAGCAATTTGTATCAGAGGATTGTTTTTCCCAACAAGTTTTTTAGCAGACAACTCCCAGCCTTTCTGCCAAGAAAAAGGATATATACCAAAATGTGCTCTTTTATTTCTTAAATTTGGTTTAAAAGCGTTTCCAAAAATTTCTTTCATTTTTGGTATCTCTAACTTTTCAGGTCTTAAGTAGGAGGCAAAAAGAACCAAACGAAGCCATCCTTTCCTTCTCGCAATTGGCGTATCAATTAGCTCTTCAGACCCCTTCTCTCTTGAATGAAACAATAAAGGGGTAGGATCTAAATCAAAGAGCTCAGGAGGAGTCTCCTCAATACCCACAAGGGCATCAGTAACCAACAAAGATTTTGATGGTTTATGAAAACAAGATATTTCTTGAAATCGTCCAAGTCCAATATCAATTGGTCCCAATGGAATCCAATCTAAATAATCACTATGAGGGAATCCATCAGCTAATAAAATATTTGTTCTTTTAGAGGGAATTCCCAACCAATCAAAAGGCAATTGAAATGGGAAACTCCATTGTCCTGGACAAACCCATATTTTTGAATCAGGAAAAGCTCTAGCCAATGCAGGTAGAGCAATTTTATGTTCCAAACCAGAGGCCGTTGGTAAAACAATAGTTTTTACAGGACCAATTTTTTTTACAAGTACGTCGATGTCACTCAGCAATTCTTCCGTCGGAGGGAGAGGGTTAATTATCATCAATTCATTCTTTACTCTTAAAACTAATAGCCTCACAGGGACAGCAACATAATAAATCCCCTGAAGTTGCTCAAAACTCCAAATCTGATTTGGAACTAATTCCCTGAATATTGTTCTTTTTCTGCCATAAGGATAGAGCGGTAAAAGTGGCCACCAACTCCATTTTTGTTCAGAAGCTAGGTTACTCATAGTTGTAATAAATTAATCATTATTTATTAGAGATTGGTTTTTAAATATTCCATATCTCGGAGCGAATAAAAATGCTATTAGAAATATTAATGTTTGAACTAAAACGATAGATCCACCTGTTTCAATATCTGACCAATAACTTATATAGACACCTAAAATACTTGAGAATGAGCTACTAATAACTGCTAATAAAGTCATTTGATCAAAACGATCAGTCAATAAGTATGCTGTAGCACCAGGCGTAATAAGCATTGCTACTACGAGGATAATACCAACAGTTTGCAAACCAACTACTGCTGATAGAGATAATAAAGTTAACAACAAATAATGCAGTACGCCTGTATTAATTCCTATAGATCTAGCATGCTTAGCATCAAAACAATAAAGCATTAAATCTTTTCTAAATATAAGCAAAATAGATATAACAATAAACGAAATTATTAAAGTTTGGTTAACATCTGAACGAGAGATCCCTAGAGGACTTCCAAAAAGTATTTGCATTAGATCAATATTACTTTTAATTTTTGAAACCAATACAAGGCCTAATGCAAAAAAGCCAGTAAAAACAAGTCCTATTACTGTATCTTCTTTAATTCTAGATTTCTGTTTAACAAATCCAATCAAAGCAACTGAACCAACTCCAAAAACAAACGCACCTAAGGAGAAAGGGAGCCCTAATGCATAAGCAACAACCACCCCTGGCATAACCGCATGGGAAACTGCGTCACCCATTAAGGCCCAACCTTTTAAGGTCATATAACAAGATAAAAGTCCACAAACACCTCCTACTAATGCGCTAACCATTAAAGCTCTTCTCATGAAGTCATGAGTTAATGGATCCAATAGCCAATCAACTGGCGTAATGGATATTAGAAATTCACTCATTTACAAAATCTTTACTTGAAGTCGGCCCTGATAAAGGATTTGGTGGAATTCCTCCAAATGTTTTATTTAGATTTTCTGAAGTAAAAACTTCCGAGGTTTCACCATAAGCAAGAACAGTCTTATTGATAAGTACAACAAAATCACAAAAATCTCTCACATGATTCAAATCATGAGTAGATATCAAAATAGTGTGTCCTTCTTGTCGAAACTGAAGGAATAGCTCAGCCATAAGCTTTTCAGTAGGCACATCAACTCCAGAGAAAGGCTCGTCTAAAAGAAGTACTGATGCCCTTTGAGCAATTGCTCTTGCAAGAAAAGCTCTTTTGCGTTGCCCTCCAGATAAAGAACCTATTGGTCTTTTTCTGAGATCCAAAAGATCAACTCTCTCAAGGGCATGAAAAACTGCTGTTCTATCTGACTCTCTTGGGATTCGGAAAATATTCATCGAGCCATATCTCCCCATCATCACGACATCCCAAACACTCACGGGAAATGAATAATCTATTCCTTCATTTTGCGGAACATATGCAACCGACTGCTCCTTCTGTGCTTGATTAACCTTGATCCCATTAATCCTTATTTTTCCCCTTGATGGTCTAACAAAACCCATTAGAGCTTTAAAAAAAGTTGATTTTCCTGCGCCATTCATCCCAACAAGGCCGCATATAGAACCAGCTTTTAAATTTAAACTTGCGTCATAAAGAGCAACTGTACCGTTGTAGTCAACACAAACTTGATCTGCCTCAATACGCATAAAATCTTTCTCGTGACTTTTAAAAATTGGATTCATTATTTTTTCACTGCTGAGATAGATAAACCATCAATAATTAATCGAACATTATGTCTTAGTAAATCTATATAGGTTGGGGCAGGACCATTTAGATCTGAAAGAGAATCAACGTAGAAGGTTCCACCAAAAAAAGCCCCGCTGGATTTCGCAACTTCCAGTTGTGCTTCAGCACTAACTGTGCTTTCACAAAAAATTGTAGGGACTTCATTTTCTTTAATTTTTTTTATTAGATTCACCATTCTTCTTGGGGTTACTTGACTTTCAGAATTAACTGGCCACAAATATGCCTCCTTCATTCCGTAATCACGGGCGAGATAAGTAAAGGCTCCTTCACATGTCACCAAAAATCTTCTTTCCTTCGGAATAGAGGATAAAGAATCCCTTAGCTCTTTATCAAGTGATTCAAGTTTAGCTTTATAGGTTGAAGCGTTAGATGAATATTCAAGAGCTCCATCAGGATCGATTTCGATAAAAGCATCGACTATTTTATCTACATAATTCATAGCTCTTTTGGGTGACATCCAGGCATGAGGATTTGGCCTGCCTGCATAAGCATCACCATCTATCAATAATGGCTTTATCCCCTCGGTTAATTTCACCTTGGGAATATCACCCGTACTACTCATGAATTTCGAAAACCATGCTTCAAGACCTAAACCATTTTCAATAATCAGTTTTGCTCCTTTAGTTTTTACAATATCACTAGGTGTAAATTGATAACTATGGATTTCTGCCCCTGGTTTCGTTATTGATTCAACTAGAAGTCTATCCCCAGCGACATTTCTAGCAAGATCCGCCAAAATTGTAAAAGTAGTTAAAACGAAAGGTCTTTCATTGTTTGGTCCAGAAGTTTTTTTATTTACACATCCTGTCAAGAATAAAATATTTAAAGCAATAAAGATAGATAAACTAAGTATCTTTTTTTTCTTATACATATACTCAGAAAAAATCTTTTTATTAAACATATATTTTAAATTAGAAACTATTAATATCTTATCTAAATGTAAGTCAAAGATATACCAAAAGAAAAGTTATCAACTTAAACTGATTTAACTTTGTAATTAATAGATTGAGTCTGAATCCATTCTTTTGATTGCTTTAAAAAAGCCACCCAATCAACTCTTTCTAGCTCAGCAGCTTTTGATACAAGTTGAGGAGCTTGTTGCTTAATAAGTTCTAAATCAGGTTGAGTTACTCCATTATTAAGGGCCATCCAATCAGCCATCGATCTTCCAACCACTCTGGTTAAATAAGCAGCACTTAAGGCCTGAATTGTTCCAGCAGCCACCCAAGAGGAGCCATCAAGCTTTGCCAAACTCAACAACGACTGTCCACTCCATTCGACCACTCCTTGAGCAATTGCAGCCATTGCTAGTTGTCTTGAGACTGCTTCAAGTAATTCTGGCTTCATTTTGGAAGACCATATTTTTGACATTTCTTTGATCATCAAGCCATTAACAACTGCAACTGCAAGCAAATCAGTTGAGGCGACAGGGGAGGCGAAAACGATACCAGCAACTATCCACTGAGATCTTGTTTGAATAACCTTGAATTTTTCTCTTCTTAATTTTTCTAAATCTTTTTGCCAAGAAGTATGCAATCGAGACAAAAGTCTTTGCTTAGTAATATCTGTATTCTTCTTTGGATTTTCAAGAAGTTTCTTAATTGGAGAAAGAACCGTTGCCATTTCTGTTTGAGATCCATCCCATTTCAATACTCTGTGAGTCCATCTATCAGGTAATTGAGCCTCTAATGCATTTCGCTCATCAGACCAATCAGTAGATTCTTTACTGGCAACCATTAGCCAGGCTGGTTGATCTGTAGGGATATTTTTTATCCACAAAAGATCAGCTGCGCTCATTGGAAGTACCAAAGAATAAACAATAAAATCTTGTTCTTGGATTAAATCTGGCAAAATCCAATTTCGATCTCTTACAGGAAGAGCTGGTGGAAAAGAAACTTTTATTTGATTTTTTATGCCTAAAACTTTTTCCAATTGCTCTTTATCAGGTAATTTTACGCCTTTTGTTTTCAAGAAACCAATGCTTTGATCTTCGCTTCTATCAATAATTTTTTGCAAGGAATATATTCTTTCTTTTTTTCTTTCACTTTGCTCTCCATCCTCAAGTAAGTACTCAAAATTCTCTAAAACGTCATGACATCTTCTTACCCATCCTTGAACAGTAGAGGGAGCCTCAAATGAAACCTTTCCTGGTTTTAAAAAATAAAAAATACAACCAAGTCCTAATAGCAATCCAAGTCCACCCCCAGGAATATGGGCTACATCACTCAAAACCCATTGACCTGTAATAGTTAGCCCAATAAAAAGACTAATTTTCGGAATCGAAAAAGAAGGAAAGGAGAGAGGAGATTTTGTTAATGAATGATTTTCCACGATTTCAATAAATACAGTTTCTTCTTAGCTAACTTTCATTTTAAAGCAAATTTTCCCTTAATAACCGCAAAGAAAGAAGGTTTTACGTTTTTACGAAGAAAATTTATGCCTAAAGAAATCAAATCATTCCGCTGGAATCAATATCCTTAGATGTGAAAGTGCTAATCAAGATATTCAAATATGTCGCAAAAGTACCGGCTATGCGTCACACTTGCCCCTATTGGCAAATATGTTCATGGGTGACTCTTACACCAATAATCAGTCCGGTGGTGGCGATTTCCAAAACCAAAGACAAAATGTCCGTAATAACTTTAGAGGTGGCCGAGGCCCTAACAATAGAGAGGGAGGCTTTCGTATTCGCTTAAGTGATAATGAGATGCGAGCAGCCAGATCATTACAAGAAGCCTTTAATCTTCGATCTACTGTCGCTGTTCTAGGTTTCGCAGTAAGAACTCTTGCGCAAATGCTTGAAGATGGAAGTCTTGAAAATTTAGTCAACGAATATAGGTCTCAAGCGCCTGCCAATGACCAAAGAAGAGGCCGGGGTAACAGGGGAAACTATAACGGTGAAAATAACAACTCAGTCAACACAAAGCCCAACCCTTTTGCAAGGCCAGAAAAACCAGTTAAAGAAAAAGAGGTCGCTGATACTGATCAGGAAAACAATGTTACTCAAGATCCTGAAGAAAAAGATAATGATCAAGCGCCAGAAGCAAGTTCAAATGAAGATGCTTCCACAGATACAAGCGAGCAAGGATAAGTGAATCAGAAGCGAGTCTTATCTGGTGTTCAACCTACAGGAGATGTTCATATTGGTAACTGGCTTGGAGCAATAAGAAATTGGGTTGAATTACAAGAAAACTACGAAACTTTTGTTTGCGTTGTTGATCTTCATGCAATAACGACTCCGCATGAACCTAAATCTCTTTATCAAAATTCAATATCTACTGCGGCTTTGTATATCGCTTGTGGGATGAATCCTGATAAATGCTCAATATTCATTCAAAGTCAGATAAGCGCGCATAGCGAACTTTGCTGGATATTAAATTGCTTAACTCCTTTAAACTGGATGGAGAGAATGATTCAGTTCAAGGAAAAGTCAATTAAACAAGGTGACAATGTATCTATTGGATTATTAGATTATCCAGTCCTCATGGCAGCGGATATTCTTCTCTATGACGCTGATTTAGTTCCTGTTGGAGAAGATCAAAAGCAGCATCTAGAGCTTGCCAGAGATATTGCTTCTCAACGAGTTAATTCAAAATTCGGAACCAAAGAAAATCCAATACTCAAAGTTCCAAATCCTTTAATTATAAAAGAGTGTTCCAAAGTCATGAGCCTTACAGACGGAACAAAGAAAATGAGTAAAAGCGACCCAAACGAGAATAGTAGGATTACTTTATTAGATAGTCCAGATGTAATTACTAAAAAAATAAAACGTGCAAAAACCGACTCAGAATTAGGATTAGAGTTCGGGAATCCTTCAAGACCTGAAGCTGATAATCTTTTAACAATTTATTCAATAATTTCTGGCTTAGGTAGAGAAAAAGCAGCTGAGTATTGTGCAGAAATGGGCTGGGGTAAATTCAAACCAGAATTTACAGAGGCAATGATTAACGTGCTCCAACCAATTCAAGAAAAATATAAAGAATTAATGAATGATCCAGAAGAGTTAAAAAGAATACTAAATAAAGGTAAGCTTACTGCTGAGGAGGTTTCTAAGTTAACATTAAATAGAGTTAAAGAAGCTCTAGGATTTTATTCGAATTTGTAGAAAATTATGCCAATAATTACATTACCTGATGGAACCGAAAAAAAATATAATTCCGCTGTAACAATTGATCAAATAGCATCAGAAATTGGTCCTGGTTTAGCAAAAGCAGCGCTAGCAGGGAGAGTGAATGGGGAATTAATCGATACTTGTATCCCTATAACTCAAAATTCTCATATACAGATTATTACATCTAAAGATGATGAAGGACTAGAAATTATTAGACATTCATTCGCTCATCTTCTTGGACATGCTGTAAAACAATTATACCCCGAAGCAAAAATGGCAATAGGGCCAGTAATTGAAGATGGTTTTTATTATGATATTTCTTATAAAGATACCTTCACTCCTGATGATCTTATCAAAATTGAGAAAAGAATGAAAGAGTTAGTTAATAGAGATTATAATGTAGTTGTTGAAATAGTTAGTCCAGAGAAAGCAACGGAAGTTTTTACTGATAGATGTGAAATTTTCAAGCTAGACATAGTTAAAAATATCCCTAAAAATGAAATCATAAAGCTATACAAACATCAAGAATATATTGATATGTGTAGAGGTCCTCATGTGCCAAATACAAGGCATCTAAGAGTATTTAAGCTAATGAAAGTATCCGGGGCTTATTGGCGCGGCGACTCTAAGAATGAAATGCTACAAAGAATATATGGAACAGCCTGGAGAAGCTCTAAAGAATTAAAAGAATATATCTCTAGAATTGAAGAAGCTGAGAAAAGAGATCATAGAAAGTTAGGAAAAAAGTATTCACTTTTTCACTCACAAGAAGAAGCACCAGGTATGGTTTTTTGGCATCCTAAAGGGTGGACTATTTATAGAATTTTAGAAGATTTTATTCGGGAAACCATTACAAAATATGATTATCAAGAAGTTAAATCTCCGCAAGTAGTTGATAGAAGTCTTTGGGAGAAATCAGGCCATTGGGATAAATTTAAAGAAGATATGTTTACCACAACTTCAGAGAACAGGGAATATGCAATAAAACCTATGAATTGTCCATGCCACATACAAATATTCAATCAAGGTTTAAAAAGCTATCGAGATCTTCCTATTAGACTTTCTGAATTTGGTTCTTGTCATCGCAATGAGCCCTCTGGAGCACTGCATGGCTTAATGAGGGTAAGAAATTTTGTTCAAGATGATGCACACATATTTTGTACTGATGAACAAATCCAAGAAGAAGTCCAAAATTTTATTGATTTGGTATTTGAGGTTTACAAAACCTTTGGCTTTGATTCAATTCTTATTAAGCTCTCAACAAGACCAGAGAAAAGGGTTGGGAGTGATGATATCTGGGACAAATCAGAAAAAGCCTTATCTGAAGCACTTGATTCAAAAGGATTAGATTGGTCGCTACTCCCTGGAGAAGGTGCCTTCTATGGTCCAAAAATAGAATTCTCCTTAAAGGATTGTCTCAACAGAGTATGGCAGTGCGGAACAATACAAGTGGATTTTTCCATGCCTCAAAGGCTCAATGCAAGTTATATAGATATTACAGGAAGGAAACAAACACCTGTAATGCTTCACAGAGCTATTCTAGGTTCTTTTGAAAGATTTATTGGGATTTTAATTGAGAATTATTCAGGAAATTTTCCTACATGGTTATCACCTGTTCAAATAATGATTATGGGCATAACTGATAGAAATAATGAAGCATGTTTTAGTGCTAGAAATAAATTAGTTGACTTTGGCTTCAGAGCTGAAATTGATATCAGAAATGAAAAAGTCGGTTTTAAAATACGAGAACATACTATGCAAAGGATACCTTTCTTGATAATTATTGGAGATAAAGAAGAAGAGAATAATGAAATATCAGTAAGGACAAGAGAAGGTAAAGATCTTGGTAATATGAGTATAGACAAGTTTAAATTAATAATTGACGAATCAATTAGCAAAAAAGGGATACAAGTTAATCAAATCTAAATTAAAAACGATTTTAATAACTAATGAATTTACTTGCTGGAGACCTTGGAGGAACTAAAACCATATTAGCTGTTTATTCGAACGAGAACTATCCAAAAAAATTATTTAAAAAGCACTACAAATCATTAGAATGGAAATCTTTTTACTCAATATTTGAAGATTTTATTAAACATTTACCAGAGAATATATCACTCCCTGAATATGTTTGTATTGGAGTAGCAGGCCCAATAAATGGCCAGAAAGTTAAGATTACAAATCTAGGGTGGGATATCGACATAGAAGAATTATCTAAGCTTTCAAAAATAAATAATATTGAATTAATAAATGATTTTTCAGTTTTAATATATGGGATACCATTCTTCAAAAAATCCCAATATGAAGTAATCCAAGGAACATTAAATACTGAGTACAAAACTAATCAAAAATTAGTTGCCATTATCGGAGCTGGTACTGGATTAGGAATGTCCAGAGGATTAATTACACCTACAAACATTTTTATATTTCCAAGTGAAGGGGGGCATCGGGAATTTTCCCCAAGGACTGAGAACGAATGGGAATTAATCAAATGGCTAAAAATTAAGCTAAATATTCAAAGAGTCTCGATTGAAAGAATAGTTAGTGGGACTGGCCTTGGAATGATTGCTAGATGGAAATTGGATGATCCAATAAATGAAAACCACCCACTTCAGAAAACTTTAAAAAAAATAGATAATGACAAATCAGCTTTCACAGATTTACCTGCACTTGTATGGGAAAAAGCAACTAACGGAGACAAATTAATGTCTGAAGCTTTGAGAATATGGCTCAATGCTTATGGATCTGCAGCTGGAGACCTTGCTTTACAAGAACTTTGCACTTCAGGGTTATGGATTTCAGGCGGAACAGCAGCAAAAAACCTCGATGGAATAAACTCTTCTAACTTCCTTAATGCATTTAGTAATAAGGGTCGCTTTCAATCTTATTTAAAGGAAATCCCATTGATTGTTCTTAAAGATCCAGAAGCGACATTATTCAGTTCAGCTTGCAGAGCACGCTTAAGTGCCGAATCAAATGGGAGACTTAGCTAAAGGATAAAAACATGGGGCCGCCAAAAATAGGACAAACTGTCGTAGTAGAAGTTCCTTCTACTACAGCCAATATTGGTCCAGGGTTTGATTGCCTTGGTGCAGCACTGGATCTTTCCAATCAGTTCACTATTAAAAGAATTGAGGGTAATGCTGAAAGGTTTGAATTAATAATGGAAAGTACTGAAGGCAATCATTTAAGAGGCGGTCCTGAAAACCTTTTCTATCGAGCCGCGCAGAGAGTTTGGAGAACAGCAGGTGTAGAGCCTGTCGCTCTTGAAGCAAGAGTAAAATTAGCTGTGCCTCCTGCAAGAGGACTTGGAAGCAGTGCTACAGCAATCGTGGCAGGATTAGTTGGAGCAAATGCACTCGCTGGATATCCTTTGCCTAAGGAAAAATTATTGGAGCTAGCAATAGATATTGAAGGTCATCCAGACAATGTTGTTCCGTCATTAATAGGAGGTCTTTGCGTAACAGCTAAAACCGCAAACGACAGATGGCGCGTAGTCCGCTGTGATTGGGATCAATCAATAAAAGCGGTAGTTGCAATTCCATCTATTCGCCTTAGCACCAGCGAAGCAAGACGTGTCATGCCAGAAAACATTCCAGTAAATGATGCCGTAGTCAATTTAGGTGCCCTTACGCTTCTGCTTCAAGGACTAAGAACTGGAAATGTTGATCTAATTGCAGATGGTATGCATGACAAGCTTCATGAACCCTACAGATGGGGATTAATCAAAGGTGGGTTGGAGGTAAGAGAAGCAGCAAAGGCTGCCGGAGCTTTAGGATGTGCAATTAGTGGAGCAGGACCAAGCATTCTTGCATTGTGCAAAGCGACTAAAGGCCGAGAAGTCAGTGTCGCAATGGTCAAAGCCTGGGAAGCTGCTGGTGTAGCAAGTCGTGCTCCTTTAATGAGCCTCCAACTCAGAGGAAGCGAATGTATTTCAAACACCTTTGGGTAGTTCTACTCATGAAAACGAACAAAAACTGATAGCTTTATGGCTGACATGCCCCAAATTATGGATGCCAATCTGCCTATGAGTATTGATTCTCAGACAGTATTTCCATGGCTTTCACTAATTGTGCTCCTACCCATAGTTGGAGCATTAATAATGCCTTTCCTCCCAACGCAAGAAAGTAAAAATTCAAATCTGCCAAGAAATATAGCCCTAATTATTTTACTAGCCGATTTTCTAATAATTGTATTGGCTTTTACCAATTTGTTTGATCCAAGTAGCGAAAGTCTGCAGTTAGTTGAAAGACTTCAGTGGCTTCCTTCAATAGGACTCGAATGGTCATTAGGTGTAGATGGTATATCTGCACCGCTAGTAGTTCTAAGCGGTCTAATAACTTTTTTATCCGCAGCTGCAAGTTGGAAAGTAAAACAAAAAACAAGGCTTTACTTTGCTTTACTACTGATTCAAGCTTCAGCCCAAGCTTTAGTTTTCTTATCACAAGATTTCTTACTATTCTTTTTAGCTTGGGAGCTTGAACTTGTTCCTGTCTATCTATTGATTGCTATTTGGGGAGGGAAAAGAAAACTATATGCAGCAACAAAATTCATCCTTTATACAGCTCTAGCTTCCCTTTTAATATTAATTAGTGGGCTTGCTTTGGCTCTTTCTGGAGATCAATTTACCTTTAATTTAAGTGAAATCGCAGCCAAATCTTTTACTGGTAATTTTGGTATATTTTGTTATTTAGGTTTTTTAATTGGTTTTGGAGTAAAGCTTCCTATCTTTCCACTTCATACCTGGCTCCCAGATGCTCATGGAGAGGCAAATGCACCGGTTTCAATGTTATTAGCTGGTGTTTTATTAAAAATGGGAGGTTACGCTCTCATAAGATTTAACGTCCAAATATTACCGGACACTCATTTAATACTCGCCCCAGCTTTAATCATCATTGGGATAGTAAATATTATTTACGGCGCTCTAAATGCTTTTGCTCAAGACAATGTAAAGAGGCGCATAGCCTGCAGTTCTGTAAGTCATATGGGTTTTGTTCTTGTTGGAATTGGTGCAGTGAATGCACTTGGAATCAGTGGAGCGATGCTCCAGATGATTAGCCATGGACTGATTGCTGCCGCAATGTTTTTTGTTACTGGAAGTTTTTATGAAAGAACTAATACTCTGTCAATACCGAATATGGGTGGTCTCGCAAAGGCTTTGCCAATTACTTTTGCATTCTTCTTAGCCAGTTCTTTAGCATCACTAGCCTTACCAGGGATGAGTGGGTTTATAAGTGAAATCACAGTTTTTCTAGGCATAACTAGTCAAGAAGGATTCACTTCGTTATTCAGAGCAATAACAATCTTGTTAGCAGCTATTGGACTGGTCTTAACTCCTATCTACCTTCTTTCAATGTGTAGAAGAGTATTCTTTGGCCCAAGGATACCTGCTTTGTCGATAGTCAAAGAAATGGATGCGAGAGAGCTTTCAATAGGTTTAAGCCTCTTAGTTCCTACATTAGTAATAGGTTTTTGGCCAAGGATAGCTATTGATTTATATGAGGTATCAACAAATGCTCTCGCACAATCATTAATTACCAATAACCTTGTACCCATTAGTTAATTTTTGAACCTAAAAAATGACTTCAATTAAGCCAACAGCATTGTTAAAAGGTGAAGGTCTTCCTGATTACGATAAAATCACCCCTAACGAGATTACTGAAAATATACCTAAACTGATAAAAGAACTAAATGAAGAATTAAATAAACTAGAAGAACAACTCGAAAAACAATTACCGACCAAGAGCTCTCTAAGTTGGGAAGATGTAATGCCTCAGCTTTATGATATAGGTGAAAAGCTCAGATGGAGCTGGGGAGTTGTAAGTCACCTGAATGCCGTATGCAATTCCAGTGAGCTACGTGAGGTTCATTCAAATCAGCAACCTAGAATCGTTAGGTTTAGTAATCAGCTTGCTCAAAACGAAGTCATTTTTAAGGCGCTCTCAAATTTAAAAGAGCATGGGAACATAAAGGATGAAACTCAAATCAGAATAATTGAGACAGAATTAATAACGATGAAAAACAAGGGGATTGGTCTAGAAGCTAATGAAAAAGCACTATTTAATTCTCGCAGTGAGCGATTAGCTGAATTGTCAACTACTTTTAGTAACAATGTATTAGATGCGACTAAGAATTGGAGTCTTTTATTAAAGAACAAGTCAGAAGTCGAGGGACTTCCTGAAAGAGCACTTGAAACATTGGCTCTTGCAGCAAAGGAGTCTGGTGACAAAGATGAAGAAGGTAATGATCCATCAGCATCAAATGGCCCATGGAGAGTTGGCTTAGATATGCCTAGGTACATTCCTTTCCAAACTTATGCAAGAGATAGACGTCTAAGAGAGAAAGTTTATAGAGCCTTTGTAAGTAGAGCTAGCGATGGAAAGATTAGTAACAAAAAAATTATTGAAGAAATTTTAGATCTCAGAAACAAACAGGCAAAACTATTGGGGTATAAAAACTGGTGTGAAATTAGTTTGGCCACAAAGATGGCGGATAGTGAAAATGCTGTTGAGATGTTACTCGAAGAATTACGATTAGCTGCAATGCCTCATGCTGAAAAAGAACTTATAAATCTTCGTGATTGTGCCAAAAGAAACGGAGAAAACGAAGATTTTGAGCTATCTCCATGGGATATAAGTTTTTGGGCTGAAGTTCTACGCAAAGAGAAATACGATCTTGACCAAGAGAAACTCAGGCCATGGTTTCCTTTAAATCAAGTCCTTAACGGTCTATTCAATCTATGCAAAAGACTTTTTGAAATTGAGATTAAAGAAGCGAGTAACACAGCTCCTTTATGGCATAAAGATGTCCGTTTCTTCGATGTTAAAAATATAGATGGCCAGAAAATTGCATCATTCTATCTAGATCCCTTCAGTCGTCCTGCTACAAAAAGAGGGGGAGCCTGGATGGATGAATGTTTGTGCCGAAATCAAAAAACGAAAGATGATATTGTTCTCCCGGTAGCCTATTTAGTCTGCAATCAAACGCCTCCTATTGCGGACAAACCCAGTCTGATGAGTTTCGAAGAAGTAGAAACTCTCTTCCATGAATTTGGGCATGGACTACAACATATGCTGACAACAGTAAATTACCCTCAAGCAGCCGGTATTAATAACGTTGAATGGGATGCTGTGGAATTGGCAAGCCAATTCATGGAAAATTGGTGCTTAGAGGATCAAACAATTTCTGAAATAGCAATACATTGGAAGACTAAAGAGCCATTACCAGAATCGGAAATCAATAAATTGAGACTAAGCAGAACATTTAATTCTGGGCTTGCGACACTTAGGCAAATACATTTTGCTCTTACTGATCTAAAACTCCACAGTCAATGGAATGAAAATTTAGAAATTTCCCCAGATGAGTTACGACGAGAAATCGCAAAAAACACAACAGTGATGGATCCTATTCCAGAAGATCAATTTCTCTGTGCTTTCAGTCATATTTTTGCTGGTGGCTATGCAGCTGGGTACTACTCTTATAAATGGGCTGAGGTACTCAGTGCTGATGCCTTTGCAGCATTTGAAGAGGCAGGTCTTGCTAATCAGGATGAAGTCCGAAAGATTGGTAAAAAATATCGTGATTCAATTCTTAGTCTTGGTGGTAGTCGTTCACCAAATAAGGTTTTCAAACAATTTAGAGGAAGACTTCCCTCTACTGAAGCCCTAATAAGACATAGTGGTCTTACTTAGCTATTAGTAAAAATCTTTTTAGCTAAAACATCTAAAGACCTAGGATTTGTTATCAACTCTTTATGTGTCAATACAGGTAAGTGATAAGAATCACCAACAGAAAGTTTTGCTTGCCAGCCTGGGAATGACATCAAGTCCCATTTTGTAAAGAAGCTCGTACATTCAACTTTTTCTAAGGAAGTCAAGTCATTATTTAGTTGGGATAATAAGCTACTTCCTCTTTTCATCTCTGCAATTCCTGGCATAAAAAATGAAGGGATCATTTGGGCTGTGTAAGTACCAAAATGAGGAGTACCAATACTAAAGAAACGTTTAGTTCTTAAAAAACCATCATGATTTTGTAACCAAACCCTGCTTATTAATCCACCCATTGAAAAACCAACAATATCAATTTCGATTTCAGGACCCACCAGTTCTTCAATCTTAGAATCAAGATCTAGAGCTAAACGCTTAAGGGAGGTCTTTCCATATTTGTGTGGCAAATGTGGTCTATACAATTCATAATCATCTTCGTTTATTTTTTTAATTAGTTTTTCAAATAATTTAGGATTGTTCCACAAACCATGAACAAGAAAAATTGGTCTTTTGTTTATATACAATTAATTAATAGGAAATAAGAAATTTCTCTTTTTTTCGATTAGAACACTTCCAGTAAATCCATCTATTGGTGGAGAGCATTTTGTCAGCAGAATATGAATTGGGACTGGACCATATAGAGACTCAAGAAGATTCAAAATTTGATCACTAAAATATTCAATCGTTAAGCATTTGATTTCAAATGAAAGTTTTTTAACAGCTTTAATTGCCTCGCTATAATCTATTGATTTATCTAATTTATCAAGCTTGGATGACTCATCCAATTCCAACCAAAAACTGAGGTCAAGAAGAAATCTTTGACCATGTATTCGCTCACTTTCTAAAACACCTACATGAGCCCATAGATTAATATCTTTGATATGAATTGCGCTTAAATTATGAAGTTGACTCATAATGGTAGATCAATATGAGAAAAACTTCTATCTCCAGAAGCGAAGTCCTTAACGAGATCACCATCACCTCTGAGATAATAGCGATAGGTAACTAAGCCTTCCAATCCAACTGGTCCTCTTGGTGGAAGAGTCTGTGTGCTTATACCAACTTCAGCTCCAAACCCATATCGGAAACCATCAGCAAAACGAGTAGAGCAATTATGATAAACACCTGCACTATCAACCGAATTTAAAAATTTTTCAGCAATCATCTTGTCTTCAGTAACTATTGCCTCTGTATGTCGAGAGCTATATTTACGAATATGTTCAATAGCTTCGTTTACATTACGAACAATTTTTATTGATAGAATTAAATCAAGATATTCTTTAGACCAGTCTGATTCATCAGCCTTATTTTTTACCCCTAAAGCTTGACTCTTTGTATCTCCCTTTAGAGTAACTCCTTCACTTGAAAAAATTGGCAAGCCTTTCTTCAAAAACATCTCGGCAACATCTTCATGAATTAATAATGTCTCAATTGCGTTACAAGCAGCAGGATATTGAATCTTACTATCTAAAGCTATGCTTATAGCCTTATCAATATCTACAGAATTATCCACATATAAATGGCAAATTCCATCAGCGTGCCCTAAGACAGGGATACGAGTATTTTCTTGAATAAATTGAACCAACTCATTGCTACCTCTAGGTATTATCAAATTCACAAACTTATCTAAACGTAGTAAGCCTAGACTTTCTTGACGTGTGGTAAGCAAAGACAACGCTCCTGAACCCACATTTGATTTTCTTAATCCTTTATCAAGAGAATCCATTATTGCTTGATTTGTGTCTTTTGCCTCACTTCCTCCTTTTAATAACGCTCCATTACCAGAACGAACAGCAAGAGACGCTATTTGTATTAATGCATCTGGTCTCGACTCAAATATCACTCCTAAGACTCCTAATGGAACTGTCACTCTCTCAAGAATAAGGTTTTCATCCAATTCCCTATGAAGTTGTCTTTTACCTATTGGATCTGCAAGATTTGAAACTTTGAGGACTCCGTCTATGCATCCTTTGAGTTTAGTTTTTGTTAACTGAAGTCTTGATAGAAGTGACTTATTCAACCCTTCTTTTTCTGACCTTTCAAGGTCTTGAACATTTGCTTTTAATATTTCATCAGCATTATCATTCAAAGCATTTGCCATTTCAGTCAAAGCCTCACACCGTTGTTTGTTTGTGGATTGACCAAGCGAAATAGAAGCCTCTTTTGCACTCTCGGCTATTTTTACTAGCTGGGGGGTAGGCTCAGGAACTGAAAAGTTTGTACTCATTTGATTTAGATCAACTATTTAATCAAAGATAATTTTTCACTATCTTTAAAATATTCCTTTAATGGCTAATCAAGCAATAAAAGAAGATAAAAATCTATCTAGCTGAGCATTTTCTAAGTAGATCATTTTTTTAACTATTCATTATTTAATATCTAAAATAGAGTTGGAGTTGACTTTGCCAATTCCCATTCTTATCAAACGAGCCTAGTAGACCTACGTTGGGATTCATTTGAAAAGTAATATTTCCTTTCGGTGGAATATCTTTTCGGTTAGGCGCAGCCTGAACTGAGAAATTAATTTTTTCGTTAAGATCAACTCCTATTTCGGTCACCCATGCCTGTTGACCAGGTAGATTAGTATCTTCCTGGTCAGCACTTGAAGAACTACTATCACTAGTATCATCCTCTGAATCTGATCCATTTATATATGCCGGATACAATGATATTTGAAGCCTATCACTCAAAAAACCATTGATATTGCCTTGAAGATACGAAGCAAAAGATCTATTCAAAAAGCTTGCAAGCACATCACCATTGCCTCCACTACTTATTAGATTTGCAAGGGAATTACCTCCTAAAAGTCCTATCAACTCACTTCTTCCCAAAGATGGAGTACTTCTCAATTGAAAATTTTCACTAATGCGATCTGCAGGTCCAGAAGCCGCTACTTCGACATTTACGAAACGAGATCCTCCAATACCAAATGATGCCATGCCATTAGAGGCAAAATTACTTACGTCTCTAACATTATCTGGAACACGGCTATTTAGAGTCACGTCAACATATGGAACCAAGCCCATAGATGGTACAAATACGGCTACATTAGGTTCACTTTGATCTAGATTAAAAGTAGTCGTAAAGAGATTAACGTAGCCACTATCAAGTTTAATAACTCCACTAACATCAAGAGTCTCGTCAAAAGCGCCATTCAAGACAAGGAATCCATTTGTTTCAAAGCTTGCCAAGGGTTGAGAAACTAATCGCAATGAAGGGCCAAGTGCGAGCTTTAAATTATCAAAGGTTAGTGATTCAAATCCATTAGGCAAACCAGCACTAACTATTCGACTTGCAGGTGCATCTTCATCTTGAATAAATAAAACCAGAGGTTCTTTCTGGTTCCAGTTTTGTTCTGGTAATTTACGTATTATTTTGACCTTAGAATCTTGATAACGATCCGATTTTTCAGATGAAGTCTTACTTGGATTGTTAGCCCTTTTAGCAAAAATCGAACCTTCTGAGATAAAGACTTCACCTGATAATTGAGGTTTCAAAATAGATCCCTTAACAACAAGGTTAGACGAAGCTCTGATGTCAGTAAATGCCGTCTTAATACGTGTTTTTTCTATCGAAAGAGCCAATGGCTCGCTTTCACTTAATTGAGAATCAAACAACGAAATTCCACCTTGACTATTAATTACACCTTTTGCTCCAATATTTGCTTTGAGTTCTCGAACCTCAAGTCTATTGAAATCAAAAACTATTATGCTATTCAAATTATTAATTTCTTTATCTTGAAAAAGTAGCTCACTGTTTTTTAAAACCAAAAAACCATTAGCAACCGGTTTCGCAGGGGTTCCTCTAATCAACAAGCTTAAATCAGCTGTCCCTAAGGTCCAAGAGACATTCCCTTTCGTTAGCCCAGTCAAGAACGCTAACCCATCTCCATGACTTTCGATCTTTAGATCAATAGGATAAGAACTAATTAATGGGTAGGTTCCACCTAACTGAACAGGATTTGCCGAAGATTTATCCCTTAGAGTGATATCAAATTCGAGATTATTGTCTTTAAATATAATATTTCCATTATCTAAAATAATCTTTCTGTTATAAATTACTGTATCTTTAATAATTAAATCTGCTGTAACTTGTGGAGTTGAATTAGCTAAACTATATTTACCTTTCAAACCAAAATACCCATCAACCGCTGAAGGTATTGGTGCAACTAGAGATAATAATGAAAAATTTAAATTAAGTAAAGAAAAATCTCCCAGACCTGAAGCTAGGTTCCCATTAAAAGTCACCTTAAAGGGTCTGATTTTATTAGAATTTATAATCTTTAATTTATTTGTCCAAACCTTACCAAAAGCTTTTGCTTCTAAATTTAAATCAGATAGGTTTGGACCACTTAATTTAATATCAGCATTAATATCCCCCTTTAGATCATAAGGATTAATAATGCTTTCACTATTTACCTTAGAAATCTCTTCTCTATATGAATCTTGAGACCTAGTTAAAGCTTCGAACTGAGAATCTATAGAACTAATTGGATAACCAATTATAAATTTCTCTAAATCTTCAGCCTTCCCAATTGCATCTGAATATTTCAATCCTAATTTAGGAAACTCTAAAGCTGTAGCAGTAATCCAACTAGCGCTTACATCCTTCACTTGAGCTAACAAAGAAAATTTGGAGCCATTATTAATATCAAATTTAATCTTTCCATTTTCAGATGGTATTAATTCACCTGTTAAATTAGTTTCTGAATTTTTAATTTGACCTTTAATACTTGCATTTTTTAATTTGAAACCTAACAATCTAAAATAATCTAAACTCAAATCACCATTAAGAAATAATGGGTCAAGAGAAAATAATCCGTTACCTGTAACTTCCCCAAAGATTCGTTTAAAACTTTTCTCTGGCGGGAATGCCACTTCTACACGATCTAATTTGAATTTATTAGCCTCCCATTCAAAAGCATTTGATTTAGGATTTAGACTTATTTCACCTCCTAATCTATTTAGATTTAAATCATTAAAATCACCATCCTTATTAAAGTTAATTTGAAGATTACCTGGGATAGAAGCACCTTCTGATTTCATTCTCAAAATCCCCCACTTCTTTTCACTTGGAATTCGAGTAAAAGAACCTCTCCATTTTTCCCTTAATCGAATACCATTAACTTGTGGATTTTCCAAGGAAAGGTTAATAGTAGAGTTCAGAGAAGATAAAGGACCCTGAAAATCACCTTTTGTATTTAATTTCCCTGATAATGATGCATTTAGTATTGGATTTAAAGCACCTAAAGGAAAAGATTCTAAATTAAAATTAGCATTAAGTTCCCCAGGAATAAATTGTCTGTCAACTACTGAGATTGGTAATTTTAATTTTAAAGAAAGTGGTTTATGATCAAAATCTTTAATTTTAATAGTAGTTTCAGAATTTATATAAGTTTTATCTTTTTTATAGAATGGTATTTCAGATGAATTAGATATATCCAAATATCCATAATTCCAATTAGAATCAATTAACTTAAGCTTATTTTTATCACATTCTATTTTTGAATTACTTGTAGACAATGTATCACTTAGAGGTCCTCCCCTCAGAGTTAAGTTATTAAGCAATAAACCACCATTACACCTTATCAAGCCTTTCTTAACTCCCAATTTTAGACTTCCATTTATATTTCCTCTTGCAATAAAATTAGAATTATTTCCTAAAATTCTCTCAAAGATAGAAAGACCAAGTTTATTGATTTTTACTTTAGTTTGAAATTCGATTCCATCCCAATAACCCTTTCCTGAAAGATAGAGGCTTCCTTGTTCTTTGGACTCTAGATTAATCGCACCAAAAATTTTTTTCTCACCAAGATTTAGAGATAGATTACCTTTTGCTAATAATGTCGTATCCCCAGCATTAAATACAATTTTGGTTGGTTCTTTTAAATTAAATTTTAGTTGAAGATTGATTTGTTTAGGATTATCTTTCTGGGGAACAACCCAAAATGAACCAGTATCATTTTTGTTTAATATAATTTCTGTTCCTTTTGGATTAAATATTGCTACTGGTTTCCAATTCAATAAACTCGCAAAAGGAGCAAATTTAATTGTTAAATTTGAAATATTAACTGAGGAAGCATCTTTAGTCCCTGGAAGAAGCCTTGTTGGCCCCAATTCAACTCCCCATGGTCTGAGCCCCCTGTATGAACCTATTTTTAAAGGATGACCTAATGAATTAGATAATGTTTTCTCTATTTGTGGAGAAAAACGGCTTATAGTTCTATCTACTAGTAGATCTGCGCCACTCCAAATCAAAACACCACCCAACGCAGCAAAGGTTCCAGCAAGTCCCCAACGCTTTAATCTTTTAGAGCTCCACTCATCTCCCATGAAACATTATTCTCAAACTTGGGGGAGCTAACAAACTATAAAGAATCAATTCAGGAGAAACCAGCCTATGTCTATGATTGAAGTTATCCAAGATGTTACAAAATGGCTAGCCTGGGGGGGTGCAGGACTGGGCGTATTGACTATTTTGGCTTATTTATTTAACTGGGGAATTAAATTCCGACTAACTGGGACAACAATTTTCACACTTTTATTATCTGCTAGTTGCTGGGCCTTTGAGCAAAGCTATACTCCTCCCTTTAATGTTGAGGGCTACAAATATGCTCCTATTGTTTACGACAATGGATTTGATTTAGTTGTTGCACAAGCATCTAATGATTTCCCTAAAGAAGCAATAAAACCAACATTGTTACAAATAGCCGGAAATTTGAAAGGGGGAGGAAGAAATGGCGCTCAGGTCAAAGTCAGGCTCAGAACAATAGAATCCGCTGGTGATGGAATAAGTAAACCAATTATTCTAGGTGAATTAATAAATGATTTAAAAGAATCAAAGATAATAGAATTACCAGACAGGAATTATTCTCCAAGTGAAAATTTATCAAATGATGCTGATATTGAAGAAATTTCCTTATTAGAGACTGATGAGTAATAAGTCATTATTGAAAGATCTTCCTAAAAGCTTTTATCAAGAAGAAAAAATACTCATATCAAATAATATAAAAACATGGGATTCTTTATTATCTATTAGTGATGAAGAAATAAATAATCTAATCTATGGAAGCTTGGGAAGTGTTCGCAATCTAAAAAGACTTAAATGCATAGCATATTTTATATGTACTTTAGATATTCAACTTAGCGAAGCTGCCTTATTGATGCACTCAGGGTTAATTTCTAATAAGGCCATTTCACGACTTACGCCTCAAGAGCTAGTTCAAAAGACTGGGCGCTTTGAAAGAACTCTACGAACAGGAAGAATTCCAATAATAGATCTAAAAAAAGCTCATTTTTTAATAGAGAAAGCAAAAAAAAATTTATTTAATGTACCCAAGTGCCATTAGGTAATAGAATATAATTAATCCAATAGAAACTTGGTAAACTAATTGAAATGAATGGTTTACTAATCACTTTAATATTTGCATCATTTGGAATCAATCAAGGTGTAATCGCTCAATCAAGACTTCTTGAAGGTGTAAAAAGGAATCCTGATGAAGCGAAGTCTATTTGTGAAAGCTTTAGAAAACTAAATAAAGAAAACATTTCAGCCGGTTCACAAAAATCTATTCAAAAAATCTCAATTCAAAAAAATATAAGCGAAGGAGATGCTGAGATCCTTTCTATGTACGTAAGAGGTCTTTATTGCCCAGAAACTTTTTAAAACAAATAATGAATTCAATAAGATACAGAGACGAAGACTTAAAACTTAAAGACGGAACATTACTAAAATCTCGAATCTGGTCGCCTCAAGGAAACGGGCCGTGGCCTGTCTTGCTTATGCGCCAGCCATACGGAAGAGAAATTGCTTCAACAATTACATATGCACATCCATCTTGGTGGGCCAGTAAGGGCTATCTAGTTGTTATACAAGATGTACGCGGTCAAGGTGGTTCTGAAGGAGATTTTTCAGGTTTCAAGCAAGAAGCTTCAGACACTAGTCAAACTCATGATTGGGTGCGATCCTTGCCTGAATGCAATGGCCTACTAGGCACATACGGTTTTTCATATCAAGGGTTAACACAACTCATTGCGGAGGAAGGAACTACTCCACCTGATTGCATTATTCCTGCAATGACAGGCCTTTCAGAGAATGAACATTGGAGTTGTGAAGGAGGAGCGTTTTGGTGGCACTTGGGAATTGGATGGGGTTTGCAATTAGCCGCTCAAAAAGCAAAAAGAGAGAAGAATTGGACAGCTTGGCACGAAATCCGTGAGAGTCTTAACTCAAAAAAATATTTATATGACGGTCATAATTTACTTAAAAAAAATGACCCAGAAGGTATGGCATATAAATGGCTAAACCTTTCGTGTACTAAAACTCCACAATGGAAAACCCATGAGCCATTAGATAGTTGGTTAAAAAAACCTTTGCTTCTAATTGGGGGTTGGTGGGATCCTCATTTAAAAGGTATTTTAGATATTTTTGAGAAATCTAAAAAGGCAGGAGGTAATCCTAAATTACTAATTGGTCCTGCGACTCATCTTCAATGGTGGGAGGGAGCACAACACACCCAGTTAGATTTTTTTGATTCTCATTTAAAAGAAAACAAAGAAATTCATATCCCTCAAATCAATCTTTGGAATCTAACCACTAAGAGCTGGGAGCTTTCGGTTCAGAATAAAACGCCTACATGGAATCTTAGTAGCGAAGGTTTAGCCTCAATAAGTCATCTTGAAGGATGCCTAGTCCCTAATTCTGATTTGAAAGCAGATAGTGAAGTGAATTTAGTTCACGACCCATGGAGGCCCATACCAGCAATCGGAGGGCATCTCAGTGATACAGCTGGAGAAGCTAACAGGTTTAAGCTAGATATTCGACCTGATGTCGCAGTATTTACATCAGAACCTATTTTGAATGATCTTAGGCTGGAGGGAATTCCAACTCTTTTTTTAGAAACCAAGTGTGACAGGGAAAGTTTTGATCTATTCGTTGCATTATCAATAATTCCTAGTGAGGTTGAGAATACTGCCACGCAACTTTCGACTGGTGTACTCAGAATTGCCAATTGTGATAGAGGTATTAAAAGCGCTAGACAAATCAGACTTCAACCAATTCTCGCTACATTTAAAGAAGGGGATCGTTTAAGAATTTCACTCTCAGGATCTGGATGGCCAGCAATTGGAATAAATCCTGGCCAGAGTGAATATTTGTGCGAGGGACCTAGCCCTAACTGCCTAGTGACTACAATTTCTCTCTTACTTTTAAATTCAAAACTTAAATTTGAATCACTTATTTCCTCTTAGGGGTTCAATATTTACTGGCATAGGATTAAGCTTACTAGCTATTTAAGCGATAAGTCATGACCGTCTCTATTCTTCTAGATTCTTTGAAAGATGACGGACAAAGACTTTCTGAATGCAGACATGAAAGTCCATTTTCAATTCTTGGTCCTCAACCATTTAAAGATAAATGGATAATTCGAATATGGATGCCTGAAGCAAGTGCAGTTGAACTAATAATAAAAGAAAAAAAAATCCAGCTACAAAATCCAAACCACGAATGGATCTTTGAAGGAGTTATCGAAAAAGATCCTGGCACTGATTACCAAGTAAAGGTAAACAGAGGAGGCATTGAACATGTTCAAAATGATCCTTGGAGCTTCCGAAAAGAGTGGATGGGTGAAATAGATAGACATCTTTTCGCGGAAGGAAATCACCATCACATATGGCGAAAAATGGGGGCTCACCTTACAGAAATAGATAAAAAGCAAGGAGTTATGTTTTGCTTATGGGCGCCTCATGCAAAAAGCGTTTCTGTTATTGGTGATCTCAATTCGTGGGATGGCCGACATCACCCTATGCAAAAACGTCTGGGAGGAATTTGGGAACTATTTATACCTGGTCTAAGCGAGGGAGATTTATACAAATATGAAATCAGAACTGAAAAAGGACATTGCTACGAGAAAGCCGACCCATATGGTTTTCAACATGAAATAAGACCTGCAAAAAGCTCGGTCATATCAAAAATCGATTCATTTCAATGGAATGATCAGTCTTGGATATCCAATCGTGACAATAGAGATCCTTTAGAGCAACCAATATCGGTTTATGAAATGCATCTAGGGAGCTGGATGCATGCTTCCTCAGATGATCCATTTATCAACTCAAACGGAGAGCAGAGAGCCCCTGTCCCAGCAGCAGATATGAAGCCTGGCTCAAGATTGCTTACATACAAAGAGCTGGCAAATAAGGTCATTCCCTATGTCAAAGATAGAGGCTTCACTCATATCGAGCTTATGCCAATTTCAGAGCATCCTTTTGATGGCTCCTGGGGATATCAAGTTACTGGTTGGTATGCGCCTACAAGTAGATATGGATCACCAGATGAGTTTCGTGCCTTCGTTGATTCATGCCATAAAGAGGGGATAGGAATCATTCTCGATTGGGTACCAGGTCACTTCCCTAAAGATCAGCATGGACTTGCTTATTTTGACGGCAGCCATCTATACGAGCATTCAGATCCCAGAATTGGAGAGCACAAAGAATGGGGAACATTAATTTTCAATTACAGTCGAAATGAAGTTCGTAATTTTCTAGTTGCAAATTTAATTTTCTGGTTTGATCAATTTCATATAGATGGAATACGTGTTGATGCTGTTGCCTCAATGCTTTACAAAGACTATCTTCGTCCGGAGGGTGAATGGATACCTAATGAAGATGGAGGGAATGAAAATTTTGAAGCAGTCAGATTTCTGCAGCAGGCTAATCATGTTCTTTTTCAACATTTTCCAGGTGCACTTTCTATTGCCGAAGAATCAACCACATGGACAGGCGTAACGAAACCAACTGACATGGATGGACTTGGTTTCAACCTAAAATGGAACATGGGTTGGATGCACGATATGCTCGATTATTTTGAAATTGACCCATGGTTTAGACAATTTAATCAAAACAATATTACTTTCTCCATTTGTTATAACTTTACCGAAAACTTTATGCTTGCATTAAGCCACGATGAAGTTGTTCACGGGAAAAGTCATCTCTTACACAAGATGCCAGGCGATGACTGGCAGAAGTATGCAAATACACGAGCTTTGCTTGCATATATGTGGACACATCCAGGTAAAAAAACAATATTTATGGGAATGGAATTTGGTCAGCGGCAAGAATGGAATGTTTGGGATGATTTGCAATGGGATCTTCTAAATTATGAACCTCACAAAGGAATACAGAAATTAGTAGGTGATTTGAATACTTTATACAAAAGAGAACCAGCTTTATGGAGAAATGATTTTGACGAATATGGATTCCAGTGGATTGATTGCGATGATAATAAAAATTCAGTAATCAGTTTTATGAGAAGAGAAAAAACTGATGGAGAATGGTTAGTAATAGTTGCAAACTTTACCCCTCAAAACCATTCTAATTACAGAATAGGTGTGCCTGTTGATGGATTCTATGAAGAAATTTTCAATACAGATGCGAGTCAATATGGAGGCTCAAATCTAGGTAATATGGGGGGTAAATCAACAGATTTCTACAACATACATGGCTATGAAAATTCGATAGATCTTTGCCTTCCTCCTCTTAGCGTTCTGGTTCTAAAGCATAAATCCAAGAAGAATTAACCTTCCTCGAATAGAAATGTTTCAACCTTGCCTCAAAAACTAATTTCAACTGTCGTCTGGATGTAAAAATTCAAAAGGTATGACGAACTTTTGCAGAGAACGTATTTCATGATTTTCAAGTTACTGCTTCATGTAAGTTTTTCGATTAAAAGGACAAAATAATGAACGAAACTACTCCTTTACTACTTCGTGCCGCTCGCGGAGAAAATGTTGAAAGGCCACCGGTTTGGATGATGCGACAAGCAGGGAGATACATGAAGGTATATCGCGACCTGCGTGATAATCATCCAAGTTTTAGGGAAAGGTCCGAAAACCCCGATCTTTCTTATGAAATTTCAATGCAGCCTTTTAAAGCTTTTGAACCAGATGGAGTAATACTTTTTTCAGATATCTTGACTCCTCTTCCTGGAATGGGAATTAACTTTGACATCGTTGAAAGTAAAGGGCCCTTGATAAATGACCCAATAAGAAGCCTCAAACAGGTTAAAGACCTAAAGCCCCTTCAACCAGAAGAAAGCATGTCTTTTGTTGGTGATGTCCTTGGAAGGTTAAGGGAAAGCGTTGGGAACAAGGCTGCAGTTCTTGGATTTGTAGGTGCTCCATGGACTCTTGCTGCATATGTTGTAGAGGGGAAAAGCAGCAAAAATTATGCAGTTATAAAAGCGATGGCATTCCAAGAGCCAGAACTACTGCATCAACTTTTAAATCACTTTGCAGAATCAATTGCGAACTATTTGTCCTATCAAATCAAATCTGGGGCCCAAGTAGTTCAAATGTTTGACTCATGGGCAGGACAATTAAGTCCACAAGATTATGACAAATTTGCTGCGCCTTATCAACAAAAAGTAGTCAATTTAGTAAAAGAAAAACATCCAGATACACCTATGATTTTATACATCTCTGGCAGTGCGGGAGTTCTTGAAAGGATGGGAAAAACCGGAGTAGATATAGTCTCTCTAGATTGGACCGTTGACATGGCAGATGGACTAAAAAGGCTGCCTCAATCAGTGGGAGTCCAAGGGAATGTTGATCCAGGACTTTTGTTTGGTACTCCTGATGCGATCAAATCAAGAATTGTTGATGTAGTCAAAAAAGCAAAAGGTAGAAAACATATTCTTAACCTTGGTCATGGAATACTGCCTGGGACGCCGGAAGCAAATGCAAGGGTATTTTTCGAGACTGGTAAAAATGTCAATGAACTTATAAAAGTTTCGTCTTGAAAAACGAAATAATTCTGATCACTGGAGCAAGTGGATGTGTTGGGCAATACATAACAAATTGGCTAATCGAAAACTCAACTTCAGAATTATTTTTATTGGTTAGAGATCCAAAAAAAATAACTTCAATAAATTTAGAAAATCCTCGAATTAAAGTTTTAGTAGGAGATTTGAGACAATCAGATAAGTTCGAGAAAGAATTTTCAAAAGTCAACAGAGTTATTCATACAGCAACTGCTTGGGGTGATCCTAAAAGAGCCAAAGAAGTCAATATTAATGCAGTAAAAAATTTACTTAATTTACTAAATCCTTCAAATATCAAACAAATTATTTATTTCTCAACTGCAAGTGTTCTTGATAGGAACTTAAATTTATTACCAGAAGCTTTTACCTATGGAACAGAATACATACAAACGAAAGCACAATGCCTCAGAGAGCTTGAATCTCACAAGTTTGCTACGAGGATCATAGCTGTTTTCCCAACACTAGTTTTTGGCGGACGTTTAGACGGTAAAAGTAAATTCCCAACTAGTTATCTCACAGAAGGACTTAGAGATGCATTGAAATGGATCTGGCTTGCAAGATGGTTAAAATTCTTCTCAAGGTTTCATTTTATTCACGCAGCAGATATCGCATTCATTTGCGGGCATCTGGCTACCTCTGATTTCGAACCTGAACAACCTTTTACTGGCACTAAAATAAGGAAATTCGTTTTAGGGCAACCTTATATAAGTATAGATGTAGTAATTCAGACGCTTCTAAGGTGGAAAGGAATGAGTAAAGTCCCTCAAATCCCTCTTTGGACCTGGCTTGTTGAACTTTTAGTTATTTTACTCCCAATTCAAATTACAAACTGGGATAGATTTAGTCTTAGACAAAAACACTTTATACATGAGCCCGTAACCTCTCCTGAAACCTTTGGAGGTATCAGCTATGCCAAAACGCTAAGTCAAGTTTTACATAATTCTGGTTTAACTAAACACTAAAATGGTAAACAGAAGCTAAAGTAGTAAAATTAAAAAAAGAAAAGAATTAATTTCATGATTCGTTCTATTTCAACAGCTTTATTTGCTTTCTTTGCATTCCTTGTAATTGGCGTATCCAATGTGAATGCTTCAACTGTTGAAGTTAAGCTTGGCACCGATGCAGGAATGCTTGCTTTCGAACCAAGCACCCTAAACATAAGCGCTGGTGACACCGTAAAGTTTGTAAACAACAAACTTGCTCCTCATAATGCTGTTTTTGACGGAAATGATGATCTAAGTCATCCAGATTTAGCTTTTGCTCCAGGAGAATCTTGGGAGAGAACTTTTAACACTGCTGGAACATACGACTTTTACTGCGAGCCTCACAGGGGGGCTGGCATGGTTGGAAAAGTCGTAGTCAAATAAATCTTCAAAAGAATTTATTAAAGATGGGGCTACCCCATCTTTTTTTTTGAAAAAATATATTTTGGAATTCAATCAAAAGCTTGGAGCATAAATATTTTTTAAAAATAAACTATTGCAATTTTAAACATCAAAGAATTTATTGTTAGTTGCGAAAAAGTTTTAATTTGTAATCAGATGGAATGATTTTAATTTCGATAAAACTTCTAATCAATATAAATAATAGATCTTAAGTAGATAAAACTTACATATTTAAAATTAATCTAATTCGTTCCAAAAAATTAAAGTGATCTCACTAATATATTTTACAAAATCAAAAAGGTCGGTTTTCTTATATTTATACAATAAACAGATTTGAATAGTATCAAAGAATAAATTATTTTTAAGGATGAAGATTAATCCTGATGATTTTACTAACAGTGCTTGGCAAGGGATCATTGATGCAAAAGATATAGCATTAAATGAAAAACATCAGACTTTAGAAACAGAACATCTTCTTTGGTCTCTTTTAAAGAAAAATGAAATCGCAATAAAAGTAATAGAAAGGTCAGGCGGAAAAATAAAAATTCTACTCACAGAAATAGAGAAATTTACACAAAACCAACCAAAAATGCAAAAGGCTCAAGAATCAATTTTCTTTGGCAAAAACATGTCTTTTTCAATTTCAAGAGCAAAAAATATTAAAGAATCATTTAAAGATGATTTTATTTCAAGCGAACATTTAGTGATTTCCCTATTTGATGACGAGAGAGTTTGTCATAGGTTGTTTGAACAAAATCAAATCAACAAAAACAGCCTTCTTCAGGCTGTAAATGCTATTAGAGGTGACAAAAAAGTGACCCAGAAAAATGCTGAAGATAGCTACGAAGCACTTCAAAAGTACGGCCTAGACCTTACTTCTGCAGCCAGAGAGGGGAAACTAGATCCTGTAATTGGAAGAGATGAGGAAATCCGAAGAACGATTCAAATTCTTAGCCGTAGAACTAAAAATAATCCCGTATTAATTGGGGAAGCTGGCGTGGGTAAAACAGCAATTATTGAAGGTTTAGCACAAAGAATTATCAACGGAGATGTTCCTACATCCCTTGAGGACCGTCAGCTAATTTCCTTAGACATGGGGGCACTAATAGCAGGTGCAAAATTCCGTGGTGAATTTGAAGAGAGACTTAAGTCAGTTCTAAAAAATGTCACAGATTCAGAAGGAAAAATAATTTTGTTCATCGATGAAATACATACTGTCGTCGGAGCAGGCGCGAGTGGTGGTGCAATGGATGCTAGTAATCTCCTAAAACCAATGCTTGCTAGAGGGGAATTGAGATGTATTGGAGCAACAACCATCAATGAACATAGAGAAAATTTTGAGAAAGATCCTGCGCTGGAAAGAAGATTTCAGCAAATACTTGTAAAACAACCCTCAGTCCAAGATACGATTTCGATCTTACGTGGATTAAAAGAAAGATATGAAGTCCATCATGGTGTTCGTATCTCTGATAACGCTCTAATAGCTGCGGCGATATTGAGTGATAGGTATATATCCGAAAGATTTTTACCTGATAAAGCTATTGATCTAATAGATGAATCAGCCTCACGTTTAAAAATGGAAATAACATCAAAACCAGAAGAAATCGATGAGATTGATAGAAAAATCATCCAACTCGAGATGGAAAAATTATCTTTGGAAGGTGAGTCAGATACTTCAAGTAAAGATAGGCTCGAATTAATTACTACAGAACTAACATTATTAACAAAAAATCAAATTGAAGTAAACAAGAAATGGGAACAAGAAAAAGAGTCAATCGAAGAAATTTCAACACTTAAAGAAGAAATTGAGAAAGTACAACTAGAAATAGAAAAAGCAAAAAGGAATTATGACCTCAACAGGGCTGCTGAACTTGAATACGGGACCCTTGTAAATTTTCAACAAAATTTAAAATCTAAAGAACTTAATTTAAAAAATTCTTCTCAAAATGCCGAGAAATCACTTTTGAGAGAAGAAGTTATAGCCGATGATGTGGCTGAAATAATTGCAAAGTGGACATCTATCCCAGTTAAAAGACTTGCTCAAACTGAAATTGAGAAATTACTCAATCTTGAATCTGAACTTCATAAAAAAGTTATTGGTCAAAATAAAGCCGTTCAATCAATATCTTCTGCGATACAAAGATCCAGGACAGGACTTAGTGATCCAAACAGACCAATCGCAAGTTTTTTATTTTTGGGGCCGACAGGAGTGGGAAAAACAGAATTGTCTAAGGCTTTAGCTTCACAACTTTTTGATAGTGAAAATGCCCTAATTAGAATAGACATGTCTGAATATATGGAAAAGCACTCTATAAGTCGCTTGATTGGCGCTCCTCCTGGTTACGTTGGCTACGAAGCAGGTGGACAATTAACAGAAGCAATCAGAAGAAAACCTTATTGTGTTTTGCTATTCGATGAAATTGAAAAAGCACATAAAGATGTTTTCAATGTATTGCTACAAATACTTGACGAGGGCCGAGTGACTGATGGGCAAGGAAGAACAACAAACTTCAAAAATACTATTATTATTCTCACCAGTAATTTAGGAAGCGAATTAATCGTTGATAAGGATATAACGAATAATCTGTCGACAAATATAGATGAACTTATTAATCAAGAACTGAAATCAAATTTCAGACCTGAGTTTCTAAACAGACTTGATGAAATAATTAATTTCGAACCTCTCAAAAAAGAAACTTTACTTAAAGTAGTTGATTTACAATTAAATCGTTTAAGAGAAAGATTAGAAGCGAAAGGAATTGAGCTTGAGATAAATAATGATGTTCTATCTTTAATTACTGAAATTGGATATAATCCGAGCTATGGTGCTAGACCCTTAAAAAGAGTCATTCAAAAAGAATTAGAAAGTGAAATAGCAAAATATATATTAAAAGGTAAATACAAAGAAGGAAGCACAATCAAAATAGATAAGAAAGATTCAAAATTAATTTTCAACTAAAAATATAAGATCTGAAAGCAGATTACATCTTGACTAAAAGATTTTAAACTATCAAGGTTTAAACCACTCAGGGAAAAAGGTAAAACTAGCAGAATTAATTTCATTTTCATGTGCTATTGCTTTCCAACAACAAGCTCTAGCTTTCTCTCTTGAAAATAAAAAATCATTAGCCCATCCCCAAACCAATTCAGCAGTTGCCTCCATCCCAACATTTTTCATGACTCTAAGATTCAGTACTTCTTCAGAGTGAAGTTTTTTCCATGTTTCTAGAAAAGGATCATCAAAATTGACTAGAAAAGTATGATCAAAATGATCTCTTAACTTCTCTTCCAAAGGCCTCAGACTTGAAAAATCGACAACGAAGCCATTTAGATCAAGTTGATTTGAAGCAAAACAGAAGGTAAAGCTTCGACTGTATCCATGAACATAACGAC
This sequence comes from Prochlorococcus marinus str. MIT 1214, assembly GCF_027359355.1. Lineage (NCBI taxonomy): Bacteria > Bacillati > Cyanobacteriota > Cyanophyceae > Synechococcales > Prochlorococcaceae > Prochlorococcus > Prochlorococcus marinus. The sequence continues at coordinate 11,835 of NZ_CP114777.1, read as the reverse complement.
AGTTTCCTTTATGTTTCCATTGACGGTGAGAGCATGGATAGTCTTTAAAATGCTTTGAGCAATTAAATGGAATATCTTTAATCGTCATAAAAAGATGAATAAAAAACCTATAGAGGATTAAATTTAAATAACTAGAGTTATAAAAAGCCTAATTGGCTTAATTAAAAATGCTTTTTATAGATAATCTACATTTTGATCAAAACGGATTGATCCCAGCCATAGCGCAAGATTGGCTTGATGGCTCAATTTTAATGATGGCATGGATGAACAAAGAATCCATTACGAAAACATTAGAATCTGGTGAAGTTCACTATTGGAGTCGTTCAAGGAAAGAGCTTTGGCACAAAGGAAAGACGAGTGGTCATTTTCAAAAATTGAAAGGAATTAGGACTGATTGCGATTCAGATACAATACTTTTATCAATTGAGCAAATTGGTTCAATCGCATGCCATACAGGGAAAAGAAGTTGTTTCTTTAAAGATTTAGAAACAAATGAAAACGTTCTTTACCCTCCATCTGATGCTTGTAGTGAATTATTCAAAGTCATAGAGAATCGTAAAAGTAATCCTGAGGAAGGAAGTTATACAAATAGTCTTCTGAAGGAAGGTGATAATAAAATCCTAAAAAAGATAGGAGAAGAAACAGCCGAATTTATTATGGCTTGTAAAGATAAAAATCCGATCTCAGTTGCTAATGAGGCTGCCGATCTACTTTTCCATCTGCAAGTTTCTCTAACCCACCAAAATGTTTCCTGGGAAGACGTTCTAAAAGTTTTAGTTAAAAGAAGAGGTGCTCCAAGAAGAACTCATTAGCAAAAAACTAACTCTTAAATTATTTATTTAAAAATTAATTGCTTTGGTAGAAAGACAAAGGATTATATTCTTAAAAAAGTCTTGAAAGAGAAAAAAACAAATCAATCGATTTTCTTAAATCTTTGGTAATTTATCGTTTCCCTAAAATAAGGGATAGCGCTTGGAAATAATTATTCGAGACTAAAAAATTATTATAGAGTTTTATAGATCAAAAAACTATTGTAAAAAGTCATTGATATCAAAGGTTTTGAGATATTCTAATTAGAAAATAATTTATTTAAACGCATTTTCAAGGAGCCAAGCAAAAAAACATATGAGCTTTCTTATGATTGAATTGACCTAGTTAAGGCATATAAAAATAGATAAAGGATAAATAATAAATTCCGAACACTTTATTACGCCTATTGAAAGTAAACAATTTCTCTCTAGGTTGTTAATACAAGGAGGAACAAATCGTGAGTTCATTAAGCGACTTTCTTGGAGAAATAGGAAGGCACGAATTGCTCACACCTGAGCAAGAGCTCACAATGGGTAGAGAAGTGCAGGCAATGGTTGCACTTAATGAACGCTGCCAACAAGCTGGAGGCAATGGCCCAGAGTGCGAATATTCAAAAGAAGAAAAGAAAACACTTAAAGCAGGTGAGCGTGCAAAGAATCTAATGATCACAGCTAATTTGAGGCTTGTTGTGAATTTAGCTAAACGTTATCAAGGGAAAGGTCTTGATTTGCTTGATTTGATTCAAGAAGGCACATTAGGATTAACAAGAGCTGTTGAGAAATACGATCCCAAAAGAGGGCATAGATTTTCAACTTACGCTTACTGGTGGATTAGACAAGGATTAAATAGAGCGTTGTCAACGCAAAGTAGAACCATAAGAATCCCTGTAAACATAAACGAAAAGCTAACAAAACTTCGTGCTGCAAAGTCTCAACTAATGCAAGAACTTGGGGTTCATCCCTCAACGAACCAAATAGCAATACAAATGAAAATTCCATTAGAGGAAGTCGAAGAATTGCTTGCATGCGAGTTGAGAAGTATCACAGTAAGTTTGCAAGGCGCAGTCAAATCTAAAGCAGATCCTTCAGAGCTTGTCGATATTCTTCCAAGTGAAGAAGTTCCTCCTATGGAACTAGCCGAATTAGCAGAAAGGAGTGCCTCAGCTTGGTCACTATTGGATAAATCAAATCTCACGCCCAAAGAGAGAACAATACTAAGTCTTCGATTTGGCCTAGATGGATCTAATGAATGGAGGACGTTAGCTGAAGTAGCTAGACAAATGAATTGCAGCAGAGAATATTGCAGACAAGTAGTTCAACGCGCATTAAGAAAATTGAGAAAGACAGGCATTCAAAGTGGCCTTTTAGAGACAAGTATTTAATTGTGGTTAGTTCAAGAAACCCAGATAACGAAATATTTGAAGCAGAAGTCCTTGAAAGTTATGTTATCGACGAGGGAATACTTAAAAAGATTTTATTAAGAGCAGGCAGAGCGATTGCACAGCCTGCTTTAGAAGGATTTGAACTTATCATGGATAATTCAACCCCCCCCCAGGTCAGAATATCCATAATGGGAGCACTTACTTATTTGATTGTTCCTGTTGATTTAATTCCTGACTTTATTCCTGCCTCTGGTTTTAGCGATGATCTTGTAGCTCTAACAGCTGTAATTAGTCTTTGGCAAAATTACATAACCCCCGAGATGAAATTCAGAGCAAAATCTAAGCTGGATAAATGGTTTCCTCTATGAGCAAAGAGCGCTGGTCAAAAGAGATTGAAGAAGATCTAATACTTCTTATTAAAGATTGGTTGAGGCAGACAGGTAGAACACAATCTGAACTTTGCCAAAGTCTTAATCTCCCTTCGGCAAGAATGCCAACTCTAGTTGAATTTTTAAAAAAAGATTTTTTCTCTGGTGGAATTCCAAGAATCGCAAGCAGACTTTGTGAAGTTGAAGAGTTCTGGACAAACGGTGAAGTAGGGAAAAAGAAAAAAAGTTTTGACTTGAATGCTTCGGGACAACTCGATCTTCTTGACGAGATTTGCGAGGATCTTTCAAAAATTAATTTCAATCAATAAAATATACAAAACAATGAACAAAAAATTAAGATATTTTTTTCTAATCAGTTTTTCTTGCATATTTTTTTATTTAAGTTTACCGAAAGAGCTAAATGCTTTTGAGGCAGATTTAGGGGAAAATCTTTTCAAAAACAACTGTGCTGGCTGTCACCTTAATGGCGGGAACATAATCAGGAGATCAAAGAATTTGAAGATTTCATCCTTAAAGCGTAATGGAATTGACAATCCAGAAGCCATAGCGAAGATAGCAAGACAAGGGATAGGGATAATGAGTGGTTATGAAGATGAGCTCAAAGACAATGGCGATCAAATTGTAGCTAATTGGGTCTGGGAACAAGCTCAAAAAGCTTGGGTCCAGGAGTAAATCTCGAAATCAGTCCATATTCCTTTTCTCCAGTAAATGTCCTCTTTGATAAGACTTCTTATGTGTTCAATGTCCTCAGATTTAAATATCCCAAAAACATGTTTATTACATTTTGTTGGTCCTAATGTTATTAATATACCTTCTTTCTTGAGTAAGGAAAGCCTGTGAAGATGCTCCTCCCTAAAGGGTGCTCTCTTTATTAGAGCATCTTGACAGTAAGATCCAAAGAGTACAAATTGATCCATAACTCTAAGTTAGACAAAGACGAGACTTCACAAGATAAAATATAGACAATTCAATTTTCAACTTGATCTGTTGCTATTTAAACAATATTAATTAGTGGCGGCTCTTAGTTCCTTACAAAAAGAACCAGCTTCTTCGACTTTCATTCCGATAGAGGCATTAGCAATTCTTTTAACTAAAGCACTACCAACAATTGCGCCATCAGCGCCCCATTCTCTAACTTGTTTAATATGCTTTACCTCCGAGATTCCAAAACCCACAGCAATTGGACTAGATGAAGAGTGTTTTAGGTGTTTAACAAGAGTTCCAACATTATCTTCCAGCGACGACCTTTCTCCTGTCACCCCAGTAACACTAACAAGATAAGTAAATCCATTAGAGGTCTCTGCGATTTTTTTCATACGATCCTTGGGTGTTGTAGGAGCAACAAGCAAAACCAAATCAATTTCTTTAGATTCAGCTATATCAGAAAGCTTTTCTGCTTCCTCTAAAGGAAGATCCGGCACTACAAGTCCTGAAACACCTACTTCCGAAGCTTGTGAGCAAAATTCTTCCAGACCTTTATTAATAAGTGGATTGGAGTAAGTAAATAAAATTATTGGTATTGTCAATTGATCTCTCAATTCAGACAACATTTTAAAAACCCTATCAGGAGAAGTTCCTGCAGAGAGAGCTCGAGAAGCTGCTAATTGAATAATCGGGCCATCTGCTAAAGGATCACTGTATGGAATGCCTAGCTCAATCATGTCAGCACCATTTACCTGAAGTTCTAACAAAATCTTTGCTGTAGTTTCCAAATCAGGGTCACCTGCCATGAGGAAAGGCATTAATGCAATTCTTTTCTCCTTTTTTATTTTTGAAAAAGACTTACTGATATTTGTACTTTTCAATGTTCTAAGCCTTAGGTATCTATATTTTTTATCATTTTTGTATCCCTAAGAGAAAAAATTATTGAGATTTAGTAATTAAAACTTAAGTTTGTTCAATACTTTCCTCCTCAATGGTTTTTAGTAATTCAACTTTTTCTTCATCCGTCATGGTCTCAAATTTTTCTCTAATTTTTTCATCAGTCAATTTTTCATAAGCCTCTCTGTATCTTTTACGTTGCTCCATAAAAGTCATATTTCCAGAAAAAACTCTAAAAAGGTAAGAAGCGGTCCATGCAAAAATAATTAAAATTAATATTGTCTGTGCTGCAATACCAGCTGATATTGATTCAAATCCAAGTAACTGAAAAACTTCATATCCCAAGCCGCCAATAACAAAAACAATCAAACCTATTTGAAAAACCTGTGCTCTTGTCAAAGTTAAAACTCCTCTTTTCCATTCATTCTTAAATTAAGAAACGGTGCAAACAAAACCATTCCAGGGAAGAAAAGAAACACAAGTCCATATATAAAAAGACGTTCTAACTTTCCCATAACATTCCAACGATTATTCATCCAATAAAAAAGAAACAAAGGAACTACCAATAAATACATCCCTCCCAATACCGCATAAGAAGATAATGTAATTATTGGATTAACCGCTCCCATTAATCCAAAAGGTATTAAAAACACAATCAAGATAGAAAACATAATGGGAGTGGGGGGACTTGAACCCCCACGGCCAAAAAGCGGCCAACAGATTTTAAGTCTGGTGCGTCTACCAATTCCGCCACACTCCCCAGTGATAGCAAGGATTGTCAAAATGCTAGAGATTCAACTCTAAGCCATATACATATTAGCGTAAACGTATGTGCTTAAATCAGTACTCTTAAGAATGTCTAGAGTTAAACAATCTTTGGAAGAATCATTCACCAATCTCACTAAACATCCCCGATTACCCAGCTAAGAGTTTCTCCTGAATGAAATGGTTTTACAAAATCATTGGGGTCACCATCTAGTCCAACATCAATCACTTGAGGTACGGAAATATCTTTTTTAACTAAAGTTATTCTCTCTGTGTTTAAAGGTAATCCATAAAAAGTTGCTCCATTAATACTTGCAAAAGCTTCAAATCTATCTAGGGCATTTTCTTCTTCGAAAACTTGTAAATAGCTTTCCAAAGCGAAAGGGGCATTAAAGATTCCTGCACATCCACATGAGCTTTCCTTAAATCTTCGGGTGTGAGGCGCTGAATCAGTTCCAAGGAAAAAGCAAGGTTTACCGCTGGTAGCCGCTTGTCTTAGGGCAATACGATGAATTTCACGTTTAGCGGTGGGTAAGCAATAAAAATCACTCCTTAATCCACCATTGAACATTGCGTTTCGATTGATATGTAGATGATGAGGTGTAATTGTAGCGGCTATATCAAACTCACTGTTTTCTACAAAGTCAATTGCATCAATGGTCGTGATGTGTTCTAAAACCACTTTAAGTGATGAAAATCTTCGTAATAATGGTTCAAGATGACGCTCAATAAAAACAGCTTCTCTATCAAACACATCAACATTGAAATCGGTCACTTCTCCATGAATCAATAATGGCATACCAATCCTTTCCATCGTCTCAAATAAATTGTCGATTTTACTTATATCTGTAACCCCATAAGAGGAATTAGTTGTCACATTAGCTGGGTAGAGCTTTGCCCCATGAAAAACAGCTTCTCTAAAGCCTCTCTCTAAAACCTCCGTAGACATATCATCTGTAAGATATGCTGTCATTAATGGAGTAAAAGAAACACCTTCAGGGATAGACTGAATAATTCTTTTTTTATACTCTTGTGCTTGGTTTAAAGTAGTTATTGGCGGATCAAGATTAGGCATAATGATTGCACGGCAAAAAACATCAGTGGTATGACTTAAAACGCCTTTAAGAATCTTTCCATCTCTCAAATGCAGATGCCAATCATCCGGCTTTAATAATGAGATTTGATTCACAGACGCAATCACAGGATTAAAGCTTTTTCAATATATATCTTATGCAACCTTGGTCTATAAGTCTTCAAGTATCAATAAAGAGCTAAGATATTAAGATAATACCAAATGGAAATAATATAAATTAATTCACGAATTTAGTTTCTCAATAAACTACTCAATTATGCCATCAATATTATTGTCATTTCTAGAGCTTATTACTGGGATACTTTTACTTTTTAGCGGTGGGGAGTTCTTTATTCAAGGATCTGTAGCTTTGGCCTTAATCCTTGGGATCCCTCAACTAGTTATAGGTTTAACAATAGTGTCTCTAGGGACAAGTGCACCTGAACTATTTGTGAGTGTTAGCTCCTCCCTGACTGGATCAGATAGTCTGGCTTTGAGCAACATTGTTGGCAGCAACATTTTCAATGTGATGGTAGTTCTGGGAGGAAGTGCACTTTTACGACCTTTAAAAGTTGAAAGTCGTCTTGTAAGGAGAGACATACCTCTTCTTTTGGCAGTCTCAACTGCCGTTTGGGGGATGGCCGCTTCAGAGCTGATAACTTGGCAATTTGGAGTAGCTTTGATAGTTGCGCTAATAATAAATACCACTTGGGAAATTCGCACAGCAAGAGAGGAACCTCAAAAAACCCAAGAAGCAGAGCCAGAAATCAATATGGAAAAAGACTCAACAAGTTTATTAAATGCAGGCGTGAAATTATTAGGTGGCATTTTCTTGCTAACTCTTGGATCACGGCTGTTAATAGAAGGCGCATCTACAATTGCAGGATTATTAGGGGTAAGCGAAGCTATAATTGGATTAACGATAGTTTCACTGGGGACCTCTTTACCTGAGTTAATCACTTCATTAGTGGCCGCTATTCGTGGTCAAACTGATCTAGCAATAGGCAATGTAATTGGAAGTTGTTTATTAAATCAATTACTAGTTTTAGGTAGCTGTTCTGTATTATCTAGAGGCAGTGGTTTAGTTGTTGAGAATTTACTAATAACTAAGGATATTCCTATCATGGTGATTACTACACTTGCGTGCATGCCAATTTTTTGGACAAAAGGAATAATAAGTAGAGGAGAAGGTGGGGTTTTATTGGGATTGTATATGCTTTACATTGCAGAAAAAATAATACCTCTAACTCTACCAACTTTACATTCAGCATTCAAAGAATTAGTTTTTATCGCCATATCATTATCAATAATAATAATAATCTATAAAACAATTGCTTACTGGTTAAGGCTAAGGAAAAGCTCTAATAACTAATGCATTTATTTAAATCATCTCATTGTCACGAATTCCTCGGCTATTGTAGGATGCAATGCCATTGTATTATCAAAATCAGATTTTTCAGCTCCTAGCATTAGTGAGATTGATGCCATCTGTATAATCTCAGATGAATTATCACCAATCATATGGCATCCCAAAACTTTATTATTATTTTTATCAACTATTAGCTTTAAAATACATTTAGAGCCAGTCTTTGGTAATGATTTAGATAAGGGTCTAAAAATTGATCTATATACTTTAATGTTATCTTTCCCCATCGACTGGACAGCCTTCTCTTCAGTCATGCCCACAGAAGCTATTTCAGGCTGACTAAATACGGCATAAGGAACAAAATCATAGTTAACCTTATGATCTGATTCGCCATAATTTCTATCAGCAAACTTTCTACCCTCATCAATTGCGACAGGTGTTAAGTTGATCCTGTCAGTTACATCTCCAATAGCAAAGATATTAGAAATATTTGTTTTACTTTCACTATCAACTTTAATTTTATTTTCAAGAATTTCTATTCCCGCTTGTTCTAACTTCAACCCCTCTAAAAATGGCTCTCTACCAGTAGCGAAAAGCAATCCATTCGAGTCAAATTCTTTACCTGTATCTGTTTTTATAATTAAAGATCCAGGAGTTCCTTTTAGTGAAGAAATATTCTCACCAAAGTTTATGTTAATTCCTTTATTTTTCATTGCCTCGGTTAATGCTGAAGAAAGTTCAAAGTCAAATCCTCTTAAGATCCGATCACCTCGAACTAATTGAGTAACCTCAACACCTAAACCGTGCAATATGCATGCAAATTCGCATGCAATATAGCCTGCACCAACAATTGTAATTTTTTTCGGAAAGCTTTTAAGAAGAAACATATCATCACTTGTCCAACCTAAAGATGCCCCCTCGATACTTGGTCTTTTAGGCCTCCCTCCCACTGCAATCAAAATTCTTTCTCCATAAAGTTCATTTAAAGTCTCTCCATTTATTCGATTTTTAATTGCGATACAATTTGAATTTTTAAATTCACCCCAACCTTTAAAAAGCTCAACATTAGCCTTATTTAGAAAATTCTCGTGTAATTCATTCAGCCTTTGCACTTCCTTTCGAACATTAGCTAATAAAGTCTCTGACTTGATCTTTAAATTATCAAAATCAAAACCATAAGATGATGCCGACAAAAAACTCTCTAAAAGAGAAGAGCCACAAACTAATAATTTTTTAGGAACACAACCTCTTATTACACACGTTCCTCCGACAAGATCTCCCTCGATGATCGCGACAGATGCTCCATAACTGGCTGCTTTCTTTGCAGCAGCTAAGCCACCGGATCCTGCACCAATGACAATTAAATCAAAAGATTTTTTCAAATTTGCAACCTAGTATTATTTCCCTATTCTCCTTTAAATAAATGAATCCAACCAGAAATGCAATGAGTTGGGAAGAATTAGCAATATATACAGCTGATCCTATTGATCAAATCAATGGGTTAAACAACCCATATTCCTCACTTCGTCTTTTTAAAAAAAATGAGTCCGAGGCAATTGTTACTCTTTACAGAGACAATCATGCTTGGTGTCCTTATTGCCAAAAAGTTTGGATTTGGTTAGAGCTTAAAAAAATTCCTTACCGGATTAAAAAAGTCACAATGCGTTGCTACGGAGAAAAAGAAAGATGGTATTTAAAAAAAGTGCCCTCAGGAATGCTCCCCGCAATAGAAATTGAAAATCATGTAATCACAGAAAGTGATGAAATCTTATTTGCATTAGAAGAAATTTATGGTCCTTTAGGTCAATCTCTAAATGAGAAGAAAGTCTTAGAGAATAGGAGACTTGAAAGAGAACTATTTTCATCATGGTGTAACTGGTTATGTCGCAACTCTTTTTCCCAAGCCCAAGAAGATGAAAAGAGAGAGAATTTCAAAAATGTTGCCAAAAAATTTGAAAAAGAAATAGAAAAAAATGCTTCAGGATGGCTAACACCAATCTCATCAAAAAATGGTGAAAAGCCTGGATCAGCAGATGTAATTTTCATTCCATATGTGGAAAGAATGAATGCCTCATTGGCTTACTACAAAGGATATTCACTTAGAAAAGAGCACCCTTTTATAAATACATGGCTTAAAAATCTTGAAAAGCTTGAGGAATATAGAGGGACTCAGGGAGATTTTCACACTCATGCTCATGATTTACCTCCTCAAATGGGAGGTTGCTTTACTTATTCAAATACAAACCAAAAATTATTTGCCAAAGAAATTGATATAGGTTCTGGATTAGGGGAATTAGAACTAGTAGATTTCAACGTTGATCAAGAATTGGAACAACAATTTGAGGCATTAGCTTTAGAAAGAGTTATCAAACATAAAGAAAGGATCATTGCTGTTAGCCCCATGAAAAATAAATTATTTGATCAGCCATTGAGAGCAGCCTTAACTTCTATGATTTTAAAAAAAGATTGCCACCCAGAAAAGAATAGTGCCTCTGCATTACGTTACCTCCGAGATAGAATTTCAGTTCCAAGAGATATGCCTTTATTATCCGGAAGATTATTTAGGCAAGCACTTGAACGCACAGCAAATCTTGATGGTAGTGATCAAGGTCCTAAAATACCTACAAGAAATAGGCTAGATCAAAATCCTATACAGTTTAATTAAAAAATCTGAAATCCCTCTAACTATCGAATCTTAAATTTAACGGCGTTTTCGTGAATCGATCTGAAGAAGATCCTTTACCTTTTGAACTTGACTTGCCAATTGCGGCTCACTTTTTAATTTCTTTTCTACTTGTTCTATGGCATACATAACTGTTGTATGATCTTTCCCCCCGAAAGACTCTCCAATACGAGGAAGACTTAAATCTGTCCCGTGGCGCATTAAATACATACCTACCTGCCTTGCCTGACTAACAGGTCTACGTCTACTTGAACTACGCATTTCCTCCTCCGTGACTCCAAAGACTTCAGCTACTTTTTCTAGTACTTGTTTAGGCCTAACTTCTACTCCTTGTCCAGTAGGATCAAGCATAGGTGCTACTGATTCGACTGTCATTGGCAAGCCAGTTATTGAAGCAAATGCCACAGCACGAGTAAAAGCCCCCTCTAACTCCCTAATATTAGACGTGAATCGTCCAGCTATAAACTGAATCAAATCTCTTGGTAAACGCATCCTTTCATGCTCAGCTTTTTTTTGTAATATTGCCATTCTCGTCTCTAAATCAGGTGCTTGAATATCTGCGATTAGTCCCATTGAGAATCTTGAAATTAATCGTTCTTGCAAACGAGGTATTTGACTTGGAGGCCTGTCACTTGTAAGAACAATTTGCCTGCCTGCCTCATGCAAAGCATTAAAAGTATGAAAAAATTCTTCCTGTGTATATTCTTTGCCCTCTATAAATTGAATATCATCAACCAGTATCAAATCAGCTTCTCGATACCTATTTCTAAAAGCTTGCATTCCATCTTTTCTAATCGCAACTATTAAATCATTAGTAAAAGTCTCAGTAGAAACGTATGCAACCTTTGCTTCTGGATCGATTTCTAACCTGTAGTGGCCAATAGATTGCATGAGATGGGTTTTACCTAGACCAACCCCTCCACAAATAAATAACGGATTAAACTCTCGGCCAGGAGCCTCCGCTACTGCCATTGCAGCGGCATGAGCCATCCGACTATTAGGACCTACGACAAACCTATTGAAATTATATCGAAGATTTAAACTCGGTAAGAATTTTTTTACTGGGGCTTGCTTCGATTTGATGGCTGAATTATGTCTCGCGTCAATTGAATTATTTTCTTGATTTGATAAGGTCTTTTTCTGATTAGTTTTGTTTGATGAATATTCTTCCTTAACTTTTATATAAACTTTAACTTCATCACCATAAATCTCTGATGCGATCTCTTCAATTTTATGAGAATAATTTTTCCTTAACCAATCACTAGAAAAGCTGTTTGGAGCTAGCAAGGTCAAGCTTCCACCTTTGAAATCAAAGAATTCAGCAGGACGTATCCATGTCTCATATGAAGGTTTACTTAAGTTCTTTTGCAGTAATTGCTGCACCTTCGTCCATAGCTCATTCCGAGTTGGCACATGCATTACCTAATGGAATATGATTTTAGCCAAAAACTTTAATCAGTCATTCTTAAATTTGGGAATCCAGTTGTAAATTTGAATTGAACGATCGCAAAAATTAACTATCGCAATGGATTATGAAGATAAAGGCAA